>CAVTRK010000001.1:0-110024 GCA_963737095.1 uncultured Acidobacteriota bacterium
ATTGTCGTAATTCAGGAAGGGTTCGCCCATCCCCATAAAGACCAGGTTGATGCGATCTCGGCCGATCCGGACCTGGTGGCGATTCAAGACTGCCGCGACTTGGCCGGCAATTTCTCCTGCGGTCAGGTTGCGCTTCACTCCCAGCTTGGCGGTGAGACAAAACTGGCAATTCACCGCGCACCCGACCTGGCTTGAAACACAAATCGTGGCGCGACGATAGGGAACTGCCGAGGCTGTCGAAACGCTGTCCGCTGTCGAGCCAGCCTTAGCTTCCTCGGTAGCCGCGTCCGACCCCATCGCCCAGCTCGCCATCATCCCCGTTCGGCATCCAGACAGTCTCGACGGTCTCACCGTCGCTGCATGCGACCAGGTATCGCTCGGTGCCGTCGGTCGAGACGAAGGCTTGTGCGATGTGCGGCATCCCCACTTCGAATCCCGCTTGCCGCAGCAATTCACGCACCGATTTTGGCAGAGATGTGATCTCGTCCAGGGAGGCGACGCGCTGTTGATAAAGTGCGTGCCAAAGCTGCTGGGCGCGATAGCGCTCTAAACCTACACCTTCGATAATCTCTATAAGTTGTTGTAATGATAGAGAAAAAAGAGACTGTGTAGAATTTACAGGATTCTTTGGTCGATCTGGGTCGTAATGTGGAAAACTTTGCATCTAATGTGGATAACTAGTTGAGCCTTAGCCGCTTTTGGGCTCGACCGCACTCCTCCCTAGTATGTGAAAAAATTATACTCAGATGATTACGATCGATAGTCCGCAGGATACTACGCATTTCAGCTCCCTGGGGAGTTCGCCTGACAGCGCTCAGAGTCGCAACATTCGCCGAACAGAATATCCAACGGCCTGGTGATCCTCACCGAGAGAATGGAACACGTTCGTTCCGTCTCCATGGGTGTGGGGTCAAGACAGGTTCGCGCGACGAATTGCCGGAGATCAACGGTGTCTCTCACTTTGTTGAGCACATGGTGTTCAAAGGGACCAAGTCCCGCTCAGCGCAGAACATCGCGAGAGAAGTTGACGCCATTGGTGGCAAACTGGACGCCTTCACCAGCAAAGAGACGATCTGCTTCAACATCAAGGTGCTGGACGAGCATGTGCCGAAGGCGCTGGATGTGCTGACGGACCTTGTCACGCAGCCCGTCTTCGCTCCCGACGATATTGGCCGGGAATGCAAAGTCATCCTGGAAGAAATCAAGATGGATGAAGATAACCCAGACATGCTGGTGCATGAAATTTTTACCCAGAGCTTCTGGAAAGATCATCCGTTGGGCAAGCCGATCCTGGGCACACGTGACACCGTGAAACGGTTCGATCAGGGAACGCTGTTCGACTTCTACGGCGGGCGCTTCCAGGGCAAGAACATGATCTTCTCTGCTGCGGGGAATCTGGATCACGATGCGTTTGTGACTTAGTCGCGGAGAAACTGGCGCACCTGCCGGGTCCTGCCTCCGCGGGCAGCGAGCTGGTTCTCCCGTTTGCAGCCACACCAAAGGTGCATGCGCGGATTGTTTCCAAGCAGAAAAAGTCGCTGGAGCAACTGCAGCTGTGCCTGGGTGTACCGGCTCCGGCCGTGAATGATGAGCAGCGTTATACCGTTGCGCTGCTGAATACAATCCTCGGCGGCGGCATGAGTTCTCGCCTGTTCCAGAACGTCCGCGAAGATCGTGGGCTGGCCTATTCCATCTTCAGCGAAGTGAATTCCTTCCGCGATACTGGTTCACTCTGCGTGTACGCAGGGACATCTGCGCAGAATGCCGAGCAAGTAATTCGGCTAACGGTGGATGAGTTCCGGCGTCTGAAAGATGATCTGGTTCCGGAAGAGGAATTGCAGCGTGCCAAGGACCAGCTCAAGGGGAACATCTTGATGAGCTTGGAAAGCTCTGGCGCGTTGATGTCGAACCTGGCGCGTCAGGAAATGTATTTCAAACGCTTCTACGCAGTTCCGGAGATTCTGGAACAGGTGGGCCAGGTGACAAGCGCGGACCTGATGCGGATGGCCGAACAACTATTTGTTCCTGAGTCGGTTGCAGTTGCCATGCTAGGCAACCTGAATGGCCTGAAGATCACGCGCGAACACCTTGCCTGCTGATACAGTATGGGTATATTCGCATTGCGTTCCAATGCAGGGTGTTGAAAATGAAAAATGAAGTGCTTCTGAGTACCAGGCAGCAGCTGCGTCAAGCTGGATTTACCTTGATGGAGTTGCTGATCGTCATGTCGGTCATTTTGATTTTGATGGCTGTGGCGATTCCCAACTATATGAACATGCGCAGCCAGGCCAACGAGACCGCGGCCATGGAAGAATTGCATACGTTGAACAGCGCAGAAATCCAATATCAGACCGATTATCCGGCAAATGGATTTTCCTGCAGTTTATCGCAACTAGGTGGCGATCCCAAGACGGGAGCGCCGAGTGCCCAGGCGGCTCAGCTGATTCCGTCGGACCTGGCCGCCGGCTATAAAAGCGGCTACCTGTTCGCGATCACCAACTGCACTCACGTGAATGTGAATAATAAGGATGTCTACACCTCGTTTGAGGTGACGGCGGTTCCGCAATCGGTCGGCAAGACCGGACATCGAGGGTTCTGCATGGACCAAACGGGCGAAATCAAGGCAGATCCAGCGGGCGGCACGAATTGCACGCAGCCAATTTCGTAAACGGAGACATTCACCTATCGATTCGCCATTCTGAGCGCAGCGAAGAATCTAGAGGGTGCTGGCGTTAAAAGTCGATGCGAACGTTGTCTGGATTCTTCACTCTGGTCGCCGCGGCGACCGTCATTCAGAATGAATCTGCTTAATTTCTTTAAGACGCGATCGAACCATTGCCTGGCAGCAATGTTGTTGGCGTGTTTTGTTTCTGCGCCCCCGGCCTGGTGCGCTAGCGCGACTCCTATACCTTCGACCACGTCTGGCGTTGCAGAAATATCGAAGCAAGTGGACCAGCACTATAACCGACTGCACTCGCTCCGCGTCCAATTCACAGAAACCTATCAAGGGATGGGAATGAAACGCACCGAGACGGGGACGTTGCTGATGGAAAAGCCCGGTCGCATGCGGTGGGATTATTCCAGTCCTGCGGGCAAGGTTTTTGTCATCGATGAAAAGTACGGCTACTCCTACACACCGGGTGATGCGCAGGCGGAGCGCTACCCGGCCAAGCAACTGCAAGACTTTCGTTCGCCGCTGCGCTTCTTGTTAGGCCATACACGCATAGAAAAAGAACTGACCGATGTAACGCTGACTCCCGAGGGAGCGAAATTTCGTTTGCGCGGAGTTCCCAAGGGCATGGAGCAGAAGGTGGCGGAAGTCACGCTGACGGTGACCGCGAAGGGCAGGATCGATGCCATCGAGTGGAAAGAGACGGATGGCGCGACCACAGAGTTTCATCTCGTCGATGAAGTCTCCAATCCGCCGCTTGCTGCCGATACGTTCTCCTTTCGACCCCCTCCTGGAGTTGCGGTGGTCAATGGAATGGCACCTATTTAGCGGCGAATTGATCAGTCTGGAGTGATGGCTTGCGGTCTGCATTCTTACGGAGAAATTCGTCTGCATTCGTGTTGGGTGTGTTGGTCTGCGTGACTGCGCCGGCGCGTGCCCAGTGGCAGATAGAACGCAGCGATACCACCGCGGGCTTGCGAGGGATCCACGCCGTGACCGCCGATATCGCGTGGGCCAGCGGGACCAACGGGACAGTTCTCAGCACACTCGATAGCGGCCAGCATTGGCGGTCCTGTGCTGTTCCTAGCGGGGCGGAGAAGCTGGATTTCCGCAGTGTTTGGGCCTGGGATGCGGATCACGCCATGGTGATGTCGAGCGGTCCCGGCAACCAGTCGCGGGTGTATTCAACGCATGACGGTTGCCGCACGTGGACGCTGGTGTTCACCAACCCCGATGCCGATGGTTTCTGGGATGCGCTGCGATTTGATGGAACGCGTTTCGGCGTCATTCTTGGAGATCCGGTGCAGGGAAGCTTCACCATGTATGTGACGTATGACGGTGGCGGCCAGTGGACGCGACAGGTCAATCCCTGCTTGCGCACCATGGATTCGAAGCAAGGAGCCTTCGCCGCCAGCAACCAATCGCTCGCGATTGTGCCCTTGCAGGATGCGAATTCTGCGCCGGGGACGGGAACCAACCATCAGATATGGTTCGGTACCAGCGGCGGGTGGCTGTATGGGTTCGAATTGGCACCCCTGGAATTGATCTCCGAATCAGCAAATAATTCTGCGGCGAATGGATGCGTCCAGGTGCGCGCACTGCCTCTCGGAACGAAGGATTCCGCTGGAATTTTCGCGGTCGCATTTCACGACACGACCAGCGGAGTAGTCGTTGGCGGAGATTACGCCCAGCCGCAAAACGGAACCAGTTCCGCGGCCTTTACAACGAATGGTGTCCATTGGCAGGTCGCGGTTCATCCTCCCGCGGGATATCGCTCCACGGTGGCGTGGAACTCGAGCGATGCGAGTTGGATTGCTGCTGGCTCGACGGGCAGCGATATCTCTCACGATAACGGCAATAGCTGGCAGCCGCTCGACCATGGAAACTGGAACGCCATTAGCTTGCCGTTCATTGTCGGGCCGGACGGGCGCATTGCAAGACTGATATCTTGGGGTCAGCTACGCGTTATGAATCAAGCTCCGATCGCGGCTGTTTCCGGATCGGCGAAGGACTAGGATCGATTGGAATATATTGTCAAAACTGCGGATGAACGGGGACATGTGCAGGAGAATGTGCACATTGCAAACTCCGCTGAAGAACTGCGCCAGCGCTTTGCCCAATCTGGCCATTACGTGTACTGGGTCAAGCCGAAGGGGATTGCAGGCAAGGCTGGGGCGGGCAAGCGCGTCAAACTTGAACCGTTCCTGATTTTTAATCAGCAATTTCTCACGCTGATTCGCGCCGGGCTTCCTATTCTTTCTTCCGTCGATTTGCTGGCGAAGCGCCAGAAAGCCTCCGCCCTGCGCGCCCAGCTGGAAGATGTCGCGGTGCGTGTTCGTACCGGACAATCGCTTTCGGCGGCCTTCGAATCGCAGGGCGGATTTCCGGTGATTTACACCACGTCACTGCTGGCCGGCGAGCGTTCGGGCAACCTGGAAGAAGTGCTCACACGGTACCTGGCTTTCCAGAGGATTTCGCTGACCTTCCGGAAAAAGTTGATTGCCTCGCTTTTCTATCCCGTATTGCTGATCATTATGGTCACCGGACTGTTCATCTTTTTGATCAGCTTCGTGGTGCCTCGCTTTGCCGCTCTTTATGATCAAATCGGGACCAAGCTACCCGGCATCACAGTGTTTATGCTGGCGATGGGCAAGGATTTTCAATCGTACCTGCCATATCTATTGGTCGGATTTGCGGCCATCGTCTTTGGCCTGTTTCGCTGGGCTCGTACCGACGCGGGTGCCAACCAGATTGATACCCTTCGCATAAAAACACCTATTTTTGGCAGCATCTGGGTCAAGTATCAAGTAGCGTTATTTTCACGCACCCTTTCAACTTTGCTTTCCGGAGGCTTGCCGCTAGTTCCGTCGCTGGAGACGGCCGCGCGATCGATCGGCAGCCGGCGCCTCAGTCAGGCGGTCACGCAATCGGTTGGCAGCGTGCGAGAGGGTAAGGGACTGGCTACCAGCCTGAACAACACCAAGATTTTTCCCGAGCTGTCGATCGAAATGATTGAAGTGGGTGAAGCCACGGGAGCCCTGCCGGGGATGTTGAACTCCGTCGCTGAATTTTTTGAGGAAGATGTGCAGACGGCACTGACGGCGGCGCTGTCGTTGATTGAGCCCGCAATTCTAATTGTGATGGGCGGCGTCGTGGTGACGATTTTGATCGCGCTCTACCTGCCGATCTTCAGCCTGGGCGCGGCCGGCGCGATGCAGCATTAAGCAAGGAGAAATATTATGGCGGATATTGCGATCGTTCCCAACGGAAAGCCCATCGTCAGCGATGAGACTGCGCAGGCGCAGGTGCTGGCCGCGCGCTACCGTTGCGAGTTTGTCGACCTAAGAAATTTTCGCATTCAGCATGAGCTGTTTCGCACCGTACCGGTCGACATGATGTTCCGCTACAACTTTGTTCCGCTGGAGCAGTTGGAAAATAAGCTGATCATCGCAGTCAGCGATCCCAGCCGCTTGATGATGATGGACGAAATTTCAAGCCTGCTGGGACAGAAAATCGGCGTCAAAGTTGCGACCCTCAGCCAGATTACCGATCTGCTGAAGAAGACGGAGCAGTCGCAGCGCGTCCTCGACGAAGCCACCGAAGGGCTCACGTTCGACGTACTTTCGTCCGAGGACAATCCGGACGAAACGCTTTCCATCGAGAAGCTGACGTCAGAAGAAGACATTAGCCCCATCATCCGCCTGGTCGACACCATGGTGTTTACCGCGCTGGAGCGCAGAGCCAGCGATATTCACCTTGAAACTTTTGACGACAGTCTGCTGGTGAAATATCGCATTGACGGCGTGCTGCAACATGCCATGGCACCGATTGCGCGGGAGCACCATCAAACCATTCTTTCCCGTATCAAGGTCATGAGCGAGCTGGATATTGCCGAGCGCCGAGTTCCGCAGGATGGACGTTTCCGGGTTCGCTACAAAGGCCGCCTGATCGACTTCCGTGTTTCCATCATGCCGACTGTTCACGGCGAAAATGCCGTGCTTCGTGTTCTGGACAAGGAGTCGATGAGCGAAACCTTCCGCTCCTTGACGCTGAACGTTGTCGGGTTTGACGAAGACGATTTGCGCCGATTCCGTCGTTATATCCGCGAGCCGTACGGCATGGTGCTGGTCACGGGGCCGACGGGATCCGGCAAGACCACCACGCTGTACGCCGCGTTAAACGAAATTAAAAGTGACGAAGATAAGATCATCACCATCGAAGATCCGGTGGAGTATCAGATCCGCGGCATCACACAAATTCCGGTGAACGAGAAGAAAGGTTTGACCTTTGCGCGCGGACTGCGTTCAATTCTGCGGCACGATCCCGACAAGATTCTGGTCGGTGAAATCCGTGACCAGGAGACTGCTCAAATCGCCATCAACTCGGCATTAACGGGCCATCTGGTGTTCACCACGGTTCACGCCAACAACGTTGTCGACGTGCTGGGACGTTTTTTGAACATGGGCGTCGAACCCTATAACTTCGTCTCTGCGTTGAACTGCATCCTGGCCCAGCGCCTGGTGCGCGTCATCTGCGAAGATTGCAAGAGGTCCGTCCAGTATGATCGCGAGACTTTGCAACTGAGTGGACTGGATACGGCGGAGTGGTCCGGATTTGATTTCAAGGAAGGCGCAGGGTGTATCGAGTGCGGCGGGACCGGTTACAAAGGCCGTACAGCCATCCATGAACTTCTGGAGCTGAACGATCGAATCCGGGAAATTATTCTGGAGAAGAGGCCAAGTTCTGAAGTGCGCAAAGCGGCGCGCGCGGAAGGAATGTCATTTCTGCGGGAGTCAGCCTTGCAGCGGGTACGTTTGGGCCTGACAACATTGAAAGAAATTAACAAAGTTACGTTCATTGAAGCTTCACGGTAATCTTAATCTACATGCGTCTTTTTCCAACTTCACTGCAGGTTGCAGTGCGTCCTCGGCTAGCCTGCGAAATCGCGCCGGATGGAATTCTTGCGGCCCGATCCGCCAGTGTGGACTCGGCGTTGGATGAAGCTGTGTTCACGCCGTTGGCGGAGGGAGCGGTGTCGGCCGGGGTAGCGTCGCCGCTGTTCCATGACAGCGACGCAGTGCAGACAGCATTAAAGAATGCGCTTGACTCTTTCGACAGCCGCGGACGCGACTGGACCTTTATTGTTCCGGATGCCTGCACCCGGGTGCATATTCTCGACTTCGATACGCTGCCGGCGAAGGCTCAGGAGATTCTGCCACTAGTTCGCTTTCGACTGCGCCGCATGCTGCCCTTCGATGCAGATCAGGCAGCCGTATCCTATCAACTTTTAGGTTCTCCCGAACCGGCGCGCAAAGATGCTCCGGTGCAGGTGATTACGGCTGCCATGCCGGCGGAAATTCGAAATGAGGTCGAGTCTATGGCGCGCAGCCTGCAGCGGGAACCGGGCGTTCTGTTACCGGCAACCCTGGCCGCGCTGGCCGCCCTGCCTGATACAGGTTCGCATCTACTGGTGCACACAGAAAAAGATTCGATGACGACGGCCATCACCCACAACGGGGAATTACTGCTGTACCGCGCTACGGATCGTGCCACCACCGATCCGGGTGAAATGGCGCAGGCGGTCCTGGTGGCTGCAGCTTATTTTGAAGACGCTTTGCATGTGCCGCTGCAGGAAGTCTGGGTGGCGGGGTTGGAGTCAACCGATGTGCTGCGGCAACATCTAGCTGCTGATGGCGCCTGGCAGATTCCATTGCGGACATTGGTGAACTCGCAATCCTTCTCCGCCAACGGCATTCCCAGCCTGGTCGATCCTGGCCGCTTTACCAGCGTGGTGGGGGCGCTTCGCGGCTAATGCGGATCGCACTCAATCTCGCTTCGCGTCCCTTTTTCGAACTTCGGCCGGTACTGTTGCGTCTGCGAATCCTGGCGGGAGTGCTGGGTGTGCTGGCGATGGCACTTTTCCTGCTGCTGCGTCAGGCCGAGGTGAAGGCTGATCGAGCCCAGGCAGTCGCCCATAAATGGACTGTTGCTTCCCAACAACTGCAACAGGAATGGCAACAGGATCAAGCCTTGATGCGCCAGCCCGACAACGCAGCGACCTTGCAGCGATCGGATTTTCTGAATCAGATTTTTCGTCGCAAATCATTTTCCTGGACGACGGCGATGATGGACCTGGAGCGGGTGCTGCCTCAAGGCGTGCAGGTGACGAGTATCGACCCGCGCATGACAAAGGACGGTCGCGTGATGATGCGCCTGCGAGTCAATGGCCCTCGTGACAAGGTGGTGAATCTGGTCAGCAACCTGGAAAAATCTCCGCATTTCGTAGCACCGATGGTTGTCGGAGAGACGGCGGATATCCAAGGTGAAGGTCAGGCAGGATTTCGTCCCACCATGTCGGAATCGACAGACGTGAATGTCGACATTATCGCGGGCTTCAATTCTGGAGACCTGGCATCCACCGATGTAAACGCGGAAGCAGAAAAATCAGGGACACATTTGGCGGAACGCGAAGCCAAGGCGGGGCGGACCGAGGATGGAACCACAGCTCACACAAACAGCCTCCGCACCCACCGGGCAGGGAAGCGAGGTGTGCGATGAATTTACCCCGTCCAGGTTGGACGAACACCCGCATCACCGCGCAGCATTGGCATTATGGCGCGATCATTGTGCTGCTGCTGCTGAACCTGGTCCTGGCGGTTCGACTGGTATTTGCGTGGAACCGCGCCAAGCAGGGGGATGCGGCGAACATTGCGGCCAATCAGGCGCAATATCGGGTAATGGAGTTAAAAACCGCTCCGCTTCGGGGACTGGATAAAAAGATCGACCAGGCCAAAATCGACCAGAATGCCTTCTACGACAAGCGATTTCCTGCGAATGATTCACAGGTATTAACTGAACTGGGCGCGCTTGCGGTGAAGAATAATGTCTTGCTGGCCCGCGGGCAGTACGCACATCGCAAACCGCAGCAGGGGCTTGTGGAGATGGACATGGAGGCCAGTTTGAGCGGCGATTACGCTCCCGTCGTCCGCTTCATCAATGGGCTGGAACGAGATAAACTTTTCTTCCTGATTGACGGCGTCGCATTGAATGGCCAGCAAAACGGAGTTGTCAGCTTACGCATGCGCCTGATCACGTTTTTGCGTGAGGATACGGCAAACTCGGGCGGGGCGCTGACCTCCGCCTCCACCGATAGCAATTCCACGGAGCAGTAAAGAGACCATGGCGATACGACTCGGCACCGAGGACAAGAAGAAGCGATTGATTGCCATGGTCGCCGTGCCAATGGCGCTGACGGCGATTGCCTACTTGGTCTGGTATCTGGCCGGGGGGCCACCCTCCGCGCTGCCACCCTCGATGGAGAGTACGTCTGTTTCCACCGCAGCGAATCCCACAAGCCAGGTGGGCGCGGGAGTGGGCAAAGCGGCGCAGCATGTCGAGAGCGCAACAAGCCTGGATCCCACGCTGCATCCGGAATGGATGGCGAAGGCAGAAAACACTGTCTACTCGGGTACCAGCCGCAATATTTTTTCCAAGGACTCTTTGCCTCCGGTGCAGCAAACGGCGATTGAAAAACCAATCGCGCCGGCTCGCACGGGACCTGTGACGCCTTCCGGTCCTCCTCCTCCGCCGCCGATTGACCTGAAGTTTTATGGCTTCGCAAAGCAACAAAACGGTCGCAAGCTTGTGTTCCTGATGCATGGAGAGGATATTTTTATCGCAGGCGTTGGGGATATAGTGGACGGCCGGTACAAAGTGATCCAGGTGAATGACAACTCCGTCGTCGTGGAAGACCTGGCGTACACCAATCAGCAGACACTTCCGTTGCTGGTCAGCTAGCCGAAAGAATAGATGCCGGGGCGACCCTGTTTAATCGCTGTTTGCTCGCGATGCGTGATTGATGATCAGATGCGGAAGCAGCGCCTGCTTGAGTGCCGCTTACGTCGAGCAAAGCTGGGTAGTGTCCTAATTTGAAATGCTCATCCTTGCAACGCGGCATTGAGTTTGCTCCTGATCCATTCGGAGACCGTCTGCTTGCTGGCCTTCGCCGCCGCCTCAATCGCTTTCAGTTCGTCGGGCGTAGCGCGAACACGCAGGAACTTTCCTTTGGACTCACCTTTTGGCAACGGCGGCCTCCCTGGTTTGCTAGTTTTCTTTTTTGGGCTCAAGGCTTCTAAACTCCTGTACGATTGCCGCTTTCACGGCGGTTTGAGGCGAGACAACCGGGCGGGATGTGGAGCACAGTTACGTAATGCTTGGGATTGGACGGGATCGCCGGTATCGTGCGACCAGGCATAGATTCGGTTCGCCTTAGAGTGGCCTGCGAGGTCGAATACTTCCACGATCCCATCCCAAACCGTTTGTCCCTGAAATGTCTCCTTCACAGGCACGCTCTCTACATGGCTGGCCTTTCCGCCATGCAAGCGATGAATAACGCCTCTCAGTTCCGCGATTTGCGCCGCCTTAGTCATGCTCATCTTCTTCCTTAATTTCAAGGCCGAGGGCACAGCCAAAGTTACTCTCCACGCGGCGCAGAAACTGCATCTTGCGGAGAAAGTCTTTTATGTTGGAATCCCATGGATCGCCGCGCTCTCTAAGTTGCGTCCATCCTTCCCCGCAAGTGGGGCATTTCATTAAGGTCGAAGTTGTAGATGAAATCAGATTTAATAAAGGGCCGTCCTCGCGCCCTATATCGACCAGTAGGGAACATCCGCAGGATCGGCATAACAGGCGCAATCCCACGATGTCAGAAAGCTCTATAAACCTCTTTGTTTCACTCGTCATGCTGTAGCCTCCACTAAATCCCCGACACTCCAGAATGTACGGGTGACACCCGCTGCCATGGCTGGAGTGCAGCGGATCGTATTGTGACGCTTCACAAAGTTGTAATAGGCAAAGTGCAGCCCAACCGCCGCCGCGAAGTTCTCGCGCTTCTTGCTGAATGCCAACGTCAGACGAGTAAGGCGACGCATGTGCAAGCGAGTCGTAGCATTCAGCCTCTCGACATAGCTTGTAGAAATCAGGTCAACATCCGGGGAACCAGAGAAGATTTTCTTCTCGGAGGAAATTACTCCAGACGGACTGTAACGGCGATTGTTGATTTCCTCAGAGCCGTAGACCTTCACGATCTGGGCATAATCCACGTCCGCACCAAAAGCGTTCTCAATCGCTCCCACATAGGCTCTCAGGCCATCGGTCGAAATCTGTACCCGAGTCTTCATGCGAGAAGCCACGTCCGCGACAAAGGCGTTTGCCGTCTCAGGGCTACGGTCTCCAACTTTGAAAGCAGGGACCAGTTTCGTATCTGCATCAATCGCGCAGAACGTCCAAACGCTGCCTACTTCCATCGAATCACCCATCTTCAAGTTGCGGTCTTTCTTTCCGACATAGCCCCAAATCTCATCCATCTCCAGCCGTTTGCAGGAAAGGTCGCGCATCTTCTCATCCATCAGGGCTGTGCATCCTTGCCCTACTTTCACGCCCAGCCGCATAATCGTGTCACGGTGAATGCCGGTAATGCGTTCAACCGAGCGAATGCTGGAACCCTCTGCCAATGCCCCGATCACCGCGATTTTCTTGTCTGTGCTGAGCGCGTTTGCCATGGCTGACCTCGATGTATTTACTGTACCCCATTAATTAGATATTGTCAATAGATTTGTGGGGTACAATTACTAAATTATGTTGAAATGTCTGGCGATACTCGCAATTTCTATGCTCTCTATGGTCGGCATGTCCGGTGAGAAAAATTACGGTTCCAATCCAGCCAAGTATGAGAGCAGCGACAATAGAGCGCCAACCTTCTCCGCAATAAACAATCAGACATGCTCCCCAAACCAAGAGACCGCCAACAATGATCCGCCACACTGGTACACATCCCCGGAATGGTGGCTCTTCATACTCGGAGTTCCGACGCTTGTTTTTATTGCTTTGCAGGCTCGCGAGATGCGAAAAGCTACTGAAGCCGCGAGGGACGGTGCCCAAGCCGCATTGAAGAATGCCAACGCCCTCATCTGTGCAGAACGCGCTTGGGTTCAATGTAGGCCGTCTATCCTTGCGCCAAATCTCGTGCCTTTGTGGGGGAACGGAGACCTTGAGCCTCCAAGAAATCCCTACATACATCTCTTCCCGGCTACCGTGATAAACGTCGGCAAGACGCCAGCTCTGCTTGATGAAATCGTGATGGCCTATAAGAACATCTCTATAGATCCCTTCGCCATTCAGGAAGTCCCAATCTATAGATTTCCGGAGAAATGCAACGGACGCATCTTGGCTCCCGGCGATCCGCTTGAAATGTCCGTACCCCTTTCCGGCGGCGGAACCCTGTCGCGGGATGAAGTCAGTAGCATCCAGACGCGAGAATCCTATCTGTATGCATGGGGAATTATTCGCTACAAGGATGTTCACGGCGAATCGCATGAAACAGCCTTTGGATACGTCTACCATTTTCCGCAAGGAGGTATGGTTAACGTCGAAACAAAAGGCTTTCGTGTTGCTGGCCCATCGGCATATAACCGGGCCACATAGGCACGCCACGATCAGCAGAGTCCAAATTAGGACACCACCGCAAAGCTGGCATTCCTTTTCATCCAAGTGAGTGCTCTGGTACACTAACGCTGCAACGCAGATCGCCACCGTAACCACTGCGGGACGCGCATCTGGGGACGTAGCTCAGTTGGTTAGAGCGCTGCCCTGTCACGGCAGAGGTCGCGGGTTCGAGCCCCGTCGTCCCCGCCATACATTCCAAAAGACTTACGGAACGTATGGAACCTAATGTGACACTTCCAGTTACCCCGCATTCAATTTGAAAACCTGCTGAGGCATTTCAGCATCGCCCATGGGCTTCTTCCTCGTGCCGGGCCGCTGGCTGCCGGCGCGCCATGTTCGGAATGCGGCGCGAGGTTCGTCCGAAATCAGTCATCCGCCGAGGCTTATGCATCGGCGACAATCAAGTTGGCCCGGGGTCGATTGACAGATCGTCCTACGATTGCTATCAAGGCTACCAAGTGCTCAATCGTCGAATACGCTGCTGGGTACGCTAATAAGGAGAACTCATTCAAATGTTCACGCCAAAAGGAAAGTTCAGCTGGTACGAAGTGATGACAAGCGATCCCAAAGCCACAGGCAAGTTTTACTCCGACGTGGTAGGGTGGACAACCCAGGAGATGCCCTCGGGAGACGGTTTTCCGTACACCACCTTCAATCTCGGTAAGGTCGGGATCGCCGGTATGCTGCAGATGACAGGACACGCCGGCTGGATCGGCTACATCTCCGTCGATGATGTGGATGCTCACGTCGAGAAGATTGTCGAGGCTGGCGGCAAGCTGTGGAAGCCGGCGACAGATATTCCAGGCATGCTTCGCTTCGCTGTTCTGTCCGACCCGCAAGGAGCCGCAATTGTAGTGTTCACGCCTGACCCCAAGATGCCATCGCCGCAACGCCCGGCGCCACCGACCCCCGGCACCATTGGCTGGCACGAGCTGTACACCACCGACTTAGAAGGCGGATTCAATTTCTACAACAAGCTGTTCGGATGGACCAAGCTCAGCGACATGGACATGGGTCCGATGGGAGTCTATCGAATCTTCGATGAGGGCGACCACCAGGAAATGGGCGACGGCGGAATGATGACAAAAGCGCCAGAGATGCCCGCCTCGTCGTGGAGCTTTTACTTTAACGTGGATTCGATCAAGGCGGCCATTCAGCGTGTGAAATCTGGCGGCGGCAAAGTAATCAACGGTCCAATGCAGGTGCCCGGCGGGGCCTGGATCATCAATGGGCAAGACCCACAGGGAATCATGTTCTCTCTGGTCAGCAGCAACGAGTAGGCAGGCGCGTCGCATCTTGAATGGGCGAGAGAAGTTGTGTGGCAGCTTCGAGCGAACCATTGATTGCTGCAAGGGCGCGTTGCGTCTTTCTTAGCGCCATTCCGTTTCACTAAAATGGACCTCGGCGGATCTCGTCCTGGATTTTCTTGTCGAGTGCAAGGTGCGGGGAGTTTGTGATGGATCGCGTTGCGGGGGCCATCCTTTCGAGTTATCGTTAATACGTTCCGAATAACGTGCAATCTCCTGCCATCTGCGCAGCAACCGAAATGGCGACGCAAGCCAAGCCACGGTTGTTGTCTCTTGTGAACTTTCGACGAGCCTTTTCTTAAACTGTGAGGAATCTAGCGTGAACAATTTGAATCGAAGGACCTTTTTAAAGACCGTGGGATTGGCAACCGCCGAAACCCTGGTCGGCCCAAACGTACATTTGCTGGCTGAGGAGCAAGCGGAAGCCGCCAGGGCTGTTTCGCCGAACGACACCATTCAATTTGCCTTGATCGGTGCGGGGATTCGCGGACAGGGAATTACGGAGACCGCTGTCCAGGTTCCCGGCGTCAAGCTGGTGGCCGTATGCGACACATACCAGGGGCGGCGCGATCACAGTAAAGAACTGTGGGGTCCAAGCATCTTCACCACCGTGGACTATAAAGAGATTCTGGCTCGTAAGGACATTGATGCCGTGGTGGTGGCGACGCCGGACCACTGGCATAAGCAGATCGCGGTGGACGCGATGCATGCCGGCAAAGATGTGTATTGCGAGAAGCCGATGATCCATAAATATTCCGACGGCCCGGAGATGATCGAAGCGGCGCGCAGTACGAACCGCGTCATTCAAATCGGCAGTCAGCGCGTCAGCAATGTTGCTTACATCAAGGCGAAGGAATTATTGGCATCCGGTGCGATCGGTAAGTTGAACATGGTGACTGCATGGTGGGATCGCAACTCTGCGCTGGGCGCATGGGACTATACGATCCCCCTGGACGCTTCGACGCAGACATGCGACTGGCCACAATTTCTTGGGACAGCGCCGCAGATCCCGTTTAATGCGGAGCAATTTTTCCAGTGGCGTAAATGGAAAGCGTACGGCTCCGGAGTCGCCGGCGATTTATTTGTCCACCTATTTAGCGGAACCCATTTCGTGACCGGCGCCCATGGACCCACACGAGGCATGGCGACCGGGGGTCTGCGGTACTGGAAGGACGGGCGCAACGTGCCCGATGTGATGGTGGCGCTGTTCGACTACCCGGAAGAGTTCAACCTGAGCCTGCGGGTAAATTTTGTGAACGGCGGCGCAGAAAGCGAAGGGTTGATCTTCACAGGTTCGGAAGGAACCATGCAGATTTTCGGGGACAGTGTCAGCGTCAGTCGCACACCGCGAGAGACCGAGCCGGGATACGACATTGAGACATTTACCAATGCGATGCAGAAGCAAATTGTAGAGAAATATCGCGAGAAGTATCCCATCACGCATCCCAACGGGCCGCCGGCCATGGACCTTGAAAAGTATCAGGCAGCACCCGGGTATGACGATGTCTACAGCCACTTCGTGAACTTCTTTCAAGCGGTTCGAACCCGTAAGCCGGTGGTTGAAGATGCCGTGTTCGGATATCGCGCGGCGGGCGCTGCCTTGCTGAGCAATCGCAGCTACTACAGCGGCAAAATTGAGCATTGGAATCCAGAGACTATGGAACTGGTGTCGTAAGGTTCGCCACAGGAAATTGAGAAAGGGTTGCAATGAGAAATCGAATGAATCATTTCGCCGGTTGGAGCCGGTTGGGTACCGTCGCAGTTGCGATTGCGTGTGCCTTGCCGATGCTGGCGCAGAAAGTTGAAACTCCGCGGTTGACGTCACCGGGAAATGGGCCTTACGGGGTTCCGCAGGCGACATTTTTTGTCCACCAGCTTGGTACCGATCACGCGGAGGGAATCACTACTCTGGACATGAACGGTGACGGGCGGCTGGATATCTTGAGCGGGGCGTATTGGTACGAAAATCCCGGCTCGCAGGGTGGAGTCTGGAAGCAGCATCAATATAGAACCGTCGGCATTCACGATGAATTTGTTTCCGATGCTGGTGAGTGGACGGTTGATGTGAACCACGACGGCGCACCTGATGTGGTGACCTATGGCTGGATCGAAAACGGACTTTTCTGGTGGGAGAACCCGAAGAAACAGGGCGTGATGTGGCAGCGGCATTTCATCTGCAACAGCTACGACACAGAAGGCGGATGGATGGGCGACATCAACGGGGACGGAAAGCCGGACCTGGTGCTGGCGCACTACAACCACTCCGGGGTGTTGTGGGTTGACTTCTCTGGGCCGAAGCCAATCGTGCATCACCTGGGAGAAGATCACAGTCGCGATAAAGATGTCGGCAATCCGGATGGAATCGTTCATCGTGTGTCGGCGGAGAGTAAAGCTGAGGACGGCCACGGCACCGGCATAGCGGATGTGAATGGCGATGGCAAGAACGATGTGCTGACTCCATATGGCTGGTTTGAGAATATCGATGCCAACCACGACAAATGGAAATGGCACGCTGAGTGGAATCTCGGCGATGCTGGCTTTCCTATCCTGGGCTACGACGTAAACAATGATGGCAAGATGGACATTATTTACGGCGAAGGTCACAGCTACGGCCTGTTCTGGCTGGAGCAAAAGGGAAGCGGTGCCAGTCGGCATTGGGTTCGCCACACGATCGACGAATCGTATTCGCAGATCCACGCGCTGAAACTGGTGGACCTGGATGGGGATGGCCAGCCTGAACTACTGACGGGCAAGCGCTATCGCGGGCACTCTGGAAATGACCCGGGCTCCTACGATCCGCTGGTTGTTTACTACTACAAGATCGATCGCAAAACTGCGAAGTTTACTCGCTATGCCATTTCAGTGAATGGGACGGCTGCGGCTGGAACGCAGTTTGTGACAGCCGACTTTGATGGAGATGGGGATCTGGATATTGCCACAGCGGGCAAGACCGGGGTTCACTTCTTTGAGAATCTGAAGATCAACAAAGTGCCAAAAGCCCAGCGGGAGAAAGAATTGCTGCTGAACCAGAAATGGCCATTCCCAGGCGAGGGCAAAGAAGTTCCGCAGGAAGATGGACCAAAGTAGCCAGTAGAACCATCTCCAGAGAGAAAGAATGACAGTTGCCGATTGCGTGGATCACAGCAATCGGCAACGTCGTTTTGAGGCGACCATGAAAATATTTTTGGCGTTCTGCATCTGCCTGTGCGGACTGCTCTGCGTTGGTGCACAAGCGGCGACTCTCCGCGTGGGCCATAACAAACCCTATGCCACACCCTGTGCAGCGTTGAAAGTTGCCAAGGATGGCGACACAATCCTGGTGGACTCCGGGCTGTATAAGGGCGACGTCTGCATGTTCTCGCAGAATAACCTGACAGTTCGCGGCGTTGGAAATCAGCGGCCCCATCTCGATGCTGACGGAAAGATTGCCGACAACAAAGCGATCTGGGTGGTTCTCGGAAGTAATTTCACGGTCGAGAATATGGAGTTCTCCAACGCGCATATTCCTGCGGATCGCGGCAACAATGCGGCGGGCATTCGCGCCGCCGGACGCGACTGGACGGTGCGTAATTGCTACTTCCACGATAACCAGAACGGCATATTGGAAGGTAATGTTCGCAACAGCCACATCCTGATTGAGTACAGTGAATTCGCTCACAACGGGGCCGGCGACGGATACTCTCACAATCTTTATATCGGACATTCGGCATCGCTGGTGTTTCGCTTCAACTACTCGCATGATGCAGTGGTTGGACACCTGCTGAAGACGCGTGCCGCGGTGAATTACATTCTGTATAACCGGTTTGCCGGTTTCAATGGGACCGATAGTTACGAAACCAATGTGCCAAACGGCGGAACTACTTACTTTATAGGAAACCTGATTGAGCAAGGGACGAAGAGTCAAAATCCCGCGATGCTGGACTATATGTCAGAAGGCATCGAAGCTGGGAACGCCGGCAATGATCTATATGTAATTAACAATACGTTTGTAAATGATTTGCCCGGCGGTGGACCTTTCGTGCAAATTGGGCCGCAAGATAAAGTTCCGGTGTTGCTGCAGAACAATATTTTTTACGGCGGGGGGAAGGTGATCAATCAGGAGGATGCGATTCTCAAAAGCAACTTCACTGGGGATCTCTCGTTTGTGAATGTGGCTGGCGGCAACTATCACCTGAAGCCGGGATCGCCGGCGATCCATGCGGCTAGCGATCCGGGAGTTTCGTTGGAACAGTATTCGCTGCGGCCGGTGTTTCAGTATCGGCAGTCAGCGTGCGGTGAAAAGCGTCTCAATGCAAACGACCTGGGCGGACTTGCATTCGAGGCTGCCGGGGAACCACTGCACTGCCGGTAAAAACCGCGCGCTAGTCTTTTGCGTGCGGATCGATGGAATCCCCTCGCAGCTGGAAGGTCGGCGCAATGTAGTCTGGTTCGATTTGCGCTGACTGCTGAATTTGCTTGTGCGCCTCGGCTGAATCTCCCTGGTACTGGGCGATCAATCCCATCAGGTAACGCGCGCGTGCGACGCGATCACGATAGGGTGAGTCGAGGCGAAACTGCGCGAAGACCTGAAACTGCTTTAGCAGTTCTGATACTTGCTGTTGTTGGCCGAGTTGCGCGAGGGAGAGAACCATAAAGAAATTCTCCGGGTTCCAGCTATCGCTGCCGCCACCCGCTAATTGATCCGAGCCGCGGGCGCTCTCCTGGTATGCCTGCTCCGCTTCCTGCTTCCGACCCATGGCATCCAGAGTGCGTCCAATGTAGTAGTACATCCGCGGCGTCGACTGTAGCTCGAAGGTATCCATACCCAGGTTTGCGGGGGGATTCAGCGCGGCCTGGAACAGTGTCAGGGCCTGCTCATAGTCTCCCTTGTTGAATGCCTCAGAGCCTTTGCCGTACTGAAGTTCGCGATATTCGTCGCGCAACCGGTAGGTGCGGTGACGCGGTCCGAAGGTGTGGTGATCGATGATGTCCTGCGCTGCCTGGAATTTGCCTTCGAGCAGATAAGCATCCAGCAGCCCCTCATATAGATCGTCGTCATTGGGAGAGTTCTTGATGGCTCTTTGCAACAGCGCCACTTGTTGGTCGAACTTTCCGTTGCGCGCATACAGGTTAGAAAGGTCATTCATTGCAGAGCTGTCAGTGGGCCTGATTTCAACCGCTTTTTCCAGCTGCGGGATGGCTTGGTCTAACTGGCCCTGCTCCTGATAAGCGAGCCCCAGGGCGCGTCGTGCTGAGAAATCTGAAGGGTCAATCTGGTTGATGGCCTGCCATTGCTCGATCGCCTCCGCATGATCACCACGATAATAGAGCAGGCAAGCCAGATTGAATCGTGCCACAGTATCGTTGGGATCCTGTTTCACGGCGTCTGCCAGCGGAGACTCGCTCTCAGCACGATAGGGGAATCGCTCCACGATACCAGCGGCCGCTTGCGCTTTCTTGCGGTACGCGGCGGCGCTTTGTGAATCGCCAGCCTGCTGCAAATCATAGGCGAGAGTGTAATAGTAGACGGACGGCGTGCCCCAGGGATCTTTGCTGTTGGGTGGCTCGACCATTTTGAGAATTGCGGCGGCCTCTTTCCATCGCTGCAGAGAGCTGTAGAAGATGGAGACTTCGATGGCGCTTTCACTCTGCGCGTCCATTAAGTCAATCAAGGTTTTTCTGGCCGCGTCATCGCCAGTCAGGAAATATGTTTCGGCTTGCGCAATGCGATCCGCTGGATCAATCTTTTTCACGGTTGAAAGTTCTTCGAGCGCCGCAGTGTGATCGCCCATATCCCGGTCTGCCACCGCAAGAAGAAGATGAGCGTCGATATCCTGCCCATTAGCATTGACGGCGCCTGCCAGGTGCTGCGTCGCAGCAGCATCTTCGTGCCGCAGAAAATACATGCGTCCCAACTGATACTCACGCGCGCCGTAGTAGCTGCTGTTCGGCCAGATGAAATAGAAATTGTGCTCGGCCTGCTTTTGCTGACCCAGCTTCAGTTCGCAGGTGGCCAGGTAGTACCAGCTTTCATCCGCATACGGATTGCGATCGACAGCCTTCTGAAATTCCGCGGCCGCCTGTTGGAAGTGATCCTGGTTGAACTCGAGAATTCCCAACAGTTGATGAGCCTCGGAGTAGCCTGGATCGTGCTCAAGTGCGAGCTTTGCCAGGTTTGTTGCGTCGGCAATATTCATCTCTTTCTGCTTGAAAATCGCCGCCAGCACTAATTGTTCCGCAGTCATTTTTTCTGGGGGAATGGGTGCGTTCTGCAGGTCTTTGGCGAAGGGCGTAACGTTGCCGCCGGGATTGCTGTAGGGCCGGTGATAGTCCATCAGCACGCTGCCATCGGGTGCGGTGATGGAGACGACCATACCTTGGAGGCCACCGGCATCGGCATGAATGTCCGAAATCGTTTTCTTTACTGGAGTACCTGGGATCAAGTCAACGGAAGTATTCAGCAGCTGGCCGGTTTTCGCCGTCACGATTAACTTTGCGGTGCGGATGGGACGGACTGGTGACAGCGCAATCTCCACAGAGGAATTTGCGGCGGCGGGATCAGCATGCACTTCGAGGTTGAGTGCCACATCCTGAGTCAGAGTGGTCAGCCCGTTGATGCCGGCCACAGGAATCCACCACTCGTGCCAGCGTTCCACGGTGTGCGGATAGACCCACTCATAATGGCCGTCCCAGACGTAACGACCACTTTGGGCTTCAATGTAAGGTCCCGCATGATCGGTGTAGGCATGCTCCAGTGCGGTGGCCGTTTTGCTGTAGCCGAATGTCCATAGCTTCATGCCCTGGACAACGCGGCGATCCGCGTAGCGAAACATGCCGTAGTCTTCATCGAATTTATAGGCGCCACCGTAGTTGTCGTAGCTATCGATGCCGAACACGCCCAGCATATTTTTGTTGTTGCGATCCCAGCTGAGATCTTCGCCGTTGTAGATCGGCCACGGCGACACCACCCCGGTGGTATGGCCCACGGTTTGTGTCATGGGATAGAGGAAGCGTGTTTTGGGCGTCGATTGCAGTGAGGCGCTGGTCCAGAACATCTGCGGCTTCTGCCCATCGGTACCGTTGTAGCAAAAGACATCGGTCCTCAAGGCTGCTACGCCGGGGTAGAGCGTGGCTGAAAACGTCACGTTCATGTGATACATGGGATCGAGTTCGCCCAGTACGATGGTGACGCTGCCATCCTTGTGCTTCTCGATGGTGTGCGACCAATACGGCTCACTGTGAGTCGTGAGTGAGTGCGAGTCGTACGGGCCGGTCAGCTCAATACCAGACAACGGAAAATTCACGCGGTCGTTATAGTGGGCTGGTTTGATGACGTCGTTGCGATAGAAAACTTGTTTATGGTGCAGCTTGTCGTAGAGTGAAAAAAAACGGCCACCCAACTCTGGAATGTAGGTGAGTTTGAGATATTCGTTTTCTAAAAAAATCGCAGGATATTTTTCCGCCACCGGGCCACCTTCTTTAAACGGCATCTGGTAGGTGGTGAAGGGATAGAGTCCGGCTAAGGTGGAGTGGGGAAACAGCGGTGGCTGCAGGTAGCGTCCTGGGCTTTGATAGGTCGGAATGGTGAGGACACCCTCCGACACCGTGACAGCATCTTGCTTACTGGAATTGGCGGCGTAAGAAGTGGCGGAGGGAGCAGCGATTCCCAAGATGAAAACCAGGGCAAACAATGACTGCGGCAATCTCATGCAAATCACACTTTCAGCCGGTCTATGGATGTACCTTGCGGCGTGCTATCCGAAGATCAACAACCGTAGCCTCTGAGTGGAGCAGACGCATCGGATGCGCGGTGCAGAGCAATCTGGGCTGCGGATTGAAGGTCAGTATATCCAAGAATTGAATCGTATTCGTAAGTATCTTTTACCATCGTTTATCGGCGATTTGCTGGATGCTCTGGGCCGGAACAGGTCGTCACTCTCACTTCGATACACTCGAAACAGCGGCGCGCGTGTGCCCGACTGTGACTAGCCCATGAGCCCTTCTTCGCTGCAACAAATCGTTCAGCAACGTGCACGGGCTGCCGGATTTCATTTAAGTGGCGTAGCTCCAGCTGATTTACAGGCCGCGCTCGCGACGGATCCAAAGAGAGTTCAGGATGCGCAGCCGGGAAGTTCCTCAGAGCTGGAATTTCTTGAGGCTTGGATTGCCGAAGGTCGCGCCGGGGAGATGGAATATTTAAAACGCCGTGACCCGGATGGGAAGTTGCTGCGTTCTTCGGTGCAAGTTCCATTTCCGTGGGTGCGGTCGGTGATTGTATGCGGCGTGAATTACAACAGTGACCAAAAGTATTCCATTGATGCGAACGAGTCAGCGGAGAGTCGCGGCTGGATCGCTCGATATGCATGGTCGGGACAGCGGGCCGATGCCACGGGAAACGAAACAGGGGAGATTTCGAGCAGGGAATTGTCGCCGACCGATTATCACTCTGTCATTCGCGGACGACTCGAGCGTTTGAGTGCCGACCTCAAGAAATATATTGGTGAATTTGAGTCGCGCTGCTTTGTCGACACGGGGCCACTGGTCGAGCGGGTATATGCCAAATACGCAGGGCTGGGATGGCAGGGCAAAAATACTTGCCTCATCCATCCATCGCTGGGATCGTGGTTCTTTCTGGGCGTGATTTTGACATCGCTGGAACTTCCGAAGCAGGATCAAGCGCAGTCTGTACCTGACCGATGCGGTAGCTGCACGCGTTGCATTGACGCTTGTCCGACAGACGCGCTGGAACCCTACCGGATGGATGCCTCCCGGTGTATCGCCTACTTGACGATTGAAAAACGTGGATCGATTGACGCCGAGTGGGCGGCGAAAACTGGAAGGAACGTTTTCGGCTGTGACATCTGCCAGGAGGTTTGCCCCTGGAACCGACGTGCTCCCATCACCGACTGGCCCGAATTGCAGCCGCGGTTGGAATTGGTAAACCCTGCGCTGGATTGGTTGGCGAGTCTGGATACTGCGGACTATCGCCGCCTGTTTCGCGGATCGCCGGTCGAACGCGCCAAGTTCAAGGATTTTCAGCGCAATGTAGCCATGGCGCACGAAAATACGGCTCTGCGAACAAGCCCGGAACCAAGGGGATCTACACTAGCTGGCGCGCCGCAAGATGCCGTCACCGCTGCGGTGGATCGATAGGAATTGATTCCAGTCCGACAGAAAGGCAATCCGCAAGCATCAAAACAGCCCAGTACTGATCGGACTACGCGCTTTGTTCCTGATTGCGCACTACGTTGAGTGCATTCAGGCCCTTCGGGCCTTGCTGACACTCGAAATCTACCGCGTCACCCTCATTCAGTGTCTTAAATCCGCTCTGCTGGATGGCGGAGAAATGCACAAAAACATCTTCGCCCGTAGAGCGCTGAATGAAGCCATACCCTTTGGCACCATTAAACCATTTCACGACACCGCGTTCAGTCACAAGAAACCCCTTCATGGATCATGCTTCGCAGATGTTCTTGGGAGGGTCGTGAGGAATTCAGCCGGAACTGCAAGGGCGCGCGGCATGGACGCAATTCATTCCAAAATGCACGCGCTTCAGGGTAATGCATTGGCACAACCAATTGGTACAAAAGGCCTTCCCGAGACATTACAGACACATCCCCGCCCGTAAATGGAGAAAATTGGGCTGGGTAGAATCTGGCACTGTTATGGCAGGAATTTTACAGAAACGCAAGAAAAATCTTTATTACAATCGCTTGAATTGATTGAGCAGCCCAGTATTTGTGAGCGAATTCTCCTCGTTGCGATTGGTGTTCCCCCTGAGTGAAACATGGAGTTAGTGGCAGTTGAACAAGCTATAGTCGAAGAAGCCGGCCCTTTTTTGAGCTAATTCATTCAAGTTTGGAATGTCTTCGAAGCCATGCTGACATTACTGTCGCAGCAAAACCCGTCCGACTCGATCGCGATGGACTCGGAGTTGTCTGATCCGCAGGAATCTTCAGTGATGGCGCTGCTGCGCTACCTGTCAAGGACGGCTGTCCACACCTATGCGTTTAGCGTCGCAGCCAACGCGATTCTCTCTCTGTTTCCGTTCATCGTGCTGATGCTAACCATTGCCCGGCTGCTGCACTCCTCACAAATGGTGGAAGTGATTCGTGGGATGTTGCAGGTACTTCTTCCGACCGGCCAGGAATTTGTAACTCGCAATATGGTTTACCTGGTGTATTCGCAGAAGCGCGTTGCGGCGGTTTCGGTGGTGATGCTGCTCATCTCATCGACCGGTGTTTTCTTGCCGTTGGAGGTCGCCCTGAATCAAGTCTGGGGGGTCAAGGAGAACCGCTCGTACGTACGAAATCAACTGACCTCGCTCGGCCTGGCGTTCATGGTGGGTGTGCTGGCGTTGCTCTCGATCGCCGTTTCAGCGTCCCATGAAACGCTGCTGAAGCTCATTTTCTTTGGGCATACTGGCAGCCCTTTCTTCCATTTCATTGAGCGCACGATATTGCGAGTGCTTGCTGTATTCGCCAGCATCTCGCTCTTTTTCCTGATTTATTGGATTCTCCCCAATCGACATGTTCGCGTGATGGCCGTGCTGCCGGGAGCAGTGATTACCGGCGTATTGTGGGAGGCTGCCAAGCAGCTCTACATCCTCGTGCTCCCCTGGCTTGATCTGAAGTCAGTCTATGGTCCGTTTTCGATTTCGGTGGGACTGATGCTGTGGGCTTTCCTCTCCGGCTTAATCCTGCTTGCCGGCGCCCATTTCTCCGTCAATCGATATCTTCGAGCGGAACGGATGGCACCTGCAGGTGTACCTCTGGAAGCCGCCGCAAATTCCCGTGACCTGACCACCGCTTAAACCTGCAAATTCTCCCAGAGTTGATATCGCAACTCGGTTGTTACACTCAAAATGACATCATGAATCGCTGGGTGCGGCACAAGGCAGGGATGGTTGGATGACAACAATCAATGAGCGTATCCGTGCGACCCTCAATCGCCCATTCATCCGAAAGAAAAAACGAGGATTCGCATTCTGGTCTTTGGTCACTGCGCTGGTTCTATTTCTGCTGCGCCTCGTCCCAGGAATCGGCCCGCACATTGCTCTTTGGCCATGGGTCGTATTGGTGGTGGGGGTTGTGGCGTCACTGCCCGGGCTGTTTCGATGGGTCCGGTGGCAGCTGCTGTGGAAGCTGCGTAACCGACTCTTCGTCACCTATGCGCTGATCGGCGTAACCCCAGTCATATTGTTTGGACTGTTAGCGGCGTTTGCGGCCTATGTCCTGTTCGGGCAGTTTGCGAACTTCGCGGCCACGTCTGAAATCCACTCTGAATTGATCGAGCTGGCTGCGAATACGGACGCGATGGCGCTGCACATTCAGCAGGAACTGAATGAGCAGAAGCCTTCGCAAAGCGCTGCGGATGGGCTGCAACTGCCACAAGCCGCGCCGCCAGAAGCAAAAAACATCATGGACATTCCAGGGCTGGAGGTTGGGGTTTACCTGGATGGAAAACTGAAGAAGCTCAATGTGCCTTCCGCGCACGCAATCACGACAGTGTCAACGCCGCCTGCATGGGTCCATGGAAGTTTTAATGGGTTGATCCTGAGCGGCCACCAGGTCTATTTTGCCGCAGTGACTCGCGAGACGGTCGGCCGGCATACCTTGTTTGTGATTACGGGATTGCGGCTGGATCCTCAATTCCTGGGAAGAGTGGTCAGCGGCCTGGGCACGATGGCGCTGTGGCCCAATGTTCATCTGCAGACAAGCCTGCCGATTGCCGATCAACATCCTGAATATAGTGTGAGCGCTGATTCCAAGACGAAGGTGAATACCGGCAGCGCGGGGGATGATGATGGCGACATTGGTCCGTTGATTGACAATGGGGGACGCAATGCGGGCGCGATCACGGGAGGTGTACTTCCAAAAGGGGAAGACATGTTCGATCTGCCCATCAATTTTCCGACCACGCTGGATACGAGGGAATGGTCGACCGGCAAACCGACGACGGTGTTTGCCCTGGTGACGTCGCGGCCATCGCTGCTTTATCAGAGGCTGTTTCAGCAGTCGCTGCTGATTGGAGGCGGGGTTCGCACGGCTTTAATCATGACGGCGATCGTGTTCGCGTTTCTGGAATTGCTGGCGATCGTTCTTGCGGGTCGATTGAGCCGCACCATCACCCGGTCGGTTTCTGACCTGTACCACGCTACGCGCGAGGTCGATCAGGGACGTCTCGACTACCGCATTCCGGTCTCACGGCAGGATCAGCTTGCGGCGTTGAGTCGATCGTTCAATACCATGTCTGAATCCCTGGTGCGGCTGCTGGAAGAGCAAAAAGAGAAAGAACGCATGGAAGGAGAACTGGAAATTGCACAGGAGGTGCAATCCAATCTATTTCCTTCCTGCGATGTGCGTCTGGGTGGGTTGGAGTTGCATGGTCTATGCCGGCCGGCCCGCACTGTGAGCGGCGACTACTATGACTTTCTGGTGTTGGGAAATCATTCGCTGTGCATGGCCATGGGGGATATCAGCGGGAAGGGAATTTCCGCGGCGCTGCTGATGGCCGGCCTGCATTCTGCGGTGCGCGCATTTAGTCTGGGTGGCAGCGAAATTCTCTCCGGAACTCAATCGGAGGTGAAGACCCCGCATCGGTCCAATGGTGCCGCCGGGGAGATTTTTGTTTCTCCTGCGCATTTGATGCGGCTTCTGAATCTGCATTTGTACCGCAGTACGCAGCCGGAAAAGTATGCCACGCTTTTTCTGGCTAATTACGAAGTCGAGACGCAAACGATCCGCTATTCCAATGGCGGCCAGTTGCCGCCGCTGCTGTTGCGACCCGATGGCTCAGTGGTGCGGCTGGATCGCGGAGGAACAGTCGTCGGCCTGCTCGATGATATGCAATACGAAGAAGGGGCGGCAACGCTGCGTGCCGGCGACATCGTAATTGCATACAGCGACGGAGTGACCGAACCGGAAAACGAGTTTGGCGACTTTGGCGAAGAGCGAATGGTGGAGTTGGTCCATCGCAACCGACATCTTCCGCTACCGGAAATCTCCGACCACCTGATGCAGGCATTGAAAGACTGGATCGGCGGCGAGGAACAGCCTGACGACATCACGATTGTGCTGGCGCGACAGGGTTGAGTTTCCCCCAATTGACGGAGCGCAATCGCGCCGATAGAATCGCCAGCTAGTTCGCCCTAAGGAGCTACCGTGATGCGAAATACGCTGTCGTTCAAAAAAGTTACAGGCTCAATTCTCTTCGTCCTGTTCACCTTCCTCACACTTTCCAGCTTTGCGCAGGTACAAGAGCGCGCAAACAAAGTTCGGCGGCGCGACCGATATGTACCTCGCGCCCACAATTACCCCATGCAGGCGGACCTGGAAGGAACGAAGGGACCGCGGCCGGGCACGGTGATCAACGGCTACTACCCGGACTGGGCCACATATGACGGCTTCAACGTTAAAAATCTGGTCACGAGCAATACGGCTAGAAAACTGACGCACCTGACGTATGCCTTTGGCGCTGTTGCCAATAACCAGTGCGCGCTTACGGACATCTATGCCGACATTCAGCAGGTGTTTACTGCGGATACCAGTGTCAGCGGCAGGAACGACTCCTCAGCGCCGATGGCGTTGCATGGAAACTTTCAGCAACTGGCAGAACTAAAACGCCAGTATCCAAAACTGAAAATTATTTTGTCAATTCAGACAAGTGCGGCGGCCTTTTCGGAGGCGGCGCAACCGGGAAATCGCAAAGCGTTTGTAACTTCATGCATGAATATGTTTATCAAGGGTAATTTCGATCCCAGCGTGAAGCCATCGCCGGGATTGTTCGACGGGATCGATATCGACTGGGAGTATCCAGTGGCTTCGGATGCGCAAAACCTGATTGCGCTGTTCCAGGAATTTCGCCGCCAGTTTGCGGCGGTGCGACCGGGGCTGATTTTGACCATGGCGTCTCCAGCGGGAAGCTGGGCGTATGATCCGATTCCATTGGCTGCCGTGTCGAAAGAGCTGACCTTCTTTAATTTGATGACGTATGACTACAACGGTCCGTGGCAGAATACGACGGGGCCGGTGGCTCCGATGAAGGAGTCGCCGCTGGACCCGATACCGGACGATTACACCATTGAACGGACGGTGAAGGGATACTTTGCCGCGGGCGTTCCACCATGGAAGATTGTGCTGGGTGTTCCGTTCTATGGGTATGGATGGGAGGATGTTCCGGACGTCAACCACGGGCAGTTCCAGCCGGGCACGCCTGTCGATCAGGGCGGCGATGCGTACTCGTATATTGTGACGCTGATGCCGGTGTACAAGCAGTATCGAGATCCGAAGACGGACGTAGTGTGGTTGTTTAATGGCAACGAATATTGGACTTATGACGATCCGGAAACCATTCACGCCAAAATGGATTATGCGTTGAAGAACAAGTTGCTGGGCGCCATGATCTGGAGCCTGGACAACGATACGCCCGATGGACAACTGATGAACGCTGTCTATGGTGGTCTGGCGGATGGTTGGCACAAGTAAGAAGGGTGGGATTTTGTTGGGCGTCGCGAGAGTGGCGCCCGGCAAATTTTTGGCTGCATCAATAGTTGGACTGGCGCGACACAACTCGAGATACCAATCAGCGCGGGTTACAAGGCGTGATGGGGCGGCACCAGAAATGCTTTCACTACAATATCGTTGGGTTTTGCCCCGACCGGAAATAGATTGAGCAGGCTGTTGGTCGAGGTTCGAATCACAGCGACATCACCGGAGCGGGTATTCACGACAAACAGCAGATTACCTGCTTTCGAAAAAGCCATTGTTTCGGGGCCATCGCCGGTGCGCGGCGCAACCGGCATTAATTCGCCATCGTCGATGCTGTACACCCCGAGCGTGTCAGCGTCAAAATCGCTGACATACAGCAGGGAATTGTCCGCAGTGGCGATACCTGCGACCGGGTGAGTCCCGACCATGTACGCGCTGCCGACTTCATTGGTGCTGGTGTCGATTTCAGAGAAGGACGCACCGTCGTAATTGACCGCAAAGATTTCTCCGCCGTCCGGCTTCAGGACAAGGCGAATGGGAGTTTTGCCGACGTCGAGGATAGCCAGCAATTCATCCTTGGAAATCACCTGCTGCGTGGATGACCGCACGCGAGACGACGACTCAGATGGCGTAGCGAGCGCGATAGCCATCACCTGGTGACCGCCGGAACAAGCGACAAATGCTTTACTCGAATCTGGAAGGATGGCGACATCGGTCGCTCCCGGACAGCCACTCCATACACTGCGAACCTTTTTCGTTTTTGCGTCGATCACGCTGACGCTGTTGCCGACGCGATTGGAAACTACAACAGCATTTCCATCCGGTGTGACCGCTGCCACGCCGGGGCCTTCACCCACTCCGACAACAGCGATCTCTCGACGAGATTCCAGATCAATTACGGAAACATTGTTTGAGCCGGAGTTAGCGACATAGGATCGCGTCCCATCCTTGCTGACAGAAATGAAATAGGGCCGAAGATGGACCGGGATGGTTGCGGCAACTTCATTTTTCTCCGCGTCGATCACGCTGATGGAATTGCTTCCGGAATTTACGACGTAGACTTCGTTGCGATTGGTATTTGCGGCGACACCGGTGGGGTTGGAGCCGACGCGGATGACACGATCCTGGCGAAGATTGACGACGTCGAGGACTGTAACCGTGTTGCTCCCGCCATTGGTGATATAGGCGTACTCGCGGTAGTTGGATGGGTAATCCGGAAACTCGCGCGAGCGGCAACCGGCCAGCGAAAACAGCGACACGACGGCGAGGAAAGAACAGGCCCAGGGGACCCTTATCCTGCGGGCTCGCTTCGTGGGAGTGAAATTTTTCCCCTGCTGCTGCAACGTCATCCTATGGCCGACTATCGGGTCTTTGCAGCGTGAGAACTCGCCGCGGCAAGCCCAGCCACTTCCTGCTCGATGCGAATGCCGTCCGGAACATCGCGATGCAGAACGCGAGCGATCTGACGAACCTCGCCCATCATATCGGCGAATTGTTGCGGATAGATTGACTGCGCGCCATCGGAGAGGGCCTTATCAGGTTGATGATGCACTTCAATCACCAGGCCGTCAGCGCCGACCGCTACTGCAGCACGGGCCAGCGGAACTACCTTGTTGCGCTTGCCGGTGCCATGGCTGGGATCGACGATGATGGGCAAGTGGCTCAGCCGCTGCACGGCAGGCACGATACTCAGGTCAAGCGTGTTGCGGGTGTGATCGACAAAAGTGCGCACGCCGCGCTCGCACAGGATTACCTGGTAGTTGCCCTCGCTCATGATGTACTCGGCAGCCATCAGCAATTCTTCCAGCGTCGCCGACATGCCACGCTTCAATAACACGGGCTTGCGGGTGCGACCCACCTCGCGCAGCAGGGAATAGTTCTGCATATTGCGTGCGCCAATCTGGATGACGTCTGCATACTCCTCGATAAGCGCCAGCGAATCGTGATCGATAGCCTCGGACACAATTCGCATGCCGAAGGTGTCGCGGATCTCTGCCATAATCTTGAGGGCTTCTTCGCCCAGTCCCTGAAACGCATAGGGAGATGTACGCGGCTTGTAAGCTCCGCCGCGAAAGAACTGCGCGCCTGCAGCAGCCACTTGCTCTGCGACGGCGAAAGCCTGCTCCCGAGTCTCGATGGCGCAGGGGCCCGCCATGATGGCCAGGCTCTTGCCGCCAATGCTGGCGTTGGTGCCCGGGAAGTGGATGACGGTGTCTTCTTCTTTGACGTCGCGGCTGACCAGTTTGTACGGCTTGGTAACTCGAATGACCTCGGAGACGCCGGACAACTCCTCTAACGTATCCTGGCCGATCGCGCCCTGATTGCCGGTCACTCCGATGGCGGTGCGCAGTGCGCCGGGCATGGGATGAGCGCGGAATCCGAGGCTTTCGATATAGTCGCAGACGGCCCGTATTTCTTCGGCACTGGCCTGCTTTTTCATGACAATCAGCATCGGGAACCTTCCTGTCTTTTATCTAAACTTAGGGGGGAAGTGAGAAACACGTTCGGCTTTGTGCGAGCTTCGGAAACTCAGCACAATGACGGCGTCTATTTTCCAGGCGAAGGTGGCTAGCCGCGCGTGCGACGCCAACCTAGAAGTACGGTGCCCAAATATCCCAATTGCAGCAGCCAGGTCACAAGATACGCCAGGATGAGATGCCGGTGGTTCATGTAAAACTCCTCATTCTTGATTGCACCAGAGGGCCGAAACAGTAGTGTACGCCAAGAGGCTTTCGATCCCTGCATTTTGAAGGCAAAAATATAGCAAACCTGGTGCTATTGCGGATGCAACGGGCCTTTGACTTAACGTCCAACACAAAAATCAGAAGTTGCCATCCGATTGATCCTCTGCTGAGATAAGACGGTGAAGCTTCCGGACATCCAGGATGCGATACGCCGACGCCAACAGGCCTGGAGCCAGGTGCGGACCAGCTCCCTGGTCATGATGTTGTGTTTTGCTTTCCTGCTGTTTACAACCATCGGGCTGCTGATGACCTGCCTCTCGCCGCGTCACATCCCACCCCTGTTGTTCTGGTCGATGGTGATCAATTACGGCCTCTTCGCTATGGCCTATGCGTATGTCTCGATCCGCATTCACTGGGTCTTGATCTTCGCCATCATGCCTTTTGAGACGTTGCTGAATTGGTGGTTGCAAAGGCAGGTGGAGATGCAGCCATTACTGCCAATGGTGGCACACTCAGAAATGATTGCACGGCTCAATACAGCGCTTGGACTGGCGTGTCTGATGATCGTGATCGGTTACACCCTTGTGTTCGTCGTAATGGCACGCGAGGGAAAGCGATTCTTCCAGGTTCACGCTGAAATCGAGCTCGCGTCAGAGATTCATCGTGCGCTTGTCCCCACCATCGATTTGCGAGTTGGAGCGTTCGAGATTTATGGCCGGTCGCTGCCCAGCGGCGACGTTGGCGGTGATTTAGTCGATGCCTTGGTTCGGCCGGAGGACGGCAGCTGGTTTGCTTATGTTGCGGACGTGAGCGGGCACGGAGTTTCTTCCGGTGTGCTGATGGCAATGTTGAAATCCGCCGCGCGAATGAGCCTGCGCCAGAACCAGGAGGCGGGCAAGATGCTGGACGAGGTGAATAGCGTTTTCTATTCGCTCAAGGCTCCGAGTTCATTCGCCACGCTGGCGGCGATCAGTTATGTGGAAAATCGAGGGTTGGAGATTGTCGTCGCAGGACATTTGCCGATTCTGCATTCCGATGGTCGCGAAGTGCGCGAACTGGACACCCCGGGCCTGCCGGTGGGGATACTGGCGGATTCAGAATTTCGAGCGATCACGCTGGAGTTGAAGCCGGGAGAGATGTTGGCCATCGTGACAGATGGACTGACGGAAATATTCAATAAGGTGGGCGAAGAAGCGGGAGACGGTTACATTCGGACGATCCTGCTGAAGGAATACGGTCGCCCGCTAGAGCAAATTACTAACCGAGTTCTCGCCGAGGCGAGAGCCTGGGGCACGAGAAGCGATGATCAGAGTCTTCTGCTTGTGCGACGTGTGGGATAGGGGTCCAGCAAGGCCTGGAACATCCATCCGCTGAATTTATTCCGCGCTGAGAATGGTTTCAAACATCAGCAGGCAGAGGGTCATGAAGATGATGTCGTAGCCGGCCAGCATGTTGATCCACAGACCCGGGTCGGATTCTCCCGTGAGGATGGCGGAAGTGGATTGCACCATGGCAAGCAGCGCCGGAATCGAGACAGGAAAGAGAATCAGCGGCAGCAGCATTTCTCGATTGCGTGTGCGCAGAGAAAGCGCGGCAAAGAAAGTTCCGTTCACGACCAGCGCCAGCGTGCCCAGCGGCAACACCACGGCCATCCACCAACCCTGGCCGAGCGCATGCAGGTTGTAGAAGATGACGAACAGCGGGCCCAGCACCACCTGGATCATGGTGACGAAGAGAAAATTTGCCAGCACCTTGGCTAGAAATAATGCGCTGGCCGGGCTGGGCGCCATACGCTGTGCGTCGAGCACCTGATGCCGCAGTTCGCGTGTCCAGGTCTGATTCAGCGCAGTGGTGGAAGCGAACAGCAGGGCGACCCACAGGATGCCGCCGGCAATTTGACGCGAGACAGCCATCGTAGGATCGAATGCAAAGCTGAACAGCACCACAACCAGCAGGGAAAAAAACAGCATCCCGTTGATGGCATCTTTGGAGCGCCACTCCAGACGCAGATCTTTCGCCAAGTGAGCCCAAACGATGCGCGCGTAGCTCATAGGCTTCCACCTTCAGTATCTGGTACAGGCGGACGGGTCAGTTCGATTACCGTGGCCTCGGCGGCGTGCAGATAGTCCTTGGGTCTCAAGATCATCTGCATACCGCGAGTGCCGGCGGAAACAGAAATGACGTCGAACAACTTGATGGATTCATCCGCGAACACCGGATAGGGCTTTTTGCTGGCGAAGACTGTGACCCCACCGCGAATATATCCGGTCAGTGGCTGCACTTCTTTGATGGAGACCATTTCTGCCCGACGACCGCCAGCGGCGGCTGCGAGCTTTTTGAAGTCGAGTTCGTCGGCTACAGACAGGACCGCAAACACGATGTCTTTTTGATCGACGCGACACAGAAGCGTCTTGAATACCTGCTCGGGAGGCAGGCCGATCTTCATTGCCACAGTTTGACCGGAGAGATCGTCAGGATCGACGGCGTATTCGCGAGTTTCATAGCGAATCTGGAGAGCGTCGAGCAATCGGCAGGCGTTCGTCTTCATGCGCGTGGCTCCTCTGCTGCCGGCGGCGCTGCCGAGGTATCTGACACCGAAAAATATTCCATGCGAGCAATCTGCCCCGCTTCCATGGTGCAGAAACAATCGGCGATCGGGCGTGCCAGATCGGGCTGGTGCGTCGTGAGCAGAATCGTGTTGCCGGCGCCGCGCAGCTGATCCAGGACATGCAGCATCTGCGCGCTGCTGGCAATGTCGACATTGGAGAATGGTTCATCCAGCAGCAGTAGGTCCGGCTTGGCCATCAACACCCTTGCGAGTGAGGCGCGCTGCCGCATGCCTTGCGAAAACTTTCCCACTGGGCGATCGAGACCAGGATCGAGGCCAACCATGGTGAGTGATTCTTCGGGCGTCCATCGTCCGGAGGGAAGCACTTCGTCCTGATACAGGCTGGCGCTGTAGCGAAGATTTTCCATCGCCGTCAACTCGTCATACAGCATGGAATCGTGGCCGAGGTAGCCAACGCGGCTGCGTACTTCCGACACATCTGTGCTGCCAAGCATCGTCATTTTGCCAAAGGTGGGGTGTGTTAAGCCGGCCAGGTTGCGCAGCAGGGTTGACTTGCCGGCTCCATTCGGGCCGAGAATCACGTAGCTTTTGCCGTGATGAAAGTCGACTGTGACTTTGCGCAACGCGGCAAAGGTGCCGTAGAGTTTTGATACGTCGCGCAGTTCGATGGCATTGGCGGCTGGCACTCTTGGAGTATACGGAATGCGCGAATTCGGAGAACTCTCGACCGTTCGCGCGGGTACCGGTGTCGATGCAGGACAGGCAGACATGGCCCTACGATAACCGCATGAATCGCATGCCGCTTGTGATTTTGCTCACCGGAGGCATCGAATCTACCAAGGTATAATCAGGGTAGCGAAGCGATCTGTTCGTTGCGTGGGAACATCACTCCGGAGCACGAGGTACACATGAGCAATAACGGCCATCATCCCGACACGACAGCAGCCAATCCCACCACGAAAGTTCCTACTGGACGCGCAGAATGGATCGTGAAGCGGCGTGAAGAAGCGGCGCGCACGGGTGATTGGAACATGTCGCAGATGCATTTCGCGCGGCAAGGAAAAATCACCGAAGAGATGGTCTACATCGCCCAGATTGAAAAGCTGACACCGGAATTGATCCGCGACGAAGTGGCGGCAGGACGCATGATTATTCCCGCCAACGTGAATCATCCTGAGTTGGAGCCGATGGCGATCGGCGTGGCGTCGAAATGCAAAATCAACGCAAATATTGGCAACTCCGCGATTACGTCAAACATTGATGAGGAACTGAAAAAGCTGCACACCTCGGTTCACTTTGGCGCGGATACGGTGATGGATCTTTCCACCGGCGGCGACATTCACTCGATTCGGGAAGCGATCCTGCGGCACTCTCCAGTGCCGATCGGGACGGTGCCAATTTATGAGGCGCTGAATCGGGTCAAGAAACTGGAAGACCTGAACATCGATGTTTACCTCGAAGTGATTGAAGAGCAGGCGGAGCAGGGAGTTGACTACTTCACCGTGCATGCAGGGCTGCTGGTGCAATATGTTCCGCTGGTTGCCAAGCGCATTACCGGTATCGTCAGCCGTGGCGGAGCGATTCTGGCGCAGTGGATGACCCACCATCACAAGCAGAATTTTTTGTACGAGCACTTCGATCGCATCGTGAAGGTGATGGCCAAGCACGACGTCAGCTTTTCACTCGGTGACGGGTTGCGTCCCGGTTGCCTGGCGGACGCCAGCGATGAAGCGCAGTTTGCCGAGCTGAAGACTCTTGGCGAATTGACCTCGGTTGCGTGGAAGTCCGATGTGCAGACCATGATCGAAGGTCCGGGACATGTGCAACTGGACAAGATCAAGGAGCAGGTCGAGAAAGAAGTGGAACTTTGTCACGCCGCGCCTTTTTACACATTGGGACCGCTGGTGACAGATATCGCGCCCGGGTATGACCACATCACCAGCGCCATTGGCGCAGCGATGATTGGCTGGTACGGTGCGGCCATGCTGTGCTATGTCACGCCGAAAGAGCATCTCGGTCTGCCGAACGAAAAAGACGTCAAGGATGGCATCATCGCCTACAAGATTGCTGCACATGCAGCGGATGTCGCCCGTCATCGCCCAGGCGCGCGCGATCGTGATGATGCCATCAGCCACGCTCGCTACACCTTTGATTGGGACAAGCAGTTTGCGCTGTCGCTCGATCCGGAGACGGCCCGTTCCATGCACGACGAAACGCTGCCCGACGACTATTACAAGGAAGCTGCCTTCTGTTCCATGTGTGGGCCGAAGTTCTGCTCCATGAACTGGTCGAGCAAAGTGGATGAGTTCAACAAGCGCGAGCACGGCCTGGAAAAGCGCGATATGACTCAGCTAGTCACAGAGCAGATGCTGGTGGAGCGGCGCTAGATGGATAAGACGATTCGCAGGGTGATAGATCCGAAGCAGCAAAAGATAGAGGCCAATCGATATTGGCAACGCCTAACAGTGGGCGAACGCCTGTCTGCCGTCTGGCATGCGAGTGTCGATGCGTACGCTTTCAAGGGAGTTCGGATGGATGATGAACAAAGATCTGAAAGAACTCTTACTCGCGTTCAACGCACACGCGGTTGAATATCTTGTTGTGGGCGGATACGCTGTCGGCGTCCACGCCGAGCCACGGGCGACAAAATACTTGGATATATTCATCCGCGCGGATGAACGGAACAGTCATGCCGTCTACACGGCCTTAGCCGCGTACGGTGCCCCCTTACAGGGATTCGACCCCTCAGATTTCAATGATGAGCAAGGTTCTGCGTTTCAGATTGGCCAACCGCCGACGCGCATCGATATCCTGCAACGTATCGACGGAATCAACTTCGAGGAGGCCTGGAATGATCGGGTGGACGGTTTGGTCGAAGGCGAAATCCCCGCGTATGTCATTTCCAGGGAACACTTAATTCGGAACAAACTCACGGTCGGGCGGCCACAGGACCTTGCAGACGTCGAAGCCCTTCGGGACGCTGCCGGAGAAAACTCTGCAAAATAGCAGTCTGGCTTGAACTTGTCGAGCAAGGTGGATGAGTTCAACAAGCGCGAGCATGGCCTGGAGAAGCGCGACATGACGCAACTGGTCACCGAGCAGATGCTGGTAGAGCGGCGCTAGACCAGATTGAATTTTGCTCCCGGGGCGACTCCGGTTTGTTTCTCCGCGGAACCTTGATTCATGGAAAGCTCTAACAATCCTGAGCTGCCGATTATGGCGAAGAATTCGCCTTTTGGAGCCTCGGCGTAGTAGCGGCAGAAGCGGGTGATGCGCAGGCTTCCCAACTCGATCGCGAGATTGGTTCGGTCTGCGGGCAAGTCGGTTGCTGCCAGGTTGGTGAGCAAATTGCCGAACTTGTCGCTCTTCAAAATTGCGCCCTCAATGGATCCATCCGAATGATGGATTGGCTCGGGTATATCCAACTGAACGAGACCGTCGATCTCCGAACCGAAAGATTCCGGCATGACGTTGCCTCGCTCGATCTGCGCAGCAAGATGGGCGGCGGCTGGCGCAAAAATGTCGCGACCGTGGAAAGTATTACTCTGCGCGGGCAACATGTACTCTCGATTTTCAATGGATCGATAGGCAGTAGGTCCGCCGCGCCGCCTTACATCGCGCTCGACCAGGGTGAGGACGCCGTTGTCCGGCGCGATGAACCACGCGTTGCCGATGCGGCAAAGAACCGGGTGGCGGCTCGACCCCACTCCAGGGTCCACCACAAGGGTATGAACGGTTTCGGCAGGGAAGTAGCGTCTCGCCTGCCATATGGCCAAAGCGCCATCGAGCAAGTCGAACGCCTTGACTCCATGGGTGATATCGATCACTTGGGCTGCAGGGCAGATGGATGCGATCACGCCCTTCATTACCCCGACAAAGGGGTCGGTGAGGCCAAAATCAGTGGTCAATGTGATGAGAGGTCGAGTGGCCATAGCGTAAATCTGGGATGTCGCGTTAGGATGACAATCCAGCCGGTTTGGATGTCAGCGATCGACAAAGCATGTTATTCTTAAGTAGACACTTATGCAGTGTAATCGACAATGAAGAGGGAGTAGCCACACTGTGCTGGCACCTGCAAAAAAAACCGACGTAATCGAACGCTTCCGTACCCATGCAAGCGACACCGGAAGCCCCGAAGTGCAGATCGCGATTCTGAGCGAACGCATCACGGAGCTGACTGAACACTTCAAGGCCCATGATAAAGACCACGCATCGCGGCGTGGCTTGTTGATGATGGTGAGCAATCGCCGCCGTCTTCTGGACTACTTGAAGACCCACGATACTGATCGCTACCGGGAAGTCATTGGCAAACTGGGCATCCGCAAGTAAGCGGCAGCGACGTTCCGCAGATTTCAAGCTGGCGAACGTGGTTGAACCCAAGCACTGCGGCATTGACGCGGAAGAGAACTGGCTCTGTTGGGCCGCTTCCGCGTACACATCCCACCTTTCATCGCCGCCTGCCAATTTCCCCACGTTCCCGCCTATCTGCACCCACGCCCCTATACAGCAAGATTTGAGGATTCTATGAAACATGATGTGACCGTCGAATTAGCCGGCGGCAAACGACTTAATTTTGAGACTGGCCGCATGGCCAAGCAGGCTTCAGGAGCCGTATTGGCAACCCTGGGCGACACCGTTGTTCTGGCCACCGCTGTGGCCTCACCCGACCCGAGAGAGGGCATCGATTTCTTTCCGCTCACGGTCGACTATCGTGAATACGCGTATGCCGGCGGTCGTATCCCCGGCGGATTTATCAAGCGTGAAGGCCGGCCCAGCGAGCGCGAAATTCTAACTTGCCGCCAGATTGACCGCCCCATCCGCCCCCTGTTCCCAGAAGGCTTCCGCAACGAAACCCAAGTGATCGCGCTGGTCTTTTCCGCAGACAAGGAAAATGATCCTGACATTATCGGCATCAACGCCGCAGCGTGCGCCCTGGCGCTCTCCGATATTCCGTTCGGCGGCCCGGTCGGTGCAGTTCGCGTTGGTCGGGTGGATGGACAGTTCATCATCAACCCAAGTTACGCAGAGCTTCGCGCGGGCGATATGAGCATCACCGTAGTCGGCACGCCCGACGGCATCGTGATGATCGAGTCAGGCGCCAAGCAGGTCAGCGAAGATTCCATCGTCGATGCGATTGAATTTGGCCACGCCGAGATCAAGAAAATCTGCGCAGGCATTACCGAGCTGGTCGGAAAAGCAGGCAAGCCGAAGCGCGATGTGAAGCCGGTCGAGTTTGATCAGGCTTACTACGATTCGCTCTATGCCAAGGTTGGCGATCGCCTGAAGGATGCGCTCGATACCCACAAGCATCCGAAGTTTGAAAGTTATGCGCTGGTCAAGCAGATCAAGGACGAGCTGAAAGCGGCTCTGCCTGCCGATGATTCAGCGGCGCCTGCGAAACTCTCTAAGTATTACGAGTCGCTGCGAGAAAATATCTTCCGTGATCAGGTGATCAAGGATCACGTTCGCCCGGACCGCCGCAAGTTTGACGAGATTCGCGACATTTCGATCGAAGTGGGCGTGCTGCCTCGCGTTCACGGATCGGCGCTCTTTACCCGCGGTGAAACTCAAGCGTTGGTGACTGCGACACTGGGAACTCTAGACGATACGCAGCGCCTGGAAAGCTTTGAAGGAGAGCAGCGAAAAAGGTTCATGCTTCACTATAACTTTCCTCCGTTTTCCGTTGGTGAAGTTGGACGTATGACTGGCGTGGGTCGCCGCGAAGTGGGCCACGGAGCTTTGGCGGAGCGGGCCGTTTCTGCCGTCCTTCCGAGCGAGGCCGAGTCACCGTATACGGTTCGCATCGTTTCCGACATTCTGGAATCGAACGGGTCTTCTTCGATGGCCAGCGTGTGCGGCGCCAGCCTGGCTCTGATGCACGCGGGTATACCGTTGAAGTCCTCCGTCGCGGGTATCGCGATGGGTCTAGTGAAGGAAGGCGAGAATTACGCCATTCTGACCGACATTGCCGGCGCGGAAGATCACTACGGCGATATGGACTTTAAGGTTGCTGGAACACGCAACGGAATTACCGCGCTGCAGATGGACATCAAGATCGGCGGCGTTACTGGACAGATCATGCGCGAAGCTTTGGCGCAGGCTCGTGCCGGACGCTTCTTCCTGCTGGACAAAATGGATGCGGTGATTGGACAAGCGAATACTGAGAAGTCTGAGTTTGCTCCACGCATTCACACGCTGCAGATTCCTGTCGACAAGATTCGAGACCTGATCGGGCCGGGTGGCAAGACCATTCGCGGAATCGTCGAAGCAACCGGCGTCAAGATCGATGTCGACGACACCGGCAAGGTGAACGTTGCCTCCTCGGATGCCGATGGTCTGCGCCGCGCGATTGAAACCATCAGCAATCTGACGGCTGTGCCTGAAGTGGGTAAGACATACCTTGGCAAGGTGGTTCGTCTGGCGGAGTTCGGCGCGTTTGTCGAAATCTTCCCGGGAACAGATGGCTTGCTGCACATCAGCGAAATTGCTGAGCATCGCGTTCACGAAGTTACGGACGAATTAAACGATGGCGACCAGGTGCTGGTGAAGGTGTTGGGCATCGAAGGCAATCGCATCAAGCTGTCTCGCAAGGCGGTTCTGAAGGAACAGCGTATTAAGCTGGGTTTGCCGGATCCTAATGCTGCCGGTGGCCATGTTGGAGATGTGGCTGCGGCAGGGGAGCGTCAGCCCTCCTCAAACGGCAGCACAATCGTTCTGGAAAGTGGTGACGACTTCAACGACGAAGGCGGCGAATCCTCGGATACGCAGAACTTTAATCGCGCGGATGGTCCTCGTCCTCCCAGTTCGCCTGGCGGTCGTGGTCCGGGTGGCGGCAATAACCGTCGTCGCCGGCGTCCCGGCGGCGGTGGTGGTCGACCGGGTGGTGGCGGCGGTCGACGCTAGTATCATTTTGATGATTGGAGAAGCGGGCTGTGATGAAGCAGTCCGCTTTTCTGTTCCTGGCGTCGTAGCAATTCACTCTGCATGAAACCTCGCATCATCCTCGGCCTGATCGCGCTGTCCGTCATCTGGGGCAGCACATGGATGGCAATTCGCGTTCTGGTCGTCGCCGTGCCGCCGATGCACAGCGCGTCGCTGCGCTTCTTGTTGGCTTCCGTCATCCTGTTGCCGATCATTCAATGGAAAAAATTGCCTTGGCCTAGCGGTCGGGGACTGCATGCCACGCTGCTCCTCAGCCTAAGCATGATTGCGGTTCCTTCCGCGCTGACGTTTTGGTCGGAACAGAGACTCTCCTCCGGATTGACGGCGTTGATCTTCGGCGCCATGCCGCTGATGACAGCGTTTTTAACTCCGCTGATGGCGGGCCGCACGGTTCCACGCCGCGCGTGGGAAGCGATGATTGTCGGGCTAGGCGGATTGGGACTGGTGATGTCCGGCGCCATTTCAACTTCGCTATGGCAGGCAGTGGGAGCTGTCGCCGTTCTATTGGCGGTTGCGATGTATGCCGCCTCTTCCGTGTATGCGAAAGAAGCGTTGGCGAGTGTGCATCCATTTGTCAGCACAGCTATCCAGTTTTTTCTTGGAGGCATCTGGCTCGCGCTTGCAAGCATGGTCTTCGAGCGCGGTCGAGCTTCAACCTGGAACACGCAGGCAATTGTGGCGCTGGTCTTCCTTAGCGTGTTCGCAAGCGCATTGAGTTTCACACTGTATTACTGGTTGCTGCAGAGGATTGAAGCCTACCAGCTGACGAGTCTTCAACTGGTCGTTCCGGTTCTTGCGGTGGCTGAGGGCGCTCTATTTATGTTGGAGGCGGTGCCGTGGACAATGATTGCCGGCGCTGCAGTGGTGCTGGGGAGCATCGTATTTGTGATGCGGGCGCGGCGCGACGATGAACAGGAAATAGAACTTCAGCTGGGCAAGAACCCGCCGCCTGGCGCTATGAAATAATTTCTTTTCGACCCGACTGCCAGCTGGCATACGCGGCATCAAGGACTCGCTGATTATTCAAGCCATCTTCACCAGGCGCTCGATAATTTCCACGCCCTTCGATGGCGTCGCTGAATCCATCCAGCATTCGGCAATACGCATCGGCATTGGTGACTTGCTTGCTGTCGAGGACCTTGCCGCTTTCCATTAGCTGCACGTCGACCATGCCGGTTACAGTCAAACCATTTTCGCTGCGAATTACGCCGGTCTCGCCGACAATTTCCACCAACGATCGGTAGGGGGAGCGAAAGGTGACGAGGATGGAGCCGATCACTCCGCTGCGAAAATCCATCGACAACGCGGCAGTGGCTTCGACCCCGCCAGATTTCGCATCGCGATGCGCGAGTGTTGTTACAGCCGTCACATTGTCCTGCAGGATGTATCGTAGGACGTCGAGGCAATGAATTCCGACGTCGCCGATAGGGCCACCACGCGCGAGGGTAGGGTCATAGATCCATGTGCGCTGGCTCTCGGCACTCTGAAAATAGAAATGCGACGTAGCAAAAACAGGCTTGCCAATTCTACCCGCGGCTACCCAGTCGCGGATGACATCGACGCTGCGGTTGTAGCGAAAATTCTGCGCCACTCCAAACTGGATTCTGGCTTGATTGGCGGCCGCCAGCATTTGTTCTACTTCTCCGGCATTCATCGCCAGCGGCTTCTCACAAAGCACCGCTTTGTGATGTGACATCGCCAGCAAGCTATCGTGCATATGCAGTGCGTCGGGAGAGGTGACAAAAACAGCATCTACCTGGGGAGAAGCGCACAATTCCTCAGCTGTAGTAAACACGGTATCGATGCCGTAATCGTTGGCGTTCGCCTTGGCCTTATCGAGATTTCTACGCCAAATGCCGGTAAGCCTGGAATTCTTTGCACCGGCAAACGCGGGAACAAGCCGTTTGAAGCCATGCAATCCAAATCCTAAAATGCCGTAGCGAACCATCCAAACCTCTCAATTGTTTTTGTAGGTTTCCAGTTTGGCCGTCCACAAAAGAAAGTGGAGCAGGTTGGCTTTTTCTGCAAAGAAAAACTTCCAGAAGATGCGTGCGTCGATCGTTCCGGCAGGAATGCCAGAATAGGTTTCAATGCGCCAGCGCAGGTATGGGCTACGCCAGGGCCGCAAGCGATATCCGCGCAAAGCGTTCCAGCCAAATCGGACTGGAGCGAGGAATGGCTGCATAGTGATTCAGTTCCAGAGCCTAGGCTGTGACTTCCGCCGCGGGCTCTTCCGTCTCGCGAAACACATTGCCGATGCGGCGAATCTTTGCGCCAACGCCGCGCAGTTTCTCTTCGATCCGTTCATATCCGCGATCGATGTGATACACACGATCGATAATCGTCTCGCCCTCTGCGACCAGTGCGGCCAGAACCAGAGAGGCCGAGGCGCGAAGATCGGAGGCCATCACTGCTGCTGCAGATAGCGGAGACTTGCCGATGACCGCTGCGGTGCGACCTTCCACGCGGATATTTGCGCCCATGCGAATTAATTCCTGCACGTGCATAAAGCGATTTTCAAAAATGTTTTCCGTGACGTGCGACGTGCCCTCGGCCTGAGTGGCCAACGCCATAAATTGCGCCTGCATATCGGTAGGGAAGCCGGGATACTCTTCCGTAGATATATTTGTGCTCTGCAACGGGCCGCCGTTGTGAACTCGAATCGAATCTGGGCCCAGCTCGCAATGCACACCAACTTCTCGCAGCTTTTCAATCACGGAAGAAAGATGGTCTGGATTGCAGCTCGTCAAAGTGAGCTCTCCACCGGTAATGGCCGCAGCCACCAGAAACGTACCAGCTTCAATGCGGTCGGGATGAATGCGATGCTTTGCTCCATGCAAGCGCTCAGACCCTTGAACGCGAATCGTCGCGGTGCCTGCACCTTCAATTCGCGCTCCCATGGAGGTCAACATCTTTGCCAGGTCGGTCACTTCCGGCTCGCATGCGCAATTTTCCATGCAGGTTTCGCCATCTGCCAGCACGGCCGCCATCAGTAAATCTTCTGTGCCAGTCACAGTGATTTTGTCGAATACGATGTGCGCGCCTTGGAGACGTTTCGCACGAGCTTCCAGGTATCCGTGCTCCTGCGTGATCTCCGCACCCATGGCCTGCAGCGCTTTGATGTGCAGATCGATTGGACGACCGCCGATGGCGCAACCACCCGGCATAGCTACCCGGGCCATCCCGGTGCGTGCCACCAGAGGTCCCAGAACCAGCGAAGACGCGCGCATGGTCTTGACGATTTCATACTTCGCAACCGGATCGAGAGAGGCGCAGCGAATGCGGGTGCGGTGGTGGGCGCGGCCATATCCTAGCTCAACCTCAGCACCCATGGACACCAGCAGCTTGCGCTCGGTTTCAATGTCGCGCACGTCTGGAATATTTTCCAGGGTGACTTCATCTTCTGTCAGGATGGCAGCGGCCATGCACGGAAGGGCGGAGTTCTTCGCTCCACTGATGCGGATTGTGCCTCGAAGCGGTGTGCCACCGCGAATGACAAACTTATCCATGGATCCATCTAACCATGCATTTTTATCTTTGCAGCACAGGGTATCAGCAGCGTCAACGCATCTTTTTAAGAGCTACAGTTCAAGGGTGGTGTCTTCTATGGCGCGACGGACATTTCCGTCCGCCTTGGCGAGCCTTCGGACCGCTTCCTGCTTGTCGACCGCGGCTTTTAACATGACCATGGCGATGGGGACGCTCTTACCCGCGGCCTTCATGGTGCGAACGGCCGTTTCCTGGTCTACGTTGCAGGCCTGCTTCAGAATGCGAAGTCCGCGCTCCACCAGTTTGGAATTCTTCATGTGCACGTTCACCATCAGGTTTTCGTACACATAGCCGAGGCGGGTCATGGCGCCGGTGGTGATCATATTCAGGATCATTTTCTGCGCGGAGCCGGCCTTCATGCGGGTGGAACCGAGGACGACTTCGGGTCCAACTTCAGCAACGATGGTCACGTCGGCAACGGTCGTCAGCTCAGAATTGTAGTTGCAGGTAACGGCGGCGGTTTTCGATCCGCGTCCCCTCGCATACTCCAATGCTGCGACAACATAGGGAGTGCGGCCGCTTGCTGAAATTCCAATCACAATGTCTTTGCGGGTAGGGCGGCGCCGAGCAATATCCCGCTGACCTAGTTCACGGGAATCTTCGTTTGCCTCCATGGATGAGGCGAGAGCTTTCGGCCCTCCTGCCATGATGTACTGGACGGTTTGCGGCAGCGTCGAATAAGTGGGCGGAATCTCCGATGCGTCCAGGGCAGCGATGCGACCGCTGGAACCTGCGCCTACGTAGATCAGGCGACCCCCGTCGCGCAAACATCGGGCAACATTGTCGATGACGGTGGCGATTTCCGGCAGAGCTCTCTTGATCGCAGCCGCAATCTTGGCGTCTTCGTGATTAATGATGCGTGCGATCTCCAGAGCAGACTTAGTGTCAAAGCCCTGCGACGCCTGGTTCGCACTTTCTGTCGTTAGCGTTTCCAGGTGAGAGATCGAGCCTTTTCCGTTGTTGTCTGCGCGAGTGGCAGGTGTGTCGATCGTATTCGTTCCGTTTCCCATAAGCTTCAAAAAACTCTGACCTCAGATGCGACTCTTCTTCATCGATTGTATCGCCTAGCGCGCCGCAAATACAGCAGCTATTCGTTGTTGGATGTTGGGCTTAAATTTGCGATTTCATCCCATCCCAAATCCTGCATCACAGCGTCGTGGAATCGGGGGCGAACGCTTTTTATCGAGTCAGAAGATGCCGCTTCATCTCCAGGATAGGTGCGGTTGGTCAGCAGGACGATGGCGATACGCTTGTCGAAATCGATCCAGAGCGATGTTCCGGTATAGCCGAGATGACCGACCGAATGGGCACTGAAGCAGGTTCCTGAGGAAGAAGGCGCGGTGGGAGTATCCCAGCCCAGGGTCCAGCTTGAAGTTGGAGGTATGTGCTGTCGCGCGGTGAACTTCGAAATTGTTTCTGGGCGAAAAACCTCGTGACCCCTGTTCAGCAGGCAGTCCGCCAGACGAAGTATGTCGGGCACGCCGGAAAATAATCCTGCGTGTCCACTGACACCACCCAACCGCCAGCAATTGCCATCGTTCACTTCGCCCTGAAGAATTCGACCACGTAAATTTTGATTGTCTGCAGTTGGGGGAATCGAGGCCCTGAGCTCGGCTGTAGGACAGTACATCGTCGAGCTCATTCCCATAGGCTCGAAGACTTCGCAACGGGTAAACACGTCGAGTCGCTGCCCGGCGATCGTCTCCAGCAAATGGCCAAGAATGATAAATCCAATGTCGGAATAGACAGCTTGCACCTGGGGGGCTGACTCGAGCGGCATGTGCAGGCAGGCATCGAGCAATTCCGCCGCGTCGGGACAGGTTTTATACAGCGGCGCGTAGGCCGGCAATCCCGAACAATGTGCCAGGAGCAGGCGCGGGGTGACGGCCGCTCGAACAGCGGCCAGAGAATCAGCCTCGGAGTCAGACCGGAGAAACTCGGGAATCCGCCGGGCAATGGGATCGTCCAGATCAAGTTGGCCACGTTCCCAAAGCAGCATCGCCATGGAGGTGGTTGCAACGGCTTTGCTGACGCTGGCCAGGTCAAAGATTGTGTCCGTCTGCACGGGCGGCGAATCCGGCTGATAGGTGAAGTTGCCGATGGACTGAATCGCGAATTGTTCCGGTGGATGCAGCACTCCGAAGGCTGCGCCGGGAAAGATGCGTTGCTGGATAGCGCTGCTCAATACCGAAGTTGCAATAGGGAAATTTGCCATGGCAGGGAATATACAAACCTTCAACTTAGCCTAGCAGTTCGGTGGACGAAATATCTGGAGACATGAGAGTTAACCGTCGATCCATGAGCATTACAGAATACATGTTATCGGACATATCGACTACGCGGAGAAAGCTAGCCAGATGTTCCATTTTGGGTATTTAACTTGGTCACTCCCATTATGAAATGTCCCTGCCCATTCCCCCGTCGATCTTTGTAGGTCTCACAATTCTGCTCCCTCAGACTACTCGGTGGTGCCGCTCGTCGCGAACCACGCGAGGCTTCCCCTGATGTCATCTCCGTCGCATTTCCATGGCTGGCTTGCGAGTTTGTTTACGGTATCGGTTGCTGTGGCGATGGCTCCTGTGAACTCAACGGCAGCGACCACTCCGATCTCCGTTTTGCTCCAAATCAATCGGATTGCCGGTTCGCCTGTCGGAGTGGCCGGCCCAGCGGTTGATAATGGCCCCGCGCTGCTCAGTCTGCTGAACCAGCCTGAAGGTGTCGCTGTGGACGGAGGCGGCAATCTCTACATCGCGGATACAACCAACAATCAGATTGAACGGATCGATGCCGCGACGGGCAACATGACCACCGTAGCTGCAAACGGAATGCTGGGCTCCAGCGGCACCCTGCTATTAAGCGAGCCCGCCAGCGTTCTGGTCGATCCGCACGGTAATCTCTACATTGCCGACACGGGCAATCACCTGGTTCGTTTTGTCAGAATGGACACCGGAATCATTACGACGGTTGCCGGCAATCCTGGGCTGGGGCCCGGCAACACGGGAGCCGGGGGTCCGGCAACTCTGGCGACACTGAATCGTCCAATAGCCCTGGCGTTGGACAGAGATGGAAATCTGTACGTCGTCGATGTCGGCGATAACCGGGTGCGTAAAATCTCAGCGGGCACAGGAATGATATCCACCGTGGCGGGCAATGGAGTTGCTGGATACTCTGGCGACAACGTTGCGGCGGCGACCTCGGAGTTAAATCATCCAAGTGGGATCGCCGTTGATTTGGCGGGCAATCTCTACATTTCTGATGCCGGCAACAACTTGATTCGGGAAGTCAGTCATACCTCCGGAATAATCACGACGATCGCTGGACTGGTGGGAGCTTCCGCAGGTTACAACGGGGACAACATTGCCGCGACCCAGGCCACGCTGGATTCACCGGCCGGAATCGCAGTCGATTTCTTCGGCCGAGTCTATTTTGCTGATCGCGATAACAATCGAATTCGCAGAATCGGCAAAGATGGAATGATTTCGACTCTGGCGGGCAATGGAGCGCCTGGATTGGTTGGCGATGGCAAACTCGCCACCGTCGCACAACTCCATTCTCCAGTCGGCCTGACACTCGATCATGAAGGCAATCTTTATGTGGCAGATTCTGGAAACAATGAAGTGCGCGTTATTTCTGAGGGATTGAACTTCCCTTCCGTCGAGATCGGCTCCGGCTCACCGACCCTGCACGCGGTTTTCATTCGCGCCAATGCATCGACGACGATATCAAAACCCCTCATTGCGGCAGCACAAATGCTTCCGACCTCTAAGGCAGCAACGACTGGGCAGGAATTTTCGCTAGCAAATTTGGATGGCTGCGTCACGGATGGAACAACCGTCAATCCCGCAGACACCGTTTGCGTTGTTTCAATCTCTTTCACACCCAGATACCCGGGCCTGCGAACAGGTGCGCTGGAACTGACCGCGAACAGCACTGCGATTTCGTTGGGGCTGTATGGTGAGGGTCTTGGGCCTGAGGCGATCGTGATACCTGGGACGATCCGTACGATTCTTGATCGAGCGAACGCCTCCGGAGGAGACGTCTTGACGGCACCGCAACGAATGGCCCTGGACCCTGCTGGGAACCTCTATGTGGCGGACCGCGCCAGTAACGTTGTCTGGAGTTTGCACAATCAGGTTGGTGCTTCGCCCACAATCATCGCGGGCGGAGGAGCGCTGGCACCCGCGCAGGCAAATGGAGCTGCAGCCACCGATGCATTCATGGAACAACCGTCGGCAGTCGCTTTGGATGCGGGCGGCAATCTATACATTGCCGACACTGGAGCAAACCTTGTGCGCAAAGTGAATCTGGCGACCGGCATTATTTCCAACGTGGCTGGTACGGGTACTTCCGGATACTCCGGAGACAAGGGTCTCGCGGCTGACGCAAATCTCGACGCTCCTGCGGGAGTTGCGGCCAATGCTGTTGGAGATCTCTTCATAGCCGACACCGGAAACAATGTGATTCGGCGTGTATTTGCTCGAGGAGGAATCGTCGTAACCGTTGCGGGGACAGGCAACCGAGGCTATTCGGGCGATGGCGGCGATGCGACGAGTGCGCAATTGAACCATCCCCAAAGTGTGGCGCTCGATGCAGCCGGAAAAATGTTTGTCGCAGACTCGGGAAACAATGTCATTCGCGTCATCGACCCAGTCACGCAATCGATCGCAACGATCGCTGGAAATGGCACTGCAGGATTCAGCGGAGATGGTGACCAGGCCGTGAACGCCCAACTGCACGATCCTTCCGACATTGCGTTGGATGCTTCAGGCAATTTGTATATCGCTGACACGGGAAACGCACGCATACGCAAACTCAACTCTAAAAGCGGCATGCTGGAGACTCTCGCTGGGTCAGCGATGGCTGGAGTGCAAGGCGACGGAGGCCCAGCGGACGCTGCTGCGCTGACAACTCCAACAGGAGTGGCGGTGGATTCGCGGGGACAAGTCTGGGTGGCGGATCCTGGAAATGATACGGTTCGGCGAATCTCCGATTCTACCCCGACGCTGAGCTTCGGATCGGAAGCCGTGGGCGGCATGACGGCATCCCAATTCGTTGCGCTCTCAAATATCGGAAATCAATCTCTCACGATCGACCAATATCCAGGCCTTCCTGATCCACCCGACTTTGTTCTTGGTCCAGATGCCAACGCATGCGCAGCCGGTAGCCTTGCTTCTGGCGACCACTGTTCCGTCAGCTTCGCCTTCCATCCAAATTTGCCCGGAATTGTAACGGAGGAGGCCTGGGTCTTCGACAACTCACTGGCTCTGACCGGATCAGGCCAGACCATCGCGATGACTGGAAATGGAATTGTAAATTTGCCTCGTCCGACGACGACGGGCGTTATCGTCGATCCGCCCGAAGCGGTCTATGGAACTCCGCTAAACATAGTCGCCAATGTCTCCGATATCAGCGGTCCGGTCACAACGGGTACGGTGTTTTTTGCTGTCAACGGAAGCCAGGTCGCGATTATTCCGATATCGAGATCCGGCACGGCGGGCCTCAAGCTGACGACGGCCGCGACGGGAGTGGGTGTGTTGACGGCAACCTATATGGCGGCGGGAAATGAGGCGTCGAGCAGCGGCTCGGCAAATTTCAGAATCACACCCGCGACTTCGCACACTTCGCTAACCAGTTCCCCAATGGCGATGAGTGGAAATCAGAGTGCGATGCTGACTGCTACCGTGACATCATCTACCATCGGAGTGCCTACAGGAGAAGTCACGTTTATAGAAGGAAATGTGCAATTGGGCACGGCTGGGTTAGATGGGAGCGGTCAGGCCATCCTGAATGGACAGCAACTCCCGACGGGGCTGCACCTGTTGACCGCGTTCTATTCAGGCGATCCCAACTTCCAACCTTCGACGTCCGGCTATGTAACTGTTACGGTTGCAAATGCGACATTATTTCTAACGCTGCGACCCGCCCAATTAAATATCCCCGCGGCAAAGACAGGTCAGATCTCCGCCACTCTGACGCCGATGAACGCATTTTCCGACACAGTTAGTCTTGCCTGCGTCGGATTAGTGCGAGGTGTGACTTGTGAATTCAAGCCCGCTGTGGTGGTATTCGACGCGGCATCCAGTGCGCCGCAATCGGTCACGCTCATCATCGATCCCCGCGCGCTGGCGGTCGCTGGATTCCGGATCCCTGCCAGGACAATTACGGTTTTCCGCCTGGGTCTGCTTCTGCTGGGAATAGGAGCGTTGATGTTGCCCTTTCTTTCGAGACGGTATGCCGCAACATTTGGCTTAGGCAGAATTCTCCTGGTCCTGATCTGTATCGGATTGGGATCGGTACTGGGGTGCGCCAATCTGGCACCTCCTGCTCCATTTACCGAGGAGATCACGGTGCAGGCCTCATCTTCGACACAAGGGGTGCTGGCCAGCGCCCACCTTCAAGTCAATGTCGCACAATGAAATTGCGATACCCGCCACAATGGTGCAATCGGCGATAAACATCAGCTTTGCACAGCGCTCACATACAATGACTGGAACAGACTTGTTTCTCTTGAGGTGTCATGAAACAGGCGCTAAAAGCCATGTTGCTTTCGCAGACTACGAAAGAATTCGTCGATAAGGTGGAGCGTACTGTTCCGCTGATTCGCAAATGGCACCGCTTCGAGTATGAACAACATTTCATGCGGGTTGCTGAATGGGAGCGGTTGTTTTCCGGTGTGTATCCTTCATTCGCGGCGGCTAATGCAGCGATTCCTGCGAGTCGCAATAACAGCTACGATAATCCTGAATCGGCGACCTTCCTGGGATTTAAAAGTTCAATTCGCTCCAGCGATTATCCGGTCTTATTCTGGTTGGATAAATTGCTGCCACAAAATCCACGGGTGTTCGACTTTGGCGGTTATCTCGGAATTTCCTACTACTCGTATCAAAAGCTTTTGGACTATCCGGCAAATCTGCAATGGACGATTTACGACGTTCCCGCAGTTGCCGCGGCAGGTGCGAAATTGGCGGAAGAGAAAGATGAGCGACGCCAACTTTCCTTCACTACGGACGTAAAACGGGCGCAGGAGTTCCCTCTTTTCCTGTCGTTCGGATCGCTTCAATTTCCCGAATCGACCTTTGCAGAAATCTTCGGCCAGTTCTCGACAATGCCGTCGCATGTGCTGATCAATAAGCTACCGTTTACGGAGCGCGAGACGTTCTACACACTGCACAACATGGGGCCAGCGCTGGCTCCTTACCGCGTCGCCAACCGAGCTGAATTTTTGCAGTCTGCTTACGATCTGGGATACGAGCTTGTCGACAGTTGGGATAATCCCGAATTCGGATGCTATATCCCCTTCCACCCGGACCATTCGGTACGTGCGTTTAGCGGCCTCTATCTGCGACAAAAAGGTTTGCAGACTAGTTGAGATATCGACTGGCCGGAATCAGCACACTATCCTGCGGGTGAGCAATACAACGATAACTGGATGCAGAATTCTGATCGCCGCCAATATATTTTGGAAACTGGGGATACGGGCAGATCGGTCGTTGAAATCGAATTCCCTTTGCGGAAAGATCGTCGACATATGTGCTGGCGATGATCGTTTCAGGCGAGACCCCATGCTCTACCCAGTCGACCAGCGCCGTTAAAATATCGTGGTTGCTGTCCTGCGGAACTTCCAGTTGCAGGCCCTGGCCAAAGTCGTGCAGACCGGGACCTTCGCCACAATGGGCCATGCCCGGCACCAGAAAATATCGGAAAAATTGACGCGTCTTCGCCAATCCCTGCTGCGGGCCCATACCGCCGGCGTCCGGAAGATGACTCTGCTGATCGCTCACCACCCGGTCGTAATAATTCAAGGCATCCTGAAACGGAACAAGTGGATCGGCTGTCCCGGTGAACATCAGAATTTTTCCGCCACGCTGCTGTATCGCCGACAGGTCGGGATTGTTCGCATTCAAAATCGGCGCGAGTCGTTGATCTACGACGTCTTGATCGTGGTCAAAGTCGAAGTGGTGATAATCGAAGCCTGACCCCAGCGCCCACTGGAACGGATACCACTGCTCCGACATTTGTTTCGGATCTTGCTGCATTGCGACTCCAGCCGGAGAGTTTTCGCTGCCCACAGGGATGGGTGTGTAGATTCTCTCGCCTGTTCGCGGATTTGTAGGGCCTGCATAAAATCTCTTCAGCGTGTCCAGTTCCGCTGCTGACAAGCAATCTGTATGAGAATTTCCTTCGCATCTCGGAAGCGAGTCGGGATTGAATTTACATTCGCGAGGATCGGTGAGGAAGTTATCATTCGGAGCGCCTCCGTCTTTCCCAGCGCACGCATGCACGACAGACTTTGTAATAAAGGCGATCGTCTCCGCAGACAACTGAACCCCCGGAGGCTGATTGGCGGCTTGCGCATTCCAGACAAATCCTGTGTGGATGTGGGTTCGATTATTTGCGGGCGCGCCTGCAATGATGCCGTTGTAATCGTCGGGAAAGCGTTGCGCCTCCATCAGTCCCTGTCCGCCGCCGGTAGAGCATCCTACAAAGTAGGCGTGGGCCTGCGCCTTGCCATAATATGCCTGGATAATCTGCTTCGACACTACCGTCATTTGGTGGGTGGCGCGATAACCAAAATCGGCCCAGCGCTGCGGGTGTCCGACCACTGCAGCGGCATTCGGTGATGTGCCCATATCGGTGTTGGCAGTTGCGAATCCTCGCCGCATGCCCAATGCGAGGCCGCGATACGAAAGTGTTCCCGCCCCGCCGCCATTGCCGGTGCCGAGAAATCTTCCATTCCAATCCTTTTCCGGCATCCACAGCTCAATTTTGATATTGGAATCTGTGGTCGGCTTTAAAGTGGCTGCGATGCGGCAAAAAGGCGGCAGGTCGAGGGTTGCGGACGTCGCGCCGGGCGGAGTGAAACTTCCATTCTCGACTGGGGAAGCCGCAGTAATTGCAACTCCATCAAGTTTCAACTGCGAAATAGCCTGGCAGCGGGCGGCTGCATCCGGGGTCGACGCGAAAGCATACCCAGTAACCGCCAACATGCCGATCATTGCCAGAAAGATTTTCCGGGTCACGTTGGAACATCCTTCTGCGTAGGACAGAGTCGAGAATTTGCGCATAGATTGAACCGGAAATGGTGACCCCGGGAAGATTCGAACTTCCGACAAACAGTTTAGGAAACTGCTGCTCTATCCACCTGAGCTACGGGGCCAAACCCGAAATCGTTGATGACGATACATCCATCACAATATCAGCATGGTAGCATTTGCGGGTTTATCGGATGGGCGCTGGATGCAACTGACAGATCCGAATTTCATCTGTGGCTTACATCTTTTGCCAGGTCATGTCCACCTTCACCGGAATTTGATTCTTGATGGGTACCGTTAGAAAGGACGGGCGATCAATCTTAAAGTCGGAACAGGTTGCGGGAATCGTTCCGGTGATTCTCACCTGATCCCCTTGCGTGACTCGCTGGAACGGCACATGTTGATAGTGCGCGGTCTGGCCGGCGAACTGAACCTCGAGGTTCGCATAAATCGTGGGCGAGTCGGTTGCCGCCTCGGGAAACTCCGTGCGCACAATGACCATGGGAAATTCAGCACCGCGTGTGGCTTCGATCATGTGAAGATCGCGATTACTGTCGCCCGAGTCAAATGATTTAACGGGCACCGCAATCAGAAAATTGCATTCGCCGGCGTGGCAGATTCCCTTCCCTTTTGCCGCGTGGCTTACACCGTCCACCTCATGCATGGGGTGGGACATGTGATAGGTGAGGGTAGACTGCTTCAGCACCCACTGCGTATCCCCCTGGGCGAATACTGGTAATGCAAGCAGCAGCAAGGCAATCGCGAGTTTCTTGTAATTCATTTCTTTAACGCTCCCAGAACTTCCAGTGAATTGGCCAGGACACAGCCACAATGGACGCTCCATACGCGGCGGCAGTGATGTAGGCCGCAGCACCGTGTGCGGAAGCAATCCCATGGACTTTCTCTCCAGAGCTTTCCTGTTTGTATGCCATCGCTCCTAACACCGGGGTGATAATCATTCCCGGTGCGTGAATCCAGGCCAGATCGCGATGTAGCCGGATAGCACCCTTCGGTTTGACCCCGGGTATCTTAGGAGCAAAGATCGCATAATACGCAGTGGTGAAGTACAAGCCGGCGGTAAGGCTGCCGAGTGCCATGTGAAAATCCAGGTTTGCGGAGGTCGGCTCGGTAATCGGCTCGCCGTTTTTTCCTTTCGCCTTCGCCTGCGGCCCAGTAATCAAAGTCGCGACCATCGGAATCGCGGTGATAAGACCCAGTGTCTGATGCACCTTGAGCATGTGGGTTCGTTTGTTGAGTAAGGCCTGTTCCTGCGCGCTGCCCTGGGTCTGACTGGCGCCAAAGCCAAGATCCTGAAGCGAAGGTGTGTTTGCATTTCCCGGAGATGAGGTTTGCGGATTCGGCTGTGGCGCGGATGGCAATTTGCTGGATGGAGTTTCCTGTTGCTGCGGTTCGCCGCCGAGGTCGGAATGATTCTCTGCTTTCTCGGAGGCAATGAGATGTTGGCTTGGCGGCACAACCCCCGCATGATCGAAACCTTTGTCGGTCGACCCCTGGGTCGCTCGAGGAACGGCAGCGGATTGTGCACGTAGCCAAGACGTCGTCAGGAAGGAACTGACTGCAATTGCAGCGGCAAACATGAACTGCACCGTAACCCGTTTCATCGACTCTCCTTCACCGTCCGATGGGTGCGAGATATTTGCAGGAGTAAAGCGGCGAACGTCGTTCCTTGTTTAGTCTTAATCTACTAAGACACCATGTCAACCCCGACAGCAAGTTGTGACATTCAAATCTGTCGCTCCGGGTGATTGAGCTGCGGGGATCTTAAGCCCGCATTCACGCTAAAACTTTATCGTCCCATCGGAATCTGCATCGATGCTCCCAGGGTACGGGTTCGTGCATCCACAATCGGATTGACGGAACCGATAATCCTGGCGGCCAGGGTCTTTTTGGCTCCTGGCCGATACAGAGACCGTTGATGGAGAACATAGGAGCCGGTAAGAAAGCCGACCGCCTGCCCTACAAGAATGTCGGAGGGGAAATGCTGGTTTGCGAAAATGCGCGACATACTGATTGTTTCGGCAAATCCATAAGCGGGCACCATGACGTACCAGTGGGGATATTCACCGGCAATCACGCGAGCCAGTGCCATGCTGGCGGTGGCGTGATCGGATGGGAAGGATGAGTCCCACTCCCAATGCTGGGTGCCATACGGCCAAAAATCACCCTGCCCGTTTCCCTGCCGCGGACGCTGGCGATTGGTGGCTAGCTTGGTCACCAGCGTGACAGTTCCAGAATCGATGATGGCCTCATCCGCCAACCGTCCAGTCTCCGCGAGTTTTGGATCTTTCTTCGCGAGCCCGATGAAATAGATCCCTGCCCCTTCCGCACCCGTTGCGATGAAAGAGCCAAAATCGGCAATTTTGTTGGCGGTATTGGTACGGCTCGGGTCCACTCCCACGGCCTCAGACGCGTCGGCATCGTATGCAATGGCCAGCCCTGTAGCGGCCCCGAGCGGTGCCAGCCAATATCCGTCTTTAGGCTGGAGGCGAAGCGGACTGGTGAAAATCGCCTTCTCATCTTCTCCAAGATCACGGATACACCGACCTAGTTTGGTGATGCCGCAGATTGGCTGCGATCCCTGAGCGGACGCGCCGGGGGTGGATTGATCTGGCGTCAAAAAGGTATTCGTCCCGGATACCTCCACATCGGAAGAACTCCTCGCCGCGTTGCTCTCTGGGACCCAGTCGTTTGGAATCAACTTTGCGACTTGCTGCCGGGGAAGGTTCGGCTGTGGAGCAGCGGGCAACATTGCGACTTGCGCGCAAGCGTTTATGGTGATGACGGCAAGAAAAATTGGACTGGCCACGGGAAAGAAAGAACGCATGATAAGTATTAGTGCCTCTCGGACGAATTTGGTTGTGGCGGTGATGCAGAAATCGGATTGCGACTCGGGATCATGGTCACTTCAATCCGAGTATTTTTGACGAATGTCACATTTTGCCCGCGAACAAACCAGCGCTCGTACACGGAAAGCGCAGCCGCATAGAAACCAATGCCAGCGGCCAGGTATCTCGAGCCAGAAACGATGCCGATCACCCGGCCGGCAATGCCAAATCCGTTCGACGATACCGCAGTGTTGGCCGTGAGATTCCCGTCGCTATCCAGGGCGCGGCTGGCAAGAAATGTCAGTACTAGGGGAACAATGACACGATTTTTTGGTTGCGGCTGGACGCCTCCTTCTGCGTCAATCTTAAGCTTCTCAGATTGATTCGAGTCGGCACCACTTAAGTTGCCTTGGACGGGCTTGGAAGCTGTGCCGGGTAATTCCAATTCGCGAAAGTCAAAACGCAATTTCCCTGCACGCCCAAATGATCGCGCCGGTTTTGCCTGGGTGATGGTACCGACCAATATCGACCCTTCAGGAACTTCTATGGTGTGGTCTGGCTTAAAAATCGGAGCGGCAACGACCGCGTCGAATGTGTTCCCTTTTTTCTCGGATGCAGAGCTGATTGTTTGCCGCAGATATGCGCTCAAATGCCATGCCGACTTATCTTGCGCAGCGGCCGCGGTGGGGTTGGGCGGATTGGGCGTTGCTTTCGGCAAAACAGCGGCAGTTTCTGTGACATCTTTCTGCTTCTGCTGGGGAGCTTCGTTTTCCGTCAAAGTTATAGGCTGTTCCAGCGTGACCGTCCACATGGTTGCCGACTCGATCCTCTGCGGATGATATGGAAGCTGGCGATACAGCAGCTGAACCAGGCGATCTTTGATTCCGGGAGCGGTCACAAGCCCAACCGCGTCTTTGGCTTGCTGTTTCGCCTGATCATATTGCCTGCCGACGAAGGATCGATTCTTACCCGCGGGCGGCGCGGAAAGGTGCAGCACGGGTGCGCCTTCGCTGGCATCGCTGCTGACTATTTTCTGGACTGAGCCATCGAGTAGAACTAGTTCATCGAAATGCACAACCGGAATTCTGAATGGGGTGAAATCTCCCCAAAGCCGTCCGTGAATTCGCCGACTGCGATCCGACTTCAGCGCTACCACTTGTCCACGAACGATACTACCTGCAGGAATTGCGATTTGGTTCTTCGCATAGACCGGGTACACAAGGTGACAATTGAGGGCTTCTCCCTTTTTCAGGGCAACGTGTTTGTCCAACTGAATAGGTAGAGGAGTACCGGCGGGAATTTCGACAGTTGTCCTCTGCGCAAACGTGACGGGAGCCGTCACCATCAGCGACAGCAACGCCGTACAACGCAAGATTGCGTGAATGTCGTTCATATTGGCTTAAAGTCGATGGCTGCCGTTGAATCTTTCCATCCAGGACGCCGACGTCGAACGCTTTCATGGTTTCACAGTAGCTTGACTATCGACAGCGACTGCGACCGTTTTCCCTACCCGGAGGAGAAAGGTGCTGGGGTCCTTCAGTCCCCATTCGACATATGGGATATTGAATTGAGTGATGGCGCGAAGCGTGTTACCAGATTCCGGCAGGACGTGAACGTGCAGCTGCAATGGATGATCTGCCCCATGAATATGGAAAACACCGTCCACCGTCAACCACTCCTCCTTGCTGAAATCGAAGTTGCCAGACACATGTGTTGGGCGGAAAGTGATGTCGGGAAATTTCTCGCTTTGAAGAACATCCTTCTGCATTTTCTCGTCTCGCCCTCGTTCTCCGCTTTCGCCGGTACTGGCTTGAACCGCGATCAGGCCGTCCGCAGTTTCAGCGGCTGGATCAATATGAATCACTCCCTTGTCGAGAGCGAACGTGCCCTGGGCGGTATGAAAGACGGACTGCAAGGTCCAGTGGATGGACGTCTTTTCGGCGTCAAAGGTCACCGTGATGACGTCTTGTGGATTGGCTGCGATCACACGCAACGGCAGCCCGACAAGGAAACTGGTGACGAAAAGACATGCCGCAATACTTTTGCCGACATTTCGCTTGAACATCTTGCGTTCCATCAGTTCTCCGCTAATAAAGGCTTGCCTCAAGAAAACTCCACCTCACTCGAATCCCCTGGCGCATGGCGAAGTTGCGCATGCTTTGGGCGCCAACGTGTACGGAGAGTAGTTGCTGAAAATAATCCGGGTGAGTCGACAAAGTTCGGAGGGCGCGGCCCTGCATCTGCGGCCACCTATCCATAGATAGCATCAGCCAACTCATGACATGCGGAAGCCGGCCGATTCTTTGATGGTCCTGGTTGTAGAGTTCCAGGTTTCCGCGTTCGATCGCATTCGCCAAAGATACTGCCTGGCGGAATGAAACCGCGAGGCCTTCACCGGTGATGGCATCCGGCGATCCGGAGGCATCACCCACCAGGGCCACGGACTGAGTTGCAACTCGACGAAGTATACGATTGGCGGAGATGCCACCACGAAGTGTCGACATGGTGGGAACACCCTGAAGTTTCTCCGCAACAACGGGGAAAGCTTTCAAGAAATCGCCTTGTGCCAGCTTGGGATTTCTTGTGATGAACACCACGCACACGCTGTCCGACGCCACCGGAGTTATGTAGACCTGACCCGGCGATCCCCAATGGACTTCAACGTATTCGCTCCATGGAGCGATGTTGTAGTGACGTCGAAAGCCAAATCGAATGCTCTCCCTGCGAATTTGACGCAGGCCAGCCCACCGTCTAACCCCAGAAGCCTGCCCATCGGCGCCGACCAGATATTGAAATGAGATTTTCTTTCCGTTGACCAGAGCTGATCGACCGTCAAGTAACCTGGCTCGACTGCTCCACGCGACTGTAACTCCGGCCTCGTGAGCCCGGTCGGCAATCAGGCGATGCAATTTTGTCCGGCGCACGCCAATACCCATTCCATTTGGAAAATCAGCATGCACGTGATGTTGAAGATTATTGAATCGGATGCCTCGAAAACGATGCCCCTGCTGCTGAGTTATTTCCAGACCGAGTTGGCGAAGCGAAGCCAGGGCATCCGGCATCAGTCCTTCTGCACAGCCTTTGTCAATGGCCGGCTCCATGGCTTCCACCACCAGGCAATCTATGCCCTTCTGGCGCATTGCAATGGCTGCTGCCAAGCCAGCCGGTCCACCGCCCAGAATCAGAACGTCGGTTGAATCCTTCGTTATTTTCATTGATTCGGGGGTCGACGCTCTGCTGGCGGCGACTTTGGGGTGGGGGAGGGATTTCTGCATACTTCAGACGGGTTGCGTACTGAAAGTCTTACTTTTATAAGACGCACATCGAGCCTTTATGTTAGCGTATCCAAAGGAAAAAGCCGCCGACGAGCAAAAAGCCGATAATTGCAACGACACCGAAAACATAAAGGATATACGAAACCGGGATGTCTCTGTCTTCCACCGTAGGTGACTCCAATCCATTGCAAATCAGCAAATCTGCCCCGGAAAGTGTGATGATCAGGGATTCTGGTTTAACCTTCCATTGTCTGATCCCTATCTATGTCTTAATCTATTAAGACATAGAAGTCAACTTGCCGGCCGCGAACGGGTTCGTGTGAGACCCTTTTCAAGGTGAACCGCAGTCATTACAATGGAACAGGAAACACCGAGAGGTGTGGTGGTGCAGATGATCAACAAACGAGTGAAAGGGTCGAAGGGAAAATACCTGCCGACCACGAGCGAACTTCGGCTGCTACAAATCCTTTGGGACAACGGCGAAGGATCGGTCGAAGATGTCGTCAATGCACATCCGCCTCGCAATCGTCCGAACTATAAAACCACGCAGACGTTGCTGAGGATTATGGAAGAGAAAGGCTTCATCGCGCATGAAAACAGGGGCCGCGTCTTCGTCTTCACACCATTGATCTCGCGCAAAGCGATAGACAAGATGTCCATCCGTAGCCTGCTTTCACAAAACTTTGGCGGTTCCCCTACCGGCTTGTTCGTGAATTTGCTGGAGGCAGCCAAGGTGAAGGAAGAGGACCTGGATGAGCTGGAGGCGCAAATACGGGAGTATCGTAAGAAGAATGAGTCAAACGGCGGCCGCCCGTAAGCTGCCTGTTCGATAATACTTGTGCCGTTTAATTCCTCTTGTGCCTCGGAGATGTGAGACTGGCGGTAATAATTCGAAATTGCAAGAGGTACGATGCACCCTGAAACTGAGCTCGCGATCGTGGCGGCATTCGCAGGTTTCCTGCTTAAGACATTTTTAGGTTTCTGCATTTGTTGGGCGATCAGCAAAGTCGTGGTTTCGCCACGCAGAAAGTTTCTGGTCTGGTTTGCCTTCATGGCCGTTTCCGGCTGCTACTGGCTTTCGATTCTCTGGAGTTTTATTCCCACTGCGACCGCTGGTGATTCGCTCGCGACTCACGCCCTCGCGTCCACTGAGGCCGTCGCTCAATGGCAGTTGCCTATTACATGGGCATATCCCTTACTGATGGTGGAACGACTGCTTGGCGGACTCTACCTCCTTGTAATGAGTTATTTTTTAGTAGGTCGTATCAAGAAACAATTGCGCCTGCGATGGGTACTTCGCTTCGCCTACAGCGCCCCCCCCGCAATTGAGAATTTGTTTCGTTCGGTCGCAATTCATTCCGGCGCAGAAAAAATACGACTGCTGGTGTTATCCGGGATCTATTCCCCGGCAACCTTCGGATGGGTCCATCCAGTGGTTCTATTGCCGCCTATCTGCCTGGAGGAAGATGAGAACGAACTGGCAGACATTTTCCGTCATGAACTGCAGCATGTCGCACGCCGGGATTTCCTCTTCAGTAATGTCGCTGGTTTCTGCAAGGCGCTGTTGTTCTTTCATCCGGCATTCTGGTTTGCCATGCGCAGAATGGAATTGGAGAGTGAACTCGCGTGCGATTTGGCAGTGGTGCGTAATCGTCCAGAACGGCGTGCAACCTACGCGGAATGCCTGGTTCGTTTTGCCCGATTACATGCAGCGCAGGATCCGACCCCGTGGAACCTGGATTTTGCCGGTTCGTCAATTCAGCTGAAGGTCCGGGTTCGCTCGGTATTGACGGAAACCGTACACTTCCCTGCGTGGCTCATGGGTCTACGCACCAGCGTGGGAATGCTTCTGCTGGCCGCTTTCTTGTGCATAGCCCCGTCGCTATGCGTTGTACTGTCGTATACCCATCGGATAGCTCAGCCTACCTTTGCCACGCCGGTTGACTCTCAAGCGAAGCTTCGTCCGCGGCAGAGATATCTAATCCACGGCCAACGCCGCAAGGGTCTTGTACACGACGTTGCCGCTCCAGCGGCCGCAGCGGGCGCACCTCCAGAACAATCTATCTCGGCTCTTACACCGACGCCTAGGGTGTCGCATGTACCGGCCACTCTATCCTCCGGGGCTTCGGTTCCGACGCTGCAACAGAGAGGCGCTGCAGGTGCTGGAACACACGACAGGCCAGCGCAGGCTTCCGTAATCCTTATTTCCAACCCTTCCTCAGTGAGCGCTGAAAACTCGGGCTCCACAAAAGCACGCTCGATGGCGTCGGCATTCATGACTGGAACAAGCGAGGCGATCCGCTTTGCCGGAAGCCACGGAAAAGACATTCACTAGGGCTCGGTTGACAACTCCGCTTCAAGTTCGGCATTGACTCCAAACTATTACCGCCACCCTCTGGACACCGCTTAGAACGATCTAACTGTCCATTCGAGCGTTTGATCACCGCCCCACTCGATATTCCCCTACCGTCCAGACTCGAGCTATTCCGCCATGTTGAGAGATGCGGATGGAGTCTTCCGACTGCTTCTCTTCGAAGCATCTGCAGGCAAGCGCTCTACGGAGCTTGATGGCGGACACTGGCGCCCCTGCTGTGGATTCGCCTGGCTAAATAGCCTCAGAACGTCATTCGCTGTTTCCTCCAGGCGGCTGTGCGGGCGGTGAAAGATCCGCGTGGTTTTCGAAGTGAGACGCGCGAGCAAATATCGATTCTGGACCTGGGTCATGGCGCCGAAGACGAGCTCAGAACGCATTGGATTCTCCGCTTAGCCACAAAGCTTGTGATGCTTCAGGGGCGTGTTATCGGGCTAGGTCTGCCGACTCCTGCGAGTGACTACTGGTTGAGTACTCACAATCTCGACCAGCGCTTCGGTGATGCTGCCGAAGTTTATCTCCGGAGCATCCTGTGGGTTTGCGCTCTCCACCATGGCCAGGTCCGCGCAAGAGTCCGCAACGCATACGATTGGCACAGCCGAACCGGTTGAGCGTATGAGGAAGGCGAGTCGCTCCCTGTCCTCGACTGGAAGGCGTTCCCCCAGCAGGACAAGGTCGAAGTCTCCCGCGGCGATGCTGACGATCGCTTCTGGAATGGTGGCCGCCGACGCCACCACGCAACCCGCGGATTTCCATGCGGCACGCTGAGTCTTTAACAGTGACCGATCGAGCCCGATGCAGAGTAGCACTGGAGCGGGAACAGACTTTTTGTCCGCTCCTATCTCAGCCCGAGGCACGCTGTTCGCAGCCTTCGCTTGGGATACACGGCGGGGCGGATTTGAGAATTGATTGACGCTCGCAGCTTGCTTCAACGTGGTCTACCTCCCGAAATCAAGTGCGGGGATGGGCAGACGCTACTCACGACGGTTGACACTGTCTGTTCGCTGTCGAACATAGTGTTCGAATTGTCCAGAATTTGAATCGGAGATAGCAGAACGGGTCACGATCCCGGTGATGTTCCCTCAGAACCATGAATCTGGAGTATGATCCACCCATCTCGGGCACCATCTGCCACTCGTCCCTGGGAAGATCCCAATAGTCGAGTGCCGCGAGCGTGGCGTCGTCGGTCCATTCAGCTGAGGAGTTCCGATGCAAGCTACGTCGATCCAGAAGTCCTACAACAACCGCATATTGGCCTCGCTGGCTGCGACAGATCTGGATCGTCTCATTCCCCATCTTTTGCCAGTTAATCTGCCAATGAATCAGCCGCTTCATAGCCCTAGCCAAACCAGCGGGAACGTGTACTTTCTTGAAACCGGAGTTTGTTCGATCGTGGCTGCTATGGAAGATGGGACGACGGTTGAGGTCGGCGTGATCGGACGCGATGGTTTCGTGGGGATGGCAGCAGCCTTAGGGACCAGTCACCTGCCAAATCGATGTTTTATGCAGATCCCCGGGCATGGGTTTTACGTCAAGTCGCAGATCCTGACGCAACAGATGCAGGAATCGCGACCGCTGCATCTTTGCCTGCTGCGCAGCGTTCAGGGTCTGCTTGTCCAAACTGCGCAGACCGCCGCCTGCAACCGGGTACATGAGTTGCACGAGCGCCTGGCCCGCTGGCTTCTGATGTGCTTCGACCGTGTTCAACTTGACGAAGTCCCGATTACGCAGGAATTCCTCGCCATGATGTTGGGGACGCGGCGCAGTACGGTCACTGTTGCCGCCGGAATTTTACAGAAAGCGGGCCTTATCGGCTTTGCCCGCGGCCATGTCACCATCAAGAACCACGCAGGCCTGATCGAAGCCGCCTGTGAGTGCTACCAAGTGGTGCACGACGAATACGTCCGATTGAATCTCCTCTAGAACACTCCACCAACAATTCGCAAGTTGACTCATTCGCGAGTCGCACCCTGACGCTGTTTCTAGCGGTATTGGTTGAAGAACTGCTGTGCTACCTGCAGGCAGAATGGCGGCTCCAGCATCCCGTGATATTCCAGGTTGTAGTTCGTGGGCCCCAGAATGTTGAGATATTTCGCCTGAATCTCTGCATCGACATCGTGGATTGAAACGTTGGTGAGTCCGCGGCTGATGAAGCCGCTGTACGCGGTCTGTGCGTTGATTGCAAAATTAACGGTAGGATCGCCAGCTCCGCCGCATAGCGTCGTCGGCGCAATCGGGCTCCAATCCAGCGTATTTTGCTTTGCTCCGTCGAGCACGGCCGCGTTATTGGGATTGTTTCCCAGATCGACGATGTAGGCTGCCTGAAACATCTCGGCCTGCGCAACAGCGGGCGTTCCATCCGGCAGCATGGCATTCACCGTGGATGCGGGTAGCAATGTTGGGAAGAAATCCGCAATGAAACCCGCATAGGCTGGTTGAAAAACATCCGAGGTGGCGGCATACGCATTGCCATAGATCTTCTGGTAAGAAGCAATCTGGAACGGAACGATCGATTGCACACCGTTGATCGGATTTTTCGCCCCAGCCACCAGGGCTCCAGAGATGTTATACGGTCCAGCCAGATGTGCAGCCGCGACCACATGGAATTCCCCTGTCGCATCCTGCTCGACTTGGCGCTGGGTTGCCATGGAAGCCTGTCCACCCTGGGAATAGCCGGACAACATGACCTTGTTGTTGAGCTTTAAGCCAAGCGCGAGTGCTGCCTCTCGCGTGGCGCGGACGGAGTCGAGGATCGAACTGGCTTCGGTGGGAGCGTGTGTGTAAGGGTGGTAGGGGTAGGTGGATTCAGCATAGCCAAGGAAATCCGTGGCCACCACCGCGTATCCCTGCGCAGCGAAAAACGTCATCAACATTTCTGTCGACGGGTTGGTGAGGTCGGCGTTGGCCTGCATCTTTTCCATCACCGTTGCCCGGCCAAAGGCAATCAGCGGAAAGGGGCCGGGACAATTTGCACCACTGGGAATCAGAACGGCCGCTGAGGCATTGGTCAGCTCGCCGGGTTGCACGCCGGAGGTTACATAGAAAATCTGCGCGACGGTGACATTGCACTGCGCAGCACCCGGCAGCCCGACAAGATTATTGGTTTTCGTCAGGTCATCCAATTGCGTCGTTGTCTCTGTGCCTACCACGGTAGGAGCGCTGAGTAGCTTTCCATACGGACTCGGATCCACTCCCGCACAGGCCGTGAGCATCATCAAGGAATAGATTGCAATTCCAACCCTGCAGAACTTCATTTCCCACCTCGATCGTTGATGAGTGAAACTTGCGAACAGAGATTCGTTGCGGTGGCTCGACACTTCGACCTGCTATATTGATCGGCGCTCCTCGTCGGAGGAATAGCTGCAACCTGGAACTTTCGGGATTCTGGCAGGCTGCGGGTCATCGTGACTTCGTCGTTGCAGGCTGGGCAGCACTCTTTCTATTTGACGAGGGGGAGTTGGCTCCCGGCGTAACGCAGGTAAAGCTGCCTGCATCTTCCGGGCTTCCACTCGCTCCGCCGGTATAGGCGGCGTACTGCGGATAGGGACATAGCGGGCGGCTCCGGTTCAATGGAAGCACCGTGAATGCGGCCACGTCAGCAGGCGGCAAATTTGTATTGGAATTGCGGGCAGTCATCGATGCGGGAGCGATTCCCTGCTCCACCCAGTCGACAATCGCGGTGAGCGGATCGAAGCTGTCCAGTGTGTGCAGGCCGCCGGAACAGTGGTTCATTCCGGGCACCAGAAAGAGGCGCGCAAACCCTGGGGTTCCGTTCCCATAGGCATTTGTCAACGTGTTGTAGTAGTGAACGGTGTCGTACATGGAGAAGACAGGATCACTCTCCCCGTGGAAGTAAATGATTTTGCCGTTGTGACTGAGCAACTTGCTCAGATTTGTGGAGGTGGCTTCCATATAGTTGACGGCGGACTGCCGGAAGGTTGCATCGGTCGCGTTCACGCCGGTGTTCAAATCGTCCATCGACACCGTGAACACGTTCATCGCAGGATCAGGCGGTGTAGCAAACAAATACATTGCCGAGGTCGCTCCCTGGGTTGTGTTTTGCGCGATGAAGGGAACATAGATCAGTTTGTTGCCCGCCATATATGGCAAGTTGGCACCGATAGGCCACATCAGCCATTTCGGATCTTGAATGCCCACGTCATACGGCCACACGGAGTAGAGCGCGACTCCCTGCGAATCAACAGGCCCCTGGAAGACCTTCTGAATAGCCGTGATTTGTGCGGGCAGCAGGCATCCTGGGACTTTGGTGCCGGTGGGGCACTGAAGCCGGGCAATCGTTGCCGGATCGAACGCCTTGCGGCAGGCCTCTGTGTTGAAGATCATTCCATCGGCCAACCCGTCCAGCGCATCGCATTGTTGAAGGATGAGATTTCCCACCAACGCCATGTCCTGCGGGGTAGCGGCGAGCATCAGGCTTGGATCTCCATTGCCGTCGGGCGGATCTTCACCATTGGTCACGGCCTGGGCTGCGCTGGCAAATTGTTGCGTGTCCCAGGCCTCTGCAATCGCGGCATGGGGAAGGCGAAAACCGGGATCGCCGGCAACAATACCATCAAACATATCGCCCCACTGCTGGCTTGCCACCATAGCTTCTCGGCCGCCGTTGGAGCAGCCCAGAAAATACGAATACACGGGTGCTTCTCCGTAGAACGCCGACACAATCGCTTTGGCAATCGGAGTCAGGGTGCCCGTCTGCTGATATCCGTAGTCATTTCTTGCCGCAGGGTCGTACCCAAATCCATTGTTCTGATCGGGACCGGGACCGAATTCATCCGAGGCAGTTCCGGAACTGTGGCCGGAGTTCTGTGTGATCACCGCAAATCCCTGGTAGAGTGCCGGCTGGTAGGCTGTGCCTCCGCCCAGCGTAGCACCCACCGCCTCCGTCACAACGCCATCGTTGCCGCTGCCTCCGGTAAAGAAGAAATCTCCATTCCAGGTGGTGGTCGGCATGCGCAGCTCAAACTCGATGCCGTAGTTCGCATCCGGCTGGACAGAGCCATTCAGATTTCCCCACTGATCCATCGCCGGGGCCGGGGCTCCGGTGCGCGCGCCAACGATCCCGCGAATGAGACAGTGCGCGGGAAGATATCCGGCGCTGGGAACGCTGCTGGAAAGCACGGTATTTGCAGGAATGTCGGTGGCCTCGACAATCTGTGTATTCGGAAAGTCCATGGCCATCAACTGACTGCAAGCAACTGCCGGGGACACGGGTACGACCTTCGCCGTAGTCAAAGTCAGGGTTGCGGTCGCCGATCCACCTGAGTCCGAGGCAGTGACAACGTAATCGGCCTGTCGCATGGCCATCGTTGGCGTTCCGCTGATAACCCCAGTCGCTGGGTCAAGAGTGAGACCAGGCGGCAGGGCCGGAGCCACGATGAATGACGTGATGGCGCCACCGGCGCTGCTGGGACTGTTCGGCACAATCGGTGCGTGAATGGCATAGATCGCGGTTTGCGATGTGTAGGCCAGGGATGTCGGTGGGCGATCCGTGACTGTAATGAATAAAGCAGCGGTCGTACTGCCCGAAGCATTGCTGGCGGTGACGGTATAGCGAGCTTGGGCACTGGCGAGTGTGGGCGTTCCACTGATTATCCCGCTGTCTGAACTGAGGCTGAGACCGTCTGGAAGCGCCGGAGCCACGCTGAACCTGCTGACCGCGCCGCCAGTGCAGACGGCATAGTTGGGAACAATGACAACACCGGCAGTGTAGATCGCCGCCACCGCACGATAGCTAAGAGACGATGGCGGTTGCAGACTCGCTTGTCCACACCCCAGGAAAAACAGGCAGCCGATTGACAGTAAACTTCCCAGGCCTTGCAAACTCCGCATGTCGTCGTCCTCTTATTTCTCGCTATCGGCAAAGTCTTTCCGGGTGTTACGCGAATCTATGGCGGGGAACGGACTACCCATGACTTCCGTGTGTCGATGGGCTGCCGACGAAAGCATCCGCGTTCACGGCAAGGCCGGAACCTGCCGATGATGGACTCGAACGCGGCGGTACAGGATCGGTGATGACAAATAAGCGAGTGGTGCGACTTTCAATCTTCGGCTGGATCTTGTTGGGAGGATGCGGAAGCAGTACGTTTCGACCGCCGGTAGTCAATCCTGCCGCTGCCAGCCAGGCCAGCGTGAATTTGATCTTCCTGGTCAGTGAAGATCTCGCCTATCATGCTGCCGGCGACGTCAATCCGGCCACTGGAAATCTCACCAGTCAAGGATTGGCGCGTTCGCTGAGCATGGCTACATTTCTGAAGACCAGCGTCCTCGGCTCGGCCAACGTGACGGGCATCTACGCGCTGGAACCGATGACGCACCTGCAGACGGCCCGCGCCCTCCCCGACATGGCAGCGCTCGGAACCATTCAGCAGTTTGCGGTAATGAATCAGATCACACTTGCGATCGACCATGCGGAGTTCGGTCTACTACCGGGCAACAGTTCCCCCATCAACGCGTCGTACGCCACCGTGGAGTTACCCAGCGGAGTCGCTCCGCCTTTGATTCCCTGCAGTGAATGCCAAGGGCTCGATTTCAGCGACGTCAACGGTGACAATGAAACGCTGGTGGGTAGCATCCTCAGCACGAACGTGGCAGGGTTGTATGTGTTTGTCGCACCCTGGGAGACCATCCATCAGGTGATGTCGAATATCAATGGAGCAGCATGGCTTCAACTTCGCGGTCCCGACTGTATATGCCGGCCCCAACACCGTATATTCCATCTCTCTGCCTCCCTCTGGCGGCTCCAGCTTGAGTGTCTACAACACCAATGCCAATCCGTCGTCTGCCTATCCCACGTTGCCGCCGGGAATTGTCCAGACAACGGAACGGGCGCAACCACTCTTCACCGTCACCGTGATCGGCGGAGTGGGAGGAGCGGTTGTTCCGCCGGGCATCAACACCAACGAAACGGTCTACTGGATTCGCCATGCCGAAGCGCATCCCGATGACAATTGGGACGATGGTAATTTTGTTGCGGCCGGCCAATGGCGCGCACTCGATCTGCCCTACGCTTTGAAAGGAAAAATTCATCCGACGCAGGTATGGTCGATCGATGGTGCGCAAGTCATTCCGGGAACGTCGAATATGGCGGGTCGTCAATATTGGTCGTACATCCGAACCGATCTGACTGTCGAGCCGTATGCGATCGCCAACAATCTGCCCTACAACCTGGCCGCTGGTTTCGAGATGGCGGCGCAGAATCCGCCGCAGCTAAGTACCCAGGCCAGCGATTTCTTCTTTACTGGCGGAAGATTTAGCGGACAGAAAATTCTCGTCGGCTGGGAACATGAGCACATTCCCACGACGGTCAACGCGCTGCTTGCCAGCTACTACCCGAATGGCGGCGGGATTTCTGCACCCACGGTGTGGCCGAATACGGACTACGACACGGTCTGGACAGTGACCATCGATGCCAAGGGCAACGTCACTGTAGACGACAGCATATTTGAAGGGATTGATTCGAAGCTATTGCCGAAAACTGCGCCCTCGTTCTGAACCATGTCCCATCGTTAGGTTCGATCATGCGACGCCCAGCTCCGCTAATAACGGATATCGGCCATGAGGCGCGTGACTTCCTGCTGCTGCTCAGCAGTTAAAGGCAAAAGTGGCAGACGAGCGCGCCCGCCATAGTATCCGTTTAGATCGCAGGCGTATTTCAATCCAGGGACGCCCATTTGTCCGCCAACAATGCCTGAGGAGACGCGAATGCGTTCCTGTTTTTCAGCGGCTAAGCCTTCGTCGCCTTCTTTCCACGCCATGAAAACCTCGCAGCAGCATTGCGGTGCGCAGGTTGCAAATGCGGCGACTGCGCCGGAAGCACCTTCGCGAAAAGCGGCATGCATGGCGCCGGCGCTGCCCGTCAGAACTGTAAAGCCAACTTCTTTCTGGCGCGTTTTCATTGTTGCCGGAGCAGCAGCAACTGCAACAGCCGAGCTTCCTTGCTGCAAAGCGTCCGCAGTCACAAAACGAGGCGCGGAAGGTGAGGGCTGCGCTGCCAGCACCCGCTGTGTTACGGCGGTGAATGTTGGCGTGACCGTCGCCGACCTCGTAACAAGTTTCGTAGCCTGCACGATGGCGGCAATTTTTTCTACGCTTCCACTCGATTCCTTGATCCCGATGATGTCGGGATGCTGCGCCAACTCCGCAATCAACTCCAACGGCATATCGTACGCAGTCAAAAACGGTACGTTGTAGAGCAGCACGGGCAACGGCGAATTATCGGCAACCGTGCGGAAGTACGTCAGCATCTCCAGCTGCCCACCATCGGCGCGATGCAACTGCCGCCGATAGAAATGCGGCGTGCGAACCAGCACCGCGTCGTAATGCAGCGAGGCGGCAAACTCCGCCAGCACCAGCGTTTGACGAACACTCTCCTGGCCGATTCCGGCGATCATCACCTTCTCCGGAGACGCGGCTTCAATCGCGGTCGCGAGCACTTCACGCTGCTCCTCCGTGCTCAACATGACGGCTTCGCCTGTCGACCCCAGGACTACCATGCCAGACAACTGGGTCCGGGAATAAAGGGCTACGTTGTGTTCCAGCTTGCGCAGGTACAAGGAGCCGTCTGGATAGAACGGTGTGGTGATAGGCGGGAAAATTCCTTCGAGCAGCATGCTGATTCTTATTGTAGGCGAAGGGATTTGCCGGCCGGGAACTTTCCAGGATGGACATGCGTATATTTCTGATAAATCGGGACGCTGGACTTCAGAATTCTTGCCAGGCGATATTGGCAAATCCGCGACCCAGGGGAACGCTGGTTTCCCCATGGAGGTAAGGCGATGAAATTTCTATTGTGGTGCGTGCTGCTGATTCTCTGCTGGCCGCTGGCGCTGTTTGCGCTGATCCTCTACCCGATCGTGTGGATACTTTTATTGCCGTTTCGTCTTGTCGGCATTGCCGTGCACGGCGTGCTGGAATTAGTCGGCGCGCTGATCATGCTGCCGGCCCGCGTTTTGCGCTCAGTATAAACAGACCTGCAGAGATTTATCGTTGAACTGACACCGGCTCAGCCGTCGTCAGTTAAACGCCCGCAGTAATTCGCGCTGCATGTAGACTCTGCAGTGCATTCACGGAAATTTCCTGCTGTTGCAGCGCAACAATTCCGCCGGCGGCGGCACGAGCTGCCCCTAGAGTCGTGATGGTGGGAATCCGTTGCGTGACCGCAGCACGACGAATCGCCTTCTCGTCGAAGAACGTATCCTGCCCGCGCGGCGTGTTGATGATCAACTGAATTCGATCGCCTTTGATCAGGTCGACGACGTTCGGACGTCCTTCCTTCACCTTAAACACGCGCTCGACGACGAAGCCGGCCTTCTCCAGCACGTCTGCCGTGCCGTGCGTCGCAACCAGTTTGAATCCAAGCTCGACGAACTGCAGCGCCAGCGCGGCAATTGCGGGCTTGTCATGATCATTCACGCTCAGGAACACAGTTCCCTTCACCGGAAGCTTCTGGCCAGCACTTAGTTGCGCCTTGGCAAACGCCTCGCCGAAGGTGTCGGCGACTCCCATGACTTCGCCGGTCGATTTCATCTCTGGGCCCAGCACCGTATCGACGCCTGGAAATTTGTTCCAGGGAAAGACGGGCGACTTGACGAAGTAGTGCGGGCCGGTCTCGAGGACAGATTCACGGTCCACGGCATCGCCGAGAAATTCACGCAGCTTCCGACCAGTCATCAACCTCGCTGCAATTTTTGCCAGAGGAATGCCGGTAGCTTTGGAGACGTACGGGACGGTGCGCGATGCGCGCGGATTGACCTCGATGACGAATACATTTTCGCGCTGCACCGCAAATTGAATGTTCACCAATCCAATGACATTCAGCGCTCGAGCTAACTTATAGGTGTGCGAGCGAATGGTCGCCAGCACCTGTTCTGACAAGTCAACACTGGGCATGACACAAGAAGAATCCCCGGAGTGGATGCCGGCTTCTTCAATATGCTGCATGATGCCAGCGATCACAACATCCGTGCCATCCGCGAGCGCGTCGACGTCTACTTCAATCGCATCTTCCAGAAAATGATCGACCAGCACAGGCCGCTGCTGCGAATATTCGACAGCTTCGCGCATGTAATGCGTGACTGCATCGTCGTCATAGGCGATGACCATGGCGCGGCCGCCAAGGACATAGGAAGGTCGCACCAGCACGGGATATCCGACACGGCGTGCTCCCGCAACAGCCTCTTCCACGCTGGTTGCTAAGGCTCCAGGCGGCTGGGCGATCGTCAACTCATCCAGCAGCTTGCCAAATCGCTTGCGGTCCTCTGCCAGGTCGATGGATTCCGGCGATGTGCCGATGATGGGCACTCCGGCAGCTTTGAGCGGCAGCGCCAAATTCAGCGGGGTCTGCCCGCCGAACTGTACGATCATCCCAATCGGCGCGCCGGAGGCAGCTTCGTGTTCGTAAACTTCCAGCACATCCTCATAGGTCAGAGGTTCAAAATAGAGGCGATCGCTGGTGTCGTAATCCGTTGAAACCGTCTCGGGATTGCAGTTGACCATGATCGTTTCATAGCCATCTTCCTTCAGCGCGAAGGCGGCGTGGCAACAGCAATAATCAAACTCAATTCCCTGCCCGATGCGGTTGGGGCCGCTACCGAGAATGATCACCTTTTTCTTCTGAGTCGGCGTCGCTTCGTCTTCTTCGTCATAGCAGGAATAAAAATACGGAGTGAAACTTTCAAATTCGGCAGCGCAAGTATCGACCAGCTTGTAAACCGGCTGCAATTTGTGTTTCAGCCGTAGGTCGCGGACCTTTACCACCGCGTCAGAACTTTCCATGCCCCAAACGTCGGCTAGCCGCGCATCGGAGATGCCCATGCGTTTGGCTTTGCGCAACAATTCGGGCGACACATCGTTGTAGGTGGTGGTGCCGAGCTCAGAGACACAGTCCGTGATCTCTTTAATCTGCTGCAGGAACCATGGGTCCATCGACGTCATCCACGCTACTTCGCGCACGGATTGTCCGCAGCGAAATGCATAGCGAATATAGGACAGTCGATCTGGGTGAGGCGTGACTAAACGCTGCGTCAAGCGACGCGGTTCAATCACCTCGGCGCTGATGGCCCTGCCAGTTTCGAGCGATCGGAATGCTTTCATCAAAGCTTCTTTGAAGGTACGTCCGATGGCCATGACTTCGCCGACCGACTTCATTTGAGGTCCAAGGCCTTCATCGGTACCGGGAAACTTTTCAAATTGCCACTTAGGAATTTTTACGACGACGTAGTCAATGGTGGGTTCGAAGCACGAAGGCGTTTTCTGCGTGATGTCGTTGGGGATTTCATCCAGCGTGTAGCCAACTGCAAGTCGCGCGGCAATTTTGGCAATCGGAAATCCAGTCGCCTTCGATGCCAAAGCGGAGGAACGCGACACACGCGGATTCATTTCGATCACAACCAGGCGGCCTGTCGTTGGATGAACCCCGAACTGCACATTGGAGCCGCCGGTTTCAACGCCGATTTCGCGCATCACCTTAATGGCCGCATCGCGCATCGCCTGGTACTCGCGGTCGGTCAGCGTCTGCGCCGGTGCCACGGTGATGGAGTCGCCCGTGTGCACGCCCATTGGATCAATATTTTCAATGGAGCAGATGATGATGACGTTGTCTGCCAGGTCACGCATCACCTCCAGTTCATATTCTTTCCAGCCCAGCACCGATTCTTCGATCAGGCATTCATGGACGGGCGAGAGATCGAGGCCGCGTGAAAGAATCTCCATTAATTCTTCACGATTGTAGGCGAGGCCGCCGCCCGATCCACCCAGCGTAAATGAGGGACGAATGATCACCGGGAAGCCTATTTTGCCGGCAAATTCAAGGCCGTCACGTAGATTGTTGACCAGGGCGGAGCGCGGAACATCGAGACCGATGCGGCGCATCGCATCCTTGAAGAGGAGCCGGTCTTCCGCCTTCTTGATGGCTTCAAGCTTGGCGCCGATCAACTCCACGCCATACTTTTCCAGCACACCCGAGTCCGATAGTTCGACCGCTAGATTCAACGCAGTCTGACCGCCGACCGTCGGCAACAGCGCGAAGACGCCTTTGCGATTTGAATCGCTCAGCATCTCCGTTTCAACACGGATAATTTCTTCCAGGTATTCCAAGGTCAGCGGCTCAATGTAGGTGCGGTCCGCCAATTCGGGATCGGTCATGATGGTGGCGGGGTTGGAATTCACCAGCACCACTTCGTAGCCATCGGCCCTGAGCGCCTTGCAAGCCTGCGTTCCAGAGTAATCGAATTCCGCGGACTGACCGATGACAATGGGTCCCGAGCCGATTACCAGAATTTTCGTGATGTCATTTCTGCGTGGCATCTAACTCCAACCTGCATTTCTTCTAGCGTTGTTGGTTGTTACCTCAGAGGAGTCAATTCGAACTGGCACAGACAGTTTCAAATCTTCTCGCCTCACTTCTTCCAGTCCTCCATCATCTTGCGAAAATCGTGAAAGAGGTAGTGCGAATCATGCGGACCTGGACTTGCTTCGGGATGATACTGCACGCTGAACAACGGCAAACTACGATGGCGCAGTCCTTCCAGGGTATTGTCGTTCAGGTCGATGTGGGTCAGATCGACTTCGCTTTGCTTTAGTGAATCCGGGTCGACGGCATAGTTGTGGTTATGCGCGGTAATTTCCACCTTGCCGGAGCCTGTGTGCTGCACCGGATGGTTGCCGCCATGATGGCCGAACTTCAGCTTGTACGTCTTGCCGCCCAGAGCGAGCCCAATCAGTTGATGTCCCAGGCAAATCCCAAACACAGGAGTTTTCCCCATCAGCCTGCGAATATTTTCCTGCGCATATTTCACCGGTTCGGGATCGCCGGGACCGTTCGACAGAAATACTCCGTTGGGATTGAGCGCCAGAACATCTTCGGCAGAGGTGGTCGCAGGGACCACGGTGACGCGGCATCCCTGCTGGGCGAGCATGCGCAGGATGTTCCGCTTGATCCCGTAGTCGTACGCAACCACGTGCAAATCCTGTTCCGGCATCGCTGCTGTGGGGCCGATCGCCAATGGATCTGCGTTCGCCATCTGCGGATCATCCCGATCCCATTCGTAGCGAACCTTGGTCGTGACCACGCTGGCAAGGTCTGTCCCATCCATTTTTGGAATCGAGCGCGCCTTGGCGATCAATTTTTCTGGATTGGATTCGAGGGACGAAATGACTCCGCGCATGACGCCGTAGGTGCGAAGATGCCGCACCAGGGCACGCGTGTCGATCTCGGAGATGACAGGAATGTTGAACCGTTCCAGGTATTCATCTGCCACCAGCTGGGAGCGCCAATTCGAGCTGACCGGAGAAAATTCACGCGTCACCAGCCCTTCAATGTAAGGCCGGCTCGCTTCATCGTCCGCGTTATTTGTTCCGTAATTGCCTATTTGAGGATTGGTGAGAACAACGATTTGCCCTGCATAGGAAGGGTCGGTAAAGATCTCTTGATAACCGGAAAGCGATGTATTAAAAACAACCTCGCCGTAGCATTCCGCCTTGGCACCGTAGCCGCGGCCTTGAAAGATACGCCCATCTTCGAGCGCAAGTATGGCCTGCATCGCGTCTCCACGCAGTGGATTTTATAAATTTTATCAGACTTGAGCAGCAATCCCCTGTGGAAGATGGGGAACCTACGTTTGAAGTTTGAAATACTTTGCTAGTGGACTACACCCATATCCACTGTGGGCCAGTAGACAAAGGTGGCCTTGCCATAAATCAGGTTGCGGCTTACCGGACCAAAGTCGCGGCTGTCGCTTGAAATCAGACGGTGATCCCCCATGACGAAATACTCGTTTCGTGCCAAAACCGTTTCCGGGTAAGAGCGAGAGTCTCTAAAGCGCATCGGTACATAAGGCTCTTTCAGAGCTTTGCCGTTGACGTAGACCTGACCGTCGTCGATACGCAACGTATCTCCAGGAACAGCGATGACTCGCTTGATATAACTTTTTGCCGGGTCGAGCGGAAAATGAAAGACCACAACATCATCGCGATGAATCGGCTCAAAGTGGTATTGGAATTTGTTGATGAACAGCCGTTCCTGGTCCTGGAGGCCGGGCATCATGCTGGTCCCTTCCACGCGCACCGGCTGATACAGGAACGTAATGATCAGAAAAGAAATGGCGACAGCAAAAAGCAGGTCGCGTGCCCAAGTTGAGACAGTTAGCTGCGTGGACGCGGGCTTCGCATCCTGACTACTGTCGGCGTTTTCAATATTCGTTGGATCAACCGAAGGCAATGGAAATTGAACCTCACTTTTATTTTAGCCGAAACTATTCAAGCAACCCGTTCTCGTCGAATCCTCCGTCTTTTTGGATGCACTGATGAAGCTCCTCCCGCAGGAATTTTCGAAATGCTCTAAGCTACATCCAACGTTCTATGCGAATTGCATTTTCCACCGGTCGTCCCGCGCACGCAGTGCTGCCAGCTAACCTGCTGGCGCAGCGCGGAGAACAGGTGACAATCTTTACTGCAGCCTACCGCGCCCGTTTCCCTCATCTTGCGCCTGAAGTACAACTGTGCTGGGCTCCGCAATTCGTGCCAACCCTTCATTTCTTGACCGGAGTGCAGCTTGCTCGCCCCTTGCAACGGGCCGACACCGTACTTTACGACCGGTTGGTAGCGATGCGGATCGCTTCCACGCGGGATTCCTTCGACATCTTCTGGGCGTGGGCGTCGGGTGCTTTGGCTTCCGGCCGGGCGGCCCGCCGTCACGGAGCTCGCCTTGTTCTCGACCGTGCTTGCCCCCACGTCGACGCCCAGCAAGGTTTGATCCGGATGGAGTGCGAACGCCTGGGTGTACGGTATCAAGCGGAGCCAGCATGGTTTCGCGCGCGTCAACTTGCCGAATACGAGGAAGCGAACATTATTTTGGTACCCTCGGCGTACTCCCGCGCCACATTCCCGACGGCGCTGCAGTCGAAGACGCTGGTCGCCCCACTGTTTGGACGGGTGCCAAGACCACAGGTCGCGGCATCTTCGAATGCGACTTCCGTCCGATCAAAAGATGCGCCGTCCGGAGCGAGTGCCCCGTTCACTTTTGGCACAGTCGGTGGACAGCCCGCACGCAAAGGCTTCTTATATCTGCTGCAAGCATGGAAGCAACTCCAGCTTCCCAATGCGCGGCTGCTGCTGCGAACTGACGCGCCGCTCGACCGCTCGCCGGTACTACTTGGGCTGCTGCGCACACTGCCAAATGTTGAAGTCGTCCGATATGTAGAGGACATGAGCGATTTCTATCAGCGCTGCGATGCCTTCGTCTTCCCAACGATTGACGATGGTTTCGGAATGGCGCTACTGGAGGCGATGGCCCACGGGCTCCCTGCAATTACCACGACGCATTGCGGAGCTGCGGAATTGTTCGCTCCAGAAAAAGATTTAATTATCGTACCGGCGCAGGATGCCGACCAACTGGCTGCCGCCATGCAACACATCTATTCATCCCCAGAAACGCGAGCACGTCTTCAGTCGAACGCATTCGAGTCACTCTGCCGGATTGAAGGCGGTGGAACGTATCAGCTCTACTCGCAAACGCTGGACGAGATTCTTGCCCACAGCGTGGCCACCCTTCAGTGATCGTTATTGTTTTCTTGCGACCAGGGTGATGGAATAGTCCGGCCAATTCATCGCCCGCGTGATGGCCGCATCGAGGACGGGCGGGATCCAGCGAAATGGTAGAACTATCGGCCAACTGACCATTTCCGAGGTTGCATTCGCCGCCACGCGTTTGACTGACGTCAGCTTCTGACTCAGTACGCCGCTGCAGTATTCAATCCTCACCACGTCGAATCCGGACTTCTGGCATAAGCTCCGGAGATCTTCGGGAGAATATCCTCGCCGCACGTGCCCACCGTCTTCGACCACCGACAAATTCTCGTTGTCGTACGCCATCGGCTTGAAGCTGAGGTTCGGTGTGGTCAGAAGCAGAACGCCTTGCGGCTTCAGGCATCGTGCAATGTCCTGCATCAACTTGACGTCATCCAGAATGTGTTCGATGCACTCGCAACAGATGGCAACGTCAAATTGCTCGGCAAGGTCCGGGCGCTCATCCAGGCGGCGCACATCCTGCACCTGAAAAGTGGCGGTATCGGCCTTACAGATTTTTGCTCGCTGCTGAGCGACGGATTGATTCCTCGCATCCCAGCTTAAGCCCAGAGCACGATAGCCGCGCTTGGCTGCGCCCATGGTGAATGCTCCTGTGCCGCAGCCCACATCGATCAGACTGCGAGAGCCGCTGGGCACCACAGGCAAATATTTTCTCAGCCACAACCAACGGTCCAACACAAGAGTGTCGCCATGGATCAGAGTCGCGGGAAATCCCAGGATACGAACGAGTCCAGATTTCAATGTCCACCATCACACATGATTTATGCGTTACCAGCGAGAAGCCTGCTGCGGAATAAAACGTAGAGCTTTTTAATGATCTCCTGCATATTGAAAAGGAAAAACGAGATTAATGCCATCGCAGCGCTGATCCCGAATCCCGCCGCAAACTGCAAATGATATGGCATTAGATGCGTGTGGGGCAGCACCATGTCCGCCGCTACCAAGCCAATCAAACACAGCCCAGCCAAGCGGAATACATATTTCAACCGGTGTTCTCCAGTGTGCGCAAACAGTTCCTGGTTGAGTCCGACGATGCGGATTACCTGGAACAGCTCAATTCCAAGCCATGAATACAGGAAGCCCAGCATACCGTACCAGTGCACCATCGGGATGGCGATAACGATCATAGCAATGTAACTGAAAAACATCAGGCGCGCCAGCCGTTCATGGGTGTTGGTTGAAAATTGAAATTGAAACTTGTGCTCCTTCGCACTCAGGGTCATGGAAATCGCGGAAGTCACGACGTACGGAAGCACGGAGAACAACTGCGGCTTGTGCAACCAAACGGCCAGCAAAACTGGCGAAATAATTAACATCCCCAGATTCACCACCGGGATCAGCGAAAAGATCAGCCGCTCGGAGTAATTGTAGATGGCGGTCAGCTCGGGCCATTCCTGCCGTCCATAGAGGCGTGTAATCTCCGGGCCCAGCGCTTGCGTCGGTCCAATCAATAGCAGGCGCGACATGGAAAAAATTGTTCGCATCGCCGTAAACGCAACCACGACAAAGGACCCCGCCTCGCGCTGCAGGATGAGCACCGGAACCTCGAAGGATAAAAACGTACTCATGCTGATTAAACCGAAGTAGCTGCTTGGCCCAATGATGGCGCGCACCGCGCTGCGGTCCCACAATGTGACCTGGGGAAAAATCTGTGGCGCCACTCGACGAATGTGGAGCAGTACGAGGAGAATTCCAAGCGCGTAGATTGAGGCCTGTAGTCCGGCAAGCAAGGGGAAGGAAAATCGCAGCCACGCCCCGGCGGAGGTGACGACGACCATGGTCAGTCGCAATCCATTCACCCAAAGAACGCCGGTGTGCGCACGGCTGAGCACCATGAACATGCCGGTAAAATAGCCGAATAGGACACCCAGCAGGATCTGGATGGCCAGCAGATACAGTGTCAGCGATGTGTCCCGATGAGAAATGGAGAGGCGCAGCCACTGCTCGACCGGAAGCGCAAAAACCACAAGGCAGACGGCTGCTGCGCTGCCGAGGATTCCCAGCAATACGCGCAGCGACGTGGATTGTTGCAGATGATAGCGGTCTAGCTCGTGACGCTGGTAGCGGACCGTCAGGTCCTGGGTCACGTAGGTCTGGATGCCGAAATTCAGGGTGCTGAGGTAGGCCACCGCGCCTGATAATGCAATCCACTCCCCATATAGCGTGGTGCCGTAGCGAAACAGAAAAATGGGCGGCAGCAACAACTTCGTGATCAGGTTGACCACGTTGGACGTCATCAGCGCGGCCATCACTTTAATGATGCGTGTCAGTATGCCCATGCGGGATTAGGAGGTGAAAGGTGTTTCCATCGAGTTTGTCGCACGCCCCATATGGCAGCTGAACGGTCGGCTCGCTTCGATCGCACAACGATATTGTCTCAGAGTGCAGCGTGGGATCATTCGCGAATTGACCACTCGATGCGAGAAGCTCGCTGCCGTGGATCGGGCGGAAACTTTTGCAGCAAGCCTTGCGTTGCGTCACAAAGCTGCTCCACGCTGACTTCGTCAATCGAGTAATCCGCAGGAATGTCTTTGATCGACGGGCCCCGCAGCACGCAGTACCGTTCGGATTCAACCGGCAGCCACTCCAGCGGACTCTGCCATGCCGGAGCAATCACCACGCCGGGCAATCTGACAGCTCGAGCCACATGGAATGTTCCTGTATCCAGGCTCACGATCAGATCACATTGCGCAAGCAAGGCTCCCAGCTCCGCGATGGATGTTTTTCCGGCGAGGGAGATTCCCGTCTCCGGTAGATCCTTACGCAATTGCTCGATCGCAACCGCATCTTTCTCGGTTCCTACGAATATGGGAACGGCCCCGGTAGCGTTTGAAAGATGTGCGATGACTTGCTGGAATCTCGCCAGACTCCACTGATTTTTTTGACCGCCGCTGTTTTGCGTGACAAAAACAATCCTGGGCGTTGTCGGCTGATTCGTGAGAGAGCTAAGCTCTCGCGACGCTTTTTCGGCGTCCTTCGAGGTGAAAAATAGATGGGGTTCGTAAAAAGGAACGGGATGGCCGAGATTGCGCACAATGTCGAGATTGCCCTCGATCTGTCCGCGCTCTGGATTAAAAACCAGTGGCACGTCATAGAGTTCCAGAGCCAGGGTGTATCCGACTCGGACTGCACTTCCTGCTAACAGGCTCAAGAACGCCAAACGGGTTCGTTGGTTTCCAATGGTCGTCATCACGCAGCGTGCGCCGGCGGGCAGGGAATCCAGCAGCACTTGTACAGCCCTGACGCAGCCGGCGAAATCTTCAAACGGATTGGGAGTAAGAACGCATCGATCGATATAGGGGCTGTTGTGAAGAACACTGGCTGCCACCCTGGAGGCAGCAACGGTAACAACGCAATCCGGCATGGCGCGCTTGAGCGCTTCAAAGATAGGGGTCGCATGGATTACGCTGCCGAGTGGCGATTCATACTGCAGCACCAGGAAATTACGGATCTCAGCCAGCTCTGCCTGCGAAAATCTACCGCCCCCGTGCAGCAAGCGAACGATCTTCGCGACCACCCGATAGGCTGCTTTCTTCCATCGCGAACGTGGTGGCTGCAGCATCGCGGGCCCTTTACAAATTCAGAATGAAAGCGTCTCACAGCCAGACACTACATCTTGTAGCGGCCGAGATCTTCGTCGTTGAGATTTTCCAGCCAGCGCCGCAGCTCTTCTGTGGAGAAATTCTCCACCCCCGCGTTGGCCATGCGAGTGGTGCGCAGAACTTGCGCAGAAAGAAAGATAGGACAGTCGGTGCGCAGCGCGAGGGCCAGCGCATCGGAAGGTCGAGCATCCAGGCTGATCAGTTCCCCGCCGCGCTCCATCCAGATCAAGGCGTAAAACACATCATCCTTTAGTTCGGTGATCACCACACGCCTCACTTCGCCATCCAGGGTGCGGATGAGATTTGCCAGCAGGTCGTGGGTCATTGGCCGCGGAGTCGCTGTCTTTTCTATTTCCAAAGCAATCGCGTTCGCTTCAAAAATTCCCACCCAGATGGGCACCAGGGCATCGCTGCCAATATCTTTCAAAATCACCATAGGCATGTTGGTGACCGGATCCATCATCAAGCCGCGAATCTTGACTTCCATTTCGTCAGCCTGCACTTCACCTGCGCCGGGTTGGAGTGGAAGAGTCATGCAATGCAGGTTTCCTCTCCCGGGGAAACAGCGGATGAATACCCAGCTTCAACAACCTGGCCGAGCAGGCTGTTGGGAAAACTCTGCGTAATGCGCACATTCACGTAACTCCCCGGGGCCGGCAGAATGAGTGAGTCTACGGTGAAATTGACGACTTTGTTCTGTGAACTTCGCCCGGAAACCTGCCCTCGCGCAGGATTGCTTCCTTCAACCATTACTTCAATAATCTGCCCGATATGCTTACTGTAGAGAGACCTTTGTGTCTCCCGCTGGATTTCCAGAAGCATCTGCAGCCGCCGACTCTTCACTTCTTCTGGGATGCAGTCTTCCATGGAAATGGCTGGAGTATTCGGCCGCGCGGAATATTTGAAAGCAAAGACTGCATCGTATCCCACCTGTGCCAGCAAGCTTAGTGTCTGCTCAAAATCCTCATCGGTCTCACCGGGAAAGCCCACGATAATGTCGGTCGTCAGGCTGATTGGGCGCCGCGCCGCTTGAATCCAGGCAATCCGTTCCAGATACCATTCCCGGGTATATTCGCGCTGCATCCGCTGCAGCACCCGGGAAGATCCACTCTGCACCGGCAAATGAACGTGGTCGCACAGGGTTGGGAGCGCATCAATGGCCTCTACAATATCCTTCGTAAAGTCGCGAGGATGCGAGGTGGTGAAGCGGACACGTCGAATCCCCGGCACCTGACCGACAGCCGTCAACAACTCCGCAAAACTCATCTTGCCGGAGGAGTCGCGATACGAATTCACATTCTGCCCGAGCAGTTGAATATCCGTGTAGCCGGCATCGGCCATCCGTCGCGCTTCCGCCAGCACGGAGTCTGAGGTCCGGCTGCGCTCTTTGCCGCGCGTGTATGGCACCACGCAATAGGCGCAGAATTTATCGCAGCCCTCGATAATCGTGATATACCCGCGATGTTTGTTGCTGCGAGCGGTAAATTCCGTCTCGAATGTCTGGTCGGTCTGGCGATCATCCAGGCCAGTGATCCGCTTGTTGCCGGCTTCCAATTGCACCAGCATCTCGGGGAGCTTGCGGTACGAGGCAGAGCCTGCCACCAGCGACACGTAGGGCGCCCGCTCGAAGATATTCTCGCCTTCCTGCTGGGCTACGCAACCGAGCACGCCGAAACGCTTGCCTTGCTTGTGCAAAGCCTTGTAATCGTTGAGGCGGTTGAAGACCTTCTGCTCCGCCTTATCGCGAATCGAGCAGGTGTTGTACAAAATCAGGGCCGCGTCGACTTCGGTTTCCACCTGGCGATAGCCTTCCCGCACCAGCGTCCCAATGACTTTTTCCGAGTCATGGGCATTCATCTGGCAGCCGAAGGTTTCAATGTAAAACGTCTTGTCGAGCAGGGCCATCGCACCTGAAGTATAACGCAGCCAGCCACTCTCCCGACCACTGCAATGGCAGGTCCGGCGCATCCCTGTGAGTACACTAGTGGCATATGCCGGGCAGCGATCTGCAGAGTTGGAACCAGCGTTATCTTGCGGGTGAATTTGGATTTCGCGACACCGATCCCTTCGTGATCAACGCGCATAAGAACTATCTTGAGCCGCTGCTGCGCGCGAGTCCCTCCGCTGGGGCCGATACGGGGCTAGATTTGGCTGGCGGTGCCGGTCATCATGCGATTTGGCTGGCAGAACATGGTTGGAACATGACGCTGGCTGATTGGTCGGAAGCGGCGCTGCAGATTGCCCGAGAGAGAGCGGTAGCAAGTCACCTCACGATTGACATGAAACAGGGGTCCGCGCTCGATGTCGTCTCGGAATATGCCAGCAGCGACCGTCAGTTCGGATTTGTGTTGGTTTCTTTTTTCCTGGACCGCGAAGTTTTGCCGTGGCTGTCGAAGATTCTGATTCCTGGCGGACTGCTGCTCTACCGCACTTACACAAAAGATAATGAACGGCTCGGCAATCCCAGGGGGCCCCGCGATCCGCAACATTTACTGCGCTCGCAGGAGCTGCTGGAAATCTACCGCGACATGAGAATCCTGCACTACAACGAAACTGTCACCCAAAAAGGTGTGGCCGAACTCATCGCACAAAAATATGCCTGAAACTGGTGAAAGCGGAAACTCATTGACGACCTCAGCCAACGAAAAGAAACGCAAAGCGACAGCCAGCTCCGGCCACACACTCGATGGTCCGATCCCAGGATTGGTGCATCACTGCTTTGGGTGTTCGAAAGAAAATCGCACCGGACTGCACCTGAGCTTTCAGGAAACTCCGGAAAACGGCGGTGTCACCAGCGAATTTCGCGTGCCGCGCAGGTTTGAAGGCCCTCCAGGCCATGTTCACGGAGGCATCATCGCCACCATTCTCGACGAGGCAATGGGAAAAGTGAATCGTCGCAAAGGCATTGTGGCGCTCACCCGGCACATGTCGATCGACTATCTTCGGCCGGTTCCACTGGCCACCAGGCTGCGTGCCGTGGGTTGGCCGGTAAAGGAAGACGGTCGAAAACATTTCCACGCCGGGGAAATTCGCGCAATGGACGGCACCGTGCTGGCTCGCGCCAAGGGTGTTTTCATCGCCGTCAATTCCGCTGAATTGTTTGAGAAATACAAACGGCGGCTTACCTTCAGCGCGGCAAATCGATAAACCACGAAACTGATAAACTTATATTTCCACGACAGTTTTCCGTGGCAAGGAGCAGCACCATGGCGAATCACCAAAATAATGGCAATGCGAATCCCGAATCCGGTCACGGACTGCGCCTGAAGGTCGGCCTGGCAGAAATGCTGAAGGGTGGCGTCATCATGGACGTCATCAATGCCGAACAGGCGGAGATCGCCGAAAAGGCCGGCGCCGTCGCTGTGATGGCACTTGAGCGCGTTCCAGCGCAGATTCGCGCCGAGGGCGGCGTGGCCCGCATGGCGTCTCCAGCAATTATTAAGGAGATTATGGCCACGGTTTCCATTCCCGTGATGGCGAAATGCCGCATCGGACACTTTGCTGAGGCGCAAGTACTGCAAGAGCTGGGCGTTGATTTCATCGATGAATCAGAAGTCCTGACGCCTGCGGACGAACTCCACCACGTCAACAAGCATGCCTTCAAGACGCCATTCGTCTGCGGAGCACGTGATCTGGGCGAGGCGCTTCGTCGCATCGCCGAAGGCGCCGCCATGATTCGTACCAAGGGCGAAGCTGGAACCGGCGACGTGGTACACGCCGTCAAGCATCTTCGACAGATTGTGAAGGACATGCGTCAGTTGACTGTGATGGGCGAAGAGGAATTGTTCGCGGCGGCGAAAGAGCACCGCGCCCCCTATGAACTGATCCGCATGGTCGCGAAGGCCGGCAAGCTTCCCGTGCCGAACTTTTCCGCGGGTGGCATTGCCACGCCGGCGGATGCAGCGCTGGTCCGCCAATTGGGCGCGGAAGCCGTCTTCGTCGGCTCAGGGATCTTCATGAGCGATTCGACTCATCTTGCCTCGATTGAAGAAGCGACCAGCCGGGCTCGTGCGATTGTTCGCGCCACCACTTTCTTCGATGACCCGAAGGTGCTGGCCGAAACCAGTGCGGAATGTACTGGAGCAATGAAGGGGCTGGCGGTCGCGTCCATGGACTCCGCGTCCATGATGCAGACACGCGGCTGGTGATTGCAGGCGGCAGAATCAACCTGGCGTAGACAACCAACACTTCTCGAAGATTGCGCATGCAGCCTAACCCTATCATCGGCGTGCTGGCCCTGCAGGGCGATTACGAATCGCATGCCCGCGCCCTGGAGCAGGCGAACGCGCAGCCCAAGATGGTGCGCACTGCTGCTGAACTGGAACAGGTGGACGGCCTGATTATTCCCGGGGGCGAGTCCACAACATTTCTAAAATTGCTGGAGCGAGAAGGACTCTTCGACCCGCTGGAAAAGTTTGCACGCGCTCGCCCTACTTTTGGAACCTGTGCTGGATGCATTCTGCTGGCGAAACGCGTCACCCACCCGGAGCAGGAAAGTCTGGGAATTCTCGATGCGACAGTCGAGCGAAATGCCTATGGTCGCCAGATCGACAGCCAGATTGTCACGGAGGAAACGGCTCTTCCCGGCGGCCCGCTGGAAATGGTTTTTATCCGAGCTCCCCGCCTAATGGAACTTGGCAGCGGAGTGGATGTGCTGGCCAGGCGAGATGGGTTCCCCGTATTGGTGCGGCAGAAAAATATCCTTGCTGCCACCTTTCATCCGGAGCTTTCTCACTCAGATTCCGTATCGGAGAATGACAGTCCCGACAATCTGGAGAGACATCCCGATCGGCGGGTGCACCGGTATTTTGTGCAGATGGTTCGCGACGCAACGCAAGCTTCAGTAGAGGCGGCGCCGGAACCGGGCACAACCCAAACAGCGGCGGCCAACCGCGAATGATTAAGTCTTGGCTGCTGGCCACGACTGTACCCTTCCTCGCCTTCCAAAGCTTCTCGTTCTCGATGCCCCTAGCGGGTTCATTGCATGCGCCCGCCATCGATAAGTTAATGCGAGTCAGTCTGCTGGCTCTGGCGACCGCGGGTGTATTGGCTCAAGTCATTGTGCTCATAGGATTGTTTTTGCCACGCGAAAGACGACCGCGGTTTTCTTCTTTTTGGCGCTGGGTCGCATCGGGCGCCTTTGCCCTCGCCATGGTTTGGATGACGTTGGTGGCGGAGAATCTTTGGTCGACCATCCGGCTGACGCACGCCGCCTCGAACGCAGTCCAGGTGGAAGTGACCGGCATGCAATTCGAATGGTATTTTCGCTATCCCGGAGCCGATGGAATCTACGGCGCGACAAAACCTGATTTAGTGGATGCGGCAGGGGGAAATCCGTTGGGCCTCGACCCCGCCGACCCGCATAGCCACGACGACATCGTGAACAGCGTTCTGGAACTTCCGGTCGATCAGCAAGCCCAGATTCGACTCCGCGCGCAGGATGTTATTCACGGATTTTTCGTTCCAGGTATGCGTGTCATGCAAAATGCGACACCGGGAATGCCATCGCAGATTCAAATTACGCCCACTCGTATTGGCGAGTATGCGATTGTTTGCTCACAACTCTGCGGATTGGGGCATTATCGAATGCACGCAATTTTGCGCGTCGTTTCGCAGCGGGATTTTGCCAGCTGGATGGCCCAGCAGCAGGCCGCGAGTAAGGAGAACTAGCGCGTGACGAATCCGGCCAACCTAAAACAAGCCAAGCCCCGTTCCTGGCTGCGGCGATACGTATTCACTACCTCCCATCGAGTGGTCGGGGTCCAGTATCTACTGGTCGCGCTGGCTTCGGTGATTACGGGCTCCTTGCTTTCCCTGCTGATGCGCTGGCATCTCGCCTGGGCCGACAGCCTGATTCCCGGATGGGGATTGATCAAGCCGGAAGATTACCTGGCGTTGCTGACCCTGCACGGCACTCTGATGATTTTCTTTGTCACGTCAGCTGCTCCGCAAAATGGACTCGCCAGCCTGATTCTTCCTGAGCAGTTACGGGGCGCTCATTCATCAGATGGTGGAACTCATCCAGTGCGCTCCGACGTTCGCATGGCACTGCCAATGTTTAATGCTCTTTCCGTATGGCTCACGTTTGCAGCGCTACTGGCAATCCTGACTACGCCGTTTCTCCCCGGGGGCGCAGCCATATCCGGCTGGACCAGCTATCCCCCGCTCAGTTCAAATTCACTGGCAGGCCCAGGCCAGAGCTACGGCATGGACGGATGGTTGATTGCGATCGCGTTATTCTGCATCGGCTCGTTGCTGAGTGCGATCAGCGTTATGGCTACCGTGATCACCCGACGTCTGCGAGGCATGAAGTGGATGCAGATGCCGCTGACAGCGTGGTCCTGGTTCGTCGCTGCGTGCATGATGTTGCCGGCGTTCACCGTTTTGCTGGCGGCCTGCGGAATGCTGTTTAGCGACCGGCATTTCGGGACCAGCTTCTTTTTCCCACCTGTCGACGTGATGAACGGCGTCGTGCTGCACCATGCATCCGGTTCTCCGCTTCTGTGGCAAAACCTCTTCTGGTTTTTTGGCCATCCAGAGGTTTATATTGCCGTGCTTCCAGCCATGGGACTTACGACAACGTTGCTGGCCATTTTTGCCGGACACTCCCTGGCGCCGAGAACGTATCGGACCATGGTGGCTGCGACCATCGCGATTGGGCTGCTGGGATTCGCTGTCTGGGGACACCACATGTTCGTCAGTGGAATGAATCCGTACGTTGGCCGCGGATTTGGACTGGCCACGATTGCCATCGCCATTCCATCGGCGGTCGAAGTGATTCAATGGCTGGCGGCTATTTTCGCCGGTGGCCTTCGTCGCGCCACGCCTTTGCTGTTTATTCTCGGCTTTGTCTCACTGTTTATTACAGGCGGATTGACGGGGCCAATTCTGGCGCAGCCCATTCTCGATGCCTATCTGCACAACACTTTTTTTGTGGTCGCGCATTTTCACCTGATTATGGGAATGGCGGTCAGCTTCGCGCTGTTTGCCGCCATTTATTATTGGTTTCCATTACTCACCGGCAGACTTATGAGTGAGCGACTCGGGCGCTGGCATTTCTGGCTGTCGCTGACTGGGGCCTATGCCGTATTCTTCCCCATGCATTTTGCAGGCCTGGCCGGAGAACCGCGCCAATACTCCCAACTCACAGACACAGCCCCATTTCTGCAGAACCTGTTGCCCCTGGAGCGCTTCATTACCATGGCAGCTTTCCTTCTAGCGGCGGCGCAACTTCTTTTCTTTTGGAACGTACTGCATAGTCTCGTTCGAGGTCAGGAGTCATCTCCCAACCCATGGGGCGCGGAGACGCTCGAATGGGAATCTCCCGAAAGCCAGTTGCCGGCCGCGTCCGCCCGGTAAAGTGTTTTTGGGAAAAATTGTTGCTGCGTTAACGTCCGAGTTGCTTTGGCCGAACTTTTCATGCGATAAGCGCATCGAATCAAGAGTAGACTTCCAATATTCGCGAATGCGCCCGCTATGCCCGCTACCATTACTCAATCTCCGATTGAAGTAGAACGTAAAGATCCAGGTAGCGGCGGACGCCCGCCTGTTCATCGTCGACCTACCGGCGGCGGGGGCGGGGATGAAAACTGGGGACGAGATCAATCTCGCCGTGGCCCTCGCGATCTTCTCACTCGCTGTCGCATGGGCCTGGGAGCGGTCATGGCGGGCGATCTGATTTTCTTTTTCTGCCTGATCCTGGCCTTCTATGCCAAACAGCACGCCAGCCACATTCAGATGGAAGATCAGTACATTCTCGACTGGAGTCCGTTAACGGTACCTCCTATCCTCTGGATTAACACCGCGATCCTGATACTAAGCGGGCTGACTATGGAGATGGCTCGCCGCAGCGTGTTCCGCGAGTTAGACGTGATGGAAGAATGGCTCGGGCTCGGTCGCCCAACCACGAAGCGTGCATTCCCATGGCTGGTGGCCACGCTGGTTCTGGGATGTCTGTTTATTGCCGGCCAGCTGGTTGCCTGGCGTCAACTCTACGGCGCAGGCGTCTTTATGGCGTCGAATCCCAATAGCCACTTTTTCTACCTAGTAACGGGTGCGCATACCCTGCACCTGATGCTGGGCGTCGCTGGACTGCTTGTGGCGCTGATTGCGTTAGGATCCTCCCGGCGCATGGAAATCCGTCAGGTCATTGTGGACGCCGCCGGTTGGTATTGGCACATCATGGGCGTGCTATGGATCTTCCTCTTTGGCCTGCTCCTGCTGGCGCAATAGCGTAACGGCCGGGCATTACGCTATCCCTTCGGGTCGAAAATGTCTTCAATGCGGCAACCGAACTGTTTCGCGATCTGAAACGCGAGCGGCAAGCTGGGATCGTATTTGCCCACCTCGATGGCGTACACCGTCTGCCGCGAGACTCCGATCTTCTCTCCGAAATCGGCCTGAGAAAGCCCTTGCTGCTCCCGCAACTCTCTGACTCGATTCTTCACTGGTACTTTCTCTTGGCGACCAATTTTCCGATTAGAAAAAGCGTTCCCATCAATGGCCAGACCCACACCCAGTTGGCTATCGGAACACCGGCCAGCGCTTGTAAAAACCCGAAGGTAAGAGTCAGCAGGGCCGTACCCACAAATGCGAAGGCCAGCGATTCAAATTGGATTCTGATTTGCATCTCATCGCAACTGGAGAATCCGCGAACGAATGACCGAGCAATGAAGAGTGCCGGCAAAATCGGTGTGAGGGCTACCGGGATGCGCCAGCCACCCAGGGGATATTTCCCGACCACCCACATTGCCACAAGCGCCACTGCCGCATACGCGGCAAAGCCAACAAAAGCCTGTTTTCGGTATACTTTGCAAACCGCATCCATAAGTAAAGCCTCCTTTACATTAAACGTAAAGGAGGCTTTACATTGTGTCAAGAACTTTCAGCCGCAAAACAACCATGACCTGGGGGAGAAATAGCACGCCCGTTCAAAAACGTGTGTGCCCTTTCTGTATGCGCTACTTCTTCTTGGAGGGCTGTTGCGCCACGATCAGGTTATTGTCAACGCTGAACACCCCGGGTACGGTTTTGGTCTGGATCCCCGCAATGCTCTTATCGCTCTCGCTGTCAACGACGCCATACAAAGCCACATGGCCATTCTTAACGATGATGTGGATGGCATTGAAGCCCAGTGGCGGGTCGTACAGAATACCGCCAGCCATGCGGGATACGCTCGGTTGAGGCCGGGTGGCTTGCCGCACACCGCCCTGGTTGCCGTTATAACGACGCAAGGCAGGCTGCGTATAAATTTTGTTGTAAACCTGCTCGCGAATGCGGTCGTCCATCATGGATGTGGGCAGAACTTCGATCTCATTGTCGACCGACTCGACACCCTTGATACCTTTGACGACGTTGCCGGCGCTCGACTTCAACCTAGGGAGACCCGCGTATCCTTTCAGGATAAGAGTCTTGTCATGCAGGTCGAAGGTGATCCAATCGAAGACAGTGTAGTAGGCAAGACTTCTGAGCCTCTTCTGAACTTCCTTTGCGATTTGCAGGGTCTGCTGTTGGGACCAACCTGTTCCTGACTCGGAAGCTGTGTTCTGAGCGGCAACAACGCCGGTGGATAGTGTGGACGCGAGAATTGCGGTGAGAACAGGAATAAGAAGATGCTTGATGCGTGGCGGAACGGTCATGACGAACTCCGTGCGCTAAAGATTGACTCCACGCTGAATTAGATGCCCAATGCAGCAACAGAGTCAACTACTTCCGCAAGCACATGCCGTCATTTTTGCGGCCAGCTATTTGACGCCGCCGCCGACAAATTGTACGACCTCCAGTTTGTCGCCGTCTTCCAGTTTCACCTGGGTCCAGGCGGCGCGAGGAACGATATCGCCGTTTCGTTCCACGGCGACCCGATCCGCTTTTATTTGCAGAACAGCGATCAGGTGATGAAGGCTGGAGTCCGCTTGTAGCTCCGGGAAGTCTCGATCGCGTCCATTGATTGTGAGCTTCATCGGATCGCGACTTTCATGGATAGCGTTTCCCCGGCTTCAGGTCTTTCAATTTTCAGGTTTGTTCACCTGGACGAAGACAAGGGTAGCACGGAGACCGGTTTCGACTGCGGTGCGTGTTCGTTCGCACGAAGGAACGCGACGCCGGGCCGTTGACTACGGTGTCGATGGAAGAGTGCGTTCCATACACGTGCAGTCCTTGGCTCGCGAACCGGCGCGGATTGCAGAATCTGCCAACGAGATGCGGCCAGAATCTGGATAGCTTCGCTCGACCGTCCGCCGAGATGGATCATTTCTTGGTCCTCGCCCTCATAAAGGTAGCGGTCGTTTAGGTAGTCGACGGCGTGGCCAATCATTTCCAGGGCTCGTCCCTGATCGCGAGTCAACAATCTTCTCAGACTGCGGGCTCTCGGATTCGCTGCCAGTGCTTTCGGCATATAGGCGATGGGAGCGACATCGCGCTTGCGCGACAGAGTTTGAAAAAGCTGGGCTTCTTCCGCACTGATCTCCCCTTGAACTTCGGCAGAATTCTGCCTTTCAGGGACGCGGTCTGCATCGGCCATCGGATTCGCTTCGACGCTGCGGTGATTCGACATGGGGAAACCTCTCTCCCATTCATCTTGCCGTTTCCAAGTAGCGCGATGGGATGAATAATGGGTGGCTTCGGGTTGTAAATGTCAGATTGGAAATGTGCTCCAAAGTGGAAAACTTTATGGTTACTGAAGTTTGGACCAGTGGCGCCCACGAGCGCTCTCGCAGGCCCTTGGAGGCTACACTCTTCGCAGGCGCGATTGTCGCCGCACCATGCTTGTTTGCTCGTGCTCACAGGCGCTGCAATGTCTCGTTGGTTTTACCAAACTGCGTGATCCTGTTGGCCCTGCGCGGCTTGACAGTGCTGCGATTCAACTTTAAAGTCGAGCTAGAGGAGGCGGCGGAAGATTGGCGCCCGGCTCCACTAAGTCCCTCATGCAAACTCCCAATTACTTCTGGAATTATGTTCCGTTGCTGCTCCAGATTCTGGCCGCTGTTGGCCTGTCCAGCATCATCGTTCTGGCATCGTGGCTGATTGGACGCCACCGGCCCGGCAAGGTGAAGCTGTCGACGTATGAGTGCGGCATGGTTCCACAGGGAGATGCTCGCGGGCGTTTTTCTGTTCGCTTCTATATGGTCGCAATGCTTTTTATCCTGTTCGACGTGGAAGCGGTCTTCATGTTTCCATGGGCCGTGATCTATCGCAAACTGCCGGCCATCACCGGCTCCCACTTCTTCGGCTTCTGGGAAATGCTGGTCTACATCGGCTTTGTCCTGGTCGGCTATTTTTACATCTGGAAAAAAGGCATTCTCGATTGGTCTAAAGATAAGGCAGACCTATAGGTCGAAGGAATTTCAGGCCGACTCTTGAACCGTTTCCGCGCGGATTTTCTCAAGGAAGAACCGCTCATCGCTTGTAACCGGCATATCAACCGAAAAGGGATTTTGCGCACCAGGGCATAGGACTTGTGACTGACACTGATGAAAATAGAGATGCTGTCCTCGCCGCCCACGCGGATCACCCGGCCGTTGCGGCCCTGATCCAGCATTTACCCGGCGCTATCCAGAACGCGAAGTACGACCGCGCAGAACTTACTCTGACCATCGCTCGTGAATTGATCATCCCGGCATGCAAAACGGTCCAGGCCGCGGACTACAACTTTCTGGTCGACGTCACCTGCGTCGATTGGTATCCGAACCAACCCCGCTTTCAGATTTCTTATCACATCCTCTCGCACTCGCTACACCAACGCATTCGGTTCGCTGTTTTGGTGGAGGAGGGCGATCCCTCCGTCGACAGCATCACCGGCGTGTGGCCTGCCGCCAACTTTTATGAGCGCGAAGTCTTCGATCTGTTTGGCGTCCGCTTTGGCGGCCATCCCAATCTGCGCCGCATCATGATGCCGGAAGATTATCAGGGCAATCCGCTGCGCAAAGACTTTCCCGTGGAGGGGTATCGCTGATGGGCAACCTGATGACCGCTCCGCTCGCCGTCGATTCCACTGAAGATCGCACCATGATTTTGAATATGGGGCCGCAGCATCCGTCTACCCATGGTGTTTTGCGCCTGGTGCTTGAAATCGACGGTGAAGTGGTGGTTCGCGTCGCACCGGATATCGGATTTCTGCATACCGGCATTGAGAAAACCTGCGAGGCGAAATTTTATCAGCAGGTCGTTCCGCTCACCGATCGTCTGGATTATTGCAGCCCCATGCACAACAATCTTTGTTACTGCTTGGCGGTCGAAAAGCTGCTGCAACTGGAAATCCCTGAGCGCGCCCAATGGATGCGCGTGCTGCTATCAGAGCTAACTCGCCTGAATTCTCACCTGATCTGGCTGGGTACCCATGCCATGGATATTGGTGCGCTCACCGTGTTCCTCTATTGCTTCCGTGAGCGCGAACAAATTCTGCGACTCTTCGACGATCTTGCCGGTCAGCGCATGATGATGTCCTACATCCGCATTGGTGGCCTTGCCCTGGAGCCGCCGCTGGATTTCTTCCCTCGCGTGCGCGCTTTCCTGAAGACGATGCCAGAGAAAATTGACGAATACGAAAACCTGCTCACCGGCAATCCAATCTTTATCAATCGCCTGAAAGGGGTTGGGCTGCTGAGCAAAGAGGATGCTATCTCGCTCGGCGTGACCGGACCGCCTTTGCGCGCCAGCGGTGTTGACTGGGATCTGCGTCGCGACATGCCCTATTCGGGCTATGAGAAATTTCAGTTCAAGGTGCCTGTGTCGACAGGCTGCGATGTATGGTCTCGCTATGTTTTGCGTGTGCAGGAAATGCGCGAGTCGGTCAAGATCGCCACCCAGGCCCTCGACGGCATGCCCGACGGTCCGATCAAGGCGAATGCGCCCAAAATTGTTCTGCCCGATCGCGAGGCGATGAAGACCCAGATGGAGGCGTTAATCCATCACTTCAAGATTGTGACTGAGGGCTTTGGCGTTCCCGCTGGCGAGGTCTACCAGGCCATCGAATCCTCGCGTGGCGAGATGGGTTATTACGTCGTCAGTGACGGGACGGCCAAGCCCTATCGCGTCCACATGCGCAATCCAACTTTTGCCACGTTGCAGGCGATTGAGAAGATGTGCGTGGGCCGGCTGATCGCGGACGTTGTGGCCGCCATTGGTTCGATCGACATCGTGCTTGGGGAGATTGACCGATGAGCGCCACTGCTGAGGCTTCCGTGGAATCCCCCGCGTCCCCGCAACTCACCACAGAATTGTGGATCTCGTTCGCTTCCCTGCTTCGCTCGCACGTGGCCATGCATTCGATTGCGGCGCCGTCTCATTCGTTGCGCCTGCACGCCACCAAAGCGGCTAGGTTGGATGTGCTGGGTCCATTCGGCAAGCTCAGTATTGTTGGCCCCAATGCAACCGGCATCGGCGCTACGGAGTTTCGTCCGGAGAATGGCGAGCTAGGCGACGAGTACGCAACATTTTTCTTTACTGAACACGGCTTAGTTCAACTGAAGGGCTTGGAGTCGCCGCTGGATGTGGAAGCGGCCGTTGAGTATTTGCTGCGCAAGGTGCAAGCATGAGTCTGACAAACATCGTTGAAAATCCAAAGCCCGGCGAAACCATTTTTTCTCCGGAGCTTGCTGCCCGCTTCGACAAGCTGGTCACTCTGTATCCGCGGCGTCGTTCCGCGTTGATTCCCATGCTGCTGTACGCGCAGGATGAAATTGGATACGTCTCCGATGCTGCCATCGCAGAAATCGGCCAGCGCCTCGACATCACTGTGCTGGATGTTCGCAATGTGCTGACCTATTACTCCATGCTTCGAACCAAGCCGATTGGTAAATACAACGTGCAGGTCTGCACCAATATCAGTTGCATGTTGCGCGGCGCTCAGGAACTTTTTCATCATTGCGAAAAGCGCCTCGGCATCGGCCATAAGCAGACCACGCCGGATGGCATGTTTTCGCTCGAAGAAGTGGAATGCATCGGAGCCTGCAGTTGGGCGCCCGCCATCCAGGTGAATTACGACTTTCATGACGAGTTGACGCCAGATTCGCTTGACGCGGTCCTGGAACAATATCGCAGCAAGGCCGGTCAATAGGAATGCCCAGACTCGTTTCTCACCCCGAAGAAGTCAAGGTCGTCAGCCGCCGATTCGGCCAAGGCGCGACTGACATTGATCGCTACATTGAGCTGGATGGATATAAGGCAGTTCGCCAGGCCATTGAACAAGGTCCGGATTGGATCATCGCGCAGATGAAGGCATCCAACTTGCGCGGCCGTGGTGGCGCTGGCTTCCCCACCGGCATGAAGTGGTCTTTCGTCCCTAAGCAGTCTGAAAAACCCAAGTACGTTTTGGTCAATGGCGACGAAAGTGAGCCGGGCACCTGCAAAGACCATCTGATCTTTCTGCACGATCCTCATTCCGTCATTGAAGGCACCATCATCGCCGGGCTTGCGATCGGCGCCAAGCTGGGATTTATCTATCTGCGCGGCGAGTATCGCTACCTGCTCAAGATCATGGAGAAGGCAATTGCCGACGCCTACGCCAAAGGATTTCTCGGCAAAGGAGTTTTTGGTTCCAACTTTGACTTTGACATCGTCTCGCAGACTGGAGCCGGCGCCTACGAAGTGGGCGAAGAGTCGGCGCTGATGGAGTCGCTGGAAGGCAAGCGCGGCATTCCGCGCATCAAGCCACCCTTCCCCGCAGTCGTAGGACTGTATGGCGGACCGACCGTCATCAACAACGCCGAGACGATCGCGTCCGTTCCGCACATTCTGAACATGGGCCCAGAAGCGTATGCCAATCTCGGTTCGCCTCGCAACGGTGGCACGCGGCTCTTTTGCATCAGCGGTCATGCCGAGCGCAATGGCGTGTACGAGCTGCCCATGGGCTACAACCTGAAAAAGATGATTTACGAAGTCGCCGGCGGTATTCGCGGCGGTCGCGAATTAAAGGCCGTAGTCCCCGGTGGATCCTCGACACCGGTTCTTCTGCCCAGCGAAATTGATATCGGCATGGATTTTGACCAGGTGGGTAAAGCGGGGAGCATGCTGGGCTCCGGCGGCGTGGTGGTATTGGACGACACCGTTTGCATGGTCGAGTTTGCGCTGCGCACCATTCAGTTCTACCAACACGAAAGCTGCGGCTGGTGTATTCCCTGCCGCGAAGGCACAGACTGGCTGAAGAAAACACTCACCCGTTTCCACGCAGGCGGTGGCGAAGCCAAAGACATCGACAATATTCGTTACCTGTCGGAGAACATGCTGGGCCGCACCTTCTGCCCGTTGGGCGATGCTGCCGCCATGCCGACCATCGCATTTGTAAAAAAGTTTCGACAGGAATTTGAAGATCATTTAAACGGCAGACCCTGCCCCTACGGCCAGCGCCCAGGATCACAAACCCTGGCGCCCGCATTGGTTGAAGTTTCGTAACTGCAAGACCGCACGCGAAAGAGCAAAGAATGGCTGATGTAACACTCACCGTCGACGGCAAAACCATCACGGCTCCTGCGGGAACGCTGTTGATTGAGGCGTGCCGCAAGGTTGGAATCGAAATCCCCGCGTTCTGCTACTATCCTGGCCTGTCGTTGCAGGCGGCGTGCCGCATGTGCCTGGTGCGCATTGAAAAAATGCCGAAGCTGCAAACGGCCTGCACCACTCCGATCGCCGAGGGCATGATCGTCGCAACCGAAACCGACGAGATTAAGCAGGCGCGCAAAGCTATGCTGGAGCTGGTTCTGGCCAATCATCCGCTCGACTGCCCGGTGTGCGATGCAGGCGGCGAGTGTGAACTGCAGGACATGACCTTCAAGTACGGAGCAGGTGGCTCGCAGTTTATCGAGATCAAAAATCATCGAGAGGAACAGCAGTGGTCCCCGGTGGTGTTCTTCGATCGCCCGCGCTGCATCCTTTGCTATCGCTGCGTGCGCGTCTGCAATGAAGGCATGGACGTAGCCGCGTTGGGCATTCAGCAGCGCAACTCCGGTTCCGTGATTGCGCCGAACGATCAGACTTCGCTCGACTGCGAACAGTGCGGCATGTGCATCGACATTTGCCCGGTGGGAGCGCTTACATCGGACACATACCGCTACAAAACGCGGCCATGGGAAATGACGCATGTCGGCACCATTTGCACCCACTGCGGTGATGGTTGCAAAACCACGTTGGGCGTGCGCCGCAGCGATGACGGCACGCAGATTGTTCGTGGTGATAATCGCGACAAGAGTGGATTGAATGGCGAATTTCTCTGCGTCAAAGGCCGCTATGCTTTTGACTTCGCGAATAACGAGGAACGCTTGACGCAGCCGCTGGTTCGCCAATCGAACGGCGAGTTTGCCCCTGCCACCTGGGAAGACGCGATTAAAGTCGTTGCGCAGAAGTTTCGTGCTGCGCGAGATGAGCGCGGCGGCTCCAGCATCGGCGTCATTGGATCCACACGGATCACCAACGAGGAAGCGTATCTGCTGCAGAAGACGGCGCGGAGTGCATTCGGTACCAACAATATCGATCATCATCGCACTACCGACTATGTCCGCTTCACGCGCGCTCTTGCGGATCAGAGCCATCGCGTGGCAAGCATCAGCGATGCAGCCTCGGCGCCCGCGATTTTTGTCCTTGGCAATGATCCGACGGAACAACACCCGCTGCTGGCGTGGAATCTTCGCACCAATGTTCGCCATAACAGCACGCGAATCTATCTAGCGAACCACCGCGAAATCAAACTGCGCCACCAGGCAAAATCCTTCGTTCAGATTCCGAGCAATGCGTATAGCGAATTTGCCAGTTTCCTCAACGGTGGTTCAGCCGATTTTGGCGAAGATGCCGCAACCTTGAGAGATGCGCTCCGCAACGAACCGAATCTGCTGATTGTTTTTGGATCGGAACTACGCGGTGATGCGATTGACGCGCTGGTAAAGTTCGGCCTGTCGCTGCCGGACACAAAATTTGCTTGCCTGGGCGACTATGTGAACTCCCGCGGCGCTGCCGATATGGGTCTCTACCCCGATTTGCTCCCGGGCTATCAACCGGTGGATGGCGAAAGTAGCGTTGGCGCCGAATATGGATCGCGATTCCCTCAGCAAGCGGGACTCGACATCGTGCAAATGCTCGACGCGGCGGCACGCAACGAGCTGGCGGCGCTCTATGTTGTCGGCGACGATCCGGTGGAGCGCCTCGGCATTTCCCCAGAAGCGTTGCGCAACACATTTGTCGTAGTGCAGGACATGTTTATGACGGCGACGGCAAAACTGGCCGACGTAATTCTTCCGACATCGAATCTCTATGAGAAATCCGGTACGGTCACTAATACGTTCGGCGATTTGCAACTGGTGAAGAAGGCCGCGGATCGAGCCGGCGTTCGATCGGACCTTGAGTTGATTGTTCGCATTGCCGACACCATGGGAGAAGATGTGCGCACCTTGGTTTCATTTGGCAAGGGCGTACGCGCCGATATGGGCCAATCCCGAGGGGCGCAATCTGGCGAAGCGGATCGTCATGGAATCTGGCTGGCCGCCCATGATCTTGAACCCAAGCTAAGCCCGTTCGATCCGAATGCGATCCTCGACGAAATTCAACGCCTGGTTCCTGGATACGATTTCGACCGCATCGATCTGTTAGCAGGCAACAGCCAGCTCGTCGAGCCGGACGGCAGCAATCTTGTGCAGATTTCGCGGATAGCCAATCGGGCGGATGGTGTGTCTCCTTCGTGTGACACCTTGTTCACCTCCGGCACGTTGGGACATTACAGTGAGAAGCTCAATGAAGTGGAAGTGTTCCAGGCAAAGAAGAGCATGGTAGCTGCAGACTGATGCAATCTGGACGTTTTTGGGGGTTCGCACGTCGCGCCACGCTCGATCGCGCACGGGCTATGAGGGTTTTGAAGTGGAAATGATACGCACGTGAATATTTTGATTTTCGTTTTGTTAAATCTGCTGAAAGTCGCCGTGGTGACTGTCATCTTTTTGATGGCTGTTGCCTACACGGTGCTTCTGGAGCGGAAGCTGGTGGGCCGCATCCAGAACCGCTGGGGACCTTCCCGCGTTGGTCCTTTTGGTCTGCTGCAGCCGCTGGCCGATGGCCTGAAACTTTTCTTGAAAGAAGATTTGATGCCGACGGCGGTGTATCGTCCGCTGTTTATCCTGGCGCCCATCATCGCATTGACTTGCGCGTTGATTTCTATCGGCGTGATCCCGTTTGGCGAAAATATTCGCTGGCACGGCGTCGACATGTTCCAGATCGCCGACGTAAATGTTGGCCTACTCGTGATCCTGGGCGTCACCTCGATCGGCGTCTACGGCATCGCCCTCTCCGGCTGGTCGTCGAACAACAAGTATTCCCTGCTTGGCTCACTTCGCTCTTCCGCACAGATGGTCAGCTATGAACTTGCGCTTGGACTTTCTGTAATCGGAATCGTCTTGCGCACCGGATCGCTGAGGCTGCGAGATATCGTTAATCTGCAGAACACGCATGGCATCCTTTCATGGAACGTGTTTGGCGGTTTCCAATTTGTCGCCTTCTTTATTTATTTGTGCGCTGCGTTTGCGGAAACGAATCGCACCCCATTTGACTTGCCGGAAGCAGAGAGCGAACTGACTGCCGGATACCACACCGAATACAGTTCGATGAAGTTCGCCATGTTTTTTATGGCTGAGTATGCCAACATGATCACGGTCGGATGCGTCGCGACTGTCTTATTTCTTGGCGGCTGGTCGAGTCCTTTTGGCAATCTTTTGCCGGCAATTGGAGGGCCCGTTGTGCAGGCCCTGCTGCCTGTATTCTGGTTTGTTCTTAAAGTATTCAGTTTTCTATTCCTCTACGTCTGGGTACGCGGTACGTTGCCGCGTTTTCGGTATGACCAATTGATGGGGTTTGGGTGGAAGTATCTTCTGCCGATTGCCATTTTGAATGTCATGGCAACCAGTCTGGCGCTGGCATTCCATGGCTAATCCTCTGCAGGCATTGGCTGGATCTGGATCACGATGAATGTAGCAATTTTCATTTTCTTCGGACTGTTGTGCCTGGTTGGCGCGCTGAACCTGCTGTTTCAGCGGCACCCGATCAACAGCGCACTATCGCTGATCGTGGTCATGTCTTCGCTTGCCGTTTTGTATTTGCTGCTGGGTGCGGAATTTCTGGCTGCGGCGCAGATCATTGTCTATTCCGGCGCCATTATGGTGTTGTTTGTTTTCGTCATCATGCTGCTGAATGCTGGTGAAGAAGAGCGAACCCACGGAAGTCGCGCCGCGTACTTAGCCGGCATTCCCGGAGTGTTGGCGCTATTCACTGTGCTTGCCTCCACCTTCCTGACGTTGCGGATCAGCTTTGGAGGCACTCGACTAGGCTCTTTTCTGGTGAGCACCGGCGACCTGAGTCGTGTTCTGTTTCGCAACCTCCTGCTGCCATTTGAGGTCACCTCCGTACTGATCCTGGTCGCAATTCTCGGCGCGGTCGTACTCGCACGGAAGGAGCATTGAGATGACTGTTCCTATCGTCTGGTATCTGATCCTGAGCGCTGCGCTTTTCTGCATCGGCATTTGCGGTTTTCTTATCAAGCGCAACATCATCACCATCTTCTTGTCGATCGAGCTGATGCTGAATGCTGTCAATCTGGCGTTTGTCACCTTCGCGAACCAATGGCACCAGGTTAGCGGCCAGATTTTTGTCTTCTTCGTCATGGTCGTCGCCGCTGCAGAGGCGGCTGTCGGCCTGGCCATCATCATCTCGTTGTTCCGCTCACGCAACACGTTGAACGTCGACCAGATCGACCTGATGAAACTATGACACCTACTTTGCATCTTTGGCTGCTGCCACTGCTTCCACTAGCCGGGTTCGCGATCAATGGGATCCTTGGCAGACGTCTGCCAAAAGCGCTGGTATCTGGGGTTGCGCTACTTTTCCCGGCCGCGGCGTTCGTTCAGGTTTTATGGATTGTGGCGCAGGTGCATGCCGGTTTGTCTCTGCCATACCTCGAGACTTTTGCTACGCCGTGGATTGCCGTCTCAGGCTTCCACGCGAACTTCGCGTTTCTGCTTGACCAGCTGACGCTTGTCATGTTGCTGGTCGTCACTGGAGTCGGGCTGCTGATTCACGTCTACTCCGTCGGTTACATGGCTGCCGAGGATGGATACTGGCGTTTCTTTAGCTACATGAACCTGTTTTTGTTTTTTATGCTGACGCTGGTGCTTGCCGCCAACTTCCTGCTGATGTTTGTTGGCTGGGAAGGTGTGGGGCTCGTCTCCTATTTGCTGATCGGCTTTTACTACACCAAGGATTCAGCGGCGAATGCCGGCAAGAAGGCTTTCATCGTCAACCGCGTTGGCGACTTCGGCTTTCTGCTCGCGATGTTCCTGATCATCGCTCACTTCGGCACGCTGAGTTTTCAGCAGGTTTTTGCGAATATCTCCGCTCATCCTGAATTGCAGGGCGGCTTCCTGACAGCCATTGCGTTGTTGCTACTTCTTGGAGCGACAGGTAAATCGGCGCAGATTCCTTTATATGTCTGGTTGCCAGACGCGATGGAAGGTCCCACACCGGTTTCGGCACTGATCCACGCTGCCACCATGGTCACCGCCGGCGTCTACATGCTGGCGCGCGCGCATGTCCTGTTCGGGCGCTCACCCTTGGCCTTGACGATTGTCGCCATCATCGGCGCGGCCACCGCATTCTTTGCGGCGACCATTGGGATTCTGCAGACCGATATTAAACGCGTGCTCGCTTATTCCACCATCTCGCAGCTTGGTTACATGTTCCTGGCTTGCGGTGTCACGGCCTACTCCATGGGGATTTTCCACCTGGTCACGCACGCCTTCTTCAAAGCGCTTTTATTCCTGGCAGCGGGCAGCGTAATCCATGCTCTTGGCGGCGAGCAGGATATGCGCAATATGGGTGGACTGCGGAAGAAGTTGCCAGTCACATTCTGGACCATGACAGCCGCTGTGCTGGCCATTAGTGGGCTGTTTCCATTTGCCGGATTTTTCAGCAAGGATGCAATTCTAGCCGCAGACTTCATCACCCCGCACGACGGAAAGATCCTGTGGGCGGTTGGCTTGATCACCGCGGGCCTGACATCGTTCTATATGTTCCGGCTTTGGTACATGACATTTTTCGGAAGAGCGCGATATGACGAAGCCAGCGCCGGTCATGGCGAACATGGCTCTCACGGTGTGCATGAAAGTCCCTGGGCCATGCTGCTACCGCTCGTCATCCTGGGATTTCTTTCGCTTGCGGGTGGATGGATTGGATGGCCCACGGCCTTAGGCGGACATGATTGGATTGCAGGGTTTCTCGATCCTGTCTTCGCGACTGCAAGCAACGTGGTTCCAACGGCCGCCGCGACCGCCGCCGATGTTCAGCTGGATAGAATTCTCGCCGGCGTATCCATGCTGGTCGCCCTTTTTGGGTGGTGGCTTGCCGATCTGATGTACCGCCGCAAACCGCAACTGGCTGATCGCGCGGCGCAAAACGCGAAGGCGCTCTACACCTTGATCTGGAATAAATATTGGGTCGATCAAATTTATGGCGCCGTCATCGTTGCACCAATTCTTGCCTTCTCAAGAAATGTCCTGGGACGTGGAATTGAGACCGGAATCATCGACGGCGCAAATACAGCCCTGACGGCGATGGCCAATGGTGCAAGCTCCGGCATTCGCCGCATGCAATCGGGAAACATTCGCTCCTATGCAGGATGGCTGGCTGCAGGCGCGGCTGCTGTTTTGGTGGTGGTTTTGTATCTGGCGCATTCGTTTTAGCTAAGGAAGGACTGTCAAGTTGAACGCAAGCATTCTTACATGGCTCACCTTTCTACCCGCGGCTGGCGCGGTGGTGGTGCTGTTGTTGCCGAGGCGCGGGCGCGCTCCCCAGGTATTTTCTCTGCTGCTGACGCTGTTTCTATTTGTCATGGCGCTGCATCTGCCGGCGCACTTTAACTACCATCAACAGCAAGGCTTCCAGTTTGAACTGAATATTCCCTGGATCAGCAATCCTGCCATCCAGTACCACGTCGGTGTGGACGGGCTGTCGATGTGGCTGGTGGTGCTGGTGTCCTTCCTGGCGCCGCTCGGTGTTCTCATCTCCTGGCGGGCGATTCAAGATCGTACCAACGAGTTCTACGCGCTTTTGCTGCTGCAGCAGACCGCAATGTATGGCGTCTTCGTTGCGCTCGATCTAATCCTCTACTACGCGTTTTGGGAGCTATCGATTGTTCCTCTCGCGCTGCTGATCGGCATGTATGGCCGGACAAATGGTCGCGGCGCCGCCATCAAGTTCTTCCTCTATGCCTTCATCCCTTCCGCACTTTTGCTGGTCGGCATGTTATGGCTCTATGGTCAGACGGGGACTTTCGACATTGTCCAGTTGCAGCAGCAGATGCAGCACTGGAACGGCGCACATGCAACTGGACTGTGGCTTACGTCGCTCGCGTTCTTGCTGGCCTTCGCGGTCAAGGTGCCGGTATTTCCGCTGCACGGCTGGCTGCGCGATGGTATTAGCGAAGCTCCTACCGCGGTCGCGATGATTCTGGCCGGCAAGCTAGGCCTCTATTCGCTGCTGCGCTGGCACGTAGGATTATTCCCGATGCAGGCCGAGCATGTCGCGCCCCTGATGGTCACTCTAGGCGCCATCGGCATCCTCTACGGAGCCTTGATGGCTCTGGTGCAAACGGATTTGAAGCGCCTCGCGGCCTACGCCACGTTGAGCGCAGTCAGCTTCATCGTGCTTGGTATTTATGCCTTCACCGCAGCCAGCATGGACGGCGCCGCCTATCAAATACTGAACGAAAGCGTTTCCGCCAGCGCGTTCTTCATGTTGCTCGGCATCCTGTATGAGCGCTACGGAACCTACGATATGACCCAGCTCGGCGGCATTGCGACCAAGTTGCCTGGATTGGCAGTCTTGTTCGTCATCACCACGTTATCCCTGATCGGGTTGCCGTCGCTGAATGTCTTCGTAGGAGAATTTCTTATCTTGAGTGGCAGTTTCCAGACCCATCCCGGCATCACTTCCGCAGCTACGTTGGGCGTGATCCTCTCCGCCTCCTACATGCTATGGATGGTGCAGCGCGTTTTTTATGGCCAGCCGTCGACTGGCGTTGCTGCGGTTTCGGTGAGGGATGTGAATTGGCGCGAACGAGCCGCCGTATGGCCCACAATTGCTTTGATGATTGCCATGGGCATCGCCTCTGTCTTCTGGATGAGGGCTATTGATCTGACTGTTCCAGCAATGGAGCCCGACTTGGCTTTGATCGGAACAGACGCCTATATCTATCTTCATCTCCGCCAAGATCACCTGGGATCGACTACGGCAGCAAATGCGACGACTCTAGAGGTGGCCCGATGAACCCGTCGATGAGCTCCTCCGCGGTCGCTCCCGCGTTGCGCATTTTGCCGGAAATCCTGATGACCCTGACCGGCGTGCTGGTCATGCTGGTGGAAGCCGTCCTGAAGCCTACAACCAGCCGCAAACCACTAGGCATCGTCGCCATCCTCGGCACCCTGGCGGCCATCGCGGCCAGTGCGTATCAGCTTTCTCTCCCGGCAGGAACAGCATTTTTCGGCACCGTGCAGTCGGATGCCTTTAGCATTTTCTTCCATCTGGTCATTGGCGGCATCGTGCTGGTCACGCTGCTCATCTCGCTCGACTATTTCGAAGGCCACACCAGCTACGTCGGCGAATACTACGCGCTGATCCTGTTCGGCGCGACTGGCATGATGCTGATGACCTGCTCCGTTGAGCTGCTGATGGTGTTCATCAGCCTGGAGATTTCTTCGATTTCTACGTATATCCTCGCCGGATATCGCAAACGCAGCGCGACCAGTTCTGAAGCCTCCATCAAATACTTTTTGCTGGGATCCTTTGCGACCGCATTTTTTCTCTACGGCATTGCGCTCTGCTTCGGCGCCACTGGATCGACAAATATCTACGACATTGCCAGGGGCGTGGCCGGCGGAGCTTCGCCGCTGCTGTTGACCGTCGCCTTCGGCATGATGCTGATCGGTCTCGGCTTCAAGGTGTCGCTGGCCCCCTTCCATGTTTGGACGCCGGATGTTTATGAAGGCGCCCCCGCTCCGGTGGTCGGCTTGATGTCGACCGCGCCCAAGACAGCCGCGTTTGCCGTGCTGCTACGCATTACCTACGGCGCTTTTGGCACCGCCACGCACGTCTGGATGCCGCTGGTTTGGATCCTTGCTGTACTATCGATGACCATTGGAAACGTGGGTGCGCTCACCCAGCGAAATGTCAAGCGTATCCTGGCTTACTCCTCCATCGCGCATGCCGGGTATCTGCTGGTCGCATTCACGGCGCTGGCTCCCATGGGGATTGCCGCCGCCAGCTTCTACACCGCCGCCTATGCCGCCATGAACGTCGGCGCCTTCGGCATCATTGGCTATCTCTCTGGCTATAACGAATCCAAAACCGATCTCAGCGATTTTGCGGGTGTGGCGCGGCGCCACCCTGTCGCAGCGGCTGCATTTGCAGTCTTCCTGATCTCATTGATCGGAATTCCCTTCACGGGCGGATTCTTCGGAAAGTTTTATGTTTTCACCGTTGCGGTCAACTCCGGCAACGCATGGCTGGCGATATTAGGCCTGCTGAACAGCGGCGTTGCAGCGTTTTACTATCTGCGCCTGCTGGGCCAGATGTATATGCTGCCCGCTGCGCCCGCCGATAATCGCGAGCCTGACACGGCCCATGCGCGGCCGGCATTTGTGCTGGCGATGGCGATCCTGGTGCTCGCGGTGTTTGCTTTGGGAATCTTCCCGGGTCGCTTCCTAGACCTGGCCCGCGCCGGCGCCTCCACCTTTACCGCACAGCACGTCACTGCCTCGCCGTCACCAGCCATCGTTGCGCAAACACCGTAATCGGCGACCCTTCGGATCAAGCCCGAGCTTCTTGCTCGACGGAACATACCTTCCAAATAACCCTTATTCGCACACAAACACAAACGGCCTCCGTTGCCGGAGGCTGTTTGCGTGAAGCTTTAGGTTTCTTACTTTACCTTGATGAAAATAATGGCAAAGGTAAACAAGGCCAGCGACTCGATGAACGCCAGGCCGAGCACCAGGAACAGGAAAATCGCTGGCCGCGCGCCTGGGTTGCGAGCAATTGCCAGCGAGGAAGACCCTACCGCATATCCCTCACCCAATCCGCAGAGCCCGGAGGCAATCGCCATCGAAATACCGGCGGCAATGGCCACCATACTGGCATGGGAATCGCTGCCGCTGGCCTGCGCAAACGCTGGAACGGCCAGACAAAGAACCGATAGCGCCATAAAGACTTTTTGCATGGTACGCATGTATGTAACTCCGATAGTTTCTTAAGATCTCCCGCGAGTGGAACGTGAACGCCTGCCCTGCTGCGTCCTGTGGCCCACCTTCGGGGGTACTGCCGCTGAAGGGGAATACAACTCCAGCAAAACTTGAACGCTAGTGTTCGTGCGAAATCGCCTGTCCAATATAAATGGAGGCCAGCATCATGAACACATACGCCTGAATTAACGAGACCAGCAGATGCAATCCGATAAAGAGAACGGGTAAGAAGACTGGAACCAGCATGAATGAAATCAGAATCAGCAAATCGCTGGCAAACATATTTGCAAACAAACGAACGGTGAGCGAGAGCACGCGTGCCAGGTGAGAGACCGGCTCAATCAAAATCATCAGTGGCGACAGCCACCAGACCGGCCCGACAAATTGCTTGGCATACTTGGCTTTGTTTTCTTTCAATCCCTGCCAGTGGTAGTAGAGAAAAGTCACCAGCGCGAATCCCAGCGGCACTACCGGGCTGGCGGTGGGAGTTTCAACATCCGGCACCAGTCCCAGCAGATTGTTGACGAGGATGAACATCACCAGCGCCGCCAGATACGGCAGATAGACCTTGTACTTGTGTCCAATGATGGGTTCGGTCTGGTTGGTGACGAACTCCTCCACCATTTCAGCCATCCGTTGCGGCACGCTCGGTTTTTCCACGCTCAAAGTCGTCCGAACCAGGATGAAGAAGATCAGAAGGATGAGGAATGCGATCAACTCCATGGTGAACACGCCGTTGATGGGGGCCGCAGGATTGAGCGGCGGATGGCCGACCCAGTTCAACATGGCCGTCACCGGCCCGGCAAACAACTGGTTCAGTATGTGAGCGAGGAAATGTTGGAGGGGCATCGTTCGTACTTTCTATCCAGGTTCTTCAAGCTTAGGTGCGTCAGGCCAACGTTGAATGGATGGGCAGAATTATCCGGTGCGAAATACCAGCCGGATCGATTCCACCGTCAAGGCAAGCAGGGATACAGCCAGCCCAGCCAGCAACGCATAAACGGAGCCATGCAAACTGTTTAGACTAGCATATAAGAGCACCCCCGCGACTGCCAAACGCAGGAAAAACATTACCAATACGCGGCCCATCGGGACCGGGGTCCGCCCCTCTTCCATCCTTGACATCATCGCTGAAAGTAGTTGCAGCCATTCGACAATCCCGGTGGCTGAAATGGCGACGCCGATGACGAACGTAAGGCATGTGCGCCAACCCAGCCAGGCCCACAAAATGGGTGACGCCACCAGCACGGCCGCTCCTGCCAGGATCAGAGCACGACGAAGGGTGCGGCGAAGATCCTCTTCATTGAACTGGATCATGCTGCCCTGACCCGGCTGGGGCGCGGTTTCTTGCGGCTTGGACTCTATAGCCGGGACGGGTGTGCTGCTTTCAGGAGTCATTGGTTGTCGTCGCTGCGATTGGCGTGGTTCGCCATGCGGATCACCTGAACAAAGCCGGCAGCGATACCAACCGCCAGCCCGGCAATTCCGATCCAGGATTGATGCAGTTTATGGTCGAGATAATCCCCGATTGCCCATCCAATCACGCAGGAAATCGGCAGCACCAGCGCAATCTGGATCATCGATTCCGCCTGCACAAATTCTCGTAGCGCGATCTTCCGCTGGTTGTCGGGCTTCTCAGGTGTCGGCATAGGGTTCAGACAGGGTCGGCCGCTTGCAGCAGGCCCTTGCCAAGCCTACAACAACTGCCGCGAAGACGGAAACGAATGTTCCGGTTCTTTGCCGAACTCGCAAGCTTTGGATCCTGAGCGAATGCGTTTTGCATAGTACGATTACGGCACACGAGAAATCCCCCTGCTCGTTCTCATCGAAAATTTCCCGCGATTGGGGAGGAAACCTTGCGCCATGCGACCCTGCTTCTGTCCGCTATGTTCGTTTTGCCTGCCATTGCCGTATCGCCTTCTGCACCGGCGCAGCAACAGAACCCACCAGCTATGCTTGGATTTTCTGCGGCAGACGCCAGGACACAATCCGAATTAGAGAAGCGTTTTGCCGCCATCCCTGATCCGCAGCGCATGCGCCAGAATATGAAGCTGCTGAGCGCGCGCCCCCATCATGTTGGCTCGCCCTATGACAAGCAGAACGCGGAGTGGATCCTGGCGCAGTACAAAAAATGGGGCTGGGACGCACACATCGAGACGTTCCAAGTTCTCTTCCCTATGCCGAAAACGCGATTGCTCGAGATGGGGAATTTCCACGCCACGCTCGAAGAACCTGCCGTCGCCGGAGATCCAACCAGCAATCAGAAAGACGAGCAACTGCCGACGTATAATGCCTACTCTCCCGATGGAGACGTCACCGCGCCGCTGATCTATGTGAACTACGGACTGGTCGAGGACTACGAGCAGTTAGCCCGCTACGGCATCTCTGTCAAAGGTGCAATTGTCATCGCCCGCTACGGTGCCTCCTGGCGAGGCATCAAGCCGAAGATTGCAGCGGAACATGGCGCGGTCGGCTGCATCATCTACTCTGATCCGGCGGACGATGGATACGCTGTCAACCAGGTTTTTCCGGATGGCCCCATGCGCCCCGCGGAAGGTGTGCAACGCGGCAGCGTACTGGATGCGCCGTCCTATCCCGGCGATCCGCTGACTCCTGGAATCGGCGCGACAGCCGACGCGAAGCGCTTGAAGCGCGAAGATGCGCCTTCCCTCCCGAAGATCCCAGTCACTCCCGTCTCCTACCAGGATGCGCAGCCTTTGCTGGCTGCTTTGCAAGGACCGCCCGTTCCCACAAATTGGCGCGGGGGTCTACCCATTACCTATCGCATCGGCCCGTCGAAAACCAAGGTTCACTTGAAGCTTGCATTCAATTGGGACTTGAAGCCTGTCTATGACGTCGTCGCCACCATGCGCGGCTCAGAAGAACCCGATGTGTGGGTGCTACGCGGCAACCATCATGATGCCTGGGTGAATGGAGCCGACGACCCCATCTCCGGACAAGTCGCACTGCTGGAGGAGGCTCGCGCCATCGGTCAGTTGGCCGCAGCCGGTTGGAAGCCGAAGCGCACCATCATGTATTTCTCTTGGGACGGCGAAGAACCGATGCTGCTTGGCTCAACCGAGTGGGCGGAGCAACATGCTGCCGAACTGCGCAAGCATGCCGCCGTTTACATCAACAGCGACGGCAACGAGCGCGGCTACCTGGCAGCCCAGGGGTCACACTCACTGGAGCCACTGGTGAACCAGGTCGCAGCGTCGGTCACCGATCCGGAAACCAATGTCTCCTCCTGGCAGCGACTGCGCGCATGGGAGCTATTGAACGGTTCACCCGAAGTGCGCAAAGAAGTCGCCACCAGCAATGATCTTCGCATCGGCCCGCTCGGCAC
>CAVTRK010000002.1:0-841609 GCA_963737095.1 uncultured Acidobacteriota bacterium
ACATCCGCTGATGTTCTGGGCGCGCAAGAAATATTACGCGATGGTGAATCGGTTATCGTCGATTGAGACGTTCGAGAATTTTACCGGATTCGGATTGTATGACCGTCGGGTGGTGGACCTGGTGAAGTCGTTTGCCGATCCATATCCGTATTTTCGCGGGATGATTGCGGAGATTGGTCTGCCGCACAAGAAAATTTATTACGATCAGCCGGGACGCGCGCACGGCATCACGAAAAATAATTTTTATACGTTGTATGACTATGGCATGCTGGGGATCATTAATCACTCCAAAGTGCCGCTGCGTCTGATGACGTTTACCGGGTTCGCGGGCGCGTTGATTTCCTTCCTGATTGGCATGACCTACCTGGTGTACAAGATTTTGTTCTGGCGAAGTTTTTCTGTTGGGATTGCGCCGGTGGTGATTGGGATGTTTTTCGTCAGCTCGATCCTGCTGGTGTCGATGGGGGTGATGGGGGAATACATTGGCGCCATTCATACGCAGATTCAGCGAAGACCGTTTGCGGTGGAACGGGAGCGGGTGAACTTTGAAACCCCACCACAGTTGCCGCTGGGGACGGAGAGCGATGCGATACCCGCGAAAGATTGAGTCATATTCACGTTCGCTTGAATAATCGGGTGGGGAGATGCTAGGTTTTATTGGCGGGCATGGTAAACGGTGATATCAGGATAGCGGTCATCTCTCTGGTATTCGCTGTTTATGGTGGAAAGCAATGCGGGCGGGTAAAACGTATAGTCGCCTTTGAGAAAGATCAAGGTATTGAAGTCGTGTTGCTTCCACAACTCAATCATTTTCGGCTCGTCTCGGCGAGCAAACGATGTTCCCGGTTGCCAAAATAGCGGCAAGTGTCGGGGGGATGGGATCCGAGCGACAGCATAGGCAAACTCAATTCGCGGGCCAAAGAAAAAAGGACCCCTGATTATGGATTTCGCTGCATCAATCTGCTGGATCACGTCTCTCATAAGAGGACTGGCGTAGGTGTCTTTGAAGAATTTGTTCGCGACCGGGAACGTTCCCGTCGCGCCATTCAAAGAATTGATGTGGGCCTATACCAAGCACCCGAATCCGGGTTGCGCCCATGTAGATTCCAGATATCGCGAGAGTAAAGACGATTGCGATATAGAAGCGGCGAAGGTGGGCGCCAGAAAGTTTTAAGACAAAACCGATGAAAGCTCCCGCTGCTAATAGCATCCCACATTCGACTTCTTTAATTTCGGCATCCGTTGCCATGCCGTAAAGGGTGATCGGCAACGCAGTCGATAAAAAGACATAGAGGGAGATCGTAGTGCCATCGCCTGTCCTGCAGTCGTTTCCACATCGGTACCAAAAGACTGAATAGCGGAGCGGCTACCATAAGTGTCCAGCCAAGGAGCTCGAGCTTGCTAGTCTGGTCATGCCGATCAGACCAAATCTGCTAAACCCACCGCGTTCGATTGCAATCGCTCGATAACTTGAAATCATCGCTACGATAGAGAGGCCACTAAAGCGCATGAAGAGAAGGGTTGTGGCGGCAGCGCCCAAGGTAAGAAATATTAAGCCTGCGCCGGCGGCGATTGAGACCATCAGAAAGATAATCCCGCAAACGCCCGCCAGTCCGGCGATGTTTGGTTTCATAAATGCCAACATCGACAGGGACAGGAAATATGAAAGCTGCGCTGGGGCGAGTTAGGTTGCTCTCGCGTAAAATAAGCAAGAAAGAAGAAAAGCGCGCCATGATGGAAACGGTGTTGTTGTACCACCAGAAGCATAGAGGCAGGACAACAGCGCACTGGATTGCGAGAGCCATACCGAAGGAGGCAATCCGGCTGCCCGTCAACTTCGACAGCAGCCAATAACTCCAAAGGAAGCTGATTGATGCAAAAATGGCAGTGAAATAGAGCTGCGCGTTCCAATTTACCCCAAAGAGTTCAAAAGCATACTTGATTCCGAGATTGAAGGCAGGCGGAAGCGGAGAGATAAAGTCCGTGTAGGGTCTTTGTCCAAGAATCTGACGCCAGCCCGTATCAATAAGGACGCCGAAGTCCCAAGCGCCAAATTGCCGATTGCCGAAATGAATAATGAAAGCGCTCAAGAACCCACACGCCGCCAATAAGGCGCCCACCGTGTAAGCTGAGCGCCATCGGGATGCTGAAAAACTCGGCAACGCGATTGAAAAAAGGAACGAGCAGCCAAACCGATAAAAGGGCACCTGTCTGAATGACCCTCATTCTGAAGCTGAATACCGAATAGTCGAAGCTGTCCGACGTGATCACCTTGGTGCCTGTCTCCAGGCGAACAAGTGCAGGAGCCAGAACGAAGGCAACAACTGTACAAATCGCAAGCAAAATTCCTGCAAGCGCGATTTTGCCGCTGACAAGTGGGCGGAGCGTTGGTGGGGAATCGCGTGTTATGGATTCTTGGCTCGTGGCCGTTGCCTCGTGCATGCAGTTCTTCCCATCTTCGCACGCTTTGCGCAAAATCGAGGCTGCCCCAGAGCGTGATCATCGAACTGTAACAATTTTCTGTTGCGCTCTGTTTCGAAGGGCTTGAATTCGAACGTGAGCGCAGTAAGGTTGTGACAGCACTGAATGCACCGAGCCTGCAGACTGACATTACTTTGGTTTGGGGGAAATTCCGCAAATGGGACATTGTCGGCAAAATGCGGAGCATCATGAATTCGGGGAGGAAAGCAGACGGCTTCGACTGCCCCTGGGAATCGCTGCGTATTTCAGTTGTGGTGACAATGCTTCCTCCCCTGTTCAAAGAGACGCGATATTCTCCCCGCAGCGCGGCGGAGCCCAGCCACAAGCCGGAGCTGGATGGACTTCGCGGCCTCGCCTTACTTGCCGTGATGCTGTCCCATGGCGGACCTTACATTGAGCGGACGACCGCGCTGTCGAAGTTGTGTGTGTATGCGATGGTTCCGGGGTGGTCCGGGGTTGAGCTTTTCTTTGTGCTGTCGGGATTTCTGATTACAGGGATTCTGCTGCAATCCAAAACTGCGGAAAATTATTTCTCTTCCTTTTATGCGCGGCGATTCCTGCGTATTTTTCCTATTTATTACCTGGTGCTGACGGTTGGACTCTTGGCCGCGATGCATGTTTCCTGGTGGAATGCTCTGCTTCCTGCCGCGGGAAAGACGCGCGCGGCCTACTATTTTTACGCGCAAAATTGGCCCATGTTCTGGCCGCATCATTTGTTTTTGAAGATGAATGGGTTCGGACATTTCTGGAGCCTGGCGGTGGAAGAGCAGTTCTACATCGTATGGCCGCTGGTGATTTGGCTGTTGCCGGAAAATGCCATTCTTACGCTGTGCAGGGTGGGGCTGGTGGTGGCTTTGCCGTTGCGGGTGGTGATGGTGCACAAATTCGCATACGACTTTACTGCGATGGCGCTGACCAGCAGCCGTGTGGATGGGCTGCTGGTTGGGGTGATTCTTGCCATTCTGTTGCGGAGGGGTCAGATTCCGCTGCGATGGATTTTCCTGTGCATGGGTGCGGGGGCGGGAATTATCGGATTCATTGCCGTATTCCACCATACGGAGTTGATTGGGACGTATTTCTATATGCCGACGATCGGGATCACTGGATTTTCGTTGCTGTCGGGCGGATTGCTGGCGCTGTCACAGCATCGCATCGTGTGGCTGCGGTACATTCTGGAGGCGCGATGGCTGCGCACCGTCGGGAAATATAGCTACGGAATGTACATCTATCACATCCCGGTATACCTGGTGATCGATCATTTTCTAAGGGCGCAGTTTGGAATGACGTTGCCGATGCCGCTGCGATGGGCGCTGCTCTATATTGGATTTTTGATTGTGGTGACGTTCGTTGTGGCGAAGCTCAGCTACGATTTGTTCGAATCAAAGATTCTGGCGCTGAAGGTTTATTTCAAGCCGCGATACGGGGAGCAGGATCTACGACCTTCTCGCATTTTCGGACGCCGAGAAATTTTCGAACGCCTGCCGATACGCGTCAAGCTGGGTTAGGCATTTCTGGCGCGCGTTCTCGCCGGCTTTGACGCTGCTGTACCAGTCGAGGGTCATGTCGAGTGCCTCGGCTAGCGAAAGCACCGGTTGCCATCCGAGCTGCTGCAAGGCTTTTGTCCAATCCAGTGTGAGCATGTTGGCTTCATGCGGGTGAACGCCGCTGTCGATTTGCCAGCGCGGCGCGGAGGATGAGGGCGCGGCTGCCCAGTGCGAGGCAATGTATTCCACAATCCACTGAACCGGCTTGGCGTCGTGGTAGTAGGGACCAAAGTTCCAGCCACCGGAAAACTGCGGTCCGTGATCATAGAGGTGTTCGGCGAGCGTCATGTAACCGCGCAAAGGCTCCAGAACATGCTGCCAGGGGCGGGTCGCATTGGGATTGCGGATGCGAAGCGTTTCGCCTGCGGAGAAGGCGCGGACAATGTCGACAATGAGGCGATCGGAGGCCCAGTCGCCGCCGCCGATGACGTTGCCGGCGCGAGCGGAGGCGATAGCGACTTTATGCTGCGCGTATTTCTCCGGCGAGAAAAAAGAATTTCGATAGGCGCTGGTGACAAATTCCGCACAGGCCTTGCTGTTGCTGTAGGGATCGTGGCCGCCCAGCGGATCGTTCTCGCGGTAGGCCCAGACCCACTCCTGATTCTCGTAGCATTTGTCGGTGGTGATGATGACGACGGCGCGCACGGAGCCGCAGGCGCGAACGGCTTCGAGCAAACGCGCGGTGCCGAGGACGTTGGTTTCGTAGGTGCGGATGGGATCCTGATAGGAGGCGCGGACGAGCGATTGTGCCGCGAGGTGAAAGACAATCTCCGGCTGATGTTGCAGCATCGCGTCCTGTAGATGATCGAGCTCGCCAAGATCGCCGATGACGGAGGTCATGTCGCGGGCGACGTCGGCGACGGCAAACATGCTGGGTGAGGTGTGTGGAGCGAGCGCGTAGCCCATCAAGTCGGCACCCAGCTGCTGCAGCCAGAGCGACATCCAGCTACCCTTAAAGCCGGTGTGCCCGGTAAGAAAAACTTTGCGGCCCTGCCAGAATGGTTTCACCATATTTTCCACGGAGCGGAACCTGTGTCCCACAGATCTTCAAGAAATTTTCGATCATGCAGCGTGTCCATCGGTTGCCAGAAGCCGTGGTGCTTGTAGGCGGAGACCTGACGTTCGCGGCTGAGAGTTTCGAGCGGATCGCGCTCCCAGATGGTGGAGTCGCCCTGAATGTAGGGAGCGACTTTGGGAGAGAGAACGAAGAAGCCGCCGCTGACCCATCGACCGTCGCCTTTAGGTTTTTCTGAAAACGAAGTGACGTCGGCCTGGTCGTTGATTTCGAGTGCGCCAAATTTACCGACAGACTGCGTCGCGGTCAGGGTGACCAGGGTATTGCGACTGCGATGGAACTTCAGCAGGTCGTCGATGTTGATGTCGGCAAGGCCATCGCCGTAGGTGAAGCAGAAGGTCTCATCTTTGTCGACGTACTGGAGCGCGCGTTTCAGTCGGCCGCCGGTCATGGTGGCAGCGCCGGTATCAACCAGGGTGACGCGCCAGGGTTCGCAGTCGGCGCTGTGGGTTTCAATTTTATTTTGCTGCAGGTCGATGGTGACGTCGGCGGAGTGAAGAAAATAATTCGCAAAAAACTCCTTGATCATATAGCCCTTGTAGCCGAGGCAGATGATGAAGTCGTTGATGCCGTAGTGCGAATAAATTTTCATGATGTGCCACAGGATGGGGCGGCCACCGATTTCCACCATGGGTTTCGGGCGGGCGGAAGTCTCCTCCGCCAACCGGCTGCCAAGTCCACCTGCAAGGATGATCGCTTTCATATCAGTTCTCCGACGCCTCCTTGCGAGTACATGCCGACGTTCCCATGGGCGAGTTGTGATATGGGTGCGGGTTCATGATGGTCGATTCGATTGAGGTACAGTTTACGATAGATCATTAAGAGCGTGTTTCAGTCGACTACTCTCAGTTAAGTTGATTGGACCCGACCAGCTCGCCATCGCCGGTGCAAGCGAGTTGTGCAGAATTGAGTGAACGATATCTAATCGCCGACGGTGATGCTGCAATCCGACAGCGCCCGAACGGCTCCTGATTTCTGCAGCCAAGCCGATGAAGAGGTACCCCGCTTGACCCACAACTATACGGTCCACGATGTTGTATCGACGGCGGCGATCGTTCCGTTTTTTGCCATTTTTTTATTTTTCCCAGGATATTGTTTTGGCTGGCTCACGGACCTGTTGCAGTTTCGATGCAGCTCGACCGCTAGAAAAATTCTTTTGAGCCTTCCGTTGTCGCTTGTGATTTCAACCATCGTGACCAACCTGGTTGGAAGATATCTAAATTCAACTGTCATTCTCTGGTGGTTTTGCATTGTGACGGCGGGGACGCTGTTGTATTGGATTTCCAGGTGGGTGCGCCGGACGAAGACTGTTTCGGGCAGCATGGGTCTGTCCACGAAGATCGTTTGTGGGCTCGCGATTCTGTGGACAGTTGTGGTGATTGTGTCTTTGGCCGATATCCAGATTGGATCGCGACTCTATCCCAGTACAGCCATGTTTGATCATGCGGTGCGAATCGCTTTTCTGCACTCCGCGATGCGGACCGGACCGCCAATTCGAAACCCGTTTTCATACCTGGGATCAGCCCCGATCGCTCGCTACTATTACTTCTGGTATGTCTTGTGCAGCTATCCCGCCCGACTGAGTCATATCGATCCGCGCTGCGTACTGTACGGCAGCTCGGTGTGGAGCGGCTTCCTACTGGTTGCAGTGATCCCGCTCTACCTTCGAGATTTCCTGGGGGTTCGAGAAAATCTGCGCCGAAAGTCGGTGATCGGGATGGTCCTGATTGCCGTCACTGGACTGGACATTATCCCGACGGTGTATGAGTTTTTTCGCGCTCACCGGGTCACAATGGACATGGAAGGGTGGGATCCGGTGCAGATCACGTCATGGACCGACGCGCTGATCTGGGTTCCCCACCACGTAGCGGCATTAGTGGCGTGCCTGATTGGTTTTCTAGCGCTGTGGAATGTGAGAAAGACCGGGGAAAATCCATATCCAAAGTGGACGCGACGGACACTGGCGGGAATCTTTGCCGCGTTCGCCTTCGCCGCAGCGGCTGGGTTATCGGTGTATGTGACGTTCGCGTTGGCGATATTTCTCTTTGTTTGGGGGTTTCGGCTGCTGGCAAAGGGGGTGTATCAGGATTTTATTCTGTATCTTGGAACGGCATCTTGCACGATCCTCTTCTCCCTTCCGTATCTACACGATTTATTAGTTCATCCTGCAATAGGAACGTCAGCCGGTGCGGTTGCGGCTGGTGCGGCCGCAACAGGAATGAGCATTGGGCCATTCGCACTGGGATTACGAGAGCTCCCCAACTTCCTGAGCACTCCGGTGTTTCTGAGAGACAAAGGCTTCCTCCATCCGGGACTGCTGGCCCCGTTCGGTGTAGTCGTGGTTTACATCCTGGAGTTCGGAGTGTTTGGCGTTGTCGCGTGGCTTCGTTTTCGAAAAGATCTACGGAGCAAAGTGAAATTGGTAGAAGCGGAAATTGCATCGTGGATCATGCTTGCTGTCGGCATGTTCGTCATCACGTTCGTGCGGTCGGCGGTGATCACAAATAACGATTTGGCCTTTCGAAGCGCGATGATCGTTCAATTTATTTTGCTGCTATGGGCGGCAGAATTCTTTGATGACTGGTTTTTCCGGCCGCATTGCGATCGATTGCGCCAGGGAAGGATGATGCGATTTGTGGTTCATGCCACGTTGATTCTGGGGGTTGTGGGAGCTTTCTATAGTCTGACAATCTTGCGGACGTACGCCTACTTCGATGACCGAGGGATCATCCCGTATCCAGCTGACTGGTTCCCCGCGGCCGGCGAAATTGGAACGGGGGTAAAGAATATTCGTAGCGCTTACGGTGAACTCGACCAGATGCTTCCCGCGCAGGCGATCGCTCAATACAACCCGATGCGCGAGGATTATTTGCCGCTGCTCGAATATGACAGTTTTCAATCGGTGGATGCGTTTCCGGACTGTGGCACCGAATTTGGTGGGGATGTTGGAAAATGTCCTCCAGTGCAGGACGCGATTGCGAACCTGTTCAATCAACCTGGCGAGGCGAACATTCGTGAGCTGTGTTCGCGATTATCGATTGACGTGCTGGTGGCGCGCAAGACCGACGCCGCGTGGCAAGACCCGAAGAGTTGGGTGTGGACAAACCCGCCGATTGTCGCCAATTCCTACATCCGCGCATTTCGCTGCAGGTAAAGAAATCACGTCACGCGCTGCGTATCAGGTTCATGCGTGTACGGGCTGCTTCTTTCGGTTGGCGAAGGCGGTGATGGTGTCGATGGTGTAGTTGAGCATGGCATCGTTCAGGCCGGGGTAGAGGCCGATCCAGAAAACATTGCGCATGACGAAGTCGGTGTTGTGCAGGTTGCCGATGACGCGGAAGTCGACGCCCTGGTAGGCAGGCTGACGGGTCAGATTGCCGCCGAACAACAGGCGTGTGGCGATCTTGTTGGATTCGAGTTCGCGAATCAGGTCATTGCGATCGAAGGGCGCATCCTGACGCACGCCGATGGGAAATCCAAACCAGCTGGGCTCGGCATCGGGAGTGCTTTCCGGCAGCAGCAGGCGATCTTCCAGCGGCTTCAGCCCCTCATACAAGTACTGAAAATTCTTTCGCCGCGCGGCAATGAAGCCGGGAAGCTTGGCCAGCTGAGATAAGCCGATGGCGGCCTGCATATCAGTCATCTTCAAGTTGTAGCCGATGTGGGAGTAGGTGTATTTGTGATCGTAGCCGCAGGGCAGATCGCCCAGTTCCCAATCGAAGCGCTTGCCGCAGGTATTGTCTTTGCCGGGCTCGCACCAGCAATCGCGGCCCCAGTCGCGGAATGACTCGACCAGAGTTTTCAGCAGCGGCGTGTTGGTGACGACCGCACCGCCTTCGCCCATGGTGATGTGGTGGGCGGGATAGAAACTCACCGTGGCAAGATCGCCGAAGGTTCCGACCTTTTTGCCTTTGAAGGTGGCTCCCAGGGCGTCGCAACTATCTTCAATCAGCCAGAGATTGTGCTGTTTCGCGAAATTGGAAACACGATCGAGATCGTAGGGATTGCCGAGGGTGTGCGCAATCATGATGGCGCGGGTTCGATCGCTGAGGGCAGCGTCGAGCTGCGATGCATCGGCCTGATAGTTGGGCACGGTGATGTCGATGAAGACGGGCACGCAACGATTCTGAATGATGGGATTGACGGTGGTGGGAAATCCGGCAGCGACGGTGATGACCTCGTCACCGGGACGGATGGCGCGATCGAGAAGCTTAGGTGAGGTCAGCGCGGAAAATGCGAGCAGGTTGGCGGAGGAGCCGGAGTTGACCAGGGTTGCGCCGCGCACATCCAGATAGCGCGCAAACTGGCGCTCGAACTGAGTCGCGAATCGGCCGGTGGTCAGCCAGCAATCGAGCGAAGCGTCGATCAGGTTGCGAAGGTCGGAGGCATCCAGAACTTTTCCCGCGACAGGAACGGCAGACTGGCCGGGGAAGAAGGGCTTAGGGCCGAATTCCTCTTCGAAATATTTTTCCGCGAGTTGGAGGATCTGTTCGCGAAGTTCGCGGCTGCGTTCGCTCATCTGTCTATCGTAATGCAGCGGGCACGTCTGGGATAGCAGTGGAATGGGGAGATGGCTATCGCAATTCGTGCGAAGGGATGGCGTGGTGAGAGGACGAGGTTGCCCGGGAACTGCAAACAAACATTGGAATGACAAAAGCGTATGTTGCGCGCGCCGTGCAATAACAGCAACCCCTTTGGGCATGCGGCTATCCGACTACATAGCTCGATAAGTTGGCATGGATGCCGGTGAAAGGCGTTTGGGTCAGTTTGTTGTGCAAGACCATAAGGAGGAAACAAACTTGACGATCAAACGATCTCTCATAGTATTTGCAGCAGCGTGTGCGATGTCTGGTGTAGCGGCGATGGGTCAGGCAGGCGGCGCGACCGGTGGTGGCGCGACAGGTGGCGGACAGGCACAACAGGGAACCGGATCCGCTAGCAGTACCCAGGGCAATGGATCGCAAAACCGCGGAACGACCGGGAACGGTAGCCAGGGCCAAATGGGAAACAGTCAAAACGGAACCGGTACGACTGGCAATGGCAATAGCGCCAATCAAGGAAACAAGAACGAAACCAATCCCAACGGAACCATGGGGAGCGGGACAACCGGGAACAGTGGAAACGGAACGACTACGAGCCCCAACACTGCTGATCCGGATAACGGCACCGGCAACACCACAAGCCCCAACACTACGAGCCCTGATAGCGCAAGCGGCACCACCGGTTCGGGCAGCACCGCAAGTCCCAACAGCGGAAGCGGCGCGACTGGAAGTGGAACCACCGGTAGCGGTTCTGGTGCGGGCAGCGCCGGCGGAACGGGCGCAGGAGCGGCTCATTAGTTGCTAAAACGCAGTGGCACGCAGACCAGGGATACGCAAGGGCGAATCCCTGGGCTGATTGTTTTCATGTGAAAGCCGAGGGTGGGCGCGTTTTTCGATGGAAGAAGGCGCCCACCTTTTTGGATTGAAACCGCCTTGGTGTGCGCCCCTTCAGGTGGCGAACAGGATGGATCCCAGGAGAATCACAAGCACCAGTCCGCTGACCACGACGTACATTCGATCGCGCTCTAATGCAAAGGCGACGACGAGGAAAGCAACGCGGGCGACGGGAGTGGCGATCAGCAGCAACACTCCCAGCTGGATGATGGACAGCGGATAGCCGAGGAAGGCGCGCGGTACCACCTGGTACACGGAGCGCAGCGGCGCGTTGACGGAATGAAAGACTCGATAATCGGGGATGGCTGTGGCGTGGTGCGCCAGGTAGAGGACTAACCCGATCAGGGTGACAAAGCAGGAGAGTAAAACCCCGGCGCGAAGCACCTGGCCGATCAAGGTTTCAACCTGCTTGTCATACAGAACGCGCATAGTTATATCTTTCCTGCAATGCCGTTATAGATCATCTCCAGCGCCAGGAAAAAGATGACGACGGAGAAGACGAGCCTTAGCGACTTCACGTTGGTTTTGACCAGCAATCGCGCGCCGATGAGTGAACCGATCAGCACTCCAATCATGACGGGAGCAGCGAGCGAAGGATCGATATAGCCGCGGCGCAGATAAATGCCGGCGCTGGCGGCGGCAGTGACGCCGATCATGAAATTGCTGGTGGTGGTGGAAACTTTGAAGGGGATGCGCATGATGTGGTCCATGGCCAGGACTTTTACTGCTCCTGAGCCGATGCCGAGCAGGCCGGAAAGGACGCCAGCGCCGACCATGGTGGCAAATCCCCCGGAGATATTCTTAACCGCGTAAGACTCTACTTTGCCGTCCGGGCCGGGGAAGGTGCCGTTCATCTTAAGGCGTTCAGACCAGCGGTTGGGTGCGACCATGCCATCGTCATGTTTACGGGATGAAATATAGACGGAGTAGAGCAGCACCAGACCAAATACAATAGCGATACCACGGGTTGGGGTGCGGGCTGCGAGGAACGCCCCGCCAACGGCGCCCAGGGTGGTAGCGACCTCAAGAAACATGCCGATGCGAATGTTGGAATAGCCCTCGCGCACATAAGCGGCGGCCGAGCCGGAAGATGTGGCGATGACGGAGATCAGCGAGGCGCCGATAGCGTAGTGGATATCCACTTTAAAGAGCAACACCAGCATGGGCACGAGGACAACGCCGCCGCCCAATCCGGTGAGGGAGCCGAGCAAGCCGGCCAACAGCGAGCCGCCCAGGGTGAACAAAGAGAAATCTAGCTGATTCATGAGCAAACTCGATACTTTCTCAAAGCCATGAAAATGGCGAGCTCCCAAGGAGATGCTACCAACTTTGTATGAGAAAAACGTGTACAGGCGAGACTATTCTTTGGTGTGCACGTCTATATGAATTCCTTTGGCGTTTTCGCACGAGACCCATAGAATCTCGGTATTTGATCACCAAATCAGCCGAAAGAGACTTTTGCCCCGCAGGTACACCGATGACGGAACCGAAGTACGGCCGACGTATGTCGTCCAAACTGCACCAGATGAACATTTCCTTTGTTATCAAGTCGGTCGTGGCGCTGCTGCTGGGCGCTTCCTTCTTGCCCCAGGCACGCGCGTTGACAATATTGCCGAGCCGCATTCACGGGCCCATTCAGTCGGCGCAGGTTCAGGTGATGAAGGGCACGATGTCGCCGCGGGTGGCCATGGCGCGGGATGAAGGCCGGATGTCGGCTTCGACGCCGATCGAAAACATGTGGCTGGTGTTTGCGCTCTCCGCTGCGCAGCAGGCGGACCTGAAGAACCTATTGCAGCAACAGCGAACGCCGGGGTCGCCGATGTATCACCATTGGCTAAAGCCGGGCGATTTTGCGGCGCGTTACGGAGTGAGTCAGCAGGACTTGGCGACCGTGGCGGCATGGCTGCGCTCGCAGGGTTTTATTGTGACCTCAATTCCGGCCAGCAACGACCGCATCGTTTTCAGCGGCAGCGTTGCCCGGGTAAATTCCGTCTTCCAGACAGAGATGCGTCAGTATCTTTTCCACGGAAAACAACATTGGGCGAACTCGACCGACATCAGCCTGCCGCAGGCGATTGCAGGCATGGCGCTGGGAGTGCGGCATCTGAACACATTTCGTCCTGAGCCGCATGTGATGAAGCGATTGATGCACGAAGCGCCGCACAATGGATCGTCGGGAGTGGGTGCGAAATACACCTTGTGCTCTTCGAATGCGAATCCGTGTCCCAGTGGCAGCGAGTACAACTTTATTGCGCCGGACGACGCGCAGACTTTGTACGACGTGACCGGCTTATACAACAGCGGTTTCACGGGCAAGGGTCAGGCTCTGGCGATCGTGGGACAGACTGACATTTTGCAGCACAAGAGTGATATTGCCAATTTTCGAAGCTTGAGCGGGCTGAATGCTTCAAACTTGCCGACTCAGATTGTGGCGTATCCAAAGGAATCGGGAACACCAACGCCGAATGTTGGCGACCTGGAAGAGGCGGACATCGACGTGGAATGGTCAGGCGCCATTGCGAAGGATGCGAGCATCCTGTACGTCACCGTGGGCAACACACAACCTTACAACGTGCTGGATTCCCTGCAATATGCCATTGACACTCCGCTGATCAACAACACGCAATTTGTTCCTGCGATCAGCATCAGTTATGGAGCGTGCGAGGCAGGATTCGCGGGGAGCAGCGCGATCAGTATTCTGGAGCAGGAGTTGCAGAAGGCGAATTCGCAGGGCCAGACTGTATTCGCAGCCTCCGGGGACAGCGGCTCTGCTGATTGTGATGGCGGTACCAACAGCAGCGGGCAACCGCTGGCCGCGTCCTTCGGTCTGGCTGTCGATTATCCGCCGAGCAGCTCCTATGTCACCGCGGTGGGGGGCACATCGTTTAATGGGGATATCGGCAACCAATCCAAGTACTGGAACAGTGGCAATACTTCCAGCAATGGGTCCGTGATCAGTTACATCCCCGAGACGACTTGGAATGACACGCCTGACATCAGCGGGCTGAACAACAGTGGCTCGCTCAGTGCCAGCGGCGGAGGTGCCAGCAATTGCGTCACTACGAGTGGATCCGGGGCGACTCTAAAATGCGCCGGGGGATTCAGCAAGCCTTCGTGGCAGGTTGGAGCCGGCGTACCAAGCGATGGAAAGCGCGATGTCCCGGATGTTTCGCTGGCAGCGGACCCAAATCACGATGGATATGTTTTGTGTACGCAAGAAGTCAACTCCGCCGGGAACGGGTTTACAGGAAGCAGCTGTGCGTATCCGGTGAGCGGCAGCGAAGTACCGTATTTCGATACGACTGGAAGCGGATATCTTTACGGGGGTACCTCAATTGCCGCTCCGCAAATGGCCGCGATTCTTACGCTGATGAACCAGCAGGCGGGAAACACCGGCGGGGTTGGCAATATCAATCCGATTTTGTATCAAGTGGCACAGACCACGCCCGGAGCCTTCCATGATGTGACCACGGGAAGCAATGCGGTGGTGTGCGTTGCCGGCAGCCCGAACTGTGTTGGCAATACGAGTGGCTATGGAGTGATGTCGTGTTGCAGTGCGGGGACGGGCTATGACATGGCCACGGGTCTGGGTTCTGTGGATGCGGCCGCGCTGGGAGCGGTGTGGCCCAGGCTGAGCGCGGTGAATGGACAATTCAGTCTGCTGCTGAAGCCGAATGCGGTGACAGTGGCGCCCGGCGGTTCAGGGTCCACTTCCGTGGTGCTGAGTCCCAGCAGTGCAGGGCCCGGAACCTCTGGATTTACAGGGACGGTGGCGTTGACATGCACGAACTTGCCGGCAGGGGTGACGTGCAGTTTCTCGAATGCATCGGTCAGCCTGGTTCCTGGGACGGCACAAACTGTAACGCTGACGCTGAACGCCAGTTCTTCGGCGGCTGCCACATCAACAGCGCGAATGAAACGTTCTGGATCGCCGCTGCATTCTGGAGTCCCGCAGCGCTTGACGTTTGCGGGAGTTCTTGGATTCGTGCTGCTGGGACTGGGGCGCAGGCGACGCTATTTTCCGTCGCGCTGGATGGCGGTTCTGCTGCTCTTCGGCGGATTGATGGCGGCAACTTGCCTGACAGCGTGCGCCGGCGGGAGTGCGACGGGCGGTGGGGGAACACCAGTAACCCAGACGGTCACCGTGACGGGGACTTCCGGGACCACCGTGGCCTCGACCTCGGTTGTGCTGACCGTAACCTAGATCGGGATATCAGAGCGGTCGTGCGCATGCGGACGAAGGCTGGTGCGATGAGTGGAAAGATGAACGCCTACGTTGGGTTGCTGCGCGCGGTGAATGTCGGTGGTACCGGCAAGCTGCCGATGGCAGAGTTGAAGGCCATGTGCGAAGCGGCAGGATTTGGTTCCGTGCGCACGTACATCGCCAGCGGCAACGTTGTTTTTCAATCCACGAAAACCGAAGCACAGGTGAAGGCCGCGCTGGAAGCGGCACTCGCGGCCTACGCGGGAAAGCCGGTGGCTGTAATGGTTCGCACCGCGGTAGAGATGGCCGCAGTGCTGGCGCACAATCCGTTTCTGAAGATGCCTGGAAATCGTACGGTGGCGTATTTTCTGGATGGCAAGCCCAGCGCCGATGCATTGAAGACGGTAACGAACCAGAGCAGCGAACAGCTTCAACTGGGAGCGCGTGAAATCTATGCTTATTATCCGGATGGCATCGGCGACTCGAAGTTGAAAATTCCCGCAGCAAAAAATGGGACAGCGCGCAATATGAATACTATCGCCAAGCTAAGTGAAATGGCGGCTAGCTTAGAACCCCACTCAAGCCAAAAGAAGGCTTGAATGGGCCACCCGGCAATTTACGCGTGTGATGCGCGTGCTGAATCCAAATGAACCGTTCGCGGCGAACTCAGAGGTTGCGAAGGATCTCATGCGCCGAGGCCGGATAAATCCGGATGCATCTTGGAGAAGTCGGTGGCTTGCTGGTAGGCGCGGGCGAAGGCGCAGAGTTTTGCATCCTGATACAGGTTGCCGAGGAAAGTAATGCTGACGGGTGTGCCCGGACCTCCAATGTTATCTTCATCGCCGGTGTCGATGGCGGGAGGTTTCGGCGCATCGTTTTCGCGAATGCCGTTGGGCTGGATGACGGCAGGATGACCCGTGAGATTGGTGATGGTGAGCTGCTCGCCATCGCTGGGCACGACGATGATGTCGACGATTTTAAAAATCTCGGCCATTTGCTGAATGGCGACCGACCGCGCACGATTTGCCTGGATATATTCAACCGCGGGGTAGAAGCGAGCGGTGCGAAACACGTTGGGCCAGTCTTCGGGTCCTTGCGATGTGAGCAGCTTATCGCGACCTGTCATGGTGAGCTGATCGAACGCAGCGGCCGCCTCGGCGGACAAAAGGTTGGCCATAGCAGCGTACGGCAGCTTCGGGAATTCGACCGGAATCAATTTGACGCCCATGCTTTTCAACTGATCGATGGTGGCCAGATCGAAGGTGCGATCGTAGCGGGTGCGTTCGCGGGAGGCGCGGCGAAGGAGATAGTCTTCGCGCCATTTTTTCTGCTTGTCGGGCGCCAGACCGGCGGGCATGGTTTCCTCCAGCGGTTTGGGAATCTGGAAGGCGGTTGGAACATATCCGATACGAAGAGTGCTCCAATCGAAATTTGCGTCCCAATTGAAGGCGGCATCGCGCACGCTCAAATCTGTTCCATCCGGGCCATAGATGCTGCTCATCACCAGCGCACAATCTTCCACGGAGCGGCAGATGGGGCCGAGTTTATCCATGGTCCAGGAAAGCGCCATGGCGCCGGTGCGGGGGACAAATCCAAAGGTGGGACGAAGCCCGGTGACGCCACATCGCGTGGATGGAGAAGAGATGGAGCCGAGAGTTTCCGAGCCGATGGAGAACGCGACGCATCCCGCGGCGGTGGCGCATGCGGGTCCAGCGGAGGAGCCGCTCGATCCTTGATGGCGGTTCCATGGATTAAGAGTGCGGCCGCCATACCATTGATCTCCCATGGCCAGTGCGCCGAGAGATAACTTCGCGACGAGAACCGCGCCCGCGGCATCGAGGCGTTTGACGACGGTGGCATCGTAGTCGAAGGTCTGATGTTCGAAGCCTCCCGCACCCCAGGTGGTGGGATAACTTTTCACCGCGAGCAGGTCTTTCGCGCCCCAGGGCAATCCATGCAGTGGGCCGCGATAGGTGCCAGAGGCGATTTCAGCATCAGCGGCTTTGGCCTGGGCCATGGCGCGATCCTGCGTGAGTGTGACGAGGAAATGTAACGCCGGGTTGAAGCGGCGAATCCGCTCCATGTACATTTCCGTGAGCGCGACGGAAGAAACCTTTTTGGTGCGAATGTACTCGGCGAGTTTCGGGATGTTGGCGAAAGCCAGCTCTTCCAAATTGATGGGGGGTTCGCCGACGGCGGGTGGCTTGCCGTAGATGGGGGCTTCGCGTCGGGTTTGCAAGATTGTATCCTGCGGCAGCGGATCGAAAATATACGCCGGGGCAACACTGTTCTGCAGATGAAGGGCTCGAATGGCGGAGTAGCCGTCACGCTGTTGATTCAGAGCGGCGAGCATCATCGAAATTTGATCTGGGGCCAGGGGAACGCCAGCCAGCGCGGCGGCCTGCTCAACCATCGCTGGAGTGATTTCAGAAAGCGATGGAAAGGGGCTTGTAGAGGGAGTAGCCTGCGTCTGCGCCTGGGCGGCGATGGTGTAGAGAACTCCCGGCAGCAATGTCGAACCCAATCCAAATTGCGAACAGACAGCAAGAAAACGGCGACGGTCAAGCATGATGCCGAACTGTATCACAGTCGGCGGAAAGTCTACATCCCTTTAGCGAGCGAGAAGCAGACGACGCATGGATTGGAAGGAGCCGGCGATCTTATTGGCGCCGACGGCGTTGAACTCCAGCCACCAAACCGGGATGCCATAGGCGATGGCGGAAAGCATGCCGACTGTAATCAAGCGGAAGTAGGTTGGGCGCAGTAGAGCGTGTGTGATCAACCAGGGCAGCGCCAGAAATGCGAGGGAGCGAAGCCCAGTGCGCAGATAAAGGAGTGCGGTGTCGCGGATTTTAATGTGCAGGATGCGCTGCACGACGATTGGCTGCACGATGCCGCGGAAGATGATGCTTGGAATCAGTGTGCCGAGCGCGACTCCGATCATACCGTAGGGGCGCGCCAGCAGAAGACTGAGAATCAGATTGGAGACTGCCTCGCCGATATTAAGAACCGCGTACGCCTTCTGGTGCAGGCTGGCATAAAGAGCATTGACAGAGGTGGCTTGCGAGGTCTCAAGAAATACCGCGACGGAAAGAATCACGATCACCGGGTAGACATCGGTGAAGGCGGAACCCATCCACAGAGCGACGAAGTCGCGCGACCAGGCGATCATGCCGAATGCAACAAAGGCGGAACTGACAAGGGCGACGCGGGTACCGGAAAAATAGCTGCGTTCAAATCCGGCGTGATCGCTGACGCTTTTTTGCATGGTCAGGACGGGAGTCAGCACGCCGATGATGGTGGCGATTCCGTCCATGTAGTAGAGCACCAGGGTAGAACCAATGCTGTAGTGTGCGACCGCCGTGAGACCAATGAAGAAGGAGACGGTCAGGGTGTCAGTCTGGAAGCGAATGCGGTCGGCAATTTGACCGATTAAGACAGGACCGCCGAAGCTGAAAAGTTTTTTCGAAGTGGGACGATTCCAGCGCGGCCAGGAAAATATTTTCAAGTAGGGATATTTGTGGCGCACTGTCCAGAGAATGATGATGTTGGCCGGGACCGCTGTGAAGACTGCCAGCCACGCCAGAGAGAGGACTCCGTATCCGGCATTCAAAACCAACACCGTGCCTGCGGCGCGAAGCAGTCCGGTGAGGATCGTTACCCACGCAGTAATGTCGAAATGCTGCCCGGCATTCAAGGTGCCGAAGGGGACACGCATGCCAAAGCTGATGGCGGTACTTATGCCGATGATGAGAAGGACTTCCGCCAGCAGGCGGCCGTGGGTGTAGTGCAGGAAATAAACGCCGGCGGCCAGAACGATCGTGGTCGCCATCAGGATCAGGCCGACGGCGCCGAAAATTCGGACACCGGCGCCAAAAATGTTTCTTGCTTCCTCGTGATCTTCCCGGCCGAACGCATAGGCCATGTGGGTAAAGACCGCCCCGGAAAGTCCCAGGTCGAGAAAGCTGTAGTAGCCGATGAAGGTCATTGCAACGGCCCAGATTCCATATTGTTCCGGACCGATTTTGTGCAGCGTGAACGGCATGATGAAGAAGCCGATGGCGGCGAGAATAATCATTCTCAAGACGCCGCTGCTTGAGCCCTGAACCAGCTTTCTCAACGAATACTGGATGCGATGTGGCTGGTGGGACACGGTAGCTGACACTGCTGGGAAACTCCTGAGGAACGTAGACGCGCGTATTCCGCTAATTCTTTAGCATTTGGAAGGCCAAACGAGTCTATGGGACAAGGGATTGGCTTTCAGGCTTCGCAAGCGGCGAATGGGCAAGTCTCGGGACCAATTCAGGCTCGAAGTGTGCAAACCTTTGCACTCCGCAGGGAGGGGATTGGGAGTGGCTTGGGTAGCTCAGGGCCGGGTCCTGGGTAAATGGTGTTAAGTGTTTGATTGTTCATGGCTTGGGGTCGATTTGGATTGCTGCGGCGGGGGCAGGCTTCCCATCTTGCGACGAAACCGCGATGGCACCGCGCGTGCATATAGAGGGATGGACACCGTTGTGTCGATGAGGCAGGGAACAGATGGGATACGTCGTAGTTGCGGTCTTGTTCATATTAGCGATGATTGGGCTGACGCGCCCCTACATAGGGCTGCTCGCACTGTTGATCGTCATGGAACTGCAACCGGGCGAACTGTATCCCCAGACTGCTTCTCTTCACCTGGAACGGGTGGTAGCGGGCATCCTGGTGATTGGGTTTTTACTCAACGGGAAAAAGTTTCGCTTTCCGACGCCGACGAAGTGGTTCCTGGCGTTTTTCGGGGCGATGGTGATCTCGATTCCGTTGGCTTACTGGCGTGGCAACGCAGTGGCGTCATGTATCGGGTTTATGGAGACGGTAGTTTTTGTTCTGTTCGTGACTGCTCTTCTAACCACCGAGAATCGCATCCGCTGGTTTGTGCTGACAGATATTTTGTTGGTGGATTGGCTGGGTGGAAGCGCGCTATGGAACTACTCCCACGGCATCTGGCAAGTGAGAATGCACATTGAGCGGGCTGTGGGGATCACGAGTTCTGCCGGAGATCCGGACACGATGGCGATCACCTTGCTCCTGGCGATTCCGCTTAGTCTGGCGATGCTGGCACGTTCAAACCCGATGTGGATGAGAGTTGTGGCGGCAGTTTCGATTGTCGTGTATCTGGTGACGATTGTGTACACCGGGTCACGTGCAGCTGCGGCCGGGGTGCTGTTCCTGCTTTTGCTGCTTCTGTTCAGGAAGCCGAAGAACCTGGTCTATCTACCCATCTTGATTGGGTTGGCTCCGTTAGTGTGGGTCGTCATTCCACAGCAATACAAAGCTCGCTATGAAACCGTAAATCACCTGAAGGACGATGCATCCTACCAGAATCGCATCCTGAGTTGGGAGGGCGGCATCGCCATGTTCGTGAGCAACCCGATTACCGGGGTCGGTGCCGGAAACTACACCTATGCGAATGGAATGCAATTCTGGCCAGGGTCGGGGCGGAAACACTGGTTGAATGCCCACTCTCTCTACTTCAAAGTCTTGGGAGAATTGGGACTGATCGGGATCATTACTTTCGGGGGCTATCTGGTCTGTGTTTTTCGACTTAACTTTCGCCTGAAAAGGGAGTTACAGGAGAGGAATGCTTCCGCCTTTCTGCAGCAGCTGCCCTCGATGTTCAATCTTATGTATTGCGTGCTGCTCTTTGACGGGTACGCTGCCCACAATCTCTACCGCGATGCATGGTACTTTGTAGGAGCAATCACAGCTTCCATGAGTCTTTTACCGATGTTGACGGATCCTGTGAAGGAGACGGCGGCCGGTCAAATCGAGGGAAGAGCACCAGCCAGCGTGGAAGGCGAGTGGTCTCCGGCCTTGTTGCCGGTGTTGCGTAAGCAGATTCCCACCCTCAGTCCACCCGCTTAATTCTGCCCTTTGGTCAATAGTCAAAGCTCCGACATTGCACTATGATGGCCAGCAGTCCAATAATTGAAACTATAAAGAATGGGGTGGGGAGGGGGTGCCTTCCTTGCTCTGATTTCTCGTCTTTCGAAGCCGAGCTGACGTGGGATGCCAATTCAGCGGGCGCGCTAAAGATGAGTATGACGACTCTTTCTTGCAGTCCTGTTCCTGCCTGTATCGCTGCAGCAAATCTTTAGGTTGGCGTGTTGCCCGTATTATGTCGGCGCCAAAGCTACCACTTGTGGAACGTGTCGTATGCCGAGGAAACGGCAATCCGACAATGAGCAGGCAGCCTTTTGCAAAGAATGGAGTCTGAAAGTCATGGTACGCAGATATCTTCTCCCCCTCACCGTTTTGATTCTCAGTTTCAGCATGTTGCCTGCGGGCGTTCTCGCGGGCGGACCTGCCTCCACCTGCTACCCGCCGCTGAGCCTGGTGACCACAAGCATTCCTTCCGCAACCGCCGGCTCCAGTTATACCGTGGCCCTGGCCGGCAATGGAGGCCAACCACCCTACTTCTGGAGTTTCGGACGATCCTCACTACCGAAGGGTTTTTCGATCAATGCGAATGGGCAGGTAACTGGAACTCCCACGAGCGCGGGCTCCTACACATTTAACGTCGTACTCTCTGATTCGTTGAAGGATAATGTCACGGGCGCTTTGACGTTGACCGTTGCAGCCGCGCCACCTCCGCCTCCGACAACGCCACCACCCACGACGCCACCTCCGACAACGCCGCCTCCGACAACGCCACACCCACAACGCCCCAACAACGCCGCCGCCAACAACGCCGCCGCCAACAACGCCGCCGCCAACAACGCCACCGCCAACGACGCCACCACCAACGACGCCACCACCAACAACGCCGCCACCAACAACGCCACCACCAACAACGCCGCCGCCAACGACGCCGCCACCAACAACGCCGCCGCCAACAACGCCACCACCAACAACGCCGCCGCCAACGACGCCACCACCAACAACGCCGCCACCGACAGGTAATGCGTTAACTGCGTGCAAGGACCTGACATCTTCAGGCAGCTATTATTTGGCGAATGACGTTTCCAGTGCAGGAACGTGCTTCGGCATCGACGCGAACAACATTACGTTGAACTTGAATGGGCACACCATCACTTACGGAACTGGTGGCGGCACGGTGCCAACGCCAGCGATTGAGGGTCATGATTGCTGGTCGACGACGAATCCTCCGGACGCCGGCCCTTGCGGCTCTGCCCATGGAGGTTTGGAAGTCTATGGGGGGACGATTATCCAGTCGACAAACTCTGCGACATTCAGCCCCGTGTTCGGCTTTGGAGAAGGAACGTTCAGCTCGGCGCCCTATATTCATGACGTCACGGCAACGTTCCAGAACACGGGAGCGCAGTTTTACTCGTCGAGCTATTTGCCTCCTGGCGCAAAGATTGAGAACAACACAATCCATGACAATGTAACGAACATCCAGGAACCGGGTCAGGGTGCGTTGTCGGCCCGATCCGTTTTTCAAGGACAGGCTATCTTCATCGGCCAGAATGGCAACAATCCCGGAAGCGGGGACCTGATCGAAAACAACACGATCATTGGTTCTCCACAGGGCGGCATTCGAACGGTCAACCAGCACAGCACCATCAGCGGCAATGACATCAGTATGAATGCAAGCTACTCGAATGATTTCTGTGCTGATCTTCCTGCTGACTATACGACGGTAACGAATAACAATTGCCATCCGAAGAGCGGGCGCGGATTTCATGTCAACTCCAACCACGTGACGGTTTCCAACAATCAAATCAGTGTGGTTGAACTGCCGCAAAATACAGAGTATGGCGGTTGCGAAGAAGGAGGAACCTATGGGGTGCAGCTGGAATGGGATCCGAGCATAACACCGGCACCGCCGATGGGAGTTCAGGTCACAGGCAATACGATCACCGCGACTTCTGTGCAATGCAAGGCCATGGGGCTGCGAGTGACTGACCTAACAGCTGCGGGGAATGCAGCCTTTACCGGGAACACGATCACAACCACCAACAACGGTACCGCGCAGGACATTGGCATCAGCACGGATGGCAGTATCAACACAGGTGTGACCTTCACGGGAAACACCTTCAGCGATACCTACACCTATGCCTCTGGAGATTGGGACGGGTATAACTCGACCATCATCGGGCACAACACATGGCTGGGAACGCCGAAGTACACGTTTGCTGCGGCTGACGGGGGTTGCGATCCGACAGTGGCAGAAGCTGGCGCAATTTGTCCATCGAACGTCCAATTCACCGATAACCTGCCGAACACCGTGAGCTGCGGAGCGGAAAGCGTCGCTACAGTTACGATCAACGGCAATGTGACACAGTGCAAGCCAACGCAATAAGCATCTCTTGCGGGATACGCCAAGTAGGAAGGAGGAGCGGATGGTGTGCCCGCATTGTTCCGCGAGAAGCCTGTGAGATACTGAACGGAATTAGCGCAGGTGTGGGAGAAGTAGGTGCCGAAACCCCGAGTTTCTATCGTGATCCCGACTTACAATCGGCAAGAGCTAGTTATCGAGGCGATCGAGAGTGTTCTTGCCCAGAGTTATCGTGACTTCGAGATCATTGTGGTTGATGATGGCTCGACAGACGAGACAAGCGCGCGACTTGAACATTACTCAAATCGCATCGAGTACAGAAAGCAGAAAAATCAGGGTGTGGCAGCGGCGAGAAACACAGGCATCCGCCTCTCTCAGGGCGAATTCATATGTTTCCTCGATTCGGATGACCTCTGGGAACCGCGGAAGTTGGAAACACAAGTAGCCTTTGCGGACGCCCATTCCGAGTACGCTTTGCTCTGTACAGAAGTGCGAGGTTTTAGCATTGATGCCGTAGCGATCGGTCGAAACAAATCCGAGATGTATGACATACAGAATGGCTTTGTGGTCGAGCAGTTACTGTTTGGAAATTGGATCCAGACTTCCTCCGTGATGGTCCGAAGAGAATGTTTCGATGAGGTTGGCTTGTTTGACGAGGCGGTGGGCCAGTTTGGAGAAGATTGGCTGCTATGGATGCGTGTAGCGTCGAAGTTCCCGGTGTTTTTTATTCCTGAACCGCTGGTGTCGTACAGGTACCAGCCCGGAGGGCTGACTCTGAGTCGGCCGGAAGAACAGTTTCGATCGCTCATGGGTTGCCTTGAAGCAATGAAGGACTTTCCCCAGTTCCAACGGAAACCTTATTTACTTCGGGAGGCAGAGTACAGGATTTGCCTGGGACGGGCATGGCACGATCGTTCTGCGCAAGAATATGATCTGGCGATCGCAAAGCTTGTGCGCGCGTGTAAACTGCGTCGTATTCCCCTGGTTCCGCTTTGCCTGCTGACGCGCGCGATTCTGGAAAAGAACTTCAAGCGGAAGAGTACCCCTCCACACAAAACCGATTCATTGGCATAAAGTGACTGGCACACATGCGTCTGAAGTGGGAGCGTTTTTTCTGATCACGATTCACCATGAATATTGATTCATCTCGAGACGTGCGAGTCCTCAGCAATTCCGCGATGTGGCAATCGGAGCGCTGGAATCTTGCGGTCGACAAGCTTTCCGACAAGGACAGTTTTCCCGGAGCGATCCAGCTCGCATTCCAGTTGTTATTCAAACGCCGCCATTACGACGCTGTATACACGGTTGGAGTGCGCCAAGCCCAGATGTACGGGCTTCTCTGTGCGATTTTCGGAACCGGAAACAGACCTCATATCGCCTCTGAGGTTCTTCTGGACGAAATAAGGGCCAGCAGTTTTACGTGGAGGACGAAGCGGACTGTGCGGCGTTTTGCTTTCCGGAACACTGCACGCGTCATCGTTTTTTCTGAGGGAGAGCGCGTCCTGTACAGCCAGGAACTTCGACTGCCCGTGGATCGGGTCCAGTTTGTCCCTTTCCACACAAATATTTTGCAGCCCGGACTCACGCCGTTGGGGGATTATGGATTTGCGGCCGGGCGGTCGTTGCGCGATTACCAAACTTTTTTCGAAGCTGTGGATGGCTTGGATTTTCCCTTCGTAGTGGTGGCTGACGACGCCAGTGTCAGGCATCTGCGGAAGCCGGTGAATGTTGAATTGCATTGCGATGTTCCGCGTGCCCGTTACCTTGAGCTGCTTGAAGCATCACGTTTCGTCGTTGTCCCGCTCAAGGCAGAGTATCGCTCGACTGGGCAGGTGGTGGTGCTGGAAGCCGCGTCGCTGGGGAAGCCGGTCATAGCCAGCGATGTTGTCGGAGTGCGTGATTATCTGATTGACAACGTAAATGGACTGCTGGTGCCGCCGGGCGAGGCTGACTCGCTGAAGCAAAGGATTCAAGCTCTGATTGCGGATGAAGCGCTGTGCCGACGGCTGGCGGTGGCCGCGCTTGAGCGGGTGGAAAGAGAGCACACGTTTGCGGCGTTTGCAGCCAGGTGCCTGGAGATTATTTCCAATTGCGTATCGTCATCGGCGAAAGGCGAGCCTGATCGGAAATGAAGGCGAGCTTCGCCGAGTGAAAGAGCTGTGAGTAGCCAGGAATCGACCAGAATACGTTGGCGCAGGATTGAGCCTGCGATTCCCGCTCGGCATCGGTCAGTAAACGCGGTCAGTTTTACGTTCAGCGCGTGAGTTCCGGCATTTCCTCCATCGTCACCGAAGACTTGGCAAACGTGGAATCTGATGGCGGAAGTTCTGAAATGCACAGGCGAATTTTTCCTGAGCGTTCGCGAGGAATGTCGGCCACTTGTTCGAGCGACCACTCCATGCGGTGATTCGCAAGCGAATCGATGGCATGGCAAATCGTCTGCAATTCCTGTCTCGCCGACGAGTTGCAATCTTTTACGACGTACCGCAGATGAACATGCTCATGCGTTTTCTGGACAAACTGTACCTGTGCAATCGCTCGAAATGTCTCGCCCAACTGGGACATGTGATTGCCTACGCTGACGCCTGGAATCATACCGCCATCGGCGAGCATGATGCCATCCGAGACACGCCCGAGGATTTTGCTGGCTGTAGGAAACCATCGACCACAACTGCAGGGTTGCGAAGTCAAGGTGGCACAATCTCCTGTGTCATAGCGGATGAAGGGCTGGCCATAATTCAGCAGGTCCGTGACCAGGATGCGATATGCGATTCCGTCCGGCGTCTCGCGCACTGGATCGAATTCAACATAGCAACCCCAGGGATGGAAATGCATCCCTTCATGCGCGGAGCATTCCGCACAAATCATGCCGGTATCCCGGCTTCCGTAATGGATGAAAAGCTTTTTCCCGAATACGGATTCAACCAATTCCCTGTTGGAATCATTCATCACTTCCGCTGTCGCGATGATGACTTGAGGCTTGTGAACGATTCCATGTTGCTGCATGTAGGTTGCGAATGCGGCAAGGATGGTGGAATACCCATACAGGACTTTTGGGCGGCGCTGCTCGTAACGTTGGCGAAACCGCTCAAGAATTTCCTGACTCAGGAAACCCGCAGGCGCGGAAGTGCGACGAAAGAGAGTCTCTTCGTAAAGTCGCCAGCGCCAGCTGGGTTGCATAACGAGATCGCGGTGAGCTCCCCAAAGCGACATTACGGAATCGCCTGAATCGAAGTCGGCCCAGGTATTCAGCTGGAGCTGGAGTGCAGTTTTATCGCGCAGCGCTTCGATATTGCGATGAAACTGGACGGGCGTGGTGGTCGTGCCGCTGCTTCCGGCCTGGCGCAAATCCTCAAGCCGATAGGCGTTGGAGAGCAATGCTTGTCCGCCTTCGCGGAGATCGTCGCGGCATAGCGTGGGTAGCGGCAAGGGGCGATCCACGCTGCCGTCCGAGGGCCGAAAGCCTGCATCGTCAAATCGTTTGCGATAGAACGGAACGGTGTTATAGGCATGCGTGAGGACGCGCTGCAGTCGTTGCTGCTGGATGGCGCGCTGGTCGTTCTCCGGCATCTGCTCAAAGCGACGGATTTCCCGCATGCGACGCGCCAGGCCCGCATGACGCTCCCGTTCGACCAACGGCAATACCAGATGCGTGTGAAAAATACTCATCCTTACAATCCTCCAAAGCAACCTGGGACAAATCCGCACCTGCCGGTCTGCGGAAACCGAAGTCGGCGCCATCGTGAGGCCGGAACTTGGCCGGCACGCCAACCTACGTCGCCCTACGCGGACATGGCGTTTCTTTTCGGGCGCGGCCGGCTGACCGCGCGTTTTCGTTTGGCCGGCAACGCAAGCACCGGCTGAATGGGAGACTTCTTCGGATTCAGATCGTCGTTGAACGTAATATTCGGAACTTCTGTTCCGTTGGCAACGATCGCTCCCTGATCCAGTCGACCCAGGATTTTGCCGACTAACGGAAACCATCGTCCACAGCTGCAACTCTGTTCCGTGAGTGTCACGCAATCCCCGGTATCAAAGCGGATAAACGGCTGACCATAGTTGAGCAGATCAGTCACCAGCACGCGATACACGGGGCCATCCGGCGATTGAGCGATGGGATCAAATTCAACGAACGAGCCCCAGGGATGGAAATGCAATCCCTCGTGCTCGGAACACTCCGCAGCAATCATGCCGACATCGCGGCGTCCGTAGTAGTTGAAGGGCGCACTTTTAAACACAGAGGCAAGCAGTCTGCGATGCGGCAGGCTCAACACCTCCGCGGTTGAGATGACGGCACTAGGGCGATGGGTGACGCCGCGTTCCCGCAGATATCCCGCGAAGGCCGCCAGGACAGTGGCTCGACCGTACAAAACCTTGGGGCGCTGTTTCTCATACCGCCAGCGCCATTTTTCCAGAACTTCGGCCCCGACCACTCCAGGAGGTGGAGCACTCTGGCGCATGAAGACGCCTTCATAGACGCGCCATCTGGAATTGAATTCTCGTGCAGCGTCGGAGACCGCTCCCCAAAGCATCATGGCGCTGTCGCCGGGGCGGAATCCGGCCCACTCATCGAGCTTCATCTTGAGAGCGACCTTGTCGCGGACACCTTCGATGTCACGGTGAAAACGGGTGGGCATACGGTGAGTTGTACCGCTGAGTGCGACCCGAAGTTTGTCGGCGGGAAAGGCGGAGGAAACCAGCCAGGTGGCGGCGGTTCGAAGATCTTCGCGAGTCAGCACCGGTATCGGAAGCGGATGATCGACGCGGGCTTCACGCGGGTGAAAGCCGGCGCTATCAAATTGTTTGCGGTAAAAAGGCACCGTGGTGTAAGCATGCTCCAACAGCCGGCGAAGTCGATCCTGCTGGACTTTGCGCTGTTGCCGCTCGGACATCTGCTCAAATTTTTTGATCTGGCGCAGGCGGCCAGGCAGGCCGGCATGTCGCTCCGGCTCCGTCAAAGGCAAAATGAAATGCGTGTGCAGTATTCCCATTCGTGCGTTCCTTTACAGGCACATGGCCGTGGGAGTTTCAGTTTTTTCGACTGTTTTTACGAATCTGTATTTCCCGGAAGGCTCGGAGGGAATCGAGTCAGCGGTCACAATGGTGAGGCTGCTCTCTTTTTCCAGGTAAGGTTGCATGCGTCGCCGCAGTTCCTGCTCAGTGCGTTGGCTGTAGCCGTTGCCGGCGACGACTTTCAAAGTGACTTTGGATGGATCCGCCGTTTGAATGAACTGGAGCTGCCGCACATCACGCATATCGGCAGCCAGGAGCGCAAGTGAAGGACCAGCGATCATGCGACCGCTGGGCAGGCGTAAAAAGTCGGAGGTGCGTCCCTGAATATTTCCAATCAACGGCAGGGAACGCCCGCAGGGACAATGGATATTGCTGTCAAGGGTGGCAAGGTCGCCGATTTCATAGCGAATCAGCGGCATCGAGCGATTTAATAGGTCTGTGATCAGCACCCGACCCATGCCCGCGGGAAGACCGGGAGCAGGATCGACTTCAACAATCAGAGCATCGGCATTCACATGCAGGCCGCTGTGATATTCACACTCGCTGGCGACCACGCTGACCTCGCGACAGCCGTAGCGGTCAAACACTTTGCCGCGGAAAGTCTCTTCCAGGATTTGACGCTTGCCGGGAAGCAGCATCTCGGCGCTGACAATCATGGAGTCGAAGGTAATGTCGTGAATGTTATTGGCGTTGCAGAACTCCGCGAACAGAACTGCGGACTGGGCATACGACACCATGGAACGAGGCCGATATTTGCGCAGAATTCCGACGTACTCCATCATCGAAGCTTCGGTGACATCCGCGGTGTGAAGCGAAATGTTGCGATAGAGAAATTTCTGGCGCCAAAGCGGAGTGGGGTCAGGTTCATCGCCAAAGTCGTAGCGGGAGCCCCACAACTGGGCATGCCAATCTCCGATATGCAGTCCGGCCCAGGCGTTGTGGCGGACGGTGCTGGCCATGCGCGAATCGTTGCGCTCGTAGTCGACAAAGAACTGCAGCGGACTGCCAGTGGAACCTCCGGTCTGATTTTGTTCGCGTTTGCCGGGAGGAACCATGCTGGAAACCAGCAGGTCCTGGTGATCCTGGATATCGCGCTTGGTCAGAACAGGCAGCTGGCGCAGATCGTCCAGCGTGCGGATATCGAGCGGGGTCAAGCCTGCCTGGGTCATGCGATGGCGATAAAAAGGGACGTACCGATACGCGTCGACCAGCTGTTGCCGCAGGCGTCGCATCTGCAACTTGCGGAGATCGTCCGGATGCAAGTATTGGTTGCGTTCAAATTCCCGCAGATAGCTGGAAAAGTGTGGGTGATTCACCTTTGCCCACATGGGATGAATGACGTGGCGGACCGCAGAGGCGGTAAAGTCGAATGAATTCGACGGCTGTGATGCTTTTGTCTGTTCTTTCATCCCGCCACCTGTGCGGCTTCTTCGGCCATGTGGAATGTGGATTGACGGGTCGAATAGCTCTTGACCTGCAGCACGCCTTTATGGGTATCGCGCACGGGAGCAAAGTAAAACTGGCTGAGCAAGCGCTGAAGTTTGTCTTCCATCATGGCCGTACCCCAGGTTTGGCGAACGGTGGATTGAAACGAAAGCGGAATGTGGGGCTGATACGGATCGATTTCCCAGGGATGCAGGTAGATCATTGCGGGCGACTGCATTTCTTTCTCCCAGGCTGCAAGGCCTCGCTGAATGTATTGAAAGGGGAGCAAACGTAGATAGGCGCCGCCGCCGACACTCAGGTTGCGTCCCGCTACCCGCCAGGTCGCAATCGGAAACTCCATCAACTGGCCATGGGCGACAGGGTAGGCGCTGCGAGGAGCTGTTGGATTTCCGTATGTCGGATGGTGCACCGGGTGAACGCTCGAGTCATAGCTGAAGCCCAGCCTGGCGAGAGCGTCAAACGCCCATTCGCTCCCCGGGGTGATGGAGAAGGAAGGTGCGCGATAGCCGTAGATGGGTTCATGGATGGCCGACTCAATCAAATCTTTTGCGATTGCGGTGGACTCATAAAACTGGCTGGGGCTCATGCGGTGGACCAGTTGATGATCGAGGCTATGGCAACCGATTTCATGGCCGCGCTGATGAATCTCGCGGACCAGGCGCGGATATCGACGGGCCACCCATCCCAGCACAAAAAACGTAGCCTGGGTATGATTGCGGTCCAGCAGATCGAGCAGGCGATGGGTGCTGGGCTCAATCCTGGAAGGAAGTTGTTCCCAGTCGGAAAAGGAAATGCCGTGGGAGGCGACTTCGGTGTGGAAATAATCCTCCAAATCGATGGTCAGCGCATGGCAGGGGCGCTTGCCGGGATCAAAAGAGCGCCGCGGCACGGAACCATTGCGGGCAATGATCGACGGCCCTACCAGGGATTTGCCCGGCGTATTCGAGGAAACAGACGCGTTTCGGGCACGGGTACGACGAAAAAGTGCCGGAATCGCTCCGGCATAGGCAATGCAGAAAAGGCCAAAACCAAGCAGGCCCAGTGGTTCAGAGTGGAGCGCATGCGCGAAAGCGAGATTCAGTGCAAGGGCAACAATCGCGACGATCAGCAAAATGACCGTGGACCTGCCCAGCACGGATGACCCTTCGTGGTTCATGAATATCCCTTCAACGTGAGCAGTGAAAGTGTGCTCGACGAAGATGATTGCAACTGCGGGGCCAAACCGTTTGCCCTGCAAAGGACGCAGGATCGGCGATTTTGAAGGGGTATGTGGAGAGGGGAGGACGCAACGCCGGAAGTGATGTGCAGTAATTTGCACTGTCACGTGGCGGAAGGCTCACACTTTACCCATTCCTGCACCGCATTTGCTATTGGGGAAGGATGAAACCGAAGGGGAATATGACAAAAGCGTGAATCGCGATTGGACCTGAGTAGAAACTGACATCCGTTGCAAGCCTCACCCGCGGGGAGTGGTGGGGCGATGAAGCGAACAGCTACGCAACTTCGAGTTGAGCGGCCTGCGATTCCAGAAGCCCGATTATCTGGAAACTGCTGAGAGAAGCTTTGGGAACGAACAGGCTGCGATTGTTGGTCAGCTCATCGACGGGAAAAAGGTGGAATGCATTCTTGGTTAACAGGTCGATGTCGTTTGCCACCCGGCCTTCCATGATTTCACCATCTTCAAACGCGAGGCGCACCCACAGGAAGGGATGAATGGAAACGGCGTCGAAGAAGCGCACATCCTGCTGGGTGGGGCTGCCGGTAAAGCTATTCACGAAGAAAACTGCCTTGGCATCATCCAGGCGAAAGGTCACCGCGGGGCCGCCGCCCTCAGGCTCGATGGTCATGTTGACCGGCAGATCGCTGGGAATTTCATTGGCATCCTGGGAGGGATTGTCGGTGCGGTAGTAGCCGTACAGAACGTTCGAATTTTTCAAATTGACGACGACGTTGTGAACCATCCCTGACCTCGATAAAAAATAAATTGCGGCGTCCGCGAGCCAATATAACGACTAGGTTCGAATTTATGCGGATTGCGCCGGACCGGATAGATTATATTGCCGGATCTTATAGAGCAATGCCTTGTAGCTAATGTTCAAGCGTGAGGCCGCGATGCGGCGATTCCACTTGGTTTCTGCCAGCGTATCGCGGATGGCCTGCATCTCCGCCTGGTCTTTCAGGCCGCGAACCATGGACTTGAGATCGGGGCTGGTGGTGGCGGTTACCATGCTGCTCCGTTCCGCAACCGGGGTGAAGTAACCGGGAATTTTCGACTCGAGATCGGCCAGTGCGGCCGGTTCGTCGCGAATGACGAGATATCGTTTGACGAAGTTGCCCAGCTCGCGGAGGTTTCCTGGCCAGTGATAGGCGACACAGGCGGCGATCATCTGGGGCGAGAAATGCACCGGCTCCAGTTCATGGGTCAGGGCCAGTTGCTGCGACATCTGGGTAAGAACGTAGGGAATTTCTTCGCGGCGCTCGCGCAGCGGCGGAATGTGCAGCACAAACGTACTCAGCCGATAGTAGAGGTCTTCGCGAAACGTCTTTTCGACCAGCGCTTTTTGGATGTCAATGTTGGTGGCAGCCAGGATACGGGCGTTGGTTTGTTTTTCTCCGCGACCGCCTAAGCGAGAGAACGTACCATCCTGCAGCACGTGCAGCAGCTTGGCCTGCAGCTGGGGACTCATCTCTCCGATTTCGTCCAGCAGCAGCGTGCCCTTGTCGCACATTTCAAATTTGCCTGGCTTGGACTTGGTGGCGCCGGTAAATGCGCCGGCCTCGTAGCCGAACAATTCGCTTTCCAGCAGGTCCAGAGGCAACGCAGCGCAATTAATCTTCAGCCACTCTTCATTGGAACGCCGGGAGAGGCGATGGATGAGTCGGGCGACGACCTCTTTGCCGACGCCGCTTTCGCCCGTAATCAGGACGGGAATATCGGCATGGGCAATGGCGGCAGCCTGATCGTAGATCTTCTTCATGGCGGGAGTTGCGGCCAGGAAAAAGGTTCCGTTGCCAAGCTCCTCACGAATGATGGAGCTGCTGCTGGCCTGGGCCCTGGAACTGGCGACGCGATCGCGAACACGGCGCAGGATGGCGTCCAGCTGATGTTTCAGGAATGGCTTGGGCAATACGTCGTACACACCCTCACGGGCCGCGGCAAGAAATCCGGAGCGGTTTCCGGCTGGAATGAGAAGAACAACGCTGAGATTCGGGAACTGCTGGCGCAGCTTGATCAGGATGGCTTCCAGACTGACACCGGGCAAGGTGGTATCAATCAGCACCAGGTCGGCTGCGACCACGGCGCGGCATGTTTCTGCAACATCGATCACCGGTAAAGCATTGACACTGCAATCGAGAGATTCCAACAAATTCTTTACGTAGCCCCGTACTGGAACCTCGTCTTCGACAAGGACTACGCGCAATCGCTGATTCACAAACACCACCCTGTAGGTTGCAACAGCATCGACCCTGAACGTGACTAGCGAGCGAATGTTGTCTGGGGGTGAATCGGAACGCAGGTGAGGCATGCTCTCGTCACTCTGCTTCGAGAATCCCAGACAGAAGTAGTGCAGTGAATCAAAGGAGAATCAACAACGTGTAAAAAAAGTTCGCCGATTTGAATGCGGTGGATTTCGTGCAGCCTTAACCAAGTCGCATCGTATATTTCGAAACCTGCATGGATGTGTCGAAAATCGATCCGGTCGCCCGGCGAAAACTCACCCGTTGTTGGAAACGTCGAACTTCGGAGAGGGGTGATGATCGTCACTTTGCAGGCTACAACCTTGTTGCCCGCCAAGTCCCGGCCCACCCTCTGGGGACGGTCGCACTTTTTAAAAGCGCGTCCAATCCCTCTCCTGATCACAGTGCTGATTCTGCCTGTTCCTTTGACGTTTTACAACAGACTTTTGGTAACCGCTGATCGAGTACTTATGGCGGTAATAAACGGGGAAATGTTACTGATCGGTTACGTTGACGAAGTGAGTTCCGATTCGGGAAATTTCAGCTCGCGAATCCATCCGGCGACAGAGGTCAGCGGAATTTCGTCACTCGGTGGGTTTCCTGCGGGGGTGTGTGAAAACTTTTACCTATTGCGAAGGGAACTTCCCAATCGAAGATTCGGCAAGAGCGGGAAAACGACGCCCCTCTTTGATGGGGAAAAGCTTTGCGGGCGGCAGGCAAACTGGTCCCCGGAAACCTCGAGATTGTCGCAGTGCATTGATTCGCAACGGCTCCCTGCGACCACAGCAGTCTTCATTCTGGTGCTGGCAGCAGGGCGGCTTCGTTTGGCGCGGTACGTGCAAGATAGAGCGCGAGTCGAAAAATCATGCAATTGATTTCACCATCTTTAGTTCCGATGCCGATCCTTCTGGGAGACTCCCAGGCGATGTCGGCTGTTCGACGCCAGGTACAACTGGCGGCCACCGCCGGAATGCCGGTTCTTATCACCGGAGAGAGCGGCACCGGGAAGAATGTAGTCGCACAGAATCTGCATGCGCTGTCGGCGCGACGCGACCGCGCGTTTGTGCAGGTCAATTGTCCAAGTCTGCCTCATAGCCTGATTGAAAGCGAGTTGTTCGGTTGCGAGGCGGGAGCGTTTACCGGCGCGAACCATGCCCGCAGCGGCAAAGTCGACCAGGCCCAAAACGGGACGCTGTTCCTGGATGAGATCGGAGATCTGGATGCATCCGTGCAAGCGAAACTGCTGCAGGTGCTCCAGGATTTCCGTTTCAGCCGGCTGGGCGGCACGGAAGAGCGCGCGGTCGATCTCTGGCTGATCTGCGCTACGCATCGCAACCTGCAGGCGGACATGAAAGCGGGGCGGTTTCGTTCGGACTTGTTCTATCGCATTAACGTGGTGTCGATCGAAATACCGCCGCTGCGCGACCATCGTTCCGATGTGGCGCTATTGCTCACCCATTTCCTGCATTACTACGAGTTAAAGTTTGCAACCAAACTAGCGCCGCTTTCCGGCTCCGTGCTGAAACTGCTGGAAGCCTATCACTGGCCGGGGAATGTGCGCGAGCTGGAGAACCTGGTGAAGCGGTATGTGGTTCTGGGCAGCGAACAGGCCATTGTGGAAGCGCTGAACGAAAGCGAATCGTCATCGACGGATTCGGTGTTTATTCCGGACGGAAAACTTCCGCTGCGCATCCAGACGCAGCGTGCAGTGCGGATGATGGAACGTCAGATTATTCTGCGTGCCTTGAACGAGCATCGCTGGAATCGACGCAAGACGGCACAATCGCTGGATATCAGCTATCGCGCGCTGCTCTACAAGATTAAGGACGCCGGCTTACCCCGGTTGCGTCAGGCTCACTCTGACGCGCGTTCCCCAGAGGAGAACTAACCATGAAAGGAAAAGGAATGTTGTCTCGATTGTCCCAATTCGCAGTGGTCACGGCTGCGGTGAGTTTGACCTGCTGCCTGCTGCACGCGCAGACGCAGCCTGTGGTCGCCATGGTCGGATCGTTTAATTCTCCATTCAGTACCCCGCAGACTCCAGTTGGAACTTCTTTTCAAACCACGTCCGGAGAAACCGGGTTGGCGCAGCCGGACTCGAGGACGGCGCCGTCTGTGGATGCTCACTATCGCATTGGCGCGGATGATGTGTTGACGGTGAATGTCTGGCATGAGCCGGAAGTCTCGCGCAACGTTCCGGTTCGCCCGGATGGCAAGATTTCTCTTCCGCTGGTGGGGGATGTGCAGGCATCCGGCCTGACCCCGACGGAATTGAAGAACGAGTTGGAATCGCGCTTCTCCAAGTTTCTTACCAATCCGGATGTCAGCGTGATTGTGGCTGAGATTCGCAGCCAGCGGATCAATGTACTGGGCCAGGTGCTGCGTCCTGGAACCTATGCGCTGATTCCTCCCATGAGCGTGATCGACGCGGTGGCAACCGCAGGCGGATTGAGGGAGTTCGCGAAACCGAACAAGATTTACGTTCTGCGCACCTTGCCGAACGGTCAGGTGCAACGCATCAAGGTGGAATACAACAATGTTTTAAAGGGCAAGCGGGGTAGTGAAGACGTGGTTCTGCAAACCCGCGACACCGTGGTGGTCCCGTGAACAATTTGCTGTACTGGCTTCATAAAATTCGAAGTTCTCATTTGATTGTCTTGGTTCTGGTGCTTGCGGGGCTGTTCATGTCTGGTGCGCGGGCAATGGCGCAGGCGGTGCCGGCGGGAGAGTTGCCGCCGGGGGAAAGCAACCCGATGGAGCCGCTGCTTCCGGGGCAGTCTTTGGGCACGAACCTGTCATTGAACCAGGGCGTGAATGCAATCAACGCGGAGAACCAGTCGTTCGAGAAGTATGGACTGGGGCTGTCGGCTTCCGGCGGAGATGAGACAAATTTCTTCGGCACGCAGACCAATCAGCAGTCGGCAGGGTACGCACAATTTGCCGCGGATGGCGGATTGATGCTGCACAACGAGCGCACCCGCTATTTTCTTCTGTACCAGCCGCAGTACAACGTGTATCCGCAATTCACTGAAGTCAATAATCTTTCGCAACATGCATTTCAGAGCCTGGCTCGCGCGCTCTCAGAGCGGTCGGCATTGCAGTGGGATACCACGGCAGCGCGCTATCTGAGTCTGAACCAGTTTCTGCCGCAAAGCCTGGGGATCGGCGGCATTGGCGTCGTGGTGCCCACATTAGGAGCCCAGCTGGCGGAAAATAGTTACGAGGTGACGAATGCCGCCAGCACAGTCAGCTACAAGTACCTGATCAATTCCAGAATGACTTTCAGCGGCACGGCGACTGGAGCCTACTTTCTGATGGTTCCCACCCACGTCTTGACTTCGACTCCGTACCAGAATCGGACGGAAAGGTTTTTGACCGTGGGCGGGGATGCGCGGCTGACCTATCAATTGACGCTTCGAGACACGGTCGGAGCCGTTATTACTCCGTTGTACATCGACGGCATTACTCCCAGCGGACAGGAGTCCGCCGAGACGGTGCAGGCGACATATGCCCGGGAGTTGAGTCCGACATTTACGGCGCAGGTTGCTGCGGGACCGCTCTTCCTCCAGTCCTCCAGCAAAGCTCTTGGGAGCTTCCAGAACACCAGCTATTCGATAAATGCATCGCTGAGCCGGCAGCTTCGTCAGTCTCAATTTTCTGTCAACTATGCTCGCGCCATTTTGGTGAATCTGCTCGCGCCGGCCATCGTATCCAATTCGATCAGTTCCATGGCGTATCTCGGTTTTGGGAACAAGTGGATTTTCACCGGCTCAGGGTCGTATACGCATAACGGCGGGAACGGGCAGGCGTACGGACCGGGCCACCTTTATGGAGGGTCGGCGCAGATCGCGTACCTGATCGGGAAAGACCTACAGATTTTTGCTCTCTATTCTGTGATCTCCGAAAGCTTTTCGACAGCGGCCAATATGCCGTCCGAGGGATTCACCCGCAACCAAGTCGGCGGCGGCATCCGGTTTAACCTGGGCAATCCCGTTACCCGTGGAGGAATTCAATAATGGAACGTAAACCGCCATCTTCTGTCGGCGATATCGTCGCCGTGATACAGCGCCGCAAATATTGGATCGCGATCCCAATGCTGGTCGTGATCGTAGTTGGTTTCGCTCTGATTCCACTGATACCGCGCACTTACAAATCGACCTCCACAGTTCTGGTGCAGGGGGAAAATGTCCCGTCCGTTTTTGTGAAGTCGTCGGAAAGCAACGGCAGTAATAGCCGTCTGGAACAAATCAAGCTGGAAGTCATGAGCGGGGTCGGCTTTCCCGCCATCATCGAAAAGCTGAACCTGTATCCCAAGCTGCGCCAGGAAGCGACGATGCCGCAAGTGATTGCGGAAATGCGTCGTGACATCACGATCGAACAAGTTCCGGATGCAGGCGATGGGCGGGGAGGGGTGGGAGCGTTCACCATCTCCTACATTGGAACAACTCCGAAGCAGGCCCGGGATGCCACTCATGAGATTACCGATCTGTTTTTGCAGCAGGGTATCAAGGATGGACGGCAACAGGCGCAGGGCGCCGATTCCTTTTTGACAACGCAAGTGGCCCAGGCAGGGCAGCAACTGGCCGCCGAACAGGCAAAGATCCAGGCGTTCCGCAGCGCCCACGCGGGCAGCTTGCCGGAGCAGGCTCAGGCCAATATGCAGCTCATTAATCAGTATCAAACGGCGATGCAGGCGAACCAGGATGCGCTGACCCAGGCAAATCAGCAGCAGGTGTACCTGGAGTCTCTGCTGAATGTGAAGCCGAATGGTGGTGGAGGAACTACCGCCGCCGCCCCGCCACCGGCCACACCGCTGCAGATTGAACTGGCGCAGAAACAGCAGGAACTGCGCGCCGATCTGCTGAAATATACGCCGCAGCATCCCGATGTGATTCGACTCAAGCACGATATTGCCGCTTTGAAAATCGAGATCCAGAACGCCCCGAAAACAAGCAGTTCGGCGGCGATCGCAGCGATTCCCCTGGCGACCGGACCGACAATGAACGATCAACTAAAAAGCCAGCTGATCGCACTGAATGCGGACATCAAGGCGCGTCAGGCACGGCAGGTCAATATGGAACAGAAGGTCGCAGAGCTGCAGGGATCTGTGGGCGGAGTTCCTGTGGTGCAGACTCAGTTTGCCGCAATGAACGCCGATTACACGGAAATGCAGAAAAACTACAACGCCCTGCTGGAAAAACAGCAGGAAGCTGCTATGACTTCGGCGCTGAACCAGCGCGAACAGAGCCAGCCGTTTGTCGTGATACAGCCGGCCAGTCTGCCGGGACGGCCATTTCGGCCCGATCCGGTGGTGCTGCGAATGGGCATCGTGCTGATGGGCATGCTGATTGGATTGCTGATTGGATTGGCGGTGGAGTTGAAGGACGACACTATGCATGATTCAGATGAAGTGGCCGCGTACTTGAAGCTGCCAGTGATGGTCGCACTCCCCAAGTGTCCGGGGGTAAAGGACAAATCGTGGACGACGAGCACGGCGCGTAATTGAGGGACGGAGCCGGGGAAGCCATGGAAACCCAAGGATATGGAGAGGAACAAATGAAGGTTGCGAATATTCAGCAGGAAAGCACTACGTTCAAGCCGATTGATTTGAGTTCTGCATCTGCCGCGGAACCGGCCGTGTTGCCCCGGAGGACGGTGGCCAGTTCGAATCTGCCTGTGCGCCAGTTGGATTTGTCCCAGATCAGTCAGTCCCTGGTGACGCTGGCTCCGAACGTGGCGGAACTGGATCCCAAGCGGCAGGTCATGGCGGAACAATTTCGCCTGTTGCGGAGCCGGGTGAAAGGGTTGAGCAAGGACTTTCAACTGCGAACGCTTTTGATCACCAGCACCTTATCGGGTGAGGGCAAGACCACGGTGGCAGCCAACCTGGCGGGTTCGTTGAGCTGTGTCGAAGGGTTGCGAATTCTGCTGGTCGATTTTGATTTGCGCCGGCCCAGCCTGCACAACATATTCGGTGTCAAGCCAGATCCGCATCAGCCTTCCTGGCTGGCCGGTGACGTGCCGTGGCAGCGGGCGGTGTACCAGGTGAATCGCAGACTGGATGTTCTATTTGGATTCAGCATGCTGGATGAACCCGACGAACTGCTGCAAAGCAGTCGGCTGGAAAAGCTGCTGGACGAGATGAAGGCGGAATACGATGTGCTGATTTTGGACTCAGCTCCCATGATGGCGGTGGCGGACACGCATTCGCTGCTGCCGCTGGTGGACTGCAGCCTGTTTATTTTGAATGCGGACAGTACTCCGATTCGCGGGGCGCGTGAGGCGCTGGCCATGATGCAGGACAAGGTGGCCGGTTGCGTTGTGAACCGGGTCACCCACCTGAAGAGCGAAGACTATTACCGCAACTCCGGGTATGGCTACGGATACGGATCCAAGCGTAAGGAGAATTGAAATGATTCGCGTATTCAATCTTTACGTTCCGTCCAGCAAATTGTTCATGGTGATTGGCGACGGGTTGTTGCTGGCGACTGGATGTTTTTTATTGTTTCGACCGTTGACTCCGCCCGACACCATGGAGGATGTGCAGCTTTACCTGCTGGTATTATTGGCGGCCATGGTGGGCGTGTGGTCTTTCTATTTTTCCGATCTGTATGAGCACACCACCATGCGCAGCCGAGAGTCGGTGCTGGTGGCAGGTTTGCGCGGACTTGGTATCAGCGCGCTGCTGATGAGCCCACTGGTATGGCTGCTGGCGGGGGATCGACAGGTTGGGGATCACTTCACGGAGCCGGCGCTGGCCCTGGTATTGATTCTGTTGTACGCGCAGCGAAGGATTTCCGACTGGTGGCGCCGCCGCATGAACAGCGGCGAACGAGTTTTGCTGGTCGGCTCCGGAACTACCGTACAGCTGCTGGCCGAGGAACTTGCGGGCAAGTGCGGACTGCCGCTGAAGCTTGCAGGCGTTGTGCTTGACCATAGTCGGCCGCTGCCGAAAGATTTTCGATTTGCTGTGGTTGGGACGGTGGATCGTCTGCGCGAGCTGGCCCACTCCTTCCGCCCTGATCGCATTGTGATCAGCTCGGAGATTGGCATCTCGACGGTATCGGCGGATGATCTGCTGGCTTTGCGGCGGGTTGGAATCCGAGTGCAGGATGCCGGGGAACTCTACGAATCTGTCACCGGAAGAGTACCGGTGGAGTCGGTGCGGTCGAATGGCCTGGCCTTTGGGGCGGCGCTGATTCCCACGGCAATGGAGCGTTCCATTCATCGCGCGGCAAGCTTTGTGGCTGCGGTTCTTTTGACGATCCTGCTGGCGCCGCTGGGGTTGCTGTTGGCGATCGCCATCAAGCTGGAATCCGAAGGGCCGGTGTTCTACACCCAGGAGCGTGTCGGGGTGGGTGGGCGCATCTTCCGGGTGATCAAGTTTCGATCCATGCGCAAGGATGCAGAGAGCGTTTCCGGCCCGGTATGGGCAACCACCCAGGATTCGCGGGTTACGCGGGTGGGCGCGATTCTGCGCAAGGTGCGGCTGGATGAGTTGCCACAGGTGATCAATGTGCTGCGCGGCGAGATGTGCCTGGTTGGGCCACGACCTGAGCGACCCCACTTCGTTCGTCTGCTGGAGGAACAAATTACGTACTACGATCTGCGCCACTGCATTCCGCCGGGCATCACTGGCTGGGCCCAGGTATGTGCCAGCTATGGATCGAACGTTGAGGAATCGCGCACCAAATTGGAATTCGACCTGTTCTATGTGAAGAACGCGTCGCTTTTGTTTGATCTGCTGATTCTGTTCAAGACCATCAAGATTGTTCTTTGTGGACGGGGCTCTCGCTAACGCTGGAGATCTTCTCCCGGAGGGTTTTGCCGGGAACACAAAAGGGCAACAAAGGAGAACTACTTTGTCACGCATCCTACATTTGATTGCAAGCGATTCCATCGGCGGTCCGGAGAAGCAGCTGCTGCACCATGCGCGTGATGCGCGCGACGCGGACTACGACGTGATTCTGGGCAGCTTTCAGGATGATCCTCAACCTTCCGAGCTGTTGTCGATAGCCAGCCGGTATGGCATCGAAACAGTCTCCGTTCCAGGAGGGATTCGTCCCGGCCTGGTGGATGATTTGACGAAGTATCTGCGCACCGCGGACATTGATTTGCTGTGTACCCATGGCTACAAGGCCAATGTGGTGGGACATTTTGCCGCCAAGCACGCCAATGTGGCGTGGGTGCCGTTTGTGCGCGACTTCACATCGGAGACCTGGCAGGTGACGCTGTATGAGCGGCTGGAACGCAGCCTGCTGATGCGCAGTCCCTGGGTGGTTTGCATATCTCCTTCACAAGCGCGGGAACTGGGACGGCTGCGCCGCGGCCGGCGAGCGCCGCTGGTGATTCAAAATGCAGTTTTGGCACCGAAGGAGACGGGGTTATCGCAGGAACCGACGCCGTCACGGGAAGAGCTTGGCTTCAGCCAGCGGACATTTGTGTTTGGCGCGGCCGGTCGCTTTAACCGCGAGAAGGGGCACCGCGTGCTGCTGGATGCCTTTTCCCAGCTGAGTAAAATGCTGCCGGGTCAGCCGATGGAGTTGTTGCTGCTGGGCGAAGGCCGGGAAGAAAGCGCGCTGCGCTCGCAGGCTAAACGCCTGGGGATTGAAGCTCGTGTCTGCTTTGCCGGTTTTCAACGTCGCTCCGCAGCGTGGATGAAGGTGATGGATTGCCTGGTGCAACCCTCGCTGACCGATGGCACACCAAACTCCGTTTTAGAAGCGATGCTGCTGGGGATACCGGTGGTAGCGACCAACACGGGCGGAATCCCAGATGTAATCGATGCGGGAGAAACCGGTCTGCTGGTCGAACCGGATTCGCCGGAAGCGTTGGCCGAGGCGATGAAGAAGATGGTGCGTTCTTCCACGCTGCGCAATCAGCTGGCCTCGGAAGCCAAGTATCGAGTGGCGCGGGAATTTTCTCCAGCACGCCAGCGGGAGCTGCTGGAAATGCTCTACAGCACGATGATCGGAAATTCGTTTTCGATGGGCATCGAGGAAGCAGCGCATGGCGTTGCCTAAGATTTCTGTGATTTTGCCGGTGCGTAATGAAGTCGACAGCCTGGGAGGGCTGCTGGATCAACTCCTGCAGCAGGAGTATCCAGTGGACAGCTTCGAGATCCTGGTGGCCGATGGAAGATCGACTGACGGTACTCGGGCGCTAGTCGAGCAGAAGGCATCGAAGGCTGCGGTACCGCTGCGGGTGATTGATAATCCGGGGATTCGTTCGGGAGCCGGCAGAAATGCCGGAGTGAGTGCCGCGACGGGAGACATCATTTTGTTTATCGATGGTCATTGCGAAATTCCATCGAAGCAATTGTTACGAGACACGGCCATGCTGCTGGAAGAAACGGGGGCGGATTGCTTATGCCGTCCGCAGCCATTGATTGCTAATCACCCTCGAGGCGTGGGAAGAATCATTGCGGATGCGCGAGCGTCGGCACTGGGACATGGACGCGATTCGCTGATCTATAACATGAGCCATTCCGGATTTGTGCATCCTGCCAGCTCTGGTGCGACCTATCGACGGCCAGTCTTTGAGCGGGTGGGGATGTACGACGAGAGCTTTGATGCCTGCGAGGATGTGGAGTTCAACACGCGGGTGGCGGCGGCAGGATACAAGGCATATACCGACCCGCGATTGAGCGTGTATTACGAGCCGCGAAAGAGTTTTCGCGGGTTGTTTCGGCAAATGATGCGCTATGGCGTCGGCCGGGTGCGGCTGGCGCGTAAACATCCTGAGTCCGCATCCTTATCGCAATGGGCGCCAGCGGTATTGGTGGCAGCCTTTGCCGTTGCGATGGGCAGTGTGGCGGCGGCGATGGTAACGGGCCACGGGCTGCTGGCAATTCTGGCCTTTCCTGCGGCGATGTTCCTGCTGATTACGATTGCGGCCTCGTTGCAACTGGGATGGCGACATGGCGCGGCGCACGCGTTGCTGGGGCCGATTGCGTATGGCTGTATTTATCTCGGATTAGGCAGCGGCATGTGGGCGGAACTCTTGCGGCCGGCACCGCGACCGAAGGCGGCGGATGCCAGAATGGCGGCAGTTTTATCTCCGCGCGTCAATGCAGGTGCACAGGTAGCCGATAAAGATGGAGTGCAAATATCGGGGAGCGCGGGAAATCGCCCATCGCGGCATCAAAATGACATCGCGATAGCTTCCACTGGATTACGCAAACTATGAAATTTGTATCTTACGATCCTACAAAGCGTGACGAGTGGGACCAGTTTGTACTGGCAAATCCTCAGGCCTCGTTTGGGCATCTTTCCGCCAACTTCTTATTTACGGAGGAAAACGCAGAGACCATTAACCGCTCGATTCTGATCTATAAGGACTCCATGCATCTGGCGGGAATTCTCCCTCTGGTTGAGGTGAAGGATCATAGCTTGCCGCTGATCAAGGTTCGCACGCTGGCTTCTCCCGCAGGTCCATTGTTCCTGGCCAACCTGCCACCTTCCGAACAGAAGAACCTGCTTGACTCGCTGATCCTGTATGTCCATTCGATGGCCGAGCGACTCTGTGTGGATCGAATTAAGATCACTTATCCAAGTGTTATTCAAGGGAAGCTTGCTGTCGAGCGGTTTGGATTTCTTCCGTTAAGGAAGTACGGCTATAACGAAAACAATTTGTTAGGAACCTATCTCGACCTAAGCCGCAGTGAGTCCGACTTAATCGCGTCCCTTGAAAATACCTGTCGCAGTGCGATTCGAAAAGCAGAAAAAGAAGGTGTGACCATCGTAGCCATTGAAAATCGGGAGCAGTGGCTAAGTTATAAATCCATGAACGAACAGACACTGGGGAAATCAAAGCATTCCCAACGCACCATGGAGATCGTGTGGGATGAGTTTATCTCCAAAGGTTATGCGTACGCGTTCGTCGCCATACATGAGACGCTGGCCCTGTCTGTTGTACTCGTTCAACGCTTTCACCAGTGCGCCTACTATTGGATGGCGTTCAATGCCATACCGCGATTTCCTGGCGCCAATAATTGCGTGTTGTGGCACGCCATTCAGCACGCAAAACAGTCGGGTAGTTCTTTCTTTCTGATGGGCACACTCGAGTTCAGTGATGACGCGAAAATGCAGGGGATCTCCGACTTCAAGAAAAGGTTTGGCGGCTGTCCGTACTACGTTCTAGGAGGGACATTCGTCCGCAGAAAAATTAAACATCATTTTCTTTTGTCATTCGCTGAGGCGGCGCGGCTTACCCGCGACAAAGCTCGGGAGTGTCAACGCAGGTTGAAGCGAACGCGGGAAGCAGCGGAAGTCAAGCCTCCCAAACAACAACAGCCGACGTCGCTCAGCAAAGCGGGTTAGCTCCGATTTCCAAAACATCCATAAGAAAGATGTCGTCCAATGCTCAAAGTCGATCACGTCCGGGGAAATCTCACGAAGCGTCTCGATAATTTCCGGGGACGCTTCTACGACTATATTCATGGCGTCGACACCTTCAGCTTTGTCAGCAGACGCGACGTCCGGATCGAGAGTGAGAACAGAGAGTATGGTCTTCCCTATCAGGGAACACCGGCCAGAACCATTCACACGTTATTCGATCGGCTGGAGTGGGACGAAAACGCATCCTTTATCGATTTCGGGTGCGGAAAAGGCGTGGCGCTACTGGCGGCGGCGAAGCACTCCTTTCGCGAGATCATCGGCGTGGAATATGCAATCGACCTGGCCGCAATAGCCGAGAGAAATGTGACGGGATATCGGGGGCCGCTGCGGTCACGAAACAGCATCCGGGTTGTTCACGGAGACGCGACACAGTTTTGTTATCCGCTGACTCCGCTGGTTTGTTATTTTTACAATCCTTTTTTACCCGTTGTGATGGAGAGAGTGCTGGAGAATTTAGCGGATTCGTGGAGGAAATACCCGAGGGACATACGACTCGTGTTCCATATCCGGTATTCGAGAGATCTAGTGCTCAGCAAGTTTGACATTCTGAAATTCGAAGCTATGCGTTATTTCCATATTTATCAGGTGGTCCCCGCGACACAAAGGCAAGAGAACGAACCGGGACCGAACCAGGTATGGCAAACAATCGACACGGAACAGTTTTAAGCGAGGGAGCATATGGAAGCAGTTTGTGAGAATGGAAGCCCAGTGAATGTTGTAGGAGAGGGGAGCGGTGAAACTCCCCGGTTCGAGTATCGCATCCTGCATTCGTATCCGGACCCGCAACTTGAGTCGAACTGGTTAGGATGCCTGGCGCACGCGGTCGACCCGGCTCATTATGCCTCACCAGCATTCTTTAAGGAGCTCTATTTCAAAGATCGAAGACCGTTCGCTGTGCTGGCGTTCCTGGGATCGGAAGTGGTAGGAGCGTTGACCGGGCTGCATGAGGGGCAGACGCTGGTCTCAGGGCTGGAGTCGAGGGCCCAGATTGCGCTGGATGGCAGGTACGAAGCCAACGAAATCTTGTCGGCTCTGAAGTGCGGGGTGGAAGAGGAGGCGCGGGGCTGCAAGTTGGTGCAAGTGTACAGCTGGAGTCACCTTGACCTTGAGCCCTTCGAGAAGACCGGTTACCGGAAGCGCCGTCTTACGGGAAACCCGGTACTGGATTTATCGTTAGGTGCGGAAACCCTGCTGAAGCAGTTCGGCACAACTCATCGTCGCAATATAAAGCTAGCAGCCAAGCAGGGAGTTGAGGTATCGGAAGTTAGTACGAGAGAGGATTTCGACGCGTTTTACAAGGTCTATGACGCCTGGTGCACGATGAAGAAACTCTTTAAATATCCCAACGAACTTGAGTGGGAGATATTCCAGACCACCCAGAACAATCGCCGTCTTTTTGTTGCGAAGATGGACGGAAAGGTCATTGCCGGCACCACTCTCCGTTTCTGTCCGGGGGGTCTGGTGGAATATTCCAGGAACAGTTCCATGCCGGAATTTCTGCATACCAAACCCAACGATTTACTCATGTGGCATTCCATTCGCTGGTCCTGTGAGAATTCTTTTTCCCATTTTTCAATGGGCGCACATCACAGGTTCTTGCGCGGATTTGGGGGGACGATCATTCCTATCGATCGCTATCGCGTCGACCGTACGCTGTTCCGGAAATATGATCTGAGCGACTTGATTCACGATACTGCGCGCCAGAGGCTGGCGAGCCTTCCTCCCGCCTATGAGGAGCGAATTCGGACGTTGTTAGGAAAGACCAGGCCGGAAGGCTGGTAGGCACGGCAGAGCAGCTGCCGGCCCCGAGACCGTTTCCAGTGGCCTTCATAAGGGATATGATCGGAGCCGGTGCGATCCCTTAGAAGGAAGCTGCGGATCGAAGCCCGGAACTGAGGAAGTAGAAGGAAGCGCGGCTGATCGATAGCTGCAGGCTGGGGTCGGAGACGGTGGTGTTGTCGACGGCGATGCGAGGAATGGCGAGAGGATTCGACTCTCGCGTGAAAAAGCCTGGAATGGTAGACAGAGCGGCTTTGAATCCCATGGAACGGATGAGTTCCTGCACACGGCGGTTATACATTCCGTTGGGATAGGCCAGAACATCCGAAGCGCCGCCTGAATACTTCCACAGCGCAATGCGGGCATCATCCAGTTCGCGGCGGATGTCGCGATCGCTTTCGGAGGAGAGCGTGGCGTGGCGGTGGGTGTGCGATCCAATGCGAATCAAGCCGGTGCGGGTCATAATGCGAACCTGCTCCCACGTAAGAAAGCGGCGTGACTGGGGAATGGTGAGCTGATAGCGCTGCTCCAGGTGATCAAGCAGCAGAAGGCGGGCGTTCAGCGGCATGCGTTTCAGTTCCATCGACCAGTATTGCTGACGCGGCCGCAATTGCGGATTCTTGCTTCGGCCCATGCCCCAGTGGTTCAGGTCAATGACCAGCTCCTCCAAAGTAGAAGCGGAGGAACACTGCGCCCAGAGGCGGGCAAATCGTTCCTCGGGCAGCAATTGCATGGTATCGAGCAGGCCGGTACAGGCGAAGATGGTGGCCGGCATGCCAAAGCGGACCAGGTGGGGAAAAGCGACACGGTAATTATCTTCCCACCCATCGTCAAAGGTAAGGGCAACCTTGGGGCGGCCTTCGGCTCCGCCAGGATCGGCCAATACCTCTTCCAATGGAACCACGTGGTAGTCGCGCTGCAGCAGTTGCAGCAGGGAGATGAAGGCCGGCTCGCTCAACACCAGGTGGGGGTTGTAGCAGAGGGCCTGTTCGCCGGCTGGAAGGACGCGATGGAGGGCCAGGACAAGGCCGCTGCGACCGGCAATAGCGCGCCGGAATACGGAGGCAATCCCAAAGTGTTCCACGATCGTGCTGAGGACTTTCATGTTTTGTTGCATCGTCTCTTTCGTGTCGAGTACGGCGGAAATCTACGGCTCTCTGGGGGGTGCCGCTGGTAATCAAAGCAACTGGGATGCCAACCCGTAAAACCAGGGTGAAACAGGGCAGAAATCTGCATTTTGGGGAGTTACGGCCGTAACGTGATGGAAAACCAATGGAGCAATGTGCAATTTGCTGCACATCGCGGGCTGTCGAAGCATTCAGGATTTGACAAAGAGCTGCCGATACACCGGTTCGAAGAACGGCCTGCCAATTGCATTGAGGTAGGTGCACCACAGTTGGCGCCGCAGTGTCCGGCGCATGTCTGGGAATCGGTTGGCGCTGCGCGTTGTCCACGGTCCGCCCGTGGTTCGGCGGGCAAGGCCGATTGCATTGCAGGCAGGCGCAGGATCAGTCGCTGCCGCGTTCTTCAGGGGGTTGCTGACGAAAGGAATAATTCCGTGACACTACTGAACTTGATGTTGCTTCCGTCCGCGGCCGCGGGGATTGTTTTAGTTGCCTGCGTGGTTCTCCAAGGTGTACGCCGCGAATGGTAGGGTCCACGAGGGGGCGATGAACACCTGGATCGTCTCACGCTGTACGTGGATATACTTCAACCGATCTGGGGTGGATATGTATCGCCATCCCAGGTCATTTTTCGGGGTTCGTCACGGAAATCGCTGGGTCAAGGCATCGCTCTGACAGTAAAAGAGCGGCCTAAATCTGAAACGATCGGCGGCAACGTAACGATGATGGAAGCCCAGACCTCGTGAGGGGCTGCATCGGTTGCGAGTCGGAGCAGGAGTACAGTTCACCAGGTTGCGAGGAGATTGTGGAGAAGCAGGGTTTGCCAGAAGCACAGGTTTCCGGAATAGATGGTGTCGCGGCCGCGTCGGCAACGGCGGGGAAGGTGCGCATACTATTTTTGATCGATGAGATTGGCGGCATCGCGGAGGGAGGCACCGAGCGCCAGGTGTTGCAGTTGATTGAGCTGGCAACCCGACTGGGGTATGAACCGCGACTGGCTGTATTGCGCGGGACCGAGTGGCTGACGCAGGAACAGGCCGGCTGCCCGATTTACTTTGCTGGAGCCAACAGTTTGCTGCGTCCTTCGGGATGGCGCGCATGCGCCAAGCTGGTGCAATGGATGCGGCGCGAAAGAATGGCTCTGGTACAAACATTTTTTGTGGAATGCAACATCTTTGGACCGTGGCTGGCGCGGCTGGCTGGCGTGCCGGTGGTGGTGGGTTCGCGACGCAATCTAAATCAGTGGCACGGTCGCTCGTCCTGGATGGCTCCGCTCATCCTGCAACTGCAGCGGCTGACGAATGCGTCGTCGGACTGCGTCATTGCCAACAGCCTGGTGGTGGCGGAAGAAACTTTCAAGACGGAAAAATTACCCCATCGCAAAATGCATGTGGCCTATAACGGCATCGATCTGGCAAAGTTTTCCCGGCTGAAAGAACTTCGTTCCCAGGCGCGTCAGATGCTTGGCATCGGGCCGGAGGAGATTGTGGTTGGGAACATTTCCGGGTTCAGGGAAGTGAAAGGCATTCCCCAGTTTGTGGATGCCGCTCGTATTGTGCTGGAGAAAGAGCCGAGCATGCGATTTCTGGCGGTGGGAGATGGGACGCAGTATGCTCGGGTGGTAGAACTCATCCGACAGTACGGGTTGCAGGATCGAATTCATCTGGCAGGGCAGCAGACGGATGTTTTGCCGTACCTGGCGGCAATGGACATTGGCGTGCTTAGTTCTTTGGCAGAAGGATTTTCCAACTCCCTGCTGGAATATATGGCAAGTGGGTTGGCTGCGGTGGCGACCGAGGTTGGGGGAAACCGCGAAGCGCTGGAGGGTGCCGGAATTCTGGTGCCGCCCGACAATCCGCAAGCCCTGGCCGACGCGATTCTAGAGCTACGATCGCCGGTGCTGCGAGAGCAGCTGGGGTTGGCAGCGCGGCAGCGAGTGGAACGGTTCAGCCTGGCGCGGGCGGAGAAGCGAATGAAAGAGATCTACGCGGAACTGCTTCAGGCAAAAGGCGCGACAGCAAAGCAACATTGAGGAGAAATGATGAGTACGGAATCTTTGAACACTGAGAAGAAGGCGGTAGTCACGCAGTACGCCGGTACTACGGCGACTGAGGAGTCCAGAATGGATGTCTTATTGCAGTCGATCCAGAATCGTACGGGTCAGGTGGGAGTTGTCGGACTGGGCTATGTGGGCCTGCCGCTGGCCATGTTGTTTGCCAGGGCTGGTTTTCCTGTCACTGGATTCGACGTCGACATCACCAAAGTGAACAAGTTGAATGCGGGCTCGTCTTACATCCAGCGCATTTTGCCGGAAGAGATCGCGCAATTGCGGGAGACTGGCTTTAAAGCCAGCGCCGAGTATGCGGATGTCAGCAACATGCAAGCCATCATTATTTGTGTTCCTACGCCGCTCGACGAGCACCAGGGCCCGGATCTTCGTTTCATTGAAGACACCGCGCGTTCCTTGTCGCCGCATCTTCGCGCCGGGCAACTGGTAGTGCTGGAAAGCACGACCTATCCAGGAACCACAGAAGAGGTATTGATCCCATTGCTGGAGGCAGGCAATCCGCAGGGTTTGCGGTGCTATCGAGACGGTCTCGATCCTGCCAATTGTTTTTATGTGGCCTATTCTCCAGAGCGCGAAGATCCGGGCAATGTGACGGTCGAGCGCAGTGACATTCCCAAGGTGGTGGGAGCTTCGACAAAAGAATCGGCAGACCTGGCGGCGGCGTTTTACGGCAATATTTTCAATCGCATCGTTCGCGTGTCCAGTCCGGCAGCGGCCGAGATGACGAAGCTGCTGGAGAATATTTATCGATGCGTCAATATCGCATTGGTCAATGAATTGAAGCTGCTGTGCCTGCGGATGAATCTGGACATCTGGGAAATTATCGAAGCGGCAGCAACCAAGCCGTTTGGATTTCAGCCGTTTTATCCCGGGCCGGGACTGGGTGGACATTGCATTCCGATCGATCCGTTTTATTTGTCCTGGAAGGCCAAGGAGCTGGATTTCAGCACTCGGTTTATTGAACTGGCCGGCGAGGTGAACACCTCCATGCCATACCATGTGGTCGAGTCGGTGGCAGCCGCGTTGAACGAACGCAGCAAGCCGCTGAAGGGCAGCAAAATCCTGGTGCTGGGCCTTTCTTACAAGAAAGATATCGACGATCTGCGCGAATCGCCCTCGTTGACTTTGATTGAACAACTGCGCCGCCGGGGAGCGTTGGTGGAGTACAACGATCCTTATTTTCCGACCGTGGGACATGGACGCCATTACGCGTTGAACATGACGTCAGTCCCGCTGACTACGATTCGCGACTACGACTGTGTTCTGATCGCCACCGACCACTCCGACTACGACTACGAGGCCATCGCAAAGGAATCGAAGCTTCTGGTCGACACCCGCAACGCGACCCGCGGGATCATGGATGCAGAGCTGCAGAAAAAGATTGTTCGCTGCTAACGCGGCAGGGGAAGAGACGGATTGCAAGGTCTTTTCCTCCCGAATTCATGACTGCCTCCCGCGCAGAGCCCAACCAGGCCCAGGGAGGCAGTTTGATTTTCGCGGTAATCAAAAGCGGTACTTTTGAAGCAACTTTGTGCCGGACGGGGTAACAATAGGAAAAACTTTTCACATTTCCCACTGAATTGGGAATTCTTTTGGCGGATTCCTGACCTCAATCCAATTCATTCCCCTAACTGATTGTTTTAGCAGCGTAAATTCGTCTTGCACAGACGACTCAAACCAGCCCTCCGGTTGGCACTTCGCGTGCATTTCATATTTCAGTACCCGCAAATTTCACACCTGGAAACGGTGGCCAGTGAAAGCGAATGCATCACCAATCCCCGGATACAAGATAAGGTCGAACCGCGACATGCCTGCGGGTGACGATGTACGTTGTGCCTCGGGTGACCATGGGGAGAACCCGTGGGATCTGACCGTGCTGCAGCTTTTCTCAGCGACGGTTCGCCGGGTTCCCGATTCCATTGCACTGACTGACTCGCAGCAATCGCTGACCTATGCGCAATCGTGGAATTTCGCGAATGCCTTTCGGGCCCGCCTGGTAGCGGAAGGAATGAGGCCGGGGGATCGGGTGGGAGTGGCGGCCGCGAGGTCGATGGCGACTGTGGCCGCCATCTTAGGAATTGTGATGGCGGGCGGTTGCTATGTGCCCATCGAGGTAAAAGAGTTTTCCGAAGCCGTGCTGGTTCAGATCCGGGAGTCAAGCGGGATCCGCTATTGGGTCGCTGATGAGAGAACTCGCAAAAACGCGCAGGCTTCGCTTTGGAAGCACTGTTTTCTGCTGCCGGTCGAGGACATTGCGATACCGGTCGACAGTTTACCGGTGGCCGTACCCGAAGTGCCGCTGGATGGCGAGAGTCCGCTGTACGTAATGTTTACTTCCGGATCAACAGGGCGCCCGAAGGGAGTTGTCATCCCGCATCGCGCTGTCGCGCGCCTGGTCACCCGGCAGGACTTTATTGAATTCGACGCGAGGCATACCTTCCTGTTGCATTCTCCCTTGTCCTTCGACGCCTCCACGCTGGAGTTCTGGGGAAGCCTGCTGCATGGTTCGCGGCTGGTGATAGCCCCGGGGCGATCGCTGGGCCTGGACGACTACACCCAGCTGATTCTGCAGCAGGGTGTGACGACACTTTGGTTGACGGCGGCGATGTTTCACCTGGCTGCGGAGCATACCCCGGAATTGTTCGCGGCGCTGCGCCAGCTGGTATTTGGCGGCGACGTGATTTCGCCGCGACATGTGGAGCGGATTCGCTCGCTGTATCCCACGCTGCGCATGGTGAATGGCTACGGGCCGACGGAGAATACAACGTTTACCTGCTGCCATGTGGTGCCAGACGATTATCGGGTACAGGGAACGCTGCCGATCGGAAGGCCGCTTGCGCACACTACGGTATACATCGTCGATGCAGATCGCAATCAACTGCCTGTGGGGCAGCCGGGTGAACTGGCGACCGGCGGAGCAGGGGTGGCGCTGGGGTATCTGGACCAACCGCAGGCGACGGCAGAAAAATTTCTGCAAGATCCATTTTCAGACCGATCGGGATCGTTGCTGTATTTGACCGGCGATCGCGCGGTCGCACGGCGAGATGGGACCATTGAGTTTCTAGGAAGAATCGATCGCCAGGTAAAGATCGCTGGACATCGTGTGGAACTGGCGGCGGTTGAGAATGCCTTGTCCGGGTCGCCGCTGGTCGCAGATGCGGCAGTGGTGGTGTTGACGGTTCCGTCGGGTGAGAAGCAACTGGTCGCGTGCGTGGCGCTGTCGAGTGCAACATCGAACGCGGAAGCTACGCTGCGGGCATGGTTGCAAGCCAGATTAAGCCGCACCTCAACTCCGCAGCACTGGATGTTTTTAGAGACGCTGCCGATGACCGCCAACGGCAAGCTGGACCGCCATGCACTGCAGCGGATGTGTGAAATGCGACTGCTCTCGCCCGATTCGGGTCATGCCAAACCTTTAGAGAAGCCGCAGCCGAAATCGGCAGCACCGCGTTCGAGCGAGATGGATGAAGCTGGAACGATGGCGGCGCTGCAAGAGCTGTGGGCGACACTGCTGGGACGTACGCAAGTAACAGCGGATGAAAATTTCTTCGATCTGGGCGGCACTTCGCTGCTGCTGATCGAGATGCATGCGCGGTTGCATGCTGAGTTTGCCTCGACTCCTTCGCTGGTGGAGATGTTTGCCTATCCAACACCGCGCAGCCTGGCCACGCGGTTGTGCGCGGGCGAAGCAGTGGAGGCAGCCGCGAAGTGCGGGGGAGTTGCGCGGCCAACGTCAACGTGCGGCGATGCTGGCGCGGCGGCCCGGAATGCAGCCACCCAGGATTTCCTCGTCGGACCTTGTCGGGAAGGGTGGAACTCGATGAGCGAGCGCTGGCAGAATGCGGTGGCCATCATCGGTGTGGCAGGCCGTTTTCCCGGTGCGGAGAACGTGGAGCAGTTGTGGCAGAACCTGTGCGAGGGCCGCGAATCGGTGCGCTCGATCGCAGATGAAGATCTGGACGATGGGTTGACGGAAGCGCAGCGAGGCAAAGGGAAATATGTTGCGGCGCGCGCCATTCTGGACAACGTGGACATGTTTGATGCGGATTTCTTCCGCATTTTGCCGCGGGAGGCCGAGGTGGCCGATCCGCAGCAGCGGGTGCTGCTGGAGTGTGCGTGGGAAGCCCTGGAGGATGCCGGCTATGACCCAGCGCGGGTTGCGGGCAACGTCGGGGTGTTTGCCGGATCGAGCATCAATACCTACCTGCTATTGCACCTGGCGTCGGATCCTGGATTTCGGGAAGAGTTTACGCGGTCCTACCAGGTGGGGTCGTTTCCTGCGCTTGTCGGTAATGGCCACGATTTCCTGGCGACGCGGATTAGTTACAAGTTGAATTTGCGCGGACCGGCGATGACGGTGCAGTCGGCGTGTTCGACGTCGCTGTTGGCGGTGGCGCAAGCATGGCAGAGCCTGACGAATTATCAATCGGACCTGGCGCTGGCGGGTGGAGTCTCGATTTCATTTCCGCAACATCGCGGATATTTTTACCAGGATGGCGGGATGGTATCCGCGGATGGACACTGCCGCCCGTTCGATGCGGCTGCAACTGGCACCGTGTTTGGCGCGGGCGCCGGAATGGTGCTGTTGAAGCGGGCTGAGGAAGCAATCGCGGACGGCGATCACATCTACGCGCTGCTGCTTGGAGCCGGCATCAACAATGACGGCTCGGACAAAATTGGCTACGCGGCGCCCAGTCAAAAAGGGCAGGCGGACGCAATCTCGATGGCCTATGCGGTCGCCGGCGTCGAGCCTGGATCGATCGACTATGTGGAATGCCACGGCACCGGCACACCACTGGGCGATCCTATTGAAGTGGGCGCACTGGCGCAGGTTTTAGGTGCGGAGGCAGCACGGACCAGCCCATGTTTGCTGAGTTCGGTCAAGGGAAATATTGGACATCTGGATGTAGCGGCGGGCGTTACCGGCTTGGTGAAAGCGGCGATGGCGCTCGACCGGGAACAAATTCCAGCAACGCTGCATTATAAGCAGCCCAATCCGCGCCTGGATCTGGCGAATCTTCCATTCAAGGTTTCCAGCCAGCTGACACCGTGGCCGCGAGGGCATGCGATTCGACGCGCTGGAGTGAGTGCCTTTGGATTCGGCGGCACTAATGTGCACGTGGTTCTGGAAGAATCGCCTTTCGCTGAGTCGAAACCGTCAAACCACCCAAGGCAGGTACTCTGCATATCTGCGCGGACAGAAACAGCACTGCTGGCGCAATGTTCACGACTGGCGGATTCTCTGGAGCGCGCCGACGGGGAGAAGCTTTCGTTGTCGGACGTGGCCTATACCCTGGCGGAAGGGCGGCGCGCCTTTTCGCATCGTGTGTCCCTAGTGGCTGCTACTCGCGAGGACGCGATCTTGCAGCTTCGCAAGTCGGACGCACTGCAGTCGCGGGCCACAATGGCTTCGCAAGCGGTCCGTGTGGCCATGCTGTTTCCTGGCCAGGGAACTCAATATCCAGGAATGACCGAGGATTTATATCACTCCGAACCGTTCTATCGCGATCTTGTCGATGGTTGCTGCCGTCAACTTTTGTCGCTGACTGGCCTCGACCTGTTGCCCGTGATGTTTCCTGCAATCGCGTATGGGGAGGGTGGCGCGGAGTGGGAGGCTGCGGTCCGGACACTGGAGCAGACAAAATATGCCCAGCCGGCGTTGTTCATTACCAGCTATGGGTTAGCGAAGCTTTGGATGCACTGGGGGGTGGAGCCGGCCTGCCTGGTGGGTCATAGCGTCGGAGAGTTGGTAGCGGCTTGCGTTGCGGGCATATTTTCCTTAAGCGACGCCCTGTTGTTTGTGTCGCGGCGGGGTGAATGGATGCAGGAAATACCACGCGGCAGCATGCTGGCCGTGCGTATGCAACCGCAACAGTTACAAATGCTGCTGCCGGAGGATATCTCGATTGCGGCCATGAATTCGCCGACACTTACGGTTGCATCGGGACCGACAGAGGCCATCGAACAGCTGGCCAAGATACTGGAACAGCAAAGTGTCGCCAGTCGCAAGCTGCATACTTCGCACGCCTTCCACTCCGCGATGGTTGAACCCGTGGTGGAACGGTCTGCAGAATCTACTGACATCGATTTCCCTGCACGAACCGACGATACCGATCCTCTCGACGGTGACGGGAAAAACGCTGACCGATGCGGAAGCAACATCGCCGGAATACTGGGCACGGCACAGCCGGGTGCCAGTCAATTTCAGCGCCGCTGCGAGCCAACTCATCGAGAGCGGATATGAGATTGTCCTGGAGGCGGGCGCCGGAGATACGTTGAGCACGCTGGTACGGCAACACCTTGCACGTGGAAGCAAGTTAGTGTCGTGCGCCTCGATTCCGGCCAGCGCAGCGAATGGTTCTTCAGCGGCGAAATCCTCATGGAACGCAATTGCAGGTACAGCGGGAACCCTGTGGTCACGCGGCGTAGCCATGAACTGGGATGCTTATTACGCGAACGAGTCCCGCCGCCGGGTATCACTGCCGACCTATCCGTTTGAACGCAAGCGGTACTGGGTGGAATGTCGTAGGACCGTACCTGGCATCGACTCTCACGCGAATAACGAAATGAATGCAGTTTCAGAAACACAATTAGAACAAGCAATCCCGTCGATGAACGGGAGTCGTGCGGCAACCACTTTGAACGCCTTGGAGAAACAAATGACATTGACTGGCAACTCTGGAACAGACGCTCCCAGGCAGAGGGAAGATCGGAGTGCAAGGATCGGTCAAGAGATCGCCGAATTGCTGTCTGATTTGTCGGGGCTGGATCTGGCAGCCGATCAATACGGCCTGAGCTTTCTGGAATTGGGATTCGATTCGCTGTTCCTGACCCAGGCTGCGCAGAAGATCCAGGCGAAATATGGAGTGAAGATCGCGTTCCGGCAATTGCTCGACACGCTGGGTTCAATCCGCCTCATTGCAGAGTACCTTGACCAGCAATTGCCGCAGGACGTGGCGCCGGATGTGACCGCGGCAACGGTGAGAACGGTTGAAGAAGTACCGGTGGCAACGGCTGCGCCTGTGGTGTCGATCTCCGCAGCACAGGGCGATGCCATTCCACAGGCGACCCATGCAGGAGCGTCGATGGACGGCTCGATTGCCATACTCATGCAGCAGCAGCTGCAGGCAGTCACGCAATTGATACAGTCACAGTTGCAAATCCTAGGCAGCGGTGGGTTGAGTTCGGGAACCGTCCCCCAGGCAGCAATGAAGGCGCAGACTTCCCAGCCAAAGGCTGTTGCGGCGGCACCTTTGCTGAAAAGTTCAGCAACCACAGCGGCAGAGCCCGCGCCTGCCGGTGATCATCCGCTGCTACCAAAGCAGGTGAGCCTGGCTGGACATCAAACTTTGACGCCGGAGCAGGAGCGGTATATCGCGGACCTGACGGTACGTTATTGCGCAAAAACCGCGAAGTCGAAGGCGTTTACTCAGCAGCATCGCAAGACGCTGGCGGATCCGCGCGTGGTCAGCGGATTTCGGCCGGAATGGAAAGAGATGGTGTACAGTCTTGTTTCCTCGCGAAGCAAGGGATCGAAGCTGTGGGATATCGATGGCAACGAATATGTTGATCTGGTCAATGGATTTGGTCCGACGATGTTCGGCCATGCGCCTGACTTTGTGCTGAATGCGTTGCAGGAACAGATGAATGAAGGCTTCGCCATTGGACCGCAAACGCCCCTAGCGGGTAAAGCTGCCGACCTGTTGACCCAGTTGACAGGAACTGAACGCGTGACCTTCTGCAATACCGGATCTGAGGCGGTGATGGCGGCGATGCGCATTGCGCGCACCGTGACGGGCAGGGATCGAGTGGTATTCTTCGCCGGAGATTATCACGGACAATTTGACGAAGTTCTTGTGAAGCAGCTGAAGCGAAAGGGCGAAGATTTTATCGCAGCCGGCAGCGCCTGGAATTCCGCGCGCCAACCTCGGCAATATAACCGTGCTGGATTATGGAACGGATGAGGCGTTGCAATACATCGAGCAGCATGCGGACGAACTGGCCGCAGTCTTGATCGAGCCGGTGCAGAGCCGCCATCCCAATCTTCAGCCCAAAGAATTCCTGCTGCGGGTGCGCGAGATTACGCGACAGTCCGGAGCGGCATTCATTTTCGACGAAGTTGTCAATGGATTTCGCATCCACCCGCGCGGGGCCCAAGGGTACTATGGCATCGATGCCGATTTGGTGACGTATGGAAAAGTGATTGGCGGCGGCATGCCGATCGGCATTCTTGCCGGTAAGGCCGCATTCATGGATGCTCTGGACGGTGGAACGTGGCAATTCGGGGACGCTTCAGTTCCCGAGGCAGGAGTGACTTTTTTTGCCGGTACATTCGTCCGGCACCCGCTGACAATGGCGGCGCTGTGCGCTACGCTGGAGCACATTCGCGATGCAGGCCTGGCACTCTATGAGACGCTGAACCAGCGGGCGGCACGGTTTGTGTCGCAGCTGAATCAGGTGTTCGCTAAGCGGGGAGCTCCGCTGCATCTGGATGCCTGCGGAAGCGTGATGTATTTCGGCATCCCGTTGGAAGTTCGCTTTGGCGGGCTATTGTTCTACCTGTTGCGCGAGAAGGGCGTTTTCATTCTGGAAGGATTTCCTCTTTACCTGACCACGGAGCACAGCGACGCCGACCTTGAACACATCGTAAGTGTATTCGATGAAAGTCTGGCCGAGCTTCAGCACGTTGGGCTGATGCCGAAAGAGATGGACGGCGATGCCGCGGCTCATCCGATCGAAACGGTAACTGAAACAGTTACAGATGTCGCTCTGACGGAGCCGCAGCTGGAAATCATGCTGGCCGCACAAGTATCGGACGAGGCCAATTGTGCATTTAACGAATCGTTCCGCCTGAGCCTGAATGGCAAGCTGGATCGCGAGGCCTTGCAGCAGGCATGGCAGGGTTTGATTGCCCGTCACGAAGCGCTGCGCATGTCTCTTGTTCCATCGGGAGACAGAATGCGGGTCCATCCACAGCGGGAGATTCCGACCCATGAAGTGGATCTTTCCAGCCATCTGCAGCGGAACAGAAGAGTCTGCTCGATGCCTTGATTGTGGCTGAGGGAACAAAGCCATTTGAGCTGGTCGAGGGACCGTTACTCCGCTGCCATCTGGTGCAACTGGGGACGGAAAACCATCTATTGCTGGTTACCGGACACCACCTGGTATGTGATGGATGGACGGTCAACGTCATTGTGGACGAACTGGGCGAACTGTATTCGGCAGCTGTTCAGAAACGCGCTGCCAAGTTGTCGCCGGTGAAATCATTTCCTGCTTACGCGCAGGAGATTGAACAAGCGGAGTGGCGCCAGCAGGAGCAGAAAGACCTGGAATATTGGAAGCAGCAACTGACGCCGGAGCCTGAAGTTCTGACGCTTCCCAGCGATCGCAGTCGACCGGCGGAGCGCAGTTTTGCGGGATCCACCTACATGACGGAATTCTCAAAGGATTTTGCCATGACCCTGCGGAAGACCGGTGCGCAGGCAGGGTGCACCTTATTCACCACGCTGCTTGCCGGATGGCAGATTCTGCTGTGGAGATTAAGCGGCAACGCTCGATCCGGTCACTATGATTCCTGCTGCCGCGCAATCCCAACTGGAAAACGAAGTTCTAGTTGGACACTGCGTGCATCTGCTGCCGATCCGCGCCGGATTATCGCCTGAGACGAAGGCGGTGGATTATCTGCGGGCTCTCAAGCCGGTGGTGCTGGACGCGTATGAACATCAGCATGCGACCTACGGCAGCATGGTGCGGGCGCTGGCTCCGCGGCGAGAGCCGGGACGGCTGCCTATCAGCGAGATTCAATTCAATCTGGAACAAGTAGGGCGCGGCGCGGGATTCGCTGGATTGAAGACCGAGGTGCAGGCCAACGGAAAGCGCGCGGTCAATTTTGACCTCTTCCTGAACATTGTGGAAACCGGCAACGGGTTGCGGCTGGAATGCGATTACAGCACGGGGCTTTACGATGAATCCACGATTGCGCGCTGGATGCAAAGCTATCGCACCCTGCTGGAGGCGATTGTTGCCAATCCTGCACAGAGCGTTGCGACACTGGAAATTCTTGAACCCTCGCTGAGGAAGTTCCTGCTGGAAGGATGCAATCCGCCCGCTACAGTAGCGGCGGAAGCGGAGAATGTTCCGGAACTCATTGCGAAGGCATTCGCTGCCATGCCGGGTCAGCCGGCTGCCGATTTTTACGGAATGGAAATGTCGCGGGCTCAGCTTGCCCTGCAGAGCGATCGGTTGGCAGGTTGGTTGATGCGCAACGGAGCCGGGCCGGGTTCGCTGGTGGCCATCTACATGGATCGGTCGCTGGAGATGCTGGTGGCCATGCTGGGAGTCATGAAAGCTGGCGCCGCGTATGTGCCGCTGGACCCCATGTTTCCGCGTGCAAGGATCGAGCAGATCGTAGAAGAAACAAATGTGCCTGTGATGGTTACATTAAGCGCACATCTAGAAAACTTACCGCATTGCAACGCAAAAGTGATCGCGCTGGATGACGAAAGCCTGGGGCTGGAGAAAGAACCGGTTGTGACGCTGCCCGCAATCCACAGCCAAGATCGAGCGTACGTGATTTTCACCTCAGGTTCGACAGGCCGACCCAAGGGCGTGGAAGTCTGCCATGGCAACGTGGTGAACCTGCTGACGGACACTATGCAGCGGCTGGCGATGAAGGCGGAAGACCGCTGGCTGGCGGTGACTACGTTGTCGTTCGATATTGCCGTGCTGGAAATGCTGCTACCGCTGGTATCGGGAGGAACCGTGGTGATCGCCCACCGCGATGATGTGGCGGACGGCGCCCAATTGAAAGAACTGCTGCAGGCCACGCGGGCGACCGTGCTGCAGGCCACTCCCGTGACCTGGAGAATGCTGCTGGAACAAGGCTTTCAGCCACCCCAGGGCTTCAAGATGTTGTGTGGTGGCGAGGCCTGGACGGCGGCCATGGGCGACCAGTTGCTGCAAAATGGCGGCCGTTTGTGGAATATGTATGGGCCGACGGAAACCACCGTGTGGTCTTCTATCACGGAAGTCGAGCTGGGCGCAGGGCGGATGACCATTGGTCCTCCCATCGCAAATACGCGGTTTTATGTGTTGGATCCTCAGCTTCAGCTGGTGCCTCCGGGTGTTTCGGGAGAGCTGCTCATTGCCGGGGATGGAGTGGCGCGGGGATATTTTGAGCGACCCGAATTGACGGCCGAGAAATTTCTCGCAGACCCGTTCGTACCAGGTGAGCGCATGTATCGCACCGGGGATGAAGTGCGGCAACTAGCGGATGGGCGCATTGAATTTCTGGGGCGGCTCGACCACCAGATCAAGCTGCGCGGATTTCGAATCGAGTTGGGGGATGTGGAGACGGCGATGCGCGCGCTGCCCGGCGTTCGCGACGCGGTGGCGATGTTGCGGCCGGATGCGAGCGGCGAAGCCATCCTGGTGGGCTATTACACAGGTGCGGAAACTGCAACGCCTGCGGATTTGAAGCGGGCGCTGGGAAACCAGCTGCCAATCTACATGGTTCCGACGGTGCTGAAGTCGTTACCGAGTCTGCCACTGACGCCCAATGGCAAAATCGATCGCAAGGCATTGCCGGAGCCCCGTACGGCATCGGAAATCGAAGTGGAAGAGTTCTACGAGCCCAGAACGAGGACGGAAATCGTGCTGGCGGAGATATTTGCCGAAGTTGTAGGGATGGCTCGAGTCAGTATTCGGACCAGTTTGCTGGATATGGGCGCTGATTCGCTGCGCATGTTTCAAATTGCCTCGCGAGCTCATCATCGAGGCCTAGCGGTGAGCGCAAAGCAATTGATGCAGTTACATACGGTGGAAGCGGTCGCGGCGGCAGTGGATACCGCTGAAAATGGCGCATTGAGCGTTGCGGTTCCCGCAGTGTCTTTGCAACGGATTTCGCGGGAGAATTATCGGGTTGTTCTGTAGACTTTCAGTCACGCCATAACGGTGGGATCCCTAGCACACGTTACCGGCGGGCACGGAGAAGGATTGGAAAGAAAGATCGTGTCGACCTTGGTTAGTTTCACAAAATCCGCAAACGACGAAGCGACAGAGGGCGCCATCTATGCGATGCCTGCCACTCCGCTACAAGTTCGCTTGTGGAAGCTGAACCTTGCGTACGATCCTGCGTGGAACGTCGCAGTTCGATTCCGATTTTCCGGGCAACTCGATCGCGTTAAGTTCGATCGCGCGCTGCAACTGCTTGCGACTCGCCATGAAGTGTTGCGCACTTCGCTGATGGAACATAACGGCGAAGTCATCCAGCGGATTGTCTCGCACATAACCCTGCCGTTACAGTGGTGCGATCTGCGCTCCCTTGAGTTGGCCGACCAGCAGCAGGAAATCGCGCGTCTATCACTCGAGCACGCGCGCCAGATTCTACCGCTGACCAGCACACCACTCTTGCAGACCGGCGTGCTGCAGTTAAGCGACACAGAACACATCCTGTTGTGGAATGCGCATCACTGCATCTGCGACGGTTGGTCTGTGGGGTTGCTGGTTCGCAACCTGATGGAATGCTATGGCGCATTGCTCCTGGAAGAAGAACCGACGCCACGCACCTCGCTGGATTACGGGGATTACGCGGTGTGGCTGGATGCACAGCGCAAAACGTCAGAGTACGAAGCCCACAGAGATTACTGGAAGCAGCATTTGCAAGGGCTCGAGGTTGCGAGCTTGCCGGAAGGGTGGCGGACGGAAGCGACCAGGGAGGAAGGCGCCGCAATTCAATCGGTGGTGCTGCCGCGTTCCTTAACAGACGCGATCGCGACAGTGGCCCAGCGACATCATTCGACGTTTTTCCACGCCGTTCTGGCGGCATTTGGACTTTTACTTCGGACGCGGCAATCGATATCCGATATTGCGCTGGAAACTCCTATGAGCGGACGCGATCAGTCCGAACTGGAAAGCGTAGTAGGAACGTTTGTGAATTATCTGCCGCTGCGCTTCCGTGTCGACGCGGAGATGTCGTTTAGCCGGCTGCTGCACGAAGTTCGCGACATGGTGACGGACTGTTTCGATCATGCGCAATTCCGATATGAAGATATGCTGTCGGATCTGGAGCAGGAAGGCGGCAGACCGAACCGATCGACCTTGCCGACTCCGGTGGCGTTTATTTGCCAGCAAGATTTTGTACACCCCGTAACTACCGGCGGAGTATCGATGACCGCGATGCCCTCGGTGAGTCCTGGAGCGCTGCGTCCGCTGACTGTATTTATGGTGGAGCGAGCGGATGGGTGGCGACTTTCCTGTGAAGTGGATAATCACGTTGTTTCGCAGGAGGCAGGTTTCCGCCTGCTGGAAGATTTTCAGCGACTGTTGAGCGTAGTCGCCACCGCAGCCGAAGAATCAACGGTCGAGATCGGTGCGCGCGCGGCTTTGCCCGCGCTGCGAGAGCAGGTCGCGGAAGCTGCTGCTGTAGGAGCCGAAAAGTCCGCCGATGGTGTGGTCAGGCTGCCCGGCACGGAGTTTCAGCGGCGTTTCTGGCGGCTGGATACTTTAAATCCCGGGGGCGTCGCATTTCACGTTCGAGTCCGTCTGCAGCTGAGGGGTCGATTGGATGTGGATGCGCTGGCTCGTGCCGTTGCTACAGTGGCTCGCCGCAACGAGATTTTGCGCACAACTCTGGAAGAAGAAAACGACCAGGTCTGGCAGGTGATTCATCCCGAGCTGCCTATCGATTTTCGCTCGATGATTTCTGACGTACAGGGACCGGATGAAGTGCGCTCCGAGGAGCAGCGGCTTGCGGACCATGCCGTGATCGACCGCGATGGGCAAATCGGATTTTCGCTGACAAGCGGCCCACTGTTTCGGGTGAGAGTGCTGCGACTTGAAGAGAATCGTCACTGGCTGGCGATCACGCTTTCTCACGGCATCGTGGATGGATGGGCCACCGGGCTTTTTCTGGAACAACTGCAGCAGGCGTATGAGCAGGAAATCGGCCTTGAAAAAACAAACAAGAAATCCGCGCCCGTGCAGTTTTCAGTGCATGCGGAGACAGAGCAAAAGCTGCTGAAGAGTTCAGAAAAAGCTCGCCGGTTGGCCTGGTGGCAAACGTATCTCAGCGGAGTCTGGACTCCGATGGAACTGCCGAGCGATTTGCAGGAGTCAGGCGCCGAGGCGAGTGACGCTCGTGCTGGACTGGTGACGGAAGTGATGGATGCCGCCACTGTGGCGGCTGCCCGGCGTTTTGCCCGGGAATGTCAGTCGACCTTGTTCGCGGTATTTGGCGGCCTGTTCCAGGCTCTGCTGTCGCGCTACAGCGGACAAAGCGACATCCTTTTTCTGACGCCGCACGCCAACCGCACGGAGAATACGGAGGCGGTGATGGGGCCGTTGGCGGACCCAATCTGCCTGACGGCTCACATTGCAGCTGACACAACTTTCCGTCAACTCGTGACTCGGCTGGGTGAAGAGTCGATGGACGCGATGGAGCGGGCCTTGCCGCTGAACCTGGTGACACCGCTGGTGGATATGCAGGTGGGGTCGCACTATCATCCGCTGAACCAGATCACATTCTTCTACCAGCGGGCATTTGTGCACGAGATGCAGTGGAAGGGGCTGGAGATCGATTCGCTGCCCGATGTTCCCGCCGTGACCGGAAGTGAATGGCAACTGGGCGTAGTCGAACGAAAGAACGGCGTATTTCTGGAGTTTCTATACGACGCGACGCTCTATTCCGAAAAGACGATTCAAATTGTGCAGCGCCACTTTGCGCACCTGATGCGAGAAGCTGTGATGGCTCCCGATCGTCCCCTGGCACAACTGAAGTTGATGACGCCGGAGGAGATGGAACAGTACTCGACCGCCGCGCAAGTGTTGCCCATCATCGAGCGTCTGCTGCCTCGTCGGCAAGCGACTGCACCGGCGGTGGCGGCTGCCTTGGAACAGGACAAGACGCCCATTGCAATCACCGCATCGGTCTCGAAGAGCGAGCGCGACATGATTCGCATCTGGCGCCAGGTTCTTAAGATCGAAGAGCTCGATCTCGACTCCAACTTCTTCGACCTTGGCGGACATTCCCTGCTGCTGGCGAGGCTGCAGACACTGTTGAAGCGTGAGTTCAACGTACAGTTGACGGCGGCAGAAGTGTTTCGTCAGCCCACGATTCGAACCCTGGCGGCATGGCTGGATCAGGCCAAGGCAGAAGCGAAGAGCCGGAGTGGCATCGCGGAAGTGAAGTTGGGCACGGAACGCAATCCTCGAATCATTCCGATTCAGCCGCTGGGAGCAGGTCATCCGATTTTCGTAATTTCCCAGAGCATGATTTTTCGCACGCTTGCGACGGAGTTGGGAACGGAACAGCCGGTCTACGCGATTCAAACGCTGGAGCAGGATAATGCCGCGATGGCGACTGCCAACTATGACCAGCTCATCGATTTTTATGTCCGGCTGGTTCGGGAGGTGCAGCCGACCGGGCCGTATCGGTTGGCGGGTTGGTGTGTTTCCGGCTGGATCGCCTATGGAGTGGCCCGGCGGCTGGAAACAATGGGACAGCAAATTGAACTACTCATGATCATCGACGCATGGGCGCCCACCTACTGGAATAGCCAGCCGCGGCTGCGCAAGCATCTGATGCTGGCAATCTACCATCTGCAGCGTTTCCGCTGGACGGGAAGCCGGCCGAGGAAGATGGGCGGGGGCAGTCCAGAATCTTTGTGGCAGAAGAGTATGCAGGCCCTGGCGGTGACGGTCGGCAAGTTGGGAGGACGTTTGCAACGCTGGGCGGCTCCCGCGGATTTTTCGGAGAGCGACGAAGATCGAATCACACAGCATGTGCAGGCCACCGCAAGGCTGGCGGGGAACAGCGGACCGTTGCAGGGCAAAGCCCTGTTGTTCCGCAGCGAAGAAGAGCCCAAGGGGTGGATGCTGGCGGACGACTTGGGATGGTCGGAGTTGTTTGGTCGGCCTGTCGATGTGGAAGGGATGCCAGGGGATCATCACGAGATCTTCAATCTTCCGGGAGCGCGGATGATGGCACATCGCGCCCGCGCGATACTGGGTCTCGATACTCCAGCGTGGGCGAAAGAGGTGCCTGCACCGGCATTAGCCGGGCTGGTTCAAGACGCACAATGCAGCACCGGGCCGGAGGTGGTTCGCTAATGCGTCCCCTTGAGGCGGTAGGTTTTCTTTTGGCGCTGCCGGCGGCGTTCGCTATTCTGCGCTGGATACCGAGACGTATTGGATTCGCCTTTGCCTGCATGTCTTGCGCGGTTTTATTGCTGGCGGCTGTGTGGATGGGGCCCTACTGGCAATTGATCCCACTCTATGTAGGAGTGGCGTTGAGCGTGTTCCTGCTGCGAAGAAGTCGGCTACAGCGGACTGATCGTCTGCGTTGGCTTGCAGGTACGGCGATGGTTTGTCTTCTACTGCTCACCTGCGGGTTTACATGGGTGCTGCCGATGTTTTCGTTGCCGAAGCCAACGGGCCCTTACGCAACCGGTACGCGGGTAGAGCACCTGATCGATCCTGTGCGCATGGAGACGCATGTGGCGGGGCTGGCACGGCGGCGGGAAATCATGGTTCAGATGTGGTATCCCGCAACTCCGAATCATGAGCCTTTGGCGAGCTATCGGAGAGGCAGCGAAACCACATGGCTGTCGAGCTACATGGGGGTGTTGCGGACTCACTCTTACGAAAATGCTGCAGTTGCGACCAGCGGCGCGCCATTTCCGGTGCTGCTCTTCAATCCTGCGTGGGCGGGACATCGCACCCAGAACACCTACCAGGTGGAGGACCTTGCCAGTCACGGTTTCATCGTGGTGGGAATCGATCATACGTATAACTCCGGACCGGTAGCGTTTCCCGATGGCCGTGTCATTCAACCCACCGATGGGCATGACATTTCAGACTTTGAGGCCACGACAGTCGAACAGCAGTATGCCTTTGGAGCCAAGGAAGTAGACATTGAGGCGGCGGACGATGTGCTGGTGCTGAACACTCTGTCGGCTGCGAATTCCGATTCTCGCAGTCCATGGTTTCATCGCGTCGACGCTGATGACGCGGGAGCTTTCGGTCATTCTTTTGGCGGTGCTGTGGCGGCTGAAGTTTGCTATCAAGATCCGCGAGTGAAGGCGGCGCTGAATGAAGACGGCTGGATGTTCGGAGAGGTTGCCACGCATGGTCTCGACAAGCCATACATGGTGATGAACGACGATGGACAGCCAATCACCGCAGCAGAGTTGCAATCGAAAGATGCGCAGACCCGTCGAGAATCCAAACTGACAGAGATGGATATCGAAAATTTGAATCACACCCTGCGCACTTTCGGCGGCTACATGCTGACGCTTCGAGGATCGCGGCATTTCGATTTTTCTGATCGGCCGCTGTATTCGCCGCTACGGCGTTTGACAGATGCCGGAACGATTTCACCACAGCGGGCGCATGAAATTGTGGAAGCCTACACGCGGCAATTTTTCGAACACACGCTGCAGGGCAAGCCTGCGCCGTTGCTGGCTGCCAATGACAGCCCTTATAAGGAGGTGCAGTTTGAGAACTGGTTTGCTCACAACGCATCGACACATTAAGGGCCACGTTTCAGCTGGACAAGGCAAAACATTGAAGAGACAATCTCTGAAATGTTTTTGCGGGATCATGAACCGCGAGGGTTCCGACGAAATCATCCGCGGGTTTCAACTCGAGCAGGGTCCAAGCGAGCGGAATGTTAGTGTGCGGATCGGCCGCGATCAAGGCTGGGGAAAGTTGCGGGCTGACTTCGACATCGAAGCCGTCCAAAGGCGCGTTCAATCCCAGACCCTCACCTTTCAACAGCGCTTCCTTACTGGTCCAGCATCGAAAAAATCCAGCCAGCCACTGGGACGCCGGGAGACGGTCGAGAGCCAGCAACTCACGCGGCGAAAAATGGTGCGCGGCGACGTCCGCGTCGATAGGGCGAATTTGTTCCACATCGACGCCAAGCGCGTAGTCGCGGCTGACAGCAAGCAGTGCCAGGCCGGCGCTGTGCGTCAGATTGAAGTGGAGGTGCGGCGTGCCGGTGGTGCCCTCGAGGTGCGGCTTGCCGTGCGTGCTGATGGAAAATTTGATTCGGCGGCCGGCGATGCCGGTGTAGTGGCTCAACAGCGTGCGCATGACTGCATGGGCGCAGACATAGCGATCGCGATCCCTGGGAAAGACAAATCGACGGGCGCGAGCGGTTTCATCCTCGCTGAGAATCTGCCAATCCGCGTCGAGCAGAGATCGATCCAGGTTCCAGGCCCATACGTGGACGCTGCTGCTGTCGAGCGCGGGAGGACGATCGGTCTGCGGCCACGCAAGAATGTTTGTTCCCATAAAAAATTTCTTTCACAGCAGATGTTGGGCCAAAGTAAGCACCGCAGGCAATCGCTGGCGGTACCTTGCACTACCGAGTTTCAAGCTTCAGAGAGGACGCCGACTCCAATCGGCAGCAAGAGGTAATATCCATGTCAATCGCCACACCTGTCGTACCATCAATCGCAAACGAAATCCCCCTTGTGCCCGAGCGCCTGTATTCAGTGGAGCGGGCGAAATTCGCAGAGAACTTTAACCGGCGTCCGTTCATGCTGGACCATTCGCTAAGCAGTCATCCTGCGTTCACCATGGATCGCCTGCATAGCTTGCTGGAACGCTCTCTGCCAATCCCAAACAAAGTGTATTGGAACGCGGGGAAAAAGCGAATCGATCAACGTTGGAGCGATCGCCCGGGACGGGATTTCTCCATCGAAGAAGCCTTTCGGCGCATTCGCGAGACGGACGCGTGGATCATCATTTTTGGAGCGGATCGCGACCCTGAAATTCATGATCTGCTGGAGAAGGGACTTGCGGAAGTGCAGGAGATGACGGGCATTCCCTTGAGCAAAGAGGCCAAGAGCCGGCAGTCGATCATCTTTATCACCTCGCCGCATCGCATCACCGAGTATCACATCGATAAGGAATGCAGTTTGCTGCTGCAGGTTCACGGCAAGAAGACAATCCACATCTTCGACCAGAATGATCGAGAAGTGCTGACCGAACCGGAACTGGAGCGATTCTGGTCCGTCGACAACAACGCGGCCATTTATAAAAAGGATCTGCAGAGCCGTGCAACGTCATTTCTGCTGGAGCCAGGAAAGGCGGTGCACATTCCGATCAATGCTCCGCACTGGCTGGAAAACGGCGACGATATTTCCGTTTCCATCAACCAAAATTTTGAATACAAGAACGACAAGCTGGCCAACATTTACCGCGCGAATTATTTTTTGCGGAAAATGGGAGTGTCGCCACTGCCTCCGGGCTGTTCCCGTTTGCAGGATCGCGTCAAGGGACAGGGAATGAGGATTCCGGTAGCAGTGGCGCGGGAAGTAAGGGAATTAAAAGAAAAGATGAAGAAGAAGGGATGACGTTGCCTCAGTTTTCTTATTGGGCTGTGCTGGCGGTTTCAATCCACGCCTGTTGCAGGATGGTCGCCACGCGGCTCCAATCATACTGTCGCAACACAAGCTCGCGGCCGTTGCGGCCGAGTTCTGCAGCGCGCTCAGGATTCTCCAGAAGGTCAACGACGCTCTGAGAGAAGTCGGCAGGCGAGTCGGCGATCAAGCAGTGAACGCCGGGGACGACGTCCAGCCCTTCGGCGCCGATCTGCGTCGCGACCACAGCTTTTCCCATCGACATGGATTCAAGGATCTTGATCCTGCTTCCTCCTCCAATCCGCAAAGGGACCAGGACGGCGAGGGCGCGGGCGAAGTGTGGACGAATGTCGGGAACTTCTCCCACCCACTCGACACCGGAGAGACCTTCCACCTGCTCGCGCAATCTGGTGGCAGGCTGGCGCCCTACGACGCGCAACTTTGCACGCGGGTTCGCAGATTGAATCTTCGGCAGAATTTCACGCAGCAGAAACTGCAGGGCATCACGATTTGGCTGCCAGTCCAGCGAACCCAGAAACAATAGAGAGTCCGGTTCGGGAGCTTCACCGGTGGGGCGGAGATAATCCGTATCGACGCCATTTGAAACTAAGGTGACGGTGCGCGCGCCCCACTGTCGCGCGGTCAGCGCTTCCTGTTCCGTGACCACGGCGACATGTCGGGCACGGGCGAAGGATCGTTTTTCAAAGCGCGCCATTTTCCATGCCTGCGAAGCCATAAACAGGCGTTCGGGGAGATTGGGCGCGTGCTGTGCTCGGCGACGCCAGACGGTGGCCTCAATATTGTGCGCCATAATCAGCATGGGCAGCTTGCCGACTGCGCGCCTGTAACTGGCGTAGGGAGTCCACTCGCAATGCACCAGGTCAAACGGCTCGTTTGCGATGAGGCGGCGGATGGCGCGATCGAAATTTTGCGTGTGGTGGCGCGACACAGAATAGGGCCACAGAGAAGCCAGGTTCGCAATCGCTCCAGCGTAAAAGCGGGACGAGTTTGAAGGCGGTAGCGGCGGCACCAGCACCACGCGAATTCCCAGGGCTTGCATTTCAGCGAGGCAGGGATTTCCCGAAGTGCCATAACAGAGAAACGTGATGGAATGGCGGCAGGATAAATTCCGCAAAAGATTCAAGGTGCGAATGCGCTTACCGGAATTCAGCGGGAAGGGAATTTCTTCGTCAAGGACGAGGACTTTCAATCGCCGCTGATCGCGGTTGAATTTAACTGCATCACCGTCGGCTGTCGGTTGAATGGCTGTGGAGGTTCTGACAGTCGGGGGATTGTCATCGTCGGACAGCAGGTTCATGTTGCTACTTTACAGCAGGGAAACTCCAAGACCATGAACGGAAATGCAGGGCCGCAGAACTTCATGCGATGGGCGCCCCCACCGATTCACCCAGGAAGACTTCGTCATACACGGCAAGCAGTCGTTGCCGCTGGAATGCGGGCGAATATTCGTGCAGCAGATCTTCTGCTCCTGCAGCCAACTGGAAGCGCAAGTCTGGGGAGAGCCACATCTTCTTCATTGCGGCGGCCATCTGCTCAACATTCGCGGAGGGAACCAGCAGTCCGTTTCGGCCATCGACAATCAAATCAGGTACACCACCGACCGCAGTTGCGATCACCGGCAACTTTAAACATAGGGCTTCCAGCACCGTGTTCGGAGTCCCTTCGGTCAGGGAAGGCTGAACCAGGCAATCCATCATTTGCATCCACTCGGTACAACTCCCTTGAAAGCCGGCAAAATGTATCTGTTCGCGAATTCCCAGATGAGTGGCTTGTTGCTTGAGCGGCTGCTCCTCTTTTCCGTCGCCGACAATGATGAGATAGAGCTGCGAGCCGACGGGCGACTCCACGCATAATTTGTGAAATGCGGCGACCATAAAGCGGTGTCCTTTTTCAGGACTGAGCCGGCCGACCGAACCAAAAACAAATGCTGATTTGGGAATGCTGAGGTCTGTGCGGGAAATGGGTGGCCGATTCTGGGGTCGTGCGTAGGGTGGCAGCATTGCATTCTTCACTACGACGGGCGCACGTCGATTCCCACGGATGCGAGCAATCTGTTTTGCCTGGCTATCGGACACGCATATCACGCGGTCGGCACGCTTCAGCGCCTGACGCTCCAGCATTTCATACAATCTGACACGTCGATTCTCGGCCGTGAATCCGCGCACAAATGCGACATGCGAGGTACCGGTTCGACGTGAGGCCAGGTAGCCCACAACGTTGGCTTTGAATCCGTGGGTGCAGAGCAGTACGCCTTTGCGTTCGGACAGCATGTGGGCCAGGCGATGCACCAGGTCAACACGCAAGCCGCCGGGCAGGCACAGCGTGGGGATATTTCGTTGCTCGGCGGCGACCAGAACTTCCGGCCGATCCTTCAAGTCGTGAAAGGAGCCAATCGAAAGCTGATAGTCCGAATCCTGCATATCCTGCGCGTGATGCAGGATTTGCTTTTCCGGACCGCCAACCAGGTTGCTGCCGATCAGATGGAGCACCTGATGCCTGGGACTGCCGCTTCGAGCGCTGGGATTCTCTTTCACGGCTGGTGCAATCCTAACTTGGAGAATAGGTGAACCAACTTCTGCTGCCACTTTTCCTGCAAAGTGATTCGAATTTCTTTCATGCCACGCGCAATCAATTCTGGCTCGCCAATCGGTAAATCAAGGTAGGAAGATTGGAACAAGTCGCACGATGTATCTGCCTGCCAGGCCATGGGAAACAATGCAATCGTATCGCCTGCCAAGTGTAGTGGAGGGTCGGCGAATGGCTGACCGGTGAACGCCGAGCAGAAGGAAGCGATCAAGGCGCCGTCGGGAGCCAGGGATAAGGAACAGGTCTGGGTGGCGCGCGCGTTCATCTCAATCAGATAAGGTTCTCCGGTCGCAGCGTCCATCATAAAGTCAAAACCGCACAATCCTGTGAATCCCAACTTGCGCACGATCTTTTTGACGGCTTGCAGGCGATCGTCGTTTCTGCAGAGGCGAACGATGGTTGCAGGACCCCGCGGCTTTGAAGTTTGGAGCACTTCAACGTCAATACTTGCCAACACCTCGCCTTGCCAGCAAGCCACCGCAAGGTTGGCGTCGAGGCCTTCCACAAAGCGTTGGATGCTCACCTGTCGCGGGTGTTGCATGATCCAGGGAACAAGGCAATTCGAGTCACGGTCGAGCAACGTACGTTTCGCAGCGACCACGGTTGCCAGCGGTGCGTGGAGTATTTTGTAGGCTCGCAGCGCTTCAGGCAGAGTGTGAACAATCTTCACTCCCTCTCCACCGGAGGTGCCGTCGGCTTTCATGACAGCGGGAAAGCCAAACTGCGCCAACCACTCTTCAACTTGCGCGGAAGAGTTGACGGTCTTCGTTTCAGGAATACGAACGTCAACCTCAGAGACCAGCGCCAGAAACTGCTCCCTCGACTCCGTGATGGGGTAACTAACTGGGTCCCCCATGGAAATCCGAAGTAATTTGCAAATCTCTTTCGACTGGATGTCGGATTTCTGCGCAGCCGTCGCGTAGAGACGATGGAGGTGGCGCATGGCAACGTCGTCGCACGGAACTATAACATTCGGCTGCGATTTCAGGATGGCGTGACGGAAGGAGTGTTGTGCGTTAACACCCTGATAGTTATAGCGGTGCAGCAGGGCCCGCGTGCAGAAGGAGGGATGGTTCGGCGGGCAGACAATGTCCACATCGCAGCCGACTCGATGGAAGGCGAGGGCAAGGCGGGCAGTCGAAAACCATCGGCACGTCGTCGCCAGTAGTACTTTGGGCGCCATTGGAGGTACCTTCCGAGCCAGCCTTTTTGCAGAGCAGGTTGTGATAAATATAGGACTACCGGACGATTCGCTCACCAAATTCTACTGAAGACAGTCTCTGCGTCCAGGGAATGTTTTTCAGCATACTGTATTGCCAACGATTAGAGGCTTGAGCCCGGGTACGATCAAAGAGTCTGAATGGAAGCCGGAAATACGAGCATCCGACACGGATAGAGGAAAACCTGGCCATCGATTGAGGATCGGCATGAATTCTGCCTTCGAAGTTGCAATAGTAGGAGCAGGTCCGTACGGCTTATCCCTTGCGGCGCATCTGCAATCACGAAGAATCCATTTCGGTATCTTCGGCCCTCCCATGGAAGTCTGGCGGCAGCACATGCCGCAAGGAATGCTGCTCAAATCGGATGGCTTCGCTTCCAACCTTTCCGATCGTGATGGCAGCTTTACCCTGAAATCGTTCTGCCAGGACCGCGGACTCCCCTACGATGACACCCGCTTGCCGGTGCCCTTGGAAACCTTTGTCAATTACGGATTGGCCTTTCAGGAGCGGATGGTTCCTCACCTGGATTCGAGGCGAGTGACAAAGATTGAGCGCACTGGTCGTGGATTCCGCCTGCAGGTGGAGGATGGAGCCAGCTTCGAAGCGCGCCGGGTTGTGATGGCGGTGGGGATCAGTCATTTTGCTTACATTCCGGGCCTGCTGTCGCACTTGCCGAAAGAATTGCTGACGCACAGCTCCGCGCACCATGACTTCTCTGAGTTCCGCGGCAAGAAGGTGACGATTATTGGTGCGGGTGCGTCCGCAGTGGATATGGCGGCACTGATGCATGAGAGTGGAATTGACGTGACTCTGCTGGCGCGTGCGTCCCGAATTCGATTTCACGATGGGCCGGGGAGCCGACCCCGTTCGTTATGGCAGCGCATGAGAAATCCCTCTTCCGGACTGGGGCCTGGGTGGAAATCCAGAATCTATACGGAGGTGCCGGGAATGTTCCGTCACCTGCCGGTCAACGTGCGGTTAAAAATTGTAAAAAATCACCTGGGACCAGCGCCTGGATGGCCGATGAGGGCGCGTGTGGAAGGGAAGGTGCCGATGCTGCTGGGCTATTCCATTGCGCAAGCTGTGGCGTCGAACGGGACGGTCCGATTTTCGTTGCGGTCGGAGGACGGCAGCTTCCATGATCACGAAACGGAACACGTGATTGCGGCTACGGGATATAAGCCGGACCTGCGCCGGCTGGAGTTTCTGGATACGTCGATTCGGAATGAAATACGATCGCTGACAAACTCGCCGATCTTGTCGGCTGATTTTCAATCCTCTGTACCCGGTCTATATTTTTTGGGAATTGCGGCGGCCAATGATTTTGGTCCAATGATGCGCTTCGCCTATGGGTCCGACTACACGGCTCGCCGGGTCGCCAGACACTTGCAGAAAACCATTGCGAGGGAAGCAAACCGCGGGGCTGAGTTGAGCGACGAAAACCCGCTGCCTTCAGCGAAAGTCGAGAAACAGATTTATATCGCGCGGAACTTCCTCCGTTAGGTCGGAAGACGGGGCGGCTCGCAATGAAGAGCGAGACACATCATTTGTCACCAACGACGGCAGCAGGAACACGCCCTTTGGTCAGATTCTGATGCAATGCGACGAGTACTCTTCTGCCATCCGTTCCCGGCAATGGCACCAGGTTGCTAACGGCCAGGATGAGATTGTAGATCATGAGCCAGTGTCCGACGCCCGGAACTCCCCAGAGGGCGGCTGCAACGAGCAAATTCACCAAGGGTCCGGCGAGAGCAATCGCGCCTTCATCGAACGTCGTTGATGCACGTTCGCGCTGTATGTATGACCCCCGCAAGCACAAGCCAATCTCGCGGACCTTTACCCCTGACGCCCACGCAACCAGCAGATGACCCAATTCATGCAGCAGCAGGCTTGCCACGGTCAACAACCCCAGCAGTAGCCCCTCCACGAGATGCCCGTCCATGGGAGCGAGTCCAACCAGCAAGACTGCCCCGGCCATCACCGTACCACCCTGACGCATCCGAAATGCGATCACCCAGATCCCCCCGCTACGCGCCGTTGAGGCATGCAAGAGGTAAAGGGAGCAAGCAGCCGGCCAGTCGGTTGGCTGCTGGGAAACGGGCTATTTCCGAGGGTTTGGGTACCGAAAGGGGTGGGCAATCTTTTGCCGGACTCCGCAGAAAGGCGCAAAAACATGCGCACTTGCGAGGCGACAAAGTTAATCCACCTGAATGAGGTTGGCGCGTCCTACAAAGCGAAGCGGGATCGACACCGTAGAAATTGACGTTCGACCGATCCTCGCCGACAACGATGTTGGACCTCGAATGCCTAGCGCGTGGAAGCAGAAACTTCGTTGACCCACTGTACCGATTCCAAGTAAAGGCCCGCGAGTGTATCCTCCGTAACGCCCATGCATTGCGCATTGCGAGCGCAGGCTCCCCAGGCTCCGTTTTCAAAGCTTCGAATCAGGGAAAGCGGAAGGGAAGCCGGATTAATTTCTCCGAGCAGCGCCTTTTTCGCGACTTCCCGCAGCGGCAATGCTTTCACGATGCGTTCCATAGGCGCCTGCAAAACAGCGTCGACTAAGGAGAGCATGCCGACCATGAATTGTTCCGTTGGGTTTTCGGCAATCCAGGGTGCGAGAAGTTCGCAGAAGCGAGCGCGCTCCAGGGAAAGGCTGATGAGCGCGGCCGGCGGCTGATCCTGATCCAGGATGCCCGATGCGGCGATGGAGACCAGTTTGCGAAAGCGATCTTCGCCGACCAGCATGAAGGCGCCGAGCACGCTGGTGACCTCCGTGCGCGCGGCGATCAGGGGTGAGTTCGCGAGACGCAGCAGGCGGTAGCAGAGTGAGGGTTCAAAGCAGACGATGCGGACGAGTTCCTGGAGATTAAGAGGATTGCGAGAGAGCTCGACGAGCAAGTGGAGGTAGTTCATCCGATTGGGCGGGATCTCCCGGTCGGCAATAATCTTTGGGCGGCAGAAAAAATATCCCTGAAAATACTCGTAGCCTTCCTGGAGGGCAATGTCGAATTCCTGCTGGTCTTCAATTTTCTCCGCCAGCAGAATGGCGTTGCTGCCGCAGGCCAGGTTGTGGATCTGTTTTCGCTGTGCGGCGTTCGAGAGGCGGAAGTCGACTTTAATGTAGGTGGCGATGTCGATCAAGGGTTGCATCCCGGGACGAGGTTGGAAATCGTCCAGCGCCAGCCGATAGCCCATCGCGCTGAGAGCGACGCAGGCTTCGATCAGCTCAGCATCCGGCTCCACGGTTTCTAGGATCTCCAGCACTGTGGTTGCAGGTGGCAGCAGGGTCGCCAACTTACCGACCAGGGCTTCTCGAGAGCAGTTGATGAAAGCGAGCGAGTGGGACGTTAATGAATCGATATCCATCCAGAGGCAGTTGTCGAGCATCTCGCGAGTGGCCTCATCGGACTCGCCGCGAAAGACGTTTTCCCATCCGCTGCGAAACAGCAATTCATAGCCGACGATGCGGCAATGTTTGTCGAGGATGGGTTGCCGCGCAACGAATTTGGTTGGCGGTGAAGCCGGAGATTCCTCTGCCATTTCTAGGGTCGAAGCCGAAGCATTGTGGATCGACATCGGGAAATCTCCTGAGGGTGCGATCGCTCCGCGGCCAAGCTACGGTCGCGAGCATGATCGAGGGAGTGCGCACCTGGGAAGGCGGCTTCCTGGATCTGACCTAGTATGGGTGACTATTTTCAGCATCGGCGTGATTCTGCGAAGCGATAGGCTGAACTGCTGGAATTCAGGTCACGAGTGAGGGAGACGAGTTGGAACCATTCAACCGGGACGCCAATCTTGATTTAGGCGCTTCCGGTTTGAAAGGTGGCCGCTGAGGTTTTTCGACCTGTCGTTTAGTAAATCGCTTTTTCACCCGGCGGTCGCGTCTTCCATCGCCGATGCACCCACAGCCATTGCTCTGGATATTTCCGAATCACATTCTCCAGCGCGGTCGTGAACATCTGTGTATTTGTAATCGCGTCGCGCTCCGCATCGCCCGTGTCCGCTAATGGAAGCTCGGCCAGAAAATGCAGGACATACTTTTTTTCCTCGGGCTCCCAGACCAGAAAGCCCGGCAGAACTGCCGCTCCTGTGCGCAGCGCAACCCTGGCCACGCCCGACGCGGTGCACGCCGCGTGCCCAAAGAAATCCACAAACACGCCCTGCGGCGGCGTCATGTTCGTGTCCATCAATACGCCGACAGTTTCTCCCGCGCGCATGGCCGCGATGAGTCCTCGCGCAAAATCATCCTTCGGCAGCACGCGATTGCCATGTTGTGTGCGAATATCGTTCACCAGCCGGTTGACCCAGAGATTATCCAGCTTGCGAATGACCATCCCCATGGGATAGCCCGCCAGCGAGTGATAGAAGCTGGACATCTCCCACGCACCCAGGTGTCCGGTCAGCACCAGCACGCCCTTGCCGCGCTGTTTCGCCGCCAGGTAATGCTCCAGGCCCTGGTATCGAATCAATTGATTTGCGCTATCGAGGGTATCGCTCGGCATGTGGCAAAACTCCGCCAGTTGCCATCCCAGTTGGCGATACATGGCACGAAGAATCGATTCGCGTTCGGCCTCACGCTTCTCAGGGAATGCCAACTCCAGGTTTCTCAACCCGACGCGCCGCAATCGCGGTGTGGCGATATGCGCCAGCCAGCCAATCGCAGCGCCAACTTTCCGCGCCAATCCGCGAGGCAGCAGCCCCATCAGCTTGACCAGCAACCACACAAATCCGAACTCGACTCTTTGCTGCATCATGGATTGAATCGATTTTATGGGAGATCGAAGAATCCAGCTCGAAAACTGCTATCGACGCGGCGTTATAGCCCAAAGCCGAGCGCTTCCTCAATCGGAGACGTCTCGTCGTCGAGAGATTTCCATCGGCCGCCCGACTCTAAATACACGACATGGGCGCGCGCCAGCGCTGCGCGGACGTGGGGACAAATGTTGTCCGCACCCACATGCTGCTCGAATTCCGCCTGTCGCATCAGTTGAACCGGTTGCTCCCGCGCTCCGCAAAGGAGCAACGTGCGCCCCGAGGCATGCACTTCGTCCGCAAATCGCTGCAGCGTCTGCAGGCCGGTCGAATCAATCACCGTCATGTTCCGCAGGCGAAGAATCACAATGGCAGGCAGTTCCTCAAGATGTTTACTCACTTCCGTCAACTTTTCCGCCGACCCGAACATAAATGGGCCATGAATGCGGAAGATGGCAACATACGCAGGAATCTCTTTGTCCGGCAAAGTGTGGTCGGACCCCTCTTCCAGGTATTCCTCCGTGACCCGGGTCACTGTCGTGGTCGAGGTCACTTTGCGGATAAAGATCAGCGCCGCCAGAATCATTCCTGCTTCCACCGCAACCGTCAAATTCACAAAGACCGTCAGCGACAGGGTGACCAGCCAGGTGCCAATTTCCAACCGCGACAGTTTCAGCAACTGCGGAATTTCATGCCATTCGCCCATGTTGTAGCAGACCACCATCAGGATAGCCGCAAGCGCGCTTAGCGGGATGAACTTAGCCAGCGGCGCCGCAATCAAAACAATCACCAGCAGGGTGGCGGAATGGACGATCCCGGCCAGCGGCGTTTTCCCTCCCGATCGGATGTTGGTTGCTGTTCGCGCAATGGCGCCTGTGGCCGGCAGACCTCCAAACATAGGCGAGAAAATATTGGCGATGCCCTGGCCGATTAGTTCCACGTTGGGATTGTGAGTATCCCCACTCATGCGATCGGCGACCACCGCCGACATCAACGACTCGATGGCACCCAACATCGCAATCGTGATTGCGGGAGACGTGAGGTTGCGGATAAGTTGGTAGCTCAACACCGGCGCGTGGAAGTGGGGAAATCCGGAAGGAATGCCTCCAAAACGGCTGCCGATGGTTTCTACCGGCAGCTTGAACATAACCACCAGCAACGTGCCCACAACCATGGCGACAATGTAGCCCGGGATTCGCGGCCAAAAACGCACCGCCAGAATAATGATCAGAAGCGCAAGACAACTAAGGCCGGTGGTGAGTGGGGATAGTGTTCCCGCACTATGCGCCAGCACTTTAAATCGGCCGACAAAATCTCCTGGCACTTTGCCGGTCTTCAGTCCGAAAAAATCTTTGATCTGCGTGCTGGCAATCAAGATCGCAATTCCGTTGGTAAAGCCGATCACCACGGGGCGTGGAATGAACTTGACCGCCGAACCCAGACCGCTTGCCCCCATGACGATCAGAATCACGCCCGCCATCACAGTGCAGATGAAGAGTCCGTCGACGCCGTACTGGGTGACAATGCCATAAATGATGACCACAAAGGCGCCGGTCGGACCGCCAATCTGCAATCGTGAGCCGCCTAAAGCGGAGATTAAAAATCCTGCGACGATTGCGGTGTAGATGCCAGACTGGGGAGGCATCCCGCTGGCAATGGCAAAAGCCATGGCCAGTGGCAGCGCCACCATCCCAACGGTGGCGCCGGCAATCAGGTCATAAACCAGGTCTTGCCGCCGGTAGTTTTTCAGCGCAAGTATTGATTTGGGTGTCCAGTCCGTCAGATTCATTTGCTTCCGTTCTTGCTCGACTCGATTTGAGACAACATGTCCCGGACTTCGATCAGCTGGTTGTTGAAGATTCTGCGGGCGGCATCGAGCAGACGGAAGATTTCGCGATCGCGCACAGAATAAAAAACGTTCTGGCCGTCTTTTCTGGTATTCAGGAAGTTGCGACTACGCAAGAGGGCGAGCTGCTGCGATACGCTGCTCTGCTCCACCTTGAGTCGCGCGCATAGCTCATTCACCCCGACCTCGCCATTGCGCAGTTCGTCCAGAATGCGGATCCGCAATGGATGCGACAGGGCCTTGAAGAACTCGGCTTTGAACTGGCTCATTTCAGGCATATTGTTATATTACAATACTTGAATATACGCGGGCATCTTTTCGGGACCGCTGCCAGCGTGGGGCGGTTGCAGTCTAAGGTTCCACTGCCCTTTTCAGGGTTGATTCCCTGGCAACCGTTCCACCGGATTGGTGCTCTAATAGGAACAGTAAGCAACATAATAAGTACGCACGCCGCAAGACGGTATGCGAGTCTGGAGCTCATCATGGATACGTGGAAATTTTGGATGGCATTTGGTGTGGGTGTAGCGGCCGGAGCCGCAGTCGCGCTCCTCTACGCTCCGCAACCTGGCGACCGGACCCGCAAGCAGATCAAACGCGGGTTGGAAGACGCATCGGATCAAATCAAAAGCACGGCTGAGGATTTCAGCGAAAAGGCAGAACAATACGGCAAGCAGGCGGAGCGCGTGATTCGTCGCGGTCGCGAAGTTGTCGATGACACTCTGTCCAAGGCCGGATCAGTTGCGAGCAAAGTGTCGGGATTTATTTAGAGCGCAGTCCACGGCCACACAAGTCAAGGCCGTGTCGCCCTACAAGTGCGGGCCGCAAGCCCACAACAGCCGACAGGCTCAAAGCTGCATCGAGTCCTGATATTTGGCTGACAAGTAAAGAAGCTCCGCCACGGCGGAGCTTCTTTGCTTTGGCAACTACCTGCTGCCAAATCTATCCAGAGTAATTCAATTCGTTTTCGATCCGGTGACGGATTTAAATCCAGGCTTTTGCAACTTCCCGTCGCAGTCTTCGATCCATAGACTGTGCAATCTCCGCCTCCCATCGAGACACGAGACTGCGACGTGAAGGCTGCGGGAACGGGAAACATCTTGCGGATTTGCCTCTGGGAGCCCGCATGGGCGAAACTGCGAACGCCTTCGTTGCAGGTTTTGCCTGCCAAATATCCGGTGCAATCCAACAGTGCAGTGCGGGGGGTTACATAATAGGAACAGGGAGAAAAAATATGGGAACAACGTTCGATCCAGTCAGTGCGCATTCGCTCACCGAGAACTCTGCATGGAAAAAGCTCGAGGCTCACTCCAAAAAGGCTCGCAAGCAGCATCTTCGAGAGCTGTTCGCGGCCGATCCCAAACGGGGCCAACGCATGGCGGCGGAAGGCGCCGGACTGTACCTGGACTACTCTAAGAATCGTATTACGGATCGAACCCTCAAACTCCTGCTGCAGTTGGCGGATGCGACCGAGTTTCGCGCGAGAATCGATGCGATGTTCCGCGGCGATAAGATCAACATTACGGAAGATCGTGCGGTGCTGCATGTGGCGCTTCGGGCGCCGAAGGGAACATCGATTGTGGTGGATGGCGTCGACGTCGTGCCTGAAGTGCACGATGTGCTTGGCAAGATGGCAGATTTCTCTGAGCGAGTGCGAAGTGGTACGTGGTTGGGTCATACTGGCAAACGCATTCGCAACATAATCAACATTGGAATCGGCGGATCCGACCTGGGCCCGGTGATGGCCTATGAAGCGCTGAAGTATTACAGCGATCGGGGGATGATTTTTCGGTTCGTGTCTAACGTCGACAGCACAGATTTTGTAGAAGCAGTGCGCGATCTCGATGCCGCAGAGACTCTCTTCATCATCTCTTCGAAGACATTCACTACCCTGGAGACGATGACGAATGCTCACTCGGCACGCGACTGGGCGCTTGCAGGCCTGGGCGGCGACCAGACTTCCATTGCCAAACACTTTGTTGCTGTCTCGACCAACGCTGCGGAAGTCTCAAAATTTGGAATCGACACAGCCAACATGTTCGGGTTCTGGGATTGGGTTGGAGGTCGCTACTCCATGGACTCGGCGATCGGACTCTCCACCATGCTGGCGATCGGTCCGGACAACTTCCAGGCGATGCTGGATGGCTTCCACGAGATGGACGAACATTTTCGCACGACGCCGTTTGAACGCAACCTTCCCGTGCTGATGGGATTGCTGGCTATATGGAACACGAATTTCCTTAATGCAGAGACAGTTGCGGTACTGCCTTATAACCAATACTTGAAGCGTTTCCCGGCCTATCTGCAACAGCTGACCATGGAGAGCAACGGCAAGCACGTTACCCTGAATGGAACCGAAGTGAATTATCAGACAGGACCAATTTATTGGGGTGAGCCTGGAACCAACGGCCAGCATTCTTTTTATCAACTGATTCATCAGGGCACGAGGCTGATCCCGTGCGACTTTATTGCGTTTGCTCAGACGCTGAACCCGTTGGGCGATCACCAGGACATCCTTGTTGCAAACGTCTTGGCACAGTCAGAGGCATTGGCGTTTGGTAAGACTCCCGAGCAGGTCAAGGCGGAAGGCACGCCGGACTGGCTTGTGCCGCACAGGGTTTTTGAGGGCAACCGACCGTCGAACACTCTGTTTCTGCAGCAACTCACGCCGGCGACATTAGGGAAACTGGTCGCTCTCTATGAGCACTCCGTGTTCACGCAAGGCGCCATCTGGAATATTGATTCGTTCGATCAATGGGGTGTTGAGCTCGGCAAGGTGCTGGCAAAGCGGATTATTCCAGAACTGGAGAGTCAGGACGATCCCAAGCTTGAGCATGACAGCTCGACCAACACGCTGATTCGCCGCTATCGAAAATACAAGACCTCGTAACAATTTGCGGACTCGAAGAAGTGGGCGAAAGCGAAGCAGCGTCATCACGCGAAATCAACCACGATTCACGAAAGGAATTACAGCATGCAGATTGGAATGATCGGGCTTGGAAGAATGGGCGCCAATATGGTTCGGCGGCTGCTGACGGGAGGCCACGAATGCGTGGTCTTCGACCTGTCAGCGAAAGCGGTGGAATCGCTTGCTAGCGAAAAAGCGGTGGGCGCCACTGATTTCAAGGACCTGGTGCAAAAGCTGAATAAGCCGCGAGCAATCTGGATGATGGTGCCGGCTGCGGCCGTCGATGACACCATCGCATCGCTGACTCCGTACCTTGAGCCAGGAGATACATTGATTGACGGAGGCAATTCCTATTATGTGGACGACATTCGTCGCGCGAAGGAGCTGTCGCAGAAGGGAATCCACTACATGGATGTGGGAACCAGCGGAGGAGTATGGGGACTGGAACGCGGCTACTGCATGATGATCGGCGGCGAGGACGAGGTGGTCAACCGTCTCGATCCAATCTTCCAGCGGCTGGCTCCAGGCGCAGGTGACATCGCGCGCACCCCTGGGCGGGACAAGATTGGCGGGACGGCCGAGCTCGGTTACCTCCACTGCGGCGCCAATGGTGCGGGCCACTTTGTGAAGATGGTTCACAACGGAATCGAATATGGATTGATGGCCGCGTATGCAGAGGGCCTTGGCATTCTGCGAGAGGCCAACATCGGCAAACAGAAGGCCGTGGTGAATGCCGAGACAACACCGCTGCGCGACCCGGAACATTATCAATATGAATTGAACTTGCGCGACATCGCGGAAGTGTGGCGTCGCGGCAGCGTTATCGCCTCATGGCTGCTGGATTTGACGGCGGCGGCGCTGGTGGAAGATCCGGCGCTATCGAAGTTTGCCGGTCGCGTGTCCGATTCCGGCGAAGGCCGATGGACCATCCATGCGGCTGTGGATGAAGGCGTGCCTGCGCCGGTTCTGTCAGCCGCTCTGTATCAACGCTTCAGCTCGCGTGGGAATGCGGATTATCAAGACAAATTGCTGTCGGCCATGCGGTTTCAGTTCGGCGGCCACGTTGAGGTTCCAAGCGGCAAACAAGAATCGTGAGGAGGTCTCGCGTAATGTCCGTTGTATTCCCAGGCCACGTATGGCACAACTCGCGGGATTGCGAGTTGCGAAGTTCGGTTCGTTGACTTTCTGACTCATGCGTGGCGATGGCGAAGGAGTAATCAGGGCAAAGCAACCCAGTCGTTCGATGCAGGACTGCTGGTATTCTGCATATAACAAAGCTTTGCCATCCCTGCGCGGAGGGATGTGTGAGTGGTTGAAACAGGCGGTCTTGAAAACCGCTTTACCCGCAAGGGTAACGGGGGTTCGAATCCCTCTCCCTCCGCCATCTAGTCAGCGACGACATCCAAGAACATCCAATCTTTCTACTAAAACATCGAGGCGCTGGGGATATAGATAGGCGCGCAAAGAAAAGCTTATGTCTCTGGGCAAATATCCGGACGTGTCGCTGGCACTGGCCAGAGAACGCCACGGAGAAGCGCGCAAATTGCTGGCTTCCGGTATTAACCCGATGGCGCAGCGCAAGGCAGCAAAGACGGCACAATGGGTCGCCAGTAAAGACTCCTTTCGGATCGTGGCCGTGCCCTGGAGAGAACATTGGCAGGACGGGAAGAGTCCGCGCCATGTGGACTCCGTAAAGCGGCGCATGGAAGCCGACATTCTGCCATGTCTAGGTGTGCGTCAGGGAAGGCGAGTCACACGCCTGGCACTGAAGTTGACGACGATGACCTTGTTCGCACCACCGAGCTAATTGAAGCCAAATGTGCGGAATTTGTTTTTCAGGGTTGCCGCTGGGACGTTCCGTTCGACCGGATAAAAATGCTGGTGGGCAAGTTTGTTCTGGTCCTGCGCGGTGAGGTGGCTGCCATCAGCAGCACGCATTTTGCCCACTATTGTGAAATCGAGCCAACAAGATTGAGGTCAATGGCAACGTCTTTGTCCGCTTTCCAGAACATAAAACTTGGATCCTTCAGTCCCCATTGGATGTACGGTACGACAAAATGAGCGTTGGCCGCAGCGGTTGTGCCTTCAAGATGGACAACGATGGGGATGGTGATTTCGTGAGGGGTGCCGAGAAGCGTGAAGATACCAGTCACCTGGATGGTGGAATCTCCCGATGGGGCAATGGCGCCAGTGTAGGACTTGGGCTCAAACGAGACAGTTGCGTGCTGTTCGACCTCCAGGATGTCATGGTTCATCTTCTTATCGCGACTGCCATTGCCTGTCTTCCCGCTACCGGCGAGAACGACCACGGAACCCGACATGTTGGGAGTGCTGCGGTCAAACTCAATCGATCCCGACTGCAGATGGAAGGTTCCATGGACAAGCTCATGCGTAGTCTTGAGCGTCATCTTGACCTCGCTGGCATCGGGATTCATGACGAAGGTCTGATGTTGGGCGAGAGCGGGTAAAGCGAGTATGACCGCGAGGGCTAAAACTGCAAAAGGTTTCATTGCATCTCTCCTTGGGTAGGTTGACTACTGAGAGTTGTTGGACTTGGCGGGATTTCAACTGGCGACTGCCTGGGCAGCAACAGCAACTGGCTGGGTGACACGCGTGAGTCTAGCGGTTACGCGCATCGCGCCGGGCCAGACCCTGAGGCAGAATGGCAGTACAGCGCGCGCGACTGCGTTGTTCAAGCCCCCGGCGGCGATCTCGGCAAGACGCATCTGGGGCAGCATTGCGGAGCGCAGTTTTGGCTGAAAGACCGGCGCCGGTTCCGCAGCAAGATAGGCAGCGGCGGCACGGCGGGCAGTGTGCAGGGCGACGGATATGCCATCGCCTGTGAACGAGGGGATTACAGCTGCCTGATCGCCGACACAGTAGAGTCCATCTTCGGTTGTGCGGCGGATGTAACCGTAGGGGATGTGTGTGACGGTGATCGGTTTGTCGAGTAGAGGCTTGGCACCGTCGAGCCGCATCGCCAGGTGGGGACAGTCCTGCTGCATCTTCGCAAGGAGACCCTCCCAACGAAGACCCGCACGTGCAAAATACCACCGTTGCACCACGCAGCAGAAGTTCGTAATGTTGTCTTCCACCGGTTGAACGCCACCGTAGCCTCCAGAATAGAGCGTTAACTCAGAGGCGTCCGCCAGGTCAGCGGTCTGGGCGGCAGACAGTTTGAAATACATCTTGAAAGCGACCCACTGGTGAGGGTCCTTTGGACGACTGTGGCCGCGCAGGTCGTGTTTGCCCGTGGCGAGAAAGGCGGTTGGAGCTTCGTATGTGGTGCCGTCGTCGAGAGTAGCTTGCCAGAGGTTGCCGGTCGCGCGGCTGAGCGACTGCACGCTGCGACCACGCTGAACGCGGACTCCCGCGGAAATGGCTGCGGTGAGAAGCGCTGTGTCCAGCGCTTTGCGCGTGAGCGAGGCCGCGGGAAAAGGCAGCGGAGCCTCCGCGGCGCGTCTGGCCGCGGCAAGGCGAACATAATTGATGGGCACCGCGCCCAGAGAGGCAACGTCGATACCAAGTGCGTGCAGGTCTTCGAGGGCCTCACCGCTTAGAAATTCTCCGCAAACCTTATGGCGAGGTGTGGGCTCGCGTTCAATCAGCGTAACGCCTCGTCCCATTCGAGCGAGCGCAATCGAAGCGGCACAGCCTGCCACTCCGCCACCGAGGATCAAAACTTCGTCTTCCAAAGCATTACTCCTAAATCCACTTGGACCTTCAAGTTGTAGCGGTATTAAATATTTGCTAGTAGCCGATCAAAAAAAAGTTTAGGGCGTCATCCGGTACGAAATGCGATTTTGGAACAGCGAAGGAACTGGCCGGACGGACGCACATGCAGAAGCAAGGATATGCTGGATTCATCAGCGAATCGGATCCCGAAGGCGGCGAAGGAGTTAAAACGAGATATTTGATGGGGGGAAGCAATCTCTTTGTAACCGCTTTTCTGACGATAATGTTGGGCGCCGCAGCCCCGGCAGAACGAATCCCAGTGAGGCATATCCAAGTCCCGATGCAGGGGTTGATGGTGGCGCGTTCCGAGGATGGAAGAACCATCGCCCGGGTTAATTTTATGCAGGTTGTGCACGCCGATGAAGTAACGATACGCCTGACCTATCACTTTCTGGATGGATCGATTGATGATGAGACGACAACGTTCAGTCAACAGGGCACGTTTCGGTTAGTACGCAACCATCACATTGAGAGAGGGCCGTTCTTTGCGAAGCCGGTTGACTTCACGGTGGAAGCGGCAACGGGGATTGCGACCAGCCGCACGACGGGCAAGAATGGCAAGTTACACATCGCGAGTGAGCACATCGACCTGCCGGATGACCTGACGAATGGGTTCGTTGGAACGTTGCTGCTGAATGTGCCGGCGAATACGGCGCCGTTTCGGGTGGGGATGCTGGTGCCGGTCGGGGGCGGACGATTGATTCGGCTTCTGATCTCGCGGCAGGGCGAGCAGCCATTTCATGCTGGAGGTCAGACCCTAAAGGCGACGGTGTTTCGCATCCATCCGGAACTGGGTGGCATCGTGGGCGTGATTGCGCAGTTGATCGGCCTTCAGCCGAAAGATGTGATGGTGTGGGTACTGGAGGGTGATGAGCCCGCGGTGGTGAGGATCGTTGGACAGCTGGGTGGTTACGGGCCGGTGGTCGACTCGGAGCTTGAGGGGACCAGCTTCGGGAAATAGGACCATTTGTAAACCCCCATCTCACTGGCGAGAGGGGAATCCTCCACGTTGATGATTGTGTCCTGAACATCTCAGGGCCTCCTGTTCGGCGAGGAGGCGCGGCGAGTGGTGAGCTCGTGCCAGCTAAGGCCGAGATCGACAATCAGCAGCGAGGCCAGAGTGAAGGCGATGACGCCGACGGCGGATAAGACGTCGCCCAGGTGGCTCCAGTAGGCGGGCACAAGATTGAACACGCGGCTTGAGACAAAGGTAAACGTAACTGCATAGGAGCGCGCCATCCACTGGCGATGCACGGAGATCTGCCGGTTGCGCGCGGTGACGTAGGCCGCAGTAGTGCAGACCATCCAGGCGGCCGCCTGCATCGAGGTTCCCGGGAGGCCGGGACGACCCCAAGCGAGAGCGATGCCCGTGAAGGAGCCAACAAACACGGAGATGACGTAGACGCGGCCGAGTATGCGATGGAGTTGGAGGTGACGTTGGCGCATCCGCGAGGAGAAATTGACAGGGCCGATCAGGAGCGCGAAGGTTCCGGCGAGTATATGCGGGATCAGGAGATGCCTGTCGGCAATGACCTGCAGACGGTAGGCGTGGTACATCGGATAGTCGGTGATTAGGAGAACTTCTGAGGTAATGAAGACGAAGAGTGTGATGAGACCGAGCGAAACCCAGAGAATAGTCTTAAGCCTGGAACCGGTGGACGTGGGCGCTAGCAGAGTGGAAGTTGGCATTATTCGCCTCTAAGGTGGTTCGACGTGATGCAGTGCGTCACGCAGGCGACGAGGGCGCTACGCTTCATATCTCGTAGTCTAACGAGACGCTTCAGAAATTCCGGCCTCACTTCCAGCACCCCACGCACAACCGTCCCGGCCGCCAATGCTCCACGGTCACCGCCTCTCGCGGGACATCAGCCGCAGCCAGCAGGTGGACCCAATCCTCTTTCCGGAAGGCCCGCCGGAACGACACTGGCCCGTCATGCCGCACAAACGAGTGCCAACGCACCCACCCAAACATGCGACTACTCCACTCTGCCCGCTCCAAATCATTGATAAACCAACCTACGTGCACGGTCGCATCCATCCACCTCAGCAGCGCGACGATCTCCTCGTCCTCCAGATGATGCGCCAGCAGCGAGCTCACCACGATATCGACCGGCTTGGTTGGTCGGTACTCCATAGCATCGCCGGTAACCCAGGTAATTCCGAGTTCCTTCGGCGTAGACTCCGATGCTGCACGTGCCGCATAAGGATTCAAGTCGATACCCGTTAACTGCACAGCAATGCTCCGTCCCCGTGCCCAGCCGGCAATCTGCCGCAGCAGATCGCCTCCGCCACTCCCCACATCGACGATGTGTACCGGATCATGTAATCCAAGCGGCAACCGTTCCAGCCAAGCCAGCGTCGGCCGGTAACCGAGGAGCCAGCGATTTACTTTTTCCAGACTGCGCAGGCAGTCACGGAAATCCTCATAACTACAGTCACCATCCATCAGCTCCGGCAATTCACTGGGAGAGGCGCGTCGACTGAAGTCGATCTGTGCACTAGACGGCATGGAAGCGCATTGTCTCCGCTGTTAGGCCTGGGCCAAAAGACACCGCACATCCACGCTGTCCCGGGCGCGCTTGCTCCATGATTCGCTGCAACACAAACATCACCGTCGCCGAGGACATGTTGCCGAAGCACGATAGCACTTCGCGCGACGCTGCCAACGCATCGGGCGGCAGTTCCAGTCCCTTCTCCGCCGCATCCAGAACTGACCGTCCACCGGGATGTACCGCCCACAGGTCAACGTCGTCGCGCCCCGCCATCAGTTCGCACTCATGCAGCGCGCGGCCCAGTTCTCCTGGTATCTTTCCGGAGAGCAGCATGTCGAAACCTAGTTCGCGAATCTTCCAGGTAATCAGCCCGCGTGTCTGGGGCACGATCACCGCTTTGAAGCTATCCAGCGCGAAACCCTGCTCGCGAGCCGTAATTAGACTCGCAGCTGCGCCGTCAGCAAAGACGAGGAAGGAGAGCACCTGCTCGAGCTCCTGCGTCTCCTGAAAGTGCAGCGTACACAACTCAAGGTTCAACATGAGCACACCGGCCTTTGGATCTGAGCGCACAATGTGCCGCGCCAGCTTGAGCGCATTGATCGCGGCATAGCATCCCATGAATCCAACCATCGTGCGCTCCACGCCTGCCGAAAGCCCGAGATGGTCGACGATCTCAAAGTCGAGCCCAGGCGCATAGAATCCCGTGCAGCAGGTCACCAGCACGTGCGTAATGCCCGCGCGTTGTTCCTCATTCAGTGCAAGCCGGTCCACGGCCTTCCGCATCAGCACCGGAGCGCTCTGCTCAAACAGTTCCATACGTTGCGCCGTGTTTGGAAAGTTGCCCAGCCGGTAAAACTCATGCGCGTCATGCCCCGAGGATCGGAGGCAATCTTGCTGCGGATCGAGGAATGAATAGCGATGTGCGATATCTGCGCGGTTCACCATGCGGCGGAAGACTGCACGGAGGCGCGGGTTGTCAAGCATTTTCTCCGTAAAGACGACAAAGGCATCATGCACATCGTGCTCTGGGACAGCAGAGGCGATGCGGTTCAGGTAAGCAGTAGTCAATAATCCCTCAACCCGATTACGGGACGATATGTTGGGTGTGTATCTTGGGAAGACTTATCGAAGAAGGACTGATCATCCAGCGACAGTCGACCACTTGGAACAACAGGCTGCGTATTCTCAATAGAATGCTTGCCTCAGTTTCTCTTTATTTTAATCTTTCATGGACTCCCTGCTAAATCAGCCAGTCGATTGGTTTGGATCTGAGCGTTCCTGCAACGCTAATCGACCTCAGATCATTCAGCTACTCTGCTATTCGCCTGCAAAGGTCTTTTGCCAAGGGTGAAAAGCAAGTTGAGAGGTTGATCCCGGATTTTTCTCGCGGCAATTAGCCCATCGACGTTTTCGCTACTGTGGCCGCAAGACAAAGCACCTCGCTGAAATCGACTCTTAGAACATTAAGACGCACCGGCATCTCCAATGTTAGCGGAACCGCATGAAAAATTCACCGACGAGAAGAAATCCCATCACGAAAAGCACTGCGAACATGTATAGAAGGTACGAGATACGAGTATCTTCAGTCATCAGCCTTGAAGAGCCCCTGCATGGAAAACCTTCGTCCCGACCTCTAGCCCGCCGTTCAGGTCTATCGTTGAGTTTCAATACCAGTGTTCGCGCCCGTTGCGTCGGCAAAGCCTGAATTGACCGGGATGCGCGGAACGCGACGGCCTTCCCCTTCGTTCAGCACCCAGAATGTGTCCTCCTGTTCAGAAGGAGTGAGACAGGCTCGAAGGCGATCCGTCGGCTCGAATTCGCCGTCGTCGGCGAGCGCAAACGTTCCGAAGTGCATGGCAACTGCAATCGGCGATTCCAGTATTCGTTGCGCTTCGACGGCCTGTTCCGGAGTCATGTGCACCGTCCCCATAAACCACTCGGGCTTGAACGCTCCGATAGGTAGCATTGAAAGCCGCAGTCGTTGAAACCGCGCCGCAATCGCGGCGAAATGTTTTCCAAAACCAGTGTCACCAGCAAAATAGACGTGCCCGCCCGCGAGTCCAAGAACCCAACCACACCAGAGTGTGCGGTTACGGTCGAACGGCGTTCTCGCCGAGAAATGTTGCGCTGGCACACAGTGGAACTCGATGCCTCTCCAGCAATGTGACTGCCACCAGTCGAGTTCGTATATTTCCTGAAATCCGGCCTTTCGAAGGAGCTTGCCCACTCCGAGAGGGCAAAATACCGACGGACGATCTCTCCTCAACAGCTTCTTCAAGGTAGACAGATCGAGATGATCGTAATGATTGTGGCTGATGAAAATGCAGTCAATTCGGGGCAGGTCATCCAAACGTATTCCAGGGTCACGGTGCCGCCGCGGTCCAAGAAAGGAGATTGGGCTGACCCGCCTGGACCAGACCGGATCGGTAAGGAAGTTGAAACCTCCGCCCTGTAACAGCAACGTCGCATGATTCACGAAAGTTACGAGTAGATCGTCGCCGTTCATACGAGATGGCGGTTTGGGCCCAGGCGCTGTGCCGACAAATTTTCTCCACGGGCCGATCTTGCGACGTGTAATCCACTTGAGAAGCTGCGAGAAACCATGGTCTGGCACGCCGGGATTGAAGAAGTGCCCGCGCGTGAAATGATCGGGAGTCTCAGGGGTCCGGGTCATCTGAAATCTTTCTCCAAATCTCCATTCATAAGCGACGCGGATCTATGGGAAGGCTGCACGAAGATAATCGAGCGCGCACCACGCGGTCACCAAATTAACTCCGACGCAATCTGCCTGCTCATGCGACGGCATTGCGGGCTTGCGCACCAGGCTTGCAACCGGAACCCGGATGTACTCCGCATGAGTAAGCGTGTCGAAAATTGTTCGGCCGTGTCAAGATCTCGACGTGCGCCTCTGAGTCATTTGAAGAGAGCGATGACCTTTCCAAACCGATGTCTCGCGGAATCAGCTACTTCGAAGGCTGCTCTTTTGAACCCGCTATGGCATCTCGAATGCACAGTAGATGGGTAGAGTGTGCGGGTGAGATCATGGCCGAGTTTCCCAGCCTGCACGCTCGTCGCAGCCTTTAACGGAAAATGTCAGCTACAATTCCGCATTTTTCAGGTCTGGGACTAAGCAACGTAAGGAGGGGGTACTTTTGGGGGTATTTCTGTGACTTCGTTATTGATCTGTAATTTTTTGCATCTGTTTACGGCGCGATGTGAATCCCTCTCCCCCATGTAGTCGGGGTGTGGGCAATTCTCGGCTGAGCTAAATGTTTTAGCCGAATTTGGCAGCGCACTTCCTGGCCATAAGACCACAGACAATCCGTCTGATTCGTCCTACGTCGTTACCCTTTCATCGATTTCTTTTCCACCGACTTCTCTGTTACTCAACTTTCGGATCTGAACTTGGCATTCGAGCATTCGCCACATTTATTTCGTTATGTTGAACTGGTTCAGCATCAGAACGCTTAGGAATGGAAGCTCACTGGTGTGGTCGACTTCACTCGCGGGCAGATATTCACCGTTAGAGATCATGAAATTGGTATTAGGAACGAGGTCTTCCTGATAGGAACCCTTGGGATTTTTCTGCATAAAATAGGCGTAAGCAACGTCCGAGTTCACCCTGGTTACTACCGAATCCTGCTGCAGAGACACTAGCGTAACAGGGAAGTTTGGGATGAAGTCATACGTATCCGCGTTGACCACTTGCTGGTACAGAGGATTGCTTGTGTCCTTGTTCATCAGGGCGGTAGCATAGGACTGAGTCATGAGCTGAGCAATCGAGTTATTGGTAAAAACGCCCCAACCAGCAATCTCCGCTTGCGAATCAGCGATCGCAATCACGGCCGTATCGTAACCCGAGAATTGAGGATTGGTGAAGTAAAGGTCATCGAGATTGCAGTTGGTTGGGTCGTTCGAGCAGGAATAGCTGTAGAACGAGTTTGACAAAATGGTCGTTGGAGTAATGTTGGAATAGTTAGCGAAGCTGAGCGTAAGGTAGGCGCTGAGAAATGGCTTACTGGCAATGGCTACGGTGGGGTCGAGCGAGTACCACTGATTGGGAGTTTGGCTGGGGTTCATGTTGTAGAACAAATATGACAGCCCAGTTCCAGATAGGTCGAAAAATCCTGAAAGCGGCACGGCTGCCTTGAGCTGAACGTTGAGCTGCGACGCATAATTTGGGTTGCTCTGCATCATATGTGCCGCCTGGAGCGCATAAGCTCCCCCTTCTGAATAGCCGGTGATGTATAGAGGAAGAGTACCCGATATGTTATAGGAGCTACTCAGGTACTTACGCGCTGCCTGCACCATGGCGAAACCACTCTGAGCATTTTGCTTGGGATAAACCACATAGGGATGGATATGAGTCGTGTCGTCGCCTAGGCCGATATAGTCAGGCATCACCACGACATATCCCTGAGACGCCCATACCGTTGCAAGTAAGATCCCATCCGTGTAAGCCGTCCTCGTGGACACATTCAATCTGCGGCAGCAGTTCCAGAGGGTGAGCCAGTGGGAATAAGACGTCGATTGGTCTAAAGCGGGTCAGGCTTTCAATCTGCGATATTAAACTGCTTGCTTTTTTAAACGAGTTATGGGAAAGTATCATCTGCGTAGGAGCAAGCCCAATGAGATCGATATTCCAAAATTCGAAACGTAGGTCGCCGGAGATGATGACTCTCTGCGGTTACCGCTGGGCTTCGCTGGTCACATGGCCTTCTCTGTAATCGGGCGATCCTACGTATTTCAACCGCACAATTAGCAATTACTGAGTGGCGAAGAAGGCAGTTACTTCGACTGACACTCGATCAACGCACTGTCTTCGCTTGATCCCTCAGTGAATGCACTGTCAGTGGCGCACTGCATGGCTACTTCCCACGGTAGATCCGCAAGGATGGGTTCGACTCCCAAATGCCATGGAGAACTATTCCCTGACAGCAAGCTTTTCGTACACCGCTGCGCACCTGCAGTTGTGCAAGAAGCACCAGTGGTGAGAGAGATGAGTTACTTCCACCGCAAACGAACGGGCAGGATGGAGAACCTGCCGGAGTGAAGACTTGGCGGAGCGGAGGCGTTGCCTCGAAAGACCAGGTTCCGCGATGTACTTGCTCTAAGACTCATCTCGATAGTTCCCTGGTGTGTCAACATACTAAAGTTGTCATCTGGCCGGTGGCGCAGGTAGCGGATACTTCGCCTGTTAAGCGGGTGGTCGCAGGTTCGAATCCTGCCGTGGAGATACTTCCACGTAGCTCAGTGGTAGAGCACCTCACGTGCTGCTATCGATTTTTCCCCGGCCGATAACCTTCCAGCCATGGGCTGGTTAGAAAGTAAGAATTGTCATGAGCAAAGGATATGTGAAGGGTGGAACGCCGATAGGTTCAGATTCATTGTGCCAGACCTGCACCTACGCGCACATCATGATTGGTTACAGAGAGTCAGAAATGATCACGATTTGCAATGAGGTGACCCCGAGTATTGTGTTGCCGTTCAAGGTTTATGAGTGCACGGCGTACTACGACAAGAACAGGCCGAACTACCAGCAAATGGAGAGGTTGGCGATTCATGTTTCTCCGGGCAGAGCGAAACGGGTTGGATTCAAAGCGGGCGCTGGATTTGGAGAGGGTACGGTCACTTGTATCGACGATGAAGCGAGCGACTGTGTCAAAGACGAAGAAGACTAACAGAATGCGCCGGTGGCGCAGAATACGGATACTTCGGTAGAGCACCGGTAACGGGGGTCGCAGGTTCAAACCCTGCCATCAGCCATAAAGCTGGTGTAGCTCAGTCTGCATTACCTTCCGTAATCGAACATTCCCCGGCGAGTGAGAGCAAGTAGAAAAAAGCACTGAGAAGGAGGTGCGTGATGAAACTGAATGTATTGAAGTTGAGCCACCTGGGACGGCCACACACTCATGAAGGAGCGCCTGCGGTTGCAATTTCTCCTGAGCTGGAGCTGCGTCGGAGTGTACTTGCGTGCATGCTTTGGGAGAACGAATTCTACGAGGATGGCGTAGCGATTGCCGGACGCATTTGAGAACTAGTCCCTAAGGTCGAGGCTACTAAGGTTGCAGCCCTGGCCGTCGAGGCGCGGATTGCGATGAAGCTGCGACACGTTCCGCTGCTGCTTGTTCGGGAGATGGCACGTGATGCGACCCATCGCGCCCACGTCGCCGAGACCATGGCTCGCGTTATCCAGCGTGCGGATGAGTTGGCCGAGTTCGTTGCGATCTACTGGGCTGATGGATGTGCACCACTATCGGGACAGGTGAAGAAGGGGCTCGCTGCTGCCTTTCGGCAGTTCGACGAGTATGCTCTGGCCAAATACGATCGGGCAGGCGCCGTTCGCTTACGGGATGTGCTGTTTTTGTGCCATGCCAAGCCGCGTGATGCGGAACAGGCAGCGGTGTGGAAGCGGCTGGTGGATGGCGAACTAGCGACGCCGGACACCTGGGAGGTTGCCCTCTCCGCCGGTGGCGACAAGCGCCCACACTGGGAACGCATGCTCTCTGAGCGGAAGCTCGGAGCATTGGCGCTGCTTCGCAACCTTCGCAACATGAAGGATGCCGGTGTTGATGACGATCTCGTGATCAAGGCGCTGGATTCGATGAAGACGGAGCGCGTGCTTCCGTTCCGCTTTCTAGCTGCTGCCCACTACGCTCCGCAGTGGGAGGACCCGTTGGAGCGTGCGATGTTCAGGGCGGTCGCAGAACGCTCGCACCTGGCTGGACACACGGTTATTTTGATCGACGTGTCCGGGTCGATGATCTCGCCACTCTCTCGTCGGTCTGAAATGTTTCGGGCCGATGCGGCGTACTGGATCGCGGTGCTGTTGCGTGAAATTGCAGAAAAGGTAACTGTATACACCTTTTCGGATGCGACGAAGCGAGTTCCGGCGCGCCGTGGATTTGCCTTGAGGGATGCGATGGAATCCAGTCAGCCTCACGAGGAACTCGGCTGGGAGCTGCGCTCAATTCGATCAAGGAGAAGTACGATCGGATCGTCGTGGTCACCGATGAGCAGTCGCACGATCGAGTGGGTGCGCCGAAAGGAAGAGGCTACATGGTCAACGTAGCAAGCGCAAAGAATGGCGTCGGCTACGGAGCTTGGTCGCACATCGATGGTTGGAGTGAGGCGGTGATCGAATACATCCGCGAGCTCGAACGATCAGAGGCGCATTAAAAGAGATGAGCTGGAAAAGATCCCAGCTCATCTTTACACTTTCACCGATTTTGAGATGTATTGATGAGGTAATTGTTCACCATCAATAACCAGACGCATTCAAATCGCAGGGTGAATTGCGCCACATTGACTATGGATTGGAAGGAGAGTTCTCTATGACTCACTTCGTGTCTTAATACTGAATGGTGACTGGTTCTTTCACTCAACCACGATTTGATCGGTGTAAATCCAAGCTGGGTACCCAGCGCGGATATGCCAGGAAGGCATGTGAAGAATATTTTCTCCATGGACTTTTATGTAACGCGCTTTGACATTCGTCCCTAGATCGGCGCGGAACGATTGTACGGGGATGTTGGAAATGTCTGGATTTTCCTTCGGGTTTGGATTATTGGGATTGCGCACCATGACTTCATCGCTGAATATTGTTCCGTCTGGTGAGGTGGCATAGCTGACATACTGGGGAAGAACGAGCAAATTCCAGTCGGGTTGAGCTTGCGCATTGAGGAAATCCATATTGATCGAGCGGATGTCCATGATTTCTCCCAGGTCCAGGATGAAGTCCATGTGCACTCCCTTGTAAGGCACCCAATTTACATCCGGTGCGCTCCAGGACTCCCAGGATCCGAACATGCCGTCTGTTAGTCGCCGCGATGTTGCTGCTCCACCTTCCGGTAGCGTGACGGGGGTAATTGTTTTTGCGAATGACTTGGCGTTCTGCGTCTGAGCTGTTTTGGTAAAGACTCTGTCATACGAGGCCTGATAATCATCGGGGGTGGTGCTTCTCTCTCTTAACCTCGAAACGCCGTCCTGCTTGCATAAGCCCACCAATTGATGGACGAGCAACTTCATTTCAGGTTTGACGATTACCTTGCCACCTGCCGTATGCGCAAACATGCTGCGAGATGTGTCTACTTCGTTTTGTCCGATCTCGATCTCCGCGTACATAATCGGCATTCTTGCTACCTTTGCCCGCATCAGCAATTTCGGATTGTTTGCAACCGCCTTTTCAGCCTGGCCTAACAGAGTGTTATATATCTTCATCATGTCTACGGACAGATAGGTATCTTTCGCGTCTTCCGGGCTGCCGAATATACTTAGTTCAAAGCCGCTGCTTATAAGCGACTCACGCATTTTGTCGATGTATTGACGGATGTAGGGCCCGGCCTCCCCATAATAGCCGGTTAAATAATCATTCATCAGCGTGCTATCATCCGCATCCGGGTTCCACATCAGTTCGCAGATCAGGTAGGCCCTCAGTCCGGACATTTCACCGCCGGTCTGGCTGTCTGCCTGCATAAAAAGCGAGTTCACATGGTGGTCCGTACAGAACTTGATATTGGGCTTTAAGGTATGGAGATTTGGAAACGGACTGACAAGGTTGGAGAACTGGATGTTGTAATCCCAGATAAGAATATTGCCTGTCAGCTTTCCCCATGCCACCAGGTCACTGGAAAATTTAGGATCCGTCTTAAAAACTGGCGCGTGGCGCTTGCTTTCAATGTTGCATAGCATGATGTTGACATTGGGCTCGGCCTGTAAATCCTGCGGCGGCGTTCTCGAATACCAATAGGCCAGCGTGGAAATGATTTTCCCAGGGAAAGCTTTGGCCACATTATTGACGAAATACAGGATGGATCCGCTTGGCACTTCGCCATACTTTGTGTTGAGTTGTGTGCACGGTCCGCAGAGGCAATACTGATCATTGTCATTCTGACTGACCGACCAATAGGTAGCACTGGGTTTCGACGCCATCTTTCGTTTTAGATTGGCAATCAGCACTGCGAGCACTTCGAGATTGGAGAGGCACAGCTGCGTCCCGGGTTGGCGATTCCCATGGATCAGAGAATAGTATTCGGGATGCGTCTTTCCATATTGGTCCGGGGGGATAAGTTCGTTGAAGGTATGGACGAACAATCCCCAATCATCCCGCGAAGAAAGCCTGTGCCAGTCTGTATATTCTGGGTCTCGTGTATCTGCGTAGGATGTGGTGCGGTACTGCACCGCCGGTACGACAACTAGCGGACTTTTCGGGATGTTGATTGAACCCGCATTCGGAACACGGATCGCATTGGAGGTATACATCCGAAAGCCCCACATCTCAAGCAGGCCATACACACCGTACAAAACACCTTTGCCCGTGCCCCCGGCAATGATCAGGTTTCGTCCGGTAGGATAATAGGCAAATCCATCTTCTTTTAGTTGTCCGAAATTAATTGCCCTAGTTTTCGCGTATCCGGTTTGCCCAATGAAAAATCCGGGTCCGCTCCGATAGTCCTGTTCCTTCCGAACTACTAAGTCGTTACCGGATATTTCATTCACAAACTGCTGTAGCTTCCGGGCTGCTTGCAACTCAACCGGGCTCGTCTGGTCGGGTACAAGAATCTGATATCTCGCCAACTTCGTTATGGTCACTTCCTCGCTTTCCGTGGATTGTGTGATCGCAGCCAACACGGAATGCGGCAGAAAGGGAAACCCAGCAGCAATCAAGCCTGAGTGCTTTAAGAAATCGCGGCGAGGAATGCGGTTGGAAGGTTTCATAGCAGTCGTTATACGCAGAGAATTATTGCGACATCGGCGCAACAATCTGGGGTACTTCAGATAACAGCGCGGAGCGCAGTCGCAACGCTATGGCGTGCCGCCTTAAGAGCAACGGCGACTGGTTCGCCCGCGGCCAGCGTATGGGCAAGTGCCGATCTTCTCGGTATCCCGGAGTGCTTGAATGAGACCGTCTCAATCCCGCCACCGAAAATCGTGTGCTTCTCATCCAGCAGATCGAGCGCCCCATTCAACTGCCCGATTACAGCTTCGGCCTCATCGGCCATGACGATTATTTCGACATTTATCTTTTTGTAGAGCATCTGATTTCCTCTATCTCCAATTTTATGCCTGGCACCTTTACCGGCAACCTTAACCCCGAGCCAGGCATGATGAATGGATGAGGTTTCGCGAGGCAGGCCAGTGCCACAGGCGCGCCAAAATCGCCGAGGCCTGACTTTCACCTGATAAGATCGCTGGGAAACAAATTTGACAGGAGCGCTATGACCTATACTCCCAATCGCCGCAGCTTCATCATCGCTGGCGGTCTGACTGCCCTTGCCTCAACCAAAGTACTTGGCGCCAATGACACAGTGCGTATTGGAGTGATCGGGGCCGGCGAGCGCATGCAAACTCTTCTCAATTGTGCTGCCAAGGCTGGACCGGTTCAGATCGTGGCCGTGAGCGACGTGTATGCGCCGCGCCGTGATGCTGTCAGGGAGCTGTCCAACGGTATCGCCACAACCCATGTCGATTATCACGAAGTGCTGGAGAAGGACATCGACGCGGTATTGATTGCAAGCCCGGATCATTGGCACGTTCGCATGGCCGTCGCTGCCCTGGCGGCCGGGAAAGATGTTTACCTGGAAAAGCCGGTGACCCATACGATCGAGGAGGGCGCGACGCTCTCCCACGCGGTTCGGTCCGGCAAGCAGATTTTGCAGTGTGGCATGCAGCAGCGCAGTTGGGCGCACTTTCGCGATGCAGTCGATTTGATTCAGGGTGGCGGTCTGGGAAGAATTACCCAGGTAAGGACCTACTGGTGGCAGAATTATCAGCGAGACTGGACGCCAAAGCCTGTGGACCCGCAGGCCCTTGACTGGAAACGCTGGCTAGGGTCGGCTCCGGATCAGCCATTCAGCGAAGAGAAGTTTTATCACTGGCGCTGGTTCTGGAATTTTGGCGGCGGCGCTATGACCGATCTGTTTGCTCACTGGATTGATGTAGCCCATTGGGCCATGAAGTCTGATACTCCCAGTGAAGCGCAAATGCTCGCGGACAAATACATGTTCAAGCAATGGGATTGTCCAGATACAATCCAGGCGGCATTCCGATATCCCGGGTTCGATGTTGTGTACGAGGGCATGATGAGTTCTTCCATCGATGATGGTGGCCTCGAATTTCGCGGGACGGAGGCAACGCTGAAGATCGATCGCAGCGGATTTGGTGTTTATCGCGAGGATGTGCAAAGCAAGCAAAATCCCGTTCTAAAGGAAGAGAGCTTCCGCGATGGAACGATTGCCCACATGCACAACTTCCTTGAGTGCGTGAAGACGCGCAAAGAGCCGAATGCGCCGGTGGAGACAGGTATCGCATGCGCCCGCGCTGGACAGATCGCCAATCTGGCCTATCGCCGCAGCGGTCAGATCGCATGGCCGCCGAAGACCTCAGCAGGGGAGTAAGCTGGCTGGGAAATTAGTTCGGGTGGCGGTTCGTGGCAATTCAAACTGCTCTTCCAGCCATGCGGTTTGCCGCTGTCTGCGTATTTCCTTCTGCAGTGCAGCAAGTCCATTCCAAAAACCTTGAAGAAAGAAATCGAATCAGCGGATTTCTCAAGCTGTAACGTTTGCGGCCCGACTGGCACTATTCACTGACGGAAGGGTCCTGCGAAAGCACACTCCATTTGCATCCCGGCGTTCCCCTTTTCTGTTCCCCTCCGCCGCGGCCGATCGCCAAGGATCCCATCTTGCGGAACTTCGGCCATTTGCGCATGCAACGAAGGAGAACAAAATGTCAAAGTGGAATCCGCTTAAAAATCAGCCGAGTTTCAATGCCGACAACATGCTGCTGCTCACCGATGGCAGTGTGATGGTGCACGAATTCCAATCGAATAAATGGCACAAGTTGACGCCGGACAGCAATGGCAGCTATGTCAATGGTTCGTGGTCAGATATGGCGTCGATGCTGGACAACTCTGCCATCCCCACCTCTGCTGCCGGGCCTACCTATGCGCCGACATTTTTCGCGTCTGCGGTATTTGCAGATGGACGAGTTTTCGTGGCGGGCGGGGAATACAACGGCAGTCAGTCCACCGCTTCCGACATGCTGAATGCAGAAATCTACGACCCAACCGGCGACAGCTGGAAGATTATTTCCACGCCTGCCGGGTGGACAGGCATTGGAGATGCCACCTCCTGCGTGTTGCCGGACGGGCGGCTGCTGCTTGGCAATTTCAACTCGACGAGTACGGCACTCTACGACCCGGACACGGATCTTTGGGTGGCGGCTGGCGGTGGTGGCGCGAAGAGCGATAGCTGCAGCGAAGAGACCTTCACCCTGATGGCCAATGGCAACGTGCTTACGGTGGAGTGTTCCAATGGCCAGAATGCGGAGCAGTATATTCCCAGCAGCGATACGTGGGTGGGCGCAGGCGCAACAGGGAAGGCGCTTCCGCAGCCATGTACCGGGTTTGTGCCGGAGATAGGTCCGGCACTGCTGCTGCCAGATGGCCGCGTGTTTGCCGTGGGCGCGAGTGGAAATACGGCGCTTTACACACCTGACCCCAATCCGCAGAATGCCGGTACGTGGGCCGACGGCCCAACGCTAGTCGACAGCAGCAATAACACCATGTTTCCCATGGATGCACCCGGAGTCCTGCTGACCAATGGTAAGGTGCTGCTTGCAGCCAGCCCTGCGCCAGCATGCAAGTACCCGGGACCGACAACATTTTTTCTGTACGACCCTTCGACCAACAAGGCGGTCATCGAATCCGATTCCGGAAACAGTGGCAATGCGTGTTTTCAAGGAAGATTTCTGCTGGTGCCCACGGGAGAAGTTTTGTTCTCCAACAGCGGCAGCGACATTCGTGTCTACACTCCTGACGCCGGGGGCGATGCCAGGCTGGAAGCCAACCCTCACCAACGTCCCAACCACGCTGGTCACGGGACATACCTACGTAATTTCCGGGACGCAATTCAATGGGCTGTCGCAGGCCTGCAGCTATGGGGACGACGCCCAGATGGCGACGAATTATCCCATTGCCCGGCTGGAGCAAAGCAACGGTACCGTCAAATATCTGCGCACATCGAACCACTCGACCATGGGCAGTAGCGACGGGGAACAACCTGGTAAGCACGCATCTTTCTATCCCGAGTGACACTCCCACCGGACAATGGAATCTGCGCGTCATCGCGAATGGGATTGCCTCGGATCCGATCGCCGTTACGGTGGGGAAGCAGGACATCTTCTTCCTGATGGATCGCAGTACGTTTGGCAAGGGTGAGATTCAAGCGCTCATCAACCTGAGCGGATCGCCCGCCACCATCGACGATGCAATTTTCATCGTCGCAGAAGGTTACAGCCGAGACATGATTGGCGGCGCGGTCCCGACCATTCCCAACCCGAATGGAGTGATGCAATTCCAGTCCACTGGTTCGCCGGTGGCACAGGATCCCAGTTTGCCTTCCAGTGCAATCCAGCGATTCACCTTCCCATTCAGCGTCAGCTTTACCGATACTTCTGTATTCACAGGCGCGACCCAGAATGTGGCCATCAGCGCCAGTTTCGCCGCCGATGGAACCACGCAAACCGCGTCTGCGGTACTGCAACTGCTCGACACGCCCGATCCGCATATTGAGCACGGCGATGTGGCTGCCGGACAGGAGTGGTACCTGAGCGTGGATATGCGCGTGTTCCAGTTGACAGCGGGACAAACGCGATTCGCCTCTCCGGTGGCGACTACGGGTGCTGCCAAGACGGTGGCTACGACCTTTATTCAGAAAGCGCTTGCCAATCTGAATGCGGATCCCGGCGCGTTGGGCAGTGCCTTCGATAGCCTGCCTCAGGATGAAGACAACTCCGCACTGAGCCTGGCACCCACCGACGGAAGCGGGAAAGCTGTGTACAACTTCGCGATTGCCCGTGTGCGCTATCGCGATGTGCAGGTGGCGAAGGGCGTCCGTTGTTTCTTCAGGATGTGGCCGGCGCAGCAAACCAACTGCACTTATGACACCAACACCACCTATCGTTCGCACACCTCGGGGACGACGAAGGTGCCACTGCTTGGCATTGAAGGAGACGAAATCATGACGATTCCGTTCTTCGCAACGCCGCGTGTCGCCAACACAGCAAGTCTGACCACGCAGACCGATACCTTCAATGTGCATGACATCCAGCCGGACCAGTTCGGCGCCGAAGTGGACAAGTACTACGGCTGCTGGCTCGACATTAATCAACCGACAGACTTGCGATTACCGCCGCGGATGGTAGGGCGGCAATCCTGCAGATATTCCGGATGGCCCGTTCAATGGCTTTAGTCCGCTGGTTTCCATTCAGCAGTTGGTGCGCAGTCAGCATCAATGTTTGATTGCAGAAATCGCGTATGACCTGGATCCAATTCCGGCCAACGCGGATCCATCGATCTCTGACAAGCTGGCGCAGCGAAATCTTGCATTCGTCAATGTGCCGAACCCCGGCGTCGATACATCGCGCATCGCACCGCAGACGTTCGAGGTGCGTCGCTCGCCGATGACGCTGAAAACAGACAATCGGCCGGATGAGCTGATGTTCGACTGGCGCGGTGTGCCTGCGGACACCACGGTGAGTTTCTATCTGCCGGGCACGACGGCGGCGGCAATTCTTGATTGGGCAGGGAAGATGTACACCACACACAACATCACCCAGGTGGATCCCCACACGCTGCGAATGCCGGCGGCGGGCATCGGCTATCTTCCAGTGCCACAGGGCACGGGTCCAAACTTTGCCGGACTCATGTCGATTGAGCTGCCGGGCACGGTTCATAAGGGCGATCGATACGATGTGCTGGTGCGCCAGGTGACCAGCGAGCAGTTCTACATGCGCGGCGGGAACAAGCAACAGGGAGGTGGGCAGACAATTAACGTCAGTTCGTACTCCTTCGCGGCGAGTAGCACCAAAGGTGGAACCTCATCCTTCACGTGGCGTCGCACGTTCGGCACTTTCCAGGTTTCGATTCCTGTCAGCACCAAGAAGGCGCTTCTGCTGGGCGAGGAGCGGTTGTTCGCGGTGATGCAGTGGATCGGCCAATCCATTCCCACTGCCAGCCGCTGGTATCCAGTGTTTCAGCGCTACCTGCAACAACTGGGCGGACGCGTGACAGGAATGGGCGGCGATCCGGCCACAATTCTGCCTTCCGGCTATGGTGATGTTCCGGGACTTGGCGCGAGCGGCGGCGGAGTCGGCGGACAGGGTGGCGGCAAAAGTGGGCATGAATCCACTGGGAAGATCGCCGGCCTGATCTACGATCACTTCGGTGACTTCGAAGGTTTTCTACTCGAGGTCACATGCGACGAGGTGGTGCGATTCGACAGCAAAGAGCGCCGGGTAGAGTGCCTGGTTCGGGAGGCCTGGCAACAACGCAGCACGGTGATCGTGTTGAGCGGAGGCGGAGAGGCGCATTGCCCGGTGACGATTATCATCGGCGGAGCTGCCGGTTGCTGTTAGAAATATGCTACATCCAGTAAGAAGGCGAGGCGTGGACCGTTTGGGTCACGCCTCGCCTTCTTTCTTTTGGGCAGTACGCTTATGACTGTCATGGATGTTCTTGGTCGACGGAAGGAAATTGCGGAATACTGAATCAAATCAGCTTATGAAGGTTTGAGAAGGCGTCCATCGCGGTTGCGGTCGTGAACAGGCGATTCTGGTCGCGAAAAAGAAGGTCAGGATCCCCGGGCTTCCACGGTTCCACGCAATCGCGCCGCGTCACCCGCAACATGGGACGACTGCTCCAGCTCCCGTCAGGCGCCTGGTCCTGGATAAGATGATCGACCAGCGGCCACACATCCTGGTCTTTTGAAATATCGGGGAGCCACAGCAGACTGGAGAGCAGCAGCGCCGCCTCAAATGAAGTTTGCGGACGTGTATGCAGCAGGGTCTTCCGAGTGACACGCAGGTCGATGTCCAACTGGATAGCTTCGAATAAAGACAAGCTTCTTTCGGTGCTGTACAGAAAGCTAGTCCACCAGAATGCGTTCCAAACTCCGGCCGCGGTTCGCTTGTCCAGCACAAACTGCAGGCCCCGATTCACCGCTTGGCTAGTCATGGAATATTTGGTTGTCAACGCCAGCACTGCCGAAGGAGTGACGTCTGGATGCGATGTCGCCCAGGATCCAAGATTGGGTCGACCTCGAAAGGTCGCAAACCCTCCGTCTTCACATTGGAAACCTTCCAGGCATGCATAGCTGGAGTCAGGAACGATTCTGCCGGCCGATGACAGGAACAGAATCGCCAGGGCGGTGGAGTCTGCATCGGAATCGACTTGCTCGTTATATCCCCAACCGCAGTCGGAAAACATCTTTCCCATCAGCCACTGCGATGCATGGGTGGTTGCGCTAGCCACGCGCTGGCGGTGATGATTATCGAGCGCAGTCAACTTGCTTCCGACGTAGGCGGTTGTCCAGGTCGAGGATTGTCCTGGCGGCAACTCCCAGTCAATCCAACAGCCGTCCGCCTGCTGCCGGCTTAGGATGTAGTCGACAGATAAGCAAAGCGCGCGCTCGAGATTCTTCTTGCGAGTGCTATGCATAGGATGTGTGTGGGTCATCCGGATGAGGCTTGAGATAAATCGAGGTGTATTCGCTTTGCTTTTTCCAACCCAACCCCAGGTAGACGTGGGTGTTCACCTTGGTAGGACTCAACCGCCCGGCGACTACTTCCAGCTGGTCGGTATAAGCTTGCGGATCGATGTTGCGCTGCGTCAGCCATTCCATGCATCGATCTCTCGCTTCAACATCTCCCTGAAATAAGCAGTGACCGCAAAACTCAATCTTGACGTCTGGGAGAGCCTCTGAATCCGGTTCAAACCCAAGCGAGAATACGGCGGATTGCGTGGGATAGGCCCGATCTTTTCCCAGCATGATGCTGGTATATTCCCGGAAAGGCTCAATGGATTGCCTGCCTGCAAAACGGCGCAGCAGTTCTTCGTAATATTCCACCGAGTTGCCGTAGCCGCTCAGGTAGATTCTGCCGTAGGGATTTTCAGCCTGCTGCAATGAGACCGCCATACCCAGCGGAGTCATCTTGCCGGAGACGAGTCTCAGGAGCTGTTGATGAAGTTTGTCCGCTGCAAAGAACTTCGCGAAGTCTTCAAACTTCGACCAACGCTCACCGGGTGTACCGCTCTTTCCGTTGATATAAATTTTGATTCCCGATTTTCCGCCGGAGGCAAACCCGGCACCCACCCAGAAGACTCCACCGCGATCGGGATCGAGTTCGCGAGCATCCACGCCAGAGGCTCGATGAATCAGCGTCAGAACCGAATCGATATCTCCGTGTAATTGCAGCAATGCATCTAATGCACGGACCGTTTCGTCCACGAACTCCCGCGCTTCGGAATGTGACATATCGGGATTGCCGGCTTCGCTTAAGAACTGCAGTGGCACGGTGGGAGGGCCCAGGGCGAGAGCGAACTGGATCGGCGTTCCATCAAGGTTCAATCGAGAGGAACGTGTTCCGCGCTCAACCGCACAGTCAAGAGAATTGCGGCATATCAACTCGTACGCCTGGTACAACTTTGCCGATGCATCTTCAATTCCGGCTTTGGGAATCAGGGCCTGCAGTTGACTCGCAACCAAGTCATACCAGGAATTTTCGACGCGATCTTGACTTCGAAAGTCTTCTTTCGTGGCCACCAAAATCTCCCTAAGCTTTCTTTTGTTGTTGGACGGGCAGCGATGCTTTCTTCCAGCCGCTCCGCGTATGTTCGGGCCTGCCGGCGGGTCCATCATCCGCCTTCACGAGTTCAAGCTTGATGCGCGACGGCGCATTTGCCTGAACTAGGACGGCCTGACCAGGTTGCAGTTCCACGTTGGCGGGTTCAAAACCATTCTCGGAGCAAATGATTTTCGTTGGACTGGGAGGGCGATAGGCCGTTTTCCCTATCTTTGGATAGCCGACCGTGATCTTGCCTTTTGCTTTCGCGTTCGATGCGTTCGATATGGAGTAGGTGCCGGGCCGCAGAATGACGGCTGAGAAAATGTCTTCGGATTTCAGTTCGCGACTGTCAAACTGATTTTGCTGCTTGGGATCCTCGACAGCTTTGCTGGCGCGTACGGCATATCCGCCCGCACCTGCCGAAACATGAAACACCGCATATCCCTTTGGGGTTCACTTCAAACGTAGTCTCCGCGCTTCCTGCCTTCTCCCTGGCAACCGCAGGTTGTGCCAGCCGAAGTGCTTGAGGAATTCGCAGTTGAAGGCAAGCTGGTATCGAAAGCTGCCAGATCAATATTCGCCTGCGCGATCGGGCTGTTCTTGTCCACGTTGATGTAGAACTTGCCGATACTTTCGCCGCCGCGGTAAACGACACCTCTGTATTGGCCGGCTTCAAGAAAGCGATGCGTCACGCCTCCCAGCATGGTGAGTGAGCCGCTATCTAATCCAATTTGCGTAAACAGGTTTTGATCAAAGGTCATTTTCATGGCTATGCACCCACATTCGCTTGAACGATCATTTCTTGTGAGTCAATGGTTGCGGCCAGGTTCCGAATGGGAATCTTGACCGGAATGAGGCCTCCGCTTGCGGGCAGAATTGGGAAGGGATCCTCGAATTGATAGAGCGGATACTTGCTGGCAAAATAATCCGCAATCGCCGTCTCCAGCAAGCCAACCAAGCCGAAAACGTTCCCCAATAAGTTGGAGAGCCATTCGGCGATGCTGGTTGTAATCCCGAGCAGGCTTGTGATCAAGTCGATAATCGGACCCAGGAACGCCATGATCAGGTCCACCGCCCAGCCCGGCAGCCACGACGGAAACAGATTGTGAATGGCATTGTTGATGGCATTGACTAAGATGTTGTCGATTGTTGCGGGCACGTCAATTAACGCGACATTTACCCAGACCGGGTCTATGTAGACCTGCCATTGGTTCGAGTGCCCGTTCAGCTCCGCATCCAGATCCGTCCAGCCGGCAAGACGCGCCGGATCGACGTAGTATTTCGGCACCAGGCTAGCCTTCAGGTCGGTGATCTGGGAAGTAAGACCGGAGAGGTTCAGGTCCACACAGATGGGCCCACCGATGCAGAAGCCGGGGAAACCAACGAGACATCCGTTCCATGGATCGGGAACGATGCAGAAGCTGGGGATGCAGAATCCAGGAAGGTCGAGACACAGTTTAAAGTCGAGAGTCCCGAAGACAATATCGACGTCCTGCAGCTCAAAAGTATTGTCGTTGTTCAACTGCAGATTGCCGCCGGCCAGATGCACGTTGACGGAATAGCTTGCGGAGAACGGCCCGAAGTTGGCGCTATCGGATTTTGGGAAGCTGAAATTCTTCTCCACTTCATTGAACAGCTGCTGAAAGGCTTTGGCGGATGCTGCGATCGTAATATGGCTCATGGCGCCACCGTAATGGAGATGAATACCTTCAATTGATCGTCCTCAATTGCAGGGTTGTTGGGGATGGGAGGATTCGGAGTGAGGTTCGCCGTGATGGTGGCGAGGCTCAGGATTGGCAGGTCGAAAAGCATGGTCGATATGGGGAAGATCAGCTTCTCTTTCAACATCAATTCGAAGGTTGTCTTCAGATAGCAGTTGATATTTTCGGAGAGCCCCTTCGGCTCAATTCCGACCACATCCACGGCGTCGACGATTCCCACCAACGAGGGCTTACCGGCAATCGACTGTACCGCGACGTGAGCCACGATGTAGACATCCAGGCAGAAACAGACGAGTTTGCGTGTGGGCGGGACGACTTGCTTCGGCTGCTGAACGTTGGTCGCCTCATTATTGTTCGACGGCGACGGCAGAAAGCCTTTTACGAACTCGCTGGGGCAATCCATGCCTCCACAGATTTTTACGTGCATGGCGAGATGATGCGCGGCGAGCGGCGGACTCAATGCTGGGGGCAGAGTGACTACATTACCCGGATGAAAGTCGATCTCCGCCTTGACCAGTTCCGCACAAAAATTGAGACCGACCGGCGGCGAGTCCGCGCCCAGAATCGGAACCGGACTGACAACCGTAAAGAGTGGATTGTTGTGGTGGGTGACGTCGATGGTGTGTGGCACTGGCACACAGGCAAGTTGTGGATGATCGTTGACGTATTGCGTCGCGTAATTGAACCACGACGGACGTTGTCGCATGACATGCTGCGCAACAAGGTTGATCCCGTCCTCATGAACGGCTGCGTACAAGTCGCAATGGTCTGTATATCCCATAGTCACTCCCCACCAGCGGGCGGATTTGGACAACTGGCGTATTCAAGTTGTCGAAGGACTCATGAATTTACGAACGTTGCTGAGTCCATCTCCACTGAGCAGATAGTGCGAGGGCGGGTCAAAGCGTTTCACGGTATCCAATATTTTTCCCATTCGCAGCGGATGAGGCAGAAGTATCTCGGCTGGATAGTGAAATCAGGAAGGCGGCGGTCAAAAAGCGAAAACCTGGTGGGGAAGGCCTCTTGTCTGACGTTGGTCGACCTTATTTATTTCAGGAGCGCAACTATTTCGCGACAAAATCCGTTTTACAAACTGTAACGTTCTTCCGCCAGCGTTCACTATTCAGCCGTAAAGGGTTGTCTATATGAGATCGACAAATCATCGGAAGTATCCGGCTCGCTTTTATCGGAATGATTACGACTTTGCCTCGTTTGGAAATTCTTCTGCCTCGGTTCTCTCGACATGCAATGCAGCGCGATTCGATGGAGAGTTTTCTGCAACGGATCAAATAGCTCCAGCAGAAACGATTCTGTCGGGTCGCGCGATTGCAACGGCTCGAAAGGGCTGTCTCCAGGAAGATCCAGGTAGACCGGCAGAGTTGTTCGCGCACTCAACGAACCGTGGCTTGGAGAACGAGCCTGTGTTTTGCTGCCGAGCGACTTTGTTTGACAGTGTGATGGAATTTCTGGATCGACATGATCGAATGGCCGCGCGATTGCAGTCGATCGACAGCGTGGAATAAGCCAAACGTCACGATTATAGCTATTTGTACGCAGTTCCTCCCGGTGTAATATTGGGGCCTAAGCCTCAGCGAATCGGAGGGACGGTGCGTGCAGTTCTTCACGTTTGACGCATCCTATGTCGAGAAACTTCGATCGGGTGATGCTCAAGTCGAAGCCCATTTCGTCAGCTATTTCAGTGAGCTTATTCGGTTGAAGCTGCGCTCCCGATTGAGCTCCAGCGAGGCGATCGAAGATGTGCGCCAGGAAACCTTTGCCCGCGTATTTGGACTGTTGCGCGCGGAGGGCGGCGTCCGGCAGGCGGAGCGCCTGGGAGCCTTTGTGAATTCGATCTGCAACAACGTTCTGCTGGAACACTATCGATCCAAAAGCAAAAGGGAATCGAATCTGGATGAGGAGCCGGAAACGGTGTTCGTTCATCAAGGTCCGACCGCACTGAGTATGCTTGAAACCGAGGAAACAACGAAGACAGTACGGAAGATTCTGAGCCAACTGACGGAGCGGGACCGGAGACTTCTTGAGGCGGTGCTGTTGGATGAGCGTGACAAAGATACCGTCTGCGCAGAGTTCGGAATCAACAGGGAATATCTCAGGGTGCTGGTTCATCGCGCAAAGCAGTCGTTCAAAGCTTTATATGTGCAACAGGTGGGCGAAAAGGATTCTTTTTAAAGAGGATGATACGTTTCTGACAGATTTGGCACTATAGAAGCAGGACGTGATTGATGAACCATCAGGATGCGACACAGACCATGGCGGTCGAAAAATATGTATTGAATGAGTTGTCGCCCGAGCTGCGTGCGGAATTTGAAGAACATTATTTCGAGTGCGCGGATTGTGCGATGGACTTGCGTGCGACGACTGCATTTCTGGATGCGGCAAAAGCGGAGTTTACGTCTGCTCCTGCTACAAAACGACTGACTGCTGCTGCGCCAAAAACCAGGGGACCCTGGCTGTGGCGGCCTGCCTTTGTGATGCCGGCGTTGGCGGCCTGCCTGCTTTTCATCGCCTATCAGAACACACTGGTCGTTCCAAAATTGCACCAGCAAATTGCGCAGTTGACCTCGCCAGAGATTTTGCCGTCTATCTCATTAATCGGCGGTAACAGTCGCGGCGGTCAGATCCCATCGATCGCGGTGACCGCCGGTCACCCGTTTTTGCTGGTGATGGATATCCCAACCCAAGAGCGGTTTTCAACCTACACCTGCTCACTGTATTCTCCAGCCGGCAAGCTGGCGTCGCAATTCCAGGTGTCTGCGCAACAAGCAAAAGATACGATTTCAATCACCATTCCAGCGGCAGGCAGATTGGACGGAAAGTATTCGCTGCACGTGCAGGGAATTACAGGCCCAGACAATCCAGCAGCCCCAGTTGATCTAGCGCAGTACAGCTTCATACTCAACACCCAGAAATAACATCTGTCCCTCCAGGAGCCGGTATGCAATCGAACGCTAATAAAGTGTTTTATTACCATGCAGATGCCAATTCGCTCGGTGGATACATTGAAGAACCATTCGAGGGGATCATTCCGGCGGCGTCCTCGATATCTTTGCCTGCCGTAGGCGGCTACGCCACGAATCGAACGGACGCCCTGAATTTCAGAGAGATACTCTCGTGTCGCTCTGCTTATACCCGTGTGTCCGGACGTGCGCTGGCTGAGGATGGACCCTGGTCTACGCAGGTGACTTCTGTGGTGGAAGGCCTGAATATTCTTGAAATTGTCACAGCAGAGAGGATCGTGTCGCAAATATCGGTTGAGCATGCCCGCGACGGCGGCGGGGCGAACATCTCCTTTGCGGGCACCCACTTCGAAAAATTGGCAATTGGCGGACATGAAATATGTTTGCGGCTGAATTCGCGCTTGATGGGCACCGGTTCGGAGGCGGATAATGATGCCTCGCGGATCATGTGGCCCATGCTGCTGCAAACCGGCCATGGACAAGCCCGCGGAATAGTCCAAAGCGTGACGGAGCGTGCGAACCGAAGTGGCTGGGAATGGGCGCTGCAACGGTATGGTTGGATGGACGAGAAGCTTGAGCAGAAAAAAGACGGGTGTGTTCTATGTTCCCTGGTGGATGGCGTAGAAGGCACAGTTCCGGGCAAGACGATCGGCCACGTAGTGGAAATTCCGGATTTTGGTCGAATTTTCCTTGGGGAGGTGCTCGCCTTTCCGCATTCCATTCAACTCACCATGGTTCGGGCCGAGTTAGGCTGCAACGTTCATGGCAACGTCAGCGCGGGTTCAAGTTCCATCAATGGCAGAACCATGCCTCCGTCGTAGCAGGCGTATTCCTGACCAGCCTCCTCCTATCCGGCTGCAATTCAAATCTGCCCCTTTCTCCTGGCGCCACATATCAGAAGATTCACACAGAATTTCTGCGGGGTGATCTGGGCGCGGCACAACGAGATGCGCAAGAAGCTCGCAGACGTTTTGCCGGCCGAAATCGGAATTTGGACATCAAGTTCCGCCTGCTGGAAGCGGAAATATTTACCTATCAGGGAAACAGTGCGAGGGTTGCAAGTTTACTCAATAACTACCATCCAACCCCGTTTGCGTCTGCCGATATCGAGATCAAGCGCCAGATGCTTTTGAGTCTGGCTAACACTCGCTTGAATCACGTAAACCTATCCAATCACCAGTTACAAACGGCGCAACAGTTGGCCATTGAGGATAGTTCTGATTTGCAGGGAGAAGTGCTGCGGACAGCAGGATTGATTGAAGTCCACCGCGATCAGCTGGCCAGTGCATCGGACTCTTTTCAGCGAAGCCTGGAATTTGCCAGACAGAAAGGCGATAAGTTCCTGGAAACCAGCGACCTGTTGAACCTCGGTACTGTGTCGTTGCACTACGAAGAATATGACGAAGCCCTCGCCAGATTTGAAGAAGCATCCCAGATTGCGGTTTCGACGGGCGCCAGATTGGCGTTGGAGTTAGCGCTGGGCAACGCAGGGTGGGCGTATTACAAACTGGGTGACTTTGAGAAATCGCTCTACGACTTCCAGCAGGCAGAGCTACAGGCCAGGCAACTAGGTTCGATCAACGACCAGATAGTCTGGTCGACCTACACGGGCTTATCTTATTACCGGCTGGGGGATCTGAAATCGGCCGAGGCAAACTATCTTCGAGCCTTGAGAGCCGCTCAGTCGGTGAATGACAAAGAATTGATCGCGGCTACGCATACCGAGCTCGGATTTCTTTTTCTTCAACGCCGTCAATTCGATCTGGCGGAGCAGCAGAGCCGGGATGCGCTCAAGGCGGCGCGTGCGTGGGGAAGTCAATCCGAAATGGTAGAAGCCTTGTTCCTGCAGGGTTTGCTGGATGCTCGAAGCAAGTCGGGTGCTGATGCAACCCAGCTGCTGATGCAGGTGTATCGCGACCGGCTGACGATGCCGTCGCTTCGTGAGGAAGTTGAAAACGCGATCGCAAACTACTATGCCAGGGTACACAATCCTCACGAGGCTGAACGTTGGTATCAAAGATCTGTGGCGACATTTGAGGAGCAACGTTCTGCTCTGAAGGACGAGGAGATGAAGCTCCCGTTCTTCGCCAATGCCGATTCTCTCTATAAGGATTATGCGCAGTTCCTCATCGATTCGCATCGTTCGCTAGACGCATTGCAGTTGCTGGACAGAGGCCGTGCGCAAACCCTGGAAGACGGTTTGGGAATTTCCCATAACGCTTCTCGCCCGATACAACCGAAATCCTTCAATGTCGAGGCAGTCGCGCGAAAGCTGAACGCGACCATCCTGTTCTATACGCTGAGTCCGGATCAATCCTATTTATGGGCCATCGATGGCCATCATCTTCGCCTGTTTCGACTCCCGGGGCAAGCGGAGATTGATTCACATGTAAGGAGCTATCAAAAGGCGATTCTCCGATCGAGCGATCCCATCCGCCAGAAGGATGCTGACGCTCAATATCTTTTCGATACGCTTGTCGCGCCTGCGGCAGCCAAGCTTAGCAAGGGCGCGAGAGTCGTTCTGATCTCAGACGGCAGCCTAAATGAATTGAACTTTGAAACTCTCCTCGCTCCTGGAGAAACCGGCCTCCACTATTGGATCGAAGATGTCACGATTGTGAACGCCAATGCGATTCGATTGACGTCTGGCATGGATACGCCAGTCGAGGTAAGCGGTGGAGATGGAATGCTGTTGATTGGCGACCCAATATCGCCGGCCAGCGATTATCCCAGGCTATTGAACGCTGAGTCAGAAATTCACAATGTTGAAAAGCATTTTTCGCCGGATCACGAAGTAATACTGACGCGAGCGAGCGCCGTTCCGGCAGCCTATACCGAGGGTCAGCCGGATCGGTTCTCCTACATTCATTTTGTCGCACATGGCACGGCGAGCCGATTGAGTCCGCTGGATTCGGCAGTAGTACTTTCGTCGCCGGCTGGGCATCCAGATACATTCAAACTTTACGCAAGGGAGATTGTGCAATATCCGTTGCACGCCCGCCTGGTCACAATCTCGACCTGCTATGGATCCGGGCTGCGCACCTACGCGGGAGAAGGTCTGGTTGGGCTCTCCTGGGCATTTCTGCGCGCCGGTGCCCATAACGCCATTGGAGCGTTATGGGAAGCCAGCGATGCCGCCACACCGCAGCTGATGGATGGGCTCTATGGTGAAATTCAGAGTGGTCACCAACCCGATGCGGCATTGAGAAGCGCCAAGTTATCGTTGATTCATTCTCAGTCGGTGTATCGCAAACCCTTGTATTGGGCGCCTTTCCAGTTGTATGCGGGCGGCTGATCCTTCCTAATGACAGGCGATCTTCTCCTGGAATCGCTCGAATTGAGCGTGTCTCGAAATCTGCACGCAGTTGCGGTGCCGACTTCGCGGCGACACGGTCACCCCTCGCAACCTTCTTCAGCACCGATGAAATTCGAAATCGCTTTTTGGACTTTCTCTGTCGCGTGATGTAGGTGGAATTATTTTGCAGCGAGTGAAACGCGCGACAGTATTTCCGCACCATCGTTATGGACAGGGTTCTGCTGAAAATCGTTCGATTCGGATTTAGACCCGATTTCAACGGAAATGTGGCGACCACGCGCGCTTCATGAGCGCGAGGACAGTCGTGTTTTTGCTATCACGGCAAGCTCAGCCGGACTCTGCACGGAGGAAATCATGGCGAAAATTACGAGCAACGAGTCAGCGGCCTTGGAAGCGGTGAAGACGCACAGGCTCAACTTTTCCGGTCTGGTGGCCAGCAACCCCAATTATTTCGGCAACCTGAAAAACAGCGAATACAAAGCCGTCGTCTCGATTGCAAACGATGAGTTTTACGAACAAATTACTTGCCTTGGATTCAATCCTGCGACCAACATTCTGGAAGCCGTGGTGCAGGTAAATCAAGCCACTGGGTACAATGGCTCGCTCTGCCAGAACGGATCGTTCGAGTATGTTCGGTTTTTTGTCGACTACGGTTCAGGGTGGGAAGATGCAGGTTTGGCGGCGATCAATGTGCATGATATTCCGGAGCAGACGGACTGCCACAAGGTTGCCGAAAAGCCGCTGAGCTATGCCGCTTCAATCCAACTGTCGCCGAAATCGAATTGGTGCATCTTTCCAGTGTTGCCGAAGGTGCGCTCAATTCTGTCCTGGAATGCGATCCCGACCGCCAATGATCCTACTTACACTCCGGTGTGGGGCAACACGCTGGATGCGCAAATCCAAATTCGTCCCCGCCCTCTCTTCCTGAAGGAAATCGCAGCCACTGTCGACGAGAACGTGAAGCAGATTCTGCCGCCGCAGGAGCTTGAGCAGGCGCTGCAGATTCCGATTCCACTGCCGGATCCGGGTCCGTTATCAGTCGCGCAACTGGCCAAGCTATACGAACCGCAGTCGGCGAAGAAGGCAGCTGCGGCCGGCAACGCAGTACCGTCTCATCGCTTCGGCTTTGCGCAACTACATCAGGCGGTGAACGCCAAGGCAGCCGATCCCAGCGCGATTGAATTGAATATCGCGGAATGGAAAAACGCAGGGCTGGATTGGCAGGCGGCGCTGGCCAGTTTGGCTGAAGTCGATGCAGATGTGTCCTTCGAGCAATTGGAGTGTCTCGGACTGGAAGGCGGCTACGGCCTGGAACGGCTGGTTGCAACCTTCGTGATCAAGCGGCCTTCAGGGTATGGCGGCGGACTGTGCACCGCCGGCAGCAAGGAATATATTGCCTTCTGGGCTGACTGGGACAATACCTGCGAATATACCTACCTGGGAACCGTGGGTGTGCAGGTCCACGATATTGCCAGCATTCCGGCAGGTGGCCTTGTGTACTCTGCGGTGCTGCCAGTCAATCTCAGCAATCATCGGAACCCGTGCGACACGCCGAAGATTGGACGCGTACGCGCTGTACTTTCGTGGGCGGTTGCGCCTTCGACCACGAATCCGAATGCATTGACAAGCTGGGGCAATTTGCTGGATACGCATGTGCAGATCCAGCCCGGCTCGAAGCCGAATTACCTTACACCGACGATTAGTATCCTGGGTGGAATTCCAACCAGCATGATCGACAGCACGACCGGTCAGACGACCTCCAGCGCGGTGTTTGCCTTGACCAACACGGCTGCCGATACGTATGGACGTGCATGCCCATTCGGCGGAAGAGTGTCTGTGCAGGGTGAATTGTTCGTGGGATATAAGTACAAGCTGACGGTACAAGACACTGGCGGCGGATCTCCAATCACGTTGACAAAACAGTTGCTGCTCACGCGTTGGGACGGGACCACTTACTACAGTTCACCTGATGTAAATGGTTTTTACACCTACATGGATCCAACGCTGAATATCGATTCGCTGCTGGGCGAGTGGGATACGAGCGGCGACGATCTGTGGCAAATCACGCTGCAGATTGCGGACATGGCGGATAATCCAGTGCTGGGCTCGCTGCCGGATGTGCATTTGTTGCAGCTCGACAACTCTGCGCCGCAGGCCGCAGTGCATCTGGATAACAATCTGGATTGCAGCCAGTTCATCATCGGCACACCCTTGAATGGCCATTACGTTGCGTATGATGTCAACTTTGGATCGTTCAGCATGGGCTCGGAACCATACTCGGGACCGCTGACGCCAGCGAGTGGAATTGTGTCAACGGCGCCGCTGCCTTCTGTGGGCAACCCGTGGACACTCACTACGTCGTCGCTGCCAAAATGCGGCTACGTGGTGCAGTTGAACGTGTGGGATCGCAGCATCGTCAACAGCTCGCCGGGATCGCACAACTATGCGCCTGCCTCGGTTGGCTTCTGCCTGCAGACGTCGCTATAGACGGTTCGTCAACAACCCGCTTCCCGGTTCGGCAACCACCGGACTGGGAAGCTAAGAGGAATGTATGACTACCTTACGAGTTGTGCTTGCCATATTAGCGGTGTGGAGGGTGACGCACCTGTTGCACGCCGAAGATGGCCCGTTGAAAATATTTGCTCGCTGCCGAAATTGGTTGCGGCGAATGTTCCTCTCCGGCGCGACCGACTGCTTCTACTGCCTCAGCCTGTGGGTATCGGCTCCCTTTGCGATGATGTTGGGATCGCGGTGGGAAGACCGAATCATTCTGTGGCTGGCGCTCTCTGGAGCAGCAATCCTGGCCAACCGCCTCACCGAGGAAGAATCTGAAGGCGCATGGTTCTATGAGGAAGCCATTGAAGAGGAGAAATCGATATGTCCTGTTGCGGAAATGGAAGAAGAGTACTGACGGAAGAGCCGCAGACCCATGCCGGTACGGTGCGCGTGGATCGCGCCATGCACAGTGCCGCGCTGTTTCGATATACGGGCAATGGCCGTCTTACGGTTGTGGGATCCGGAACCAAGACCGTGTATGTGTTCGATGGGCCCGGATCACGAGTCGTGGTGAATGGTCGCGACGTGGCTTCGCTGACGGCAGTTCCGTCACTCGCAAAGGTTTAGCGGTGTAGGGAAACGGCTTCGATCCAACCCGGTTGCGTTTCTAGACGACTCATTGCAGAAATTCTTCCAGGGAGTGTGGAAGAAGTGATGTAATGGGCCATGCTCCCATCAGCCTTTCGCACCTGCACGCGGATGCTCGCTCTTTTGTTGTGCGGGGCAGCATCGTTTGGTGTCGTAAGAAGTCTTCAGCAAACTCCACCGGTGTTGGCTTCGCCTGGTACGACGAGCATGTCGGCTCGCCTGCAGGAAATCGCTGCGTCGGGCAAACTGCCCGTTCTTCGATGGCCAGATTTTTCGGACTACCGCACGGATTTTCTACAGCTATATCAATCGTCCAATTTTTCTCCCCTGTGGCTGAACGCCGTTGGGCAGCCGACTTCGCAGGCCCTCGCCGTGATCCAGGCGCTTGAATCGAGCCGTCAAAAAGGGTTGATTCCGGACGACTATGATGCTGCGCGCTGGCAAGGTCGACTGGCCGCGCTGAAGGTCAACGCAGATCCATCAGCTCAAGCGAACTTTGATGCGGCGCTTAGCGTGTGCACGTTGCGATATATTTCTGACCTGCACATTGGACGAGTGAATCCGAAACATTTCAACTTCGGTATCGACATTCAAAACAAGAAATACAATCTGCCTCAATTCGTCGCGCAGGATGTGATCCATGCCGGCAATTTGCAGTCCATCCTCGATGCCGCCGAGCCTCCGTATGCCGGCTACAAACGAGCGGAAGTCGCACTGCAGCGCTATTTGCAGCTCGCCACAAAGGGTGATGGTCCGCTGCTTCCTGAGGTGACAAAGACGGTGGCCCCGGGCGATATCTACGCAGGCGTTTCACAGCTAGCGCAGCGATTGGAACTGCTCGGCGATCTTTCGCAGACGCCAGTTGACACAGGTTCGCAAATCTATACCGGCGCGCTGGTGGAGGGAGTGAAGTTGTTCCAGGATCGTCACGGCATGGCGGCCGACGGTAAGCTCGGTAAGGAAACCATTCGTCAACTGAACGTGCCGCTCTCCTTTCGAGTGCAGCAGCTGGATGATGCGATGGAGCGGTGGCGCTGGTTGCCACCCTCTTTCCCGCAGCCCCCGGTGGTGGTGAATGTGCCGGAGTTCGTGCTGCGAGTATTTACTGCGGACCATAAGGTCGCGTTGAGGATGAATGTTGTCGTCGGAAAGGCTGTGCGGCATCAGACGCCGGTGTTTGCGAAGGACATGCAGTACATTGTGTTTCGACCTTACTGGAATGTTCCGACCAGCATTCTACGCAGTGAGATTGTTCCTGCGATTGTGAAGAACAGAAATTACATCGCCAATAAGAATTTTGAAGTTGTCACCTACAGCGGCACCGCGGTGACAAGCGGGCCCATCAATGATGATGTGCTGGCCCAATTGCGCGCAGCGAAACTAATGGTGCGGCAGAAGCCGGGTCCGGACAACGCTCTCGGGCTGGTGAAGTTCCTGTTTCCGAATGAGCACAGCGTGTATCTGCACAGCACGCCGGCACAGTCACTCTTTTCGCAGTCGAGGCGCGACTTCAGCCACGGATGCATTCGAGTGCAAAAGCCCGCAGAACTGGCTGCCTATCTGTTACGCAATCAGCCCCCATGGACGCTGGAAAAGGTGCAGGCAGCCATGCAGACTGGCCCCAATAATCAGCAGGTCAATCTGAAGGTGCCGATTCCAGTGCTGATTCTTTACATCACCGCTGTTGTGGAAGAAGACGGCTCCGTACATTTCTTCAATGACATCTACGGCCATGACAAGTCGCTGGATGCGCTGCTGGCCAAAGGTCCGCCTTACCCAAATTAGAAAACGCTACCAGCGGCGCACGGGTCCGACATCCACATGGACGAAGTTGGATTGCCGATAATAACCCACTCCGCCGCGATGGAGAGCCAGGGCAGCGTCGCGAACTTTGGATGTGGGAACTCCTGGAATGCGAATGTCGATGGCCTTGGCTTGCATATGCTGGCTGTGCAGCGCTACGCCGTGACCATGTTCGCGCAGGTAGTTGTTACTCCACGGAGTGCGATAGCCGCAGACGATGTCGATCGTTCCGTCAGGATCGCCGAGGCGGCCCATCAAATCGTGCAGCAGATCAAATTCTTTCAGGTCGTAATCTTTTACGTCCCCGGTGCGATGGTCGCGAAGAAAGTGATCGAGTTGCGCTACGGCGCCAGGCAGATAGCGATCGCCAACGCGATACACCACGTCGATGTGCTCCCCTGTATGAAGATGATAGAGGCGAAGCCGATATTGTTCGGGAGATGTGGCTGCATCTCGGTCGACCGCATGCATCGTGCCCGCAAACAGGGCAGCAAAAACGGTTGCAGCGGCAAAGGTTTTCTTCCAGGACATGGCCTCTTTATTATATCGGGGAGACGTCACGGCGAATCCATGTGGATCAGCAAAAAACTACGGACAGATGATCGAAGACGTGCGGATGCATGTGGACCCCCTGGCCGCCACAGCACATAAGAAGGCGAGATTGGCCGGTTAACTGTGCGGAATGATACTGTGGGCTCTTGAGTCGACTACTGGTACGTAATGGATGAAAGTAAATGGGCGGACACAGAATCAAACTAGCTCCATTCTGTCGCGCAATCTCTTATCCAATCTTCGCCATTCTCTTTGTCTTCTCGCAAGCCGCGACGCCTCAAGCCACATCGAATCGCACGACAATGCAGGCAGCCGCGAGGATTCAGGCCGCCGACCTCAAAGCGGATTTATATTTTCTGGCTTCGGACGACCTGGCGGGACGCAGTTCAACCAGCCTGCAAGATCACATTGCGACAGACTATATTGCTGCAGAGTTTATGCGTTTAGGACTGACGCCTGTTGGAGATGATGGCACGTACTTCCAGAAGATGAAGATCGTTATGGGCGATCTGGACCGCGAGCACACAACCCTGACGGCAACAGTTGGCGGCGTTGATCGCAGCTACTCCTTGAGCAAGGATTTCTGGTGGACACATCAAAGCTTGCGCCCCACGAAAGCATGCGGCACGGTTGTCTTCGCCGGTTATGGAATCGACGCTCCCGAGTTTGCCTACAACGATTTTTCGGGCGTAGATCTGAAGGGAAAAATCGCCGTTGTCTTTTCTCGCGAGCCTCAGGCCAACGACCCTGGGGCAAAATTCATGGGTGCGTTTGATACCTATCATGCATTCGATCGAGAAAAGGTTGAAGAACTACGCAAGCAAGGCGTTGCTGGCCTCTTGATTATTCAAGACCGTCCTGACCGCACAAAGCCCATTCCAGCCAGTTCCGAACGGGCGGCAGGCGGCCCTTTATATGCGCTGGCCGGTCAGATGTGGGACATACCGGTGTTTACAATTCGACGAGAAGTAGCCGATCAACTATTGGTGCCGAGCGGGAAAACCTCCGATGCGCTGCAAGCCGAGATAGACAAGACGATGCGTCCTCATTCATTCGAGATACCGAAAAGCTCGGTGTGCATGGCGAAGGCTTTCACAAATCTTGAGACACATGAGGGCCGTAATGTAGTTGGCCTACTTGAAGGATCGGACTCCCAGTTAAAGGCACAAACCATTATTGTGAGCGCTCATCACGACCACATGGGAGACATCAACGGGCATATCTATCATGGTGCAGACGATGATGGATCGGGCGTGGTCGGAGTTATTGAAGTCGCCAAAGCTTTGGTAAAGGGAAATATCCATCCAAAACGCAGCGTGTTGTTTCTTGCATTCGACGGAGAGGAGCGCGTGTATCTCGGCTCATATTATTACGTGACCCATCCTATTATTCCGCTCAATCAGACAGTAGCTAACCTGAATATGGATATGATCGGACGAAATGAAAATGACCCAAACTGGCCATTGCCGGAGGACGGCAATGTAAATATGGTGAACGTCTTAGGGACGCGGTACAATCCGGCGCTTCGGCAGATCATCGATCGAGAGAACGGGCAGGAGGGCCTGAAGCTCGACTACAAGATGGACAGGGACGATCCCGACTCGTTGTGGGCACGCAGCGACCAGTTCTGGTTCGCAGCGTTGCACATCCCGCAAGTCGAGTTTCAGACGGGCCTGCACCCGGATTATCACACCGAAAACGATACCTGGAACCGAATTAACTACCCCAAGCTGACGAAAATTATTCGACTGGTTTTCATATCTGTGGTCGATCTGGCGAATTCCGATAGAACGATTCCGTTCAGCGCCCAGGGTAGTGCAATCAAAAGTAAATGACAGCCAAGGCATTCAGAAATGACCTGGCCTCTACGCTGGCCGTATCGTCCGTTATATGACCATCGCACACTTCAGCACCGATGACTGCGAGGCTCCGAGTAACATTGATGACATTCAGGGCGAACATTGCAAAGGATTGTTATCAGCGAGGCGAATTACACGTCTCTTGCCGTTCACTTAGATTGAGATGTGTCAAACACAACCTGGTCCTGCCACCACAGCCGTTCAAAGAACGTGCGAGCCAGTTCTAATGGTGCGGCCGCCAACGACGGAGGGTGTGCTCGCTCCAGAATCTGGCGGATAGTGCGACGGCCATCAATGCCATCCAGCAGACGTTTTTCCGCAGCGCTGATGGGCAGAAACAGATCGCGGTAGGTGTGCGTCTGGTTGATGAGCACAGCGGCAGCTCCAGCGGGCAATCGCTCTTGAATTGAGATAGTATCGGGCATGCGATGCGGCACGTTTCGGAGCCACGCTTCACCGGAGAATTGCACCGGCTGAATCTCCGAGGGTCGATCGCCGCGATAGGCGACCACGCTATGACGAAGCATGGTGCCGCGAAACAGCTCTGCCGCGGCGAATTGCTCGGCCTGCGAAAGCCGCGCCATCTGCTGCGCCTGCGGCAAATTCCGCAGCACGCCACAAGCGATACTGTATGGCGCTTGTTTGATCCAGCGGCCAAAGGTCAATCCTGCGTCTGCTAAAAACTTGAACAACTGCGGCACGGAATAGGCTCGATCCTGCGGATGTAACAATGCATCGGCCAGCGCCGCCTCATGGCGAAAGTCTGGCACCTGACGCAAAAGACTTTCGAGCGGATGATCGGCTGGCAGAGATTGAAGCGCTGTCACCAGATCGTGAATTCTTTCATCGGTCGCATGGATGCCGACACGCCGGCAAAACTCCTGCAGCATATAAATACCGGTTCGACCGTAAGGGGCGTAGACCATCAAATGCATCGCTCCGTCTGGCTTTAGCAGATGGCGCAGCGCTCTGAGCCCGGCGTCGGGATCCGGCAGATGATGAAGAACCCCGGTGCAGACAATCTGGTCATAGCTGGTTCCCAACTCCTCAACACGTTCAATGGCGAGTTGGCGCACTTGCAGATTCTGCAGATTGTATTTCTGCTTCAGCTGCTCGGTGTGATGAATACTTGTCGCACTGAAGTCGATGCCAGTCACCTGCGCAGAAGGCCAGCGCAGAGCGTGTTTGGCAGCCTGGGAAGTTCCGCATCCTGCGATCAGAATGGAATAGTCGTCGCGGTAAGGTTTATCGGGCCAGAATAAGTGAAAGTCGGCATGCCGCCGATTCGCATCATCCCACAAACGTGCATAGATCTCCAGGTTTTCGACGGGCCGAGGGTAGGGATAGCGCTCGTAGAAATCCTGAACTTCTTCCTTAATCCGCACCGGCGGTAAAGACTGGTTTGCATCGACACTCATAGCAAGGTTGCGTGACCCTCGTCTGACATGCTCTCACGATTCTAGAGAGAAGCTCGCGAGTTTTTTGCCGCAGTTCCAAAGTTACCAAACTGGTTGACCGTGACCGGGCTTTGCTTCGCGCCAGGTAGGTTCGATGCGTCAGTATCCATGCGGGCCTCGCGGTTAACTTCAGATCGAAAAGTTCGTTATCCAGCGGCTTCGAACGGGAAGACGCGATTCCAGTCGTTCTTCATGTCCACAACAGTCCAACCCCGTGCTGCGGCCTCGGTCAGTGCCACCTCCAACCTACCCATGCTGGACGCCTCATAGGCAAATTCGCGAACGGGATCGGTGTGGTGCACGATCAATGCGAATCGAGCGACGCCAGGGTTGATAGCCGTCCACTGCAACATCTGCAAATCGCCGTCCGAGTTACCAAATGCGGCGATGGGTTTCCGTCCAATGTGCATGTTGATCGCCACTGGCTTGCCGACATTATCGTCGATGAAATTCAATTGTGGCAGTCGCGTCAACACTGGCACGCCTTCTACCATCTCGAATTTGGTGAGGATGCTGCTGCCAACAACCTGCTCGGGCGGAATCCCGTATACCTTCTCCGCCCACACCCGCATAAATTCAACTCCTCCACCGGAGACGATAAACGTCTTAAATCCGTTGTTACGCAAATAGGCGAGCAGCTCCAACATCGGCTGGAAAATCACCTCAGTGTATGGGCGATGAAACTTGGGATGCCTGGCGCTCGCGATCCACTCATGCACAATCTTTGAGAACTCGTCGGTTGTCATGCCGGCGTGGGTGACCATTGCCAGTTCCAGCAAGCCCTTTTCGCCAGCGGCAGTGACGGTTTTCAGGTCACCTGCCAGCACCGCCGCATAGAGAGGATTGTCTTTCCACTCTGGGTGTTGCGGCGCCATTTCCTTCATGCGGTCGAGAACGAAAGCAAATTGGAAATAAGACGGCTGCTCGCTCCACAGGGTACCGTCATTGTCGAAGACTGCGATGCGATCTTCCGGCGCAACGAATTGAGGATCGCCTGGCGTGGTCACCCCACGGACAAAGTCGAGGATGCTTTGCTTCGTGACGCCTTCGTTCCAGGAGGGAAGCGCAGACTCGCGTTGCGCAGCGTCAGTCGCCGCAGGAGGTTCGGCCATTGCACGCTCCATCACCTACTCTTGGTTGATGTGAGATTCATTGCGCGTCTGGGCCGCGCGTATCGGTAGACCGCGATCGGTGCAGACTGCTTTCGCGCGCCTGTACGTGCACGCAAACACACTACACTACACACACAATACTGAAAGGGAGGTCGTGGAGACCCTCCCTTTTTTCCCTGCCGAACGGCGCTACTTCGTGCCGGCTGGTGCTGGCTTCTTGGCTGCGGCTGCTTTATCCGCCGCCGCTTCCTGCGCTTTGTATGCGGCTTGTGCCGGCCCCAACGACGCCATTACGGAATCGAGGTTAAATGAGGCCGCCTTCTGCCGCGGTGGGTATTTCACGAAGTTGGCGACCTGCGCCGCCACGACTCCCTGTACCTGGTAGAGTTGCGGGGCGTGATTGACCATCCAATCCCAATACGTATTGGAGTTGAAGTCGGCGCGCTCAAACGGATCGCGACGAAGGTTAAAGATATGCGGCAGGCGCAGTTTCACGAAAGGCTCTGCCCACGCCTCCATCGTAGTGGCACGCTGGACCTCAAATATCGACTTGTAATCGCCAACCCGCACCGCCATGATGCCACCATCGTCGCTCGCGTAGAAGAAGGCATTTCTGGGGCTTTCCTCCACTTCGCCAGTGAGGTAAGGCAGCTGATTGACGCCATCGATGCACACTTTGAAGGTCTTGCTCCCTGCTTTGTAGCCGTCAAGGAGTTTCTGGCTGACGTCCGGATCGCCCGCAGCTGCGAGCTAAAGTCGGCAACATGTCCTGGTGGCAAACAATGCCGTTCAGAACTGAGCCAGCCTTGATTTTGCCCGGCCACCGGAAGAACGCCGGTACACGCCAGCCACCTTCCCAGTTCGTGTCCTTCTGACCGCGGAACGGCGTATTGGCTCCATCCGGCCAGGTGTCGTTCTCAGGGCCGTTGTCGGTGGAATACATCACGATGGTGTTATCGGCGATGCCCAGTTCGTCCAGCTTATCCAGCATCATGCCGATTTGTTCATCGTGGACAACCATGCGATCGCTGTAGTCATCCTGTCCGCTCTTGCCGCGATTTTTGTCGGCCAGATGGGTGCGGAAGTGCATGGCTGTCGAGTTGTACCACAGGAAAAACGGCTGATCTGCTTTCGCCTGTGTTTCCATCCAGTCCAGCGCGGCCGCTGTGATTTCCTCGTCAATGGTTTCCATCCGCTTCTTGGTCAGCGGACCGGTGTCTTTAATCGTCTGCTTTCCAATTTTTCCGAAGCGCGGATCGTCCGGTTCTGGATTGTCACTGGACAGCGCCTTGCAATGCAATACACCGCGGGGTCCAAACATTGCCTTGAATTTCGGATCTTTGGGATAGTCGGGTAGCTCCGGCTCTTCTTCAGCGTTCAGGTGGTATAGATTGCCAAAGAATTCATCAAATCCGTGCACGGTTGGCAGGAACTCATTCTTGTCGCCAAGATGGTTCTTGCCGAACTGTCCGGTGGCATAGCCAAGAGGCTTCAGCATCTCTGCAATGGTTGGATCTTCTGGTTGCAATCCGAGATCGGCGCCGGGCATTCCAACCTTGGTCAGTCCGGTGCGGAGCGGGTTTTGTCCGGTAATGAAGGCGGCGCGTCCAGCCGTGCAACTCTGCTGGCCGTAGTAGTCAGTAAAGGAAACACCTTCGTCAGCGACGCGGTCGATGTTCGGTGTTCTGTAACCCATCATGCCATGACTGAAATGGCTTAGATTCCAGATGCCGATGTCATCGCCCCAGAGGATGAGGATATTCGGTTTTTTTGCAGCGGTTGTAGCCATAATAAGTGCCTTTCTGATTGAGTTGAATTTCCTGCTGCGGTTGCGGCCTCAGTCCACGAATCGGAAACCGAAGCTGAAAAATTCGGCTTGCATGTCAAACCACACTCTGGATTCGCGCCATCTTCGAGCTACCCGCCTCGAAAACTTCGAATGCGATCCCACCGTGTTTGGACTCTGAAACTCTCCGGCATTCAGCCTCTCCTGCATGCTTGAAAACCGATGTGCACAACTTGAAATTTCACGCCGCGCCTCCGTTACCGACAGTCGACACCGTGGGGAATCGAGTCGCGCCAATCATCGGCGAGCTCTCAATTTCCGCACTCTCATCCTCGATCAGGCTTACATGGCTGAATGGGAAATCTGGCGAATCATTACCGTGGCACTGGCGAAGTTTGCGACCGCTGCCGCAAGGGCAAGGTTGGTGACGAGCCAGCTTGTCGCTCTCCGCGGTGATGCCCATAATGTCGGAAGGCGCGCGCCGCTGCTGCAGCAGTTGCGCCATGGTCCGCATCGCGGGCATAGTGTGCTTGAAAAACAGCTCGAGGCCCGCGCATAGATAGTTCTGCCCTGGTTCGCCATCGCGCGACAAAGTGAAGCGGTCCTTCGGACATCCGCCATTGCAGAGTGGCCGCACCTCGCAGCTCTTGCATTGGGCGGTCAGAGTATCTCGCTTGTCGTCCCCGAACTTGCGTTGCACGGCGGAGGACACCAAGTTGAGCATGTGGGTTTCGTGGATATTGCCCAGGCGAAATCGTGGTTCGACGAAGTGATCGCAGGAATAAAGATCGCCGTTGTGCTCCAGCGCCGGCCCGTAGCCGCATGTGGGTGCGTGGATGCACAGAAGGTGGCGGCCAAAGTAGGCTTCCAGGGTGACGTCGAACAACTGCACATACATTTTGCCGATGTCGTGCCGCACCCACTCCTCGAAAATGTCGATCATGAACTGGCCGTACTGTTTTCCACCCACGGAGCGATCCGTCACCATATCACCCGACTGCGTATAGAGGAGCCGCTTCTCGCCCGGCCGTTCGCTCCAGCCCAGGTTCGCGATCTGGATCGTGTCCGCGGTGGCACGTTCAATGATGGGAATAAACTGCACCCACTGCGCGCCCAGTTCATCGCGAAAGAAGCGATACACCGCGCGGCCGTGATGTTCGTTCGCGGAATTCACCGTGCAAAGAATGTTGAAGTCCACGTTATGCTGGCGAAGCTTGCGCCAGCCCTTCATCACTTTGTCGAACGTGCCTTGTCCGCCGCGATCCACACGATTGGTGTTATGGATTTCGCGAGGTCCATCGACGCTGAGCCCGACCAGAAAATTATGTTCCTTGAAAAAAGCGCACCACTCATCGTCGAGCAGAATGCCGTTGGTCTGAAACGTTTGCTGCACCACCTGCCCCGGCTTGCGATACTTCTCCACCAACTCCACGGAGTGGCGGAAAAATTCCAGCTTCATTAGCGTGGGCTCGCCACCCTGCCACGCAACCGTAACTTCAGGAGTGCGGTGCGATTCCAACAGCTGACGGATGTACGTTTCCAGGGTTTCCTGGGACATCCGCTGCTTGTCGTTCGGATACAGCGCCTCCTTCGACAGGAAGAAGCAGTACTTGCAGTCGATGTTGCAGGTTGAGCCGCTTGGTTTGGCCAGCAGGTGAAAGCGCGGAGGAGAATTGGCTGGACGAGTGAACTCAGATACCTGCGGCATGAAGGCCCTTTCCTGGCGAAGAAAGCGAATGGCTTAGACCCAAGGTGCAAGCCGTAAGCCAAATCAGGAATCGCAGACGTGCGCTGGTAAGTAGTTCAGTTTGCGAGGCTTGATTGACGAGCAATCGGGCCTGGAAGGCCTTGAAGCCGCTTTATTTTTGGGGGAAACCCAACATGTTGGAGACGCGAATCGGCCCATGAATGGAGGCTCGCAGGCGGCCAGTCGAGACGCTCGTCAACCGCGGTTTGACCGCGGAATTATCCCTACGTGCCGGGCGCTGAAGACTCCGCATGGGAGTCGTTCGATGGCGGCACGTTGACGCCGGATGCTTTCTCGGACGCTCCTGCTCGCGCGCCATCTTTCTGGCAATCTTCCAGAACAGAAGCAGGGCAGCATCGCTTCAGCAGGCGAAGACTCAGCCCAATCACCAGGACGTCGTCGAGCTGGCCGATCACCGGAATGAAATTCGGGATGAGCTGGATCGGGCTGGCAACATAGGCCACCGCGCAACCGCACACCGCTTTGACATACCAGGGGACTCCAGGGTGAACAAGGGCGCGCCGCAGCGTGCGAAATTGCTTCCACAATTGGCTCGCCGCTGCTTTCAGCTTCCTGGTCAAACGCTGTCGTATTGGCTCCGAGCTGGTTGGCACGTGGGCCTGTCTCCACATCTCTTGTGTTTCCTCGATCAATTGGAATCCCTCAAGCAGACAATCAGCATTCCCCTTACGCCTGCTTCACCGCAGCTGGATTCCACTTGCCGGTGAGCGCGTCAGACTGTGGCGCATAGAGCCGTAAGGTCAGGTTGAAGGACCCTTTCGGCGCAGGTAGCCAGTTGTTTTCTTTCTCCTTACCGGGGCTCTCGTTTTGAAAGTACAGGTCAAGCGAGCCATCCGGATTGAATGCGAATGGCATCCAGCTGCTCACTGCAAAACGGTGCAGGACATTGTCCACCTGAAACCCGTCCGCATCGTAGAGCGTGATTGACCAGAAGGCATCCACTGGAGGTGTCGCGCCCTTGTCAAAATGAATCGTGTAGCGATTCTCTCCGGTCAGCGGCTTGCCCGCCGCATCGGCCAGGTTCAGCGGGTAGATGGCATCGTCAGGAAGATTGGCTCCCAGGCCAAGTTGAGTCACGATGGCGCGCTTCAGGTAGTAGTTGCCATAGACGCCCATGGTGTCGGTGTTCATGGACCAGTAGTTGGCGATTCGCGCGAGAGTTGGCACCTTCCACTTCATCAATTGCTGCGCTTCGGCCGGCGCGGCCTGTAAACCCTTCTGCACTGCGGCATCGAGTTTCGAAATATCGAAGCTGGACCCCGGTTCAATGCCGATGCGCCGCATCTGCGCCAGAATCGGCTGGTCTGTGATGTGAGCCGGATGCAGCTTGAACAACTCTGCCGCGTATGCGAAGTATTGCCCCGCGGCCATGCTGTTCACCTGCTCCATCGGCGGCGTCTTCATGTCGACGGTCGGATCAATCTTGACTGGCGCCGGTTTCGACGGCTTACCCCAAAGCGATAACGGCGTCGCTTTATACCCCGCCTGAATTTTATTCACAGCAGCATAGTCGGGCGGTCCATCTGTCTTGGTTCTGCCGATGATCCATACATAAGGCGTCGGCGCGGGAATCTGCGTGAGTCCGTCCGGAACCTTTCCGCTCCAACCGGGAGGCGTGATCAAAAAGTCTGCCGCTTGCGTTCCAGTGGTTCGCCAGCCAGGGGACGCAAAGACGTCCGTCCACATGTCGAGCATTGGCAGCAGGTAGTACCGGCCATCCGTGTCTGGGGCGGAGACAATCATCGGCTCCTGCGTCAGGTCGAGCCACGCAACGGAATACAGCGTATCGAAATTCGAGCGAACGACACCTTTGAAATCCGCAGGCGGATACGCCGGGACATTGATGAACATATTCATCGGGCCCTTGCCAAATTCCTTGCCGGCCTCAATGTTTGTGGACTGTTTCCGGGTGATGTCCATGGTGATGAGCGGATAGAAATAGATGTAGGCGTCCACGGCAATGGCGCGCGCCTGGTCTTCCGTCAAGGCAGCGGTATTGTTTGATACCTGGGTCATTTGTTTTCTCTCCAAAATTCGCCCAGACGGCGACGGGTCATTCAGCCCGGGGTTGTTGCCAGCACAACGTGGTGATCAGGGTCGATGTCTGAGTGTTGAATGCACGCCATACGCCAATCACCAGTTCCATGCTTTCGCCTCATACCTTTGAAAGGGCGCAGCTTAGGTAGGATCGAGCCTCCGTTCATCGCGATAATACCCACTACATATCGGAGTGGCTCCGAAATATCGTGGGAGGGTTTACGGCCGTTTCCTGCGGCTTCATGGCCAGAGGCAGCGTTCCTATCTTCGAGAAGCCTCGACCGATGCAAAGCCTGCATAAACTTGTCATTGGCTGATGTCGCGATGGCTCTCGCAAACCCTGGCCCCAACCTCGAACGTATGTGGCTGTCCGCTTGCTACGGTACCAATGTGCTTCGCTTCAAGGCGAATCGCGACGCAAGCTAAATAAGCTACGCCATTCTTTTGACAGGTTGCTTCATGTGGCGCAAACGTTCCGGAGGTTCAGGCGAGGATGTTCATGCGGTTGCTCGGTAAACTCGCATTCTGGATCGTGATTGCCATCTGCGCGCAGCGGGCAGTCAGGGCTCAGGACCTGGCTCCCCGAGCCTATGTGATTACGCCGCTGCATGCAAACGCGCTCACCCTCTCCAACGCTTATTTCAATGGCGACATTCTTTTAAACGGCACCGCTCCCATCACCGGCGCTACCGGAAACTACAACGTACAGATTGCGACGTACTACCACTCGTTCAACTTTTTTGGACGCTCGGCGAACGTAGCCGCGACGCTACCGTACGGTGTAGGAACTTTTCAGGGCGACGTGGCCGGTGTGCACGAACAGGTGTACCGATCCGGGCTGCTGGACTTCGGGACTCGGCTATCGGTAAATCTGAAAGGTGGACCCGCCATGTCCATACCGCAAATGAGGAAATGGAAACAGAAAACTCTGCTGGGCGTCAGCTTGCGAGTGGTCGCACCGACAGGGCAATACGATCCTAATAAGCTGGTGAACTGGGGAGCCAACCGCTGGGCTTTCAAGCCCGAATTCGGCTATTCCGAACGGTGGAACCACTGGCTTCTGGATGGATACGCCGGCGCATGGTTTTACACGACCAATCCAGAATATTATTCGCACCCAGCTCCCGTCCCCCAGGCGCAAAAACCGATCGCTTCTTTCGAAGGGCACCTGAGCTATGACGTCAAGCCTCGACTTTGGATCTCTCTGGATGGAAATTTTTGGGTAGGTGGTGTAGTTACCGTAAATGGGGTGGAGAATACGGCGACTCGGCAGACTGGCTCGCATATTGGCGCAACCGCGTCGGTGCCGATCACGAAGCATCAATCCCTCAAGCTCGGATACAACAACGCGGATTACAGCCGATTTGGCGGCGCCTACCAGAATGTTTCTGTGGCGTGGCAGTACTCGTGGTTCGGCCATCCAAAATAGCGATTAGTGCACAGCCTTCAGCAATTCATCCAGCACCACCGCAAAAGGAATCTGCGCAAGCACCACGACCAGCCCCGGAATAGCAACCGCCGCAGCCAGCCCATAGAGTGATCCCATGTCAATAGGAAAGGGATTGAGCTGTCCAATTTTCTCGTAACTGTTGCTGAAGCCAAGGAGGGTGTTGCTCTCGGGAGCCACAAGAAAGTCAGCTTCATGTCCGGCCCGGTGATGAATCCATTTCTCGTGGTACTCACTGCTGTGCAACTGACCCAGCACACCATATTCAAGAATTCCTTTTTGCCGCAGCGCCGCTAGGCGGGGCACGAAAAACAGGAGTGGTCCCACCGCGAACAAGGCGATGATCAGGACCAGCACAACTGCAGGAAATTTGAATTCAGCCAAGTGCGCCCCGTGATGCAGAATTTCATTGCGCCAATTGGAAGCGATCACGCTGCTGGCGGCAAATGCGGTGGGTGCGAATGCCATCACCATCAGTCCCAGGAAGCTGAGGCCTCCTCGCTTGTCAGGATGAGAGGCCACAAGCTTGAGTCGGCGTCCCGAAAGTTTGAACGCATAAAACGCCCACATCAGCCATCTCCAAAGAGCCAGACCCAGCAAGAAATTCCACAGCGGTGCGCCCACCATCACCCCATACCACGCGGCAGCAGTGAAGTGGAAGCTGTCTCCAATTCGTCGGCCCAGCCAGGGAGTGGTATCGAGCACGCCGCGGTTCGACATATTGACATAGATGTCGACGATCGCCAACAGAAGAATGATCAGCTCGGGCAGATACGCGTCACGCAATCGCTTCATCTGCGCCAGTACCCGATCCATGCGCACCTGATCCGCCGAATCCAGCAGGCTTGCATCGCGGATGTGTCTCAGGACAGCGCCAAAGTATCCGTCCATAAATACCTCGCCGATAATCAACGCCGGGATAGCTACGAAGAGGCGGGCATACACGCGAGGATCGACCAGCAGCGAGTGCAACCCCGAGCGGTTCGTTACTGCCGTAATGATGACGAGAGGGAGCCAGGCAATCGTTAGCAATGCCGTCACCCGGCGTCCCAGGTTCCATTGCTGCGGATGAACCAGCCCCACCGCTTGTAGCAGGCGATAGAACGGACCTCCGCGCACCAGGGAGAATTCCGTTCGAGCCGCTGCGCGAGGAAGATCAGCCGCTGAGCTGATACCGAGTTCCTTCTCTGCTTCTGATTCCATGGACACCCCTCACAACGAGTCGTCGATCCTTTGTGCTTGACTTCGCCTGCCGATGGACACCGTAGCCGTCGAGAGTAACGCACGGCGCCTATTGCAGCGTTCCGCCCTGCTGCACCACCAGTTTGTACGCGACGTAGTACTTGTAGATATTGCTCACGTACTGCACCGTCACCTGGCCCACGCTTTGGGCAACAACTAACTCAACATTTCCGAACCAGACATTGGGATCGAGTCCCCGCGCCGCGGCTTGCCTGCGAAGTGCCGCGATACGTGTCGGGCCCGCATTGTAGGCGGCGAAAGTTAACAGCAGACGGTTCATCGGATCAATCTTCGGATCGCTGAAATATTTTTCCTCGATGGTGTGCAGCATCTTCACCCCGGCCTCAATGTTGTTTTGCGCCGTCGTGACGTTATGAACGCTGATCGGCGGGGCCGCAGCCAGCGCCGGCTTCACCTGCATGATTCCCACTGCGCCGCCATTCCGTGCGGACTGATTCAGCATCGACTCCTGGTAGCCCTGGGCGACGACCAGCAAGTAGTCCATGCTGTATTGCGCTGAGTATTTCTTGAAGAACGCAATGTTCTCGTTGAACTTCTTGATCTCTGCCGCAGTGGTCGGATTTTTGATCCATTTGGTGTTCTGCATGTAGCGGCGCAGCAATGTATTACCGAATGACGTTCCCAGGCCATGCGTCTTAACAAACTCATCCACCATGGCTTTCAGTTCAGGATTGCTTTTTCGCATGCCCCATGCCAGGTCCTGCTGGCTGGCGATCACCAGGTCCGGATGAGCGGTGATGTTTGGCAGCACACTGGCCCATAGGGTAGCCCGCTCCGTAATGGTGACTGTTGCGGGAATGATGCCCGCGTTGACCATCTCCATTAGATCTTCGTCCCCAAGATTTGTGTCCGCCTTCTCGATCAAGATCGGCGGCTTGCCTTGCTTGCGCAGTGTGACATTCACTTTTTGAAGGTTGTCATAATACGTGGATATCGGATTTACGTAGATTCTTTTCCCGCTCAGATCCGCGATCGCATTTGCCGGGCCAAAGGCTTTTCCAGTAACGACAATCTGCTTGATGTTGGTCGCGATTGGAATCGAAAATGCGAACTTTTTCTCGCGTTCCGGGGTCACCACCACGCCGTATGCAATCAGATCGCCGACCCCTTGCGTCAGGGCAGCTTCTGCCTGGTCGGGCCGCAGTGGAATAAAGGTCACTTGCACGTGCCCCCTGCCGGTGTGCAGCTTCTCGTTTACAAATTCTTCAAACGCGCGCAAAGCCTCGTAGTTGATTCCTTGCGGCCGGCCATTGACGTAAAAGAAACCGGTGCGGCTGTAGAAAACGATCGCGCGAATTCTGCGGCGCTTCACCATCGAGTTCAAGTCGCCGGTCTCGCGGGCAAAGGTCAGCGGCAATCCGCGTTCACTGGCTCGCGGCGAACTTTTTGGAGACGAGGATGCTTTCGCAGATTGAGCCTTGGAGTTCGTCACGGCCGCCGTCGCGGCGGCACTTCGACGGGAGCCCGTCGGCGTGAAAACGATCCATATGATCAGCGTGAACGCCAGGATCACGGAGGGCCGTCGTGTCGTCCGGCAAGAAATCATTCTTATCCTACCCTTCGCTATGTCCGCGCTTGTTATGGCTTATGCCACGAAGTTCCACTGTTCAGGTGGCTTTGCTTTCAGCGGCTTCAATTTTGTTCCATCAGCATCATTCGTTGCTGTATGGTTGGCGTGCGAAAAAAAGGTGCTGTGTCTCTATGCCACTTGGCAGCACAGATTATGTTCGCGAAATCGTCGCTCACGGGTGACAGACGCGATGCCCAAAGTCCGGCGAAATTTCGGCGGCAAGAGACCCGCTGTGAAGCAGGTCTCAAGCTGGTTTGCCGTCGTGGTCATTTATATCGATAAAGGCCAGTTATAGCTTGTTGAAGTTGGCGCTCGTGGTTCTGATCTGAACCTGCTTGGCAGTAGCGTCGAGAACCGTCTGCGCAACGTAGTTGGTTCCATCCGGCAGGCTTTGGAAAACTGCATTCAATGTAACCACCTGGGAAGGATCGTCAACATAGGTGTTGACCACAAACGAGCGAATCTTATTCGAGCCGGCGTCGAGGGTCACCGACATGGAGTCACCGGGTACCGCGTAGTCGTGAAATACCAGTGTGACAAGTCCGCCTTGCGGCTGGATAGACGCTTTGCCGGATTGGAACGAATTTTGAATCTGGGCACGGGTAGGGGGAACGTAGAACTTCATCAGGGCAGCTACCTGCTCCATGTAGTCCTTGATTTCGCCTTTCTTCTTTTCAATAACCCTGCCCTTCATGCCGCGCTGATGCTCCGGCGGCGGCTGGGGCGGTCCGATCGGGGTCTTCTGGACCTTACCGTCCGGTCCATACTGGCACTGAAACATCTGTGTCGACTTGACATCACCCTTCAGGATCATCTGCCGGGTTTCCACCCAGGTGTACTGACTGAGGGCCTGCTTATTCTGACCCAGCGCTTGCTTCAGGGCGGCGACTTTCTGTTGTAATTGCGGATTTGGAGACTGTGAGTTCGCGCGGGGAGTCAAGGCGACCAAGCTCACAGTGAGGATGGATAGAACAGCGTATTTCTGAAGTGTGATCGGTTGCATTGACGTTCTCCTTACGATGCGCGGCAATCTTTTATCGCTCGCTGATGTGGTTGGAGCCCCTGTGTGTCCGCTTGAAATCGTCTGTGCTGTATCCCACAGATTTCAAGTTCGATCACACCGAACTGCGTTCACTTCCAAATGCAGAATCGCCGCTGAAGGCAATTCCACCGTTCCCTATTCTGAGATTGCAGCTCCGTCCTGCCAGGGCTGATGCTGCAATCTCAGGTTCAGGGTTTTCATTTCGCCGGAGGCGGAAAATTCTTCAACAGCTTGGCGACAGCCTTATCCAGATTTTTCTGGCGCTTGTTCGGATCTTTGGGCGGGTTCAGGGTTTTGGTTGCAGAGCCGCGCCAAATTAATTGTTTCTGTGCCGGATCGTAAAAATCCACGGCTAGTGTTCCAGTTTGAATGGTAGAACTGGTGGCTGTCGCCATACCGCCGCCCATGCGCCATCCACCGCCGGTGCCATAGGCATTCCACTGTCTCTGCTCCGTAATGGAGACTTGGTAGCCCACGTCCATATCTGCAGTATCGCTGTCGGTTTTCACAAATCCTTTGGCCGCCAGCTGTTGATCGATCGACTGTTTGATCTGCTCATCGACAATCTGGTCGGGATACTGAGCCCCCGGGATGGTGACCCATTTATAGGTGTGGTATTTGCTGAAGTTCGTGCCGGGTGCAAAGTTGTAGGTCACGCTCTGCGCCTGCATTGAGCTGCAGAGAAAAACCACTATTCCCACCAGCGCCGCCAGTTGAAGAATGCCTTTCGTTCCGAATGACTTCATACCTTCCTCCGTGTATGTCCTCCGATCGAGTTTTGGTGAGGATTGAAGCAAATTTCAACCACCACCGCAATCAATTCGGTTTACATCGACCAACGCGATTGTTGGCGCTTTTTGTCAATCAACAATCGCCTCCACTATCTCAGTGCTGCACCGGCAGAATCGTAGGTTGAGCGAGGCTGAATTCCAGCAATGTTTGCGCAGGAAGCGTGATCGCCTCTCCCTTTTTGATCATGGATACGCCCAGTCCAGAAACCGCGCCGATGGCCGCGCCCCGGCCTGCATTGCCGCCGATGGCTCCGATCGCGGCACCCAATCCCGCTCCGGCCGCGGTCTTCTTCGCGGTATTGGCGCCCTCGCTGGAACCCTTTTGCTGGAAGCCGCTGGTGCTGATCTGTTGCGCAGCTCCATTAATCACGATGTCCGTCAGTGCAATCTGCAGCTCAGATCTGCCCGTCAATCGACGAGCATGTTCGGCCTTGGTCACGATCCCGTGCAGCGTTGCTCCTCGATACGCCACGACGACTCCATTCGCAACCAGGTTCGAATCAAGAATTGCGGTGAATCGATCGCCGGTATGACTCGAACTGGTACTCAGCCCATTCACCAGGCGCACGGGAATCAGCGTTCCCGCGAGAAGTGTCACATTGGCAGGACGATGACCAGCCGGCGGAGGTGGTGGCGGAGGCGGTGGAGGTGGTGGTGGCGGCGTGAAGGTAATTTCATGAACGTCGCTCAGCAGGTACGTCCGGGTTTGTCCGCTGGAGGTGACAAACGTCATTTGGCGCGTATCGGCGCCTAGAAACGTTCCCTGAACAGTGACGCCGGAGCGCAGCCTCAAGGTGTCGGCCTTGGCGCTCGCCAGGACAATTAGAGCGGCACACAACGCTAGAAAGGCATGCTTCTTCATCAGTCATCTCCTCTCGCGGATTTAATTGCTGGTTGGGTTGCTGACAACCGGCAACGAAGAGGCAATCTGAAGGTCGATGACCATCAGCAGCTGATTTTCCACCTGCAGCCAGCGCGCAGCAATGATGCCCCCGAGGGCGGTGCGGAACTTGTCGTAGTAAGACTTCTTGAGGGCGTTGCGCTGACTCTCCAGATCAAGTGCCATCTTGGCCAGTTGATCGGCCTGGGCATCGGTCATGGTGTCATATTCCTTGGCGTATTGCTTGATTCCCTCGAGCTTCTTGTCATTCAGTGCCTGCAGCTTCACGTTGTACTCGCGATAAATCGGCCAGAATTTCGCGGATTGCGCGTCATTCAGCTGCATGGTCTCGGTCAGGACTTGAGTCTTGGCGGCTTGCACATTGGACCGCAGCAATTCGACGTAAGCCTGGATATTCGTGTTCTGAGCATCCGTGGTCGGCTGGGTGGCAGCCGACGCCGGCGGGGCGGCAGCCGCCTGGGCGAAAACGTTGGGGGCTAGCGACAGGGCAGCGATGGCTACCGCGGGAAACATCCATTTCATCCAGTTCATTGGGTGGGACTCCTTTAGTTTCGTGCGCCTCAGGCAGATTTCTGGGCCCTGCAGTTCATGCAAAGACTTGGGAGGTGCTCGCGTGTGGTTTAGCTTGCAACCTACAGGCCAAAAAGCAAAACCCCAGCAACCAGTGTCAAGTCGCAGTGATTCACTGCATTTGCGAGCGCTTTACCAGAGGCGGGTGAGGTTACCCACGGAGCTCTTACTCCGGCATTTCGGGGCATCTCCAAAATGTCGGAGGGAGGGGAACTTTTAAGCCCCCTGTGGAAACAACGCGAAAAACCTGCTCGGTCGGTTTGCCATTAACACAAAGGAGTTAGCACGCTCGCTTGAAGGGTGAATTGGCCGCGACTTCAACCCCTTGCAGATCATCGAACGACGCGGCGCTGACGAGGCCGCAGGTGCATTGAGATTCCTTCAGGCGCGAACCCCTGTATATGGCACACGACGTGCACTGTAATAACGCTGCTTAGGAGATCACTTGATGCCGCTGCATGGAAAAAGTCGCTCCCTGTCGAACTCACTGCGAAGGGCGATTCCAGTCACGCTCTTCTTCCTTCTTGGTGTTACCCCGTTTCTTCGCGCCCAGAAGCACGAAGACTTCGACCAATACAGGTTGAGACTGAATGGGCAATGGTTCTACTCGACCCCATCCGGGACCATTCAAGGAAAGGGTGACACGGTGCCGGTCGATTTTCAGAAGGATCTTGGTTTCAATTCCTATTCGACTTTCGCCACTGGCCTGGATTGGAAATTCACACGAAAGAATCATTTTTTGCTCGGTTTCAGCCGGTTCAATTCTTCGAATCAAAAGATGCTTGACCGAACCATCACGTTTCAGGGGCAAACCTTCGAGGCAGGTCTGCAGACACAAGGTCAACTGGATGCTCTGTTCATTTCTCCCGGTTACCAGTACGACATTATCCGGCGCAAACGCGGCCATCTTGGCATCGGCATCCACTTCAACATGTTTGATACCACAGCCAAGATCAGCGCCCAGGCCCAGGTGACCGGAGACGGTACCCATTATGAGGCCAGGTCGGCAAGCGGGTCCCTTTGGGCTCCCATTCCCGTTGCAGGGCCGCAATACCGTCTGTACCCCATCAAATCTCCTCGCTTTTTCGTTGAAGGAGACATATATGGGATGTACTTCTTTGGGTACGGAAATTACGTACAGTTGGAAGACAGCATCGGCTATGCTGTGGGCAAACATTTCAGCCTCAAGGCCGGCTATGGACTGGCCACCCGCCTGATCGTCAACGCCCAGACCGATCGACTCGGACTCCACATGACGCAGAAAGGCGCGACAGCGGGGCTCGAATTTTCTTTCTAGTCGGTCGCGGGTGACTTACAATAGCGGCCACGATCCCTTGAAGCGCGAACTTGCGAAATTGACCTGCCGGTGGATTCGTTGGCACTCCGCCTAGGCACCTATCCACCCCAACCCACAAAAGGAGATTCACGATGGCTCTTCATAGAAGCAAACTCAGGGCAGTGCTGGCGGGATTCATCGCGATTGTCATCACGTTTGGACTGCACAGTGCGGTTGCGCAGGATGTAGTACACGGAATCAGTGGCGTTGTTAAGAGCGTCGACAAGGGAACCAAAACATTCGTCGTCAAGTCTGCAGACGGCACGGAACACACCTTCAAATGGACCGACAAAACAGTGGTGAAGGGAACCAAGGACACAGGGAAAGGCATCGCCAAAGGGACGGAAGACACCAGCAAGGACGTAGCCAAGGGAACAGAAGATACCGGCAAAGACGTCGCCAAGGGAACTGAGGACACCGGCAAAGACATTGACAAGGGCAGTGTCGATACCTACATGGGTGCCAAGAAGGGTGCCAAGGTCACCGTCAAGTACACCGAAAAGGGTGGCGAGAAGACCGCAGTCGGCGTGAAGGATGCCGGCAAGGCCACGGGAAAAGCACTCGACTAAATTCCAGACATTCGCAAATGATTTTCACGAGGGGAGCGTTGGGGGGAAACCCCATCGCTCCCCCTTCTCTATTTCTTCTTCGCCGAAAAATATAGTTGCATAGCCACGTCGACGTAGTTCTTTGACTGATTCGGGCTTTTGCCAGTGTTGTTCTCGTGGTCGTAATAGCAGTTGAATTGAACGTGCTTTCCTACCGGAAACAATCCGCCGATATAAAGGTCAGTCGTACTCCATTTGCTGTATTGGCTGGTGTAGTACGGTTCGGCTGCCACATACGGGATGAAATGATAGCCACCGGCATCGAAGGTACGTTCGATGGTCAATTTATTTCGATAGCGCCACGTAAACACACCGCTCTTCCAGTCCAGATCCGCGCGGTTCCGATCGGAAGCCAGAAATCCTGCTTTCAAAGGAAAGTGTGAGGTGGCCATGGGCTGCATCCGCTGCGTGGACGGCTCACCCGGGGAAATAAGGTAGCGATACCCGTCTTCAACGACCAGGGGACGCGCCTTGGCATCATCCAGATCAAACGATGTAATCCGCTTCATCCGTACCAGCGGCTTTACATAAAACTGCAGGCTGGGTCCGACGCTGAATTGACTGCTGGCCCCTGCATCGCGATCGTCCTTTGTGACCAGATAGGTTCGCATGTAGGAATTGAGCGTGACGTGCGTATCGATCTCCGGCACGAATTCCGGTGACTGGGCATGCATAGAGGCGCAAGCGCCCGACAAGACTAAGAACAACGCAATCGTCGCCCCGGATGGGCGAATCCTTGTCACCATAACCTCTCGCGGGCAGCCATGAAGCAGATATTTCCTATCGCATCCTCAATTCAAATTTTGTGCGGCCCATCGGATCGACAGCGGACGCTACCGGCGAGCTCCGCCTCCCCAGCTGCGACCGCCTCCGCCGAAACCACCGCCTCCTCCCCAGTGCTGACTTTGCGTCGAGCCGGTCATACGGCTTTGCCGGTCTGCGTCTAGGCCTTGCATGGAATTGCTACCGGAGGGATGATATTGGCTCGAGTTTTGCGTCGGGTGTTGTTGCGAATAGGTTTGACCGTTCGGATGTTGCTGCTGATAACTTTGTGCATTCGCCTGGCTGTTCGGATGCTGCTGCTGGTAGCTTTGTGCGTTGGCCTGGCTGTTCGGGTGTTGCTGCTGATAGCTTTGTGCGTTTTGTTGCGCCTTCTGTTGATTCGCGGTTGTGTTTACATCACTCCAGTTGCCGTTGCCATCTGACTTTTGCCATCCTGAGCCGGTGTTCTTATACACATTGCCGTCGTGGCCGGCATACATATCCCCGCTTGAAGTTTTGCCGACGGCGGTATTTCCCTGCGCGGTCGACGTGCCGTATGCCTTGCCACCCTGCGATCCCTGGGCGGAAGCGGTGGTTCCATATGCGTTGGTGTAATGCTGCGTGGTTGCGGATTTATTTCCGTTTGAAACGTAGGATTGACCCCACTGTGCGTTCGGACTGGACCCCTGGTGGGTCGCGCCGTAGGTTCCCGTGTACGGGTTATAAGCCTGGCCGACGGTCTGCTTCCCATAGGGAGTTGAAGCCGATGCAGTTCGCGTCGAGGTCCCGGTATAGGGGTTGTAGGATGCGCTTCGAGTGGCGGAACCGTACGGTCCATAGGCAGTTTGCGATACACCATACGCGCCGTTGGCGGTTCGATAGTAGGAAGTGCTGCCGTAGGGCATCGGATATGGTCGATACACCGGATATCCGTGGATCGGGTAGCCGATATAGGGCGGATAATAATATCCAGTGCCGCTGGCCACGATCGCGCCCACAGCCGCTCCCATGATGAACGCTCCCATGTATCCGGCCGTGTAGCTGGACTGAACGTACCCATTCGTAGTCGTCACCTGGGTCACATAGGTCACGTTGTAGACCGGCGAACTCGGCGGAATGGAATAGATCACTTGAGGAACAGAACTGGCTGTCGTCCATGGGCCATTTGGCGTGGTGGAAATGAACCACACTCCCTGCAGGCACAAGTAAAAGACATCCCCTACCTGAATCACTTTGTCTGCGGTGTTGGTCGCATATTGCATGCTGGTGCCTTCAATCGGGGCGAATTGCGGATTGCCGGTATAGCTGACTTTGGCCTGGGCCGCAGCAGTCGCGGGATTGATTACCATGGTCGTTGGAATCTGAGCGATCAACACCGCATCTTTGGCCTCGCCGGTACCTGGGACGGAGGAACGAATCGCGCTTGCAGGACTGCTCAATGGAATGTTTTGAAAGTCTGGCGGCAGGTTCATGGAAGCAAAGGTCCAGGGCCCGTTCAGAGTTGGTGAGCTGAACCAGCGGCCTGCGGTCAGGTAGTAATACGTCTGGGTTGCGCTGTAGACGAACAGCGCACTATCGGTGTTGTTGGCATAGACAAGCTGCGTTCCAACGATGGGTGTGTAGGTAGGCTGACCGTCAAACAAGATGACTTCCGAGGGTACGGTGCTGTAGAACACCGCTGGAATGATCGGATCGGCGATCGCACGAGGAGGAATCTGTTTCCACACGTCGGCAAACTCCGGCGAATAGGGCATCGTGCTGAAGGCGTAGGGGAGCGACATCACTCGCACCCAGGGCCCATGGAGATCACTCGCGCTTAGCCAAACCTTGTCGACCAGCAGGTAATAGCGGGCCGAAGATTGCTCGAAGAACAACGGCCATTGAGTGTTGACGACGAACTTGACGGTGGTTTTCGGAAAGTCCGCGAGCACTGGTTCGCCATCGACGCCAAGTAAAATCGCGGGCGTGTAGCTGACGAAAATATGGGGAGGATCATTTTTGACGGCGACTGGCTGCAAGGATTGCGGCTTGGGCAAGTAAGCGACAATGCGCTCAAGGGAGACGTTCAGCGTTGGCGGCATGAAGGTGCGAATCAGTTGATCCAACTGTGCGGAGGATGCCGGGTCTTGCCCGGGGAAATAGGTGTGATCAATATTAATGTTGTAGACGAACACCATGTGGGTGTCGGTGTTGGCCTGGGTCGATGCTGTCGCCGATAACGCTCCCACAACCTGCTTGCCGCCCGTTGGAGTCAGCTGAAACGCCATGCGCCATTTCAGTTCGGTGTAGTTGCTCCATTCATCCACCTGCGGTTGGTAGACTGTCAGCGCTCCGCCGGGCCGAGTGAATTGCCGAGGCCAGCCCGGGTCCTGCGCCAACGAGCTCGCAATCGCTGTGAATAGGAACAGAAGGGTGATACATGGCATCCAGATTTTTGTTTTCGACATTCCGGCTCCCTCAGCGACGCCGCCATATTTTGAAGCAACGCCAGTATTGAGAAGGCAAGCGGAATTCCGAATCAAACGGGATCAAGGATGTGGAAGCAAGTCCTTCGTAAACAATTGCTTGCATTGAAAGTGGGCCGTCCGTCAAAATCCTGTCACCGGCCATGCACCCGATAGGTTGGAGATCCTCCGAAATGCCGGAGCCTGGTTTGCGCTGTGGAGCCGCTCAGTCGCAGGGACAGGAGGGCCCGGCGCGCGATAGTGCTGTCACCGTAAGGAGCAGTGCAATTGGAATAACACGATCTGCTTCGCCCAGGCGTTAAACGGATTTCCGCGATCGCTAGTCTCGGACGATGCCAAGCTTCTTCATGCGAGCTTCCAATGTAGTCGGCTTGAGTCCCAGTGCTTCGGCCGCACCAGCGGGGCCTCGCACTCGCCAGCCTGTCCGTTCCAGGATGCGAAGAATGTGATCGCGGTTCACTTCCTCAATCTTACTTCCGGTGGCTGAAAAAACATGGGCACCCTCGGGCAGATCAGCTTCGAAGATTGTGCCCTGTTGGAGGATCAGGCCTCGTTCGATCACGTTGCGCAGTTCGCGCACATTTCCAGGCCACGCGTACGCCTGAAAGGCCTTCATCGTGCCGGCTCCCACTGCACTTACGTCGCGCCCCATGCGGCGCCCCAGCGTATGGAGAAAATGCCACGTCAGCATAGGGATGTCATCGCGTCGGTCACGCAGTGGAGGCACGCGGATAGGAAATACATTCAGGCGATAGAAGAGGTCCTCACGAAACTTGCCCTCTCGAACCGCCGCTTCAAGGTCGCGACTCGTGGCGGCGATCACGCGCACATCCACATGGATGGTTTTCGAGCTACCCAGCCTTTCGAATTCGCCTTCCTGCAGTACACGCAATAGCTTTGCCTGCAGTTCCAGCGGCAGTTCACCGACCTCATCCAGAAAAATAGTGGAGTGGTCTGCCAGCTCGAATCTACCGATCTCGCGGGTCAGCGCACCGGTGTAGGCTCCACGTTCCCGGCCGAACAATTCATTTTCTACCAGCGACGCGGGCAGGGCAGCGCAATTGACATTCACCATGGTGCGGGCGCTGCGTTTGCTGTGCTTGTGAATGGTTCTCGCGACCAATTCTTTTCCCGACCCAGTTTCACCCAGCAGGAGCACGGCTGAATCAGTGGGGGCGACCAATTCAGCACTCATCAGCACTCGAAGTATTGGCTGGCTTCGTCCAACAATCTCCTGGTGAGTCGAATTAAGCTTGACCTCATTTTTAAAGGAAATTTTCTCCCGTTCCAGATCTTCCTTCATGTGGCGAATCTGCTCATTCGCCGCGTCCAGACGCGCGTTCAAGTCATTCAGGGCCTGTTCGGAAATTTTGCGGTCGGTCACGTCTGTAATGGCCGACAGCACCATGATCCCCTCACGGGTTTGCAACGGCGACAGAGCTACGTCGACCTGAAACTCGCTTCCGTCTTTTCTCAGGCCGAAGAGTTCCTGTCCAGATCCCATGGGGCGGGTGCTGGGATGGGCGCTAAACTTCTTGCGGTTGCCGCTATGTCCTGCCTGGATACGAGGCGGAACCAGCATCTCGACCGGCTGTCCGAGCAGTTCATGCTGCGCATAACCAAACGCCTGTGCGGTTCGCGAATTGACGCCGACAATGGTTCCATTCTGGTCGGACAAAACCACCATTGTAGGAAACGATTCGATGGCCAGACGGAAAAGGTCTTCGGCTTCCAGGACCCGGCGTTCCTGGGTCTGAACTATCTCATCTTCAGATCGGTTGCGGGCGAGCGCGTTGGCGAAAACATCGGCGATAACATGCAAGCGGCCGCCGAAAGGCTCAGGCCATTCATGATGGGCGCGCGATGACGCAAAGCACACAAATCCGAGTATCTCGTCGGCGGCTTTGAGTGGCAGGAAAACCGCGGATTCGATGTCGGAGCGACAGAAAGTTTCCACGTCTTTCTCCGCTTCACTGGAGAATTTGGAGGTGCGTCCAAATTGAATGGGTTTGCCGCACGATAGGGAGTACGCCAGCCAGGGAATATCCTGGTGAGAGAATTTCCGCCCGGATAAATTGCCGTCCACAACCCAGGAGTGAGTGATGACGAACACCTCGGTGGCTTTATCCCACTGTGCCAAGGCACTGTAATCCAGACAAAGATGCTCGCAGATAGCTTTCAGCGCGGCTTCGATGTCTGTGCCGAGATGTTCTGCGTTGGCGGTGATGAATGGCAGGGAAACATCAGTCACCAGGCTCTCAAAGTTGCGATGCACTTCCCCGGTCGAGATTGGGTGAGCGCTCATAAACTTACCGATCCTTTCAGCGCAGCCTGTTGGATAGTTATGGACCAGTTTTGCACATAAAACTACATGTGTCTCCATCCTTCGAGGTAAGGATTCAGCAGAGAGCGGTCCAATTGATGCAGGGGGGGTGCAATCGAATATACAGCTTTTGTTGGTAGGTCGAAATAAATAAATTGGGAATTCTCCCAAATATTGTGGGATCTCCGATATCTTGGGCAGTCTTGCCAGGAGTTTTAATAAGAAGGGTTTCAAGACCTTATAAATCCTAGACCAGCGCGCAGTATGGCTGCTTGCGGTTTGGACTTAGCCGTGCATAGACCTACCCCTAGACAGCACGTTTCATTTAGGAGACGGCCTTGTGACCAGCGTCAACGGAATTGCAATCATCGAGGTCGTCGACATTAAGACGTCTCCGGCAAGGCACGAAGAACTCCGTCAAGCCCTTTCCTCCCTATCCGGTCCGACCGAGGCCGAACCAGGCTGCGTTAGTTGCCAGTTGTTCCAGCCACTCCGCGATCCAAATGTGCTTCGAGTCGAATCCTACTGGAAAACGCAAAGCGATTTTCTACGTCACCTGCGGTCGGACGCATACAAAAAATTTCTGGTCTTGATGGAACTGGGGTGCGAGCCTCCCAACGTGGGGTTCTATACAGTTTCTGAATTAAGGGGACTCGGATTGGTAAAAGTCGCCCGAGAACTATCGGAGTGAAGGTCTGGCGCGTCGAGGTATCGCAGGGCGCCGATCGATTCGATAAAATCCAATTCTGACCCAGTTAGTATTCATTCCTCCGCTCCCAGTGTCGTTCCGGCTCTGCGACGCGCGTTTCATCTCGATGAGCGGTCTTGAAGGGAGCCAGTTCGATGAGGATTTCAATTCGTCGCCTAGCCTTCCTCTTCGGGCTGATTCTCTGCGCCTGGATGACGTTGCCGCCGGCCGCGGGTGCGGCAAAGGCGCCGGAACGCCGCGACGTCGTGGTGATGAAAAACGGCGACCGCATCACCGGCAAGATCAGAAAACTGGATCACGGCCAACTATATATAGAGCCGCCTTACGTTGTTGCTCCAATCCCGGTGGATTGGCTGCAGGTGGAGCGGATCGAAACGACCGCGAAATTCCAGCTGGAAATGTCGGGCGGCAAGCGACTGGTCGGCACCATTCAAAAGGTCCCCACCAAGGACAATCCGGATCAGGATTTCATCATTAAAAACGACGGGATTGAAACTCGCGTCCGGGCCATCGACGTCGTCGCCTTCCAATCGCAGAAAAGCAATTTCTGGCGACAACTCAAAGGGTCCGTCAACCTGGGAGCCAGCTACGTTAGCGGCAGTACAGCGACCTCCGTCAATCTGGATGCAGATACAACCTACAATTCAACCAAGTATCAGGTTGGCGCGGCTTTAAGTTCCAACTTTAGCAGCCAGTCGGGCGCCAACAGTTCGAATCGTCAGGATCTGTCGAGCTCCTCTTCCCTCTATCTGTCGCGGCACGCCTTTGTCGGCAGTTTCCTGGATTTTCTGACCAGCGACCAGCAAAGCCTCGACCTTCGCCAGACCTATGGCGGCGGTTTTGGACGCTACTTTATCCGTACTAACTCCACTCAGTTCTCGTGGCTCGGAGGGTTGGTGTTTGTCAAGGAAGCCTATAGTCCGGAATCTGGAATGAACCCAAAGGACCAGAACCTTGAGGGACTGCTGGAGCTGAACTACGATTGGTTCCGCTTCAACACGTCCGAAATCTCGACAAACTTCCAGTTATTTCCGGGACTTTCCGATGCAGGCCGGGTACGGTCTAACTTAAACGCAAGCTACTCCGTCAATTTCACACACGACATTGTCTTGCGATTGAACCTGTTCGACACCTTCGATAATCGCCCACCCGAGAACGCGCTGAAGAATCAATTTGGCATCAGCACCACGTTTGGACTGACATTTTAGACGCGCCCTGCCCTGACGCGCTCGTGGGTCGCGGACATCACTGTATTTAACGGCAAAAGGCCAATGTCTTTTTGCGCCTCTTACTTCAGGGCGATGACCGCACCAATCAAAACTCCACTCGTGGTTGTATCGTAGACGAACGTGGACTGTGGCCGGTAGTTCACCGACAAATATCGCCATCCAGCCTGCAGATTGATATTTCGCTTCACTTTGTATCCTAGAAACGCTCCCAACTGATAATCCAGGTTGGCGCCTCCAGCCCCTGCGTCTCCGAGGATGGTCACGTTCACTTTGGGTGATAGAGCCGCCTGAATCCTCGCACCAGAAACTACATCGACCCAGTTTGCGGATTGGTATTGTGGAGAGACGTAGGTACCGGGCACGAAGGTCAAAGTTGTGCCCAGGTGGAAATAGCGGATGCCAACGTTACCGTCGACCTTGATCATCTTGCCGTCGACCAGGCGATACGCGACCTTAGGAGTGAGTAGGTCTTCGTTGACCTTCACCTTGATGTTCGTCGGACCAATTTCAAACGGTAGCGCCTTATCGTCGGAGAGTTTCATCCAGATAAAGTCGACCGGGGCAGAAAACTTTTTGTAGCGGGGTTCTGCTGCCACCATCAGGCCCATGTTCAGGTAGCTAAAGATATCTCCAAAGCTGGCGTGAAAGCCCGCATCGTAGCCGCGCGCTCCTACCGTGCCGTGCATCCCAGCAAACCACAGATACGGGGCGATGGCGAGGTGCCAGGCATCGCTATTCGGATCTGTCGCTGTCGAACTCGGGGCTTGAGCGGGCGTTGCGGAGGAGGAAGTTTCCGGATTAAAAGCGAACGGCTGAGGTTTCGGGCCATCCGCCGCCTGCGCCGTCGGCGAGAACAATAGCCCTAGAAGCGCCATTAAGAAAAATACCAGGTGAAGCTTTCGGTGACCAATCATTGATTCTCCTTAACAGCCCGTGTTTCAAACTGATGGTTTTTATCCGGGTATGTAACTGCACGCTTTATGCCATTCACCATCGGGCAGGCGTTCACCCGCTCCATTTACAGGGGTGCAAGGGGATTCGCAAATCCGACAACGTACAGGAAACTGAATTAGCAGGCGCTTCTGGCCTGCAACACCTGCAGATTGCGATGAGGTATCTCCATCGCAGGTCCGATCGCGGTCAGAATTTCAGGTCGAATCCCTACCAGGCAGATCGTTGCCACTCCGAAATGTGGTGCAGGCTCCAAAATGCCGGAGTTTGGTGGCCCCAGGGAGGTCACTTCGAAACGTCCGAAAGGTCATGAGATACCGTTGGGTGGAGAGAATCCGCCCATAATTTCGCCGGAGAGGTAAGAAATGTCATGACTCGCGCCACTTCAGGCACCCATTCTGTCTAAGGCCAAGAATTGGCCTTTTGCATGCTGAGCTTAGTGTGTTTTCCATTGGCGTTGCTCGTGTACTCAACGTATATTGTTGGGCACTGCACAATTTCTAGTTTCACAAAGTATTCGCACAGAATTTAAACCCCGTTGACGGCTAAAGGTTCACGGCCAGAATCCAACGAGCAAACGCACACTGCCCAGATTTGGCGACCACTGGGCGCAACCAGAAAAGGAACGGTGATTTATGTCGAAGCAACAAAAGTTTGGACGTTTTGCGGCAGTCTCTCTCGGCGTCGCTATGCTTGCGCTTATGTATCAGCCAGTGGCCAAAGCCGACAGTTCGAAAGAAGAAGCTCGGGTGACAGACGCCGGTCATGTCATCAAGGACCTGACCCAGAGCTCCAACGGCATACCCCTGGGCATCTTGAAGAAGTCGGAATGTGTGATCGTATTGCCGGCCGTCAAGAAGGTCGGCTTCATCGTCGGCGCATCGTATGGCCGAGGCGTCATGACCTGCCGGACAGGCCCGAACTTCAGCGGTCCATGGAGCGCTCCAACCATGATGCAGTCCACGGGCGGCAGCTTTGGGCTGCAGGCTGGCGGGCAATCTACGGACTTTGTCATCCTGGTAGTGAATGATGCAGGCGCACGCGCTCTGTTGAAGGGCAAGCTCAAGCTGGGGGCGGACGCCAGTGTTGCGGCCGGCCCGGTCGGTCGTGACGCGGAAGCCGCTACAAACGGTGTCATGAATGCGGAAATGCTCTCCTATTCTCGTGCACAAGGTGTGTTTGCCGGTGTTTCCCTGGCTGGCGCAACCCTGGGTCCGGATAGTGGCGCGAACGAAAATCTCTACGGCAAGAAGCTTAGTGCGACAGAGATCGTTCAAAAGCACGCTGTTCCTGTGCCTGCTTCAGCCCATGAACTGTTGGCAGTCTTAACAGCGAAATCGCCCAGCAACCATTCCAAAGCAAAGTAGCTTTCCGAGTGATAGCCGGCAAATGCTGATTATGAAAATCGCACCCTTGAGTCTGGCTTATCAAGTTCAAGCCTGCCTGGGTGCGATGTTCCTTTGTTGGTTGATTCCCCCCACCAACGCTCCGTTCAACTCGTCGATCGATCCGTTGGGAGGATTGTAATGAAGCCAGAAATTTCGTTGACAGTGTTAAGGGGAAGGTCTAGCATCGGGCGCACCATGAGATCGATCGGGCTTTCTTTCACAACTATATTCATGTCCGCCGTGCTGCTGCCATCTCTTGCACAGGCACAGGCGCCCGTTTTCCAGGTCACACCCGAGAGCAGCCAAGTCAAGTTTCATGTTCAGTCGTCCATGGATCTCACAGGCAAGTTCGACAAATGGACGGCCACACTGGTCTTCACCTCTCCGAGTGTAACTACAGGAGTCCTCGACATCGAGATTCAGGCGGCCAGCGTAGACACCGGAAGCGGTATGAAGAACGGCAAGTTGAAGGACAAGGACTTCTTCGATGTCAAAGAAAACCCAGTGATCTCATTCAAATCGACGGGTATCAAGCAGACCGGTCCGAATACTTTTGACATTCCCGGCAACTTCACCATACGTGGAGTCTCGAAGCCGGAGATTCTGCACCTGACTGTGTCAGGGATTGGAACGGGTTCGGGAGAAATCGTCGGGACCATGGCTTTCGACCGCAAAGATTATGGAATGAACAAGAATATTCCCTTTATGAAGATCGCTGACCGTGTCGAAGTTTCTGTTGACATCACAGCGAAGCGCGTCAGCGGTCCGCCGGTGAAGTTGGAGAAGTAATCAGTTCGCACGTCCCAGATTCGAGGCGCAGATCTGATATTCTGCGCCCCACCACCCCTGCGGAAAGTAAAATCAGAAGCAATCCATCAACCAGGCAATGGCTGGCTTCGTTTCATCTGTATTCGCCAGACTTGCCGGGTTCCCAGTGATTCGAAGCAGGCAAATTGTACGAGAGGCTTATATGAACAAAACACTACTCCTTGTGGCTCTGTCCGTTGGACTCATCTCCCCAGCACTTGCGCAAGATCAAGCCGCTCCCAGCCCGTCCGTGGTAAATATCAACATCAATGTGTCGAAGACCGTGCAGGCGGTCAGCTATCCGAACAACACATCGAGCCGCCTGGATTTCACGGGTACTCCGCTCCTTCCGTTCGCCAAGGGGCAGGCGAAAATCGACAATAAGAAGGGCATCATCACCATCGATATGCAGTTGCAGAAGATGTCGCCGGCCACGCAACTGGGACCGGAGTTTCTAACCTATGTACTGTGGGCGATTACGCCGGAAGGCCGTGCGTCCAACCTTGGCGAAGTTCTGTTGAACGGCGATAAGGCGAAGATGATAGCCACAACGCAAGTACCGAACTTTGCGTTGATCATCACGGCGGAGCCCTACTTTGCGGTGACGGAACCCAGTGAGGCCGTGGTATTGATGGGCGTTCCGGGCAGCAATACCAAGGGGATGACGACTCCCGTGGCAGCTCGGCTGTTAAGTCGCAGTGCCTACCATGAGTCAGAGCTGCAGCCAATCACGATGAATCCAAAAATCCCGCTCGCCGTCTACGAGGCGCGCAACGCGATGCGCATCGCACGGCTGCAAGGTGCGGAAAAGTATGCTCCCAATGCGTGGAGCACCGCGCAGCAGTCGCAGGCGCAGATGGAGGATTACGTTGCGAGAAAACAAAAGAATCCCATCCTGACCGCGGCTCGCAGCACGACGCAGCAGGCCGAAGATGCACGTGCGCTGGCCGTGAAAGCGTTGGCGGCGGAAAAGGTGGCCCAGGCCAATCAGGCGGAAGCGGAACGCGCCGCGCAGGCGAAACAACGCGAAGCGCAGTTGACGGCAGACCAGCAGGCAGAAGCGTTGCAGCGAGCCCAGGCGGAAGCTCGGGCGGCGCAAGCCCAGGCTGCCGCTGCCCAGGAGGCTCAGGCTCGCGCGCAAGCAGAGGCCGCCAAGGCGCAGGCTGATGCCGCTGCTCAAAAATCAGCGCAACAGGCCGCCCAGGCAATTGAAGCGCAGCGGGCTTTGCGAGCCCAGCTTCTGGCTCAGTTGAATTCTGTGCTGCAAACTGTGGATACCCCGCGAGGACTGGTCGTCACCATGGCAGACATTTTGTTCTCTACCGGCAAGTATCAGTTGTCGCAGAACGCGCAATTGGCGCTGGCGAAAATGTCCGGCGTCATCGCCGCCCATCCCAGTCTGAAGTTGAAGATCGAAGGCTACACCGACAGCACCGGAAGTCCTCAATTCAACCTGAAGCTGTCTGGACAACGCGCAGATGAAGTCAGGGCATTCCTGATCTCCCAGGGTCTCAGTCCGGACTCCGTGACCTCCGTCGGCATGGGCGCTGCTGATCCGGTGGCCAGCAACGATACATCTGCGGGTCGTCAGCAAAATCGGCGCGTGGAAATTGTCGTTTCCGGAGAGGCCATCGGAACCCCAGTTTCATCGGGGAACTAAATTATTCCATTCGATTGCGGGCGCGGCTCTCGTCAGCGCGTCTGCAAAGATTGGGAAAAACTTATCAGGTTCTCCGGAGCCACATGGATCAGGCCGTTACGCGGGCTGTCAATTTCCGCAATCAGGTAAAGTGCGGTCGTGATGACGAAGGGTAATACCAGAAAGATCAGCGGCCGCGAGCGCAGATGATGTCCGCCAAAACCGAGTAGCAGGCTGGAACAGATGGCGATGATCGTCATCAATATCCAAGCTGAGGTGGGGATCCGATTCCACCACGATCCTTGCGCGCGTTCCTGCGAATTGATGACGTCGTTCATTCCCGACAAGATGAGTCTCGCTGCGGCCGATGACTGCGTTGCGGCCACACCCTTGACCGCTTCCCATAGTTCCGTTTGCAGTCGCGAAGTTTCATGCTGGATTTGCGGGATGCTCTGGTTGTCTACTTTCTGATAGAACGAGATGCGCTGCTGAAGATATGTTCGCAGTAAGGCTTGCACCCGGACCGCTTCAGCCGGCGGCAGCAGTTCGGCGCGCATATATTCGGTGCTGATGGCATTGGCCTCGGCTTCCTCATATCCTTTCCGCTGGTCGTAGCGGCTGATTGCCATCGAAAAGCTGAATCCGAGCATGAGGCTTAGCAAAGTTAATGTGGACGTCAGGATGATGTTGAAATCCTGTCGATCCTCGGGTTCAAGTTTTTTGAGTCGGCTGATCAAGGAGCCAGCCATCATGGAGAGCCACAGCGCGGCAAAAAGGAAAAATGACAGGAGAAGCGGGTGATCGAAATCCTTCATGCGCTAGATCCCTTTCGAAAGTCCTGAACGCCGGGGCCCATCGATGTCTCGCCATCGCAGCGGAGGTTCATGCTCCTTCGCGGGGATTCAGCCTTGTTGATACGAATCATAGCTGAAGGTTGCTGCAAACCATCTGCCACCTGCCGTCGCCGAACTTTATAGTGTGAGCCAACCAAGTTCGGCGCTGATGGCCGCGCCCGGGTGTCTGGCCTTGGATGACATGATTCCGCGACAGATTACAACATGTTGGAGGAAACTCCGAAATTTCGGGCGGCGATCTCGGCCTCCAATCGGCTACGCGCACAAACACCGCATTCTCAGAGCCTTTTCATAAAAGCCAAGCCGGCGATTCTGGCGTTTAGCTTGCATACTACATTCCGGCGTGGGAGGTCTCCGATGCGATCGGATACTCCCACAGATTTGCAATGGGAGGGGATATGCATATTCGTCTGAACGTTTCCCGAATTGCTCTTAAGACAGTCGTGCTATTGAGCGCGCTGATGATTGGCACCTTACCGGGTCTTGCCAGGGATCCCAGGTACGAAACCATCGACGCCACTGCGATGGGCACCGGCACGCAACTGGGCCAGAACATCGGGGTCACCTTATTGATTTATGACTTCTCAACCCCGGCGGACAAGGCCGTTCTGGAAGCCGCGTTTCAGAAGGGGCAGAACCAGGGCCTGGTGAATGCGCTGTATAAAATGCGGACCGTAGGCCGCGTCGAAATCACCGGGACGCTCGGCAATGACTGTGCCTACATCGCCGTCACCCCTACCGCAACTGGACGCCATATTGTTTTCGTCACCAATCGCCAGATCCGCTTTGCAGAAGCCTGGACGGACAGTCAGACCATGTCCTACGACCTCAGCGCGGGCATCCTCGACATCAACGACCAGGATAAAAGTAAGAGCACCGGTGTGGTCTATCCGTTGGCACAACTTGTCGTCAACAAGCAGGGGCAGTTGCAGTGGGATCTGAATCAGAATCCGTGGCGTCTCGTTGACGTGATCGACTGGAAGGGATCCGGCCTCAACAATTAGGCCTGCGATGGCGTCGTTCGCTGACCTCTGCCAAACTGCGCAGCCCTCGCCGCGATCGTCGAGGGCCGCTCTGCGGGAAATGCCTGTGCTGGATCGGACCGCCGGTACGACATGTTGGAGTCGACTCCGAAATCTCGGGAGGAATTCCGCAGCCTTAAACTTGCCGGGCGCAGGCCATGTTTCTATTTTCAATGAAATCAGCAGAGTAGACGGGTTTGCAGTCTGGTCGTTTGCTTGCACTCAGTTGATTCACGAAGTGGTCCACCAACCGGGACCGGCTGATTTCGCTCGCCGCCACGAATCGCCAACAGGAATGTAGGAAGGAATGCGCAGATGAGTCCTGAGGAAACCGTGCAGAAAGACCGGGGAACAGCTGCTGGCTGAGAACCGGACCGACCTCGCCATTCAGCGAACTGTGATGGCGTCGGAACGATCGCTGATGGCTTGGGTGCGAACCTCGCTTTCGATGATTGGATTCGGTTTCAGCATCTACAAATTCTTTCAATATCTACCCGAAGAAATCGCGAGCGGGAATATCCGACGTCCGCAAGCGCCGCGCAACCTGGGACTAACTCTGATTGCTCTGGGCACGCTCGCCTTGACGGCGGCCGCCTGGCAGCATCGCAGATTTCTAAACGAAATCGGCGCCACCCAGTCGCGACATATTTATTCCATCTCATTCGTGGTGGCCATGATGGTCATTTTGATTGGAGTCATCACATTCTACGGCGTTCTGTTGCGCCATGGACCGTTTTAGTCGAGACATTCTTGCCGACGCCGCATCCAGGGAGATCTTTCCATGACCTTACCCAGCTTTCCGAATATCGATCTGTTCTCCGCAGGCATTAATGCCTTGAATGGTGTATTGATCGCCCGCAATCCATCGCACGATCGCGGCTACACCATGGCAGGCCTGCTGATTATGGCCTTTTTTGGCGGCATCGGCGGCGGCGTCTCGCGCGACGTTCTCCTGAACGACATCCCGGCACCGTTGAAGAACTGGAATTATTTAGTCGTATGCGTCCTGATGGGATTGCTGGGGATTGCGATTTACAAGTTTCTGGAGTCGAAGGAAGAGCGCTTCCGCACCCGAACCCTGGCGTTTTTCAAGTCGTTCACCTTGCCGTGGTTTGCGATTCTGGGCGCCCACAAGGCACTCGATCACGGGCTGGGAGTCTTCGCTGCCATCGTGGTTGGGCTCATCTCTACAGTCGCCGGAGGAGTGTTCATCGACTTGTTCTCCGGGGTTACACCGGAGATTGTGCGGCCATCGGAACAGCTCGTCACCACGGCGGTGCTGGCCAGCAGCATCTACACGTTATTGGCCTGGCACTTCATGAATCGCGGAGGTTTTTTCCCAATCACCTTAATTTCTGTGACGGTCGCATTTATATTCCGCGCGATTGCTGTGCGAGAACATTGGCCCTCGATCGTTCCTTGCGATCCACCAGCGCCAGTCGCGGGTGCGTGAGTAGTCTTGAGCGGTGTGCCGCCTAGAACGCCTCCAGAACCCCGAGCCCGAAGGTGTGCCCGTTGACCCCTTGTCCGTAGTCGGCGCGCATGTTCACGTGATATTTCTTGCTCACCGTAAACCGTAGCCCCGCGCCGATATCCGGCAGAAAGTGGTTGCTCTGTAACAACTGTGTGTCTCCGGCACGGACTCCGCCGATTCCTCCGAACGCGACCAATCCAAAACGCTTTGGCAACACCAGGCGATACTCCAGCTGCGTCGCAGCCATATATCGATCGAAGTATTGCCCGGCAGTGTAGCCGCGCAATTCATTGCCGGTTCCATAAATACAGTTTCCGTAAAACGGCGGCGTCCCGCCCGTCGCACAAAGATACGCGTCGTAGGCCAGCACCTGCTTCGCACTCAGGCTCCAGTATTTGTCGAATTCGGTCTTATACGACTGGAAACTATATTTGCTACCCAGCGACTGAGAAAAGAAATCCGAGGTGAAACTGAACTTTGTCCCGTCGACCGGATAAAAACGGTTGGGAGTGGTGTCCCGCGTGACCTTGGCACCGATTGCGACCAGGTTGGTGTGCAGCCCTGCGTCCGGAGGAATCGGAAAGTTTGGAAACTGGTCCTGCTGCACGGTGATGAAGGAATGCCCATCGATAAATCGGGGGCCGGCAAGAAACTTCCAGGCAATGCGACGTAGGAATTCGATCATATAGCCATCGCCAGTTTGTTCCAGGCCCAGCTTTTGACCCTTCAAGATACCTTCGCCGTAGACTTTGTAGTCCAGGTTGCCATGAACATAACCAGCCGTCAATTCGTACCTATCCTCCTTCATGAAGAGCTGCCCGATCAGAGCAAAACCACGGCTGCTGTTATTCGTAAGCAAGCCGGCCGCGCCAATGACCGATGGCGGAGATTTCTTGTCCTTCAGGCTGAGCGGGAAGATATAGCCCACTACGGGCACGATTCCGGAACCGATGGCGGGGCTGGAAATTGGAATCGGAGCTGCAGCAATCGCCCCGCGCCGCAAAATCTTCTTCTTCTTTTTCTTTTTTGATGTCTCCGACGATTTTTCTGGAGTCGTTGTCCCAGCGTCGTGAACTGGCTGCGAGACTTTCTGAGCATTGGAAATAGTGGTGGATGTCTGACTGAACCCGATTGTGACAAGCGAGAAACCCAGCGCACCAAACGCCAGCAGGCGGGCGTAAATCCGGAGGGGGCACGTAGACCGCAAAGGCTGCCCCGAGTCTCGAGTTAAATTTGATAATCCCATGGGCAACCGCAACACTCGGCAGATCAGCTGGCCGCAACTTCCGGCTTTGATTTTTGAAGCTTTCTTTTTATGCGCCATTTCACGAATCGATTGACGGGTCCACGGATAATAAAGTACGGGATGATCGCCAACAGGATGGCCACGATCAGGGTCTCGCCGGGATAAACCCAGTGGAATTCCATCAGTTGATAAACCACGTCGAGGGCAACAGCCAGCAAAAACACACGACTGACACGCTTCCAGCCTTCGCGCAGCAGTTGTTTGCGATCCGCAGACGTGGTAACCATCTCCCACAAATACGCCGGCTTTCCCGCACGTCCATCTTTGACCCCATCAATCGTCGCCAAAATTGCGGCCATCAGCGGCTGCATAATAAAGCGGAAATGCATCGGGCCGCCAAGCCGCGCAAAAAGCTGTGTGATCACTCTCTCCCAATTGACCATCGACTTATCCTTTCTTGTTTCCGGCAAGTTGCCAGGGCCAGCAGCCCTCAATTTCAACCGTGATCGACCAGCTTAGAAAGGTTCGGATCACGATCAATAGGCCAAGGGAAATGATCTGCCCCCGGGTTGGCTCGACGGTTACCGTGCTGATGATGTCCGCTGCCACCAGAAATTCCAGCCCAAGTTGCAGTCCTCTTCCGATGAAGATCTTCAGTTGGTCGTATACGTCCGGGCGTCCCGACCGAAAGTGCCGTACCGCGCGAAGAACGGCGTAGATGAACGCGATACCAATGACGGCCACGCCGACAAGTTCAAGTCCGCGTGCGACCCAGTCCACGATATGCATTGTCAAGTTATGCGTCATCGGCGTTGACCGGCAGGATCGCACCCCGCGTTTACATTCCCCAGGAGGCAAAGCATGGTCAATCCATGACCCCCCTGGGAGCTGAATCAGAGCTGCCAAAACATGAAAAGAAGCAAGCAGTCAGCCAAACCGCAAGCGCGCCGAAACGGCTGTATTCGGGAAGGATGGGCGGTAGATGCGAAAGAAACTACCGGGCGTATCAGGGGCCAGGGTTGGAGCCCGCCCAAAATGTTGGAGGAGTCGTACCACAGGAACAAGTCGCGCGAAATCAATGCGCCAGAGCGACGCGGGGTTTCGAGACTTCCGTCGGTCAACGGAAATGGCCTCTGCATGATAGGCTTCCTGATGCATGTCTATCCCTATGTTTGATCTTGGTGCCTCGGCTTACGCCGAGATGGTGAAAGACGGTTTTCATCCCAACTTTCCGCCGGGCAGCGATGCCCAGGTGGCAGCGATTCGCGCTACGGCAAATGCGCGCGTGGAATCCAATGAACCGCTCGATGCGAGCGTGCGGGACCAGCGCGAACTGTACTGGTCTTCGATTGACAACGACACCTCGCGGGATCTGGACCAGGCGGAGTGGGCAGAACGGCTCACGTCCGACGGCTCGAAGTCCAATCCCGGTGGGATTCGCGTGCGGGTTGCGGTCGCGAATGTGGCGGCTGCGGTGGAAAAAGGCTCGCCCATCGATCGACACGCGGCCGACCAGACAAAGACGGTGTACACAGCGACACGGAATTTTCCCATGCTGCCAAACCAGCTTTCGACCGACCTGACATCGTTGAACCAAAACGAAGATCGCGCGGCGGTGGTGACGGAATATGTTGTTGATGCGCAGGGCGGGTTGAGTGGGCAGAGTATCTATCGGGCGATGGTGCATAACCGCGCGCAACTTGCGTACAGCCGAGTGGGGCCCTGGCTTGAGGGCAAGAATCCGCTGGACCTTAAGATTGCTGGGTCAATCGAATTGCAGGCACAACTGCGACTACAGGATGAGGCGGCGCAAGCCATGCGAGCGCGCCGGATCGCCGATGGAGCTTTGGAATTCCACCGGATCGAGGCCGACCCGCTGGTGGTGGATGGGCAGATCAAGGCAATCCACGAAGCGCCGCACAATCGGGCAACGGAATTGATTGAGGAATTCATGATTGGCGCGAACGAGACGATGGCGCAGACGCTGCACGATGCGGGTCGGAGTTGCATCCGACGAATCGTGCGGACGCCGGAGCGATGGGACAGGATTGTGGAACTGGCGGCACAATACGGAGCGAAGCTGCCGTCAGAGGCGGATTCCGGTGAGCTCAACAAGTTCTTGCAGGCGCGACGGAAGGTTGACCCTGTGCACTATCCGGACCTGTCTCTGGCCGTCATCAAGCTGATGGGTCCGGGGGAATATGTGGTGATTGCTGGCGACGACAAGCAGCCATTGGGGCATTTTGGCCTGGCGGCAAGAGACTATACGCACTCCACCGCGCCTAACCGGCGCTTTGCGGACCTGGTGACTCAGAGGCTGATCGAAGCGATGATGGATGGGCAGCCCGCGCCTTACAGCGATGCTGAATTGCGTTCGATTGCCGAGCACTGCAATGTCCAGGAGAAAGCCAGTCATAAAGTCGAGCGCACCATGCAGAAGCGGGTGGGGGCGGTGGCACTGGCAGATGAGATTGGGCGGACATTTCGTGGCGTGGTCACGGGGGCAAGCGAGAAGGGAACTTATGTGCGCGTTTTCGATCCGCCGGTAGAAGGCCGTGTCATCCAGGGCGAGGAAGGCCTGGACGTTGGGGACACTGTGGATGTGAAGTTGCTGCATACCAATCCTCAGATGGCTTTCATCGACTTCGGTCGGGCTTAGGAGAAGGCTCAGCGGCGCACCGTAGCTCCTCCCCCGCGTAGTGACGTGCCATCCGCGACGCAAAAATATCGATGATATACGCCTTGGGTCTGGTCAAGCAGCCACTGCTGGGCGAGACTGGAAGCAGTCATGTCCCAAACCGGCGACGATCACTCCGCGAGCGACGATGTCACTGCGCTGCCATTGAAAGCTGTGAGCTCGCCACAGCCCGCGAATGTGCAGAATTCCAGTTTTATTCAGGGCGCCATCAGCATTTTCATTTTGTTCAACATGATCGCGATTCTCAGTTGGGCGATTCCGTTGAATGTCGCTCCTCTGCCGCAGATCAAGGAACTTGTGCGACCGTATCTTTTGTGGACCGGGCTGTTTCAGTCATGGGATTTCTTTGCCCCAAATCCCAGGCCAGTGAACTCCTACATTGAAGGTGTAGCTGTTACTCAGGATCACCAGATGCGCGTGTTTAATTTTCCGCGCATGGAGGAACTCAGTTACGCGAAACGATACCGCGAAGAACGGTATCGAAAATTCGCGGAAGTTCTCTGTGATTCTCGGTATGCGGCGCTGTGGCCGGATGTTGCCAGGCATGTCGCGAGGTTGCTGAATAGCCCGGCGGATCCTCCGCAAATGGTAATCCTGATGAAGTTTCAGGCGCCGATAAAGTATGGTGTGACACCATCCCAGCCGCCTGCACTCAAGCCTGAATTCTTCTACGAATACTATGTCAGCAGCGAGGATCTGCGATGAGTCTGGCGCGATGGCGCGAGGCGTGGGAGCGATTTTTCTTCGCGCCGCAGGATCCGACGCCAATGGCGATATTCCGGATTTTGTACGGCACCTGCGTCTCCATGACGCTGATCCTGCTTCACTCCGAGTGGATGGATTGGTTCGGCGTTCACAGTTGGGTGACGCTGCAGACCATGCGTACTGTGGAGCCGGGTCTTCGTCTCAATCTATTTACCGTCATGCCGCAGAAAGACGCCTGGATTGCTGCGTTTTTCTGGATTTTTCTTGGCTTCGCGGTGCTGCTCACCGTTGGCCTGTGGACTCGCCTGAGCAGCATTGCTGTGTTTGTGTGTCTGGCATCCATCCAGCAACGAAATCTCTATATCCTGCATGGCGGAGATGTGTTTTTGCGTGTGACGGGATTTTTCCTGATGTTCGCTCCGGCGGGAGCCGCGTTGTCGATCGATCGACTCATTCGGGTCCACAAGAAGCTGGAGGGCGCAGAGATTGAACCCAGAGCACCCTGGGCGCAGCGCATGATTCAATTTGAACTAGCTCTGTTGTATTTTGCTTCATTCCTGTGGAAGATAAAAGGCGCGCCGTGGCTGAATGGAACCGCGCTGTTCTATGTATTCCACATTTACGCCATACAGCGATTTCCTTTGCCCGCTTGGACGCAGCTGCCTTGGATTTTGAAACTCGCAACCTGGTACACCCTCGCGCTTGAATTCAACCTGGGCATACTGATCTGGTTTCGCCCGTTCCGCTATCCGCTGCTACTGCTCGGACTGCTGTTCCATTTATGCATTGAGTATTCGCTGAACATCCCGATGTTTGAGTGGGATGTTCTGACCGCCTACGTGTTGTTTATCGATCCAGCGGATGTACAGCGAATGGGGCGCGCCGTTCGCGACTTAGTCCTGCGCAGCAATCGTCGTGCATCTGTGGCGTAGACAGACCGCAGCAGAATCAGCCATTGAGATCATCGCAGATGTGCCACGATCAGATTCAAGACTGCTGCGAACTTTTAGCCTGCCCAACCATTTCCACCAGCGCCTTGCGCGTTTCCTGCGCACTTGTGACTTCTCGCGGAAAGTTAATGCGAGCGCCCTTCATCCCCTCCTCTGTCTTGAGGCGGAGAGAGAATCCCAGTCGATCCACAGATGTCATGGTCGCTTCCGAGGCGATCAGGATGGCATGGATCCGCGCCAGCAAAATCATGGAGTCCACGTGGTCAGCGTTCATGTGGCTCAGGATCCCGGCTGACGCCCCTGCTAAAGGATCGGGCGAGGCGCGCTCATATTCCTTCGCCTCAACCCAGCCCATGACGCCGAAGCCGCCAACGTAATACACATCGATGGGCTGCAGTCGAAAGAAATTGAAGTCGGCGAAATCCACCCAGTAGTGACTGTTTGGATGGCGTGCCAGATATTGTTCTCGTGCGCTGGCGACGTCTTCTTGCGGGATAGGCTCGACCTGTCCCAGTAGCGTCGCGCGAGCAGCGCCAAGCGGATCGCCGTCGGCAGCGGTTTGCTCGACAAACAGGCTGGCTCGGGGATCGGCTTTCAGATTCTGCGTATGCATGGCCATGTTGCTGATCAGAAAAATCGGATGCCCCGTAGAGTCCAGCGCGTACGGCATCAGCGAACCGAAGGGAAATCCGGCGTGTTTGCGGGAGAGCGTCGAAAGCGTGGCGATCGACGTAAGTGAAAGCAAGGTGCGCACGCGCTCGGCATAAGTAGGTTCTGGGAGTTGCGGCCCGGCTGGTGCCGTGGAAGCGTGCTGGCGCGGGGTTGCAGTTTCTGCAGAAGACATCGAATTTCCTCTGTTCTCAGGGTACGCCGAGCTGTCGCAGGCTCGCGTGCCTGGGTCGGCGTCGCGAAGCATTTGCTCGCCAATCTGGGAAAATACATTACTTTATTGTTACGTTAGTTACCAGTTGGTGACCTGTATCACGGCCGCCCGCACCGTTCGATAACTAGGCTAACCCCAGTCTCGTCATTCCAGGTTGGCAGGAACAAGCGGCGTTACAACCGATGTTCCCCCCGAAACGCGTTGTCGACTCGCGGTGGCCAGGCAGTCATGCAGTCGATTCAGCTTAGAAAGAAAAATCGCCCAGGCTATCTCCTCGAAAGCGTCAACGGAGCATTTCGAATGTATCCCTAACCGCTCGTGGAGAATGGCAACCGCGCGTATTCGGTGATCCTCAAGAGCCTCACAAAGCCGCTGTGGAACGCCTTTAGCCGACGTGTGTTTGCCAGACTCTACGGCCCGAACCCATCCAAAATGGAGATTTTAATGCCAACCCAATGCATGCATACCGCGATCAGCGTGCCAACCACTTCCCGCGTGGAAGTGACGGCCCACTCGGCTGACCTGGCGCCAGCCTTAACATTATTTCGGAGAGTAGCATTCCTTACCCTTTTTTGCCTGATCGCAATGTGCACCTTTGGACAGACGGTCACGGTGACGGTTGGCTCGAACGGCGTCGCGACTATTGTCTATACACCCCCCGCCAACACGACCACTCCTCCCGTGGTGGTCACGAACACGCCGCCGGCGGTGACGATCGCCGCGAATCCCACAGCGGTTGCCCCGGGGGGCACGACAACCATCAGCTACACGTTGAGCAACGCGACCAGTGCGACATTCGCTGTCGGCTCCGTCAGCGGAGCTGTCACTGCGACCTCAAACAGCGTGGCTGTGACCCCAGCGGCAACGACCACATATACCATCACTGGCACGAACAGCCAGGGAAGCGTTAGCAAGAGCGTCACTGTGAGCGTAGCTGCAGCAGGCGTCGCGTTGACCTCTTGCGGCGACATTACAGCGGCCGGGTCGTACTTTCTTGCGAATGATGTTTCCAGCGCCGGAACCTGTTTCGGCATCGATGCGAACAACATCACGTTGAACCTGAACAACCATACGATCACCTACGGTACAGGCGGCGGCAACGCTCCCACGCCCGCGATTGAAGGGCACGATTGCTGGTCAACTTCCAATCCGGTGGACAGCGGTCCTTGCGGGTCTGCGCACGGTGGTCTGGTCGTCTATGGCGGCAAAATTGTCCAGTCTAAAAGCTCTGCGACATTCAGCCCGGTGTTCGGCTTCGGACAAGGAACATTCAGCTCCGCGCCGTATATCCATGACATCGTCGCCACATTCCAGAACGCGGGGGCGCAGTTCTATTCGTCCACCTATTTGCCGCCTGGCGCGCAGATTATGAACAATACGATTTACGACAACGTCACGAACATCCAGAATTCGGGACAAGGAGCGTTGTCGGCGCGGTCGCAGTTCCAGGGACAAGCCATTTTCATTTTCCAGAACAATAACAACCCAGGCGTTGGCGACGTGATCGAAAACAACACAATCATTGGCTCTCCGCAGGGCGGCATTCGGACGGTGAACCAGCACAGCACGATCAGCGGCAACGACATTAGCATGAATGCGACGTACTCGAACGATTTCTGCGCAGATCTTCCTGCGGATTACACAATGGTGACGAATAACAATTGTCATCCCACCAGCGGGCGCGGATTTCATATCAATTCCAACCACGTCACCGTGTCAAATAACAAAATCAGCGTGACCGAACTCTCGCAGAATGCTGAGTATGGCGGCTGCGAGTTGGGAGGAGCCTATGGCGTGCAGGTGGAATGGGATCCGAGCGTAACCGCAGCGTCGCCGGTAGGCGATCAGGTTACCGGCAACATCATCAATGCGACATCCGTGAAGTGCAATGCCATCGGTCTTCGAGTGACCGACATGACAGCCGCAGGAAGTGCAGTTTTCACCGGAAACACGATTACCACTACGAATAACGGTACCGCGCAGGATTTCGGCATCAGCACCGATGGCAGCAACAATCAAGGCATCTCCTTCACGGGCAATACATTCAGCGACAAGTACGCCTATGCCGATGGAGAGTGGGATGGATTCAGTAACACTCTGATTGGACATAACACCTGGCTCGGCACGCCCAGTCACACCTTCGCCGCAGTCGATGGCGGATGTGATCCAAGTCAAAACGAAGCGGGTGCTGTGTGTCCGGCGAACGTCACCTTCACCGACTCACTCCCAAACACCGTGGTGTGCGGCAACTACTCGGAAGCCGCCGTGTCCATCAACGGTCAGGTAACGCAGTGCAAGCCGAAACAGTAGCAGCGCGAAAGCAAACGGCGAAAGGCAATCAGGCTGGATGTTCCTGGCCTGATTGCCCTTTCCTTTAGGATAGCGGCTTATGGTGTGAAATCTGCGCGCGGGACACAACTTCAACCATCACCGTGTCATGGCGTAATGCACTTGCTCTTCGATTGCAGCAATCTGCAGCGCGGGTTGATGCGCCCGCTGCAGGGCAGCGTTGACGCGAGCTAATTCATTTGTCTTGTAGTGATGCCAGGCCGCAATCTGAGAGTCCGCGGCAGCCTTCATCTGGCTGAAAATTACGATCGCTTGCGACGGGGCAGGCCGATCGCCACTTTCGACGACACGCAAGGCGACGCCGAGACCTGAATTCGCGTCCGCCAATCCAATGTGTTTCTCCGGCGTGCTGGAATTTTCATCGCTCCCATTTTTTATGGATTCCAATTTTGTAAGAGCGCTGAGCAGTTCTCGGTGCAAGCCTGCATCATTGTTCTTCGACTTCAATTCGTTCAGCTGATTCTCGACACTGTCCAACTCTGCCATGGCTTTGCGGCTGGCGAGGGTTTCAATGTAAATCGATTGGCCAAGAGCGAATTGCTGATCGAGGACTTGTGTCGTCGCCGGACTGCGAGGGTCCATGGTCACCTGCACGGGCCTCTCCATCGAGGTTCCATCGACAGTGAGGCGCAGGGTATACGTGCCGGGAGGCACGCGAGGTCCGGGCGGAATGCTCGAGGCGTCGATATCGTCGCCCTCCACATCTGTGCCAGAGCCGCCGGAAGAGAGATCCCACATAAATCGATGCTCGCCGGGACTCATCTTCAGAGTTTGCGGTACGGGAAACCATCGTTCGGCGATCGGCAACAGCGGCCGCTTCATGGCAGTCTTGTCCGCGCTGGAGTAGTGGCGCACGACGTGCCCCCCCTCGTCGAGAATCTGCAACGTAACCTTATTCGATTCGCTGCCAAGGTAATAATCGACAATGGCGCCATCGGGCGGATTGTTCGCCTGCGGTTCCTCGGGTGGCAAAGGTGTCCCCAGGAACGCATCATTGTCCACGCGCACCGTCATCGGCGGCGTATATAGAAATGGCTTAGTTGCGTTGACCTCGGCGGCCTGACGCAGCGGCGCAATGTCATCCAAAATCCAGAATGAGCGGCCATGAGTGGCGACGATCAAATCGCTGTCGTGAATTGTCATGTCGCGCACAGACGTCACCGGCAGATTCTGCTGCAGCGACTGCCAGTGATCGCCGTCGTGGAAGGAAACGTAGATACCGAACTCGGTGCCGGCAAAGAGGAGATTGCGCTGCTTCGGGTCCTCGCGTACCGCACGCAGAAAGTGTGTCGGCGCAATTCCGTCGACCGAGAGCTTCCAGCTTTTTCCGTAATCGTGCGTGATGTAGAGATACGGCTTTCGATCGCCCAGGCGATGCCGGTCGATCGCTGCGTAGGCCGTTGCAGGATCGAAATGAGAGGCTTCAATCAGCGAAATCTTGCTCCATGGAGTTACGTCGGGCGGTGTGACATCCTGCCAGGATTTACCGCCATCGGTCGTTAGATGGATCCGCCCAGTGTCGCTCCCAGCCCAGATTTCATCGGCCTTCAGCGGCGAGGGCGCGATGGTGAAGACAACTCCATACCCGCGTTGCTCGGCATTGGCTGTCGTTAATTCGCCATCCTCGCTTGCGCCCTCCACAGCTCCGGTTAAGATCGGGGCTGATCTGCTGCCAGTGCAGGCCACCATCCACAGTTCTCAACACATACTGCGTTCCTAGATACAGAGAGTGTTTGTCGACGGGTGAAAAGACCAACACTGGCGTCCACGGATCGCGATACTTTCGTTTGTTCGCGGCCTTGTAAAAACCACCCAGCGGCCACGGAGTGATGGTTTGGCCGAATGAAGTGCGGCGATCGAAGCGCTCCACATCCCCGTAGGTGTCAGTCGCGTAGATGATGTTTTCGTCCATGGGATCGATGGCAAGATAGCCGCTCTCACTGCCGCCCGGTAAAAACCAATCGCGTGTGTCGATGTGCCCATGATCGCTTCGACTGGCGATGGCAATGGAACCGCTGTCCTGCTGCGCTCCGTAAACGTAGTAAGGAAAGTTATTGTCCGTGGTGACGTGGTACATCTGGGCAGTCGGCTGGTTGTACCAGGTGCTCCATGTTTTGCCTCGATCCAGGCTGAGCGACGCGCCTTGATCGACGCCAAGCATCAGGTCATTGGAATTCTTTGGGTCAATCCAGATCTGGTGATAATCGTCGCCGCCCGGAGCCCCGCGCACGATCTCAATCGTCTTACCACCATCGTTGGTGCGGTAGAGAGCCACGTTTGGAATGTACAGCACGTCCGCGTTGCTCGGGATCAATCGCGAGCGAGCTGAAATACCAGGCGCGGCTGGTCAGGCGCGCATCTGCGTTCACCAGTTTCCATGTATCGCCGCCATCGTCCGACCGGTAAAGACCCGAGTGGCCCGGGCAGACGATGGTTGCATACACGCGCATGCCGTCCGCGCTCACCGCGATTCCAGTCCGACCCCAATTGCCATCCGGTAAACCGTGACCCGCGAGTTGCGCCCAAGTACTTCCTCCATCGGTTGTGTGATACAGACCATTGCCGGGTCCTTCCACGGGAGGATAAGTGCTCCACGGAGGACGATGCGCATTCCAAGTGGCCGCGAACAAGATGTTCGGCTTGGCGCGCGCCATTGCGATATCCGCGATGCCCACGTCAGGGCCCTTGTCGAGGACATGCTGCCAGTGTTGCCCACCGTCAGTCGATTTGTAGACGCCGCGCTCATCACTCGGTCCATACGCTTGACCCAATACGCCGACGTACACCGTGTTGGCATCGTTCGGATCAACTAGAACACGGCTGATCTGCTGCGAGTCGGCGAGCCCGACGTGTTTCCATGTCGCGCCGCCGTCCTCGCTGCGATAGACTCCATCGCCAGATGCAAGATCAGAACGAATGTCGGATTCTCCAGTGCCGGCATACATCACCTTCGGATCTGAGTCTGCCACCGCGATCGAACCGATGGAGGCGACGGGGGCATCATCGAACGTCGGGTGCCAAACTGTGCCGGCATCCGTAGTTTTCCAGACGCCGCCGTCGACACCGCCAAAGAAGAACTCTCGATGGCTTCCTGGGACGCCGCTCACTGCGACAACACGGCCCGCGCGAAACGGACCGATGAGTCGCCACTGCAATCCGCTGAACAGCGAGGATGGCACCGACTGCGCAGCGGCGGGGATTGCGGATGTCAGAGGTGAAGAGAAGTGCGGCACAAGTGGCAATAGAGGTGGCGAGCAGGCGCGAGACGAGGCGATACGTGTTCATCACTCCTCAAATTGTGACGGTCAAGTGGCCACGGGATCAAGCAGGAACGAAAAAAAGCGGCCAAACTCGAACCCGACGGCGCAAAATCTGTAATGGCAGCACCAGAGAAGAGTGGGATCGGATATTCTGACGCGTTGGCCGTTCGTGGGTAATAATTGCGGGCTGATACTTTTGGCCTGGTTTGGATGCCCCGCCATTTCTGCAGATTTGAATAACACTCACGCGACGCCCCAAAAGGATGGAAATGACGCATAGAGATTCAGCCGCTCGGTTTTTGTTGTCGGTCTTATTGCTGGCCGGGGTGTTTTCCGGCGCGACTTGTTGGGCTGCGAAACACAATAGCTCAATGCCGGATATGCATTGGCGCATGATCGGTCCATTTCGCGGAGGCCGAACCCGTGCTGCCTCGGGTGTCCCGGACCAGCCGAATGTCTTCTATGTGGGCCAGGTGGATGGAGGTGTCTGGAAATCGACGGACTATGGTCGCACCTGGAATCCCATTTTCGACGCACAGGATACGCAGTCGATCGGCGCAATCGCGGTCGCACCCTCTGACAGCCAGGTGGTGTACGTGGCCAGTGGCGAGGGATTGCATCGGCCCGATCTGTCTGTGGGTGACGGTATTTATCGGTCCTCCGATGCCGGAAAAACCTGGACGCACCTAGGGCTACGCGATGGGCAGCAAATTCCAGCAATTGCCGTCGATCCCGGCAACGCGAATAGGATTTTTGCCGCTGTGCTCGGACATCCCTACGGACCGAATGCGGAGCGTGGAATCTTTCGCTCGACCGACGGCGGCAAATCCTGGGAAAAAGTTTTGTATAAGGATGAAAATACCGGCGGCTCCGATGTCGTGATTGATCCGAAGAATCCGCAGGTGGTCTACGCGGCACTGTGGGACGAGCGGTTGGGCCCGTGGGAAGACGACAACGAATACGCGACGACAAGCGGCCGCCTCTTCAAGTCGACCGACGGCGGCACTACCTGGAAGCAACTGACAAACGGTTTGCCGAAGGATTTAGTACAGATCAACGTCGCCATTTCAGCGAGCAATCCGCAGCGCCTGTATGCGACTCTGGCGACGAAGGAAGAAGGCAGCGGATACGCCACCGACAAAGGCCTGGGAGTGTACCGTTCTGACGACGCTGGGATGAGTTGGCGAAAGATCACCGACGATCCGCGTCCAGCGATGAAAATCGGCGGCGGTGACCTGCCGGTGCCCGTGGTGGATCCGCAAAATCCAGACATCGTATATAGCACCAGCATCGTTACGTGCCGTTCAGAGGATGGCGGCAAAACCTGGATCAGCCTGCGCGGCGCTCCGGGTGGAGACGATTATCAGAACATGTGGATCAATCCACGCAATGCGAAAATCTTGCTGCTGGTCAGCGATCAGGGCGCGCTTGTCAGCGTGAATGGCGGCGACAGCTGGAGTTCCTGGTACAACCAACCCACGGCGCAGCTCTATCATGTCGCGTCGACGAATAGCTTTCCTTATCAGGTCTGCGCTGGCCAGCAGGAGAGCGGTTCTGTCTGCACGTTAACGCGCGGCAACGATGGCGAAATTACCTTTCGCGATTGGCATCCCGCAGGAATTATTGAGTACGGGTATGCCGCGCCCGACCCTCTGCATCCTGACATCGTATATGGCTCCGGTCGAACTGAAGTCTCGCGCTATGACATGGTGACAGGTCAGGTACAGAATGTAACTCCGCTGCCGATGAAGAAGAAAGGTTTTCGCGCAGACCGAACCGAGCCAATTGAATTTTCACCCGTGGATCCGCATACCCTGTATTACGCCGCGAATCATCTTTTTGTGACCACCGACGGCGGTCAGACTTGGAAGAGCATCAGTCCCGACTTGAGCCGGGAAAAGACTGGAGCGCTCTCCACTGTGCCTTCGCTGACACCGGAGCAGCAGGTCGAGCGCCGCGGCGTGATCTATTCGCTCGCTGCTTCGTACAAAACCACACAAACCATCTGGGCTGGAACCGACGATGGACTGGTGTGGATTACCCGCGATGGCGGAGCGAACTGGAAGAACATCACGCCACCTGCGGTTGGATCCTGGAGCAAGATCGCGCAGATCGATGCGTCACGGTTTGATGATGATTCCGCCTATGTTGCTGTGAATCGTTTTCGCGTGGATGACATGCATCCCTACGCCTATCGCACGCACGATGGCGGAAAAACCTGGGTCTCCATCAGCGCAGGTCTACCTGGTGATGCGCCGGTCAACGCGGTTCGCGCCGATCCCGTGCAGCCAGGATTGCTGTATGCAGCGACGGAGAAATCCGTGTGGGTTTCCTTCGACGATGGCGACCATTGGCGTCCGCTGAACTACAACCTGCCGCACACGTCGATGCGCGATTTACTGGTGAAGGATGATGATCTGATCGTTGCGACCCACGGTCGTTCATTTTGGATCCTCGATGACGTGAGCCCGCTGCGCCAGCTCGTGGCCGACGCAGGCAAGCAACCATCAATGCTGTTGCCACCTGCTCAGGCCTGGCGTGTGCGGCGCGATACCAATACCGATACTCCGCTGCCTGCCGATGAGCCTGCGGGGCAAAATCCGCCGGACGGTGCGACTCTCGACTACAATTTGCCGCGGGCCGCCCACACTGTGACACTGGAAATTCTAGACAGCAACCGAAGTATCTTGCGCACATACAGCAGCGACGATCCAGTGGTTCCGACGCCGGAAGAGTTGCGCACGGGGTTGATCCCTGCCTATTGGCCCAAGATGCATGGTCCGTTGCCCACCGCGGCGGGAATGCATCGCTGGGTGTGGGACCTTCGCTCGACCGCTCCCACGGCGACCAGTTATTCCTACCCCATTGCTGCCGTGCCACATCGCACTCCTCTGGTACCGCAAGGTCCGCTGGTTGTGCCGGGAACATACAAGGTTCGCTTAACCGTCGATGGAAAAAGTGAGACGCAGTCCTTACGCGTCAAGATGGATCCGCGGGTACACATGTCGCAGGCAGAGTTGGAAGCGCTGCACACAGCACAGGTGAACATGGCTGATTCACTCAGTGAATTAGCGAAGGCCGATCTGCAGGCGCACTCTGTCATGGAGCAGGTGGCTGCGGTGCAGGATGCGGCGCTGGCGAAACAGCTGTCGACTTCCAGTGCCGCGCTGAAAATGATCCTTGACGGTACGGGACCAAATGCGACGAAACGTCTGCCGGGCATCGACGAAGTGACGGCCGAGGCAACACTACTCTATGGCGAGTTGGAGCAGGCAGATGCAAATCCGACCGCTCCCTTACTGGCTGCGGCGGCTCACGTGCAAATGGAAGGGAAAGAAGTGCTTCCTGGATGGGAGCAATTTAAGCAGACACAACTGCCGCATTTGAATCAGCAGATTCGGGGTGCTCATCATCCTGAAATAAATCCCGATCGGAAGCCAACGAACATGCCGCAGTCAGGAGATGAGGATTAGAAGGGTAGCCCTCCAATTTGCAGGCAATCCGAATTTTCGGAGTGCCTACCGCAACTTGAAGCCGATTGCCGCGTCCATAAGGAATGCGTGGCGTTTGTCCACGGCTCAATTTGAGCACGCTTGGTAGAGACTGCCAGCCGAAATCTTCAGTGAGGTCAGCCATGAAGTCCCACGTTTCTTTTGCAATCCACACTGGCGGTCCTACCATGCATGTCGGTGCTTCAGTTTGTCTTGGGATCGTGTTGGCTTGTGGGGCTGCGTCCGCACACGCACAGTCAGGCCTGCCACTCGGGCCGCAGGGCGACGCTGGAGGCACCATGTCCAGCAGCGACATGAGCCACATGGCCGGCCATATGTACATGACCTCACTGCGCCCGATGCAGCCCGGCGATCAACAGAAAGCGGACGCCGTGGTTGCGGCCGCCAAACAGGCGATGGAACCTTATCGTGACTATCACAAGGCACTCGCCGCCGGATATCAAATTTTCCTGCCTAATGTGCCGCAAGCGATCTATCACTTCTCAAGACGTGATTATGCGATTGCGGCGCGATGGCAATTCAATCCGGCATTCCCGACCTCATTGCTCTATACAAAAACACGCGACGGAGGTTACAAGCTTGTTGGAGTGATGTACACGGATCGAGTCGACGCCAGCTTGGATGAGTTGAATGATCGGATCCCATTAAGCATCGCGCGGTGGCATCAGCATATAAATTTCTGCAAGGCGCCACGTCCAGAGAAAGCCGCGTACCTGGGGCCCTATGCCAAGTTCGGTCTGCGTGGCTCCATCACCACGGAAGCGGCCTGCGACGCCGCCGGCGGAATCTTCTATCCGCACGTCTTCGGATGGATGGTCCACGTCTATCCGTACGAAAAAGATCCAAAGAAAATCTGGTCGATTGACGATGACCACGGCCACGATAATATGGACCACTCAGCAATGCCTGGGATGGAGATGCCTTAGCGCGGTCTGCCTGGATTTCTTTGTCCCGCACTTTGCCGCTCACCTATAATCCCCACATGCCTGCAAGGAATCACGTTGACCTGCATAGCCCTGGCGATGGGTGCGCCAGCACCGAACGCGAGGCCATCCCATCATGAGTCGAATGCAAAAATTCTGGCGGCGCGTCACGGACGGCATGGAACTCTCGCAACTCTGGAGTCAATTCCGAACGGAAGCGCGGTCTAGTTACCGCCTCTATTCTCACGACGTGGACGCCAGCCGCACTCCAGGCACCGGCCGGGGAAAGCATTTTCATAAATATTGGTGTCCAATTTTTCTGGGCCATCATTGAAAAACTTAGCCCCGCACGACGCGTCCTGCTTTTGATCGCGCTTTTGTTACTCGCTTTCAATGGCGGTATTTCCTGGCAAAGCCCACATGGTCAGCTGAAAGTCTTTGAGTTGGATGGCGCCGAGTGGGCTGCGCTGGTTTTATTACTGCTGGTGATTCTGGAGGTGGCAGATCGCGTGGTGATGAAGCGGGATCTGCAAATCGCCAAAGAGATTCAGGAGTGGTTGCTGCCGGCCAATCCTCCCGTAGTACCTGGATTGGAAATTGCCTTCGCCACGCGCGCCGCCAATACGGTTGCCGGGGATTACTACGATGTATTCGCACGTCCATCTGGTCTGCCGGACGAGACTTTTCTGATCGCTGTAGCCGATGTTGCAGGCAAGAGTATTCCTGCCGGATTATTGATGGCAACCTTCCAGGCGAGTCTGAAAACGCTCGCGGGAACCGCCGCGACCTTAACAGAGTTAGTCGGGCGAATGAATGCCTACGCCTGCACCAACAGCCAGAATGGACGACGATTTACTACGACATTTATCGCCGAGTATGAGACTGCCGCTCGAACCCTCAGCTATGTGAATGCCGGCCACAATCCACCCATTCTGCGTCGCAACACGGGTGCTTTGGAGCGATTGAACGATGGCGGAATTCCGCTCGGAATTCTTGCCGACGCTCCCTACCAATCCGGAGCCGTCGCATTACAAAGCGGCGATTGGCTGGTGATTTTTACGGATGGTGTGACTGAGGCGGAAAACAACGCCGGGGAAGAGTATGGCGAAGCGCGTCTGCTGAATATCCTTTATGCAAACTCAACGCTGACGCCGGCACTCATGATGCAAACCGTGATGCGCGATCTGGATCACTTCGTTGGCGATGCCCCGCAACACGATGACGTTACGCTGGTTCTATTGAAAGCTGTTTGAGTTCCCACTCAGGAATTGCTGTCAACCTTGAACGTCAGCGCCGCTGGATGCGACCCTTACAGCAACTCCGGCTCGGCAATCGTAGCCTGCAATAGGCTCAGGTCCTCCAATGTGCCTGCGAACTGGATACTCGGCAAGTCGTCGACGACCCGTCGCAATGCCTGTTCCCATCGCGCATGGATCAAGTCCAGATCCGCATCGTGAGCGGCGAAGCGCCGATACCGATCAAAGCAAAGGCTGTCGTTGTGATACTGCAACAACTCAATCGGCGGTCCGACGGTGACGTTCGACCGCATCGTTGCATCGAAGGAGAGCATGGCATATTTTGCTGCAGCCTCCAATGACGTAGTCCGAGAATCAATGCCGCGGTCGAGGATTGGGCGACCATACTTGACTTCGCCGATTTGCAGATAGGGCGAATCTTCGGTCGCGCAGATTGGATTCCCCTGCGGGTAGATCAGGTAAAGGTCGGCCGCTTCGCCCTTGATCTGTCCGCCCAGCAGCAGGTGGATGTTGAAGTTGTACTCGTCTTTGGCGAGGGCCTCGCGATCGAGATCGGAGATGGTTCGAACACAGGCCCCGACCGCTCGCGCCGCTTCATACATGTTGCGAGCCGTCGCCAGGCCCCTGCCGCGTTTAAATTCTTCGCGGAGCAGCGTGATGACTGACTGCGTGATCGACAGGCTTCCGCTGGTCAGAATGACAAACGCGCGCTCGCCTGGCTCGGTGAATGTGTGCATTTTGCGGCAAACATTCACCTGGTCGTAACCCGCATTGGTACGTGAGTCGGAGGCCATAATCAGGCCGTCCCGCGTCTTGATGCCGAGGCAATACGTCATTCACCCTCTCGCTTTTTTAAAGTTGCTTGAATTTGGCGCTTGCGAAAATCCTTGACCTGTTCAATTCTTAACACATCGATTGCAACACTGCGGCTTGAGGCGGCAGCCTCGATTTGGCCACAAAACGGTACGGAACACCAGACCCCTAAGAGTAGAACTGGGAACTCGATTCAACCAGGAGCCTGGATGCTCATTCGTTTAGGTTACGACCTTCGTTTCGAATTGCCCGCCCCGACGGCGATGGTAGCGCTGCTCCATGTGCATCCGTCGCGCGACCGCGATCTGCGGGAACCCGACGCCCTGCAGACAGAGCCCAAACTTCCAGTTGCCGAATACATTGACAGTTTTGGCAATCGCTGCAGCCGCATCTTCGCGCCCGCCGGCGCCTTGCGTTTGCACGGGTCAACATTAATCGTCGGCGCCGACGAGCCGGATGAAATGGATCCGAACGCGGAAGAAATGCCGGTACAGGATTTGCCGCATGAGGTGTTGAAGTTTCTGCTGAACAGCCGATACTGCGAAGTCGATCGTCTTTCCGCTGTGGCCTTGGATCTGTTTGGCGGAATGCCGCGCGGCATGACACGAGTGCAGGCCATCCTTGGCTATGTCCATCGTATTGTTCAGTTCAATTACATGGCGGCGCGTTCCACCAAAACAGCGCTGGACGTGTTCACGGAGCGCATTGGCGTCTGCCGGGATTTTCAGCACCTGGCCATTACGCTATGCCGCGCCTTGAACATACCGGCCCGCTATGCGACAGGCTATCTCGGAGACTTCGGGATCATCGTCGCGCCCGCTCCCATGGACTTCAGCGCGTGGTTTGAGGTCTATCTCAGCGGCCGCTGGTGGACCGTGGACGCCCGTCACAATTGCCAGCGGCTGGGCAGGGTGCTGATGGCCACGGGTCGCGATGCCTCCGACGTCGCCCTGACAACCTCCTTCGGGGTTGCCAATCTGACCCACTTTTCGGTGGTATCGGACTGGCTGGATGAGAAAGTGAAATCTGGAATCGCGGGAACATCCGCTGCGACGCCGTCAGGGGCGAACCAATGACGAGTCCCGCGAACGAACTTCCTAATGCAGCGGTGCAGGCGCCGGCCTCTGAGCCTTCCAGCGATAGAAAATCCGCGCCCGTCGAAATTAGCAATCCATACTTGCGCAATTATTTTCTCGACCAGGCTTACGACGAGATGTTCGATGCCAATGGAAAGGTTCGTTCGCACTATCGCCTGCTGCTCGATACATTCAGCAGTATGCCGGAAGAAGAGTTGGCGCGCCGGAAACATTCCGCCGATCTTTCCTTTCGCACCCAGGGCATCACGTTTACGGTCTACGGAAATCAAGAAGGCACTGAGCGCATTTTTCCCTATGACATGCTGCCGCGCATCATCACCGGCGCGGAATGGGACCGCATTGAGCGTGGCCTGATCCAGCGCATTACCGCGCTGAACCTGTTTCTGGGTGATGTGTACAATGACGGGAAAATTTTGCGCGACGGTTTTGTTCCGCGCGAAATTGTCTACAGCTGTCCGCACTTTCGTCGCGAGATGCGCGGCTTGCAGGTTCCGCGCAATGTCTACATCGCGGTCACAGGCACCGACCTGCTACGTATGAACGATGGCAACTTTGTTGTGCTGGAAGACAATCTGCGCGTGCCCAGCGGTGTGAGCTACATGCTGACCAGCCGTCGAGTGATGAAGCGCGCCTTTCCGCAGACCTTCCGCAGCTACGGCGTGCGGCCCATTGAACATTATCCGCAGGTGTTGCTCAGTGCTTTGCGCTCGCTGGCCCCGGAGGGAAGACCGGAGCCGACCATTGTGTTGCTCACGCCCGGCGTCTACAACTCTGCCTATTTTGAGCACACCTACCTGGCGCGCCAGATGGGCATCGAACTGGTGGAAGGCCGCGATCTCGTCATTCACGACAACATTGTCTATATGCGCACCACGGCGGGGCTGAAGCGCGTCGACGTGATCTACCGTCGTGTGGATGATGATTTTATCGATCCGCTGGCGTTTCGTGGGGATTCCATCCTGGGAGTGGCGGGTCTGTTCAATGCCTATCGTGCGGGAAATGTCACGCTGGCGAACGCCTTCGGCACCGGTCTCGCAGATGATAAGGCGTTATACGCCTATGTGCCCGCGATCATCCGCTATTACCTGAAGGAAGATCCCATCCTGCAAAATGTGGAGACGTTTCTGATGACCGATCCGACACAACGACAACACGCGTTCGCGAATATGGAGAACCTGGTGATCAAGGCTGTGGGCGAATCGGGAGGCTACGGCATGCTGATCGGTCCACACAGTACGAAAGAGCAGCAGGCCGATTTTCGCGACAGGATTGAGGCGAACCCACGCAACTATATCGCCCAGCCTACGCTGAATTTTTCACGCTCGCCCTGTTTGATGGGAGACGGGAATGACCCCAGCATCGAACCGCGGCACGTGGACCTGCGCCCGTATATCCTCTACGGCGACAAAGTCACGGTTGTGCCCGGTGGGTTGACGCGTGTGGCGCTGCGGAAAGGTTCGCTGGTTGTGAACTCATCCCAGGGCGGCGGCAGCAAAGATACCTGGGTGTTACACGCGTAATCACAGTGAACTTGGTTGATCCATTGGAGGCGTATGCTTTCGCGAGTGGCCGATAGTCTTTACTGGATGAGTCGTTACCTGGAACGCGCCGAGCACACCGTGCGCATGCTCGATGTAAATTTCAGCATGACGCTCGATCCCTCAAGCACCAGTGAAGAAGGACGATGGAAGCGTGTGCTGGCAGCCTTGGGAAATCCCGCAGGTTTGGAATGGAACGGCGACTTCTATGCACTGGCGCACGCTCTCGCCTTTGACAGGGAAAGCCGCGCATCCATTACCGGATGTATCACGGCAGCTCGTGAGAATGCGCGCCAGGTTCGCGAAGAGATCACATCGGAACAATGGCAACAACTGAATCGCATGTATCACCGCGTCACCGACGAAGTGCCGGAAAAAGGCGATCGGCTGGATGAGTTTCCTGCAGCCACATTGAACGAGCTTCACTTATTTCAGGGTGCAACAGATACTTCCATGAGCCATGGCGAGGGCTGGCATTTTATTCAAATCGGTCGTGCCATTGAGCGGGCGACGGCCATTGCTACGTTGATCGGAGTGTTCGAGTGGGACGCCTCAGAAAGTATCTCCGAAGGCGCCGGCAGCCAGCAGTTTCTGGAATGGATTGGACTGCTGCGATGCTGCACCGCGTTCGAATCTTATTGCAACCTATACACGGCGGACCTGACGCAGCCGCAGATTCTTCAATTTCTTTTGCTGAATAAGGAGTTTCCTCATTCCGTGCGCTACTCGATTGATCAGTTGCGTTGGGCACTGATGGCGCTGCAGGAGGGAAGCGGCCGGCTAGTCGCGGAAGAACTGAGTCGTGTGGCCGGACGACTGCAGGCATCGCTCAACTTCTGCGAGATTTCAGAAGTGATGGCGCAGGGTGTAGGCCCATACGTGCACAACATATCGCACCAATGTCGCCATATTCATTCCCTGATCTATCGAGACTATATCCACTACAAAGTACACGTCGCGCTGTCACAGTAAGGTATTCGAAAAGTCGCAACCTTTAGTCGGAAGGAGAGTCATCTCGATGAAATTTTATTCCGTGCGCCATCTGACGAAATTCGTCTACTCTCACTGCGTCAGCGAGAGTGTGATGGAAACGCGCATGCATCCGCGCTCTGATTCCAACCAGCGCTGTCTTTCTTTTTCGCTATCGGTCAGCCCGCGGTGCCGTGTGTTCTCTTATCGTGATCATCTGGGCAATCAGATTCAGCACTTCGACATCCCTGCTGAGCATAACCAATTGGTAATCATCGCAGAATCCCTGGTGGAGCAACAATCCCTGGCGGAGCTACCCAATTCGCTGGTGCCCTCCGCATGGGCCGACCTGGATGCCCTGGTCAGTTACGGAGATTACTGGGAGATGCTGCTGCCCAGCGAGTTCGCGAAGCCAACTCCGAAGTTGCAAGCGCTGGCCGCCACCCTGAATGTGACCAGGCGAGATGATCCGCTGGTGCTGGTCAGGGAATTGAATCAGAGTTTGTTTGAATACATTCAGTATGTGCCCCGGTCGACCCGCGTCGATTCGCCGATTGATGAAGCCATTGAATCGCGCGAGGGCGTATGCCAGGATTTCGCGCACACCATGATTGCCCTTCTGCGATATGTAGGCATCCCGTGCCGTTATGTCAGTGGGTACCTGTACCAGCGATCGCGGGAGCAAGATCGCTCTTCAAATGACGCGACTCATGCATGGATCGAGGCGTTTCTTCCTCATCTCGGATGGGTTGGCTTCGATCCGACAAATAATTTGCTGGCGCGGGAACGGCACATTCGAACCGCCATCGGAAGAGATTATGCGGACGTTCCACCGACGCATGGGATTTTTCGTGGCCGTTCTGCCAGCGAGCTTTACGTAGCCGTGAAAGTGGAATCGTTCGATGAGGCCCCAGCTCTCGATCGCGATATGCCCACGCCTGAAGACTGGTCGGTGATGGTGGAAAAGGCGCAGGAACCGCCGCCACCCGCGTCGCCGCTGCTTGAGATTCAGCAGATGCAGCAGCAACAACAATGACGGGGGCGAATTCCGAGAGGAAGATTCGATGACCATCAAGGTAAAAATGTGTGCAATTGTGATTGCGCTTCTGGCCGAGTCCGCTGCGGCCGGCGCCACCGACGTGACGCTTCACTTGAAGGGTTCGAAAGCAATGTCTCGCTCCACCGTGCAGTATGAATGCGATGCGGTGGGCCTGAAAATGGGCCTGCCCGCCGGCGTCTTTTCCGTCGAATATCTGAATGGAGCCGGGAATAGTTTGGCGATTCTTCCAGTGAATGGCGAGTCAATCGTATTCGCCAATGTCTTTTCAGGATCCGGAGCGCGGTACGCCGCCAAGCAATATATCTGGTGGGATGCTGCTGGCCGCTCCGTCAGCTTCTCGTCTGATTCACTGGCAGGCAAGATGCGATCCGAATGTCATCGCGTCGATTTCAAATAAGCGCCAGCAAAATTCTTTCAGCGAATCGCCACGGCATGCATGTAGTGCAGCCAGTTTTGCGGAAACCATCCGGGTTGCTGCGGGTGATTCTGATGGTCGGAAATCTCGCACTCCATGTGGATTGGATTGGGAATGGGAGAGGCGAACATAAAATCGAGCCAGTCGGTGTCACCGTCGGCGTCGTTCCTGCGTCGTGAATCGCGCACTTTCGCCAACCACTGATCGACCAGCTTGCCTTCTAAATTTCGTTCCATTTCCTGCTGCGCAGAGAGCACCTTGGTCATGGCAGAGGCAGGCGCCATCTCCCCAGTCAGAAATTGAAATGACAGCAGCGAAGGCAGCGCGAAAGTTCGCTGTAATAGCATGTCACGGGCCGCATCGATCAGGGTGCGGTCAACCTTTGCCGTTTCTACCGTGTCCGTCGGAATCGTGGTTTCCACTTCAGGAGCCGGCAATGCATCCTGCAGTAGTTCCGGATAACGAAGCGGCTGGATATCCTCCAGGATTCTTTCCAAGGCCGCGGCAAAGATAGGATGGTGCGGCAAATCCTGCTTAGCCTTCGCCGATCCATTTAGGGCAAGATGCATCTGTTCCGCGGGTTCGGCAGCAGGCTTGAAAAGCAGGTAACAGGCCGCGGCTGAAACCGTCATCAGCAAAACACTCAATCCGGAGTAAGCAGCCTTGGCTTTCCCATTTGGCGTGGTGCCCCCAGGAGCCAGCAATCCAAGCCGCTTGGGCTTGGCAGTTTCACGCTTTAAATATTTCAGGCAGTCCAGCCAACTCTCTACGTCGGGACTGTGAGAGGCCAGTGCGTCCAGCAATTCGGGTACATAGTCGCGGACATAACGTCCCACCATATCCAATCCTTCTGGCGAGAACGGATCCAGGTCTGCCTGATTGTCGAAGTCTGGAATTTTTTCGCGCACAAGATTGGCGAGAGTCGGCCCGCTGAGCGGCTGTCCGGTAAAACATTGCGCAATCAGTTCTCGCGCGGCCAGAAACAGCGCGCACTTTCCAGCTTCCAAATGTCCCTTCAATCGGTATGCTTCAATCCCAATCGCCCAGCCGCTTCGATTCTGCGCGATCTCCGAAATCATCGGCAACGATGCTTCCGTATCAGACTTGAGCAGCAGAACCGTCAGTCGCTCCAGGATTGCTGAAGTATCCTCAGGCTCTAAATTGCTGCCGCGCCAGAAGGGAAGTACGTGGAACAGGGTGATCGATTCATTGCCGCCAAAGTCAGCAAAGAGTTTCTGCTGGCTCTCCTGCAGGTTCTCAATCTTCTGCTGTTCCAGCAACACAACCCAAAAAATGCGGTTCAGAAAGGGCGTGGCCTCCAGCGAGACTTCCAACTGACGGCGCGCAGTACGAATCCAATCCTGATCCTCCGACAGGCAGACAATCAACGTGCGGAATTCCTGCAGTCGGTAATTTTTCGGCACATAGCCGCCGCGAATCAATTCTGAAAGCAACTTCGCCGAGCGCAGTTCATGCACGGCGACCGGAATGGTGTGCTGCATCTCCTCCGCTTCATTGATATGGGCGAAATAGAAGGCACGACGCTCGTCTTCGCTGATCCAGCGAACGACCTGCTCTTTGAGTTGCTCTGCCCCTGAACCGCAGAGCAAGACTAATGTAGGCTGTAGGATCAAGTTATTCTCCAGCCCGCATAAATTGCGGTACGCCGAGCGATCGCAGATACGACATCATTTCCACCCGCACTTCCGAAAGCTGCCGCTCATATTCGCCAAGATCGCGATATTCATTGCGCGGATAAAAGCGTTCTACCTGGTCGTGAATGAACTGCGCCCATCCCTGGTTGCCGCCCAATTCGAGAATCATCTTGTCACGCTTTCTTTCGATGATTTCTTGAAAGTCGGGATCGACCATGCGCATGCGAGCATGCAGGTGACGTTCCACGGGATCGGCAATCTGTGTACGCAGCGGCTTGCCATTGAATTCCAGATCTTGCCCGAAATCGCGCAGCAATCCCAGGATGGTGGCAAGTCCAAACCACTTGCATTGCTCCTCGGTCTCGTCATCGCCGGCGATGCTGCGCCGCTTGTGGGTCGGCAGGTCGAGGAACATCTTTTCTACGGGGTCTTTGCGCTTGGCTTCATAGGCCTGCCGCATCAGCTGCACTTCATGAATGTCCGCCAGCCCGAAACGCCCAATGACGCGCATGAACGATAGCACCGAATCGTCGACTGAATCGCTGATGTTGCAGAGTGGAGAGGACTCCGATCCCTTCCACTCATCGAACACCTGTTGCAGTTGCTTGCGAAGTTCAGGATCGCGCGGCGCAAACAGATTGTTTGTCGTCGCCTGGTGTCGGCGCGGGCCATTCTGCAGATTCAGATTCGACCATGCCTGCATCATGCCATTGTGCAGCAGCCCGTCATCCAGTAATTGCGAGCGCGTGATTTGCTCGGAGACGTATTGCGATGTCTCCTGATAGAGTTTGTCGATGTAGTTGTCGCCTTGAAATTTCCAGGCATCATCCACTACGTCTTGCAGCGAAAACTTTGCGCGATATCGCTGCAACAGTCCAACGCGGTCGAGCTGGTACTGATCCTGGGGGATGTTGGCTGCACCGATGCCCGTGTTAGAGAAGTTCACCGTGCGGGACGTCGCGCGGCGGTTCGATAGAAATTGCTCTGCTTTTCCCTGCAGTTCCTTCGCAATAAATTCCCCGTTAGCGATCAGCGCTCCCAGGGCGGCGGCTTCATCGCTGAATCGCGTGCGCAGCTTGCCAACCATGGACCGTACTTGCCCCCGCAATTCGCTGGCAATTTGCGACTGCGCGGCTTGCGGCAGCTCATGGCGAAAGCCAGCCATGCGCTCGCTGGCCGATTTGCCACCGAGGAACCTTTCTTCGCGGTACGTCTTCAGGACTTCGGCTTCCGTCAACGTGGCAGGAACCACCACAACTGTATCGAGTACCTGCTGCAGCTGGATGAGGACCGTCTTGCAGATTTCAAACTGACTCGCCAGCACGCCGCGGTCCAGGGCTGTCTGCCGCTTGCGTTCTCCGAGAATCTCCCGCTCGATGGAGTCGACGATGGAGGTGACTTCGGCCATCGCCTGCTGCGCCACGCGAGGCCGAATGTTCATCCAGATTTCGTATTCCTTGGTGATGTTGTCGGTGGTCTGTCGCTGACCGCCGCCTTCGCCGTGGAGAAAGACTTCCGAATGCATCAGGCTCTCAACCTGACGCAGAGCGGCCAACGATTCAAGGTTGCGCAACTCAGAAATCCGCGTGCCGCTGAGTACATCTTTGGCGCGTGCATCGTATCCCGACTGAATTGGCGCGAAAATGTCCTCCAGCAATTCGCGGCCGACGTGCAGTACATACTTCTCCACGTAGCGGGATTTCGGTAGCGGTATCGAGAACGATCCAAACGACGCGTAGCTGAGGCGCGCGTTGGTGACGTGGTAATCGACAATGTGTTCTTGAATTTGAGGGATCGCGACCGCAGAGAACAGGAACTCCGCCGTGCGCTGATATAAATCCTCCGACGATGAGAGCTGTCTGCCAATTTCATCCGTGCCGCCCAGCATGAAGCACATATCGAACGGGCTCGGGCAGATGGGAATCTCTCCCGAAACCTGGTCAGCCGGCGAGGCAAGGGTGGTTTGCGAAAAGGAATCGGCCATGTAGTAGTTCAATTCCTGCAGGGCCGCATAGCCGTTCGCTTCCAGGGTCGCGTATTGCGCGCTCTGGCCCAGTTGGCGAAACGTCGACGGCAGAAAGAGCATGCCGAATCGAACTGTCTCATAATTGTGCCGTGTGAACAGATGGTTCACCAGAAATGCGATATCCAAAAACATGCCGGTGCCGGTGCCGCCGCAGACCGAACTGATAATGAAAACGCGGGTCTGGGCTCCATCCACGACATTGGCAAACTCACCGCTGACTTCTGCATGGTTCAGCGTATGCATGGCGCGTTCAATATGGGCCGCGATATCCTGGCCGCGCCAGAAATAGGCGACGTGACCGACCAATCTGCGCATGCCCGCGCCCGTGGCGACGGAAAATGCAGGCAGATCGTCGGGCAGCCAGCGAAATTGGTTCCGCTTGCGGAACTGCATCACGTTGGCCGAGGTGATGACCGGATTCCCAAGATGAAGGAATTCGTGATTCTCAAGGAACGGATCTGAGCTATCAGTTCGCTGGTTAGTGGTATCGATCCCCAGGATCTGAATGTATTTCTGTTCCTTGTCGTAATACTTGCCGTAGTGAGTCTTAAACTTTCTCAGCAAGTCTATTCCGGTTCCGCCAAGGCCAATGAGCAATGTTCGGTGAAGCATGGCACACCTTCTGTTCGAGAATCTAGCTGTAAAGAACGTTGATCTGTATGGTCCCGTCTTCCGTAGCGAAGACTGGAACGTGAATGGACCTTAGGTCGATCTCCGTCGACTTGCGGACCTGGGGTGCAGGGGCATGGGCCTCGCGTGGGCGAGCCACGATGGTCCATCGCCCACGCCTGCGTGTACTTTGTAGGGATAATAATTCTCGCGATTGAGGGCCTGCGATTACAGCTCGACTGGTTCCGGCGCTATTACCGATCTGCCCTTCGGAAACATGCAGCATGCGGGTGCGCAATTGCTCCGGCAGTCGCAGCCGCAGAACCTGGGTGCCATTCTGCCGCACAATCAAATCAGCCTGTAGCGGGCGCGGCCAGAAGCTCCAAACTGCGCTGCCCACCGCACACAGGAACAGCAGTATCGCCGCTGCCCAAGGCCATTTGTTTTGCAGTAACTCGGCAAATGTCATCTGCCGGGTGACTACCCGCAATGCCCCGCGGCGGGTTACTTCCGTCTTGCCGTCGTTCCACGTGGCGGTGTAGTCGATCACATGCACTTGGCTGGGATCGCCTTCCGGCATCATTTTCAATTTCGAACTTTGCCCCGCCGAAACCAGCAGATTATCCGGCATACGATCCGCGAGTCCCTCCGCCGAGCTTAGCGGCGCGAACTGCAGATTCACAGCACCGACCGGGAGCAGCGGCCGGATGACGAGTTGCTTCTGGAACCAATCCCGGGGCAAGGGATCAAACACTCCCGCAGAAACCTGCTGCGGAATGGCAACCGGCATCACCACCGCGGTCAGGTCGCCAAGATAGGTTTCCACTTCGCCGTACGGAGAATCTAAATAGGCGCGCACGCGGAAGTCCCCAGCACTGCGAGCCTGCAAATCTCCGCCGAATTTGCTGGGGTCAGCCTGTTGGCTCAGCGGGACAGTTTCGCTGTCGCGGCCCGCTAGTTGCAGATGAGCGCTCGCACTTTGCAGAAAGAAGGCATTGTTCACAGGGCCGTGAGAACTGGTCAGGGACAGTTCGACGGAATGAGAAGCGTCGGTCAACAATGCCGATGGGAAATCTGCCCCTGCCGTCAACTGCAGCGGCTCCTGAACGCAGAGAAAAGCCAGCCCATGTCCGGACCAGGATAGTTTCGCGCTGCCGGCGGTAGAGTCCTGCTCGGCCACAGCCACGTGCGGGGAGCGGTACAGCATGTGCCCCTGAAGCTGCAGGGAATCCGCATGTTCGCCCGTGAATACGACAACAACCCTGTCCGGTCTTCCCGTCCACGTCAGGTCTTGCGCAGTGGAAGTGCGAATGTACACCGGCAATGCCGCCGTGCGTGCCGCGACGCGCAGAAATGCTTCTGGAAGGTCAGAGGCTGAAGCCGCCTGAATGGAGAATCCATTGGACGTGCGGGCCAGCCGATCCAGAAAGCCAAGATCCAGGTCATTCCCCAGGCCAATGGTGTAAACCTTCAGGCGCCAGGCATTCTCCGTCGCGATCGACAAAGCTCGTGAACGATCTTCCTCGGCCAGATGGTTGGCGGGATCGCTGCGACCATCGGTCAGCAGTACCAGCGAAATGTCGTTATCCTGAAAGAACGAGGCGGGCTGCCCCACCAGATAGTCTTCCACCGAGTTGAGAACTGGCGCGAAGGACGTGTGGGCGTCTGAAGTCCCAATTTTATCGAAGAGAGAAAAGTCGAACCGGTTGCGCGCGATCGGCTTCTGCAGCCAGCGAGCGCTGTCGCCAAAAGCGATCACACCAACCTGGTCGTTTGGATTTTCCGTGGCGGCCAACAGGCCTGCGGCTTCCACTCGCAATCTGTCAGGGTCGCTTCGCAGCATACTCCCAGATTGGTCGAGTGCAATAATGATGGTCCGTTGCTTTTGTGTAGCCCAGGCAGGGGACACAAGCAAGAACGGCATCAAAACAAGCGCGACAAAAGATAACTCGATCGTACGGCTTCGCATGGGGGATTTGAAGGTCCGTTGAACAAGAGTTCGGGTTCAGTTAAAAGGTTCGTTGAGTATAGCAGTTCAAGACATGATGTCAACCAGACAAAGGAGTTCGAATCGCATGGTACAGAAAGCAGAAAACTTGTCGGCCGCCGCTGCCGGGGATGTGCAATTAGGGGACCTTTCCGTCCACCGAATGGGGTTTGGCGCTATGCGATTGACCGGGAAAGGGATCTGGGGCCCTCCGGAAGATCGCAATGCTGCCCTGGCGACTTTGCGCCGCGCGGTTGAGCTGGGCGTCAACTTTATCGACACCGCTGATTCCTACGGTCCTGGTATCTCTGAGGAGTTGATTGCAGAGGCTTTATCGCCATATCCGAAGGGCGTGGTGGTGGCGACCAAAGGCGGGTGGGAGCGCGTCGGCCCTGGCCAGTGGATCCATAACGCCGGTCCTAAGCATTTGCAGGAAGCTGTCGAGGGCAGTCTAGAGCGCCTTCGTCTCGATCACATCGACGTTTATTATCTGCACATTCCAGATGCCGCAGTTTCGTTCGACGCCTCTGTGGGCGCGCTCGCGCGGCTGCGGGAGCAGGGAAAGATCCGCCACGTCGCACTTTCCAACGTTACTTTAGAGCATTTGCTGCGCGCCCAAAAGATTGTCCCCATCGTCGCCGTGCAGAATCGCTATGGTTTTGCCGATCGCGAATGGGACTACCTGCTCAATCACTGCGAAGCCCAGGGGATTACCTTCGTACCGTGGGCCCCGTTGGGACAGAACCGCCAGGCCAACCAAATCCTGCAAGAAGTCGCGACAAAGCTGCAGGCGACTCCATTGCAAGTGGCGCTTGCGTGGCTGCTCCGTCGATCGCCCGTCATCGCTCCCATTCCAGGAACGTCTTCCGTCGCTCACCTGGAAGAAAATGTCGCCGCCGCCGCCCTGACCTTGCCGGATGAGGATTACAAAAAGCTCACCGACATCCCCCTAACCCCCGCCAACTACCGCGAGTGAACGCCGCGATCTATCTCCAACGATCAGAAAAGGTGAAACAGGATGCACGTTCGCGCATGATCAGCGTGCACACCGGACAGCGATGAAATCTCAGGGCCCCATAACGATTGCGAAGAATTCTGCCGCAAATCTGCTGCGCTTTGCCGTCAGTGTGCTGGCTGCTGCGCTGCTGCCGCCGTTTCTCACGCGCCGCCTGTCCCATGACATGTACGCCGCGTGGGTGCTCATCCTGCAGCTCGGCGCCTATGCCGCAATTTTTGAGCTTGGCCTGCAGTCCGCCATCAGCAAGTTCGTCGCGCAGCATCACGCCACTGAGGATCACGCAGGCACCAGCAGCGTAGTCAGCACCGCCACCGCTCTCCTCTCCGTGAGTGCGGCGTTGGCTCTAACCGCGGTTGGAATCCTCGCCTGGCAAGTCCCGCATCTGTTCGCGCAACTCACGCCTCCGCTGGTTCATCAGGTGCGGCTCGGCATCCTGTTGATTGGCGGGGCCACGGCGCTGGCTCTGCCCACGACCGCGCTGGCCAGCAGTTTTCAAGGCGTGCAGCGCTACAACGTCCCCATGGTGATCGGCGGAGGTTCGCAAGTACTCTCCACCGTGGCAATTATCGTTGCTGTCTTCTATCACAGCAGCCTGGTATTCATGGGAGCCTGCGTCGCAGCGATCACGCTCGCCGCCGCACTTGTGCAGATCGCAGCCTGGCGTCGCTACCTCACTCACGTCCGCATTACTGCCTCGGGCGTCACTCGCCGCATGACTCGCACCATCTTCAACTACTGCGCCGCCATGAGCGTTTTGTCCTTCGCCATGCTGCTGATCAGCGGTCTCGACACCGTAATCGTTGGCCACTTTGACTTCAAGCAAACCGGCTTCTATGCCGTGGCCGCTTCGTTGACGAATTTTGTCATCCTGACCGCCGGTGCAGTCTTCAATCCGCTGCTGCCTGCCACTTCAGAGCTGGCCGCGCTCGGCGACCATGCTGCCGTTGCCTCCCTGACATTGCGCTCTACCCGTTTCTGCGCGGTGTTGCTGGTGCTGACCAGCCTGCCGCTCCTGCTCTACGGCGAACCCATCCTTTCACTCTGGGTCGGGGCCGATTACGCCCGCAACAGCATCCTGTTCCTGGAAATCCTCACCATCGCCAACATGATCCGTCTCTCCATGCTTCCTTACTGCTTTGGTTTTGGCCGGCAACGGACTGCAGCGTTACGGCTGGATCGCCGCCATCGGCGAGGCCGTCGTCAATTTCGCCTTGAGCATTGCGCTCGGCTATCGCTTCGGTGCTGTCGGCGTTGCCCTGGGAACTTTGATCGGAGGAATAGTCAGTGTCGGGCTGCATCTTTCCTACACCATGCGACACACGCAGGTTGCCATTCCGGTGCGGCGCGTTGAGTTCGTGCTGCGCGGATTGGCGCGGCCCTTCGCTTGCGCGCTTCCGCTCTTTGCTCTCTTGCTTGTCTGCCGGGGCAATCCTGCATCCTATGGATTTTGGCCACCATTGCTGGTCTCGTTGCTGACGGCGATCTTGGTTTGGTTCGTCGGCCTTGCTCATTCAGATCGCAGATATTCAGCGAGGCGATTCGCAATTGGCGGCTCAATCGACTTCTCAGAGCGTAGCTCAACGTAAGATCGAGATAACTTCATCTATATCTGTATTTGGCAACTCCCATTATCATCATCAATATGTATCCGCCTCTGCAACGTTTCGCTCAAAAGGCTATTTTGCGTTACCGAATAGCCTCGTGGTGCGTCGAGATCGTGCGATCTCTTGCGGTTTCAAGGGGCTTCTGGCAAGGGCTACGGCTCTTCGAGAATGTTAAGCCCGGAAACTTGAGCCAGGATCAACGACTTCCAGAACCGGCCTCAGGTCGGTTGCGCGCTTATTTTGATTCTCACCGGGAAGGGAACGGAATTCACAAGTGGAACCACTACTTCGAAATGTATGAACGGCATCTTGCCAAGTTTGTAAACCGTGACGTTAATATCTGCGAAATTGGCGTCTATAGTGGTGGGAGCCTGGAGATGTGGAGGCACTATTTTGGAGACGCCTGCAAAGTGTACGGCGTCGATATCGAGCCTGTCTGCAAGACCTACGAGAACGCACACGTAAAGATTCTTATCGGTGACCAGGCAGATCGCAGCTTTTGGAAGTCTTTCCGCGAAGAGGTTCCCGCTCTCGACATCGTAATCGACGACGGCGGCCACACGGTGGAACAGCAAATCGTTACCCTCGAAGAAACATTGCCATATCTCAAGCCGGGAGGGGTCTTCATTTGTGAGGACATTCACGGCATGATGAATGAATTTGCGCACTATGTAAGCGGTTTTGCGCTCAGCCTTAACGCAGATCGTAATTTCCAGGGGAATGAGGACCAGGAACGATCAATAACTGTGACCACAAACTCCTTGCAGTCAGCGATCCGCTCCGTCAGCATTTATCCCTTTGCCGTCGTCATCGAGCGTAGCGATGCTCCAATTCGTGAGCTCACGTCAACAAAGAGAGGTACTAGCTGGCAACCCTTCTTTGAAACTCCTAGCGATAGGCCCGGGGGGCGATAAGCTCATCTGGCCCATCGATAGAACGACTATACGGACCGCTTCAGGACAACGACGGTTGCCTCTTCATCGATGGTTTCAAAGCCGATTTCCTTGAGCTTGGCCAGCAGTTCCGAGTTCTTCGCTTCCCCAATCATTCGTGCATGCGTTTCAAGAATGATGATCTCCGCGTGCTTTAACACCTCGGCTTCGTTCTGCACCAGGTCGTACTCGTGTCCCTCGATATCGCAAATCAAAGTAAAGGAGTCGATGTTCCTTTGCCGGAGGATATCTCCAAGACTGATGGTGGCCACCGTAACAAGATCGTCAGCACTGTTTTCGCGTAGCGAATTTGACGGCATGTCAAAGGAAGGGCAGAACGTCACTGTCGGCTGGCCGTACGCGATTGCAGCATTCAAGAGCTCGAAATTACACTCGTTTCGAGAGCGATTTTCTTCTATTAAGGAGATGACCCGCGGATTGGCTTCGACCACCACGTGCAATGTGCCTTTTTTTAATGCACGATTCGTGATGCAGGCAACCACCCCTAAGCAACCTCCCAGCTCAACGACCGGGGAGTCCGAGCAAACATATTGGCGCACTGCGCGACGTTCAAACCCCTCGTACTCTTTACTGGCCAACAAGAGCTTTACGGCTGTATTCGAAATTTCCCTTAGGACAAAGGTGCATCCGTCCAATTTGACATATCTGGGCCTGACCGCTAGCCACTCTCGTACGGCCAGCGACAATCCGCCTATTCCTTCGTCCCGCAAAATACGCGACACGGTGACGAATACTCTCTTAATCGTGGAAAGCATAGTTTTAAGGATACATAAGCGCCAATGCGGGCGTAGAGGTTAACCGTGATGTCCTCAATCAACCTGACCCCGGGTATGTTTACGTGCGCCACCTAGTATTCTAAGAGTCAGCGATCGCATTTGCCCGCATGACCCCGATGACTCACAAGAGACTCTCAATCTCCGTTGCCATGTGCACATTCAACGGAAGCCGATTTCTGCCGGAGCAGTTGGCAAGCATCGCTGGGCAGAGCCGTCTGCCTGACGAAATGGTGATCTGTGATGACGGCTCGACGGACACGACCCTCGAAATCGTTGAGAAGTTTTCGCGCGGTGCGCCGTTTCCAGTCCGCCTTATTCGCAACCCCGAAAATCTGGGTTCTACGAAGAACTTTGAGAAGGCTACCAGTCTGTGCACGGGCGACTTGATCGCCCTGAGTGATCAGGATGACATCTGGATGCCGGAGAAACTTGCCATCCAAGGCGAAATGATGGAAAGGGACGCCGACCTAGGTGGAGTCTTCTCAGACGCCGAGCTGATCGATGCCAGGTCAACGCCACTGGCCAAGCGCCTATGGGCGGCCCTTTCCTTCACGCCAGCGGAACAAAGGATGTTCGGAAGGGATCGGGGAGCTTCTATCCTGCTAAGGAAGTATGTGGTTACGGGCGCGACGTTTATGGTCCGCGCAAGTCTCAGAGAACACTATTTGCCGATCTCAGAAGCCTGGGGACATGAAGCATGGGTGGCTTGGATATTGGCGATCTATTCACATCTCAGATTGATCGAGCAACCCCTGATCCGTTATAGAATTCATGCGAGTCAGCAGGTCGGAATTGGAAACTCCACGCAAACTCTTCCACGGACCTTGCGAGAACGCCTAGAAAAAGGGAAACGTGAAGAACCTGGCAAACTATTAGCGCGCGCGAACGAATTGAAGGAGCTGGAAAAATGGCTTGCAGCCACGGCATGATTCTAGCAGTAAAACGATTCTTCCCATTCTCCGGCGGACGATTCGATTTTATGAGGACCGCGGCCGACCGTATTCCAGCCGAGTTGTTCATATTGGCTGCATTCTGCGAAATGCACCAAATTATCCCCGCTATGAGCCCAAGAATGCATGGAAATGTCTGGTGAGAGACCTTGTCATCGCATGCCTTTGATAGTCTCCTAGAAATTCCGGCATCGGTCTGCGCAGTTGTTATTTCCTATAATCCCTCGCGCGAGCTTTTGCGGAATGTCGCAATTCTGAGTCGATCAAGTTGGCCACGTTGTTGTTGTCGATAACACTCCCGGCGCGGATTCGGGAGAAGTCATCGGGGAGTTGGAAGACCGCGACGGATGCACGGTGATTCGTAATGGCAAGAATCTCGGTCTCGGAGCCGCGTTGAATGTCGGCATCCGGCGTGCAATTGAGATGGGGTTCTCGTGGATTCTCACATCGGATCAGGACAGCAAAATTAGCCCAGGTTATGTACAGTCGATGCTATCGACACATGACAGCTTGACTGGCCACACAAGAGTGGGAATTCTTTGCCCCCGGTACAAGGATGCTGAGCTAGGGATCACGGTTCCACCATTCAAGGCCTGGAGTGGAGACATTCTTGGTTGCATGACATCCGGCGCGATGTTTCGGGCTGAGACGTTTGCCTTGTCAGGTCCAATGGAGGAAGACCTCTTCATTGATTATGTAGATCTTGAGTATTGTGAGAGGCTTCGCCTCATGGGTTTCAAGGTGATCGAGAGTCCAGACACAATTCTTTGGCACTCGCTCGGCCGTATCACTATTCATCCCCTTTTTGGAATTGTTACGAATCATAGCCCGAAACGTCGGTATTACATCAATCGGAATCGACTGGTGTTGGTCAAGCGGTATTTTTTTAAGGATCCGGAATGGTCGCTCAACAAGTTAAAAACGCTAATATTCGATACCGTCATGGTCATTCTCGTTGAGGACAAGAAACTTGCAAAGGCAGGGTATATGGTTCGAGCTCTGTACGATGGGATCTTTAACCGAATGGGTCAACGGGTTCCTCTCTAGTACTATCCCCAGTTTCCGAGCAACTTTTTGGCGGCGTTGGCGTCTGCATAGATTGAGACATCTCTCGCATAAGGAGATCTGCGTGACGGCGAAGAACTCTGATTCCTGTGTCCCGTATCGGGGATGGACGGGCGGCCTCGGTGGCCGGTTGGCAATCTGCGCCGCGCTGTCTGCTGCGACTTTTATCAGCACCGGAGCCCTGGCGCAGACGGCGCCCTCAACCGCACCCGCTCCGCCGGCTGCCGCGAACTCCTCCCCTGCAAACCCGGACCAGCGTGCCGACAGCGCCATTGCTGAGGACATCAACACAAAATTGATGGCATCGAACACCCTTCGCCCGCTGGATCTGGGGATCTGGGTGCATGACGGTACGGCCACGCTGACGGGCACCGTCCCGACGCAGGAGCTGCGCACCCAGGCGGAAGACATGGTGAGGTCCGTCTCCGGTGTGAAGAATATCGATGACAAGATCACCATTGGAGCGGAGCCTGCGGTCGCACCGGGATTCTCCGGGCAAGCGGGTGCAGGTCCGGCGCGACGTCCACCCCGGCGACGCGCAGGGACCACCCCCTCCCCCTCCCCCAGCAAATTACGGACAGAATGAAAATGAACCTCAGTCGCCGCAATCGCAGCCGTCCCCACCCCCTCCCCCAGGAAATTACGGCGAGCATCATCCTGGCGACATGGTGACGGTGGATCCGGGAACGCCGGCCTATGTGATGGTGATGCAGCCGATTGACAGCAAGCACACCAAGATCGGAACTCCATTCCACGGCATCCTGGTGCAGAACATTGTCGTGAAGAACGGATTGATTGCGATTCCGCGCGGCGCGGACGTCACTGGAACCGTCGTCGATGCGCGCGGCCCGGGAAAGCTGAAAGGCCGTCCTCACCTGGCGTTACAGCTGACCGGCATCAACGTTTCCAGCACGATGTATCCGGTGATCAGCCAGATGTGGGTTCGCGGAGGACCGGGGAAGGGCGGACAATCTGCGGCGAACATTGCTGGAAGCGCAGGCGTGGGAGCGATCATTGGCGGAGCCGTTGGCGGTGGACCTACGGCGCTGCTGGGCGGATTGCTCGGCGGTCTGGGTGGTGCGGGACTTTCGTCCCTGTCCTCCGGCCCGCAGCTCTACATTCCGCCGGAGTCAGTCTTGACGTTTTATCTGAGCGCGCCGATCACGGTTCATGTCCCCACCCGGGGTGAAATCGAGCAACTCGCGTCGCGCGTTCCTCCGTCGGCCTATGGTCGGCCGGGATATGGGCGCGGCTATCCACCCCCGGGATATTACCCTCCCCAACCGGTGTACTATCCGCCACCCGGACCTCCGGGAGGATACCCGTATTGAGTCAGCTTCATGTCGCGCAGTTCCGGTGCCGCTTCCTCCAGGGGAAGCGGCCGTGCATTTATACTGGAAGTAACCATGCCTCGCGAAATTCAGGGGCCTGAGTCAATCCCGTCCGGAGTATTGCTCCGGGTGTAAGGTCGTTGCCCGCTCATGATTCGTTTTCTTCAGCAAGACAGCCGCTTGGTCAAGGGCATTTTTATTGCGCTTATTTCCATCACAGCCATTTTGATGGTGATCACTCTTGTTCCCGGCATTTTTCAGGACGCCGCTTCTACCGGCGATACCTATGCCATCGTCCACAGCGACAGCATCTTTGGACGCATGCTGGGCGACTCGACCGATGTGCACCTGACCCAGGTGCAGCAGGTGGCGCAGCGCATACAGCAGCAGAATCATTATCCCGACTTCGTACTGCCGTTTCTGATGCAGCGTGCCGGGGAGTCCCTGGTGCAACGGGCGGTGTTGGTGCAGGAAGCCGGCCGCATGGGTTTGACCGTAACCGATCGGGATGTCCAGAACGAGTTGATGCATGGACCCTTCGCCCCCATGCTCTTCCCGGGCGGCAAGTTTATCGGCGAAGATCGCTATGACGATTTCGTCCAGAACAACTTCAACATGTCGCGTGCCGACTTTGAGCAGCAGTTGAAAGAGGAAATCCTGATCAATCGCCTGGAAGCATTTATCACTGGCGGGTTGACGGTGCCCAACTCTACGGTTCGCACCGAGTATCTGAAGCAGGCAACCAAGGTGAAGTTTGAATACGCCGTGCTATCGGATGCCGAATTGCGTAAGCAGATCACTCCCTCCGATGCCGAGCTAAAAGCTTTCTTTCAGCAGAATGCGGCGCGTTACCGCACAGCGATTCCTGAGACGCGCAAGGTTCAGTATGTTGCGTTCTCTCTGACCCAGGTTCCCGGCGGCGTGCCGCAGGTTAGCGGCGCGGATGTGCAGCAGTATTACAACGATCATCATCAGCAGTTCCAGGTGCCGGAAGAAGTTCGGGTGCGGCACATCCTGATTAAGGTTCCAACCAATGCCAACGCGCAGACCGTTGCCGCTGCCAAGGCGAAGGCGGAAGACATCCTGAAGCAGTTGAAGGCGGGCGGTAACTTTGCCGAGCTTGCGAAAAAGTATTCTGACGATCCGGGCAGCAAAACCCAGGGTGGGGAACTGGGATTCATCCAGCACGGCGCCACGGTACCGGCGTTTGATCAGGCCGCGTTTTCGCTACAACCGGGCCAGCTGTCGTCGGTGATCCGGACCCAATTCGGCTTTCATATTTTGCAGGTGGAAGAGAAGCAGCCGGCTCACCTGAAACCTGTTGACGACGTTCACGATTTAATTCTGGCGAACTTGACTCAGCAGGCCCAGGCAAAGGCGGCGCAGCAATATGCGGAAAAGTTGCAGGCGCAAGCGGCCCAGGTTGGACTGCAAAAGATGGCGGAGCAGAATCATCTGCAGGTGGTCACTACGGATCCGCTGCAGCAGAGCGGAGTGGTCCCCGGCCTGGCCGACGGTACGCAGCTGCTGAAAGGCGCGTTCGCAACCAAGCCAGGCGCGGCTCCGCAAAGCGCCTCGACCGGAGAAGGCTATGCGGTTTATACGGTGCTGAACGTGGTACCTGCGCATGCGCCCACCTTCGACGCTTACAAGGCGCATATCTTGGAAGATTTTCGCGACCAGCAGATTGCATCCTTGCTGCATAACCGTACGCAGCAGTTAGCCGTTAAGGCGCATGAAGACGGCCTGGAAAAGGCAGCCAAGGAAGTGGGCGCGACTGTGTTGACCAGCGATCTGGTCGATGGCAGCGGCCAGGTTCCTCAGCTGGGCGATATGTCCACCCAGGGAGCGGTCGCTTTCACGCTGCAACCCGGCCAGATAAGCGGCCCGATCTACACAGAGCGCAGCGGTGTGGTGCTGAAGCTTCTGGATAAGCAGGCGCCGACCGATGCCCAGATCCAGCAGAATATGGACGCGACCCGCGACAAGCTGGTGCAGCAGCGGCGTGAAACCGCCTTTGCAGTGTTTGCAAGTTCGCTGGAGCAGCGTTTTATACAACGCGGCTTGATCCACTACAACAAGAAGGCGCTCGCCGGAACTCAGTCGGGCATGTAGTCTGTGCGTAAAGATAATTTTTCACAAAGCGGAAGGTGTAAATCACCCTCCGCGCGCGTCTTATAGGTAGGCGAGTTTTCGAGAAGGCATTGTGGGCCTTTCGACGCCCTACTACGGAGAGCAATGCTGACCGAACGCGCTTCCGGTGTCTTACTACACCTGTCTTCTCTACCTTCCCGCGGCGGCATCGGCGATTTGGGACCCGCAGCCTACGCGTTTGCAGATTTCCTGGCGGCTGCCAAGCAACAATACTGGCAGGTTCTACCGCTTAGCCCCACAGGTTTCGGTAATTCACCGTATTCTGCCCTCTCCGCGTTTGCGGGAAATCCATTATTCATCAGCATTGAAAGACTGGTCGAAGAGGGTTGGCTTGACGGAGAGTGCCTGGCAAGTCTTCCCGGCTCGGAGGGACCTGCCGACTTTGACCTTGCGTCGGCCTGCAAGCATCCATTGCTGGAGCAAGCAGCTGCGAATTTCCTCGACGGTGCTCCCCAGCAGGCTCGGGAGCGGTTTGACCTTTTCTGTGCCGACAATAAGCAATGGCTGGAAGGTTATGCCAGCTTCACCATTCTGCGCAGCGTGTTCAACGGCGCCATCTGGTCGGCGTGGCCGGCAGAATATGTCCATCGCGTTCCGGAGGCGATGGAGAAGTTTCGCGCTGAGCATGAGCGCGAGCGAAGCATCCAGAAGGCGATTCAATTTTTCTTCCAGGAACAATGGATGCAGCTGCGCGCGTACTGCGCCGAACGTAAGATTCGCTTCATCGGCGACATGGCAATCTTCGTTAACTACGACAGCGCAGCCGTCTGGATGCGACCGGAGATTTTCGAACTCGACGAAAATAAAAATTCTCTCAACGTGGCGGGCGTTCCACCGGATTACTTCAGCCCCACCGGGCAGCGATGGGGCAATCCACTGTATCGCTGGGATGTACTCTCCAGCTCAAACTTCGCGTGGTGGGTGGCGCGTTTTCGCCGGGCGTTGGCTCTTTGCGACCTGTTGCGGCTCGACCATTTTCGCGGCTTTGAATCCTACTGGGCCATCCCATCGGAAGATCCCACGGCAATTCGTGGGCGCTGGATGAAGGCTCTCGGCACCGAATTGTTCTCGCATGTGTATAAGGAACTGGGCGACCTGCCGCTGATTGCGGAAGACCTGGGTGTCATCACGCCAGAAGTTGAGCGCATGCGAAAGAGCTTTGGCATGCCGGGCATGCGTGTCATGCAATTTGGTTTCAGCGACCGCGGTGCGCATCTGCATCTGCCGCATCGCTGCGAAGAGAATATGGTCATCTACACCGGCACCCATGACAACAACACCACCCTGGGTTGGTGGCATCAGACCAGCGAGACTGAACGCGCCGCCATTGCCGCTTACATCCATCCCGGCGACGATGGAATCGTCTGGGCCATGATGCGCAGCGCGGCCGCCTCTGTCGCCCGTCTTTGCCTGTTTCCCATGCAGGATGTGCTGCAACTGGACCAGGATGCCCGCATGAACACACCGGCGCAGCCCGAAGGGAATTGGGGCTGGCGCTATAGCCAGGACGCGCTGCAGCCGTGGATTACGGAAAAGCTGGCGGCGTTGACCGAAGTGACGGATCGTGATGGCTGGGTTGATCCTGAGACCGTTGCAATCACAGAGGGGCTGTCTGAACCCGCTGTCATCGATCCGGTTGAATCCGCGTAGCCCTTTGCCGGTAAGGTTTCATTTCGACCCGAGCCGCCGCTGCGGCTTACAATAACATCATTCAAACATTCCCGAGGAGAACCGATGCCCCTAACTGGAGAAGCCATCCGCATGATGAATTACGCCGACGATATCGGCACCACGCTGCGTCGACTGCTGGTGGTGCTGCCTTCGTTGCCGCCGGAAGAACGAACCCGGGTTCGCGAGTACATGTTGCAGGTTCAGCCCACCGTGGCCGACGTGCTGGCTGCGCTCGACGACAAGAAATAGCTGCACATGGGCGAGCGACCTAGCGTGGGGCGCCAGTAGGTGGTGTATACGGGTGTTTCAGATAATCGCTCGCCAGCGCGGCAGCGCCGGAATTATCGTCGTGGGTTTCGATGGCCTCGCGATATTCGTTGACGGCGCGGTCGCGCTGTCCGGAGGCGTCAAAGATTTTTCCCAGCTGCACATCGCTCCAACCCTCAGTCCACGTGGGAACGCCATCGCCGCTCAACGCCGCTCGAAATGCGTCCTCCGCGGCCTGATAGTTTTTCAGCTGGAAATAAATTTCACCCAGGCGATAGTTGGCCAGGGAACTGGTGGCATCCAGCGCCAGTGCCCCGCGATACTCCGCGATCGCCGCGGCATCATCGTTTGCAGCCGCCTTCGCTATTCCGCGCAGAATGTGCACGCGCACCTGCAGGGCATCGTCATTTCGTAACAACCAGCGCTCGGGATCGAGAGAAACCTTGCGCGGAATTCCAAATGTATCGATGGTGAACTGGGTTTGCGGTCCCATCACATCCACTCGCTTTGTGACCGTCTTGCCCTCCGTCTCCACCTGCACTTCGACCGGCATCTGGAACAGGTCCAGGTCTTCATCAATTTCACCCACCGTGCGGAATCCCTGGTTATTGCCCAGCCGGTAGAGCGTCCATTTATCCTTGAGCGTCGGCGCGCCGGTGTTATTCAGCCATTGTGTAAAGAAGGGCCGCAGATTCTGGTGGCTTTCCACTTCGGCGATCTGCTCCAGCTTCGCCGAGGAAATAGTCTTGTCTGGCTGCGAAAGTACCTCGTGCAGCGTCTGCTGAAACGCCGCGTCCCCGATCTGCCATCGCAGCATGCGCAAGATCATCGCGCCTTTGTCGTAGGTCATGGCCTCGAACTCACGCGAAAATTCCGGATACCGGTCCACATCGGCCATGGGGAACTTGTCATACGCGAGCGCGCTGGCGGACACGTTCAATATTGCGTCGGCCGTGAGCGCAGGCGTGGCCGTGCGAGCCAGGAATTCGAGTTCGACATAGCGGCACATCCCGTTTGTAATCCATGCATCGTTTCGCGACGTCGCGCTGACATCTTCTCCCCACCATTGATGGGCGATAGTATTCACCAGCAGCCGCGAGTAGTCCGCGGTTTCAAGGTATTTGCCGGCGATCGCCGTGATCCCTGGGGCTGACGCGGCAGGGAGCGTATCGTTCGGCAACTCGACGATGTTCAAATCCCCGGTATCGTTTGGCCCAAATTGAGCAGCGAGCTCACCGTATTGCTTCGTGGCGGTAGCGGCAATCTTCTGTACGGAAGATTGCGCCGCATCGCCCTGCGCATTCGAACCACGTTGGATGAGATAGACCCGGATGTGGGAGCCGGATCCCTCCACCGGCGGCTGGAACTTGCCCGCAATCACAGTCCCCGGAAATCCCGGACGAGTCCAGTCGAAGTCGAAGACGGTATTCCCAGCTGCATCCGCATGCGGCGATCCACTCAATCCGCTACCCAGCACCTGAACTCCGTTTGGCACATGCACGTGGATGTTTGCTGTAAAACGCTGGCTACCGTCGCCGACTACTGGAAACCAATTGCTCCCATAGACCAGGTAGCTCACCGGCTCGCCAATCGAAGCCAGACGAGGCACCGTCCCGGACGTCGCATCGAGCACTCCGCTATAGGTAAACGTCCATGCAATATCGCTACCGGAGGCGAGGGGACTGGCAGGCGTCACTGTGACGGCGCCATCCTTTTGCATCGCGCTCAGACTTTTTCCAGAACTATCTGTCACGCTGTCGACGTGCAACGCTGGGTTAAATAGAAATTCAATCGTTGGCAGATTTTGCGACACGGAGAACTCCACGCGCGTCCTTGCGGAGAGTGAATGATGTGCCGGATCAAGGCTCATGTCGATCGAGTAGCCCCGAATCTGAACGGCAATCTTCGCCACTGCTGGTTGCGCGGATTGTGCTGTCACGACTTGCGAGAGAAACACGCAGAGAAGTACGGTCATCCTCTGCGAGAAACGCAGCCGAGATTTCCACTCGCTCCGCACGGTTCTCATCCGGGCATTTCCGCCGTGTTCGCCTCAGCCGTCATCGGAGAGGGTTCGGCTTCCGCACGATCCAGAAAATCCAGAACCCATGCCGCCGCGCGGTCGATAGCCGTCGGTTCGGGAAGGGATTGAGACGCAATTTCCTCGGGAGTGTGGATCATGTTGGCCACAGAAAGTTGAGCCGCGGCCGACTCCCAATGTAGCGCTTTTCGAACGCTCTTCAACTCCTCGATCATCTGTGACCTGTAACCAGTTTCTTCAAGTAGTGGTTGAAGTGTACGAACAATGTTTTCCGGTGTGAAATCATCCTGAATCAATTCCGGGACAATCCGATCTTCTGCGATCAAATTCACCATGGCGACGTGCGGCAAATTTACCAGGCGACTCGCGACAGCGTAGCTGAAGTCCGACAGCCGATAGACCGCGATGAAGGGATTACCGATCAGCGCCGCCTCCACCGTTGCCGTACCGCTGGCCACAACGCTGGCGCGTGCATGAAACAATGCGGCTCGAGCATCCTGCACCACGTGGATGGGAAGATCAATTCCAGGAAATGCAGTTTCACATTGTGCGACCATACGCCGCACCCATTCGGGGTCGAGCGTTGCGGCTGCAGGCAGCAGAAATTCATACGACGCCCCAAGCAGATTGGCAGCTCCGGCCATCACAGGAAGATTGTGCCGCAATTCCTTGCCGCGGCTTCCCGGCAGAAGCGCGATCCACTCTTTTGCCGCGTTCAGTCCGTATTGCCTGGCATACTGCTGGCGCGAGATCGTCGGCAGGGGCAGGTCTGCCAGGGGATGGCCAACAAATTCCGCATCGACGCCGCGGTCGCGGTAGAACTTTTCCTCGAACGGAAAAATGACCAGCATCTTGCTGACACGCTCGCGCACCCAGCGCACACGGTATTGCTTCCAGGCCCAAAGTTGCGGGCTCACAAAATAGAGGACAGGAATGCCAGCCTGTTTCAACTCTTTCGCCAACCGAAAGTTCACGTCCGGAAAATCGATCAGCACCGCCAGGTTCGGCTTACGATTGCGAATGCTTTGCACCAGGCGTCGATATTCCTTATAGATGCGCGGCATATGGCGCACCACTTCCGTTATACCCATGACGGCAATGTCTTCCGCGCGGACAATGCGCTCGCAGCCGGCGGTCTCCATCGCCGTTCCACCCAGACCGAAAAACTCGGTATCGGGACGCAGCGCGCGCACCGCCTCAATCAGCATGGCGCCGTATCGTTCTCCGCTGGCCTCACCTGCGGAAATGAAGATGGTTGTAGTGGGCATTGACTGTTTGATTTTAGAGCGAATCCATCCTCTCTCCCTAGTGAGCGCGCCAGGATGCTTACAGGTTACTTTAGGTACAAAGTTGAGTTCCGAACTGGGAAAAAGTTGATGAATCTTGCTAACGTCAAACCAAGCGCCCTGTTTTTCGTCGTAACCCTGAAAAAATACCAGGAGTAATTGGCTCGGGCCTGAATTGGGCTCGAATCAACTCCTCGTGGATGGGTCCGAATACGCTCCCGGAGAATCCATGCTGCCCGCCATCAGTTCCTGCAAGCTTTTGCGTCCCATCCTGTGCTGCGTTTCAACGATCTTCGCCCTATTGATGCTCCTGTCTTCATCCGGCTGCGGCAGTTCTAAGGCCACCGTATTCACACAGGCCACGGTACCCGCGCCGCCATCGACACCGGTCACCGTACCGGCGCCACCATCGACACCGGTCACCGTACCCGCCCCACCATCGACACCGACCAAGGGACCCACGTCACCGGCATATTCAGAAATTTACGAGTTTGGCGATTCGATCACCTATGGCGATGGTGCCACCTCCCCGAACGGAGCCACCTCGCTTGCGATGGGATACGGCAATTTGATGCTTGCAGACTTCGAGGGGCAAGGGTCAAATTTCGGACATAGAGGAGCCACCTCGGCCGACGAGTCGGACATCATGATGAGAAACTACAACCCACAGCAGACCAACAACCCTGCGGTCACCTCCATGATCGGGACGAATGACCTTCCGGCGTATGGGCGCGACTATTACCAGTTCGCGACGGATGTCGCTGCAGTCATGGAATGGGCGACGGTGCCTAGAAACGCCAAGGTTTTTTTTACCGACGAACAATGCAGTGCAACAGGGACGTGGGCCGTCACTATGGCATACAGGTTTCCCGACGGAGTCGAACAATCACAAACCCCGGCGAGCACGTTTACCTGCACCATCGTGACTGCTGGACCTGCGCTCTACTTTGGCTTTATGCAGGACACGGGCTGGACCACCGGCAGCATGACCATTCTGATTGACGGATCTTCACCCGCCGCTGAGGCGACAATCAATTCCAAAAATTACTATGGCAACGAAGAAACCTATAAATTCACCACGTTCCGCTATCCATTGCCCGCTGGAAATCATACCTTTCAAGTGACCGTCGCCGGCTCTGGTGGCTCTACGGGGATCGTAGCGCCCGTCTGGTTAGGATCCGCCTCGCCCGTCAGCGCCGACTTGCCTCCAGCGCTCTTTATCGCCGATGTTCCAGTACAGGCAGGGGACCAGAATGCCGCCTTGATTGCGGCGTACAACACGTATCTTTTATCCGACATCATCGAGTTGCAGGCCGACGGGCTGCCCATCATTCATGTGCAGGAAAATGCGGCTGCAAGCGGCAGCGGAGGGCAGTCGGGACAGGGTTGGTTGAATACCAGCACAGACTACTCGGGAGGGCCTGAACAGGAAGGTGTATGTCCGTCCTCCAATAATTTGCCCTTGCATCCCGGCAACTGCGGACATTCACACCTGCGGGATGCCTTCGAATATTACATTCATCTGGGCGTGCAGACGGGAAAAACCGCCTCTGAGCAACAACGCCCGGAGTAAAGTAGTAGGTTTTTTAATCGCCTGTGACCGCAAGCGGATCGCCGGAACGAAGGATCGGGTCCGGAATTTCCTGGTCTTTATATTGCAAGCGGTACAGCTTCCAATAGAGTCCGCGCTGCGCCAGCAGTTCCTGGTGCGTGCCTATCTCCCGCAGTTGGCCTTTGTGCATCACCAGAATTCGATTCGCCGTCTGAATCGTCGATAGCCGATGCGCCACCACCACGGAGGTGCGCCCCGTGACCAGCCGGGTCAATGCCGATCGAACACGCAATTCGGTGTCCGTATCGACGCTGGAAGTGGCTTCGTCGAGAATTAGAATCCGCGGATTATGCGCCAGCGCACGGGCAAAATTGATCAGCTGTTTTTGCCCGGTAGAAAGCGTGCTGCCACCCTCGCGTACCGGTTCCTGGAATCCACCTGGAAGCGAGCGAATGTAGTCGCCAACATTCACCTGGTCGGCGGCGCTTTCGATCTCTTCTTCCGTAATGCGTTCTGTTCCCAATCGGATATTGCTGGTGACGGTTCCGGTAAACAACACCGGATCCTGCAGCACCACGGCAAACCGCCGCCGAAGTTCCTGTACATCCCAGTCGCGGACGTCGACGCCTTCAATCAGAATGGCGCCGCGCTGCACATCGTAAAATCGCATCATCAGGCTGCTTAGCGTGGTTTTCCCGGCGCCAGTATGGCCGACGATCGCGGCCGTCTCGCCCGGCTCGATGGTAAAACTCACATCGCGCAGCACCCACTCCACGCCCTCTTTTTCCGGAGCCGAGCTGGTACGCAGGCGCTCGCGCATGGCGTCATCCAGCCGCTGATAGGTGAACCACACATGGCGAAATTCGATGCGGCCTGATCCATCGCCGACCATGGGGATCGCCGGCGACACAATTTCCGGCGGCGTGTCGAGCAGCTTAAAGATGCGCTCGCTGGCTGCCATCGCTGCTTGCAGAATGTTGTACTTGTCGCTCAGGTCCTGAATCGGACGGAAGAAGCGTTGCGAATACTGGATAAACGCCACCAGCACGCCAAGCGTGACCACCCCGCGCAGCACTCCGCCGCCGCCCACCCAGATGATGATGGCGACAGCAATCGAGCTGAGAATTTCCACCACCGGGTAATACAGGGCATAGGCCATGATGGCGTCTTTGAACGCCTTCATGTGCTGGCGATTGACGACTTCGAAATCCTGAAAGGCACGCTCTTCGCGGTTGAACAATTGCACGACGCTCATGCCGCTGACATGTTCCTGCAGGTAAGAGTTGATCCGCGCAATGGCGGTTCGAATCCGCCGGTACGACTCGCGAACAAATTTGCGAAAAATCTGGGTCGCAATCATGATCAGCGGGATGACGGAGAAGGCCAGCAGCGCCAGCCACCAGTTCATCCGCAGCATGACGAACACAATGCCGGCCAGCACCAGCACATCTTCAAAGATCGACACCACGCCGGAAGTGAACATTTCGTTCAGCGCGTCCACGTCGTAAGTCACGCGCGTAACTAGCCGCCCGGTCGGGTTGCGGTCGAAAAACGCAACATGCATGCGCTGGATATGGCGGAAAATCTGGCTGCGCAGGTCGTACATCACCTTCTGCCCGGTCCATTGCATCAGGTAGGTCTGGATGAACGCCAGCACATAAATAAAGATCAGCGAGCCAAGATAGATCCCGGCAATCTGGGTGATGCCGGTCATCGGGTTATGGCTCAGGTGGCGCGTCCAGAAGGAGTTGTTTGTTGCGGCCGACCGCGTCATGTACAGGTCAACGGCCACCTTGGTCAGGTACGGGCCCAGCACATCCGCAAGGGCTGTAAGCAGGATGGCGACCAGCGAGATGCCGACCTGCAGCTTGTACGGTTTTAGATAGACCAGCAGCCGCCGCATCAGGCGACTGTCGTAAGCCTTGCCGATAACGTCGTCGTCTTGCTGCTGGGTGCTCTGTTTGGGGTCTGCCATGCGACACTGCTATTGTACGAAGTTTCCGTCTATTCTCCGCATACGCGCCGAACTATGCCTGTAGACATCTCGATGAGAATGCAACCCGAGTCGATGCAAAACCTTGCGCCCGCGCTTGGCATTTATGTGTCGATTCCGTTTTGTCGCGCCAAATGCAGCTATTGCAACTTCGCCTCAGGAGTGTACGGTGCCGATCGAATGGCGACGTATGTCGAAAAGTTGACGGCAGAAATTCGCCAGGCTCCGGAACGAGCGGCCAAATGGGGAAGCCACGTACCCCAAAAAGTCGACTCGATTTACTTCGGTGGCGGCACTCCTAGTCTTCTAAATGTCAATCAATTAAGTGAAATAGTTAAAGCCATAAGAGAAGTATTTTCCGTTGGAGATTCGGCAGAGATAACGCTGGAATGTGCGCCTGGCCAAATAAGTGACGAGATGTTGCACGTCATGCCGGGCCTGGGATTCAATCGCGTCAGCCTCGGCGTGCAATCGTTCGTGGATCAGGAGGCGTCGGCAGTAGGCCGCACTCACACGCGAGCCATCACGCTTCACGACATTGACCGACTTCGCGCCACCGGCATCGACGACATCAATGTCGACTTGATCGCCGGCCTGCCACACCAGACCCGCGAAAGCTGGAGTGAATCGCTCACGCGAGCCATCGCGACAGGCGTGCCTCACCTTAGCGTCTACATGCTCGACGTGGATGAAGATTCCCGGCTGGGTCGCGAGATCATCGCCGGAGGAACCCGCTATGGAGTTGGCCTGGTGCCGAACGAGTCGACGATTGCAGACATGTATACGGAAGCTGTCGAGCGATTCGACGCGACGCGGATCGCACAGTATGAGATTTCGAACTTCGCACGCACCGGGCATCGGTCGCACCATAACTTGAAGTATTGGACCCGCCAGCCGTATCTCGGCTTCGGTCTGGACGCGCATTCCTTTTTGCCGACGGTGGATGGCGAAGCAATCCGGGCTGCCACCACTGACGACTTGCCGGCCTACCTGGATCCAATCGTGGCTGACTGCGACCGCGAGACGATCACACCCGTGTCCCGGACGGAAGCGCTGGAAGAGGCCTGGTTCCTGGGCCTGCGGCTCAACGACGGCGTCTCGCTGATAAACATCACCCGCGAGTTTGGGTCCGAGGCGGCTGCATCCTATCGCCCAATTCTCGGCGAAGCGCAGCAACAGGGTCTGATCGAATACGATGAGGATCGAGCCCGATTGACCCAGAAGGGGCGACTGTTCGCCAATGATGTGTTTCAAAGATTTCTTGGCGTCCGCGATTCCGACGAGACGGGCGTCAGCCTAACCCAGCAGCAAGGAGTGTTCGCATGAGCGTTGAAACTGCCGAGACACCAGCCCCCACGTCGTCGAAAGCTGTCGGCGCGATTGATCTGCGAAGTGACACCGTGACCAAGCCGACGCCGGCGATGCGAGCCGCCATGGCTGCTGCCGAAGTTGGCGACGACGTCTACGGAGAAGATCCAACCGTCAATCGGCTGGAGCAGCGAGCGGCAGAGATTTTCGACCGCGAGGCGGCAGTGTTTGTTCCCACCGGAACCATGGGCAATCAGATTGCGATGCGCCTGCACACCCAGCACGGACAGGAAGTGATCTGCGAATCGCGGTCTCATGTAGTGGAGTGGGAGATGGCGATGATCTCCGCCTTTTCCGGCTGCCTGCCGCGAACCATCGTCGGAACCCGCGGAGTGCTGACGTGGAAGCAGATTCAGGCGGCGATTGCCCCCAACCTCTATTACCGCGCGCAAACGGGATTAATCACTCTGGAAAATACTCACAACATGGCCGGCGGCACGGTGACACCGCTGCCGGTGCTGGAAGAAATTTGGACGGGAGCGAAAGCTGCCGGACTTCCAACGCATCTAGATGGCGCACGGATTTTCAACGCGGCCACGTATCTTAATGTCGGAGTGGTGGAGCTGACGCGAGGCTTCGACACGGTGATGTTCTGCCTGTCGAAAGGACTGTGCGCACCGGTCGGTTCCATGTTGGTTGGCTCCAAAGATTTGATGAGGCGGGCCAGGATCATTCGCAAGTCGTTGGGTGGAGGCATGCGTCAGGTCGGCGTGCTGGCCGCGGCAGGCTTGATCTCCCTCGAAACCATGACAACACGACTGGATGAAGATCATCGCAATGCCCGGTACCTGGCCGAGTCGCTCGCCAGGATTCCAGGATTGACAATTGATCTGGAAAGCGTGCAGACGAATATCGTCCGCTTTCAGCTGAAAGGTGGCAAGCTCGCATCCGAGCTGGTTGCCGGGCTGAAGCGTCGCGGCATTCTTGTCAGCAGTACGGGGCCGGATGCGATTCGCCTGGTGACCCACCACGACGTGGATCAGGCCCAATGCGAGAAGGCGGCTGCGCAAATTGCCGAGGAGTTGTCACAGTAAAATCAGCCGGTTGACGAGCGCCAAACACATTCACGCAATCGTCACATTGCATTCACGGTTCTTTTGCAGGAAATTCGCCTGATTGCGATACTCTTGCCTCGACGGAGGAGTAAGCGCACCATGGAAACTGCAGAACCAATGACAGAAGCAGTCGAGAGGACACCGGAATTGAGTCAGACGATTTTCGTTCTGGAAGACGACCAGGACATTTCCCGGTTAGTGCAGCACAGCCTGGAAATTGCCGGGTTCGCCGTACGAACCTTTGTAAGTCCGGCCTCCGTACTGGCCGATGCCGAGCGCAAGGCCCCCGACCTTTTCGTGCTGGACATTATGGTCCCTGGCGGCGATGGTCTGGATCTCTGCCGGCGCATTCGCAAGAGCCCCGCGCTGGCGGTTACGCCTGTGATTTTTCTCACGGCGAGGACCAGCGAGAGTGATCGCGTGCTTGGCCTGGAGTTAGGCGCCGACGATTACATTACCAAGCCCTTCTCCCCGAGAGAATTGATCGCCCGCATCAAGGCCGTGTTGCGTCGCTTCGAGCGGCCGACGACTCCGACTGCTATCCATTTTGGACCGGTGGAGATTGACGCCAGCGCCATGCAGTTGAAAGTGGGTGATGAACTGATGGCGACAACGGCAACCGAGTTTCGGCTGCTGGAATATCTGGCACGTCATCCTGGCCGGGTCTTCAGCCGCGATCATCTGCTGGACGCCGTTTGGGGCGATGCGCGCTTCGTTACGCCTCGCTCGGTCGACGTGTACGTGCGGCGCATTCGTGAAAAAATTGAGTCGGATCCCGAAAATCCGCAGTATCTTAAAACCGTGCGCGGTGCAGGCTACCGGTTTGAGATGCCAAAGGAAAGCCTCTAGAAGATCACTGCTTTTAGCGAAAGGCTTTCAGCCAGGAGCTAAGGGCTAAAAGCTAAGGGCTATGCGCTAAAGGCTAAAAGCTACATGAGGCAAAGAGTTTTTTTTAAGCTGCTCGCGGCGATGGTCCTGGTGGTGTTGGCCGCCTCCGCAATGCTCGACATCTCACAGCAGAACATCCTGGAATCTTCCTTACAAAATGAACGGGTACGAACCCTGTCGGAAAGCGCTCAGGCTCTGGCGCAGCGCGTTGTCGTCAGCCCTGCGACAAACCTGGGGATGCTGGCGCAGGAGGAAGCGCGGGCCGTCGATGCGCGGGTCACCATCCTGAAGAAAGATGGCAGCGTAATCGCCGACTCCACCGCGGACCTGGCAGCGGGTGCGGATTCCACCTCGAAACTTTCGATGAACGGTTCTGAGATGCGGGCACTTACGGTGCAGCATCGCGCGTTTGGGAAGGCTGTCGACCACGGTATCCTTTACGTGACTGCACCGGCGGGCGACTATATCGTCCGTCTCGCCTATCCAATGCATGAGGTCTATGAAACGCTGCACATGGTGCGGCGTAGCTTGCTGTGGGCCACGTTGCTGGGTTTGCTGCTGGCAATTTGCCTGGCGGCGTTGCTGGCGCAGGCTGTGTCCCGCCGCCTGGCCCGGATTGTCGATTTTGCTCATCGGCTGGCTCGCGGAGACTTTGGCGCGCGCATTGTTGATAACGGCGTCGACGAAATTGCCGCAGTCGCGAATGCCCTGGATGCGACGGCAGCGCGCGTGGAATCTGTTTTTCGCACCCTGCAGGATAGCCGCAAAGAAATGGAAACGGTGCTCGACAGTATGGAGGAGGCCGTGATCGCGGTCGACGCGCAAAGCCGTGTCCACTGGTCCAACCGCGTAATGGAACGAATGATGGGCGGCAGCGTCAAACCAGGAAATGCGCTGGTGCAAACCATTCGTGATCCGGATCTGCTGGCTTGCGTGGAAAAGGCATTGAGCCGGCGCATTACCGCGCATGTGCGCGCTCGTACTGTGCTGCCAGGGCGCATCTTCGACGTAAGTGCCGCACCCATGCTGGGCGGCAGCGCGGTGGTGGTGCTGCACGATGTGACTGAAATCGATCGAGTAGAAAAAACTCGCCGCGATTTTATTGCCAACGTTTCCCATGAATTGCGCACCCCGCTGACTTCAATTTCCGGGTATGCCGAAACCATGCTGGAAGAGGACGACGGGCTGCCCACCCAGGCGCGCGATTTTCTCTCGATCATCTGTCGTAATGCTGCGCGCATGACGCGCCTCACGGAAGACCTGCTTGCGTTGGCGAGAATTGAGTCAGGGGAATACAAGCTGAATCGCAGGCCGGTTGAAGCGGAACTGCTAATCGACGAGGCCGCAGCCATTCTCACCGGACTGCTGATGGACAGAAATGTTGTGCTTGAAAAGGGTCAAAGTACCCGCGAGAAAGTCATGGCGGATACGGACTCAATTCTGCAGGTGCTCTCAAATCTGCTGGAAAATGCAGTCAAGTATGGAGGCGGCGAGCGCGTCGTCATCGGAACTCGACCGATTGCCGGTGCGGTCGAATTCTACGTTCAGGATTTTGGCGCAGGGATTGCATCCGAGCATCTGACTCGCATCTTCGAACGCTTTTATCGAGTCGATAAAGCTCGTTCGCGAGAATCTGGAGGCACCGGCCTCGGTCTCTCCATCGCCAAGCACATCATCCTTGCCCACGGCGGAACCATTCGGGCGGAGAGCGAACTGAATCGCGGCAGCACATTTTTCTTCACCCTGCCTGTTGCACCGCCGGCTGCGATAGAAGAAGTGCAGGAAGAAAACATTGCCACGAATTAGCTGAGCTTCTTCGATGACACGGAAGCTGCCTTCATCTTCAGGCGCTCTATATCAGCGGGAGAATCGAGATCGAACTCGCCGCCAGGAAAATCGATCGCATTCACATCGGCTCCAGCTTGTTGTAGTAGCGCGCGGGCGCCCTGGTCACCCTGCAGTTGCAGCAGTGCGGAGAATGAGGCACGCGGGAAAATCACCGGCACACCGGTACGCCCTGCATAGCGAGAAGCCGCAATGCGATTCGAGTCTGCTTCGTAAACGGTGAGCAGGCCCTGTAAATTTTCGACCGACAATCCCGGTTGGTCGCACACAAGAACCATCGCGCCAGAAGCGGTGGGAGCATTTTCCAGCACAGCCGCAATCCCCACCCGCAATGAACTCGCCATGCCCTCCGCCCACGCCTCGTTGCGGACCAGGATGCAGTCGAGCAATTCGCATTCGAGATGAATTTCATCCGCATGTGCGCCCAGGATCACGAATATCGGCGCGGCGCCTGCTTCCCGCGCCTGCTGAATCGCATGATCGAGCAAGGTTGCGCCTCCGAACCCTGGCAAGCGCAACAACTGTTTGGGTCGCCTAAGGCGAATCGAGGCGCCGGCGGCAAGCACAATCGCAGGTATTGTCATTGGATTAGCGAGTGGTTTCGACGGCATGCGTGGGAGCACCGGCTTCTTGCGGGTTTCGAGGGGAGTCGAGGCTGCATTGCACTGGAGCGTATGGACGGTCCGGCACAGCCAAAAAATCTTCGATCGACATGCCGCGTGAGACCGCGTTTTTCTGGCAGAGCACCGACTGAATCTCCGCAAGAATTGCCATCGCCACCGACTCGGGACTGTCGCCTCCGAGATCCAATCCGATGGGAGCGTGTACACGATGCAGTGCATCCTCCGGCGGCCAGCCAAGCCGGGTTGCCGCTTCCGTCAATAGCAGCCGGCTGCGACTTCGCGCTCCCAGCAATCCGAGATAGCGCAGGTCGAGCGGCAGCAATTTTTCCAGCAGGTTTCTGTCCTGCTCAAAACTATGGGTCAGCAAGGTAACGGCATCGAGCCGCGACAAAGCAAGCTGCTCCAGGTTCGCCGCGTTTTCACTTAGCGCCAGCACCCGCTCCGCCTCCGGAAATCGCGCGGCCTGCGCCAGCCACGCTCGTCCATCCGCCACGGTGACCCGCCACCCCAGCAAATCCGCCATGCGAACCAGCGGCCGCACATCATCACCGGCACCGAAGACGACCAGCCTCTGCGGCGGCAGTACCGGCTCGAGAAATACTTCGCGTGCTTCATTTCCCAATGGAATGGAAATGGTATTGGCTTCTACGCTTGCGCTTGCAAGTGACGTCAACTTCAACTTCGCTTCCGCGTCGAGGTTGGAGCTTGCGAAGAAAAGAGTCTTATCCCCGCGAAGGATCACGCGCGCGAGCCGAAACGCCTGACCTTCGGCTGAAGGTAGAACCGTCGCGGAATATAGTGTTTCTCCACGCTCTGCTGCTTCCAATGCCCGCAGCATGGCGTCAGTCTCTGGCGATGCAAGCGGCTCCAACAGCACATCCATGACGCCACCGCAGCCCAGGCCATACGGAATTTCCCGGGTATCAAGCGAGTTGGTTTCGTCCAGGATTTCGTCGAACAGGGTGGAATATCGTTCCACGGCCGGGCCGTTCCGCGCGATCCATGCTGCTCTGCGCGAAACTTCGCCCTCCAGGCATCCGCCGCTGATCGCTCCAACGGATCCAGTCGCATGGATGTACATGCGCGCGCCCGGGCGGCGATACGAGGATCCTTCCACCCGCACCAGCGTCGCCAGCACGGCCGAATCATCCCTCCGGTCGCGCCATTGCTCCAGGATTGCGCTGCGTTCCACCATAAAGACGTAGACGTCGGCACGGCCATATAGCCGCGCCTTCCTATACAGATGCTACAAGTTTCCCCTCCGCTTCGCATTCACCTGCCGTGCCATGTGAAGGAATAGAATGAGGATGCTATGGGAAATACTGTAAAAACTGCCTTCCTTCTTACGCTGCTGACCGTGTTGCTGGTCTTAATCGGCGAGCATTTCGGCGGCAGAAACGGCCTGATACTTGGATTTCTTTTTGCTGCGGGCATGAATTTCTTCACCTACTTCTACTCCGACAAGCTGGCGCTAAAAATGTACAAAGCTCAGCCGGTGACGCGAGAAGAACTGCCGCGCGCGTATGAAGTGGTGGAGCGGATGACGCAGCGCATGGGCATCCCCATGCCCAAGATGTACGTAATCCCGACCGAATCGCCCAATGCGTTCGCAACTGGGCGAAATCCAAAGCACGCTTCGGTGGCCATGACTCATGGAATTCTGGGACTGCTGAACGATGAGGAACTGGAAGGCGTGTTGGCACACGAACTCGGCCATGTGCAGAATCGCGACATTCTTACCAGCTCCATCGCAGCCACGTTGGCCGGCGCAATCACATTGATTGCGCGCATGGGATACTGGGCGGAGATTTTTGGTGGTGGAGGCGGCAGCGGCAATCGTCAACGAGGCGGGGGAATGAGTGGGCTGTTCATGCTGATCCTGGCTCCCATCGCGGCCATGTTGATCCAGCTTGCGGTTTCTCGTTCGCGGGAGTACGAGGCCGATGCGACTGGCGCGAAAACTACCGGCAATCCATATGCTCTGGCCAGTGCCCTGGAAAAGATCGATGCATATTCTAAAAGGCTGCCGATGGTGGCATCGCCCTCCAGCGCGCATCTGTTCATTGCGCAACCGCTCGTGGGCGGCGGCATGTTTACCAATTTGTTTTCTACCCACCCGCCGATGAAGAAGCGGATTGAGCGCCTGATTGGTCGCAGCTCTGTCAGCGGAATGTAAAAGCTTCTGATCCTGCCGTAGGACTCAACTGAAAGAAGGGAAGGCCGACTTTGGCCGTCTGCAGCCGATGAGAACATTTCTACGCACTTTAATCCTGCTAGCCATCGTGGTCTGGGTGGGTGGACTGATATTCTTCGGCGCCGTGGAGGCACCTGTCGCCTTCGAACACTTGATGCCGATGTTTCCTGATCCGGCGTTAGGTCTTGAGGCTGCCGGTACCATGGTGCGGAATTCTTTGATGCATCTGCATGACGTCGGCCTGTTCTGCGGAGCGATTTTGTTGCTGCTTTTTATCATCGAGAGGGTGACGCGAGCCACCCGGCGTTCGGTTGGCCCACCCATCCTGCTCGTGGCTGTGATGATGGGCCTGACGGCCTATTCGGAGTTTTCCGTGATCCCGCGTATGGAAACGCTCCGTCTCAAGGCTGGTCCTGCAATGGCAGACCTGACATCGGCCAACCCGGCACGCATTGATTTCAATCGCCTGCATAATCTTTCCACTTCGCTCGAAGGCATTGTGCTGCTGTGCGGACTTGGGCTGATCATTCTATACGCGCGGCCAGAACCAGCGCCGGGCTCGCGTCGCGACATCTGACGACCAGAAACAGCGTAAACTTTCGTAGGAACTGCTCAACAATCTCCCGCACAGGATAAGCATGAAGACCGGAATCATCGGCCTGCCACAGGTAGGCAAGACCTCGCTGTTCAAGATTCTCACCAAGGCAAAACTAGAAGACCGCGGCTACTCCAATCCCAAGGAAGTTCACCTGGGCATGGCGCGGGTGCCCGACGATCGACTGGAAAAGCTGGCCGCGCTGTATCAGCCCAAGAAAACTGTTTTCGCCACCGTGGAGTATGCGGATGTGGGAGCCATCGGGCAGGAAGCGTTGAAGGAGCCCGGCTTGCTCGCCAGCCTGCGCAACGTGGACGCGCTGATTCATGTGCTACGCGTCTTCGACGATCCTTCTGTCCCGCTCACCGGTCCCATCAATCCGCTGAAGGAAATTCAGGATGTTGAGTTCGACCTGATGCTGAGCGATCTGACGCAGATTGAAAAACGCATGGAGCGGCTGGAAAAAGATCTGAAGAAAGGCCGCACTCCGGAGCTCGAGGCCGAGCAGGCGTTATTATTGCGAGCCAAGCCGCACCTGGAGGCGGAGCAGCCATTGCGCGCCATGGAAATGACTGCCGATGAAAAAAAGCTAATCCGCGGCTACATGTTCCTCAGCCAGAAGCCCGTTTTGTATGTCCTGAATATTTCTGAGAGCACCACGCTAGGCGCCGATCTGGAAGCCGCCGTGGACAAATATGGTCTGGTAGCGATCGCAAAACGACCCGGCACAGGAGCCACAGCCATCTGCGGCAAGGTGGAAGCGGAACTGGCAGAGATGCCCGACGAAGAAGCGGAAGAATTTCTTTCCAGCTATGGATTAGGCGAGAGCGGTCTGCGTCGACTGATTCGCAAAAGCTATGAGCTGCTTGGGCTGATTTCTTTTTTCACCGTTGGCGAGGACGAATGCCGCGCCTGGACAATTCCCGTCAACTCGCGTGCGCAGGCGGCCGCGGGAGCGATCCATTCTGACCTGGAAAAACATTTCATCCGCGCTGAAACGATCCACTGGGATACGCTGCTCGAAGCAGGATCAGAAGCCGTGGCGCGGTCACACGGCACGCTGCGCCTTGAAGGCAAGGACTACATCGTGCAGGATGGTGACGTGATGCACATTCGTCACAGCGGATAGCAAGATTATGACGCACGCCACAACACCCTTCTGGATGGTTCTGCTCCTCGGCCTGGTCGCGGGCATGGCCGACGTCGTTGGCGGCCTGCTGTTGTTGCGCATGCGGGCAGAGCGTTTTCTGCATGGTTTCGTCGCCTTCGGTGCAGGCTTTCTGATCGCGGTTGCCCTGGTAGAAATGATTCCGGAGAGTTTCCATGCCGCTCCAATCGCGGCGCCGCTGTGGATTCTCGCCGGCTTCTGCGGCGTGCATCTGCTGGAACATACCCTGGTGGCGCATTTTCACTTTGGGGAGGAAACTCACTCCGAGGAATTTTTGCATCGCTCGACCGCCTACTCAGTCACGTTTGGCCTGGCGGCGCATACGTTTTTTGACGGCATCGCCATTGCCAGCGGTTTCGCGTTTTCCAGTGCACTCGGCTGGCTCATCTTTACCGGAATGCTGTTGCATAAATTGCCGGAAGGATTCACCGTTGGAAGCGTCATGCTGGCCAGCGGTCGCAGTGCGCGGATTGCTGTTTCTGCCGCCTGCGTGCTGGGTGCTGCTACTGTTGCCGGAGTTGCCGCCATTCATTTTCTGCCGTCGTTGGCGGGCATCGGGTTGCCGCTTTCCGCGGGTGTGGCGTTATATGTTGCCGCGACCGACCTGCTGCCGGAAGTCAACCGTGCCCACGGAATTCGCTATCGCGTACTCTTCTTTCTAGGTGTTGGAGCTTTCCTGCTGGCACGCTCAATCTCATAACGCTTAAGGCACACGGTTCTGAGAGAGAAATGTTGGCGCTGGCTGACTCGTACCACGGCCTAGCAAGAGGACAGAAAGGAACGAAGGAATGCAGCCGCAAGGATACGCACTGATCACAGGCGCAAGCTCCGGCATTGGCGAAGAGTTTGCCCGCCAGCTTGCCGCGCAGGGCTGGTCTTTAATCCTGGTCGCGCGCTCCCAGGACCAGTTGGAGAAAGTTCGCAGTGAACTCATGTCCACACACATGGGCATCGACGTCATCGCGATTCCCCTCGACCTCACCGTTCCTGCCGCGCCAGCCGATTTGTTTCAGAGAACCCAGTCCGCCCACCTCGACGTCGATCTGCTCATTAACAATGCCGGTGTCGGAGCGTTTGCGGAATTCGCTTCGCTCGATCTCGCGCGTGTTCGCCAGATGCTCGACCTGAACATTGTTGCCCTGGTTGAGCTGACGCATCTTTATATGCAGCCGATGATGCAGCGCCGTCGCGGCGGCATCATCAATATTGCTTCGGTCGCGGCATTCGCACCCCTTCCATATTCCACCGTGTATGCCGCCACTAAGGCATTTGTAAAAAGCTTTTCTGACGCATTGTTTGAGGAGGCGCGTCAGCGGGGAGTTCACGTCATGGCTGTGAATCCCGGCTCGACCGCGACCAACTTTTTTCGCGTGGCCGGCGAAAGTCCCTTCAGCCATCGGGCACGCATGCAGACCTCGGCCGACGTGGTGCGGGAGTCGCTGCGGGCTTTCGAAGGCAAGAAGTCATCGGTGGTCACGGGGGCGTCGAATCGCGTGCTGACTTTGGCACTGACGTTGTTGCCTCGACGCTGGATTACCTCCACAGTGGGACGGCTAATGCGGCGGGCGAATATCGGCAGCCTTGGCAAGGCCCAATAGGGGATTTTCTACGGTATATTGTTTCTGGCGTCGAAGGTCGTAGCCCGTTGGTAATCTACTTCGATATCAATAATTTGCAGTTATTGATTGACCCAGACATCTTTTTCGTAGAAAACAACATCAGTCCTTATAGCTCTGGAAAGCCTCCTCTGTGATTCTCGTGGTCGACGACAACCCGGTGCAAGCGCTCACGCGCAAAGCCATCCTCAACCGTGCTGGGTTAGAGGTACGGACAGCCTACTCCGCGGAAGCTGCCTTCGATGCGATCGAGTCCGATCAAAATTGCGAGATCAATCTCGTCATTACCGATCACATTATGCCTGGCGAATCCGGCCACCACTTTGTGGAGCGGCTTTGGGAACGCAGGGCGGGTTTATCCGTGATGGTGCTCAGTGGCCTTGCTGAAGCTGAAGCAGACTACGAAGGTCTGGACATCACGTTTCGCGCCAAGCCAATTCTACCGAGCGATTTGGTTTCGCTGGCAACAAAGCTAAGCGGAAGTGCTCCCACCAAGCTCTAGTCAGGTTAGCCGCCAGCTGTTCCATTGAACCCTTTCAACTCCACTTTCATAGCATCCTATGGCAATGCGCCGTCTCGATAGCGTCGTTGCCGCTACCTGCTGCCTCTGCGACAATTGAAGTAGAGCCGTTCGATTGCTTATGAGTACATCCACTCTGGAAACGACCCTGACCCAATCCAATCCACAATCCCGCGAGCAGGTTTTCGATGCTTTCCGCCGCTGGGGATATCTGCAGGCGCAGCTCGATCCGTTGCAACAGTATCTTCCACCCCAGCCAATTGAGGAACTGAAGCACACCGGAGAGTTTGCCGATCAGGCCCGCGCCATCTATTGCGGGTCAATTGGCATCGAGTTTATGCATATCGCTGACCCCGAACGCCGGCGCTGGGTCCAGAAGCGTATGGAAACGGCCGCCACTGCCACGGACTCGCAGCGCGCTCTCGATTTGTTGATTGAGGCAGACATTTTTGAGCAAGTGATTCAAAAGCGCTACCTCGGCACAAAACGATTTTCACTCGAGGGTGTTACGGCGCTGATCCCGTTTTTAGACGCGGTGTTGAACAGCGCCGGCGAGCGAGGCGCGGAAAAAGTTGTGATGGCGATGAGCCATCGCGGCCGATTGAACGTCATGGTCAATACGCTGGGAAAATCCGCCTCCGCAATTTTTTCGAAGTTTGAGGACGCCGATCCGCGCAGCAGCCTGGGCAGTGGTGATGTGAAATATCATGTGGGCGCAACTGGTACCTTCACCACTCAGTCGGGGAAGGAGCTTGGCCTGCATCTTGCCTCCAACCCGAGCCATCTGGAGGCAGTCGATCCGGTTGCCATGGGCCGGGCCTATGCGAAACAGATGCGCTATGGCGCTGAAGGGCGCGATCGCGTGCTTCCGGTCATCATTCACGGAGATGCGGCCTTCGCCGGGCAGGGCATCTGGGCGGAGACCATGAATCTTGGCTCGCTCGAAGGGTACTCGGTCGGTGGCAGTCTGCAGATCATTGCCAATAACTTGATTGGATTTACCGCCGAGCCGGACGAGTATAACTCGTCGCGTTTTGCTTCCGACCTGGCGCGGCGTTTGCCTATTCCTATTTTTCACGTGAACGCGGAAGATGTGGATGCGGTGATGCGCGTCGCTGCTCTCGCCGTAGAATACCGCTACCAATTTCATACTGATGTCGTGATCGATTTAATCGGCTATCGCCGCCACGGCCACAGCGAAGTAGACGATCCGACCATCACGCAGCCGCTCCGTTACGCCAAGATTCAGCAACATCCTCCGCTGTACGAAATCTTTGCGCAGAAAATCGGCGTCGATCCGGCCGCCCGCGTGCACGATGTGGAGGCGAAGTTTGAAGAGGAGTTGAAGCAGGCGCGGCAGATGAAGAAGAAAGCTGTGCTGGCCGATCTCCCGGAATATTGGTCGCCCTACAAAGGTGGCCCGCACCACAAGAAGTATGAGGTGGACACGGGCATTTCCGCAGAGACCATTCGCACCATCGCAGACGGACTCACGACGTTTCCCGCGGAATTTCATATTCACCCCAAGATTCAAAAGCTGCTGGAACAGCGGGCAGAAATGGGCCGTGGCGAGCGGCCGTTCGATTATGGAATGGCGGAGGCGGATAGTATTCGGTTCACTGCTGACGCAAGGGACTCCTGTCCGGCTGAGCGGGCAGGACAGCCAGCGCGGTACATTCAACCAGCGCCACAGCGTGCTGATCGATATCGAAAATGAAACAAAGTTTGTTCCGCTGAATCATCTTCAACCTCAGCAGGCGAAGTTTGAGGTCTACAACTCCATGCTGTCGGAAGCGGGAGTGATGGGGTTCGAGTACGGATTCAGTCGCGACTATCCGGAAGCGCTGGTACTGTGGGAAGCGCAGTTTGGAGATTTTGCCAACGGCGCGCAAATCATCATCGATCAGTTTCTTTCCTCAGCAGAAGACAAGTGGGGATTGCTCAGCGGGCTGGTGCTCCTGCTTCCGCACGGATATGAAGGGCAGGGCCCGGAGCACTCCAGCGCCCGCATGGAACGCTATCTGCAAATTGTCGCGCGCGACAACATCCAGGTGGCGCAACCGTCAACCGCGGCACAATATTTTCATTTGCTGCGACGTCAGGCGATGCGGCCCTGGCGCAAACCGCTGGTTGTCTTCACTCCGAAGAGCATGCTGCGACATCCGGATGCGGTCTCTCCTCTCGTCGATTTGAGCCGGCCGCGATTTTTGAATGTGCTGCCGGAAACAGAATTGCAGGGCGTCACACGACTCCTGATCTGCACCGGCAAGATTGGTCACGAGCTGCGCGTGGAGCGGCAGAAACGCAAAGATACCTCCACCGGCATCCTCTTTCTGGAGCAGCTATATCCCTGGCCGGAAGAAGAGTTGCGGGCTGCGATCGAGGCGCATCCTACCGCGAACGATCTGGTCTGGGTGCAGGAAGAACCGGAGAACATGGGCGCTTATTCCTATGTGTTGCCGCGTCTGCGGGAGCTGGCCTTCGATCGCCAGGTGCGCAGCGTGAAGCGATCCGCGGCTGCCAGCCCGGCGACTGGATCGGCGAAGGCGCATGCGATGGAGCAAAAAACGCTGATCGATTTGGCCCTGAGTCGTGCGTGATGCTCTCGACGCGAAATCAAGGTTTCGCTGATTAGCGAACCGGAGCGACGTAGAACAAAATGGCAAAGTAGTGGGCGACGCTTCCAGCCAGCACACACAGATGCCAGATGCCGTGAAAAAACGGCACTCGGTCGAAAGCGAAAAACATAATTCCCACTGTGTACGCAATGCCTCCTGCAGCCAACCACAGCACGCCGTGAAAAGGGACTGCCAGGAGCAGCGGACGCATTGCAAACACGACCAACCAGCCCATTCCCAGGTAGATGATTGCGGATGCAACTTCGAATCGGCCAATCGCCAGACTCTTGAACACCACACCCGCAATGGCGAGCGTCCATACGATGGCGAACAACGTCCAACCCAATCTGCCGCGCAGCGAGACCAGAGTGAATGGCGTGTAAGTTCCGGCGATCAGCAAATAAATGGAAGAGTGGTCCAGGATGTGGAACACGCGGCGGGCGCCGGTCCGCACCAATGCGTGGTAGAGCGTGGAGCAAATGTACACCAGCACCAGCGTTGCGGCATAGATACTGCAGCTGACAATCTGCCAAGAGCTTCCACCAGAAGAAATAAAGATTAGATAGGTTGCACCAAGCAGCGCAAAGGCGGCGCCCACTCCATGCGTAATGGCGTTGGCGAGAATGTCGCCGAGCCGAGGGTGCGGATGCAGGATAGGAGTCTTGGATGGAGTCGACAAGACCTAGATATAGCACCCTCGAAGCAGCCTCTTAGTGATGTCCATCACGAACATGTCATGCCTGTATCTCATAGGCTATAGTTGTGGCCTGGAAGCGGGCTGACAAGGAAGCGCGGATTCGATGCATGAAGTGGGAATCGCCTGCGAGATATTGCGCGCCAGTCACGCGGAAGCCGCGCGCAGACCGGGAGCGCGCCTGATGGCCGTGACGGTGAGGATCGGAGTCCTCGCCGGGGTCGACGCCGACGCCTTGCGATTCGCCTGGGACGTGATGTCACAGCAGGCTGAAGGTGATCCAGTGACATTGCAGATTGAAATGATGCCGCGTCGCAATCGCTGTCAAAATTGCGGCTGCGAATTCGTCACGGAAATGTATAGCGAGCCTTGTCCCGGTTGTTCCAGCGATAAGAGCACGTTGCTGAGCGGAGATGAAATGCAGTTGGCTAGCGTGGAGGTAGAAGAATGACAACCGTTGTTCCCGTGGAAAAGAAAGTTCTGAATGAGAATCAGCGCATCGCAGAGGAACTGCGACAACGTTACGCGAAGGGCGGTACGCTCTGCCTGAACATCATCAGCTCTCCCGGCTCAGGGAAAACTACGCTGCTGGAAAAAACCTTGGCCGGCTTCAATCAACAAGACAAAGTGGCCGTGTTAACTGGAGATTTGCAGACGGAAAACGACGCTCGCAGGCTGGCGCGTTATGGATTTCCTGTACAGCAAATCGTGACCGGAACAGTTTGTCATCTTGACGGCAGAATGATTGAGCGCGCGCTGGAGCCGTGGGCATCGCGTGAAATCGACCTGCTGTTCATCGAAAACGTCGGCAATCTGGTATGCCCATCGAGTTACGATTTGGGCGAGGAAGCAAAAATCGTTGTGCTGAGTGTGACGGAAGGTGAAGACAAGCCGCTGAAATATCCGTCAATATTTTCCAAAGCGGCTTTGATGATTTTGACGAAATTAGATTTGTTGCCATATGTGCCGTTCGATCTGGATCAGGCCAAGGCAAATGCGCGGCAGGTGCATCCGGGAATCGAAATACTTGAGCTTTCGTGTCAGACCGGGCAGGGCTTCGATGGTTGGCAACAATGGCTGGCCGAGCGGCGCTCGGCGGCGCGAGAAAGATTTGCCTGCGCCGGGGTATAAATCATCCGGTGATTGATGGAATGAAAACTGGCGTGTTGAGATAGTTGCCAAGGCAACGAAATGGCCAATATAGTTGCCTTAGCAACTATATTGGCCATTGAACGTCCGTCACAAAATGTGACCTTGGTTACTGGGTGACGGGAGCAGGTTTGGCGCAAATCTCGTCGTATGCCTGGGTCAGGTATTGGGCGATTTGCGGTGCGCTGGAGCTTTCAATCACCGAGCGCTGCATCAGGAATACCGGCTCTCCATCGCGGAAGATGGCGATGGCGGGGCTGCTGGGCGGAGCGCCCGCCAGCCGGCTGCGAACCTTATCGGTGGCTTCGCGGTCCTGACCGGCAAAGACGGTGATCTTCTGATCGGGTAGGGTGGGGTGCTGCAGCGACATGCGAACCCCGGGGCGCATCTTGCCCGCCGCGCAACCGCAGATGGAGTTGACGATCACCATCGTGGTACCGGGCTTGGCCAGCGCCTGGTCGACTTCCTCCGCCGTGCGTGCTTCCTGGATTCCAGCGCGGGTTAATTCTTCGCGCATCGGAATGACCATGATCTCTGGATACATATTGTTTGCTCCCCTGTGCCGTTGTGTCGGCTATGACCAGTATATCGTGGCGCCCCTAAAAGCAGGTCCCCTTTGCCCAATCGTGCTGGTGAGCGAAGGCTGGCGATGGCCACGCGGTAGAGTAGACGGGAAAGGTTCTGATGCCAATCTCCGTTTCCAAGCAAGAAGAAGTGCCGGTTGCGAGCAGCGAGCCGGCGGAAGAATATCGACGGCGTTTGGCCGCGCGCGAGGGAGAAGTTCGTCGCCTGGAGCGGCTGCATATCCGGCTGGGCAACGTGCGATTGCTGTTGGCGAATGTTGCGGGGGTAGTGGCATGGTGGGCGTTTCGGTCGCATTGGATTTCGCCGTGGTGGCTGGCGTTGCCGGTGGTGGCCTTTGTGGTTGTCGCAATCTACCACGCGCGCGTGCTGCGGGCGCGGCGACTCGCGTTGCGCGCGGTCGCGGTCTACCAGCGTGGATTGGCGCGGATTGAAGACCGGTGGATGGGTGGCGGGAGCCAGGGAGAGCGATTCCGTAACCCGCAACATTTATATGCCGCCGATCTGGACTTGTTTGGGCCTGCCGGCTTATTCGCATTGTTGTCGACTGCACGCACGCGCATGGGAGAGGACGCGCTGGCGTCGTGGCTGCTATCACCTTCGCCAGTAGAAGAAATTCGCGAGCGACAAGCGGCGGTGGCCGAGTTGCGGAGCCGGCTGGATCTGCGGGAAGACCTGCAAGTGATGGGCGAAGAGGACGGACCCGGAGTCGCACGCGAGGCATTGTTGCAATGGGCGGAAGCGCCGGCGGAATTGCGCGAAGGTTGGTTGCGCTGGCTGGCTCCACTGCTGATGGTGTTAGCCGTGGGTGCGGCGGTGGTGTGGGGGGTGTGGGACAAATTTCTGCCATTGTTTGCGGTGCTATTGGTGGAGGCCAGCCTGACACGATGGCTGAAGAAACGAATGCAGTCGATTTTTTGCTCGACGGAAAACACATTTGAGAGTCTGGATCTGCTGTCGGGGATCCTGGCGCGACTGGAGCGGGAGGAATTCCAGTCGGCACGATTGCAGGCGTTACAAACTGCGCTGACCACCCACTCCATGAAGGGCTCGGAAGCGATAGCACGCCTGCGCACGGTGGTCGACCTGATCGATTCGCGGGACAACTTGATTGTGAAATTTCTGGATGTGCCCCTGATGTATTCGGTGCAGTTGGCAATGAAGGCGGAGGCATGGCGCGCGCAGCATGGCGCGGCAGTGCGCGGTTGGCTGGATGTGACCGGGGAGATGGAGGCGCTGCTGTCGCTCTCCGCCTATCACTACGAACATCCGGCTGATTCGTTTCCTGAATTCGTCGAAGGTACGCCGCAGCTTGAGGGTGAAGCACTGGGGCATCCGCTGATTGCAGCGGCGAAATGCGTTCGCAATGACGTGACGCTGGGCGAAGAAACAAGGGTGCTCCTCGTCAGCGGATCGAACATGTCTGGCAAGAGCACCTATCTGCGCACCGTGGGCGTGAACGTCGTCATGGCGATGGCGGGGGCGCCGGTGCGAGCGAAGCATCTACGGTTAACGCCGCTGACCGTTGGCGCGAGCATCCAGGTGAACGATTCGCTGCAGGAAGGCAGTAGCCGGTTTTACGCGGAAATTACTCGGCTGCGTCGAATTTACGACATTGCGGCGGAAGAGCCGCCGTTGCTGTTTCTGCTGGATGAGTTGCTGCAGGGCACCAATTCCAAAGATCGCCGGGTCGGCGCGGAGGGGGTTCTGCGCGGGCTGCTGGAACGTGGGGCGCTCGGGATTGTGACGACGCACGATCTGGCGCTGACGGAGCTGGAGGGTCTGCCGGAGGGCGCGCTAAAAAATATGCATTTTCAGGATGACCTGGAGAGCGGGACCATGCGATTCGACTTTCAACTACGCGACGGTGTGATCACGAAGAGCAACGGGCTGGAGTTGATGCGGTCGATCGGCTTGAAGGTTTAGGCGTTACCTTTGTAGCGCCAGCAGGCCAACCAGCGGCAGAATCACGCAGATTCCGTAGGCTAGGCCCAGCAGCCAGTTCAGCCACTGCTTAGCGGGGTGCCGTACCCAGTAGCAGAGCAGGGCAGAAAGCAACAGCGCCTGGGGAACGATTTCCAGGTAAGTTCTCAACTGCCGTGTAACGGGCATCGTCGTGTAGATAAAACCCTCCAGCGATCCAGGAGGTCCCGCAAAGGTGCCCAGGATTCCCAGGCCGATGAGCATCCAGGCCATCAGAAGCCAGCCGTTTTTGCGCCCGAACAGCGTCTCTCGGAAGAGGTAGAAGACCGAGGCGAACAGTACGCCGCGCACAATTTGGAGTGGGGCACCAAGAATCAACAGCGGATCGGTGGTGTGGCGCATTCCCGAACCCGGCTGGTTGAAGAAGTTGGCATAGTGCAGGAAGTGATAGGCCAACGCTCCCATGAAGAAGTAGGTGATGGTATGGCAGATCACAGTCTTGACGGCGAGGGCCGGAAAGCCGGGTTGCACATCGAATCCTACTGCCGAATCCTGCATCAAGCGCCCTCGATGATTTCTGAGTTTGAGGGGATTGTACGCCGGCCGCATGTGCCTGATCTCTGGCCGCATGGGTTCGACCTCAGCGCCTGAAGACGTGTTCCCGCGCACTGTTCCTGCCGTACTAAAGGCCGGGGCCTACCATTTTTGTTCTCGCAATACGGATGGGGATCGAGCGAAGCCGAGAGCTCGCAATGTTGCTCGATCCCGCATTCATGATTGACAGGGGTTTCCATTATCGGCGAAGCTTCTGCTAACGACAGATTGAATGGATTTATTGGTAGCTGGGAACAGGCAGACCGGGGCGATGCGAGCGGCCCCGATACTGATTCGTTACCCTTATGTTTTCTCACAAGTCGCAGTCGAACCGCTATGATGTAGGCACGTCCCTGTGGAGATTCAGGAAAATATCGTTTTGGCCCCGTACACCACCTTCCGCATAGGTGGCCCGGCGCGTTGGTTTATGGAAGCGACCAACGAGACCGAGCTGGCGGAGGCGGTGTCGTTTGCGCGCGGCAAAAGTGCGCCACTGTTTGTCTTAGGAGGCGGCAGCAACCTGCTGGTCTCCGACAAGGGCTTTCCGGGTGTGGTGGTTCGAGTGGCGAATCACGGAATCCGGCAGGGTTTGGAAGGCGACTACAACGTTTTTACCGCGGGCGCCGGCGAAGACTGGGACGGGTTTGTCTCGAATGTTGTGGAGCAGGATTTTGCCGGTGTGGAGTGCATGGCCGGCATTCCGGGCACAGTCGGCGGAACGCCGGTACAGAACGTGGGCGCGTATGGGCAGGAAGTGTCGTCGACCATTGTGGCGGTGCGGGCGTTAGATCGCACCACGCTGAAGATGGTGGATTTTACTGCCGCGCAGTGCCAGTTCGGCTATCGCAGAAGCATCTTCAACAGCACCGGACGAGATCGCTACATTGTGACGGAAGTGGCTTATCGGCTGAAGCTGCATGGCGCGCCGAACCTGAAATATCAGGACCTGGCGCGTGCCTTTGCCGACGCGCCCGAGCCGCCGACGCTGAAACAGGTGAGCGAGATGGTGCGCAGCATTCGGCAGCAGAAGGGAATGTTGCTGGTGGATGGCGATCCGGATTGCCGCAGTGCCGGGTCGTTCTTTAAGAATCCTGTGGTTTCTGAGTCGCACCTGGCGGACATTTCTGCGCGGGTGGTGAAAGAAGCGCATCGTGCGGGTCTGATGCTGACCGAGCCGATTCCACATTTTGCCGCCGATCCCGGATCGGTGAAGCTGCTGGCAGGGTGGTTGATTGAGCAGGCCGGATTTCCCAAGGGATATGCGATGGGACCCGCTGCGGTTTCCAGCCGCCATACGCTGGCCATCGTGAATCGCGGCAATGCGACTGCCAAGGAAGTTTTGGCGCTAAGGGATGAGATTCGCAAACGCGTCCTGGCGCAGTTTGGAATCTGCCTGGAGCAAGAGCCGGTCTACGTGGCGGGTTCGTAAGGATCGCTAGACAGTGCGATCGTTTTGTAATGAGGGAGATGTTTTCTCCGCGATCGGCGCTGGGACGGCATGCAGGATCTGCAAGAGCCGTTCGCGCTGAATCGCTAAGACTCTTTCCGGCGTGCCCTGTGCCAGGACGCGGCCTTCTTCCATGATGAGCACTTCATCTCCAGCGGCAAACACTTCTTCCAGATTATGTGTGACCGTCATAACGGGAACGCCGCGTTCGCGCGCCCATTGATGCAGGTTGGTGGAGATGCGCTGCCGGCTCAGGGCATCGAGTGCGGCAAAGGGTTCATCGAGCAGCAGGATCGTTGGTTCGGCGGCCAGGGTGCGAGCGATGGCGATGCGCTGCAACTGGCCACCGGAGAGTTCACGCGGCCAACGAGTGGCCAGCGGCTCCGCTTCAACAAGCTGTAGCAGCTGCGCGATCTTTTCTTTCTGAGTTGCGCGGTCTCTCTTTTGAAGTGCGAAGGCAACATTTCCGGCGGCGGTGAGGTGGGGAAACACCGACGGACTTTGCATGACCAGGCCCACGCGGCGTTTTTCCGCGGGAATATAGGTTCTCGGTCGATTGCCCCCAGCCGTCGTATTGCACACCGTGGTCCCGTGAAATTCAATGGTGGCGACATCGGGCCTGAGCAGGCCAGCGATGGCGCGCAGCAGGGAGGACTTGCCCGATCCTGACGGACCGAAGACGACGGTGCGCTGCGCATAGGCGGAGAAGGCCAGATGCAGATGAAAGCCAGCGCCATTCGACTGAAAGCGATGTTCCAGATGGACGATGAGCCAGGGAATATGGCTGAACGCGGTACGCACTGGGTCGGCTAGCGTCGGATCTGGAATCAGGGCATCAGACAAGGTCGCCGCTCCTGAGACGCGATTCCGGCCGTGATTCCGGGCGCAGGCTGTAGAGCAACATCAGCGCGATCAGACAAATGGCCAGCAGAAACAGCGCGGTGCGATTCGCCTGTGCATATTGAAAATCCTGCACCTGATCGTAGAGCGCGATGGAGAGAGTCCGCGTGGCGCCGGGAAGATTGCCGCCAATCATCAGGACAACGCCGAACTCGCCAATGGTGTGGGCGAAGCTCAATACGGAGGCAGTGAGCAGCGATCCGCGCGAGAGCGGCAGCACCACGCGCCGCATTCTGTCCCAGCGGCCGCTGCCGAGAGTGGTGGCGGCGTCGAGCATCCCGCGATCGACAGAGGCAAAACCGGTGGTGAGTGGCTGCACCGCGAAGGGCAGACTGTAGATGACCGAGCCGACCACTAATCCGGCAAAAGAGAAGGCGAGCGGGTGGCCAAGAAGATGGGTGAGCGCGCGGCCGAATGAGGTGCGCGGCCCGAGCGCGACCAGCAAATAAAATCCGAGCACGGTAGGCGGCAGCACGATGGGCAGCGCGCAGACAGCCTGGACAAAGACCCTGGCGCGGCTGCCGGTAAACGCGAGCCAATAGGCCAGCGGCACCGCGATCAACAGCAACAGGATCGTGGTGACCAGCGCGAGGCGAAGCGTTAATAGCAGTGCGACCTTATCCATGGGCGATTTATGGTGGAACGAATTACTGCACGGGTGGCACCAGGCCGCCGGTCGCCAGCAGGTCGCGTCCCGCTGAAGATCGCAGGTAGTGCAGGAAATCGAGTGCCATCTGTTTATTCGATGCGTTGCGGAGAACCACCGCTCCCTGCAGGATGGGCGGATAGGCGCTAACAGGAACGGCGACAAATCGGCCGGCCTGCTGCATGGTTTTGGTAATGGCCAGAGTTTTCGAAATCAAGGCACAGTCGGCGTTGCCGGACTGACCGAATTGCGCGGCCTGCGCGATGTTTTCCGCGAAGACAAGTTTCGACTGCAGCGCGGCTTTCAAGCCGAGAGATTGAATCGCGGCCATGGCGGCAGCTCCGTAGGGTGCGTGGACAGGATTGGCAACAGCGATGCGATGCACGGTGGGGCTGGTCAGCGATTGCATGGTGAGGCCGTGATGGAACAGGCCGTGACGCGCCCACAAAACCAGCGATCCATGCGCGTAGGTGATGGGTGCGGACTCGTCGGCAAGGTTCGCCGCGATAACTTTCTGCGGGAACGCAAGGTTGGCGGCGAGGAAAAGATCGTAGGGCGCGCCGTTCAAAATTTGCGTGGCCAACGTAGCGGAGGAGGCGTAGGAGACTTCGACCTTCGCGCCGGAAGATTTTTCGAAATTGTGGATCAGGGACGGGAGCACGGGTTGCAGGTCCGCGGCGGCGGCAATGCGCAGCGTTTTTATTTGTGCGGGCAGCAGCATCGCCGGGAGCAGGACGGCACACGCGAGGAGTATTCTGCGGAGCGCGCTAGACACGGACCACCATCACTTCCGTGGCCTTGATGAGGGCGGCGGCTTTGATGCCGGGGCGCAGTTGCAGCTCGCGCGCCGCGTCGGCGGTGATGACGGCGGTGACCATCTGATCGCCGATAGCGAGCTTAACCTGGGCGAGCAGGCCATCGAAACGGACCTGCACCACCTTGCCGACCAGTTGATTGCGGCCGCTGACGGAGGACGTAAGTTTTTTCTGCTTGATGGCGGAAGGCGCGCCGGGATGCAGCATCGCCTCAATGTCGCGCTCGTGAATGCGGTAATGGCCGCCCGGAGTTTTGACGGCGCGCAGCTTGCCGCGATAGAGCCATTGCTTGATGGTCGGGTAGGAGATGCCGAGTCGCTCGGCAGCATCGCGGGGTGTATAGAGGTCTGCCATAGGACACCAGTCTATACGAAATTATACGACCCTGGAGTGAGTGGAAGTATACGGATTGTGGAGTCGTAGGTCGAAAGAACGCCGAGGGAGGATGCATTTCTACTTGACAGAAAAGCATCGGTGCGTGATAGCTTACCGTTAGTGGATACTTACCTACAAGCCGGACTCGATGCGCTGGGCGATCCGACGCGCATGGCGATTTTTCAAAAGCTCGCGGGCGACGCGGTCCCCGTAAATGAACTGGCTAGAAATTTGCCGGTTTCCCGTCCCGCGGTTTCGCAGCACTTGCGAGTGCTGAAGGCTGCCGGATTGGTGACGGACATCAAGTCCGGAACGCGGCGGCTGTACCAGTTAAATCCTGAGGGAGTCGCGCGACTGCGAGCCCACTTTGACCAGATGTGGACGCAGGCGTTGAGCGCTTTTCAGGAAACGGCGGAGCAAGGACCCAAAGGAGGCAAGCATGGCAAACCCCGTAGTCGAAGCCGTCGTACGTAAGCGGGTGCGAGTGAAGGTGCCGATCGAGCGCGCCTTCAGCGTGTTTGTGGAGCAGATGGAGACGTGGTGGCCGGCGACGCACCACATCGGCAAAGTTCCGTTCGAGGCGATTTTCGTCGAGCCACGGGTGGGCGGCCGCTGGTATGAGCGAGATGTGGAAGGGCACGTCGCCGACTGGGGAACGGTGCTGGCCTGGGATCCGCCGCATCGCGTGACTTTCTCCTGGCATGTTGGGCCGGGGCACGATCAACCGGATTGGACGTGCAGTCCGGATATTGCCAAGGCGAGTGAAGTGGAGATTCGATTTACGGCGGAGGGACCGGGCACGACTCTGGTCGAGCTGGAACACAGCAAGCTGGAGCGTCACGGCGGAGGCTACGAAAAGCTGCGGGAACTCTTCGACGGGCCGGGCGCATGGGGTCACATCCTGGAGCAATACGCCAAGGCGGCGGATGGAGAGGTCGCATGAACAAGCCGTGGGTGTGGCTGCGGATTGCAGCGGTGCTGACGTTGATTCACGCGGTGCTGCACACGGTCGGCGGGGTCTTCGGAAGTGTCGACCCAGGCCCGGCTGCGGTGGCAGTGCAGGCGATGAAGGTGAACCAATTTCTTTTGCTGGGACACGTGAGAAGTTATTGGGATTTCTATCGCGGGATGGGGCTGGGACTGACCATCTTCCTGACTGCCGAGGCGATCGTTTTCTGGCAACTGGCATCGTTGGCGAAATCGGATTCGCGACGGCTTCGGCCGGTGCTGATGACGTTCGCGATTGCGTACCTGGTGTTTTCGGTAAATTCTTATCGATATTTCTTTATCGCTCCGGTGATTGTAGAGGTCCTGATTGCTGCGTGCCTGGTTGCGGCTATGGCGGCGAGCAGGTCGGGCTCAGAAGCGGCGCTGCGAGTTTAATTGTAGGCAGGCGTTGAACTGCGATTCGACATCGCACTGCTGGGTTCTTCTTCGAGAAAGATTGTAAGGAGTGCGAATTTGGCCTGACGATCCTTTGTTCATCCCACCCTTCGCAAAGGACGCGAAGGATGGGGCACCCTCATTGCCGTGGTGCGGAGGGTGAGCCACCCGCCAGAGGGTTTTAGGTTAGGTTAATTTTCTGCAGCTTTTTCTGGTTCGGGCTCGATCTCCGCCTCTGATTTCTATCAGTACATTTCATTGCAAACGGGGGGCAGCGAATATTAGCCCGCCTCGGAGAAATCCCATGTCTCAGAAGCGAGACATGGGGCACCCAGGAGTTTATTTATCCCACCCCAGCCGCAAAAAACGCGGCAAGGATGGGGCACCCGGATTTCGAACTGCATAGATTCTTCGCTGCGCTCAGAATAACGATCTCTTTCATCCTGAAAGTGGGCTCGAATTGGGAAGCGCAAACGGGTGGGGATGACCTGATACGCTAGACGTATCTCATGATGGAAAAGCAAACACTTTCTGAGCCGACAACCGCGCACCGATTGCACTGTATCGGGTGTGGGGCGCAGATTGCCGGAGCGGAGGCGGCGGAGGATTTTCGTTGCCGCGAGTGCGGCAACTTGTTTGAAGTCGACTACCCGGAGCTGCTGCCGCGCGGCGCTGATTCTGGATTGGCGACGGGAAATCTGGCGGGTGGCTGGAAGGAAGTTTGGCGGGGGCGGCGGTTGTCGCGCGAGGCGCTGGATCGCAGTGGGGTATGGCGGTTTCGCGAGCTGCTGCCGTTTATGGCGGACGAGCGCCACGTGGTGACGCTGGAGGAAGGGAATACTCCGCTCTATCACTTGCCGCGATGCGGGAAGAGCCTGGGAGTGGAGCAGCTGTTTGCCAAGCACCAGGGGATGAATCCTACCGGCTCCTTTAAAGATACGGGGATGACGGCGGCGCTATCGGTGGCGCATGAGCGCGAATACCAGTGGGTGGCGTGCGCGTCGACGGGGAATACTTCGGCCTCGATGGCGGCGTATGCGGCGCGGGCGGGGATGCGATCGCTGGTGCTGATTCCCGAGGGAAAAGTGGCGTGGGGCAAGCTGTCGCAATCGCTGGACTATGGGGCGGTCACGTGCCAGTTGAAGACGGACTTCGACGGCTGCGTGTCCGTGCTGACGGAGCTGGTGCGTCGCGCGCCGGTGTACCTACTGAACTCGGTGAACCCGTATCGGTTGGAGGGGCAGAAGACGGCGGCGATTGAGCTGGCGGAATCGCTCGACTGGCAGGTGCCGGATCATTTGATTGTGCCGGGTGGGAACCTGGCGAACAGCTCCGCGCTGGGCAAGGGATTTCTGGAGCTCTACGCGCTGGGCTTGATCGATCGCCTGCCGCGCATCAGCGTGATTCAGGCGGACGGCGCGAACCCGCTATTTCTTAGCTGGACGCAATCGCGGGGAAAAGAATTTTCTCCGGTGGAGGCGCACACGCGCGCCAGCGCCATACGGATTGGCAATCCTGCCTCGTGGAAGAAGGCTGTTGGCATCCTGGAAAGCACGGGCGGCTGGTGCGAGCAGGTGAGCGAGCAGGAGATTGCGCTGGCGAAGGCGGAGATTGGCGCGGAAGGCATTGGCTGCGAGCCGGCCTCTGCAGTGACGCTGGCGGGGCTGAAGAAGCTGGTGGCGGCGGGACATGTCGGCAAGCAGGAGACGGTGGTGCTGCTGCTCACCGGGCATACCTTGAAGGACCCGGAATACACGATCGACTTTCATCGCGGAAAATTATTGACGGCGGCGGAAACGGCGGCGATGCGGCCGGACCAGCGGAAGCAGATGGAAGCGCTGGCGCGCGCGCCGCAGGTGCTGGAGCCGACGGTGGAAGCAGTGATGCGGGTGCTGGACGCGGCGGTGCGGGCATGACCAAGACCGCAAGCGTGCATCTGCGATTGCCTGCGACCAGTGCCAACCTGGGCCCGGCGTTTGATACCGGTGCGTTGGCGCTGAAGATGCATCTTGAGATTGACGCTGAGGCGGCGGACCGGTTCAGCATTGCCGCGCACGGCCGCGACACCGAGGCCTGCGGCAAGCTGGAAGGCAACCTGGTGCTGGAGACCTACAAGCGGCTGATGGAAGAGAATGGCCGCGCGATCCAGCCGCTGCACCTGCGCGTGAACAATGGAATTCCGTTGGGGATGGGGTGCGGATCGTCCGCGGCAGCGCGGCTGGCAGGGATTGCGCTGGCGGTGGAGTTTGGCGAACTGGGCTGGCAGGAGCAGGAAATTCTCGACGCCTCCGCGTTTCTGGAAGGACATCCGGACAACGCCACGGCTTGCTGGCTGGGCGGAATGACGGTATCGGCGATTGCGCCAAGGAAGATCACGGAGCACGGCGAGAAGTCGAAGGGCTATCCGAGCATCGCCGTGGGGCGGATCGATATCCCGGAGCACTGGAGCGCGGTGATGGTGTTGCCGCGAGATCCGGTGCGGACGGAAGAATCGCGAAAGCTGCTGCCGGACTTTTACAGTCGCGCCGATGTCGTACAGAATTTGCAGCATAGCTCGCTGCTGGTTGCGGCGTTCGCTTCTGGCAGGGACGATTTGCTGCGGGCGGCCATGCTGGATTGCATGCACCAGCCCTACCGGGTGGCGATTTGCCCGCTGCTGGCGACCATGCTGCCCCTGGCTGGATCTTCGGGCATCCTTGGGGCCGCGTTGAGCGGGGCGGGGCCGGGAATTTTGCTGGTCGTGCAGCGGAATTATGACCGAGCCGGGCTGGAACGTCGGGTTGGCGAAGCGCTGGGGGACGAATCGAGCTGCGAGGTGATTGAATGCGGCTTCGAGAGTCAGGGCGCGGGTTCTACAGTCGGCCGGGATACCCCATTGAATGCTGGGATCTGACCCAGATGGGGAGGCCAGAATTGGGTAACTCGAATAATGTTACTCAAGTTTTGTAGACAATACACTTCGCCACCGCTAACCTCTTTTTCAAGGGGCAGTTCTGGGGGAGGGCTGCTCTCGCGCCCGTTGATCTTTCACAAGATCCGGGCGCTTTTCTTTTGTCTGAAATTCATGTTGGCGCCGCCCGCACAGATCGATGTGCGGGTTTTTCTTGCCGTTAAGTCTTAATAACCTAAGACTTAAGTTTGAATCTGCGACCAAATCGGTCCTCGACGCATCTAGTATTCTGTTGGAGTAGCGTTGCGGAGCAGTTGTGAGATGTGAACTCAGAACCGCTGCGGAATTGGCGAAGCAGGTCCAGAAATCCCCAAGGAGGAAGTGAATGGCAGGTAACGCAGTACTTGAAGTAAAGGATGTAACGTTTGAGAAAGATGTATTGCAATCTGTCGAGCCCGTCCTGGTAGATTTCTGGGCGGCATGGTGCGGACCCTGCAGGGCCTTGGGACCGGTAGTCGACGAAGTCGCGACCCAGTATCAGGGCAAGTTGAAAGTGATGAAGATGGATGTGGACAGCAATTCCGCCACACCGATGCGGTATGGGATCCGGGGCATTCCTGCGCTGCTGTTGTTTAAGGGCGGCAAGGTGGTGGAGCAGATTGTGGGTTTCGTTCCCAAAGAGACCATCGACAAGGCGATCCAGAAGCTGGTCGTTTAGGGAAGATTTTTGGCAGGGAGAAAAGCCCGGCGCGGAGCGCCGGGCTTTTTGTTTTGTCATCCGCCAGCGCCTACTGCTGGGCGATGTTTTCCAGCGGGGTTGGAGTGGGAACTCCGGCCATCAAGCCGTGCTCGCCGATCGCGGGTGCATCCGGGGCAATTTCCGGCAATGGGCCTTCCAGAGCGATCTTCAAGACCTCATCCATTTGATCCACAAAATGCATCTTCATGCTTGATTTCAAATTGTCGGGAACCTCGGCGAGATCGTTCTTATTCTCTCCGGGAAGAATGACTTCAAACACTCCGGCACGATGCGCGGCGAGCAACTTTTCTTTCAGGCCGCCAATGGGAAGCACTTTGCCTCGCAACGTGATTTCGCCGGTCATGGCGATATCGCGACGGACTGGGATGCGGGTCAGGGCGCTGGCGAGCGCAGTGGCGAGGGTGATGCCGGCGGAGGGACCATCCTTGGGGATGGCGCCCTCTGGAACGTGTACGTGGATGTCGAGACTGCGGTAGAAATCGCGTCCCAGGCCAAGGTGATGGGCGCGGCTGCGGATGTAGGAGAGGGCCGCCTGGGCAGATTCCTGCATGACTTCGCCAAGCTGGCCGGTGAGGGTGAGCTTGCCTTTGCCGTCGAGTACCTGGACTTCGGTAGAAAGAATGGAGCCGCCGACCTCCGTCCATGCCAGGCCGGTGACCAGGCCAATTTCACTTTGTTCGTGGACCTGCGAGTGGCGAACCTTGGGCAGGCCGAGGAACTCCTGCAGATTCTCCGCAGTGATTTCTTCCTTGTGCTTGGGACCGTTCTTCACGATGCGGCGAGCAACCTTGCGGCAGACGTTGCCGATCTCGCGCTCGAGATTGCGGACCCCGGCTTCGCGGGTGTAGGAGCGAATAATTTCTTGCAGCGCCTGGTCGGTGAAGACAAGATTTTTTTCGTCGATGCCAGTCTGCTCCCGCTGTTTGCGGAGTAGATATTGCTTGGCAATCTCAACCTTTTCGTCTTCCGTGTAGCCGTGCAGCCGCAGAATTTCCATGCGGTCCTGCAGCGGCGCGGGAATGGTGTGCAGCACATTGGCAGTAGCGACGAACAATACCTGCGACAGATCGTATTCCACGTCGAGATAGTGATCCTGGAAGGTACCGTTTTGCTCAGGGTCCAAAACTTCCAGCAATGCCGACGCCGGATCGCCGCGGAAGTCAGAGGCCATCTTGTCGATTTCATCGAGCATGAAGACAGGGTTCTTTGTGCCTGCCTTCTTCATGGATTGCAGAATCTGCCCCGGCATGGCGCCGATGTAGGTACGGCGATGCCCGCGAATTTCCGCCTCATCGCGCACTCCGCCAAGCGACATGCGAACGAACTTGCGGCCTGTAGCCTTGGCAATCGACATGCCGAGCGAAGTTTTGCCGACGCCCGGAGGTCCGACGAAGCAGAGGATGGAGCCTTTGGGATTTTTCACCAGCTGACGGACGGCGAGGAACTCGAGGATGCGTTCCTTGATTTTTTCCAGGCCGTAGTGATCCGTATTGAGAATTTTTTCCGCGTGATCGATGGAGCGAATCTCTTTGGATTTTTTCTTCCACGGAACCGCCAGCATCCAGTCCAGATAATTTCTGGAGACGGTGGACTCGGCGGACATGGGCGGCATGGCTTCGAGCTTTTTCAGCTCCAGCGTCGCCTTTTCAAAGACATCCTTGGGCATGCCGGCCATTTCAATCTTTTTCTTTAGCTCGTCGAATTCGCTCTTCTCGCCGCGGCCCAGCTCCTTCTGGATGGCCTTGATTTTTTCGTTGAGGTAATACTCTTTCTGGGCGCGCTCCATCTGCCGCTTGACGCGGGACTGGACATTGCGGTCCATGCTCAACTTTTCAATTTCGATTTCGAGGATGCCGACCAGGTGATGCAGGCGTTCGACGGGATCGAAGATGTCGAGCAGCATCTGTTTCTCTTCAATCGGCAACTGCAGATTAGCGGAGATGGTGTCGGCGAGTTTGCCGGGTTCTTCCATGCGCACGGCTGCGGCGACGGTTTCAAGATTGAGCGCCTGCTGCAGCTTGACATACTGCTCAAACAATCCGGAGACCCGCTGCATGACCTGTTCGACAGCCTTGGTCATTTCGGTTTCGATGTTGTTGACGCGCAGCGTGGCGACAAAGAAGCCGTCGGTGTCGACAATTTCGGTTGCCTTGGCACGCTCGACGCCTTCGACTAGCACCTTGATGTTGCCGTCGGGCATTTTTACGCTTTGCACGATGTTGCCAATGGTGCCGGTGGTGAAGATGTCTTTCTGCGTGGGCTCATCCTGCCCGGCATCGTGCTGGGTGGCGAGAAATATCTTACGATCGCCGGTGAGTGCTTCTTCCAGGGCGCGCACGCTGGATTCACGGCCCACCACGAACGGAGTCATCATGTATGGAAAGATGACCATATCGCGGATCGGCATCATAGGAAGCTTGCGCAGCTCGGAACTTTCGCGGGATTCTTTCACAGGCACCTCTGGGGTTGAGTCTCTGTACCTATTCTAAAGCAGTTCTACCGTCATTCTGTCGCGGTCAGGAAAGACCAGGTGCAGCAATCAGTACGGAGAAGCTCGAGCGAAAGTTCAGCCGCCTTGGTGCACGTATTGTCTGTGACTGTACTGTGCCGCGCATTCGCTGCAATTGCAGTGCAGCGAAGACGCGACAAATTTTGTTTCACAAGCGATGCATGAATCTTGATGCGATGAAATCAAATTCGCGATCCTCAAGGTTGCGCTATGCGACGGCTTGCGTGCAGTGCGAGCAGCGATGGGCGGCTGCTGGAATTTCGCTGAGACATTCCGGACAGGTTTTCATGGCCGGCGGCGCGGCTGGCACGGGCTTATACCGTGCAAGGATTTTGCTGACGGGTAGGACCACGCCAAAATAGATGACGGTGGCGACGATCAGAAACGAAATGAGCGCGTTAAGGAAGTTGCCGTAGGTGATGACGCCACCGTGCACGTGGGCCACCAGGCTGGAGAAATTCGGCTGGCCGACGGTCGCTGCGATTAAAGGATTGATGATGTCCTTCACGAGCGAATTCACGATACCGGTAAATGCGGCGCCAATGACGACGGCAACCGCCAAATCGACAACATTGCCGCGCAAAACAAAATCACGAAAGCCTTTAAGCATTCCGAAGCTCCCTAAAGCGAGATTGATCCAACCGGCTGCGGCGGGTTCCCATCGATGTGCGCCGTCGAGCGGAGTTGCCAGCATCCTACCATCGCGCAGGTTAAATAAGCGAAAAGAATGAAGCTTAGATCTTAAAGAGTTCGATAGGAGTGGAAACTCATAGCTGAGAACTGGTAGCTTTTAGCTGCTGGCTGCAACGTATCAAGTCGAATGGCTATCGGCCGTAAAAATGAGGACGCATGAATAAGGTTTTGCCCACGGCGGATGCCGCTATCGAAGATGTTTTCGACGGCGCGACCCTTATGTTCGGTGGATTTGGACTGTGCGGAATTCCAGAAAATCTGATCGATGCGCTGGTGCGCAAGGGCGTGCGCCATCTGCATACCATCAGCAATAACATGGGCGTCGATGGGTTCGGGCTGGGTCGCATGCTGGAAGCGGGCATGATCGACTCTCACACCGGCAGCTACGTTGGCGAAAACAAGTTGCTGGAGGAGCGTGTGCTGGCCGGCAAGCTGGATCTACGGCTGATTCCGCAGGGAACATTAGCAGAGCGAATTCGAGCCGGCGGCGCGGGCATTCCGGCGTTTTATACACCTGCAGGCGTGGGCACGGTGGTCGCCGAAGGCAAGGAGTCGCGCGAGTTTGACGGGAAAATGTATTTGCTGGAGCGAGGGCTGCGAGCCGATTTTTCTTTGATCAAGGCGTGGAAGGGCGATCGCATGGGCAACCTGATCTATCGCAAGACGGCGCGCAATTTTAATCCAATGATGGCGACGGCAGGGCGCATTACGATTGCCGAAGTGGAAGAACTGGTCGAGCCGGGTGAGCTGGAACCGGACCAGGTGATGACGCCGGGGATTTATGTGCAGCGATTGATCGTTGGCAAGCACGAGAAACGGATCGAGCGGCGGACAGTGCGGACGGCGTAGCGGATTCGTATCACTTGCTGACGAAGGGATAAAGGGCGAGAAACAGAATCATCGTCAACACCAGCGCATCCATGTAGAGGCTGATGAGGACGGCGCCGTGATACCAGCTCCAGCGGACACGAATGCAGCGGAAGGTTTCCACCATGCCGGCCGCAGCTCCCAGGATGGGCACAAGCATCGCGAAATTGGCCTGGTCGTAGGGAAACTTTGCCAGCGGAAATGAGATGGCGAGGCTGAGGAGAGCCAGCAGGTTGCCGCGCAGCAAAGACGGAGCTCGCAGGTTGAAGAAGGTAGTCATGGAATTACAGGGCTCAGAGTACAGGGCACAGGGAGCAGAGGTCTACGATGAACACTCTATCGAATTCCGGCGCGGATAGGGAGCCGGCGAGTGATAAGACATTGTCGCGACATAAACGAACACATCTGATTCCGGCGATTGTCAAAAGGGTGGCCCTGGAATTGCGCGATGGCTATTACGTTAATCTCGGTATCGGCATCCCGACGCTGGTAGCGAATCATGTTCCCGCGGGAATGCAAGTTGTGCTGCAGTCGGAGAATGGAATGCTGGGCGTTGGGCCGTATCCGCTAGCCGGACATGAGGATCCGGACCTGATCAATGCAGGCAAGGAGACAGTGAGCGAACTGCCGGGGACCACCTATTTTTCCAGCGCGGAATCGTTCGCAATGATTCGCGGCGGCCATGTCGACCTGAGCGTGCTGGGGGCGATGGAAGTAGACGAGCAGGGCAACCTGGCGAACTGGATGATTCCGGGAAAGATGGTGAAGGGTATGGGCGGGGCCATGGACCTGGTGGCCAGCGCCCGCCGCGTAATTGTCGCCATGGAACACACAACGCGCGATGGGCGGCCGAAAATTCTGACGCGCTGCACGCTGCCCCTGACTGGCGTCGGTGTGGTGGATACGATTGTCACTGAGATGGCATACATTCGTGTGACTTCGCAAGGGCTGGTGCTTGAAGAAATTGCGCCGGGAGTCACGGTCGGTGAAGTGCAGGCGGTGACTGAGCCCAAGCTGATCGTCAGCGGTAATTTGAAAACGATGCTGACCGCATAAATTCCTTGCTAGCCTGACAGCAGTTCAGCCCCCAGATATTACGTCGCCCGATCATTTCTGTTATCGATACGTACCGTAAACTTGATAACTTGTTTGACAGGAATGAAATCTCTGGGGTGCACATCAAAAAACTTGACTTCATCGACACCAAGTTTATTCGCCAGGTTGGTGTAATTCGCTGGCTTACGCGCTATTCCATGCGGCAGTTCAGCAAGCGCGTTCTCAAGCGCGACAATCGGATGCGCCTGCCTACCGGATCTTCGATCCTGCTGCCGCGATGGAGCAAAAGCGCTACCTCTGTCTATGTGACAAAAGCTCAAATTGACTGGGGAGCGGAAGAGTTGCTGGTGCATTTCGGCAGTCTCGACGGAGACTTCATCGATGTTGGAGCGCATATCGGCTACTACTCAATGTATGTGCACCCGCTGGTGCGCAAGGTTTATGCCTTTGAGCCAGACCCTAGGAATCTTCCAGATTTGAGCGCGAACGCCGAATCGGTGAGCAATATCGAAGTTGTCGCCATGGCGGTATCGTCGCACTGTAAGACCGCGCGATTTTATATCGGCGGAGATTCAACGTTGAGCACGCTGGAGGCGATCGCGGGCGAAACGGTTGAAGTCCAAACCACCAGCATCGACGACTTCGTTGCAAGTCGGCCAGGTATCAATCCCACACTTTTCAAGATCGATGCCGAAGGACACGACTTCGAGGTATTGCTTGGAATGAAGGAGACGGTGGCGGCGCATCAACCGATCCTTTTGATCGAATGCAATTCGGATAAGCTGCTCGACCTGTGCGCGGAATGGCATTACTCCATCTATGCTTTCACGTGCGACCGGGTGACTTTCAAAATGACATTGCGCCCATTAAAATCGGCGGACGACTTTCACAACCACTGGACCCACATGCTTTTTTTGACGCCGAGACATTTGCAGTCGGCATTTGCCGACCGCTGTTCGTGAGGAAAGCTTCGCGTCACCGAGGTGCGAAGTATTTGCGCCGCTATGCAGGTCTCACTCTGTTGCAGTCTTGAACCTCACCACAGCGATCGACGCAGGATTTTTCAGACCGATGCAGCCTGTTCCTGGCCGAGGCGAAGTGACTGCTCATAGGGCGCTTGCAGGACACCCAACTCGGTGATGATAGCCGTCACATATTTCGCAGGCGTGACATCGAAGGCCGGATTGGATATCTCAGCATTCGACGGCGTGATCTGCTTTCCGTTGAAGTGCGTGACTTCCTTGGCGGCGCGTTCTTCGATAGGAATCTGCTCGCCGGTGGGAGTCGCCATGTCGATGGTCGACCAGGGAGCGGCCACGTAGAACGGTATGCCATGTTCCTTGGCGAGGACGGCGACGCCATAGGTGCCAATTTTGTTGGCGACGTCACCGTTGGCAGCGATGCGATCGGCGCCGACGATGACAGCTTTAATTTTTCCGGCGCGCATCTGGCTGGCGGCCATGTTGTCGCAGAGGACGGTCGTGGGAATGTTGTCATGCAGCAGCTCCCACGCAGTGAGGCGCGCACCCTGCAGGAAGGGGCGAGTCTCATCGGCGTAGACATGCAGTTTGCTTCCGCGCTCGACTGCGGCGCGAATCACTCCGAGAGCAGTGCCGTAGCCGCAGGTTGCGAGTGCGCCTGCATTGCAGTGGGTCAGTACGCCACCGGTGCGAGGCATCAGTACCGCGCCGAAGGCACCCATAGCGCGGCAGGCGGCGATATCTTCGTCGTACATCCGGCGCGCTTCGGCCACGGCTGCCTGTTGAATTTGTGGCACGGTGGCGCAGGGTTCCTGCGACATGGCGATGACCAGCTGACGAATCCGCTCAATTCCCCAGAACAAGTTGACCGCGGTGGGGCGGGTGGCGGCGAGAGTGTCGCAAATGATTTTCAGATCTTCGTCCAGCTGGGCGACGTCGGCCGCCTGGCTCCGCTGCAGCCCGAGCGCCACGCCCATGGCGGCGCTGACCCCGATGGCGGGTGCGCCGCGAACAATCATGGTGCGAATCACTTCTGCAACCGCGCGATAATCTTCGGCCATTACATAGGTTTCTTCCATCGGCAGCTTGGTCTGGTCAAGAAAGCGAACGCCGGCATCAGTCCATTCAAGGGTCGGAATCATAGATCTCTATTTTACCGTCGATTCATCGGAGATTCGACCCACGGGGAAATCCTGCAATGCGAACGGAAAAGCAGGTCCCTCGACTGCAGTCGCCACGGCGACCCGCGCTCGGGAGGACACATTTTCCGGTTTAGCGGTGCTGCGCCGGCTCTTTCGTTTCAAGAAAAATCAAGTTCCAATTGATCGATGTAGCAGTAGCCCCAGTCTTCTCCAGGCTCGAAGGAGCGCATGATGGGGTGCTTTGTCTGATGGAAATGTTTCGTTGCGTGCTTGTTCTTGGAGGAATCGCAGCAGCCGACGTGGCCGCACTCCAGACAGAGGCGCAGGTGAACCCAGGTGTCGCCCATTTTCAGGCACTCCTCACAGCCTTGCGGGGTGCGTGGAGTGACATTGCGGATTTGATTGAGGTGAGTGCATTGTTCGGCCATTACTTTCCCTCCCTTGTTGAGATGGATGCTCGGACGCTGACGGCGACACAGAATTATTTTCCAGCGACATGGGCGGCGCGCACGTCGTTGGCGGTAAACAGGGAGAGAAATGGCGCTCCCTGAGCCGCGGCCTCGACGGCGGCGCGACCATTCATTTCCTGCCGGTCGACCAGGCACAGGACACCGACAACCTTAAATTTCGCATCGCGAGCAGCCTCGATCGCCTGGATGGTGGAGGCGCCGGTGGTGCAGACGTCGTCCACGATGACAACACGCGCGTCGGGTTCATTGAAGCCTTCAATGCGGCGGCCGGTGCCGTGGGTCTTTTCCGATTTGCGAACCAGGAAGCCATGAATGAGCGTGGCGTCGGGATGTTCCAGATGGTCCCAGGCGCTGGCGGAGGCGATGTTGGAGACCAGCGGATCGGCGCCCATGGTGAGTCCGCCGACGGCTTGTGGATGCAGCTTATGTTGGCGGATCAAGTCGTAGAGCGCGAGGCCCGCGAGCCGGCCGCCTTCGGCATGCAGCGTAGTAGTGCGGCAGTCGATGTAGTAGTCGCTGTGCGCGCCGGAGGAGAGAGTGAACTCTCCCAGGCGAAAGGAAAGGGTGGCGATCAGGTGAAGCAGCGATGTGCGCGGATCGGAATTGTTAGGCATAGGTCTCTCAAGATTGTAAGCAATAAGGGTCGGTGCGGGGAATGGCGCCGCTCAATACACGAAAGGCAGCAGGCGACGAGTGGTCTTGCTGTAGGACGAATATGCCTCGCCAAAGGCATGATTGAGCGCAATTTCCTCAATGCGGATGCGATAGAGCAGCGCCAGGGTGGTTGGAATGACGACGGCGGCCAAAGCAATCCAGTTGCGCGAATAAATGCCGATGGCGAGAAAAATAAGCAGCATGCCAAGGTACGAGGGGTGGCGTACCCAGCGATATAAGCCGCCGCGATAGATGGTCTGCGTGGGCCGAATGGCAACATTGGCGCTGAAGGATTTCCCTAGCGAAAGAATCGCCGTCCACCGAATCGCAAGGCCGAGCATGAATACGAGGATCGCCAAGGTTTTCAACCAGTGCGCTCCCCCGAACATGGTGGGAGCGTGAGAGCCAGCGATCCATTCGCTGGCAAAGATCGAAAAAAAGATTACAAGCCATAACAGCAGCTGGGTGCCACGGTCGCGAGTATTGCCGCTGCTTTCGCGGGTGCGCATGCCCAGGGCGATATAGACCTCAGAAAAAACCCAGAGATAGAAAAGAATTTGCCAGAGCAGCGATGCGGACATTGGGCCTCCGTACAAATCACGCACATCTTGCAGCCGATTGTATGCGATGGAGAGAACTCTTAAAGACTTAGTCGATGCCCATTTTGCGCTGCATCTGCTCCAGGCTGAGGCCCTTGGTTTCCGGATAAATGAAGAGGACCATGAAGAATTGCAGAACCATCATGGCGGCGAAAAAGTAAAACGGAACGGCGGCATGGTGCAAAGCAATCACGGGGAAGACGCCGGAGAGGATGGCGTTGCTAATCCAGTTCGCCGAAGTGCCGAGGCTTTGTCCCTTCGCGCGCACGCGGGTGGGGAAGACTTCCGCCAGATAGACCCAGATGACGGCGCCCTGCGAGATTGCAAAGGCGATGATGTAGAGAACCAGGAGCGGCAGCAGGTAGTGCTGGTGGCCGGGGATTTGAAAAATAATGGCAACCAGCAACAGGCAGATGGCCATCCCGACCGAGCCGATGAGCAGCAGTGTTTTGCGGCCGAGCTTATCGATGACAGAGATGGCGGCGACGGTTGCGATCAAGTTGGCCAACCCGACATAGACGGCCTGCTTGCCGGCGGAGAGGCTGTTGAAGCCGGCAGCGGCAAAGATGTCGTTCATGTAATAAATGATGGCGTTGATGCCGGTCAGCTGGTTGAAGATGGCGATGCTGACGGCGAGAAAAATCGGCAGGCGATATTTGCCACCGAGCAGGGGTTCGCTTTTCGACTGACGCTCCAGATGGACGGAGGCGACAATGTCCTGCAGTTCGGTTTCGAGGTCGGGAGTGTTGGCGTTCAACAGAGCTTCGCGTGCTTCTTCAATGCGGGCCTTCATGACCAGCCAGCGTGGGCTACGACCGATGGTGAGTAGCATGACGAGAAACAGTGCGGCGGGAACGGCTGCAATTCCCAGCTGCCAGCGCCACTGCTGCATGCCGAGATGGAATGTCTCGATATAGAAATTCGACATGTAGGCGAGCAGAACGCCGAGGACGATGTTGATCTGAAATGTTCCCACCAGGCGGCCGCGCCATTTTGCTGGGGCAATTTCCGCAATGTACATGGGGCCGAGCACAGAGCTCCCGCCGATGCCGAGGCCGCCAATCACGCGGAAGAAAAGCAGCGCATACCAATTCCACGCAAGCGCGCAGCCGATGGCGGAAATTACGTAGGCGACGGCAAGAATGCGCAGGGTATCGCGACGTCCGATGCGCTGACCGGGGATGCCGGCCAACATGGCGCCGATGACGGTGCCGATCAACGCGCTGGAGACGGTGAAGCCGAGCTGACCGCTGCTGAGTGCGTAGAACTGCGTCAGCATGTGGGTGGTGCCGGCAATGACGGCGGTATCAAAACCGAAGAGCAGGCCGCCCAGGGCGCCGACTAATGTTCCGCGGACAAGATATGAGTTCAGGGTCATCGATGGCGCGGCTCGGGTTTCAATCTGCGAGAGGATCGCTTGTGTTCGCTTCCGAAACCATACACGATGCAGCCGTGGGAGTCACGCGCGGGTGGCGACATCCTATTTTGGTTTTGATGTGCTGTGCTTCAGGGTTTTCATCTGATACTTGCCTTCGTCGTCATTTAACGGCCCGAAGTCAAAAGTGCTGACATCTTTGGATTGAACCGTGACTTTGCCCGCGAAGTAATATACGTGGTCTGGCTGAGCAGTGAAGACGATTGCCTTGGAATCCGCGGGATGCATTTTCAGCCCCGTTTTCCAATTCGCGCACAGGTGATGCACGCCCGGATCCACTGTCAAGGCGAAGTAGGAATTCCCGTAGTTTGCACCCACCCAGGCTCCGTCCATACCGTAGCGAACGGTGGCGTGCATGAAGGGGCCGACCAGCTGGTTTTCGTTTTCGATGAAAATGATCTGCGCTTTTCCATCTGCGGGAGCGGCAGGCAAAGGCTGGCCCGCTTTTGCTTTCGCGGAAAACTGGACGTTGTTATCGCCACAGGAACTGGGTAAATCAACAGCCCAGGCGTGGCCTGCGCAAACGAGGGAAAGGCAGAGAAAGAATGCAGCCAGAAAGTTTTTCAATTTGAATCTCCGTCATCGGGTTCGCATTTACATTAATGAGGACGTCACTTTCTGGATAAAAGTTTCGGTGCCGCAGCGGAGAATTCGCTCTGGCTTACGATCGCCACGAATCACGATGGTTCGGGCGAGGAAGCAGGTCCCTTGCTCCGTCCTCGCTTCGAGAGGACGTCGCTCGGGATGACAATTTCTATCTGTGGATGTTCCCGTTGCACTACGAGGCGGCGGGGTTTGATGGGGTCGCAGCGTCTTTGGGTGCGTCGAAGAGAAAATCTTTGCTGCGAAGCTCGCGTATGGTATCGCGAAGTTTGGCAGCCTTTTCGAATTCAAATCGCTGCGCCGCTTCGCGCATGGACGTTTCCAGCTTGGCGATGTAGGCGTCCAGGTCTTCTTCGGCGTGGAAGCTTTCCGGCATGGCTTCGGCTTCTTCCGTCATGTCAGAATATTCCGCCTTCAAAATTCCGGCGAGGGTCATATCGACCGGGCGAACGATGGAGGTGGGCGTGATGCCGTGCTCCTCGTTGTAGTCGGTCTGGATGGTGCGGCGACGATCGGTTTCCCCAATGGCCTGCTTCATGGAGTCGGTCATTTTGTCAGCGTAGAGAATGGCGCGGCCGTGAATGTGGCGGGCGGCACGGCCGATGGTTTGGATCAGCGAGCCGGAAGAACGCAGGAAGCCTTCTTTGTCAGCATCGAGGATGGCGACCAGCGAAACTTCAGGTAGATCAAGGCCCTCGCGCAACAGGTTGATGCCGATCAGCACATCGTATTCGCCTTTGCGCAGATCGCGCAGCAGGCGCACGCGCTCGAGGGTTTCAATCTCAGAATGCATGTAGCGGCAGCGCACGCCGACTTCGGTGTAGTAGCTGGCCAGATCTTCTGCCATGCGCTTGGTCAGCGTGGTGACCAGGACGCGCTCATTTTTCCTGGTGCGCTCGCGGATTTCGGCGAGCAGGTCATCAATCTGACCACGTATCGGTCGAACTTCAACCTGCGGATCGACGAGACCAGTAGGTCGAATAATTTGCTCCACGACAACGCCGCCGGATTGCGTCAGCTCATACGGGCCGGGCGTGGCGGAAACATACGTGACCTGATTGGTGCGGCTTTCAAATTCTTCAAATCGCAGCGGGCGATTATCCATGGCGGAAGGCAGGCGGTAGCCATATTCAACCAGGCTTTGCTTGCGGGATCGATCGCCATGCCACATGCCATGCAGCTGGGGAACAGTGACGTGCGACTCGTCGATGAAGAGAAGATGATCCTGCGGAAAATAATCGAGCAGAGTCGGCGGCGGTTCGCCAGGAAGACGACCTGAAAAATGGCGCGAATAATTTTCGATGCCATGGCAATAACCCATGGACTTGATCATTTCCAGATCGAAGCGGGTACGCTGGTGAATGCGCTGCGCCTCCACCATGCGACCCTGATTTTCAATTTCTTTTTCCCACACGGCCAGCTCTTCCAGGATGCTGCCGATGGCGGTCTTCTTGCGCTCCGGTTGCACCACGTAGTGGCTCTTGGGATAGATGGGCAGTCGCGAATATTTCTGCTTGACGGTGCCGAAGAGAGGATCGATCTGCGAGAGAGACTCAATCTCGTCGCCGAATAACTCGATGCGATAGGCATTCTCATCGTAGGTGGGGAAGACTTCGATCACGTCGCCGCGCACACGGAAGGTGCCACGTCGGAAGTCGACATCGTTGCGCTCGTACAGAATTTCAACCAGGCGTCGGGTGATGTCTTCGCGGCGAATTTTCTGGCCGCGTTCCAGCAACATCAACATGCCGTAGTAGGCCTCTGGTGAGCCCAGGCCATAGATGCAGCTCACCGAGGAAACGATGATGACGTCGCGGCGCTCAAAAAGACTGCGCGTTGCGGAGAGGCGCAGCTGGTCGAGCTGCTCATTAATGGTGGCTTCCTTCTCAATGTAGAGATCGCTCGAAGGGATGTAGGCTTCCGGCTGGTAGTAGTCGTAATAGGAGACGAAATATTCGACCGCGTTGTGAGGGAAGAACTGCTTGAACTCATGATAAAGCTGCGCGGCCAAGGTTTTATTGTGGGCAAGGATCAGCGCAGGGCGGTTGAGTTGCTCGATCACCTTGGCAACGGTAAATGTTTTGCCGGAGCCGGTGACGCCGAGCAGCACCTGATGTTTTTCGCCGCCGACAATGCCGCGAACCAGCTCATCAATTGCGCGCGCCTGATCGCCACGCGGCTGGTAGTCACTGACAAGCTGAAAGTCCATACATCTCTATTTTAGAGGAGAGACGGCAAAGCCACTCGCCGGCTGGAAAGCTGCGTCTAACAGCAGGGCTGATCACCTGAAAAAGAAACTATAAGAAGTGCAGCGCTGGAAGGTAAGCCCCAGGGTGACCAAAAGGGCTTATCTTCTTGACCGTTACAGGATCGAACTGCACGGAGAGATTTGACGATTAGGCCTTGCTACGAACCCCAACAACCACCAGGCCAACCCCGGCAACCAGAGATAGCACACTGAGAATCGGGGAGATGGGAAGAGTTTTCTTCTGCTCATGTGAGACTTGAACCGGGCCCAGATCCACGTCCTTCTTTTCGTGCGTGAAGCTGATACCACCCATGGCGAACCCGGCGATTCCGAGGATGATCAAAAGAATTCCTACAATAGTAGCCGCTTTCATACGATTTTTTTCCTTTCGAATAATTGCAGGATATATCTACATTGAGGCCGTGAATTCGCAGGCATCGCGTCAACTTCGGACAGGAAGGCAGAAAGGCTCCTGCTTCTTCGATGCAAAGGGAGTCCAAAACGTGGGCTATGAAATCAATTCTCATCCTGCCCCGGTAGACGATCGCATTCTACGTGTACGGGCGGCAGGGCAAACGCGCTACTCCTCGCGCAGCACTTGAGTCGGGTTGAGCCGCGCCGCGCGCAAGGCAGGCAACAGCGAGGCGAGAAGCGCTACAGAAACCAGAGTGAGCAGCGCATCCACAGCAACGCTCAGCTGGATGGGCGAGGTGTCATAGAGGAATCGTCGGGTGAAGACGGTGGTCGCGGCAATGAGCACGACGCCGGCAACCGAGCCGATCGCCAACATGGTAAGCGCGTCGCGGAGAACGAGTCCAAGAATGTGTGCGCGGGAAGCGCCGATGGCCAGTCGTACTCCCATCTCTGATCGCCTCTCCTGCATACGGAGCGCGAGAACGCCAAAGAGCCCGACGCCGCTGAGCAGAAGTGCAATCGCAGCGAAAACGCTGCTGAGCTGGGCAATCATCCGCTCGCTTCCGAGGGATTGGTCGACCTGATCCGATAGCGGCAGAAAGACCATGTAGCCGGTGTTCGGGGCGAAGCGTGCCAGAGCGCCGCGATAGGCGCTGACGGCGTCGCCCGCGTTCCGACTGCGAATGAAGAAGACAAGGTTATTGTTGTATCCGCCTGTCGCGACCGTGGACTGTGATGCAGGAAAGTAGACTGTAGGCGGCGCAGGATCGCGTAGCGAGGAGTAGCGTGCATTTTCAACGATTCCCACCACGCGACAGTCGGCCGCGAACTTGCTTTCTCTGCCTCCCGGATAACTTGCGATCAGGGAATTGTCGAGCGGCTGTCCTCCGGGGAAAAGCAGTTGCGCGGCAGCCTGGTTGACAATGCAGGTAGATCGGTCGCGGTCCTGTTGGTTGAATTCGCGGCCCGCAAGCACTCCCGTCCCGATAGTGGCGAAGTAGCCGTCACCCACATCGTTAAATACGATGGAATGATCTTGCGGGTGGGCGACGCTATGCGCATCGATCTTAGGAGCGAAGCCGGTCAGCGGGGTGACCCAGGTGTAGGCGGCAGACTGGACACCGGGGCTGGTGCGCAGAAAATCCGTCACAGAACGATACAGTTCCATGATCTCCGCAGGGTTCTTTTTGAGCGCCTGGAACTGGGCACACACCTCCATCACGTGAGCCGGGTTAAAGCCGGCGTGATTGTTGCGCAGGCGGATCAGCGTGTGGGTAAAAAGGCCGGCGGCAAAGACCAGCGCCAGCGCCAGCGAAAACTGCGCGGGAATGAACAAGCGGCGACGCAGCAGATCGCGACGAGGGTTCGTCCCTTTGCTTTTCAATACTGAATTGGGCGCGACCCGCCCCGCAAGCCACGCCGGAACCAGGCCGAACAGTAGCGTGGTCAGCACAGCCAGCGCTGTAGTAACTACGAGAATGTGCGCGTCCGGCTGCAACTGCGTTGGTTCGCCGGAGCCTCCCGGCGTCAGGAAGCTGGAGATTGCCCTGACGCTCGACCAGGCGAGGCCAGCAGCGACGATTGACCCTAAGAAGGCGAGCATCAGCGATTCAACGAGGCATTGTTGCAGAATGCGCCAACGGCCTGATCCAAGTGCGGAGCGAATCGCGAACTCATGTTGTCGGGATTGAAGCCTGGCAGTTTGCAGTCCGGCGAGGTTCATGCAGCAGAGCAACAGCACGGCGAGGACGATCCCCTGAATCAGGAGCAGAGGCTTGCGGTATTCCTCGGCGATTTCAGAAAAGCCTCGACTCGCTGACTCGGCATTCAAGTGGGCGTTTCGCCAATCGGGAATATCGCGCAAGCGTAGTGGCAGAAACTTGCGCATGGCTGGACTGATCAATTGAAGCTGCGCGTTCACCGAAGCGAGCGTGGTTCCGGGTGCAAGACGCGCAATCGCGAGAACGCCGAACTCTTCCGGATGGAGAAATGGATCCTGCTGCGGTGTCGCCGCCAGGGTGGAAAGAAAGTGCAGCGGAAGAAACAGTTTTTGCGGATCACCGACAAACATGCCATGAAAATTCGACGGTAGAACGCCAACAATGACCGCCGGCTGTCCGGAGATGCGCAGACGCTTGCCGATCACGGCAGGATCGCCATGGAAATTCGAGAGCCAGAATCCATAATCGAGCACGACGGGCCATCCGCCTTCGGGGCCTCCGGGCACATCGTCGCTGGGGGTCAGCAGGCGACCAAGATACGGCCGGATTCCGAGCATTGTGAGCGCGTTTCCAGTGACCATGTTGCCGCCGATGGAGCGCAGCGTATTCTGCTCGTCCGGCACAGTGATCATGCTGCCGCTCCAGCCGGCCAGGTCGGAGACGCTGTGCAGTCGATCTTGGAGTTCCGTCATCACCGGCCAGAATTGTACGGCCATGAAGTCGGGGACATTTGGACTGCGGTAGCCAATGCTCACCAACTCAGCCGGTTTTTGAATTGCCAGGGAGCGCAGCATGGCGTCGTAAATGACGGTGAAAATTGCGGCGTTCGCGCCAATGCCAATCGCTAGTATTAGCACCGCCGTGAGCGTGTAACCCGGAGACTTGCGCAGTTGATGGAAAGCAAAGCGCAGATCGGCCCAAAGGGATTCGAGCCAATGAAACTGCCAGATTTCGACACTGCGCTCCGTGGCTAGCTTGGCGTCGCCGAAAGCTCGCCGTGCCTGGCGTTCGGCTTCCTCCGGCTGCATACCTTGAGATGTGAGAAATGCGGCGCGTTCCGCAATATGGCTTTCCATCTCTTCCTGCAATTCGGAGTGGAGACGCCTGCGAGAGAAAATACCCTGGAGCCACGACATACTAGCTCTCCTGAATAGTTACGACTGCGAGCCGGAAAGTGGTGTGAGAACGAGCTGAATACCGAGCATCATGCTGTCGAGCCGGGCAGCTTCTTTTTCCAGATGTCGACTACCTTTGCGAGTCAGGGAGTAGGTGCGGACACGCCGGTTCGTCGCCGAGATTTCCCACCTGGCCTGGACGAAGCCAGACTTCAGTAGACGCTGCAGCGCAGGATAGAGGGAACTCTCTTCAACGCGGAGCAAATTCTGGGAGCGCTGCTGAATTCGTGTTGCGAGGGCGTAGCCGTGCAGCGGCTCCAGGACAAGCGTATGCAGCACCATCAGTTCCAGGGCGCCGGGAAATAAGTCGCGCTTGCTGTCTTCTTTCATCCATCTTCCCCCAATGCATCGAGTAAACAGGGATGGTGGGCGACGTGTCAAGACGGCGTGCGGGAACGAATCCAAATTAATGTTTGTCGTACATCGCCATAACATCCTTTTGCAGCGCCATGCGGCTGGAGAGGCGAGTGTAGAACATATGTCCGCCGGGATATTCCTTGACGGCGACACGGGTGGGATCGCCCATGACTGGCATTTGATCGACGGCCAGGATGGAGCCCATGAACGGGCACGACAGATCGTTCCATCCGTGCGCGATGAGCACTCGGAGTTTGGGATCGGCTGCCACGGCTTGCCGCAACTCGGTCACGGACCCGGCACGCAGAGCATCTCCACCCTGCCACAATTCATTCACCTGAGACGAGAGCGCGTTGTACTGCGCGTCGGTCTTCCAGCCCACCGTGTTGGTGACGAAGTTGACCATGGCTTCTGTGGTCGGCGCGATGATGGCGGCCAGGATTGGATCATTGGCATTCTGTTCCGGTGCGTAAGGAAAGGGATCAAACGAGGTGACGTTGGAATCGTAGACGGATCCGAGCTTGCCTTGCTCGCGATAGGCTTCGCGCAGGTAGGCGCCTGTATCGAGGCGGCCGCCGGAATTTTTAATAAATTGCGGATCGAGACCAGTCATCTCCGTCACGTGCTGGATCATAGCCTCGGTGGCGGCGGGGTTAGAGCGGCCTTCAATCAACGCCGTGGCGTAGGGCCCTTCGGTGTAGGCGATCACGTCGGCCATCGCTTCTGGAGTCAGCTTGTGCTCGCGTTCCAGGTGAGCTGCGGTGATCGGCGGCAATGTGACCATCCAGGGAATGGGGGAAAGGTTTTGATGAGTCTCGATGGTGGGATTCAGGTACGGCGATACCAGCACCACGCCGTTCATGCCGACGCCGAGCTGTGACTGCAAATAATACGTGATGCGGGGTCCGCGGAAGCCGCCATAGCTTTCGCCAACCAGATATTTCCGCGAGGTCATGCGATTATTTTTGACCAGCCAATCGTAGATGACACGTGATAAGTAGTGAATGTCGGGCACGGTGGAATAGAAATCCTTCTTGGCCTGCGCCTCCGGCACGAGAGACCGACTATAGCCGGTGCCGATGGGATCGATAAAGACGAGGTCCGTGAAGCCAAGCCAGGTTCCTGGATTGTCGGTGAGCGTGGGCGGTTCAGAAGGGCTTTCACCTTCATTCGCGAAATTGAGATGCTTGGGTCCGATCGCGCCGAAGTTGAGATAGACCGACGATGCGCCGGGACCGCCATTGAGCGCGAACGTCACCGGGCGATCCGGCTGATCGGCGGTGTAAGCGGTATAGACAACGTCGCCGGTAACTTTTCCATCCGCGTCACGCACTGGAAATTTTCCGACGGTGACGGTGTAGTGGAGCGTCTTGCCGTCGAGCTGGATGCTCTGCGTGACGTGCGCATCCGCAGGCAGCGGAGGAAGAGACTGCTTATCGGCTGCAGATTTGTCAGCCGGCGGAGGGGTCTTATTCTTGTCGGTCTGCGTCGCGTCGGCAGGTGCTTTATCGTCTTGCGCGCGGGCGGAAAGGATTGGCCAGACGGTGAAGAGAATTGCGAGGCAGGCAAAGGCTGCGCGTTTGCGGACAGTAGCCGTCAAAATTCGATCCATCTCAATATCATAATCTGCTCTCCGGCCGGGACTGTTATGGGTGGCTCGCTGTCGCCTGCGTGGTTGTCATGATCAAGCGCACCGTAACAATTTGGTGCGGGTGAACGGTGAACTGAAACTGATGCGCGCCAGAGAGCGTCAATTGCGACTGATCTCTTTCCACGGCGTCCGTCTGCCAGGCCTGTTGCAGCTGCAGCATCGGCGCTTCGACAGTGATTGTTCGGGTGGCGCCGCCAAGATCGAGGAAGCGCAGGATGGTACCGTGGCCATCTTCCGCAGGCTTCCACGCGGTCAATACAAGGCTGGGATCGTCCGCACGGAGGAAGCTGGCCTGCTTGCCGTCGAGCGGCCCCGGCGTGTCGAGGGCCTTATCCTGCGTGGTAATTTCATCTTTTTCCAGCGGCGTCATCTCTTCCCATCCGAGATGGCTCAGTTGAGTGCTATCGGTGGAAGGCGCGCTGGTGATGACATAGCGGAAACGGAAATGTCCGCCCTGGCCGGCACGATAATTCGTGTCCCAGTAATTGTTCATGACGTAGGAGAAGATGGTTCCGGTGCGCGTGCCCAATTTGGTTGGCCAATCTCCGCGGTTGATATCGCCGAGCGTGACCAGCGCCGCGTCGAGCGGCATGACGGCGACCGACAGGCCATTTTGTTGCGCAGAAACCCAATGCTGCACAGAGAACCATTCATGTCCGGCGCCGGGGTACATGTCCTTCGATGGATCGACAACTCCGTTCTGAATTTCGTACTGGAATTGCGGATGGTCCATGGCGACGGGGAAGGCAAAGTAAACGCCTTCCTTGGTGTCGACTTCTTTCTTGGTCAGGTCTTCGACGAATTCAATTTTTTTCTGATGATCGAACAGGCGAATCTCCGTCGAGATGCTTGGGCTGTTGGTGTCGCTGCTCTCCAGACGCGCGATCGATCCCCATGGCGTACGCGTGACTGAGACGAGATGGCCATTCTGCGCGGGATGGACATCGAGGTCTGCTTTCGGGTAGACATGGCTGTACTGCAGCAATGTGTTCGGTGCTTTGTCGCCACCGGTGACATAAAGATATTGCCCGAAGCGGTAGGGGCTTTTCTGGTCGACCAGTTCGCGCTGCAATTGTTTATCGTAGATGCTGCGGACCGCTCCATTCGCGGGGTCGAGCGTCACGCGATAATACGGGCTGTCGAGCGTGGTGGACTGCGTGGTCGCAGCAGGCTCGAGCCTTTTCTTGGAGTCGCGCAGGTGGTAGACCTTGTAGCCAACGGCCCGGACATCCTCGGCAACGAAGCGAACGTGATGGAAGTCCTTGTTGCCGCCGAGGACTTCAACGGGAACGACTTGACCGTTAGTGGTGTCGACAAGTTCCTGATTGTTATTCAGGTCGAGCGAGACCACTCCACTGCGATTCCAGTTGAGCGTGTTAAACACGATCACATTACCCGACCCAGCGGAGATGGAATTGGCGATGCTGGCCATGCTGTTGCGAGTGATAAAGTCGGCGAGTGCAGCGGCCTTGACCGGGTAGAGCTCTTTCACCGCAAGTTGGTCGACGGCTTCTTTGCTGGTGAAATCGGAGACGCTGTTATACGAGTCCCAGGTGTGCTCGTCAGCCAGAATCATGTTCGTCCACATGTGACGCAGGCTCGACGTGTCGGCGGCGTACTTGGGGTTGACCAGCGACGTCAGCGTAGCGAGTTCTTCCGCGGAAGGCGCACGCGCTTCGTTCTGACGCTCCAGCGCCGCGGAGTAAGCGTCGGCGGCGATGCCATCTTCCCAATACGGACCGCCGTCTCCGCTGACGGTGGGAATGTCATTGCCGAATTGCTTCGCAATGTTTTGAAGAGCGGCGTGAAATCCCGAGTACTGAATGTGCGGATAGGCGTAGACGTTATCCCACTCCTGTGCCAGTGTGGCCTGCTGGGGGAACAGGTCCGTATTTTCTACCTGGGTGCCAAAGAGAATGGTGGCGTCGGCGTGATAGCTGGGGTGCTGATACATCTGCAGGAACAGCGGCAGCGTGTCATGCCCGGTGGAGAGAAGCGGAGGCAGCCCGAACATAAACTGCATTTGCATATAGTGGCGCGAGTACCAGAGAAGCACTTTCTGGCCATCAGGTCCCTGCCACCAGAAAGGTGAATCTTCGTTCAAATGGCCCTGTAACAGCACCGGCGCGCGATAGTTATTGCTGCCGGAAAATAGTTCGTGAATCCCTGCCGAGGCGAGGATCGAGGCATACGACCAGCTGAACGAAGGCACGTCGGTGATGTTGGCGTAGTTGAAGGGCGTGTCGTGCTTGCGGCTGAAGTCGGCGCTGGCGTAGAGCGAACGAATAAGAGTTTCCGCGGTGGGAAAGCCCGTGAGCAGGTTGGCATATTGCGCCGGCAGGTAGAGTTGCTGCTTCTCGATGGCGGTGATGGCGCGCTGCTGCTCGGCTGGCGTGCGCGTATCAAAGTATTGTTGCAGCGGCCAGTATCCATCGAGGCTGAAGCGAAAATCAGGATGCTGCGCGATCAGCTGCATGGCCTCATCGATGACGCGGCTGTGGATGGCGGCAACTTTTCCCTGGTAGTCGGAATAGCCGACGTCAAGATGAATGTGGGGAACCAGGAAGAGCGTCCACTTCTTTTGCGGATCGATGAATGCTTTTTCGTGCTGCTTACTCCAGGAAACTTCTGCTGCGGTATGCGCGGGAAATTCGGGAACAGAGAAGGTAAGTTTCTGTTCGCCGAAGTCGTCGTTCGCGGCAATAGCTTGATGGTAGTGCTTGCCGGCAAGTGTGAGGTCGACGGAAGCGCCGGGCCGTAAGGGTCGCGGATCGCGCAGGATGACGTCGACTGATTCTTCCAGTTGGCCCTGCTTTTGCTGATAAAAGATGGTGGGAAGAATCTGGGCGGAGGCGCGCATTGCGGCGGATGATTGCGTGCTGCGCTCGAGCTCAATGGCGTCGTAGGTGAAGGACGCATCCGCGGGCAGAGCTGCATTCGGCAGCGATGGAGGAACTGTCTCCACCGCTTGCAGCGTGATGGTGTTTTCTCCGCGATGCAGATAGGTGCCGGGGAAATTCAAACTCGACATCCGCATTCGAATAGGCGGCGTAGAACGAGCTGACTTGGTCGCCATTCTCGGTGTCGAGCTTGGGCTGTAGATAGAAAGTGCCGGTCTTGCCATTGATGACGACACGAAGCGCGGGCACGCTGGAACTTTCAATTAGCAGCGCGACGTGAAATCGATAGGACGGAGCGGGAACATTGGCCAGAGAAAATTGAATCGTCCAAGGCGCGGCCTGCGGCGATCCGTTCTTTGCGGTGGAAGTCGCGGCTTGCTCGACGCGCTGGGTAGCGTACCAGTCCTTCGACGCGGTGCTGGTTCCAACGACGAATTTGACCGGCTGCTGCGGCGCACCTCCGGCGAGATCAACAGAGGAGCGATTGAATTCCCCAATGGTAAAAACGGCGGTGGGCGACGCAGTCTGAGCGCGGGCGGGAACGGGGAAGAGAAGCGGCAGCGTACAAACCATGGAACCCAAGAGCCATGCTGGTTTCAGTTTCATTCTTCACTCCAATGTCTCACTCGCAGTTGCACGCGAATGGAAGGTAAGGGCGGAGAAAAAGCAGGTCCCTCGACTGCGGTCGTCACGACGACCTTCGCTCGGGATGACAACTTTTTTACTTCTGGCAAGTCCGCGTTTTTTTCTAAAATCCAGTGGCGTGGATGGCAGCGTCGATCCACTGCAGCAGCAGGTGAGGCGCGCATCCAAACACGACTACGCCGGCGGCCAGTAGAACGACGATAGCCTGGCTAAGAATCGGCGTCCTGATTGTAGTCGCATCGGCGGATGCATTGGCAACTGCTTCGGATGGATCGGCGACGTAAATCCGCTTGAGCACCTGCAGATAGTAGTAGAGGGAGACGGCGCTCATGGCGATGGCAAGAACGATCAGCCAGAGCAGGCCGGGGCCCGAGTGGAGCACCGACACGAAGAGGTAAAACTTGCCGAAGAAACCGGCCAGCGGAGGGATGCCGGCAAGCGACAGCAGAAAAATAAACATGCAGGCGGAGAGGACGGGAGCGCGACGGCAGAGTCCATCAAAGTGTGCCAGGCGATCGCCGCCGGTTTGCTGTTCGACAATGGCGACTACGCCGAAGGCTCCCAGGGTGGCCAGCGCGTAGGTGAAGACGTAGTAAAGAAGTGCGCCGAGACTCTGCTGCGTGTGAGCCACGATCGCGAGCAGCATATAGCCGGCATGAGCAATGGCGGAGTAAGCCAGCAGGCGTCGTACACTGCGCTGAACGATGGCGACCAGGTTTCCCAGCACCATGGAGAGCGCGGCGACGACCGCGAGTACAGAAACCCAGCCCGCCGTGAAGTGCATCCAGGCAGCGCTGCCTTCCGCACCGGCAAAGCCGACCGCAAGCACTTGGAAGAAGATGAAGAAGCTGGCGACCTTGGAACTGGAAGCAATGAACGCGGCGCTGGGTGCAGGCGCACCCTGGTACACATCCGGCGCCCAGAAATGGAACGGAAACGCGGCGACCTTAAAGCCAAATCCGATCACCGTGGTGACAATGGCAATCAGCAGGAGCGCATTCAGCGGCGAACCAGCAGACGCGTGGATTGCGTCGGCGATGCGCGGCAGGCTGGTCGAATTCGACAGGCCATAGAGGAGGCTGAAGCCGAACAGTAGAAATGCGGCGGACATTCCGCCAAAGAGGAAATATTTAAGCGCGGCCTCAGAGGCATGTGGGCGGTGCTTGTCGAACGCGGTCAGGATGTAGAGGGACAGGCTCAGAAGTTCGAGAGAAATGAAAATGACCAGCAGGTCCTGGGTGCTGACCAGGAACATACTGCCGACGGTGGCGACGAGGATGAGTAGAACGAATTCGCCAACATGCTCGGTGAAGCGCGAATTTGTCGCCATCACCAGGGTGACGATGGCAAGAATGAGCAGCGCAATTTGGACAAGATGGGTGAGCGGGTTCGCCAGCAGCGTTCCGTCGAGAACATTCGCCTGTGCGGGAAACAGGATCAAGCGCGCGATGGCGAGGACACAGCCGAGCGACCCGAGAAGCGCCGCGACCGTGAAGCGGGTCGTCAACGGGCGGGCGCGCAGCAGCAAGAGATCAACCGCAAGCGCGATCAGCGCAGCCACCACCACGATGACTTGCGGCAGGGCGAGCTGCCAGAGTTGCGCGTAGTTGACGGGGCTCATCGCCAGCCCCCTTGGCGCAGGCCGTTAAACATCGGCGAATTCAGCGCGGGGACAATGATGTTCAAGAGCATCTGCGGATACAGCCCGACGATGACGCTGGCGACGATCAAGATGATGGCTCCGACCCGCTCCGGCAGCGTGATGGGCGGCAGCGGATCGTGGTGCGCAGCGTGTGCATGTGCGGTTTCGGCGAAGAATGCTTTCTGCATGGCGCGCCAGATATACGCGACACCGACGACAAGGCCGAGGCCGACGCAGATCGTCAGCAGCGGATAGGAATGCCAGACGCCGATGACAATCATCAACTCCGCAACAAAGCCGCTGAATCCGGGCAGGCCCATGCTGGCCATGCCAGCGACCACAAAGGTGACGGCGGCGAAGGGAATCGCTTTGTTCAGGTTCATCGGGCCGAGCAGAGCCAGCTCACGAGTGTGGGTGCGGTCATAGACCATGCGGCCAACTACAGCGAACATCAGGCCCGCGAGAATTCCGTGCGAGAACATCTGGACCACCGCGCCGGAGAGGCCAATCTGGTTCAGCGTCATCAGGCCGAGCAGGATGAATCCCATGTGACTGACGCTGGAGTAGCCAATGACAAATTTGAAATCTTTCTGCACCAGCGCCACCATCGCTCCGTAGACGATGCCGATCACAGCGAGCACAGCGAACACATCGCGCCAGGAACCGAGGCCGAGTACGTGGAAGCCCCAGGGAGCGAGGCCGAGTGGGAACATGGTCATGGCAACGCGCAGGCATCCGTAGGCGCCCAGCTTCATCACGACGCCTGCGAGCAGCATGGATGCGGCCGTCGGCGCGGCTACGTGGCCGGTCGGCGCCCAGGTATGAAACGGCCACAGGCCGGCCAGAATCGCGAAGCCGACGAAGACCAGCGGGAAGGCCCACATTTGAAAATGCGCGGAGAAGGGAAATCCTGCGAGGTCGCCGAGCGCCGTGGTTTTTCCGCCAGCGACCACGTAGGCGGCGATCAGGCCAATCAACACCATCGCGCTGCCGATGAAGGAATAGAGCACCAGCTTCATGGCGCCGTATTCGCGGCGTGTCGAACCCCAGATGGCGATCAAAAAATATTTGGGGATGATAACGATTTCATAGAAGACGAAGAGAAGCAGCAGATCGTAACTGAGGAAGACGCCGTAGACCGACCCGATCAGTAGCAGATAGAACGCGAAAAATTCCTTGGCACGATGTTCGATGTTCCAGGAAAACAGTATGCCGGTGACGGCGATGATGCCGGTCAGCAGCAGCAGCACCAGGCTGATGCCGTCGGCGGCGAGGTGATACCGAATGCCGAGCGACGGAATCCACGAGAGATCGGTGACAGTGAACATTTCGCCGGTGCGATGCTGCAGGAAGGACACCAACGTGATGGCGAACGTGACCAGCGCCGTCAGCAGCGCCAGGATGCGCGCGGCCGCGGGGTTACCTTTCGGCAGCAGCAGGAGCAGGAGCGCTCCGAGAAACGAAATGTAGATCGTCCAAGCCAACATCGTTAAAGTTCCACGTTCATGCTGCGACTAAAACTTTCGTGCCGCTAAAACTTGAGTTGCTGCACCAGCTGCATTACCGTACTGTTCACAAATCCGAGGATCAGCTGGGGGTATAGTCCCAGTACAAACATCAATGCAATTGCGGGCGCCAGTGACAAACGCTCGACGGTTGTCAGGTCGGGCATCGTTGCCCACTTTTCGTTCAGCGGACCGGAGAACACGCGCTGCAAAATTCCAAGAATAAAGATCGCCGTCGCCAGCAGGCCGAGTAAGGAGATCGACGTCGCCCACGAAACCAGCGGGAACGATCCTTTAAAGATCAGAAATTCTCCAACGAAGCCATTCAGGCCGGGCAGACCGAGGGACGAAAAAAGTGCGATGCCCATCAAGCCGGTAAACACGGGAATAACTTTGCGCAGGCCGCCAAACTCATTTATGCCGCGCAGGCCGCCGCTGCGTTTTTCCAGCATGGCGACGAACCAGAAGAGCGTGGCCGCGGTGAGCGCATGATTGAAAATTTGCAGCATCACGCCGTTCATCGCCGCATATTTTTCGGTGGTCAGCGCCGCGTCTCCGTCAGTGAATTTGACCACGGCAAAGATCGCCAGCAGGCAATAGCCGAGGTGGTTGATAGAGGAGTAGGCAAAGATGCGCTTCAGATCTTTTTGCGCCAGCGCGGCGTAGGCGGAAAGAACAATAGTCGCGACCGCCAGCCACAACAGCGGCGTCAGCACCATCTGCATTTCCGCGCCGAAGATAGGCAGCAGGATGCGCAGAAAGCCGTACAGCCCCATCTTCGACATGGCGCCGGTCAATACGATGGTGGTGCCGGTGGGCGCTTCCGTGTAGGCGGAAGGCAGCCAGGTGTGGAAGGGAATCAGCGGCACTTTCACCGCGAAGCCGAGAAACGCTCCGGCGAACAGAATCAACTCCACGTGGTGCGGTGTGAAGCGGGTCCAGCCAAGTTTCGCGATCACGGCCGGCATCAGCTGACCCTGCTGCGCGAGAGGCGCAAGCTGGATGAAATCGAATTTTCCTGTCGCAAGAAAGATGGCGAGAAAAGAAAGCAGCATGGCGATGCTGCCGACCATGGTGTAGACCAGGAATTGCGTGGCGGCGGCGGTGCTGCGCGATCCTCCCCAAAGCTTGATCAGGAAGAACGCGGGAATCAGGCTAAGCTCCCAAAAAATAAACCAGTGGAAGAAATTGAGCGCGGTGAAGGTGCCGAACAGGCAGGCCTGCAGCAGTAACATCAGCGAGAAATACAAGACCCGGCGCGTTCTTGAATTTGCGACGACGCCAGAATGCCGATGGGCACCACGATCGAGGTCAAAAGCAGCATCAGCAGGCCAAGGCCGTCGATGCCGACGTGATACTCGACCCCGAGGGCGGTGATCCACGGGACTTGTCGCTGAAACTGCAGCGCGCCGGAAGCGGAGTCGAAGTGGGCCCACAACAGCAGCGTGACGGCCAGCGCGAGGAAGCTGAAGACGAGAGCGAGGGTGCGCGCGATCTGGCTGGTGCGGCCGAAGGAAAGCACGAACAGCGCGCCTACGACGGGCACAAGAGTCAGGACGGTGAGCCACGGAAAAGCGTTCATCGCGTCGCTCCCCACAGCAGAAAGCCTGCCAGCGCAATCAGCGCGATGCCAATCATGCGGAGATAACTTTGCACGCGGCCGCCCTGCAGCAGCGAGAGAATCTGACCGCTCCGCGATACGGTTTCGCAGCCCTCATCAAAACCGGCGTTCACTACTTTGGTGTCGATCAGATTATCGATCCATGCGAAGGCGAGCACCAGGTGCGACACAGTTTGCACCGCGCCATTCCACACCCAGCGATCGAGCCAGTCGCAGATGCGGGACCATGCGGTATTCAGTCGAATGATGGTCGCGGCATAGAACGCGTCGACGTAAAAGGCATGCGCGAGGATGGTGAAGATGTGGGGCTGCAGGCGCCCGACGGCATCCGGGGCATCGGCGCTGGAAATGGGTTTGTGACCATAGAAATACCAGCCCAGGCCGAGGCCGAGGAAGACCACGATCGACGAGGAAATCATGACGGTGAGCAAGCCCGGCTCAGAGAACCCGGAGAGGCGCACGGCCACAGGAGTACCGCTGAGAAACGAATGAAACCACGACCATACCGGCGTATCGACCAGACCAAGCAGCAGGGCGAAGGCGGCGAGAATCGTCAGCGGAATCGTCATGACCGCGGGGCTTTCGTGCGGCGTCGGCGCAGCGTGGCTGCCATGGTGTGCGGAGGTGCTCGATGCATCCAGGCGCAATTTGCCGGCGAACACATAGTAGACCTGCCGCGTCATATAGAACGCTGTCAGTAGCGCGCCAAACGCGCCCAGATAGAAAGGGACTTTGGAGATGCTCCATGCATTGGCGGCGTGGAGAATTTCGTCCTTGCTCCAGAAACCGGAGAACAATGGAAATCCGCAGAGCGCCAGCATGCCGACCGCATAGGTCAGGAAGGTGATCGGCATCAGCTTGCGCAGGCCGCCCATCTTGCGAATATCTTGTTCGCCGTTGCAGCCGTGGATCACCGAGCCCGCGCCGAGGAACAGCAGCGACTTGAAGAAGGCGTGAGTGATCAGGTGAAACATTCCAATGGCCACGCCGCCGATGCCCAGGCCCATCATCATATAACCGAGCTGCGACACGGTGGAGTAGGCAAGAATGCGTTTGATATCCCACTGCGCTGTGGCGATCAGGGCGGCGAATACGGCAGTAATCGCGCCCACCCATGTGACAACGATCAGCGCCGTAGTGGGAGTGAGCGCGAGGCCAGGCCCCGCATGGGCACTCATCAATGGATAGACACGCGCGATGAGGAATACGCCGGCGGCAACCATGGTGGCCGCGTGGATCAAGGCGCTGACCGGGGTGGGGCCTTCCATCGCGTCCGGCAGCCAGACGTGCAGTGGGACTTGACCAGATTTTCCAGCGGCGCCGCAGAAGATCAGCAGCGCAATTCCGGTGGAGGCGGCCATTCCAGACACTGTGATATGGGTCACCAGGGTGGCCAATGCGGAATGTTCCAGGCAACCGGATCCGCCGTCGTAGAACAACAACGTCCCGGTTTGCGCGTACAGCCACGCCATGCCAATGAAAAATCCAAGGTCGCCAATGCGAGTGACGATGAAGGCTTTTTTCGCCGCCGCTGCTGCCTCTGGCTTGTGGTACCAGAAGCCAATCAGCAGATAGGAGGTGAGCCCCACCAGCTCCCAACACATGAAGAGGAGCAGCAGGCTATTGGAAATGACGACGCCCAACATGGCCCCGGCAAACAGCGCCAGGAAGCAGAAGAACCGAGTGAAATTTTCGTCGTGCTCCATGTAGCCGACGCTGTAGATAAAGATGAGCAGGCCGACAAACGTGACCATCACCAGCATGATGGCGGTCAGCGGATCGAGCATCCAGCCAAGCTTCAACCATTCATTGCCGAACTGAAACCAGCGGAAATCGACAACCTGGCGAGTTTCCAATCCCTGACTGCTGAGCGATAGAACGTGAGCGAAAGCAATGACCGACAGAACGAACGAGACCGACATGGAACCGATGGCGAGCGAGGCGGCCAGGACGCGATTGCGCCGGCTGGCCAACGCGCTGATCCCCGCTGCCACGGTGGGCAACGCGGGCACCAGCCACAGGTTTTGAACAATCCAGGTCATCGGGTCTCGGATGGTCTCAAGAAGGTTGAACAGCAGTTAAAAATCTGCGCTTGGTTTTCGCAGTCAAAGTGTAACGGTTGAAAAAACTTCAGCTCACGGCAAAATTCGTTCGTTCCTGTCTCAACCTTTCATCGAATTCATCTGGTCTAATTCCGTGGTTTTCGAATGGCGATAGACGGCGAGAATGATGCCCAGGCCGACGGCAGCTTCTGCTGCGGCAATGCCGATGGAGAAGATAGCAAACATCACGCCGGTCAGCGCCTCGGGATGCGGTCCATAGCGCCAGAAGGCGATGAAATTCAGATTGGCGGCGTTCAGCATCAGCTCAATGCCGATCAAAACAAGAATGGCGCTGCGGCGGGTGAGCGCGCCGGCCAGGCCGATCGAAAAAACGAGAGCTGAAACGAGCAGGTAGCTGGAGAGCGAGCTCATGCGGACCTCCGCTTTTCCTGCATCGCGAGGATCACCGCGCCGATCAGCGCTGCGGTCAGCAGCAGGCCCATAATTTCCAGTGGCAAAACGTATTTGTGCATCAGGGCATCGCCGATGGGCTGGACGGCAGCCTCCGCGTGCGGCGGCACTATGCCTGATGCGAGATTGCTTGAATGAATCGCCCAACCGAGAACAGCAAACACCAGCGCGGCGATCAAACTTCCGCTTAACCAGTAGGAAGAAAAAATTGACTCGGAAGTTTGCGTGGGGTGCTGCGTCATCATAATGACGAAGACAGCCAGGATGGCGACCGCGCCGACATAAACGAGAATCTGCGTGAGGCCGACGAATTGCGCGCCCAATTGCAGATAGAGGGCCGCAAGCCCGGCAAAACCCAGGGTGAGGGCCAGCACGCAATGAACTAAATTGCGGAGCGCCATCGCAGCCACGGTTCCGGCGATGGTGATGGCGGCAAGGATGAGGAAGGTCGCTGTCATGTCAGGTTCGACGAGTTCTCCAATGTGGTTCCAACTCTTTCAGTGACCGACGATCAGACTGTCACAGTCTGCATACGATCGGCAGTGACACTCATCACGAAATCATTCTGCAAAGCGATACGTTCTGGCGGCAAACTTCTTGCCCTGCTTCAGGCCGCGACTGAGCAGGATGGCTGGAACGACCAGCAAAACCGCGCAAACCAGCCAGCGTATCACTCCCGCAGGCATAAAGTGCCACACGCCCGCAACGAACACATTGATTAGCGTCATGGGCAACATAAATTGCCAGGCAAAAGTCATTAACTGGTCCATGCGCAGTCGCGGCAGCGTGCCGCGAATCCAGATGAAGATCACAATCAGCATCAGCAGTTTCGCAAAGAACCAGAGGTACGACGGAATCCATGTCAGAAACGAAAACGGCGCCGCCCATCCGCCGAGAAACAACGTGATGGCGAGGCCGCTGGTGGCAAACATGCCAAGGTATTCGCCAAGAAAGAAGAGAGCGAATTTGAAGCCGGAATATTCAATGTAATAGCCGGCGATAATTTCCGATTCGCCTTCTGGCAGATCAAATGGGGACCGGTTGGATTCGGCCGTGGCTGCGATCATGAACAGGATGAATCCGGCAATTCCCCACGGCGTGAAGAGGAACCAATGCGGCCAGATGCCGGAGTAGCCGGTCTGCATGTCGACGATGGAGACGGTAGAAAGCGAGCCAGCCGCCATGATGACCACGATCGAGGCGAGCACCAGCGGCACTTCATAGCTGATCATCTGGGCAATGGCGCGCATGGCGCCGAGCAGCGAATATTTATTGCGGCTCGACCAACCCGCCATGAAGACGGCCAGCTCGACCAGCGTGCCGACCGCGAAAAAGAAGAGGATGCCAGCATTCAGATTAGTTAGCACCATATTGCGGCCGACGGGCAACACTGCGTAGGCCAGAAATGCCGCGATGACCAGCAGCACCGGCGCCATAAAGTGGACCATCTGGTCTGCGGTGCGGGGAACCAGGTCTTCTTTGGTGAGCGATTTGACGCCATCGGCAAGCGGCTGAAAAAAGCCTGCCGGGCCGACGCGATTGGGGCCGTAACGATTTTGAATTCTGCCCAGGCCTTTGCGCTCCAGCACCGTGGTGACGGCGAACAGGAGAGCAAACACCAGCACAATGGCGATGACAGAAAGGATGACATCGGCGGCGGTCTGGAATGCCGCAGGCAGATAGCTGACGAGACGATGCTGCAGGATGACAAAAATCTGGTCGGCTTGCTGAATAGGGGTCAGGATCATTTCTCGCTCGCCGTCGGAAGAGGTTTTTCAGCAGCAGTTGGGCTGGCGCCATTGGAGTGGGCAGCGGCGGCTGGGGCAGCGGCGGGCTTGGCTTCGGCGGCGGCCTTGGCTTTCGCGGCGACTTTGGCGCGCTCGGCGGCCAGCGCAGCGTCAACGGCGGCGGCTTCCGTGGGATGAATCTTGTGGTAATGCTCGTTCGATTTGGCGAGGTGGTGCTTGTCCCACAGCAACGCGCTGAAGCGGTTGGTAGTACTCAGTTCGTAGTCGGTATCCATCTTGATGGCGTCGAAGGGGCAGACCTCGACACAGATCTGGCAGCTCATGCAGACGGAAACGTCGATGTTGAAAACCTTGGGATAGAACTGCGGCTTGCCGACGGCATCGGGCTTTTTATCCGTGCTTTTTTCAATGAAGATGCACTTCGGCGGGCATTCTTTTTCGCAGATGAAGCAGGAGACGCAGCGCAGGCCCTGCTGCCAATCCTCGCCGTCGTAGACGAGGAAGGGAAAATTCCGATAGGCCTCAATCTGCGGCAACCGCTCTTCAGGATATTGAACGGTGGTCAGTCGTTTTTTGCTGACGTAGCTGCCCAGAAAATTCCGGGCTGTTTCCGCCAGACCCCTCAGAATGCCTTCACCAAACACAGAGTCAACCTCGACTAAATTCCAATTACATCGCTACGGTCGGAATGACAATTTCTATTCAACCCCACTCAAGCCCGAAAGCGGCTTGAATGGGCCACCGTCCCGACTTTATCGATCCACTTCGCCCATCACAATATCAATACTGCCTAAAATCACCACCACGTCGGCCACATTATGCCCGATACACAACTGTTCCAGCACCGTCAGGTTCATCATGCAGCAGGAACGCACGCGGTACCGATAGGGATTGGCCGTGCCGTCGCTCACCAGATAAAAGCCAAGCTCGCCTTTGGGCGATTCGATGCGGCCATACGCTTCGCCCGGTTTCGGCTTAAATCCGCGAATCTTTGTCTTTGGGTCGATGATCGGACCTTCGGGAATATCTTTCAGCGCCTGGTTCAGAATCTTGACCGACTCGCGCATTTCCAGCAGCCGAATCATGTAGCGATCGTAGGTGTCGCCGTGTTCGCCCATCGGAACCTTGAAAGCAAACCGATCGTAAATTCCGTACTTGTCCACCTTGCGGAGGTCGTAATTCACGCCGGAAGCTCGCAGAATGGGACCGGTGACGCCGGCATTGATGGCCAGCTCTTTCGACATGACGCCGACGCCCTGGGTGCGTGCCATCAGGATTTCATTGCTGGCCAGCAGGCGTTCAAACTCGTCCAGAAAACGCGGCAGGGTGGCGACAAATTTTCTTGCTTGCTCGAGCCACCCCGCGGGAAGATCAACCCTGCATCCACCGAAGCGCATGTAGTTGCACATCATGCGCGCGCCGGTGAGCGACTCGAATAAATCAAGAATGGTTTCCCGCTCGCGGAAGGCATACATCAACGGGGTTCCGCTGGCGCCCATGTCCTGGGTCAGAAATCCGATGAGGGCCGAGTGATTTACAAAGCGGGTCATCTCCGCGGTAATGATGCGGATGTATTCGGCGCGCTCCGGAACCTGAATGCCGGCCAGCTTTTCCACCGCCAGCGCGTACGCCCAGTTATTTGTGAGCGAACATATATAGTCGAGGCGATCGGTGTACGGCATGCTGCCGAGATAGCTTTCGTGCTCGGCGATTTTTTCGTGATTGCGATGCAGGTAGCCGAAGACCGGCTTCAACTTCATCACGCGCTCGCCATCCAGCACCACATCCATGCGAAAGACACCGTGCGTGGAGGGATGCTGCGGGCCCATCGACAGCTCGAGCAACTGGCTTTCGCCTGCATCGGCAGAGGTCGGATGGACGCGCATCGGATGAGTGGCTGTGCTCATAGCGGCCCCATCACGGTGCGATGTTCGCGGGCGCGTGCCAGGACTTCGTCGTGCGCCGTTGGCTCATATTCGTAATCGTCCGGCTCGACGTAATCTTTGCGCATGGGATGGTCTTTGAAACCGTCCCACATTAATATGCGGCGCAGATCGGGATGGCCGTCGAAAATGACTCCGTAAAGATCGAAGATTTCCCGCTCCTGAAATTCCGCGCTCTGCCATACGGGAGTGAGAGAAGGTAGATGAACCTTCTCGCCGCGGTCTTCAGTGCGCATCCGCAAAATCATGGGACCGTGCTTTTTCTCCATCGAAAACAAGTGATAGACAACTTCAAGAAATCCGATGGTGTGAGATTTTCTGACTTCCTCAACCTCTTGCTCTACGCCGTCGACAATCTGCTTCACTTTTACTTTTTCGGAGATTTCTTTTCCCGGCCAGTCGATGCCGGTGACGTTGGAGCAGTAGTCGAAGCGAAGTTCGTCGGCGTCGCGAAGAAATGTTGCAATGGCCACGGCGTGCGCGGGATCGATCCGCAGGGAATGCTGTGCCGACGGGCTGGGGTTGGGAATGATTTCCAGCACGCAGCCGGGAATCTTCGCCTGGATCTCGGTTTTAATCGTTTCCAGCGTCATCCGTCCCCGCTAAAGAAATATTGATCAGCTCTGGTTGCCAGACCTCTGGATTTTGCGGCGGTTCCAAATCGTGTTCGCCAAACTGCGGCACAACAAATTCGCTGGGTGCCTCCGCCTGCAAATGGCGCGGCCTGTCGGCTCCAGTTAGTGCTTGTTTGTCGATTAGTTTCTGCAGCGTCATCAGCGCGTCAATCAAGGCCTCCGGGCGCGGCGGGCAGCCGGGAATATAGACGTCGACAGGAATGTAGCGATCAATCCCTTTCAGCACGTTGTAGCCCTGCTTGAACGGACCGCCGGAGATGGCGCAGGCGCCCATGGAGATGACATATTTCGGCTCCGCCATCTGGTTATAAAGGCGAACCACCTGGGGGGCCATCTTTTTTGTGACCGTGCCGGCAACAATCATCAGGTCCGCCTGCCGGGGAGAGGGACGAAACACCTCCGCACCGAAGCGGGCCATATCATAGCGAGCCATACTGGCGGCGATCATTTCAATGGCACAGCAGGCCAGGCCGAAATTCAGCGGCCAGAGGGAGTTTTTGCGGCCCCAGTTGTACAGCTCCTGCAGGGTGGTCGCAACAATCCCTTGCTTTCTCAACTCAGTTTTCAGCTGTTCATCCATGGGAGAAAACCTTGTGTGTTGCAGTTGGCTCGAGCCTGAACATCCCGGGTGCAGCGTTCGTGTCGGGCGCGGAGTTTAGCTCCAGACCAGCACTTTTTTCTGATACGCCCAGACCAGACCTTCGACCAGCAAAAGCAAGAAAACCAGCATGGCAATTCCCGCTGCGAATGTCAGGCCGGTAAAGGCCACGGCAAAGGGCAGAAGGAAGACCGCTTCGACATCGAAAACCAGAAAAATAATCGCGTACAAATAGTAGCCGGGATTGAACTGGATCCAGGCATCGCTCGGAGATTCAAGGCCGCATTCGTAAATTGAATTCTTGCTTGGCCCCGGTTTCTGCGGAGAATATTTCCACGCCCACAGCCATGCCAGCGCCAGCGGTGCCACGGCGAAACCGACACCGGCAAGCAACAGCACAAAGACAGGGAAATAGGGGCTGTTAGTCATACTGTCTGAACCTTCTACCGTACCAGATTCACAATGCGATGCGCACCATTACGTTGAGGCTACGCCTCGATTATAAAGATGGCTTGTGATGGAGCGCACATCTGGAGCCCCTTTCGTTGTTGCAAGATGAGGATGGACGAAGGGAAGCCAATGAGAGAAGAAAAAACAGTCATTCTGGATGGAAATGAAGCCGCTGCATCGGTCGCGTACCGTATGGCGGAAGTGATCGCCATTTACCCGATTACGCCCTCCTCCACCATGGGCGAATGGGCCGATCAGTGGAAGGAAGAAGGCCGTAGAAACATCTGGGGTTCGATCCCCATCGTCGCCGAATTGCAGAGTGAAGGCGGAGCCGCGGGCGCGATGCACGGTGCCTTGCAAGCGGGTGCGTTCAGCACCACATTTACCGCTTCCCAGGGGTTGCTGTTGATGATCCCGAACATGTACAAAATCGCCGGTGAATTGACCTCGAACGTCATTCATGTGACGGCGCGCTCCATCGCCACCCATGCGCTTTCGATTTTTGGCGACCACTCCGATGTGATGGCCTGCCGCTCGACTGGCTACGCCATGCTGTCCTCGAACTCTGTGCAGGAGGCCGGCGATATGGCGCTGATTGCGCACCTGGCCACGCTGGAGGCGCGTATTCCTTTCCTCCACTTCTTTGACGGTTTTCGCACCTCGCACGAAATCAATAAGGCGAAAGCAATTTCCGACGAGACAATTCTGGCGCTGTTGGAAGAAAACTTCATAGCCGGACATCGCGAACGTGCGCTCAGCTCGGATCGGCCGATTTTGCGTGGCACGGCACAAAATCCCGATGTATTTTTCCAGGCGCGGGAGGCGTGCAATTCCTACTATTTGGCTTGCCCGACGATTGTGCAGGATGTGATGGATCGCTTCGCCGCGCAGACCGGCCGCAGCTATCACCTCTTCGACTATGTCGGCGCCAGGGATGCGAATCGCGTCATCGTGCTGATGGGCTCAGCTTCCGGCGCAGTGGAAGAAACGATGGATGCCTTGAATCAACAGGGAGAAAAAATCGGCCTGCTGAAAGTGCACCTGTATCGTCCATTTGCCGTAGAGGCATTCCTGCGGGCGCTGCCGAAAACGGTGCGCTCGATCGCCGTGCTGGATCGTACCAAGGAGCCGGGGGCGGTAGGCGAGCCGCTGTATCAGGATGTGGTGACCAGCTTCAGCGAAGCATTTTCCAATGGAAGCGCGCCGTTCGCGCAACTGCCGCGCATCATCGGCGGCCGCTATGGGTTGTCTTCAAAGGAATTTACGCCGGCGATGGCCAAGGGCGTGTTCGATGAGTTGAAGCAGCAGCATCCGAAAAACCACTTCACCATCGGTATTGAAGACGATGTGACCCACACCAGCCTGGCCTACGATCCGGAGTTTTCGACCGAAGATCCACGCACCGTAAGAGCTTTGTTCTATGGGCTCGGTTCGGACGGAACCGTGGGCGCCAACAAAAACTCCATAAAAATTATCGGGCAGGAAACGCCGAATTACGCCCAGGGTTATTTTGTCTATGACTCGAAAAAGTCTGGATCAGTGACGACCTCGCACTTGCGTTTCGGACCGGATCCCATCCGCTCCACCTACCTGATCAGCAAGGCAAATTTTGTGGCCTGCCACCAGTTCACCTTCCTGGAGCGCATGGACGTGCTGGAAGCAGCGGCGCCGGGAGCAGTATTCTTACTGAATACGCCGTACGGACCAGAGGACATCTGGAACCATTTGCCTAGAACCACTCAGGAGACAATCTTAAAGAAGAAGTTGAAGTTTTATGTAATCGATGCGTACACCGTGGCGCGCGAAGCCAAGATGGGCAATCGCATCAACACGGTGATGCAGACCTGCTTTTTCGCTATCAGCGGCGTGCTCCCCAGCGACCAGGCGATTCAGCAAATCAAGAAGGCCATTCAGAAGACCTACGGCAAGCGCGGCGATGCCGTGGTGCAGGAAAATTATGAAGCCGTTGATGCAGCGATCGCGCATCTGCATGCCGTAAAGGTGCCCGAAACAATGACTGCGTCGTTCGATATTCTACCGATCATTCCCGCAGCCGCTCCCGCGTTTGTTCACGATGTATTAGGTGCGATTGCTTCCGGCCACGGTGATCTGCTGCCAGTCAGCGCGATGCCCGCGGGCGGAACATTCCCCACCGGCACGGCGAAGTGGGAGAAACGCAATATCGCCCAGATGATTCCGGTGTGGGACAAGGATCTGTGCATCCAGTGCGGCAAATGCGTACTGGTCTGCCCGCACGCTGTGATCCGCGCCAAAGTGTACGACGATGACTTGCTGAAGCAAGCGCCGGCAACCTTCAAGAGCGCCAAGCCGAAATGGCGTGGCATGGAGCAGGAACAATACACGCTGCAGGTATCGCCGGAAGATTGCACCGGCTGCCGCATCTGCGTAGAAATTTGCCCGGTGAAGAGCAAGAGCGAAGCCAAGCATAAAGCCATCAACATGGAAATGCAGGCTCCATTGCGCGACGCAGAAGTGGCGAACTGGAACTTCTTCGAGTCGCTGCCTTCGGTCGAGCGCAGCCGCCTGGCCCATACCCAGGTGAAAGATATTCAACTGCTGGAGCCATTGTTTGAGTTTTCCGGCGCCTGCTCTGGATGCGGCGAGACGCCGTACATCAAGCTGCTGACGCAGTTGTTCGGCGACCGACTCTACATCGCCAATGCGACTGGATGCTCTTCCATTTATGGCGGGAACCTGCCGACGACCCCGTACACCGTGAACAAGAGCGGTCGCGGGCCGACTTGGTCCAACTCGTTGTTTGAAGATAATGCCGAGTTTGGCCTGGGCATGCGGCTGGCGCTGAACCAGCAGAAGACGTATGCAGAAGAATTACTGTTGCGGTTGACGCCCATTGTTGGCGAGATGCTGGTAACCGCGGTATTGACGGCCCGGCAATCCACGGAAACGGAAATTGAGGCGCAGCGGGAACGGGTACGGCTGGTACGGGAACGGCTGGCGGCAGCGGACTTGAAGGACGAATCGCTGTCCCTTGTCGTTGATCCGTCGGACGTTCGCAGCTTGCTGGCGATTGCCGACTCGCTGGTGCGCAAGAGCGTGTGGATGGTCGGCGGCGATGGATGGGCGTATGACATTGGTTTCGGCGGCCTGGATCACGTGCTCGGCTCCGGCCAGAACGTGAAGGTGCTGGTTCTGGATACGGAGACCTATTCGAATACCGGTGGCCAGATGTCGAAGGCCACGCCTCGCGGCGCGGTCGCGAAGTTTGCCGCCGGCGGCAAGACGAATGCCAAGAAAGACCTGGCGATGGAAGCCGTGGCCTACGGCTCGGTGTATGTCGCAAGGGTCGCCATGGGTGGCAGTGACGCACAAACCGTCAAGGCCTTTCAGGAGGCCGAGGCCTACGACGGTCCAGCTCTCATCATTGCCTATAGCCACTGCATTGCGCACGGCTACGACCTTTCTTACGGCATGGAGCAGCAGAAGAATGCAGTGCTCTCCGGATACTGGCCGTTGATGCGCTACAACCCCATGTTGCGCGAGGAAGGCAAGAATCCCTTCCAGCTGGATTCAAGAGCGCCTTCCATTCCCTTGAAGGAATACAGCTATCACGAGGCACGGTACACCATGCTGGCGCGCAGCCATCCGGAGGTGGCGAAGAAGCTGCTGATGGAAGCCCAGGATGATGTGGAGCGCGAATGGCGTGTCTATTCGGGTCGGGCGGCCATGGCCGGGCGGTCGGAAACTCCCAACATTGCGCCGCCACAAAAGGACGAGGACGTGGTCGCGCTAGGAAAAGGCAAGGACGGAATTTGATGGACCTGACAACCAACTATCTGGGGCTGAAATTAAAAAATCCGCTGGTGGTGTCTTCCTCACCACTGACGGAATCCGTGGACAATATCCTGCGGCTCGAAGAGGCGGGAGCGGCAGCGGTGATTCTTCCCTCGATTTTTGAGGAGCAGCTGGCGCTGGAAGGGAACTCGCTCGACGGCGACATCTCGCGTGGAACGGAATCCTACGCGGAATCACTCAGTTATTTTCCTGTCTATGAGGATTATCGACAGGGACAGGATGCCTATTTGAGCCTGCTGCATCATGCGAGACTTCGTGCTGGAATCCCCGTGATCGCCAGCCTGAATGGTGCGACGGCGGGTGGCTGGGTTCGCTTTGCCAAGGAGATTGAGCAAGCCGGCGCAGATGGCCTGGAGCTGAACACCTATTCCCTGGTGACAGATCCTGCGTTGACCAGTGCCAAGGTGGAACAGGCGCTTGTGGAGTTAGTGCGCCAGGTGCGACAGAATACGACGCTTCCCATCGCGGTCAAGCTGTCGCAAAACTATACGAGTCTTCCAAATTTGGCGAAGCAGCTGGATGGAGCCGGAGCGGACGCGCTGGTGTTATTTAACCGGTTCTATCAGCCCGATTTTGATTTGGAGCAACTCGACGTAGTTCCCCGCCTGGCGTTAAGTCGGTCGGAAGAATTGTTACTGCGTCTGCATTGGGTGGCAATTCTCTACGGCAATGTAGAAGCGGAACTGGGCGTAACCGGCGGCGTCCACAGCGCGCAGGACGTGCTGAAAGCCGTTATGGCTGGAGCGCAGGTCGCGATGATGGTATCTGAACTGCTGGCTCATGGCATCGATCAGCTCTCCAACATTCGAGCCGACCTGATGCGCTGGATGGAAGAGCACGAATACGAATCGATCGATCAGATGCGTGGCAGCCTGAGTCGTCGCTCTGTGCCTGATCCCTCTCCTTTTGAACGCGGCAACTATATCAAGACACTCAGCAGTTACACCCTCCGCACCACGGTGACGTAGGCCTGCGAATTCGATGGCAAGGACGGCAAAAACCAGCAAGTGACCGGTGTGTATCGCCCAGATACGACCGGACGCGAAATCAGCGCCGCAAATGTGATCTGGGCGGCGCTGGAATACAATAAAACTGAGGCAAAACGGTGAAGAGTTTCCCTGGAGATGATCCCGGCCTGCGGGCCCGGGAATCACGCGCCCAAGAGGCTTTTATTAAAAGTCCGGTGGTCAGAACCTCTGTGGAATTACCGATGATACGTATCCCCAAACATGGAAGGAAAGCAATCAACCAATGACCACTCCTCATCTTGTGGTGCAGGACCAGCCAGGGCTGCAACCTGCCGGTGGCGTGCAGCAAATCGTCAATGACTTTTCCATTCAAATTGCCACGGTCAACGGATCAGGTTCGCAATCTGCCAATAACGTCCTGCTGCGCAGTATTTTTCGCATGGGCGTTCCTGTCTCCGGTAAGAATTTATTTCCTTCCAACATCGCCGGACTTCCCACCTGGTACACGATTCGTGTCAGCAAAGATGGCTGGGTGGCTCGCAAGACCGATATCGATGTGCTGATCGCGATGAACGCAGAGACAGCGCAGCAGGATGTGCAATCCTTGCGCGCGGGTGCGGCCGTGATCTACGACCAGACGCTGAACCTGGATAGGGTTCGCGACGATCTGACCTACTATGCGGTGCCCTTCGATCAACTGGCAGCCTCCACTGGCGCGGATGCAAAGATTCGCAAGCTGGTCAAGAACATGGTGTACGTCGGCGTGGCAGCGCAGCTGCTCTCGATCGATATGGACTGGGTTGAGAAAACGGTTCGCAAACAGTTCGCGAAGAAAGTGAAAGCGGCGGAGCTGAACCTGAAAGCGGTTCGCGCTGGGTTCGACTATGCCGCCAGCTCGCTGACCAAGCAGGATCCATTTGTTGTGGCGCCGATGAGCGCGACGCAGGGCAAGATCATCATCGAAGGCAATGAAGCCACGGCCATGGGCGCCATGTTTGCCGGCGTCACAGTGGTGACCTGGTATCCCATCACGCCCTCGTCTTCTGTGGTGGAAGACCTGATCGATTACATGAAGGAATATCGCATCGAGCCGGATGGCAAGGCGAATTTCGCCATTGTTCAGGCGGAAGATGAATTGGCTGCCGTCGGAATGGTGCTGGGCGCAGGTTGGGCCGGCGCACGCTCCATGACGGCCACCTCCGGACCGGGAATTTCGCTGATGGCGGAGTTTGCTGGCCTTGGATACTACGCGGAAATTCCTGGCGTGATCTTCGATGTGCAGCGCACCGGACCGTCCACAGGATTGCCGACGCGCACCTGCCAGGGCGATCTGACCTTTATCGCAGGACTGTCGCACGGCGATACAAAGCACGTCATGCTGCTTCCGGGAAGCGTGAAGGAATGTTTCGAGTTCGCGACGGAAGCGTTCAATATCGCGGAGCAGATGCAGACTCCCATTTTCGTTCTCTCCGATCTTGATCTGGGCATGAATAACTGGATGTCGGAGCCATTTGACTATCCGGAAAAGCCGATCAACCGCGGCAAAGTGCTCGATGCAACAAAACTGAAAGAACTGGGCGGATTCGCGCGCTACAAAGATGTGGACGGCGACGCGATTCCGTATCGTACGCTGCCGGGCACCGATCATCCGGCTGCCGCCTACTTTACACGCGGCTCCGGCCATAACGAAAAAGCGCAATACACCGAGCGTCCCGACGATTACGAAAACAACATGCTGCGACTGGCGCGCAAGTTTGAGACGGCCAAGACGCTGGTGCCCAAGCCAATTCTTGAAGGCAAAGGTCATGAGAAGGTCGGCATCATCGCTTTCGGCAGCAGCCACTGGGCGGTGATTGAGAGCCGCGATCAGCTGCAGCGCGAATCGAAACTGGGAACCGATTATCTTCGCCTTCGCGCCTATCCGTTTACGCAGGAGATTCACGATTTTGTCGCCCAGCATGAGCGCGTCTACGTGGTGGAACAAAACCGCGACGGACAAATGTTGAATCTGTTGAAAGTCGACCTGGAACCGACCCAGGTTGTAAAACTGCAGAGCGTTCGCCACTTCAACGGACTTCCCATTGACGCCCGCTCGATCACCCACGCGATCGCAGAACAAGAAGGAGCAGCCAAGTAATGTCGACGACCCCAGCCACTCCCCAGCCTAAAACCAACCGCATCGGACTCCAGATTCTGGATTATCGCGGAGGCAAGACCACGCTCTGCGCCGGTTGCGGACACAACGCAATTTCTGAGCGCATCACCGAAGCGTTTTACGAAATGGGTATTCAGCCCGAGCGTGTGATGAAGATGAGCGGCATCGGCTGCTCGTCCAAGTCACCGGCATACTTCATGTCCCGCTCTTTCAGCTTCAACTCCGTGCACGGACGCATGCCCTCGGTCGCAACCGGCGCGCTGCTGGCCAACAAGACAATGCGCTCGATCGGCATCAGCGGCGACGGCGACACGGCATCGATCGGCATGGGACAGTTTGTCCACCTGCTGCGCCGCAATATTCCCATGATTTACATCATTGAAGACAACGGCGTGTATGGCCTGACTAAGGGACAATTCTCCGCGACCGCCGATATTGGCTCGAAGCTGAAGTCCGGCGTCATCAACGATCTGCCCGCCATCGATACCTGCGCGCTGGCCATCCAGATGGGCGCGACCTTTGTCGGACGATCTTTTTCCGGCGACAAAAAGCAGCTTTCTGCCATGTTGAAGGCGGCCATTGCACACCGGGGAACAGTAATGCTGGATGTGATTTCGCCCTGCGTCACGTTTAACGATCATGAAGGTTCCACCAAGAGCTACAAATTCATGCAGGGTCACGAGGAACCGGTCGCCGAGGTTGGCTTCGTCTCTCACTTCGAGGACATCGCGGTGGATTACGATCACGACACCACGGTCGATGTTCAATTGCATGATGGATCGCATCTGCGCCTGCGCAAACTGCATGAGGATTATGATCCAACCGATAAAGTTCGCGCCATGAACCTGCTGATGGAAGCGCATGCCAAGGATGAGGTTCTGACCGGCGTGTTCTATGTGGATACGCAGAAGCCGGACTTCACTTCAATGCTGAACATGGTGGATGACCCGCTGGCCACACTGGCAGCGGAACGTGTTCGCCCCGGTCGCGATGTTCTGGCGCAGATCATGGCAGAACACAGCTAGACGTCTTCAGCCATCCGCAAGTTTTCTGGAAATTACCGTGCCGCCAATCCTCGAGGAGAAGGCGGCACGTTCCTTTTTACAGGTATTCGTGCCGGCTCGCTCGACTGCGCGTCGATCTTCATGTTTGCCAGGAGCGACTGCTCGGCGATCAGAGCGCCCATGCAGGTCAGGTAGGGAATCAACTCCCCATAGAGCCGGCTCTCCACGATAATTCCGTAGAGAAACATCAGCCCGAACCAGGCTGGCAGCGTCCATAGCCAAAGCCGCAGGGTCGCATCTTTCACCCGCTTGCGAAAAACAACGATGGGAAGAATGGTGTAGCCGCCGGCAGCGAACAACTGCGGCCATGCGGGCGGCCATGCCAGCAGAACCAGGTTGATCTTGTAAGCCGGAATCCACGCCGTATGATTTCCCGAGTAAAGTCGATTGACGTAGATGTGCCAAGCCATCCAGTAAATCGCCAACGGGACGACGACAGCCAGAGTGCGCGGCGCATAGCAGCGACGCCAGTCCACTTTGCCGGCTTCGGTCATCGCGGCGAGAACAAAAAACAGCAGCAGCACCAGCGTGGTTTCGCGGTTCAGTGTGGCGACAATAAAAAGAGCGGCGAACCACAGCGGGTGCTTGCGGAAGTAAATCAGATAGAGACCCACGGAAAAAAATCCCAGGCTGGGCAGGTCGTAGTAAAAACTGCGAGGATGGAGCGACTACCAATACATAGGTCGACCGCGCTTAACACCAGGACCAGCGGATAGATATAAGGCGTGAGCAGGCGTCGCTCTGACGCGCCATCGTAAATGCGTGTGGCCACCCATCCGGCGAGAACAATGCCCAGAGTATCCGTGATGGCGAGCACACAAGTTTCCGGAGTGATGTGGGAGCGATAGATCGGCGTAAATCTCGACAGCAGATCGGCAACGCGGACGAGGATAGCATTGTGATGCGCCCATCGCAATAGCCACATCATCAGCACGCGCGTCTGGCAGGGCGTGACCTCCAACCCGTTTTCGTATCGATCCAGATGGAGATACGGCGGCACACGGCTGTGATACGCCCAGACGAATTGAATGGTGGCCAAGGTATACACGATCCACGCCACGGCGTGATGCCTGCGACACGGCGCTGTCGGTCCGGCTTGTTGTACGGATTTCACTTGCCCGCCTCGGCTTGAGGCGGAATCCGCTCGAACAAGACGGTGTTGGTGTCCTCATAATCCACCTTCCATCCGGCCGTGTGCCGCAGCAGGTAGGTCAGCGGGCGATCATTCTCAAACAAGACATACTGGATGGAATATTTGTCGAGGATCTGCAGGGTGTTCTCGATTCGAACGGCGTGCAGGTAGTCGGCGAGCACTCCGTTTCGCTCGAATACATCCATTCGCGAATCGATGAAGACGGGAACCTGGCGCACATTCCAGATCAGGTAACCACCCCACAGATAATCGTTGAAGACGTTGCCGCGCGGATGAAAATTCTGCAGATACTTCTGCGCAGCTGTATCAGGATAGACGGCGGACTCGCGGCTGCTGAGCTGCTGACTGGTGGGAAACAGCAACACCACGGCGACAACAGCCCCGAGCATGATGGCCGCGTTGAGCCACGGCTTGTCGCGGTCCGCGAGGTAGGGCATGGCCGGCGCCAGATCCTTGGCCAGTAGAGGCACAATCAAAATTGCTGCGAGAAATAAAAATCGCGAATAGGTCAGCGCGGCATAGGTTCCGATCATCAGGAAGAGTACTTCATGCAGTTGCCAGCGCCGTCGTCGAATCAGTTGCAGCAGAACTGCACCCGCCAAAATGCCGAGGACGATTTTTCCGCGCGGCGTGTGGAAGTCGAGACTGCGCCATTCATCAACGCTGGCAATATTCAATTTCTGGTGGAAGGCCAGGTCGAAGGGATAGAGCACCAGCCGCCAGCCATAGGGATTGACGAAGAGCGCCAGCGTCGACAGCAGCGAAACCCACGCCAGTTTGCGGCGCTGCGGGCGGCTCCAGGGACTCTCCTCAATCGACCCCCACACGCCATGGAAGCAGCCGGAAATGAAAACCACCGCCAGCAATACCAGGCCGATGATCCAGGAGCCATGGGTGTTGATCCATAACAAAAACACTACCGGCATCGCCCACAGATAATCGCGGCCCCGGCGAAACTCGGCGAGAAGACCCAGCTCCAAAACCAGAAACATCCAACCGAATAGTAGCGTTCGCGGGCCGAACGAAACGCTGGCCAGAAATAAGGCGGCGAAACCTACGACGAACGCAGCTTTGATGCTGCCGGATTCCAGATACGCCAGGCCGAGGATGCCGGTCATGATGGCTTCAATTGCCATCAGGGTGACAAGGAACAATCCACGCGAACCGAACCCGCGCCACGCGAGATAGAAGGGAATTTCCGCGAGCCACTCATGATCCATCCATGGCTTGCCGGCAGTGGTGAACGAGTAGAAATCCTGATGCAGGAATGTGTGCGTCTGCAACTGGATCTGGGCGTTGCGCAGGTGCCAGTCAATATCCGGGTCGGCGATTTTTTTAGGGACAACGAGGAACACAACCAGAGCGAACAGAACAGTCAGGAAGACGGGAAAGCCAAATAGCCTTGGGAGCAACGATGGGGGCTGCCGAAGCGTGCTTTCTTCTTCAGGAACAATTACGCACGTAACCATTGGAGGTGAGAATTCCTGTCTGCCGGAGCAACCCGTGTAGCAAGATATTACCCAAAGAACCATTCGATTCCGCCCTGTGTTGATGCGCCTTTGCATTACTTAGGTACTGGCGGCGAGCGGCCGCAACCGCTTGCGAAATCGCCGACTGGCAGTCGATGCGGCGCGTGGCGACGCGGGAATGCGAGGTTCAATCGCAACGCGAAAGGATTCTGGAATGCGATGGAGCGGCTACAGGAGGGCATTGCGACACGAGGGCGGACAAAGCCTGATCGAGACCGCAATTTTTCTGCCGATCCTGATCCTGCTGGTGGCCTACGCGGTGGACTTTGGATACTTCTTTATTGTGGCGGCGAATTTAACCTCCGCTTCGCGGAATGCGACGGAATATTCGATCCAGGGATTTGCTTCTCCAGCGCAGAGCACGCTGCCGACCCCCGGTCCGATTACAACCAATACATCGGTGGCAGCGTTGGCGGTAGGCGATCTTTCCAGCCTGGCGGCCAGCGCATCGACGACCAGCGTCGAGGTTTGCTCCAAAATCCTCGGAACCACAAGCAACGTGACAAACTGCAGCAGCTATGGCCCCGCAGGCACTGTCTTCACACCAGCGGCCGATCCGGAGGCTCCGACGTTTTATCTGAATCGCGTCGATGTCACCTACACGGTTCAGCCGCCGATTCCGCTCAGCTTCTTCTCTTATTCCCTTTTGCCTTCGATGAAATTTCATCGCCAGGTTTCCATGCGGGCCATGGATTAGATGGCAATTTCCAATCCATTTCGAATCGAGTGCGAAGCGGCCGGTGGAGCGAGCCGTAAAAGAACCCATAGGCAAGCGGCGATAAGTTTTTTGCAGGCAGCAATCGATCGCTTGCTTCCACGTCGCAGGATTGGCCGCCTGCATAGCGAACAAGGTTCGCTGGTGGTGGAGACGGCGCTGTCTCTCCTGGTCGTGATTCCCATGGTGTTCTGGATGTTTGAGATGTGCATGCTGACCTACACCTACAGCGTTCTTGGAGACGCAGCGCGGCAAGGCGTGCGCTATGCCATTGTGCATGGTACCGACAGCGGCAACTGCAGCGGCCCAAGCACCGGGTGCCCGGATACGGCGGCGGCGAATGTGAAATCCGTGGTCACGTCGGCCGCGGCGTTTTCATTTCACGACCTGTCGAAGATGACGGTGCAGGTGAACTATCCCGACCTGGAATCGAAGCCGCCATCGCGCGTCAACGTGATCATCAGTTACACCTATGTGCCGTATATCAAGCTGCCAGGGATTGCCAACTCGGTGCGGCTCAGTGCGCAGGGCCGGATTATTTACTAGCAGGCGACACACCGGGAGGCAGATGTCATGCGAAGTTTTACGAAAAAGCGGATCGCCTCCAGCGGAGATTTGGCGTCGCCGGATTTGCAGGACGGCACGGAATCCGGTCAGGTGATGGTTTCGTTGCTGTTGATGCTGGCGATATTTTTGCTGGCCATGGTGGGCTTCGCGGTGGATCTGACGAATCTGTGGTTCCATCGCCAGGCGGCACAGACTGCGGCCGACGCCGCCTGCCAGGCGGGCGCCATGGACATGGCCGCGCTGGCGGCTGGAATGGCATTGCCGAAGATGGGTTTTACTCCAGGAACACCAGCGGACTGCACCTCGGGAACCGGCACGATTTGTTTTTATGCCAATGCCAATGGCTTTAACGGCTCCGGGATTGTGGCCAACGCTTCTTCCAACTCAGTGACGTGGAGCTTCCCAGCTTCTGTTTCAAATGTGACGACGCCCCCAGGAACGATCACGTCGTATCCGTTTTTGAAGGTTGTAGTGACGGAAAATGTGAAGACATATTTTCTATACACGCTTCATGGCACGACGTATCAGAAGGTCGCGGCATTTTGTACGTGCGGTACCACGCAGGTTGCGGAGCCAGCGCCGATGGTGGTGTTGAGCCCCACCGCCTCGGGCGCATTCACCTACACCGGGGGAGGGCGCCTCACGATTGTCGGCGGACCGCAGCGGGCGTTGCAGGTGAATTCAACCAGTACGACAGCGATCGACTGTGAACCTTCCGGCTGGATCGATACCAGTCTGGGCGGCCCAAATGGAACAGGCTCGAGCGTGGGCATTTCAGGCGGCCCATCGCAAGCCCCAACCGTGTGCTGGGGAGGCGGCTTCAAAGGAGGCACGACCGGAGGATGGACCGGCGGAGTTCTTCCAGTAGGCGATCCCTACGCCGGGGTGGCGGTACCCGCGTCGGTGAAATTGATTTCACCGGTCAGCACGACCAATGGAATCTCCGTGGCGAAAGCCGCCAGTGGAAGAGCCGGTGCGGATGGCTGTCCGGATCCTAGCAATAACTGCATGGAGTTCGCCCCGGGATATTACCCATCAGGAATCACCACCGATGGATGGCATACTTATACTTTTCTGCCCGGCGTGTATTACATGGGCGGGTCGTTGAATGCGGGCGGCAGTTCGACACTGCGCATGGCGACTCCATGCAGTCCGACCTGCAGCGCCATTTCCAGCACCAATGCGCAGCAGACGGATGGACTGATGTTTTACTTCCTGGCAGGATCCATCAATATTTCCGGCTGCTCGGGCTGTGCCAACTCCGATTTGCCGGTGCCCTCGACCGCATTAACGTGCGATGGCAGCAGTCCGCTGGCAGCTCTGAACATGCCCAGTTCACTCAACGGAAATGTACTGGCAGGGCAATGCGCGGTGAATGGAACCTACTGGGATGCAGGCGGCGACACCAACGACGCGCGTGGCACCCCGGGAAGCCGCGGACTGCTGTTCTATCAAGATCACAGCAACTCGACTCAGCCACAGTTCACAGGATCCGGGGCGCTGACGTTTTCTGGTGTGCTTTATTTTCATTCGTCGAGTTACTCCGACCTGTTGAGCTTGAACGGCGGTACCAGCACAGGAACATTTGTTCTGGGGCAGATCGTCGCGGACAAGGTCAGCCTAACTGGGAGCGGCGCGATCAACATGGCCTTGAATCCATCCTCGACAACCCAATTGTTGAAGGTCGGAATGCTGCAGTAGACGGCCCACGCACACCGTTTTGGGAATTTACTCGAGTTAGACGACCTATCCATTACCTGAGTACCGTCGTTGGCCAGTAATTATCGTCACTTGCTCGCGGTTACTCGGTAGGATTCATTGCAACGACACAAAGCCACTCGGCGTCCAGAAAGTTCTTTCATATTTTTCCGGAGCAGGCGGTGCGTGGCGTTATGACACAACTTACAGAATGCTTAAGGAGAAACATCAATGGCAAACTTGAAAGCACTTTTAATCCGCCTGGTACAAGAAGATTCCGGTCAGGACCTGATCGAATATGCGTTGGTTGCGGCGCTGATTGCCCTGGGTGCATTGGTGGGCATGAAGACGCTGGCCAATGACATTGGCAACGCCTTCAATAGCGTCGGCAGCACGTTGACCAGCGCAGCGGCGTAAATCTCCTTCCGTAGACAGGACAGCATGGCCTGGAAGATTCGTTCGGCGTTCCTGAGAAGGACGCGCGAAATGACAATCCAGGCCTCGTGACCCGGCGAACCTGCCGTGCCGTGCCTTTGACAGCGCTCAGACGTTGCGGGCTTTGAACGTGATTGCGAATTTATGTTGAAACTGCATCAGTTGCCGATTCAATTTTTCCGCAGGCTGCCATGACTCTTCCCCTGGAAGGCATCTACTTGTTGCTCGCGTCTTTGTGGGCGTCGGCAGGTGCGATTTTCGATGCGCGGAGTCGGCGCATTCCCAACCTGCTGACAGGCACATCGATCGTCTTCGGGCTTCTGCTACACCTGCAGACGGGCGGCTGGAGACAGATGGGAATGGCGGTAGTCGCGGGGCTGGTTGGCGGAGCTGTTTTTTTTGTTTTCTTCGTTGTAGGAGGCATGGGAGCCGGCGATGTAAAGTTGATGGCCGCGATCTCCGTGGTCGCGGGCTTCGGTCACCTGACGGAATTGTTTTTGGCGATCGCCTTTACCGGCGGCGTATTCGCGCTGGTCGTGGCAGTTTCGCAGGGACGACTCAGGGCGACGCTGATCAATGTCGGGTCTCTGATTCAACATCATGTCGCGTCGGGTGCCTTGCCCCATCCTGACTTGAACCTGGACAATCCACACGCGCTGCGGGTCCCTTACGGGGTACCGATTGCGGCTGGCTGCTGGATTGTGGTGCTGATGCAACTGGTGCCGAGATGACACCATGATCAAGCGCAGATTGAGCCTGGCATTCCTTGTCGCCCTGTTGATTTCCGGCAGCTGCACCTTTCTGCTGAGCAGAAGGATGAACCTGCGGGGAGCTGTCGTGCCGACCCAGGCCTATGTGGCCGCCGCCGCGCCGCTGGATGCGGGACAAGTGCTGGACGCCAGCAAACTCAAGCTGGTGCAGTGGCCTGTGGCAGTGCCGTTGGCGGGAGTGTTTCTGAAGCCGCAGGATGTCATCGGGCGATCTCTGCTCTATCCGCTGGCTGCGGGCTCACCGATCCTGGATCGCGATTTGGCGATTCCCGGCACCGGCCTGACAACAAAAATTCCTGATGGAATGCGGGCTCTGGCCTTGCGTTCGGATGAAGTGGTCGGGGTCGCGGGATTTCTCTTTCCCGGATCGCACGTGGATGTCTTAGTGACCTATCGCTCCGCCGCCGCGCCTGAGCCGGCGACGGCGACTGTGCTGCAAAACGTAGAAGTGCTGGCTGCTGGGAGTCAGGTGCAACCGAATCTGGATGGCAAACCCGCGAGCGTGGATGTAGTCACCGTGCTGGTGACACCGAACGACGCCGAGCGTGTGGTGCTGGCGAGTACCCAGGGAACAATTCATTTTGTGCTGCGCAACAGTGGAGATCATGGCCAGGTGGACAGCGTTCCCGTCGGACTGGCGGAGCTCATTCCCGGCACGGGGACTGCGCCGGTCAGTGTAAAACGCACGGGTCGCGCAGGGGCTGTTCGGCGTACCGCTCCTGACGTTGTGGAAACAGTCATTGGAGACAAGCAGTCCGGAGTGAGTTTCTAGGCATTTGTATTGGGTGGGAGAGATTTGAAACGAAGTATCTCAATTCGCCGGCTGGCTGCAAGTATGGCATCTGTGGTGGCGCTCGCCTTGACCAGCCTGCTTGCGTGGGGGCAGGAGACAAAGACGGTCGTTGCCGCGCCGGTGCCGATCTCCACCTTGCAGACAGGTGCGCTGCGGCGGAACACGGTCGTCGAAGTACCGCTGAAGGTTGGATTGCCGTTGAGCATGGACTTTCAAAATCGCGAGACCGAAATTCCTCTGCATTTGCTGATTGGGCACTCCATGTTTTTGAAGACCACGGACAAGCTGCATCGCGTGTATGTGGGCAGTCCCAAGATATTGCAGTCCTTCATCCCCAGTCCCAAAGAAGTGGTGATCACCGCGGTGGCGCCGGGCACCAGCAGCGTAGCGCTATGGAACACGGCCGGACAATCCGTCCTGTATGAGGTGTCGGCAGATTTGGATGTGGCCAAACTGCGGCACTCCCTTCAAGACGCTCTGCCCGGGCAGGAAATTCATGTCGATTCGCAAGAGGGACGCGTCTATCTGTCGGGGACGGTGATTGGAGACGATGCCTACAAGCAGGCCCTGCAACTGGCATCTTTCTATTCCAAGGATGTTGTGAGTTCGCTGGCAGTGACGTATGTTCATCCCCCGCAAGTTCGCTTGCAGGTACGGATCGCGGAGGTGGATCGCGCCAAGCTGGATCAATTCGGGTTCAACTTTTTCAGTGGCGGCAAAAACACGTCCAGTGCCACCACCGGCCAATTCAGCAGCCTCAGCACAAGCCAGACAAGCAGCACCACGTCGAAGGCTGGAAGCGCAATCCAGACGGCACTGGCCGTCAGCAATCCGCTGAATTTCTTTCTTTACAACTCGAGTTTGAATATCGGGGCGACCCTGGCGGATCTGGAAGCGCACAATGTTCTGCAAATTCTGGCCGAGCCAAGCATCACCACGGTCAGCGGACACGAAGGCGATTTCCTCTCGGGCGGCGAATTTCCCTACCCCGTAATCCAGGGAGGAGCCGGCAACTTTGCCTCGGTGACGATTATGTTTCGTCCTTACGGCGTCAAGGTGCAATTCACTCCAACTGTCAATCCCGATGGAACGATTCTCTTGAAGGTAGCGCCGGAAGTGAGCGCGCTCGATTACACCAACACGGTGACCATCTCCGGATATACGATTCCGGCAATTTCGACGCGCCGGGCAGAAACCGAAGTGGAATTGCGCAATGGGCAGAGTTTCAGTATTTCCGGACTTCTCGACCACCGGACGACGGTGCTGTTAAACAAGACTCCGGGCATCGCGAGTGTTCCGATCCTGGGCGAGCTGTTCAAGTCCAAGAACAACAACCATTCCGTCGATGAGCTGGTCGTCATTGTGACAGCGTCGATTGTCGATCCGATCCATGAAGATACTCCGACCAAGCTGCCCAAAGACGTGCTCCCCAATCTGGGGGTCGACCAGTTCGACAAATCTGTAAACCCTGCGGCCAAAGCGGCGGCGAAACCGTGAACTTATGACCTCCAAAGCGCACAATTCGAGCCCGGCACGGTTCACCGTGTTCACCGTTTGTGTCGATCCGGAAACGGTGGCCAACGTCATGGATGGCTGCGCGTATGCGGCCGATACAGAATTCGCTGGCGAGTTCCACGACTACATGGGACATCACAAGCGCCCGCAGTTCTCGCAGCGCGTGAAGGATTCAGCGGCGCAGATTGTCCTGATCGACTTTGATCGCCAACCCGACGAGGCAGCCCAGTCTGCGGAAATTCTGCACCAGATGTTTCCCGGAAAGATCGCCATCATCGCCGTTTCGAAGCGCAGCCATGAGGAACTGATCCTTCGGGCGATGCGATCCGGGTGCAGCGAATTTCTGTCGTGCCCGTTCGATCTGTCGCAGTTTACAGATATGGTGGCACGGCTGCAGGCGCGCTTTACCGCCCTGGCACCGGAGACCGCGAAGAATTCCGGAACCGTGATTGCCCTATTTGGCGTCAAGGGTGGGGTAGGGGGAACCACGCTGGCCATTTACCTGGCCACGTTTCTGGTGCGGCAGCACCGCAAAAAAGTGCTGCTCATCGACCATCATCATCAACTCGGTCATGTGTGTCTGTACCTCGGACTGACGGAAAATCCGTATTACTTCGACGAGTTGCTGCGCAATGTAGATCGGCTGGACGTGGAACTGCTGGCGGGATTCCTGACTCGTCATCCCAGCGGGTTGGACGTTCTGCCGTCTCCAGATACATGCGCGGTTCGCTACAGCAGCAGCCCACACGATATGGAGCATGTGCTGTCGTTCCTGCGCAGCGAATATGACTACGTGATCCTCGATTCCTCCTTAGAGACGCAGAACTTGAACTCGGCCATCATCGACTCGGCGGATGAAGTCTACCTGGTGGCGACGCCCGACGTGGCGGCCCTGCGGGACCTGTCGCGGCATGTGGAAAATTTTGGACTGGATGCGAAGACCGCGCCCAAATTACGGATCGCCATCAATCGTTCCTCCTCGAACGATGCGGTCAGTGCCGAGCAGGTGGAGGCGGCGGTGCGCTTCCCGGTTTCGGTGACCATCCCGAATGCCTATGCCGAGCTGGTTCGTGCCATCAACGCCGGCGAGCCGCTCTCTCCGCACCGGCGGTCGGAGTTCACCACCAAGATCAGTAAATGGGCCAACCGGATCGTGCATGCCCAATCCAATCCCGTTACAGATACACCCAGGAAACGCCGCTTCGCGTTTTGGAAATGATCGCGTTTGGTTGCCGGGATACATCGCAGCAAGGTGAGAGGAACAGCCATGGTTGAAGCCATATTGCCGATGACGACGCCGGACCGAAGCGCATTGCCCACGCCCATGCCGGCATCGGTATCGCTGAAGACACAGCAGGAAATAAAGTCTGCCGTCCATCAGGAACTGATCAAGCGCATGGATCTGGAGAAGCTGCCATTCATCCAGGAGAATAAAACCGCCCAACGCCAGTTGATGGTGCTGATTCATCAATTCATCGGCGAACAGGGGGTCCCGCTCAGCGCGGCGGAGCGCGATCGCCTGGCGAAGGAGTTGATGGATGAAGTCTTCGGACTGGGTCCGCTGGAGCCATTGCTGCAGGACCCAACCGTGAGCGACATATTGGTCAATACCTTCAACACGGTGTACGTGGAACGACGCGGCATTCTGGAAGAAACCAACGTCGTTTTTAAAGACGATACCCACCTGATGCACATCATCGACAAGATTGTTTCGGCGGTGGGCCGGCGCATCGATGAGTCCTCCCCAATGGTGGACGCCCGATTGAAAGATGGCTCGCGGGTCAACATCATCATTCCGCCGCTGGCCGTCGATGGTCCCATCCTGTCCATCCGCCGCTTCGGCAGCACGCCGCTGGAAGCCGAGGACCTGATGCGCAATCGCAGCCTGACCCCGCAGATGATGGAGACCCTAAAAGGTGCGGTACGGGCGCGCATGAATATTGTTGTCTCCGGAGGAACCGGTGCGGGAAAGACTACGCTGCTGAACGTGCTGTCCAGCTTCATTTCCGAGCGCGAGCGCATCGTGACCATTGAGGACTCGGCGGAGCTGCAGCTCAAGCAAAGACATGTGGTTCGCCTGGAATGCCGTCCGCCCAACGTGGAAGGCCGGGGAGCCGTCCGGCAGCGGGAGCTGGTGATCAACGCGCTGCGTATGCGACCGGACCGCATTGTGCTGGGAGAGGTGCGGGGCGAAGAAGCTCTCGACATGCTGCAGGCCATGAACACCGGGCACGATGGCTCGCTGACCACCATCCACGCCAATAATCCGCGCGAAGCGATATCCCGCATTGAAACCATGGCGATGATGGGGAACGTTGCCCTGCCGGAGAAGGCGATTCGACAACAAATCGCGGCAGCCGTGCATTTGATTGTGCAGATCTCGCGCATGAGCGACGGCACCCGCCGCGTCACCCATGTTTCCGAGATTACCGGCACCAGCGGCGACGTGATTAGCATGCAGGACATTTTCCTGTTCGAGAAACAGGGCATCACCAGCCAGGGAAAAGTGAAGGGAAGATTTTATGGCACCGGCATCATCCCCAAGTTCGCGGAGAAGCTCAAGGCGTCCGGGATTGCGCTGCCGCTGAACATGATGGATCACTCGATGGATGCCTAGTTTCGTTGACCGCTTGGATTCAGCGTTGGCAGAATGCCGGATGAGCACCTGACGCAGGGAATATCGAAGTTCGGAGTCGTGGCATGTTGCTGCTGACAATTGTATTTTTCGGGACACTGCTCACCAGTTTTGCGCTGGCTCTATGGGGTACGCGCCGAACCCGTTCTGAAAAGGCGGTGCAGCAGCGTGTCGGCGATATCCACCTGGCACGACAGGCGGACAAAACTCGCCAGCTGGATGCGGAACGGATTCTAAAGCTGGACCAGCCGGGAATTTTTCCATGGCTGGATAAGTTGCTGGAGGGATTCCAGTTTTATAGCAAGCTGAAGACTTTGCTGTTGCAATCGGGTAGCGACTGGACGGGTGGCAGCCTGGTGATCTATAGCGGCACGGCCGGCGTTCTCGCTTTTTTTGCTGCGTATATTTTCTTTCCGGCAGTTTTGCTGGACTTGCTGGTGGCGGTGATAGGCCTGGTGCTTCCGACCATGTATCTCAAGCATCGCCGCAACCGCCGCCTGGCAATGTTCAACAGTGGTCTCCCGGACGCCATTGATTTGATGTCGCGAGCCCTGCGCGCCGGCCATTCTCTCAGCTCCGCAATCGAAGTTTTGTCGGAGCAATCCGGTGCCGGGGTGGCGGTGGAGTTTAATGTCGTTTTCCGCCAGCAGAATTTCGGCCTTCCTCTGCGCGATGCACTGCTGCAAATGGCCGATCGTGTCCCTTCCAAGGATTTGCGTTTCCTGGTGACGGCCATGCTGGTGCAGAAGGAGACGGGTGGCAACCTGACCGAAATTCTGGATCGCACCGCGCATGTCATTCGAGAGCGTATCCGCATTGGCGGCGAGGTACGCGTGCGCACAGCCCAAGGCCGGCTCACCGGAACCATCCTGAGCCTGCTGCCGGTATTGATGCTGGTGTTGATGAGCCTGATCAACCCGGAATATGCGCGCATTCTCCTGCACGATCCGGTTGGCCGGAAGTTGTTGTATGTCGGAGCGGGACTGATTTTGATTGGAAGTTTTTTTATTCGCAGAATTGTCGATATTCAGGTGTAGATGGAATGACTCACATCTTATATTTCGCGGTGGCTGCCACCCTGTTTTGCAGTGTCCTGTTCCTGGCATCGCTGATGATGAGGACGGACTCCGGCTCGACCCGTCGAGTGCTGCAGGTGACAGCCCGAGGGCAGATGGAAGATGTTCGCCTGCGGACAGGTCAGCGGCTGAAGCAGTCGACCCTGCGCCTGGTGCGAGGGCTGCGGGCAAAAATCGGACTGGCCGAGGGCGAGCGCCTGCGACAGCGTTTTCTGCATGCCGGCCTGCGCGGGCCAGGCCCCGCGGAAAAGTATTTTGCGGTGCAAATGCTGGCACCGATGGCAACGATTGCCCTGGCCAGCTTTATTCGATCCAACACCTTCATCTGGGTCACAGGACTGGCGACGCTGGCCTATCTTGCCCCGGACTTCTGGCTGGACCATGCGGTGAAGGCGAGGCGGGAGCGAATTCGACGCAGTGTGCCGGATGCGGTCGACCTGCTGGTGATTTGCGTGGATGCAGGACTGGGGTTGGATCAGGCCATGCTGCGGGTTGGGGTGGAGTTGAGCATCAGCCATCCGGAAATCAATGAGGAGTTTTTGCAGATCAATCGCGAACAGCGAGCCGGCAAGCCGCGCATGGATGCGTGGCAGAGTATGGCGGATCGAACCAGCCTGCGCGAAATTGCCTCCTTTACCAGCATGTTGTCGCAAACGGAAAAGTTTGGGACGCCGATTGCTCGCGCCCTGAGCGTATTCGCCGATGGAATGAGACAGGAGCGCCGTCAGCGAGCCGAAGAACTGGCGGCCAAGACCACCGTGAAAATGATCTTTCCGCTGGTGCTATTTATTTTTCCCAGCATGTTTATAGTGCTGCTGGCGCCGGCTGTGTTGAGTATCGGCCGCGGTCTCGCCGGTTTGGCACATTGAAATCCGTCCGCTTCCGGGGTATCGGGATCTGGACCGGAGTCAGGAATTGGCAGGTGACCCTGCAGAAAGGAGGAAACTTCGATGGACATGTCCCTGATTGTGCGTGTTGTTGCAGCCATCGCCTTTGTGGTGGTTCTCGGCATCCTGGTCGTTCGCAGGAAGAATAAGTCTGCCTGATCCAATGCAATGGAGTTTCCACAAACGATAGAGAGGAGAAGCGAATATGAGTTTGAGCACTGGGATCCAAGTGGTTGCCGCTATCTGTTTTGTTATGGTTCTTGCTGTTTTGATCCATCGTCGCGTCAGGAAGTCGGCTTAGCGGAAGGTCCGCACAGCGGAACCAGGCCGGCAAGCAAAAAGTATTAGACCCTATCTCGAGAGGGCAGGTAACAATCCGAAACGTGACGCGGGGCGCTGTGATGGGAACCAGCATCGCAGTCGCGGACACACGGATTACGCGGCTGGTCGGATTACTAAGGCGAAGGGGCTCGAGCTCGATACGGGCCTCTGGATTATGCGTGTCGGCCGAGAGCTCAGACGCGTCGTGCCGCAGATTCGTCGCGTCTACGGTTGAGAGCTGGCGGAAGGTGGAACTCCGCGCGAGATTTTCTTGATCAGAAATTCCTGTAGCAGCGCGGCTCCTCCTCCAGCGGCAAGACCAATGAATGAATTCTCCACGGTCAGCCCAAAACCGCGATCATTCGCGGGATAGTAGGCGTTGGAAATTCCTCCAGCGGCAAACGTCCCCAGCACATTGGAATAATTTGGCTGCCAGCGCCCATTGTCCCCTCGACAAATTACCACCGTGGAAAGCGCGTAAAGGGCCCGAGAGCGGATGCTGCCGGTGCCCTTGTAAAAATAGCGCGGGTCCTGGTGCAGAATGGAGGGAAAAACAGCGCCGCCCAGCATCAGGCCGATGAATCCGTCCGCATAGTTGGCACCATAGCGTTTCGCGTATCCCTCGGCGCCCTGGCCGTAATCGGCGAAGCTGTTATTCAATTGCTGTGCTCCCGCGACTGCGCCGGTCGAGAGAAATGTCACCGGATCGATCACCGACCGCCAGGCAAGCCGAAACTTCTGTCCCGCTGTCAGCGCCTCCGCCTTCCATACATAGCTGGTATAGAAATTCGGAAACACGCCGAGGACGCGCTGCTTCTCCTCAAGATGGATTTGCTGTTCTGCCAGGTCGTATCCGGTGAAGACCGCTTGAACGGTTGTGCTGGCGGATGCGATTTCGAGCGAAATCTCAGGCACCTGGTACTGTTGGTTCTGCGTCAGCGCAATATCATGCGAGACCCAGGGCGCAAATCCGATCGCAGTCACCGTGATCTGAAATGTTCCTGCAGGAAGAGGGGCGAAGTGAAAAGTTCCTTCTCCATCCGTGACCGTGGTCTGCTGCGATGTGGCGGTTTTTGATATCAGCGTGACCTGGGCGCCGACAATCACATGGCCATCCGGTGCGGTAACGGTTCCAGCGATGCCCGCCCCGGTCTGAGCCGCTGGGCCAATGGGCGAATTCGGCGCCGGCTCTAAATGCACCGCGCTTGATTGACGGATCGATGGGGAAGAAGATGAGGCCGCCAACGATGACGGAATCGCGGCCGTCTGCGCCTGCAACGCGGAGCCAGGCAGAGCCAGGCTGGCTGCTGAGAGAACGAGGAGGAGATTTCGCAATTTACGAATACGGGCTACCCGCGATTTTCTTCTCATTCTACCGTGGGCCGCGGCATCTCCTTGGATGCGACCCCAAGGCCTAAATGTTCAAACGGATGAATCTCCGCGATTCGATTGCAATGCGACAGGGGAAACGCGCACTATCCCCCGCAGCTATTGAATTAAGACCGAATCTATCGTATATTAGATACATGCGACCCAGTCGCAACTAGAGATTGCATGCTGAAGAGACACGATTTATTGCACGAAGCCGCGCAGCAGGGAATTCGATTGACCGCGCAACGGCGCGCCTTGATCGAAACCATCCAGGAGGCGAAAAGTCACCTGGATGCGGAAAGCCTGTTGCAGCTGGCGCGCAAACGCGATCCCAACATCGATCGCGCCACCGTCTACAGAACACTCGAACTGCTCAAGCGGCGCGGCATGATTGATGAGCTGGACCTGATGCACCTGAACGGCGAAAAACATTATTACGAAGTCAAGACGCAGAAAGACCACCTTCACCTGGCTTGTTTCGAATGCGGAAAGATTGAAGAATTTACAACTCCCACCTTTGAGAAGCTGAAACGCGAGATCGCGGAGAAGAACCATTTTTCCATCCAGGTAATGCGTTTAGAGGTGGGAGGACTGTGCGGCCAGTGTGCTGCGCGGAAAGAGGCATTGGCAGGATGATCTGAAATAAAGAACCAGACCCACGCGGCTAACTCTTGGCGGAGTACGCGTGGATCTGGTCGACCACAGCCAGAGTGACTGCGGGCTTCCTTCACTATAGGGCTCCCGCCCACTGGTTTCAACCATTCCACCAACCAACCGTTCTGTTCCTGTCAATTCGACAGGCGCATATGCAACGCCGATCCAGGCGAAACCTGGAGCTGTGTCGATGTCGCCGGAATCGATGCATTTGAATGGCTGCGGAATTCTTTGGAGGTATCACGTGAAGTTGAAACACCTGGGCGGAACAGGGAGCCGAACATTCTTCCGGATCGCATCGCTCGCAATTGTTTCTGCATTTCTGATGTTCGGCTGCGTGCAGCGCGTTCAAGCCCAACAGGAGCCCCCGTATTTCGTCACCTACTCTTCCGTCCTGGAAGAGCCGGGCAATCTGGAAATTGAGAATCAGAATATTGTGGCCGCGCCGAAGAATGCGAACAAGTTCTTCGCGCCTACCATCGAGTTCGAATACGGCGTGACTGCCTGGTGGACCACTGAAGCCTACGTGCAGGGGCAAACAACGCAAAATGATTCGACAGTCTTTACCGGGTTTCGTTTTGAAAATCGCTTTCGCCCACTGCCGCGTGAGCACTGGATCAATCCCGTTCTCTACGTTGAATACGAGGACACCAACAAGGCTGACAAGAGCTTTCTTGAAATTACCGGGAATGACAGCGCCGCCACCCTGCAGGTACCCAACGCGATCTCGCGCAAGGAAGTTGAACGCACAGTCGAGGGCAAACTGATTCTATCCAGCTATGCCAAGGGTTGGAATTTTTCGGAAAACATGATTGCGGAAAAAGCCGTGAACGGAAACGACCCCTGGGAATTTGGCTATGCGCTGGCGGCGTCGCGTCCTCTGGCCCTGGTAGGAAGTCCCAAGCGATGCGTGCTGTGCCGTCAAAATATAGCCGCGGGCGCGGAACTATTTGGCGGCTTGGGAACTCGCTATACCTTCGGCCTGAATCGCACCCAGCAATATGCTGCGCCCACCCTTGCGCTGAACACGCCCCAGGGATGGACATTCAAGTTTTCGCCCGAGTTTGGCCTCAACGACAACTCTGTCGGCGTACTGTGGCGCTTCGGCACGTCGTATGAAATTCAGCAGTTTCGCGATTGGTTTCGGAGGAAGCAATGAAAAGTAGAAATTGGATTATCGCAATCCTGCTGACAACCTCCGCATTATGCTTTGCCAAGGCTACGAATCAATGGTTGCGGAAGGTGCCGCAGACCGAGCGCAGCCGCGTGAATCCCTATGCCGGCAAGCCGGATGCCGTGGCCGCCGGTGCAATTCTGTTCCATAACAATTGCGCACAATGCCATGGCGAGGACGCGGCAGGAAAATTCTCACGCCCCAGTCTGCGAAGTGCAGAAGTACAAAATGCGACCGATGGCGACCTTGCATGGTTGCTGAAAAATGGCGATGTCTACCGCGGCATGCCCCGCTGGAGCGGCCTGCCGGAGCAGGAACGCTGGCAAATTATCGCCTACCTTCGCAGCCTGGGGCCGTCGACCTTCGCGGAGATCCAGAAATGAAGATTGCGCGAACCGGGCTGCGGGGAGTGGCCTGGTGTATTGGATTTGTCTTCGCTATCGCCATTGCAGGTTGCGGCTCAGGTCAGGCTCCGGCAGCGCCCACCGAAAAAGATGCGACGCCGGCCGCGGACTCGATCGGCGAGGCATTATTTCTTGATACTCGCTTCGCCCAGTTCTTTGCCGCGAACTCAACCGGCGTCAACACTCCTCTGACAAACGGCGATCCTGTTGTGGATGAAGTGCGGACGACGAATGGCTCGTTGACGGGGCCATTCGCAGGACAGGCGATGAACTGCCGATCCTGCCACTTTGTGAACGAGTTTCAGGGAGTGAGCGGCGCGGGCAATCGTACCTATGCCGACTTCACCACACGCAGTCCGATTCCGCGGCGGATGCCGAATGGGTTCGATCACACTCCGCGCAATGCGATGCAGATTGTTGGATCGTTCACCAGCCGCTCCGGTTCGATGTTTCTGCATTTCGACGGCGAGTTTGCCACTGGAAAAGACCTGGTGATCGGCACGTTGACTGGGCCGGAATTCGGCTGGTATCCGTCGCAATATAACCAGGCTGTTGCGCATATCGCGCAGGTAATTCGCCAGGATGACGGCAGCAGCCAACTCGCTGCCGACCGCCTGAACGGGCTGAGCTACGCAGTGCTTTTCAACGGAACGGATCCAAGAATTCCGAGCGATCTGCTGTTGCCTCCATCGGAGCGCATCGATGTTTCCACCGCAACCGATGCCCAGGTGGTGAATGAAGTGGCGCTGTGCATCACGACCTATATGCAGGATTTGCTATTCCAGCGGGACGCCTACAAGCGATACATCGGCTCGCCATACGATAATTTTCTGCGCGTGAATCACCTTCCCGCAACGCCATTGGCCGGGCAATCGAAGGCGGTCTACAACCAGGAGCTGTACAAGCAGGTGCTGGCGCTGAAGAATCCGATCTACATTACGCCTTCAGACGGAACATTCAAATATCACACGCAGCCATTCAAGTTTGGTGCACTCGAGCTGCAGGGGTTAAAAATCTTTCTGTCCTCCGCAGTTGTGGGTGCGACCAATGCGCACGCGGGGAATTGCGCAGCCTGTCACCAGGCGCCCGACTTCTCTGATTTTGTATTTCACAACAACGGCGTTTCGCAGCAAGAGTATGACGCAGTAAACGGCGACGGCGCATTCATGAATCTTTTTGTCCCAACCAACGCGCAGCGGCTGGCGAACTTCGATGCATACCTGCCACCTTCGCCCAACCACCCGAACGCATCGGCATCCATGCGGCATCCGGCGGTAGCAGGGCAGCCGCAATTTGCCGACCTCGGACTTTGGAACGTCTACCTGAATCCAGATATGCCAAATCCCCAGGCCAATCTGAAAGGTTTTGTCTGCGCCGCCGGCAAGGATTGCTCGATCGATCAGGGGCTGGCCTCGACCATTGCGCAATTTAAAACCTCGGTGCTGCGAGACCTTGAAGACTCCGCGCCCTACTTTCACAACGGCAACGCCGCGACATTTATAGACGTTGTGAACCACTACATCGCCATGTCGGCCCTGGCGCATCAAGGAGAAATGCGCAACGCTCCGCCGGAGTTCACCAACATGTCAATCAGCCAGGATGACGTAGCAGCGTTGGTGGCATTTCTGCAATCGCTAACCGAGGACTACGACGACACCTAGAGCGCGCTGGTGAATCACGCGGAGCGAATGCGATAGATTGATTGCATGTGCGGGCGATATGTTCGACGATCAGATAAACAGCGGATTGCGGAATATTTCCGCACCGGCGAAACCGTGTTTGATCTGCCGCCGGACTACAACGTTGCGCCCACAACCTTCCAGCCTGTCATCCGATTGAGCAAATCCACTGGCGATCGCAAACTGGTGATGATGCGATGGGGCTTGGTTCCCAGCTGGCACAAAGATCCGAAACATCTCGGCGTGTCCGCGATCAATGCACAGGCAGAGACGCTGCAGGAGAAGCCAATGTGGCGGCGAGCATTGCAGAAACGCCGATGCCTGGTGCCTGCCGACGCTTTCTACGAGTGGCAGAAACTCGATGCCAAGAATAAGCAGCCGTACGCATTCGGCATGAAGAACGACGAGCCATTTGCGTTCGCCGGATTGTGGGAGCGATGGATGGCGCCGGACGGAAAGCCGCTCGACAGCTTTGCCATCATCACCACCGATCCAAATGAAGTTGCCGCCAGGGTGCACACCCGCATGCCGGTGATTGTCGAGCCAAAGGATTACGCGCGATGGCTAGCCGTCGAAGACGAAGCCCGGCCGCCGATCGACCTGCTCCGTCCCTACGATGCGGATGCAATGAAGTCGTGGAAGGTAGGGAGCGCGGTTGGCAACGTTAGAAACAACGATGCCTCGCTATGTGTGGAAGCACCCTAGTCGTGTTGCGGCAGCGGCGTGATTGGGGTTGAACGACTTACACCACAGCATTGCGCGCGATCACTTCGCGATAAAACTCGGCGCTCAGCTTGGGAGTTCGTTTCTCCGTCTTGAAATCAACATAATTGATCCCGAAGCGTCGCTGATATCCATCCGACCACTCGTAGTTGTCGAGAAAACTCCAAAGAAAATATCCGCGCACGGGAACGCCCTCCGCAACAGCCCGCTGCAGATGCATCAGGTAATTGCGTAGATACATGACGCGGCCCACGTCAAATACTTTTCCTTCGGGAGTGAGTGTGTCGATCGCGGACGCACCATTTTCGGTAATGTAAATTTCCTTTATCTTCCACACCTGAGACACCAGTTGTGGCGCCCAGTAGAGCGACTCCGGCCCGACCTCGAGCCATGGACTATCCATGTGCGGAAATGATTTGGGGAAAGGAACCATCTCATATCCCTGGGCATTGTTAGACGCACGCACGTAGGCCGGTGTGTACACATTCAAGCCAACAAAATCCAGCGGACTGCCGATGGCGCGCATTTCTTCAGGTGTAAACTTCGGCGCGGAAGAACCCAGCCGATGCAAATAGGCATCGGTATATTTGCCTTCCATAATCACTGTCAGGATGGCTGCATTTTCCTCGCGAATGGCAATCGACGCGGCCTTGATATGCTCCGCCGACTCAATCACCGGAGTTGTGACGTTAGGATTGTCAGCGATACCCACCTTCGTGCCCGGACGCGCGTGGGCGCGTATGGCCTGCACTCCCCACCCATGCGCCAGCACTGCGTAATGCGTGAGCTGCGCGAATGCCGCCTCATCGACGTGCAGACCGGGCGCAGTGTCGGAGCTGTTGTAGCCACTGATAAAACTGCCGATCTCGTTGAGCGTCATAAAATGCTTGACTCGATCGGACAATTTGCCGGCGACAAAGCCCGCATAATCTGCAAACGCTTTTGAGGTGTCTCGAGATTGCCATCCGCCCTTGTCCTGCAGCGCCTGCGGCAAATCCCAATGAAATAAAGTGCAGTAAGGTGCAATGTCCGCAGCCATCAAAGCGTCGACAACGCGATTGTAGTAGTCCAATCCTTTTTGATTCACCGCGCCCGTGCCCTGGGGAATCACGCGCGACCAGGAAACAGAGAAGCGATAACACTTCAGCCCCATGTCCTTCATGCGCTGGATATCTTCGCGATAGAGATGATATTCATCATCGGCGACGTCGCCGGTGTCTCCATTCGCGGTATTTCCCGGTGTGTGCGAAAACGTATCCCAGATCGAAGGACCACGCCCATCCGCATTGGCAGCGCCTTCCACTTGATAAGCAGCCGTCGCGGAGCCCCACAAAAATCCCTGCGGAAATTGGCGCAGCTGGCCAGTGGAACGACCAGGTTCATCCTGAGCGGGAAGCGAAGAAGGCAGAAATGCTGCCGGTGCTGCAGTTCCGAACAACTTCAACAGGCTGCGGCGCGAAAAGAAATTTGACACTTGGATTTGACTCACCTCGATGGAGAGCTTGAGAACGTGGCAATGGTGGGCGAGGCGGGAATCGAACCCACAACCCCCGGCTTAGAAGGCCGGTGCTCTATCCGATTGAGCTACTCGCCCAGACGCGCGTTCGCAAACACACGCGTGGCTTCGCTCTATTGTAGCGTTCCAACTTGCCGGGTAAGAATGGCGAATCAGCTACTGCAATTACTTTTCGGAATCCGTGGCCGCGGGACTGGCTCCTCCGTGGAGGGGAACGCCCATCTTTTCGGCTACAATCTCTTCCATCTTGCCGGCGACGCTCTCGGCAATTGGAGTGGCAGAGGCGCCGAATTTTTCGGTCGCCGCTTCGACTACTTTTTCCTTTGCGGAATCAAGAATTCCTTCCAGATCAAAGCTCATGACGTTTCCCCCAGGCGAAATGCGATACATCACGGAATGTACTGATTCCGGAGATAGTTCGACAAGAGAAAAAAGCGTGAATCGTATGATTTCATGGAATTTTACGATGAGCTGAAAGCGGCTACCGGTTCGATCAAGCCACGCAAAGCTGCGTCCCACGCCATTGCAGCCGCTTCTGGGGAGTTACCGTAGCCCCAGACATACAGTGTTGTTGCGAAGCCCTCACGCGAGGAATCGTTACCTGTCAGCGCGGCCAACGACGGAAAAATTCGTGCCGGACGCAGCGTCCACTCTGTCCGGCAAGCTGGTAAGTCAATGGCCCGCGAGGTTTCTGTCCAGCAACGCAATTGCCGCTCGCACGCTTCGAAGCTGCCGAACATTGCAGCATCGAGAGGGATCAGGTCAATGTAACTGCCACGCGCATGGGCAAATTCGGGCAGATCTTCTGCGTCGAACAGCTTTGCTGGATAGCTCCACACGTCGCATTTCGCGGTGAACAGGGCAATGTCTGGCTGATTCCAACGCCGCAGCGCCGCTGCCACGCACGGGTACTCCACGGCCTCTGGAATTTCCTGGATGGAATCGGGCGTAGATCGCACATCGACGTATCTCAGCGATGGATCTTTCCCAGCCCACGGAACCACGACCTCCGGATCTTCCGCGGTACACGCGACTGTCCAGTCGGACTGCATCTAGACCGGCTCCGCGTCGCACACCAAAGAGGAGCGAATGAAAGCCTGCAGCGTGGACTCGGCCCAGTAGCCATCATCGTGCTCGGTTGCGGCGGCGAGAAAGCCGCAGTGGCCGCCATGCCTGGTTTCGATAAAAGCGATGTGCGGATTGGCATGAATTTTTTCAAGTGTTTCTGGCAGGATGCGAATGAAAGGATCGTCCAGCGCATGCAGAATCAGGGTCGGTACGGCGATGCGATCGAGCACACGCGCCGAGGCCGCGCGATCGTAATAGTCGTCGGCTCCAAGAAAACCGCAGTTCGGCGCTACAATGTGCTCGTCATAGGTGCGAATACTGTGGACGAGTTTGCAATTGGCAAGCGAAAAGCGGTTCGGCAAAAACTCCGCCTTGCGGCGATAACGTGCCAGCATGTTACGCAGAAAATTCCACTCGTAGATACGATTGCGCGCATCGTGGAGAGCATCGGCAGAGGGTTGCAGGTCCAGCACCGGCGAGACGCCAACCACCGCTCGCAGCCAGTGTGGCGCGGAGTCGCCATATTCCCCGGCTGCCTTCAGCACCATGTTGCCGCCCATGGAATAGCCGGCCCATGCCATCAGGTTCAAATTGAAACGGTGTGCGAAAAATTCCGCCACCGCCCGAACATCGCCGGACAATCCGGAATGATAGAGCGTCGGCGACAACATCTCGGTTCCGCCGCAGTTGCGCATGTTCATGCGGATTACATTCCATCCAGCGCGCCAGGCTTTATCGGCGTTGCCCAGCATGTATTGCGACTGCGACGAGCCTTCCAGGCCATGCAGTAACAGCAGCGTCATGCGCTCACTGCGAACCGCTTCGGGCTGCCAGTTGCAATGACACCGCACGCGGCTCTGGGTGGTCGAATCGACTTCAACGATGGTGCTTTCGGGGGCAGGCAACTCGACACGCCGCGGCAAAAAATTCGCCAGTAATGTCTGCAAATCGCCATTCCGAACCCAGCCGCGAGCCCGAAACTCCGTCAACCACGGTCGAGCCGGCTGCGGCTCTGCAATCGCGTCAATGCTGGAATGGAGAATTTGCGTGTCGTTGCCAGAACGCATCATATGGAAGCAGCGTTCGCTACAAGGAATAAGTCCGGGGCAAAAATGGAAATTCTATGGCGTTGATTTGGGGCGGCTAGTGGGGGTCGAACCCACGACATCCGGTGCCACAGACCGGCGTTCTGCCACTGAACTATAGCCGCCATGAACAACTAGAATTGTAGCATTCACCGCGCCTGACTTTTTGTGAGGCGGATCGGAGTCAGACCTTGCCGTCGCGCATTTATCCGCAACATCCGCCGCAAGTTCTGCCGCCGCGCGGCGGTCGAAGTAGTCGCGTCTTCAATGATGAAAATCTCGATATGCTGTCGCATGTTCTGGACGACTGGCTGCGCATTCCTGGAACCTCCATTCGCTTTGGAGTGGATGCCATCGTCGGCCTGGTTCCAGGGATCGGCGACGTGCTCGGCGGACTGGCATCCTGCATTCTGATCGTGGCGGCGTGGTTTCGCGGCGTGCCCTATGTCACCCTGATTCGAATGTCGGTCAACGTCGGCATTGAAGTGCTGGTGGGTACGATTCCTTTTCTGGGCGATGCCTTTGATGTTGCGTGGAAGGCGAATCGGCGGAATTTTAAATTGCTGACGCGGCACATGGAGCAACCGCGGGTTCATACCTGGAAAGATTGGGTGTTCCTCGGTGCGCTCGGGACGGCGCTGCTCACTGTATTTGCATTGCCGCTGATCGTGCTGGCATGGCTCGCAATCCGGCTGTTGGAATCGCACGCCGGAAGATAATCATGCGCGGCTCCGGCTCGAAGATTACGCGCGTGCGTGCGATACAATCTACAGAAGTCGGGGCGTAGCGCAGTCTGGTAGCGCATCTGCTTTGGGAGCAGAGGGTCGGGGGTTCGAATCCCTCCGCCCCGACCATTTCGAGCTTGCGACCTTCGATACATCCCACACCTCCCCAACTCAATTGAATCTCACCTGCGCATTGGTTACTTGTTTGGCATTTTGTGTGGCACGCCCGCAATCTTCATTCGCATACACAAAACGGTCCGAAGGCGGCTGACAGTCACCCCGATCTTCGCCCCGGAGTGGTTACTAGTCACCATGGTGACTAGTAACCGAAACGAGCGCTTCGATGACTACCTTGCAAATAGGCATGTGAATACACCGGCCCTTCGACCCAATCTTCCGTCGATGGATGCACAGGTGTGCGTGGTACGGTTCCCTTAACGTTCCGTTGTGGGCCGCCCCGGGAGTTGCTGGACTCAGCTTTTCCCCCGGGTTCACGGTCTACCAATTGGACGAGATGAGGTCCTTTGTCGCATTGAAATAGCTCGTACATGAGAGGAAAAATATGGCAACAAAAAACCTTGGTTCTCCAGTAGCACCGTTCATAAATGAAACCGAATACCCTCGCACCAGGAAGTTGAAACCTGTGAAGCTGGCAAACACCAACCCACTCATCTCCGAAGAGGCGATGATGTGCGTTCAGTCCTTCGCCGATGCCACCGGTCTCCCACTGGATTGCGTTGTCACTGAGGCGTTGTTCTATTGGTGGGACACGAACGCAGGAGACATTGTTTCTCAACTGGAGCGTTGCTATATGAATTAGTCGATGGAGATAAGGAGTGCCATTGGCACATAGGGCAGGGGCTGGCGCAGACCTGCCCTTTGTGATGTTCGATTGACAACCAATCCAGGTGATCTGCAGGTTCATCGGCAGAAGATCGATACTATGCCGTGACGTCGCTGGGAACTTCTCTCTTCGTGGCTAACACATTCGCTACGGTCTGCAGAAACTCTTCGCCGGTGAAGGGTGCCGGGTAAACTTCAATGCCTTGCAGGCTCCATTGATATTGCAGCCGATCATCCTGCAAATAGCCACTCACCATCATAATGCGGATTCCGTGACACTTGGTTCGCAGGTACAGAGCGGCCTCGTAGCCGGAAATACCGCTGAGGAAAGGACGGACGAGCAGCAGGTCAGGCTTGCATCGGCTGAGCCAATCGACAGCGCGCGACAGGTCGCTGGCCGGCAAAACCACGTAGCCCTTATCCTCCAGCACCTCCTGTAATACCAGGCGCAGGTTCGAGTCAGAGCACAACAGCAGGATTGTGGTTTCCTTCTTGACTACTTCAACGGGTTCGCCAATCACGGAGCCTCACAAAATACTTCAGATTTAACGTTGAATTGTACTCGCCCCAAGTATCCATTCGCACGGATATCTTTGGATCAATCCGCGGGTTTTCGCAGCGAACCAGGCTTAAGCAACGCCCCCATTTGGCGTCATGGGCATGTTGCGGAGGCGGATACCCGTGGCCGCGAAGACAGCATTGCCGACGGCCGGCGCCACCCCGATGATGCCGCTTTCTCCCGCGCCGGCGGACGGCAGATCTTTGCGATCGATCAGAACAACTTCAATCCGGGGCGCGTCACTAAATCGTGGCACGCGATATTGCGCGAAGTGCGCATTCAGGATGCGACCGTTGGCAAATTCAATCTGCTCAAATAGCGCGCCTCCAATCCCTTGAACGATGGCGCCAGAAACCTGATTGCGCAGGCCGTCAGGATTGATGATCGCTCCGGACTCCCAGGCTTGAACCACGCGGCGAATTCTGATCTTGTTGTCCGGGGGCACAATCTCCACTTCGGCACACGTGGCGATATATCCGCCCTTATCCGTGCCGCAGGCGATGCCAAAGCCGCGTTGCGAGCTCGACCGCGATGCGCTCCAGTTGAACTTGTCCGCAGCGGCCTGCAGTACGGCACGCAGCCGCGGATCGGTCAGGTTCTTCATGCGAAATTCGAGCGGATCCATGCCCACCGCATGTGCCACCTCATCCATGTGAGACTCACGTGCAAAGTTGTTCGCGGTGGCGGCCAGCGCGCGGTAGGATCCCTGCCGCAACGGCGAGTCGGCTGGATCGAATTGACTCAGCTGGTGGGTCACATTGTACGGAGTGTCAATGGCGGCCGGTCCGGAGTTGTAGTTGTGATGTTCCCAGGCGACCAGGGTGCCGTCGTGAGTGGTGCCGCTGCTGATCTCAATCAGTCCGGCAGGGCGGAAGTAGGCCCAGGTAAACTCCTCTTCGCGGGTCCAGACAACTTTGACCGGTTTGCCGGTGGCCTTGGCGAGTCGCGCCGCTTCAACGGCGGCTTCGCCAGTGTGTTTGCCACCGTAGCCGCTGCCCATGTCAGGCTGGATAACACGAACTTTTTCTGCCGGTAAATGAAACGCAGCCATCAGTTCGTCGCGAACTCCAAATGGCCGCTGCGTTCCAGTCCAGACGGTCACCTTTCCGTTGGTCCACTCGGCCACGGCGGCGCGCGGTTCCAGCGGCGAATGAGCGATATATTGCACCGTGTATTGCTGCTGAAGTTTGACGGGAGCCGCGGCAATCGCCTTCGAAACAGCGTCTGTGGACTGCCCGGGATTGTCCTCATCCTGCTTGCCAATAGACGATTGTTTCAAGGATTTGAAGAGTCCTTGATTGGAGGGCTGGGCGGGTACGTTCCAATTGGCACGTAACGCAGAAAGCCCGCGCTCGGCGGTCGCCAAATCAGGCGCAGCGACAGCGATAAAGTTGCCATCATGCACAACCGTCACCCCGGCGATTTTTTCTGCCTTGCTCGCGTCGAGCGAGACTAACGTCGCGTTGTATCCCGCTGGCCGCAGCACTTTTCCGAACATCATCCCGGGCCGAACAATGTCGGACGGATACTTGTGTTTTCCGGTGACGAAGTCGCGGCCATTCACCTTCGGCACTGCGGTCCCCGCGATCTTCCAATCGCTGGCAGGAGTCAGGGAAATGCCGGCCGAGACTGTCTGCGTCAACTTCTCACCATGAGTTAATTCACCATAGCTGAACGACTGGCCTGAATGCGGATCTGTCACCTTTGCATCGGAAGCCGTTAATTTTGTCGCATTGACATTCCATCGCTTGGCGGCCATCTCGATCAACAGCTGTCGTGCCGCGGCGGCCATCTTGCGAAGCTGCGGACCCATCGTGGGCGTGGTGCGGCTGCCAAAGGTGCCTGCGTCCCAGGGAACCAGGTCGGTATCGCCCATCAGCATAGTGATGGAATCGAGGGGAACCCTCAGCTCCTCCGCGACCTGTTGCGCCAAAGAGGTGCGAATGTTTTGCCCCACCTCCACCTTTCCAGTGAAGACCGTGACCTTGCTGTCGGGCGCAATCGCGAGCCAGGCCGCGATGTCATCGGGCAGTTCATGACTGCCGAAGGTGCGGCCGGACTCCTGCGCCAATATCGAGTGCTCAGTCAGACAGACCAGCAACCCTCCGCCAAATAATTTCAGGAAGTCGCGGCGGTCGACTCGGAACCAGTACGGTTTGTCGTCGATGGTATGCTCCGCCAGTTCTGCCTGCATCGGATCGAGCGCGCTCATTGGCCGCCTGCCTTTTCCGCCGCGCCCGAGGCCCGCTGCACCGCCGCAAGGATGCGCGGATAGACACCGCAGCGGCAGATATTTGTATTCATGTAGCTGACGATTTGAGCTTCCGTCGGATGCGGGGTTTCCTGCAGCAACGCAGTGGCGCGTAGAACCATGCCGGAGGTGCAGTAGCCGCACTGGAATGCGCCTTCTTCTACGAAGGCTTGCTGCACCGAGCTCAGCGCGCCATTCTTTTCCAGGCCTTCAATGGTGGTGATGTTGGATTTCGCTGCCGCCGACACCGCAGTGAGACACGAATGCACCGGCTTGCCGTCCAGCAACACCGTGCATGCGGCACATTGCCCTTCGCCGCAGCCATATTTCGTTCCGGTCAGGTCGAGGCGATCGCGCAGTACGGAGAGCAGGCTCTCGTCAGGCGAGGCACTGACATGTCGATCCGTCCCGTTAATTTTCAGAATGAAATCGCTCACTTCAGGCTCCCCACGCGATCCGCTACCACCCAGAATACGCCAATCGGAATACCCCAATCGATCGGCGGCGAGCTCCTTTGCCGCAGGCGATGTCAGCACGCCCTAATGCAGATTAGGCAAGCACCGATAGCGTATACGCCCGTTGCGGCGCTTCCGCTGGCGCAGTGAAATTTCCTTGTTCACCGCCAGTAGTCGCGTAATATTCGACGATTTCCTGGCCCGCTGAAAAAGGTCCGAGAGTCGCGCCGTAGACGGAACGCCCAACATGCGTGACGGGATGCGATTGCCACGCCTGCGTGCCTTGCTGTCGCGTGTGCAACTGCATTGGCACCAAATCTTGCTGGCCCGGAGCCACGATGAAAATTCGCAATGATTCTCCGGGCTTCAATAGGGACGGCCGCGTCGGGATAAAAATGCGTCCACGATTTCCACCCGCTGGCGTCTTCGCGGCGATGTAAAGAATCTTCATCTCGTCGGGCAGTTCTCCCAAGAATTCTTTGATCGAAAGCCGCAGTCGCTCCAGTGAAAGCCGCACAAATTTGTTCTGCATGGAGGCCAGTTGCCCCTGGTCATTGCGGGTTGCGATCACGGCCTGATACTCCACCATGGTCTGTCGCACCAGCGGCGCCATCGCCAGCCACAGAGGAACTCCATGCTGCAGCACCTCCGACCGCGCAGCATCGTTGTTGCCAGACGCTCGCAGCTTGACCGCGCCTTGCAGCACAGCATTCAGTTGATGCGCCTTCTCAAATGCATCGCAATACGGAACCATGAACCCGACGAAGCTGGCGAAGTAGCCAATGCGATCCTGCTCTGTCGGCGAAGTTGCCTCCGACAACAGCGCCCGGAATCTCTCCGCCATCTCATGCTGATGCGGTAGCACCGATGCCTCCGGCTCGACGGTCGCGTAGTTGAACGCTTCATCGTAGTCCCCCGTAAGCGCCAGCGTGTTCGCAAATCCCTGCGTGTCGCGAGTGCCGAGAAACGTCGAAGAAATATCATGGCCGCGATCGCATTCCTCAAATAGAGTCGCCATCTCGTCGGCACGCGCGCCCGACGCCTGCGCCGCACAAAACCTTTGATAATGCTTGGTCGCCGTCAGCTCGCTGTCCCAGCTGGCGCGCGCCAGATACGTCGCAGTGGGATCGACGATGCGATGACGCCAGTGAATGCCCAGCACCCCCTGGCAACCAAAGTTCTGCGCCCGATTCATATCCATCTGGAAACGGCTGGCGCGAAACTGCGGGAACCACATCGAAGGATCATCTTCCAGCCAGGGAATCGGCCAGCGCTCGCGGCTGCCGAGCTTACCGAAGGCTTCATTGACCGGGTCCCAGCCCAGCGAATCACTCAGCGCGGAAAACACAATATCTTCCGGCAGTCGCTGGTGCAGCGATTGAAAATGCCGCGTCACCCCGCCCCACCCGGCAACGACAAGCTGCTTGTTCGGAGCATTTCGTTTCAGAAAATTGTGCGCCTGTAGAAACGGCGTGACAGACAGAGGAATATTTTTCTCGCGACTCTCCCAATTCGCGTTTTCATCCTGCCACAGCCAAACATAATCCACCATGGGATAACGTTCGAGGAGATCGGCGAGCCGGCGCTCCAGCAAATCGTGCGCGGTGTTGGATTCGATAAATCCATTCGGGTGCGACAGAGCCTCTGGCGGCAGTGCGCTGTTGATTTCTGCGGGGTTTTGATACGGCTCAAAGCCAATACCGGTACCGATACCAAGGTCACCGGCAAAGTTGAATGCGGATCCCATCATGGCAGTCGTACGGGCCGCAATGTCCCAGTTGTCTGCGGCCAGGCGGGTTGCATCGGAGCCAAATGTATCTGAGTCGAAAAACTGCGCTGCTCCCATGGAATACGTCGAAGTGCGCTGCGGCAGATATCCCCAGCTGCGCATGGTCGTGTCTTCGAGTGCGGCGCGATGCCCGCTGCCGGCAAACTCGAAGGAGAGATAGGACTCGGCCATGGGGTTGGGACAATTTTGCGTGTACACATGCATGCCAAACATGTTGAAGCGCATCCGCAACATCGCCGCAAAGTAGGCGCGGAAATCTTCTTCGTTGTAGACGCTGATGCAGTTCAGAAAATCCGGCCAGGGCAGCAACCCGCGCACTGCAAATCGTGGTGAGCCGTTCCAACTCTGGCCATCAAGCGGCAGTTGCAGTGGAGCCGGCAAATCAATCGGAACCGTAGTTCCATCGATGCCGAAGACAAGTCCCTGCCGCTCCAGAAAATCAAACACGGCATACAGCAGCGCCTGTTCATTCGCCGCGCAAAGCGTGGCGTTCTTGCCGGCGGTGACAATTTCATATTCTTCAGAATGCCGGAATCGCGACGTATCGATCTGCATAGCTAATTGCACGCTATTGGCTGCTGGACCGTCCCCCGCGATATCGACATGCGGAGCGCTCTGTAAACTGCGCAGGCCGCTGAGCAACTCGCGCGCCGCCAGACGCGTCTTGACGGAGTCCGGCGCATGGGTGCGAATCGCGATGCGCTGCGGGCGCAGGCGTTGCGCATTGGCGGACGAATTGGAAATGAAAGCGCTGGCGGAGGCAACAGCACTTGCCCTTAAAAAATCTCTGCGATCCATGGTGATCTTGTTCCCCACGCAAGTACTTCACACTCTGGGGAATTATTCAAGGAAGCCGCGCTCGTCCCAATCTAAACAGCGCGATCGCGATACACCTTCGCGCGCGGTTCCGCGGTTTTGGCGACGTGCGGCTTGGGAAGGCGACCCGACCAATTGGCCCAACCCCAAAAAATCGCGGTCGTCGAGCTGAGCAGACCGGCGACGGTGCCAATCTGTCGCGGCGTATAGTGGGTGGAGGCGATGCCTGCACCCATCATCGAAATCATCATCATCGTCCATGTCAGCGTCTCAATGGTGGCGAACACACGGCCGCGATAGTTATTCGCGACGGTACGCAGCAGGTAGGAGTAATTCAACACGGAATTCACCGCCATGCCGCCCCGCGAAATGAAAATGAAAAGTAGCGCCGTCTTAAACCCTTGTGCGCGACTGAACGCCACATACGCCGCTCCATGAACAATGTAGTCGATGAACACGGTCAGCTTGTAGGCGTCAAAAGAAAGGCGCCTGCCTAGCCAATTCGCGAAGACTCCTCCCAGCAACAGCCCGAGCCCAGCACAGCCCCAGATGATGCCAATCCCCGAAGCGCCGCGATCGAAAACCACTTCGCCAAACAGCGTGAACAGAATTTGCGCGGCACCCCCGCCCATCGCCCAGCCCACCGACAACAGCGCGATGGCAAGCACCAGCGGAATGGACCTCATGTAGCGCAGGCCTTCACGATATTCATGCCAGGGACGAACTACTTCTTCTTCCGCCAGAATGTTTCGCTTGGCGCGAAAGCCGTGGGCATCCGGCGCCTTCAGATGCGAAATGGACCACGCGGAAAAAACGAATGACAGCGCATTAAAGATGAAGGCCCACTTGTAACCGATGGCGATGACGGTTGCGCCGAGAAATGTTCCGACAGTCAGAGTCATCCATTGCGTGGTCTGCGTAAGGGAATTGGCAGTATGAATTTCCTTGGCATTGGCAATGGTCGGCAGAATGGACGAGCGTCCCGCCGTAAAAAATGGAGACGCCACCATCAGCAAGGTGCTGAACAGGTAGAGCACCCATACGCGGTGCGCTGTCACGGCGAAAATAAATCCGAGGGCCACCAGCGCGCGAACCAGGTCGCTCGCGATCATAATCTTTTTGCGGTCCAGTCGATCCAGCACCACGCCTGCGACCGGGCCCATGGCGATGGCGGGAATGGCTCGCGCCAACAAAACTCCCGTAACCACCAGGCCGGAATGAGTGAGCGCCATGGCCAGCGCAAAGACGGCAATGTTATTGAAATTGTCGCCAATTTCGCTGACAATTTGCCCCATCCAGGTGTAGCGATAATTTCGATTGTCGCGGAGGAGTTGGAGAAACTCGTGCATCAGCCGGCCACATTTCCTGGAGCGTATGCAGGCGCGGTCGGCTTGCCGGTCATGGCATTGAGCGTACCAAAGTTGGCGGGGCCTTGCGGCGCAAAAATCGCGTTGGAATCGTCGATGGTGTGACCGCAATCACCGCCAAAGTTTTCCTCGATCGGGTAATTGTGATTCAGGTTCGTACGGAAGGGTCGAGCATGGAGACTCTTGCTAAATCAGAGTCACATGAACATCGGCTTGGCAGGTTATACGCTGCCTCCGATATGTGGCTCAGCGTGGCCGGCGAATAGGCGGGCTGTGCACGCTTGTATTGCTTGGCGGGCAGATGTGGCGATGCCAGTCGCTGCTCTGCCTGCTACCTTCCCGGTTCGAAAGGTACCATATATGTTCCCATCGTACGATTTCCCTGACACCCTTTAAGATATCGAGCAAGCCCCTCGCACTTCGGATCTCGTCGCGAACTGGAGAAGTTCACTTGAAGACTTTTGTCTGCGCAAACCCGAAATCGTTCCTGACTTCATCTCAAATCAAACAATACTGCCGCTCCGCCGTGGGGGTTTTCGCTCGCGGACTGCCGCGTCGGCGATGGTCGCTGGGCACTGGACTCGCTTTGATGATGGTCAGTGGTTCTCCCTTCATACAGGCCCAGGCAAGCGCGGTTCCATCGACTTCCGGCAGCGCAGACCTTTGGCAGCCCGGCGATGTTCCGTTTTCGTTTCTTTATGACGGCAGGCCTTCCGCCCAATTTCTGGCTGGCTGGCAAATCTCGCACTCCATCGTCGCCGACCGAAAAGATGAGATTCATCGAACCACGTACACCGATCCGACAACACATCTGACGGTGGTGGCGGATGTTGGCCTGTATCCGGATTTTCCTGAAGCTGTGGACTGGGTGATTCGTTTTCGCAATGACGCTTCCACCGATACACCCATTCTGGAAAACATTTTGCCGTTGGATGGATCCCTGGCGGTTTCCGAGGGCGACATTGTCCTCCGCCATGCTCGCGGCAGCAATGCCGCAGCGAACGACTTCGAACCGCTCGAAGAAACATTCGGCCCGGGCGGCGGGGCCCATATGGCGTCGCTCGGCGGCGACTCCTCCAACACGAACACGCTGCCTTTCTTCAATCTGCAAATGGGAGATCGCGGACTGGTGGGAGCGATCGGCTGGACTGGCAATTGGAAAGCAGACTTCCAATATGCAGACAACGGAAAGTCTGTCGCCCTGAAAAGCGGCATGATCCGCACCCACCTGCGGCTCCATCCCGGAGAAGAAATCCGCACTCCTCGCATCGTGCTGATGCGTTGGAGCGGAGGAAATTGGCAGGACGCGCAAAACAAGTGGCGACGCCTCTTGTTCGCCCACTACACGCCGCAGGATCATGGCCAGCCCATGCGCGGGCCGATTCTCTTCGGCAGCTGGGGTTCAGAACCCATCGCCGATAAGCTGGCCTACATCGATTGGGTGCACCAGCACAAAATTCCGGTCGAACTCTATGCCGTCGATGCAGGATGGTACGGCGCTTCGGTCGGCCTGGAAGGGGATGAGACGAATCCCTGGTGGAAGAATCGCGGCGACTGGTTCCCCAGCCCGCTCTACTATCCCAACGGCATCCGGCCGCTGGGTGAAGCATTGCGTAAGGATGGCTTCGGTTTCTCCCTCTGGATCGAGCCGGAAACCACCATGCAAGGCAGAAAAATTGCGACCGAGCATCCGAACTGGTTTCTGCATAAAAATCCATCCAAACCGCAGGATCCATTGCTGGCAAACCTGGGCGACCCAGCCGCACGCCAGGGAATTACGAACATGGTTTCCGGCTTCATCCGTCAGTTTGAAATGACCTGGTATCGCCAGGATTTCAACATCATGCCGGAGCCGTATTGGAAGGCCGCCGATACTCCAGACCGCATCGGCATGACGGAAATTGGCGACATTGAAGGACTCTACAAAATGTGGGACGATCTGCTCGCCGAGCATCCTGGCCTGCGCATCGACAACTGCGCCAGCGGAGGTCGCCGTCTCGACATTGAGATGATGTCGCGCAGTTTTTCAGTTTGGCGAACCGATCACGGATTCCATGACACCCTGGCCGAGCAGGCGCAGACCCAGGCGCTCGCCTATTGGGTTCCGCAGAACATGGGATTTGAAACTTACACCGCCGATTTGCCGGCGAATCAAGGTCCCTGGACAACGCCCGGCCCCTTCACTACGCCAAAGAATTTGTATCTGATGCGTCTTGGCTACGACGTCGGCTATGGAGTCACGCCGGGAGCAGCCGGTGTCAGCAATCCTGCCTGGGTCGCGTGGATCAAGCAGGCTATCGCCGAATATCGCGAGGTCCAGCCGTATCTCTATGGAGATTTCTATCCGTTGTTGTCGTACAGCCTGGGTGATGACACCTGGACGGCCTGGCAATGGGATCGCCCCGCACATAAAGACGGTCTGGTCATCGTTCTACGTCGCCCCGGAAGTCCCTTCACCGCGATGGATTTGAACCTGCGGCATCTGCAGCCCGATGCGACCTATGAGGTAGAAGTTCGTCCGACCTACGCCAAGACCTCCGCCAAAGAAATGAAGGGCAGCGATCTGATGCACCTCTCAATCCAGTTAGCCGAGGCGCCAAGTTCCACGTTAGTGTTCTACCGCCAGAAGTAGCCAAGCGGCCCACGTCCACCTTCCAAGGCGAAAGTTTCGGCGGCTACTTTTTCGGCAAGCTGGATAGATGAACGACCGCCGCCGCCGCCGTCAGTTTCACCTGATATTTTGGATCGTTCAGGCCAGCCTTCAAATCCGGCAGAAGTGAGGCGTCGCCACGCCGCGCCAGGGCATCGTAGGCAGCCGCACGAATCACCCAGTCCTTATCGTGAGTGGCAGCCACAAGCGCCTTCGCGGTCACTGGATCGGGATCCTTCGCCAGTACTCGGATGGCCGTCGCTTTCACCAGCGGCCCCTTCTCTTCACTGGAATGAATCGTCTGGTAGGCCTGCAGCCCGATGCCTCCGAATGGCACAAATCCCATCCCTTGCTCGAACGCCATATCTTCCATCTGTTCGGGATGTCGCATCAGGTCGTCCAACTGTTTCTCCTGGCTGCCAATCAGCCCCGCACCAGATTTTCTCTGGCCTGTCAGAATCGCGTAGTAGACGGTGTAGCCCTTCTCGTCTCCAAGCTGGATCAGGGACTTGGCAGCAGCCATCACCACCGACCCTTCCGAATCGCCTTTGGCCGTCGCCAGCAAAGATGGGATCGCAGATTTGGAATCCATCGCCCCCAGCGAGAGTGCGGCCGCTCCGCGCGTGTCCCCGTCTTTATCTTTCAAACCCTGCTCCGCCAGAGTTACGGCTGTGGCGTTTCCAGGAATCAATCGCAGCACCCGCATCGTGGCCTGGCGCTGCTCAGTGCTTTTATCGGTCGCTCCCGCATGCAGCACCGTCCAAGCCTGGGCGACGGGCGCCTGCGCCAAAGTTGGAGACCCGGTGAGCAAGCACATGGCGCTAACCCAGACTGCAACCACAGGCAAATGCAATTTCAATCTTCGATTCGACAGCAATGGCATAGCTTCCTCATTGTGCACAAACAATTGAGCCCATTCGCTTGCCTACGGAATATACGCAGCAGACGCAGGGAGAATGAACCTTGGGTGTTGCACTCAATGTAGCCGGTGACAGAGTGGTCTGCAACTGATTGGCGAACGCATTTAGAGAGCTCGGCCGAGCTGAGCGTCAATGCCGACCCCCCCGCCACTAGCGTCCGGGCCACGCCCCCGTTTATTCTAGAAGCAGCGATGATATCCGACGAAACTGACGCAAAGGGAAATGACATGGCGACCAAGGTAGACCAGGCCGTTCAAAACGATTTGACCGCTGAGGTCGCAGAATGGATCGAAGCATTTGACGAGGTGGTTGCGCAGGATTGGGAGCAGGGCGCAGCTCTGCTGGCCGCTCTCCGCGCACGCGCCCGCGAAGCCGGGGTGCCTGCCGTAGGCGAAGTGGTTACGCCCTACGTGAACACCATCCCCAAGCATGATGAAGTTCCGTATCCCGGGGACCGCCACATGGAGCGCCGCATCGAGGCCCTTCTCCGCTGGAATGCCATGGCCATGGTCCACCACCAGAATAAGGAAGATGCCGGCATTGGCGGCCACATCTCCACCTACTCGTCTCTGGCGACGCTGCTCGAAGTCGGATTCAACCACTTCTTCCGCGCCCGCTACGGCGATCAGCCCGGGGACCTGATTTATTTCCAGGGCCATGCCTCTCCCGGCGTCTATGCCCGCGCCTACCTGGAAGGCCGCTTCGACGACGACCGGCTCAACAATTTCCGCCACGAATTGCGCGACACCCCCGGCCTTTCCAGCTATCCTCACCCCTGGCTAATGCCGGATTTCTGGCAGTTTCCCACCGTCTCCATGGGCATCGGCCCGCTGAACGCGATCTATCAGGCGCGCTTTATGAAATACCTGGAGAACCGCAACCTGATCGAGAAGACCGATCGCAAGGTCTGGGCCTTTGTCGGCGACGGCGAGACGGACGAGGTCGACACCCTCGGCGCAATTTCTCTGGGCTCGCGAGAAAAGCTGGACAACCTGATTTTTGTCGTCAACTGCAATCTGCAGCGACTCGACGGACCGGTGCGCGGCAACAAACGCATCATCGATGAGCTGGAAGCCACGTTCCGCGGAGCTGGTTGGAATGTCATCAAGGTGATCTGGGGTTCAGACTGGGATGAGTTGTTCGCGCGCGACCACCAGGGTCTGCTGGTGAAGCGCATGGAAGAGTGTGTCGACGGCGACTACCAGGCCTTCAAAGCCAAGAACGGCAAATATCTGCGCGAGAATTTCTGGGGCAAGTATCCCGAGCTGCTCAAGCTGGTCGAGGACAAAACCGATAAACAGCTTTTCAAACTGCATCGCGGCGGCCACGATCCGGCGAAAATTTATAACGCCTACAAACGCGCCGTCGAACACAAGGGAAGTCCCACCGTCATCCTGGCAAAAACCGTCAAGGGATATGGACTGGGTTCGGCGCAGGCTCGCAACGCAACCCACTCCGAAAAGAAGCTGACCGACGAAAGCCTGGCAGACTTCGTGAAGCATTTCGATATTCCACTGCCGGCAGACGCAGCCAAGCATGCGGATTTCTATCGTCCAGATGAAAGCGATCCGGCGATCCAATACCTGCAGGAACGCCGCGCCGCGCTCGGTGGCCCAATCCCGAAGCGCGAGGTACCCAAGCCAAACTTCGAAGCGCCTAAACTGGACTTCTTCCACGAATGGATTGCTGGTTCCAAAGGTCGCGCCGTTTCCACCACCGGCGGCTTTGTCGGAATTCTGCGCGGACTGATGAAGGATGAAAAGATCGGCAAACTCATCGTCCCCATCGTGCCCGATGAAGCCCGTACCTTCGGCATGGAATCTGCAATCAAACAGGTTGGCATCTACGCGCACGAAGGCCAGAAGTACACCCCCCATGATTCCGATATGCTGCTGTCGTATCGGGAAAATGTCGACGGCCAAATTCTGGAAGAAGGCATCACCGAAGCAGGGTCCATGGCATCCTTCACAGCTGCGGGAACGGCCTACACCAACTACCGCATTCCGATGATCCCGTTCTACATGTATTACTCGATGTTTGGCTTCCAACGTATTGGAGACATGGCGTGGGCCTTCGCCGATTCACGCGGCAAGGGCTTCATGATGGGCGGCACCGCGGGGCGCACGACGATGCTCGGCGAAGGGCTGCAACATCAGGACGGTCACTCGCACGTATTGGCCGGCACCATCCCCACCTGCCTCACCTACGACCCCGCGTATGCCTACGAAATGGCCGTCATCATTCAGGATGGAATTCGCCGCATGTACGAAGCGGGCGAGGATTGCTTCTACTACATCACCATGTACAACGAAGCCTACGTCATGCCCGCGATGCCGCAAGGGGAGGGAATTCAGGAAGGAATTCTGCGCGGCATCTATAAATACAAAGCTGCCGAGGGCGGAAAGGCGCAAGCCCAACTCTTCGGCTCCGGCGCCATTTTGAACGAGGCAGTTCGCGCCCAGCAAATTCTGGCGGAGAAATATAAGATCGCCGCCGATGTCTGGAGCGTGACCAGCTACAACGAACTGCGTCGCGATGCGCTGCATGTCGAGCGCTGGAACCGCCTGCACCCCGGCGAAAAGCAGCGGACACCCTATGTCGTCGCGGCTCTCGGCAAAGCGGCCGGTCCCATCATCGCCGCCAGCGATTACATGAAGTCGATGCCGGACAATTTGGCCCCGTGGCTCGGATCGCGCCTGGTGTCGCTCGGCACCGATGGCTTTGGCCGCTCCGACAATCGCGAGCATCTACGCCGTCATTTCGAAGTGGATGCAGAGTCAATCGTCGCGTCCACACTTTCCAAGTTGGCCCGCGAAGGCGTCATCAAGGCCGACATTGCTGAGAAGGCTTTTGCGGAACTTGGATTATCCACCGATGGCGCAGGCTCGGCCCTCGCTTAGCTCATCCGCAACAAATGGAAAAGCGGCATGGTGGCCAATCGCCCCATGCCGCTTCTTTTTTCGCCTGGCGCACGACCATTACCGCGGATCGAAGAAACCCGCCGGACGCTCGCGCACCAGCTTTTTTTATTTTCCCGACGCCGGCAAAAACGCGAACGGCTTCGTATTTTCAAACTTTGCCGCTGCGTTGCCCGTATAAATTTCGCCCCCAGTCAACGTGAGTTTTTTCACCGGCTGGCCTTCTGCGAAGTTCACATCCGCTAGATCCACCCAGAAGATATTTGGGCTCCGCGCCGACTCGAAGTAGTAGCGGCGATTCTTTTGATCCGAAACCGTACGCCAGATCGTGGACGAAATATTCGGTTGTCCCGGCGTAGAGATTCCAAGCGGTACCGAGACGTTGCGAATCACAGAGAACGCGCTGGCAACGGCCTCGCGATTGTCAGCAGTTTTCGGAATCGCATTGATGTAGAACGAAGCCCGAACAAAACGGTCGGCAGCTCGATTCGTCCCAGGCAGCATCGTGGTCCCACCGATCTGCTTCCAGTACGCATTGAGCGCCAGTTGCTGATCGTAGACGGGGGAGTTGGTCATCACCTGGTATTCCTTGCCATGATGAATGATCATTTTCCCGTTGACGTATTCGAAGATGGCGGAATCGCCGCTTGGATCCGAGACAGCCAAATGGACCGTACCTTCATGACCGTCCGGTGTTGGAACCGGAAGCACGTAGAATGTGCCGGCTTGCGCGCCCGCGACAGCCTCATCGACCGTACCGTAATTGTCGAGCACATATTGCGCCCACACAGAAATCGACATGGGTTGACTCGTGCTGGTGGGCGGCGCTTCAGGATATTCCGACTCCGCCAGGTACAGCATGTTCGCGACCAGGCCTTTTTCATTCATGCCGTCGGCAGTTGCCGCTTCAAACGCACTCGCCACCACGCTGCCATACTTCGATGTCCAATGGATGGAAGTCGGTCCGGCTACGCCGTCGCGCTGCATTCCGCGCGGCAACACCCATAGATTAGAACCCAGATCAGTTTGCCAGTCCATGCTTCGAACAGTGATGACCGTACCATCTGGTCCGAGATACACAGCTCGGGTGCAGGCAAAAGTCGTAATTGGTACAACGGCAGAAAGCACCAGCGCGGTGCTCCCAAGAAGTCGGGACCATCTTTCTCGAATCGTCATATGTCTCCTCGGGGGATACCGAGGAGTATAGGCGCAATTCACCGTCAGCCCAACTGTCCGATCTTGCTCCACAGCCAATACCATGGGATCTTGAGCCGTCTCCCGTGAATCGCCATCCACAATGTGAAAGACCTCAGCGAGGAACTTTCCTAGAGCTTCTTCGCGGCTCCAGCCAGTCATGGTTTCTGCGACAACGTTCAGGTAGGTGATACGCCCTGCCATGTCAGTGCAGAGTACCGCGTCACCAATCGAGTTCAATGTGACCAGGGATCGATCTTTTTCAACATACAAAGCATTCGCGGCGTCCGTCATTTGAATAGCGTTACGCAACGCTCGTGTCAGGGAGTAACACTCCAGGTGATCATTGGGAAGGTAGTCATGCGCTCCCTTTTCTACGGCCAGTGCGGAGAGGGTTTCTTGACCCGTCTGGCTGAGAATCAGAATGGGAACGTCAGGCGCGGCGGCGTGCAACCTGTCAAACGTCTCGACCCCCGAACTATCAGGCAGAAACAGTTCGAGCAAAACAACGGCAATGCCGCCCTGGCGTAGTCGATCCGATGCTTCCGAAAGTTGATGAGCGTATGTCAGTGCGAACGAACCACTGCCGGCGAGTGCGGTGCGGATCTTTTCTGCTACCGCCGGATCATTGTCAACGAGGAGAATCTCTGCGGTCGGTCGATCTTTGATCATGCCAGGCCTTGTGCCAATTACATCTCATCAGCCGGGCGAAAAACTGTGCTGTTTTGCTCATACCCGCTGAATTACGCGCGAAAGCGCGGGCTCAGCACTCGCTCAATTTTCATCTTCAACTATGCAACGGCGGCATGGTGGCCATTCCCCACCATGCCGCTTTTTATTTACCCCATCGGTGCGGGATATAATCCGACATCATCCTCGCTGAAAGAAGGAGATGTCGTATGCCGCACGACAATGGCTTGATTGTTCGACGGTTTCTGGAAGAAACCATCAACCAGGATCGTCTCGATACCGCCGCGCAATTCGTCTGGGAAGATGTGGTTGAGCAGGTTCCGTTCCCCGGGCAGGGTCCTGGTCTGCAAGGCCTGAAAGATGTTCTACGGAGCATGAGGACAGCCTTTCCAGATATTCACTGGTCTACCGAAGAGCAGATTGCCGAGGGGGACAAGGTGCTGACGCGGTTCGAGTGGACGGGAACCCATCGCTCCGAATTCCTCGGCGTACCCGCGACAGGGCGGCGCGTCAAAGTTTGGGGCATGGTGCTCGATCGGCTCGCAGACGGTCGCATCAAGGAGACGCGCATCATCATGGACTTGATGGGCATGATGATGCAGCTGGGTGCAGTGCCCGCACCCGGCGCGTGAATTCTATTGAAATCGGTTAGGGTGCAGGTCTTGGGATGAAGGTAGTAATGAAAATTGTTGGTGAAGATGACAAGATAGTTAGGATGTGGTAAGGTGAATAAAATGATATTAAGTAGAATTAGTATGAATATAGATATAATAGAGAGTGAAAATAGATAAAACGATTAAAAATCAAAAAGAAAAGAGATATATAAGAAATATAAGAGGGAAGAAAAAAAAAAGTGAAATAATAAGAATAGATCGGTAACTTGCATGCGGTGGTGTCTTCTAGCTTTACTATGCATGTAACTGTCCGCGACGTCAATGGGTTCGAGTACTGTTGCTATGGATGATCGAGCGAGTCTCGGGTGGTTCGAGTGATCGAGAAAACGGCGAGGAGTAAGAAGATGCGAAACTTCAGCATAAAAGTCTGAGAATGGCGGAGCAGCATATTGAATTAGGGATAGATTGTGGCGTGAATCCAGGCTTAACTCGGTAGAATGGATGTAGACACCCTGGACCCGCCGAGCTACCCAGAATTTGCCGGTGCCCGCAATCCCGCCTCTGGGATTTTGGAGTAGGCAGGGGAGTCGGGTGCCCCATTCAAGCCGTTTTTTGGCTTGAGTGCACGGAAAAAGGTGCACCAGAGCAGAAAAATGCTATAAACCACTGTGGAAGAAGGATTTAGAACCTTCGTGTCCCCTGCATAATCCTTCAATTATCCCGTATAATCCTTCAACTATTCCGTATAATCCTTCAACTTTCCTGCATAATCCTTCAACTCCCTGGAGCACTTTCACCCATAGTGGAATGCTAGGCTGCGATAGATGGAAGCCGCACTACAGTAATCCTGCCTGCCAATCCTCCTATACCAGTAGAACCTGATCCAGCAGCTGATTCACGGCTCTTTGCGCCTCCAGGATGGAAAACCGGTGATCCGCAGCTCCGGCCAGATCCGTGTTCGCAAACGCGATTCGACCAAAGGGCGCTTTGCGCAAAACTTCCCGCGGCGCCGGCTGTCCATCCTTGCCAAAAAAGAATCCGGGCTGCGGGCTTAGATACGCATGTCCCCAGCGATTGAGAATGATGCCGGCGATATCTTTCTGCGCATCGAACCCATACTTCGCGAACATCGTGTTGAATTGCTCGCGAATCTGGCGCTCATAATCGCGGAATGAAGTCCCAAACAGTTCCCATCGCCCGCGATTGCCCTGGTCCTGCGTGCTGAGGCCAGGATAGGAATAAATAACCTTGAGCGAAAGAACGATGGGCGAGTCCGGCCCAATGGTGGGATCCTGCAGACCGGTAATAGATGATTTGCAAACCTGGATGTAATTTCCCACGCCTTCAAACCACTGGCACCCAGTGATTCCCATCTTGTAAAGGAACTGCCAGTTTCTCAGCGCAATGTTCACCATCATGCAAGGCGAGCGATAAAACTGGCTATACGCATTGCGCTGCGCCTCGCCGAGATCGCGAACAACGTGCTTCGTGGTCCAGCTGCCGCCGGCCATCACCGCGGAGCGCGCTTTCACCCGGTACAGCTTTCCCGCCTTCACATATGTGATGTTCAGAAAATTTGCCTTCGCAGGATCGCCTTCGTGTTCCACCGCAACCACGGTGGAAGAGAGCCTGACTCGCGCGCGAGTCTGTGAAGGGTCGAGCGCCGCAAAATTGACCATATTCTTTGTCACGTCTTCAACCGAGTCGACACCGTCAATAGCCGCTGGATTCAGGCTCTTCAACATCAACCGCGCGATGGTGGTATTGCCGCCGGGAAACATTTGATCGGTGTCCCCGCTTTTATCGGCCAGGGGATGAAGCATTTCGAATGCGTAGTCGCTATAGGCTGATACTGCATCCGCGCCCAACCCGGCCGCGCCGCCTTCTACCGGAGAGAGAAAAGTGCGCACCGTCTCCTGGCTCAGGCCGAACCGCTTCATCAAGTGCTGTTCCAGGGTAATGGAATCCAGATAGCGTGACGTGGCGTCGCCTTCCACCTGTGGCGGAATAAAATTGTCTCCTGGAACGGGTGTTCCTTTCAGCCAGCGCAGCAGTTCGGTCCGTGTGATGTCAGAAAGTGGCGCGCCCTTGAGCCCGCTTCCGAGAGGATCGATGACCCACATGCCTGTCTTCTCGCCAAACTTCGCCCCGAACCAAAAGCCATACTGCCCAATCTCCATTCCCACTGTCTGGTAAGGAGTGCGAGCCAGAGGCATCGCCTTTCCGGGTCCCGCCCAGGTTTGATATCGCAGTTCAGGAGACTTCATCCCGATCGAGTCATAAAACCGCGTGAAGAAGCTGTTCGGATACATCAGCTGATAGATCGCCGAACCCTGGTGCGAGATTAACCGCTTGCCATCGACCATGAATTCATTCTGCTTGGCCTCGCCGCCAAAGATCGGATGATTTTCCAGTACGAGGCAATTCATCCGGGCGGGCGTTTGGCGCTGGAAGAAAAGTGCCGCTGCCAGTCCGCTGATGCCTCCGCCAATCACCACGCAATCGAAAGTCTCTCCCGCGTCCGTGATGTTGTTCGGCAGGGAATTGTAGAATCCATCGCGAATGGTGTGGCCAGCCTGCATCACGGGCAGCGTGTTGCCGTTGGAATTGCTGTATTCGCCGACGCCGCCATAGCCGGTAAACTCGTCGGTGGTCGTGGAAGCCAGCAAATCCGCGGGCTTGATGCCGCTGAGCAGCGTCGCTCCAGACACCATCAATGTGGAGCCAAGAAAATCGCGGCGCGTGATGGGCTCGTCCATACCCAGGCTGGTATCGCCGGACACAGGACATTTAGGATCGGAATCAGACATTCGCGGCTCGCTTTCGATTGGTTTTTTATCGCACAGAATCCTATCGTATCCGCAGGATTTATGTAGGATATTGAAATTAACCTATATGCGAAACCCTTCTATCTATAAAAAACGGTCCACCTCGGCGTCGTTCCCTCGCATTCCAATCATTCAAGGCTTCGCCTGTTTTTTTCTACTCGCTTGTCTTTCGCTGCAGGGGTACGCGCAAACTGACACGGTGGTGATTCGACCGGTGGAGATTCAGGATGTGCTGGTGAATCCCGGCATGGGGATTACAACATTTCAGCGATTCAACGGCGACGCGATCAATCCGAAATTAACCTGGTCGGAATTTGGCCCGGTGACGCGGCTGCAACCGGCGCCGACCAAACCGGATTTTCCGAACACCTCGATTGCCTATGTTCGCTGGTACTGGAACACCATCGAGCCGGAGCAAGGAAAATTTCGCTGGGACATTATTGATCTCGCGCTGCAGGAAGCGAAAGAGAACGGGCAGCGGTTGGCGATTCGCCTGATGCCATACGCCGGGCAAGAAGGCTCGATTGAAGCGCTGCCGGCCTGGTACCGTAACTCGGGTGCGCGACGCGCCAACAAGCCGACCGATAAAGATGGAGAGGTCTGGCAGCCGGACTTCAGCGATCCGCTGTATCTGAAATATTGGGGAGAATTGGTCGCGGCTGCCGGTGAAAGGTACGACGGCAATCCTTATCTCGACAGCGTTGATATCTCGTCGGTTGGATATTGGGGCGAAGGTTGGAGTCCATACATGCCCGATTTCTCCGTTCAAAAGCAATTGATCGACATCTGGCTCAAGGCCTTTCCGAATACAACTTTGCTCATGAACTTCGACCAGCCTGAGGCGCTGGCCTACGGCACGCAGCAGGGAGCTGGCTGGCGATTGGATTGTCTCGGCGATATGCGCCTCTCCTCAAATGACAAATATTTTTCCCCTGAGATGCTGGATGTCTATCCTCAACAAATCGTCCGCGCTGGAGTGCAGAATGTGTGGCAACGCAGTCCGGTCTCCCTGGAAAGCTGCGGCACTCCGGGGAGCTGGAAGAAGGATGGATTTGATGTGTCCTACATTCTGGACCAGGCGCTGCGCTGGCACGTCAGTTCGGTGAACATAAAATCTTCTCCAATCCCGCCTGACTGGGAGCCGCAGTTTGAGGCATTTGAAAAGAAAATGGGCTATCGCTTTATCCTGCGCCGCCTGGAATATCCAAAAACTGTTTCACCCGGCGAGATGATGCCCATGCATATGTGGTGGCTCAATGCAGGTGTAGCGCCGATCTACCAAGATTATTGGTTGGCCGTGGAGTTGCAATCCGCCAATGGCAGCGCGGTGATTCGCGTACCTGCTGATATACGTAAGTGGCTGCCGGGCGATGCCGTGGTCGACGATTCTCTTTACATTCCCGACAACCTCGCTCCAGGAACGTACACGTTTCGTGTCGCCATGCTCGATCCCAGAACGCAACAGCCCGCGATTCGCTTTGCCATCCAAGGGCGTCAGCCAGATGGATGGTATGACATGGGAACCATCGTGATTACATCGCGAAAATAATGTCGCGGCTGAAATGCGCTGAAGAAATCTTCAGCGCATTCTCCTCATCGTTATAAAGATTCGACGAACTCATAGCGGCTCTTGAGAAGACGCCGTCCTTCCTCTACATATGCGTCGTCTTAACTCCCGACAACCCTCGTCCGTCGTCTGAGCGCTTCCATCAAGACGAAGTGAATCCGCAAATCTTCCATTCGCGAATCACGCATTCACGAACACTTCATCTAGTGCGCGATGGATTCATTGTCGCTTCATCATAAGTAAGAATGCCCTGATGTATATCTTTTGGCAGTTACTTTTCTATATCAACCCCCAAAGGTAGGAAAGGGCTCCCCTATGTCTTTGAAAATCTACTTAGTCTTATTCCTGTTACTCGGCGGAATCGTAGGTGCACAAGAAGTTCCGTTGTCGACCCATATCTGGGTACTTACTGAAGAAAATCACAGTTTTGAAGATGTCGTCGGTAACTCGCAAATGCCGTATTACAATCAGCTGATCAAACAGTATGGATTGGCAACCCAGTTTTACTCTGACCAGCACAGTTCTCTTCCAGCCTTGATGTGGTATGTGGCCGGAGCCCCGGTAGAGACCGATAACAACACAGTGTCCTGCAATCACCCAAATGACAATATAGTTCGCGAGCTGCTGAAGAACAATTACACCTGGCGTTCCTATCAACAGGACATGCCGTCCGCCGGCTATCAAGGACTGTATGGCGGCCCTAACAACGTTTATGCACGCCGACATAATCCGCTGATTGACTTTACAGACGTTTGTCCAGGAACTGGACAGGACACCAACAGTGTTCCCTATGACCAAATGGCCACGGATTATGCTCAGGGCAACGTGGTCAATTATGCCTACATCACCCCTGCACTCACTGAAGACGCACACGATGGAACCTTGGCAGCGGCCGATCAGTGGCTTCAGGAGAATCTGCCGGCCATTCTCGCCAGGCCAGAATTCCAACCAGGGGGCGACGGCATTCTGTTCATCATCTGGGATGAGGGCACATTGAGTACCGATAATCGCTGCTCTGCCACCGTTGCGAATGGGTGTGGTGGACGCGTTGCTACGCTCGTGATCGGCCCGCGCGTGAAACCCGGCTATCAGTCCACGATCACGTATCACAGCGAGAACGTGCTGAAAACGATTTGCGTGGCGATGGGGTTGACGACTTGCCCAGGTGCGGCTCAAAACTCGGTGCCGATGGCAGACTTCTTCGGGAACGGTACATCCCAAGGCCAAACCGACAGTATTGCGGTCTCGGCACCAGGAAATGGCGCGACTATCGATGGCGCTGTCCATTTGATAGCTAGCGCATCGGAGAGTGAGCCCGTCAGTCAGACGCAAGTCTGGGATAACGGAGTCAAGCTAGGTGTCTACAGCAACCAGGTCGATGCCATTTATAACCTGGCGCTGGGAAACCATGTAACTACTGTCCTCGATTTGGATTCTTCCTACAAAGTGATTCATCAGGCGACAGTAACTTATACCGTACAGGCTCTGGTGAATGGAATTCAAATCCTCTCACCTACCCCCAATCAAACAATCAGCATGTCGACGGTCAACGTTGTTGCGCATGCGAACGAGTCAGTGCCGGTAAGCCAGATGCAGGTTTGGGATAATGGCGTGAAGCTGGGTTGGTATGCGGGATCGAACGTCAACCAATATTTCACACTGACGCCTGGCTATCACAGCTTGACAGTGATGGACCTGGACAGCGGTTACAACGTGATCCATCAATCCAACGTTTCATATTCGGTGCAATAAGGCAGCGTGGGTCCATTAACATTACGTTCCGCGCGTTCTACAAGCCAAGAGATGGAGTTGAAGCAGAGGGTGCCGTGTCTCCAGCGGCGCCCTTATCTTGCATAAGTAAAATGCGGATGATCTGGCGAACTTGGACGGCTGAAGGTCATCGCGCCTCGATGCATCCATTCTTTATCGAGAGGTTTTTTTTGGAGCTATCCTGGAGACAAGTTTTTCCAGTTCGGCTAATCGGCGCTTCAATGCCTCGACGTCCTCGGCTTCTGCCTGCTTGGATTGTTTTCTTCCCAATGAGTCCTGACTGCCTTCTGAATCCCGGCTCACCCTTTCTTCAACGGGGGCTTCGCGGCCTGCACGGTTGGCCTGCGCAAAATCAAATGGATTCAGGTTGGGTGCCATGACGCGATAGGTGTTCTGATACAGGTCCATCATGGCTTTCATATAGTTCAGGGCGCTCTCCTGGGTGGCGCGGCCGGAGGCCACCACCATCTGGCGAAGCAAATCCAGAGGAAAATTCGAATGAGGGGTTTTCGCGTCCTCGACAATGATCTGGGTGAGAATTAGTCGGGTGATGTCGTCGCCGGTAGCGGCGTCGATTACCTGGACCTCGTTCCCTTGCTGCAGAAGTCGCGCCACTTCTTCCAGGTTGACGTAACGGCTGTTGGTTGTATCGTAGAGGCGTCGATTTTCATATTTCTTGATTACGACTGTCTTTTGCGCCATATTGGAATGCTCCATTTTAACCCTTGACAGCTGAATCCGGCAGCGCTATCTTATGAATATGCTGCACTGCAGCAATATGTGCAGCATGATGCGCAGGACAAGGAGGATGCTATGAAACCGACAGATACCGAACCGGTTGGACCTGCGACAGTGGCCGCAGACGAGAAATTGAACCTGATCGAATCCCTGAACCAGCTCTATACCCGTAATGTAGAGCGTTTCGCTGAACTGCAAAAGAAGACGGTGGATCTGGCCGCCGAACAGAATGCGGAGATGGTGAAGACCTGGAAGAAGCATGCCAGTGGATCGCCGTTCGTTCCAGAGATTCTGGACTTCCAAGGCACTGCGTTTGATCGCGTTGTGCAGGCGCACAAGGCAGCCATCGATCAGATGGTGGTACAGAGTCATGCCTGGGCAGGCTTCGTGCGTGAACGGGCCGAAGCGGCGACCAAAGCGGTGGAGGCAGGAACGAAGTTTGCGCGTACCTCGGTAGAACATGCTGTGGAGATGCAGAAGACCGCCGTAGACTTTTCAGCCAAGCAAACAGCAGCCGCTCTGGACAATGCTAAGAAGCAATTTAAAGATGCCGGCATTCCCATCGGCGAAGCGGTTGACTCGATGCAACGCGGAGTCGCAGCAGTTGCGGGCGCGCACAAGGAGCTGCTCGACATCTCTAAGAAGTCGACTCAGACGCTGCATTGATTCTGCGGTGTCGGTGATTCTGCCATCGGGGCGGGGAGGCCACCAGGCTATTCAACCGGCAAAGCTATAAGCTTTCCGGTTGACCTGCCCCGTGCAGGTATATGCTTGAGGCGGCTTGAAAGGTAGGTCTGAATATGACTGCAACAGAACAGGACGCCAAGCCGGTCGATCCCTTTGAGTCGCTTCGTGAAGTGCGCGATGCGTATCTGGACTCGATGTCAAAGGTGATGATCAACGCAGTGAACAGCGATGAGTATGCACAGGCTACGGGCGCGTGGCTAAACGGATGTCTTACGCTCACCGGTCCGGCAAGGGAAGCGTTGGACAAGGCCATGCGACAGACCTTAGAGCAGTTTTCGCTGCCGTCACGGCAACAGGTTGCTGTTCTCGCCGAACGGCTGACAAATATTGAGACGCGATGCGATGACATGGATGCGAAGCTGGATCAAATCCTGGATCAGCTTCGCACCGACCGTGCGGGAGAAACCGCAAATCCTACTTCGAAAGAACGGAGTGCCGCGAACGGTACCACGTCTACGCACCCACGCACCAGAAAGAGTTAGAAGGTCGATATGACACAAGCTGCGGAATTGCCCAGCCTTGGGTCGATTCTGGATCCGAGGCTTGAAACCCTTGCCCGGGTCATGACGACGAAAGCCCCGATCGCTCAAACTCCCAAGGAATTGGTTTGGACTCTGAACAAGGCCAAGCTCTATCGCTATGTGCCCGTCCTGCCCCCCGAGGCGCGACATCCGGTTCCGTTGTTACTTGTCTTCGCGTTGATGAATCGGCCCTCAATCCTGGATCTTCGACCGGGCCATAGTTTTGTCGAATATATGATTGGGCGCGGGTTCGATGTCTATCTTCTGGACTGGGGAGCTCCCGGGCTTGAAGATAAGGATCTGAAATTTGATGACTACACGCTCGAGTACATGCCGCGAGCGATCCGCAAGATGAAAGCCCTCTCCAAGAGCGAGGAATTCAGTTTGCTCGGTTGGTGTATCGGTGCCATTCTCACGACCATCTACGCCGCGCTTCGTCCGGATGACGGCCTGCGCAACCTGATGCTTCTGACAGCCCCGCTGGATTTTTCTAACCGCGAGCGGCTGACCTTTGCCCGCTGGACCGACGAAAAATACTTCGATGTTGAAAAGATGATTTCCGCGTTTGGAAACGTGCCAGGAGAGATGATCGACTATGGCGCCAAAGCACTGAAGCCGGTGGAAAATTACATCGGCAATTATTTGAAACTTTGGGACAAGATCGACGATCCGCGTGCCGTGGAATCCTGGCATGCGATGAATACATGGGTGACCGATAATATTCCCATGGCCGGCGGCGTCTATCGTCAGTTGATTGTCGATCTATATCGCCATAATCGATTGATGGAGGGCACCCTTTCCATGCGTGGCGAAGTCGTGCAGCTGAAACAATTGCGCGCCAACCTGCTGACCGTGATCGCGGAAGGCGATCACATTACTCCACCATGCCAGTCAGAGGCGATTCTTTCCAAGGTCGGCAGCACCGACAAGGAGATGTATCGTGTTCCCGGCGGCCACATTGGAATCATGGCTGGTAGCGGCGCGCACAAACGGACCTGGCCCCATATCGACCAGTGGCTTGCGGCCCGTTCAGACTAGGATCATCTAATATCTTCGGCGACCGTGCAGCGTAACAGCCGCGGAAGACAGGGGTTCCCCGTCGATTCAATTCCGTTGCGATCGATCATCCAATCCCGCGCGACTATATAGAGTCGCGGCTGTCGTGGTATGCCACTCTCCTAATAGGTTGATTGAAAAATGGCTGCGATACCTTGTCCCCCTCCGATGCACATGGTGACCAATGCATACTGACCGCCGATTCGCTGCAGCTCATACAGCGCTTTCACGGTGACAACCGCGCCCGTTGCACCCAGCGGATGCCCCAGAGAGATTCCGCTTCCGTTGGGATTTGTTTTGTCAGATGGCAATCCCAACTCGCGTTGAACCGCGAGCGTCTGGGCTGCGAATGCTTCGTTCAATTCGATGACATCCATTTGCGCGGTGCTAAGCCCGGTGCGTTCATACAACTTCTTCACTGCAGATACCGGCCCGATCCCCATCAATCCTGGTTCCACGCCGGTCACCGCCCAGTCAACCAACTTGGCCATCGGCTTAAGTCCGCGATCTGCGGCCGCGTGAGATTCCATCAGAACCACGGCCGCGGCGCCGTCGTTGACGCTGGAAGCATTGCCAGCGGTAATCGTGCCGTCTTTATCGAAGGCCGGCCTCAATTTCGCCAGCGCTTCAAGGGTCGCGTCGACCCGCGGCGATTCGTCCGTATCAACGTAGTTCGTCAATCCGCGATTCTTGACTTCAATGGGAATGATCTGACCTTTGAAACGTCCCGTCTGGATTGCATTGACCGCGCGGCGATGACTTTCAAATGCCAGCTCATCCTGTTCCTGTCGGGAGATTCCCCATCTTCGCGCTACGTTTTCCGCCGTGATCGCCATGTGGATTTCCTCAAACGGATCTGTCAACGCACCCACTAAAACGTCCACGACCGCCGCATCATTCATGCGGGCACCCCAGCGCATAGCAGGGAGCCAGTAGGGAGCTCGGCTCATTGACTCCGCGCCACCGCCGATGGCCGCGTCGGTGTCGCCGCGCGCAATTGTTTCCGCCGCTGTAAGAATTGCCTGTAGACCGCTGCCGCACAACCGATTCAACGTAAGCGCTGCGGTTCCCACAGGCAATCCGCCGCGCAGAGCCGCCACCCGCGCCAGGTACATATCCTTCGCATCCGTGTGAATGACATTTCCGAATACGATGTGTCCAATATCCGTTCCCGTAAGTCCGGACCGCTGCATTCCCTGGCAAACAACCTTGGCGGCTAGCTCGGTGGGAGGAATATCCTTCAGGGCTCCGCCAAATTTGCCAATTGCGGTTCGTACCGCGCTCAAAACTACAACTTCTCGCTGGCTCATATCTCAGTCCTTTCCGTGGCCTCCCCATCAATGAGGCAACTCAGGTTGAACGTGTCAAAGCAATTGCTTCACTCAAATATGTCCGAAACCCGGACGCAAAATAATGTAGACATTCAAGTCAAGCGTGGTCATGGAGGGAAAGATCGTTGGAACCGCAGCTTCAGGATCGCGAGCGTGATTTCGTGGTTCGCGAACCTTGCGCCGCACTGCCATGCAATGCGCAGGATGGGTCGGGAAGTCTTGCCAGAGGTAAGCTGCCAATGTCTGCGCACTTTCCTCTGCATCCCGACGGCGCGTGATGATTCGCAGGATCTCAATGCGAATGCGCTCCTCCCCGGCACATGGCTTTGCGGAGGGTTGATTTCTATGAAGCAAGGGAAATGAAAATGAGTGAATACCTTTCGTTCTGTCGAAAGGTTGAGCGATGCAAGTGGTCTCCGTCTAGGAAATAGAACGCAGCACGCGCCGGAGATCGGTCACTTAGTGAAGTGTCTGTCGTTGCCGTCTGCACTCCACTTGAGGCTACGCTAGGCGTTCGAAATCGACCTTGCGGTGATGCGTATCACGCTAGTCTCACTGGCAATCGGCCCTTTTTGTCACATTGTTGCGACGACGACATTGCAGAAATAGACAGTGAATATTATTTATTTCCACTATGGAAATATACGCGGTGCAGCACTATAATTGCTGCGGTGCAGCGTAGAGAAAGATCCTGCAAGGAAGGCGGGAGATATGTCAGCAACGAATCTCGAAGTAGAAATGGAAAACGCGGCAATGCCGTTTACGTTGGAGGGCAAAACCGCACTTGTGACCGGAGCAGGGCGTGGCATCGGTCGGGCCATTGCAAAGGCGCTGGTAGCAGCGGGAGCCCGGGTTATGGTGAACGACCTGGATGAGTCGTTACTGCTGGAATCGGAAGTCGAACTGGCACGCCCGGATCGGGTACGGCACATCACCGGCGACCTGACAGATCCAGAAACCCCAGACGCCATCGTTCAAGCGACGATTGATGAGTTCGATTCCATCGACATTATCGTGAACAACGCCGGCTACAGCTGGGATAGTGTGATTCAGAAAACTACGGATGAGCAATTTCAGGCAATGCTGGACATTCACCTGGTGGTGCCATTTCGTATCCTGCGTGCGGCTTCGACCTATATTCGCGAATCCGCGAAGCGAGAGATTGCCGCCTCCCGGCGAGTGATGCGCAAAGTCGTGAACATCACCTCCATCGCGGGAACAGATGGAAATGCAGGCCAGGTTGGCTACTCGGCGGGGAAGGCTGGCATTATTGGTCTGACAAAAACGATGGCGAAAGAGTGGGGGCGCTATAACGTCAACGTGAATGCGGTGGGGTTTGGTTTGATCGAAACTCGATTGGTGCAGCCGCTGACCGATGCCGCGGTCGGAATGGAAATGCATGGCCACCATATTCGCCTGGGGGTTCAGCCCAGCATGCTGGAAGCCATCAAGAGCGCATGCCCGCTTGGCCGCGTAGGAACTCCGGAAGAAGCGGCGGGGGCAGTCCTGTTTTTCTGCAGCCCGTTGTCTGACTATGTCACTGGAGAGGTCTTGATTTGTGGTGGAGGGTACCACTTCTAGAGGGTGTCCCATCTAGGCTGGTGCGCGAGTCTCGCCTGGCGCCGGTAGCGCCTGTACACTTTACTTCTCCGGATGGGGAGGCAGTGTTCCAATGACGGCCTACCGGCACCGGCGTTGCACGGCGATCGGTTTGCGGCGGTGTGTGCCTCACTGTTAGGCGCACGAGGAGACCCGAACTCCCGATCCCTTCTGGGTCGGCGGTCGAAGATGAGATCACGGAACTCCGTGGATTCGTCCAAACTAGTGGGTTCGCCCCTGCATTGGCCTCAATTGTTTAGAATCTCTTCCGACTCGTTCGCGTGCCAATGCCTATTGTTACTTTGGGACAATAATCAAAGCATTTGGGGTCGCAGGTATAGTGAACGGCGATCCTGCCACCCGGGTGATAGAAGTCGGAGTAACTGTGAAGACATATAACTTATGGGTTGTATCGCTCAGAGCAAAGAGATGATTGTTATCATCCCAGTGTATACGGTCAATCTCGGAGGTTGTTAGTCGCGAACTGTAATGCGTAATTGGAGCGGACCCATTGAAATGGAAAATCTGCAACCCTAAAGGCCCTGCGACTGCAAGTAGTTTGCCAGAAGGAGAAAGATTCAGACTAACCTGCCAACAACATGCGCTGCTAGCGACGCTTGTATAGGGCATATTGGCTGCAGTTGAAGTTGTTGTTAAATCACCTTTTCCATCTACCGTGTAGCTAGCCAGCTGAGGGGCTGTATACGAATAGGGATCGCTGGGGCTTTCTGTAGCAACTGCCGCTGCTAAATGGTTCGTTGGGTCAGCGGTGACATAAAATGGATAATAAGACTTGGGTTCTGTATTATTGCCCGATAAGTTGAATGACCAGTTCTGCATCTCTCCATTGCTCCCCAAAATATACCCGTTCCATCCTGGAGGGAAACCACCACAGCAGCTGAAATCACTTGCAGCATAAGCGAAGCTATCTCTTGCCAGAATGGCAGGTGCCTGAAAGAGACCTGAACCTGCATTCGCTCCAGTTACTATGGCTCCATTAAAGGAAAGATCGCCGGATTTTGAAATATTGTACGTTTGGATGGAAGCAGCACAATCACCGGGGTTGACAGGGAACACGACATACACGTTTCTACCTTGATGATTTAGACTGCCGAAACTTGTTCCTTGTATAGAACCATTGCAGTTACCACTATCCTTATAATCCAGCGTATCAATAGCAGCTATCGCTTTCTCGACTGCACCGGTTGACGAGAGTTGATACGAGTGAACAATGTATGTACCCAGGGTTATGAGGTATCTACCAGTGACACCAATTAATAAACCCGCAGGAGTTTTGAAAGGCGAACCAGATACCAGGGTAAGTTTTCCAGTGGGAGTTTCGTCGTAAAGATAAATCCCCTTTGTTGTACCCACATAGAGATTCGCGATGGGAGCAATAGTGACAGCTGGATCTGCATCAATAGATGTGGACTGTGCGAAGGCTAATCCTCCCGACAGCGGGACTAGACAGAAGGCGAGCGTGAGACCTCTGACTGCGTAATCCATGATGTGCTTCTCCTGAGCATGGCGCAAGTTGAGTGGAGGTTCGGTGCAAGGGGGACCAGCGCAAAGCAGTATAGGCGCCCTGAGCGAATATCGGCAATAAAGTCGGTATGGCGAAGATCATTTCAGGGGCTGCAAGACGCACGACAGAATACAGATCACGCAGAGTTGTTTTTGGAGTAAACCTTTTCGGCAGAAGAAATGTCGACGTCGGCGCGAACGCTGGTGGCGATTCTTTTGCGGTGGGCACTGCCCTAAGAATTCGTTCTCAGGCGCACCGCTGGAGGGAAGGAGTCGAGATGAAGCCTCGAAAGTTCCAGGGATATGGTAGGCACGAGGAGACTCGAACTCCTGACCTCTACCGTGTCAAGGTAGCGCTCTAACCAACTGAGCTACGCGCCTACAAGCGCTCCATCGATTCTAATGCCAGCGAGGGGTGGGGGCAACCTGGGCCTGTGATTTCACCAGTTGCGTTAGGATGAATCAGGGTCCATAGCCATTCTTGCGCTGCGCCAATTACGTGCTCTGCCGAATCAGCTGACGTTGCTTCGGCTCTCGATTGTGCCCTTCCTTGTGCTTTCGATTCTGGATGGCCACTACCATCGCGCATTTATTTTGATGGTAGTTGCGGGGGTGAGCGACGGGCTGGATGGCGCGCTGGCTCGACTCTTCCGTCAGCGTACGGAACTTGGCTCCTATCTGGATCCAATCGCAGACAAGTTGTTGTTGAGCACGCTGTTTCTCGTGCTGACCCATGTCGGCCTGGTCGCCATGCGAATCACTGTCATGGTGTTCAGCCGCGACCTGGGCATCCTCGTGATATCGGCGCTGCTGTATGCGACAACTGGGACGCGCGATTTTCATCCCAGCTGGCTTGGGAAAGCAAATACGGTTGCGCAGATATTAGCGGTGTGTTCGGTCGTTCTGGCGCAGACCCATTCACAGTACTGGGTTCTCTGGACGCGTCATGCCTCGCTGGAAGCCACCCTGTGGCTGACCGTGCTTTCTGGATTTCACTATTTGTGGCGCAGCGGTCGGAGGCTGGGTTCGCCTGTGGAAACCGAAGCGGGCGTGCGCGGCTAGCGGAAGTTTTCTGCCCGCTGCAGGGATTCGATTGCATCGCGAGCCACGAGCGGGCGGCGAATGGAATCTTTGAAGGTTGCCGCATTTCCCAAGCAGGCGTTTATTCGTCGGACTGCTCGGCGCTCTTCAGGCTCTTCTCTTCAATGTCCATGTCGGTGAATTCGTGCGAGTCGAAAACCTCGCCGCATTCCAGACATTCCACAAATTCGGCATCTTCTTCGCGGGTGAGTACGCGGACGCGTGGGTGTTTGCAGGCTTCCATAGCTATCTATTTAGATGCGGGAGTGTCCCCGGTTGCGCCAGTGTCCCGTAAGTGCATGCTGTTTGTCAAAAGAAAATTCATCGATTTGCGCGAATTCACAAGCAATTGAACAGAATGGATCACAGGAGTCATCGGCAGACCTCGTTCAATTGGCCGGCGTGATTACCCAGATCGACGATCGTTCGACCCATTGCCGTATGCAAACGGGCAGTTGGCTCTTTTCCATTCTTCTGATGGAATATCAAACATCATGAACCTGCCCGCTCCGCCTCCGCGCTCCAACCAGGCCGACGCCGATATCGCGCTGCGCCAGCAACTGGTTGCGTCTTTCCATGATGAACGTGTGCATGCCACGTTTGAAAAGATTTTCGGGGATGTTCCCGTGAATCTGCGCAACACCAAGCCGGCCGGGCAATCTTTCACACTCTGGCGATTGCTGGTTCATCTCCGGTTGTGCGTGTTGGATTTTCTGGATGCCTGCCGAATTCCTGGATACGTCGAGCCGCCGGTGCCCGAAGGATTTTGGCCAGATGAAAATGCAATCGCGGACGACCGTGCGTGGATAGAGGAAGTCGCCGGATATCACGCTGTCATGCTGGAGTTCGAATCGCTGTTGCTCAACCCGTCGACAGACTTGTTTTCGCCGATTCCAGGCAGTGATGGCCGCAACGTTCTACGACAGGCATTGGCCTGCCTCGATCACAACGCTTATCACCTGGGGCAGGCTTTGCTGCTGCGAAGGCACTTAGGAATCTGGTCCGAATAACCCGCAGAAAGTGGGGGCTGACATTCTGCCATCTCGTCTGAAAACCTCGGCTTGCAACTCGGACTGAAAGAGTCCTATAATGAGTTTGTCGAAGAAGTGGCAATGGAACTGGCCTGATAGTCGCCCTTCGCGTGTCGAAAATCTATGCTGCGTCTTACCAAAAAATCGGATTATGCGCTGATGGCGCTGAAGCATCTTGCCGAGCATCCCGGCAATCCGACGCAGAGCGCCAAAGACATGGCGGACGCGTACCATATTCCGCCGCCGCTTTTGGCCAAAATTTTGCAGACGTTGGCGCGCTCCGGCCTGGTGGTTTCACATGCTGGATTGCATGGCGGCTATTCTTTGGCTCGACCGGCCAGCGAAATTACTGCCTTCGAGGTGATTCGCTCCATTGAAGGGCCGCTATTCATTGCCTCGTGCACGACCAGTCATGGTGATTGCGATCTTTTGAGCTCCTGCATCGTGAAAGAGCCGCTGCGCAAGCTGAATGACACGATACGCGATTTGTTGGTGGATATGCGCATCTCCGACCTTTGTGACGAATCTAAATTGGGAGCCTCGGGATATGCGCGCAGTGTCCAGGCAGGATCGTTAGTCACGCTGGGCCGCACCATGTCGCGTGCGTAGGGAAAGTAGTACAGATTTTTGTCTTACAGGGAGTCTCAATGAGCACCGTTCTAAGCGAACCGAAATTGCCCGCCGGAGTGAAGTTGCCGATCTACATGGATAACCATGCCACCACGCCGCTCGATCCGCGCGTGTTGGAGGCGATGCTTCCTTTCTTCACGAACAAATTTGGAAACGCGGCAAGTCGCAACCACTCCTTCGGCTGGGAAGCGGAGAAGGCGGTTGACCTGGCCCGCGAACAAATTGCCAAGCTGATTGGCGCTACGGCGAAGGAAATTATTTTTACTTCCGGCGCGACCGAGAGCAACAACCTGGCGATCAAGGGTATCGGCGAAATGTACCGCGAGCGCGGCAATCACATCATTACCCAGGTGACCGAACACAAAGCGGTGCTGGACACTTGCAAGCGCATGGAGAAGATGGGCTTCCGCGTCACGTACCTCCCGGTGAACGCCGATGGCTTGATTGAGATGGACGATTTGAAGCGTGCCATCGATGACAAGACGATTCTTGTCACTATCATGTTCGCGAACAATGAAATTGGTGTGATCCAGCCGATCGCGGAAATTGGCAAGCTGTGTCATGAGAAGGGCATCCTGTTCCATACCGATGCAGTGCAGGCGGTCGGAAAAATTCCGGTCGACGTGAACGCGATGAACATTGATGTTCTGTCGCTGTCAGGACATAAGATCTATGGGCCCAAGGGCGTGGGCGCACTGTATGTTCGTCGTCGCAATCCGCGTGTGCAGATTGCAGCGCAGATGGATGGCGGCGGTCACGAGCGCGGAATGCGTTCCGGCACGTTGAATGTCCCCGGAATTGTTGGACTGGGTGCGGCGTGTGAAATTGCTCGCCTGGAAATGGATGAGGAAGCGGCGAAGCTGAGCGCAATGCGCGATCGGCTGAAAGAAAAGCTCGAATCCAACCTGGACTTTATTCATGTGAACGGTTCGATGGAGCATCATCTTCCAGGGAATCTAAACATGAGCTTCATCCATGTCGAAGGCGAGTCGCTGCTGATGGGCATCAACGACATCGCGGTTTCGAGCGGCTCGGCTTGCACCTCGGCGACACTGGAACCATCCTATGTATTGAAGGCGCTTGGGCTGGGAGATGACGTGGCACACAGCTCGATTCGATTTGGGCTGGGACGTTTCAATACCCAGGCTGAAGTGGATTATGTTGCAGATAAAGTCGTTGACGTAGTGCAGAAATTGCGTGAGCTTTCGCCGCTGTACGAAATGGCGAAAGAGGGTATCGATCTAACGAAGGTTCAATGGCAGGCGCACTAATAGAGCGACGCACAACTTTTTGAGTTCACAGTATTTGGAGGAAGTATGGCATACAGCGATAAGGTAATCGAGCACTACAACAATCCGCGCAACGTCGGTCAGATGGATAAGAACAGCACCGAAGTTGGCACGGGCCTGGTCGGCGCCCCGGAATGCGGCGACGTGATGCGGCTCCAGATTAAAGTGAATCCGGAAACGCGCGTGATCGAAGACGCCAAGTTCAAAACCTTCGGCTGCGGTTCGGCAATTGCTTCTTCCTCCCTGGCAACGGAGTGGGTGAAGGGCAAGACGGTGGACGAAGCGCTGGAGATTAAGAACACGGACATCGTGAAGGAACTGGCGTTGCCGCCGGTGAAGATTCACTGTTCCGTGTTGGCGGAAGATGCAATTCGCGCAGCCATCGGCGACTGGAAAAAAAAGAATGTGGCCGATGGTCAGGCAGTGTCGACTCCAGTTGCGGTTGCAGCGAACTAAACTTCGCGGCACGGTCGGAGTGAATGTGTTGCGCCGATGCGGCGCAGTTCAAGGACGAGGGAGATGAGCGCGTTGGAACCAGTTACGATCACCAATGCATCTGGCGCTTCGGAGAGCTCTTCCGGCCAGCACGCTACAGGATCGTCCAACGCGCCCAACTCGCCGCAAAAAGGAATTCACGTTACAGATCGTGCGATCAAGCGAATCCGGGTGGCGATGGCGAAGGAAAATATCGCTCCCGATCAAGGCGGCCTGCGACTGGGAGTGCAGGGTGGCGGATGTTCCGGACTGAGCTATAACATTCGCTTCGATACGCAGCCGCGTGAGCGTGATCGCGTGTATGACTACGACGGCGTGCGCGTTTTCGTCGATCCGAAATCGTTTATTTACCTGAACGGAATGACCCTGGATTACGAAGAAACGTTGATGCGCCAGGGCTTCAACTTCATCAATCCGAACTCTACCAAATCGTGCGGTTGCGGATCGTCTTTCTCTGGCTAACGCAGGGTCGCCTGTTGACAGCCGACGTCGCGGCGCGGAAATGGCGGGCGAGGTTCGGATCTTCAATCAGCCAAGTGAGAGCGCATGACAGTCGTAGCCGAACCATCGAAGAAATTAGTTTGTTGGTCGTGCGGTAGCGAGAACGACGCGGACGCGCAATTTTGTGTCAGTTGCGGTAAGCTGCAGCCGCATAAGGCCACTGACTATTTTGCATTCTTCGGACTGCCGAGACGGTTTCAGTTAGATACTGCCGCACTCGAAAAGGAATTTTATCGGCTGAGCCGAAAATTCCATCCTGACCTGTATGCTCGCGCCAGCGCCGACGAGCAGCGTTGGAGTCTGGAGAAAAGTTCGGTATTGAATGATGCCTGGCGTACCCTGCGTGATCCGCTGGCACGGACGGAATACACGTTAGGTCTCGCAGGAATTCGACTGGAAGAACAATCCCGCGACGCTTCCGATAAAGCAGCAGAAAGCGGGATGGCCAAGCAGCAAGTGGTCCCGCCGGATTTGCTGGAAGAAGTTTTCGAATTGAACATGCAGTTGGAAGAAATGCGGATGGCGAAGGCCAGCGGCGCAGATGACCCGGAAACGCGCGGGAATCTGGAAGCCGCACAACAGAATTTTGATGCGCAGCTGAAAGCTTCCGAGCAGGACATGCAGCGCTTGTGGGGCGAATGGGATGCGGCCGCGAACGCCAATGATGAAAAGACGCAGCAAGCGACACAACAGAAAATGGTCGACCTGCTGAATCGGCGCAGTTATATTCGCAACCTGTTGCGCGATGTGGAAGAGGCGTTGAACAACTAATCGCGCCTCTGGAAATGGAATTTACAAAGAATGGCAGATGAAAGAGTAGTAGGCATCGATCTGGGTACGACGAACTCGTTGATCGCCTTTATGCAGGGCGATCAGCCTGTGGTGATTCCCGGCGAAGACGGTTCGAATCTGGTGCCTTCAGTGGTGGCGTTGTCTGCCGACGATCGATTCGTCGTCGGCAATGGCGCACGAAAAAATCTGTTGGAGACTCCGGATCGGGCGGTGTATTCCGTAAAGCGCCTGATGGGTCGCGGGGTTGAAGATGTTCAGGACGAGCTGAAATTCTTTCCGTTCAGACTAGCGGACGATCTCGCCACGGGTGAAGTGCTCCGCATCAAGCTGGGCACGCGCGAGCTGACTCCGCCGGAAGTGTCCGCGTATATTCTTCGCCAGCTAAAGCAGAACGCGCAGCGTTTTTTTGGCCCCGGCGTGACCGTGAATAAAGCGGTCATCACTGTGCCGGCGTACTTCAACGACACGCAGCGCCAGGCGACCAAGGATGCGGGGCGAATTGCAGGCCTGGATGTATTGCGCCTGGTGAACGAACCGACTGCGGCTGCTCTTGCATACGGCCTGGATCGACAGAAAGATGGCATCGTCGCCGTATATGACCTGGGCGGCGGCACATTTGATATTTCAATTTTGAAATTGCACGATGGCATCTTTGAAGTGATCGCTACAAACGGCGACACTCATCTCGGCGGCGACGATATAGACAATCTGTTGATCGCGATTGCGCTCGACGACATTTCCGGTGACTTGGGTCTTGACGTGCGCCACAACGGCGAAGCAATCCAGGCAATTCGCAAGTCTGTGATCGACGCCAAGATCGCACTGAGCGCCGAGAAATTCTGCCAGGTTGGACGTCATACTGCCCACGGGCCAGCGCTACGCTCGCGAGATTACGCGCGAACAATTCGAGCAACTAATTCGGCCTATTGTTGAGCGCACGATTGCTCCCTGCCGGCAGGCGATTCAGGATGCGGGCATCAAAATCGAAGAAATTGGGGAAGTTGTTCTGGTTGGCGGATCGACGCGGATTCCGCTGGTACGCAAAGTAGTGGATGATGTTTTCGATCTGGCCGCGCGCGGGAAAAAGCCCCATGCGGAAATGAATCCGGATGAGGTGGTCGCGCTAGGAGCGGCGGTTCAGGCCAACATACTCGCCGGCGATTCTTCGGCGACGGACGACATGTTACTGCTGGACGTGACACCGTTGTCGCTAGGGATTGAAGCCCTGGGCGGCGTCGTGGCGCGCATCATACAGCGCAACTCTACGATTCCGGCTTCGGCGACGGAACACTTCACCACCGGCATCGATGGCCAGACCAACGTCGCCATTCACGTGCTGCAGGGCGAGCGCGAGCTGGCGAAAGATTGCCGATCGCTGGCGCGTTTTGATCTGAAGGGAATTCCTCCCATGACGGCGGGGATGCCGCGGATTGAAGTGAAGTTCCTGATCGATGCCAATGGAATTCTGCGAGTGACCGCGCTGGAACAGCGCAGCGGCAAGCAGGCTGAGATTGAAGTGAAGCCGACGTACGGCCTGACGGATGAGCAGGTCGAAACCATGATTCTCGATTCCTTTGATCACGCCGAGGAAGATTTTCGTGAGCGGCAATTGATTGAAGCCAAAAGCGACGCGGAGACCATCTTGATCGCCGTAGAAAAAGCGCCATCCAGTCCGGCATGGAAGCTTTTGCAGGCGGACGAGGTGGCGCATGTCCACAGCGCGCGCACCACACTGGAAGAAGCACGGTGCGGCAACGATTATCACCAGATTCGCAATGCAATAGATGCGCTGGACAAGGCCACCAGAAATTTTGCCGAATTGCAGATGGATGTCGCGGTCGGTTCCGTGATGAAGGGCCAGACCATGGATGCAGCCGGCGACCGCATCGGCAAAGGGCCAGCCGCGCATCATCCAATGGCGGCTGCAGAATTTGAAGAGATGCCGAAAGAATCTGAAGTTCAAAATAAGTGAGAGCACGCTATGGCACATACGACCAGTCCTGATACCGAGAAACCCATCGACCTGAGCCAACCGCCCGCAGCGGGAATCGTTCGGGTTACTTTTCTTCCTGAAGGCCGCACCGTGGAATTTGAATATGGCAGCATGCCCTACGATCATCATGGCAAGCCGATGTCGTTTCTTGACGTAGCGGAGAATTACGGGATTTTTCTGGATCACGCTTGCGGTGGCGCCTGCGCGTGCACTACCTGTCACCTGTGGATTAAAGAAGGCGCGTCGAAAATCAGCGAGCCGGATGATGACGAGTTGGACCGCATGGAAACGGCCGCGGATGTCCAGTTGAATTCTCGACTTGGCTGCCAGGCAGTCATCACCGGCCCGGGAAGCTACGTCGTTGAGATTCCCAAGTGGAACCGCAATTACGTTTCTGAAGGCAAGCCGCTGTCGCTGGCCGAAGAAAAGCCGGCGCCTACAAATCCCTGACATAATATTGTGAATCCACTCGGGAGCGTGCCGTGCCACAGATTACCTGGAATGATGCGGAAGAAATCGGAATTCAGTTGCAGGAGAAGTTTCCTGAAACCGACCCTCTGACTGTACGGTTTACTGAATTGCATCGGTTTGTGACGGAGCTGCCAGGCTTCGCCGATGATGCGCAAAAGTCGAATGAATCCAAGCTGGAAGCGATCCAAATGGCCTGGTATGAAGAGTGGAAAGACTCGCAGGCTTGAGATTCCTATACCGTCTCCATGACGCCAACAACGATTTGCCCGGATGTGTTGGGCTGGAGACTCGCCTCTTTCCGTTCGTGTAGCATTTGCAAAATCTAGGAGCACCCCTGGAACAATCTACCTTCGCAAGACGTATCCCACCATATATGCGTCTGGGTGAGACGCTCTGCATCTCTTACTGTTCGCAATTGGACAGGCGTGTCCAAAAATGGACGACTGCTCGCCGAAATTACAGGCTCTCTTTGGAGTCATCTTCTTGAAGTTGTTGTAGATAAGATGTGTGTATGTGATTTGGCAATTGGAAGTTCACTTGCAGCGTTAATTCTGAACTCATTTTCGCTAAAGGCAAGATCTGGATGAAGCAGTTCGAATCTTTTCGGCTAGACACCGCGAATGAATGCCTCTGGAAAAACAGAGTGCAGATCAACCTTCCCCCAAAGCCGTTCGCCGTGTTGCGATATCTGGTAGAGAATCCTGGCAGACTGATTTCCCACGATGAACTACTGGATGCGTTGTGGCCGGAAACCTATGTGCAGCCCCAGGTGTTGCGGACCTATATGTTGGACCTGCGAAAGGTGCTTGGCGACGATCCTGCTTGTCCACGATTCATCCAAACCTTGCCCAAGCGGGGTTATTGTTTTGTTGCCCAGATCTCCGATGCAAACGCCCTTGATTCTGGCGATGTGGCGAAGAGTACGACTCCCCCCGCAAATTCAAATGGACTGGCTGGCCGAGAGCAGGAAATAACGCGCTTAACTACCATTGCCCAGGCGTTGGGGTGTGGGCAGCGACAAACCGTCTTCATCAGCGGCGTTACAGGGATCGGCAAAACTGCGCTTGTGGACGCGGCTTGCCACCAGATGGTCGCCATGTTGTCAGCCACTGTTGCCTGCAGTCAATGCATTGAGGGGCTTAGTAGCAAAGAAGACTACTACGCTGTCATGGAGATTCTTCGGCAGCTCTGCGCTTCCGCTGTGGGAGAAATGGCGATCCGGGTGCTTGCGAACACCGCGCCGGCATGGCTGGCAGCGCTCGGCCGGGAGTCTGATCCAACCAACATTGATTCGCGGTCAACATCCCCGAAAGCGCTGGGAGATCTTTGTCGAGCTTTGGAAGAGATGGCCAAAGAAAGAGCGATGGTGCTGGTGCTCGAAGACCTACAGTGGGCGAATGAGTCCACCTTGGCATTCATCTCTGCGCTGGCAAAAAGACGAACGCCGACCAGGCTGATGGTACTGGCCACCTGCAGTTCCCATTGCGGAGTGGGGGAACATGCATTGAAGGCTCTGAAACAAGACCTGGTGCTACACCGGCAATGCACGGAACTGGCATTGGTTCCCTTGTCGAAAATGGCGGTTCGACAACTTCTTGTCAAGGAACTCGGTCATGAAGATCTTCCAGATGGATTAGATACTTTTGTGTATCAATACTCCGAAGGCAACCCACTATTTGCGCTGGCACTTCTGAAGCACCTTATCGCGGAGCGATATATTGCAAGGGAAGAGGCGAAAAATTCCGGGCGATGGCAGCGGCGAGCAGCATTCCCCGATATAGGTACAAGTGTGCCGCACGAACTCGCACAGATGATTGATCCGGAAATTGATCGACTGTGCCTGGAAGACCAACGCGTTCTGGAGGCAGGCAGCCTGATGCGGGTGGTTTTTCCGGCATGGGCGGTGGCGGCTGCATTGGAACAGGATTTAGCGGAGACGGAAGAGGCATGCGACAGGCTCGCGCGTCGGTCTTGCTTTGTCCATCGCGCCGGATACGATGAACTTCCGGATGGCACGCGTTCGGACTTCTATGCCTTTGCGCACGGACTCTATCGGGAAGTTTTGTACCAGAAACAGGCGGCGTCACGGCGAGCCAAAGGTCATATCCGGATTGCGGAGCGGTTAGGCGAATTGTTCGCTGGACGAGAGGACAATGTCGCGCGTGAAATGGCGATGCATTATGAAGCGGCCGGAAACTGGAACCGCGCGATGACCACATTGCGTGCGGCGGCGCATCATGCGCATAAGCGACAGGCATATTCAGAAGCCGCACAGTTGCTGCAGCATAGCCTCGCCATCGCTGAAAACTTGAGGGACTCAGAACGCAGTGTGATCGAGCAAGAGATTCAATCGGAGATGGAACTGGCTCGAATCGCCATGGAGGGAAGCAAACATCCTCAAAACCCGTCGGAAGAAATTGACGGATTCTGGATGGGAACTTGACAACTTTATTTTTGCGAATCGCTACTGTGGTGAATGTAAGCAGGAGGTACCACTTATGCGATCCACAATACATACCATTCTGGCGTCAGCAGCATTGATGGCGGCAGCAGTCTTGGCGACAAACTCCGCACAGGCGGAAACAACCCTCAAGGTACCCTTCAGCTTTATGGTTGCCGGCAAAATTTGCCCAGCCGGTCATTACACCGTGAAGGAAAACGCGATCGGCAGTTACTTGACGCTGACCAATGAGGATTCGAGCCGTGTATTCACTTGGATTCTCTTGCCCAGCTCGCCCGACTTCAAGAGCGGCGAAGTCGTTCTGAAGTTTGATGTGGCAGGGAAAACCCATCTGCTACGGACCGTACAGGTCGGGTCGATGACCACTTCCGTGTTGGATAAGAATGCCGGCAATAGCGAATACACTGCGGCCGAAATCGAAGCCCACCCGGGTCAGTAGACAGATCGGCAACGATAGGAAGAAAGGGTACATCGGAGTGTCCGATGTACCCTTTTGCTTGCTCAAAAGTGAAGCAGCGGGCGCACCCCAATCGCTAGCGGTCTCGTCGGTCGGGTTCTGCTTTGCAAGCATCCGGTATGCCCGCGCTCCAGTCATTGAAAAGAACAATCTCCGCGGAAATACCAGGGCATTTCGGGAATGCTAACTCAGTAGTAGTAGCCGGAGTGGATGCCGTCCAGCCCTACCAGTGTTTCAGATGTCCCGCAGTCAAGGTTTCGGGTTATCGAGCCAACACTCTCGCCGCGGCTTTTTAAGCTCGTACACTAGATGCATGAAATCATTGCCAAGGTTTGATGTGGAAGGTCAGGTTGCGCTGGTCACCGGCGCAGCCCGCGGATTAGGGCGGGCGATTGCGTTGGCGTTGGCGGAAGCCGGCGCCGATATCGCCCTGGGTCTAAGACAACTCCAAAATGACGAGGGCCTGGCGCACGAGATCGTTGCCCTTGGCCGACGTGTTTTGCCGCTGCAAATGGATATGACAAAGATGCAGCAGATTCGCGATGCGATCGACGCTGCGGAACATCACTTCGGGAAATTGGACATCCTGGTGAACAACGCTGGAATTGCCCCCGATAACCTGGCCGAAAACGTGACCGAAGAGGATTTCGATCACACCCTGGCGATCAATTTGAAGGGAACTTTTTTCGCCAGTCAGCAGGCCGGGCGCATCATGATTCGTCAGCGGCGCGGATGCATCATCAACATGGGATCCCAGGCCGGTTTTGCCGCATTGCCCACCGAGTCTGTGTACTGCATGACCAAGGCAGGCATCAGCCACCTGACGAAGTGCCTAGCGATCGAGTGGGGCAAATATAATATCCGCGTCAATGCTGTGGCGCCGACCTTCATCCATACACCCGGGACCCAGCCGGCGCTTTCCGATCCGGCGTTTCGAGCGGAAGTGATTCAAAATATTGCGGCGCTGCATCGTATTGGCGAGCCCATCGAAGTGGCCGGAGCGGTGGTTTTCCTGGCGAGTCCGGCCGCCTCTCTGATCACAGGTGAAACCCTGCTGATTGATGGTGGATGGACAGCGCGCTGATTAGAAATGTCTGCGCGTCCCTATCGACTTCAATTCCATGATCGTCAACCATGCGGATCGAATGCGTTCTTCGTTCGATCCACCCCTGTGAAGGGAGAAAAAGCAGGCTATGAATCGCAGAAACTTTCTGGGAACTGTCGTGGGAGGTATGGTTGCGGCAAAGTTGGAGGCGGCGGGTCTGGTCGGTCATGGAACGGATGGTGTCGTAGGGGCTGCAACAGACGCGACGGGGAAAGTCACGCGACAAGGCGCATGGATCGAAAATGGATTGATTGATGCCGGCGGATCGCATGAACCTTACATGTTTGTGGTGCGCCGGGGCGGTCAAAGCCTGAATGCTCGTGAAATCTATGAGCATGCCCAGAGCGAAGCAGAAATGCGCCAGCTGAAAGCACAAGGCGTCGAGGTTTTTCACACCCATTTGTACAAAGGCTTCGGCATGGAGGCCGAGAAGCCTGATATGGAAGCCACTGCCCGTGCCACGGCCATTGCCCATGGGCTGGGAATGAAGGTAGACACCTATGTTCAGTGGGACACCATGATGTATGAAACCTTTTTTGCGGAAGAACCGCGGGCCCAGGATTGGATTCAGCGTGACGCAGCTGGCCAACCCATCATGCTGGAGTATGGCTATCAACAGTCATTCCGATATCGCCCATGTTTTTCCAATCAGAACTATCTCGACTATCTGAAGAAAGTTGTGCGATACGCCGTTGTGGAAGTGAAAACCGACTTCATTCATTTCGATAATTTCGATTTGAGTTCGGAACCTGACTCCTGCCATTGCAATGCCTGCAAGGCGGGATTTCGTAAGCGTCTGCGAACGAAATACTCCGCCGAACAGCGGAAAGATCGATTTGGATTTGAGAATGTCGACTATGTGAATCCGCCCTTGTGGAATAAGTCGAATCCCCCCGACAAGATGGATATCATCTTCGACCCTGCTTTTCAGGAATGGATTGACTACCGCTGTCAAAGCATGGCCGACGCATTGAGCCAGATGGTCACTTTGATCGCGTCGCTGAATCCAGAAGTGGTCGTCGAGATCAATTGCGGAGGTATGGTCGGAGAGAACAGCCCATGGACCAGCGGCACCGATCGAACGCGGCTGTTGCCGTTGACTCAGGTGTTTTGGGACGAGCAAGACATGCAGCCGGAATATTTGCCCGATGGAAGGTTGATCACCAGCATTCGCAGTTACAAAATGGCGCGGTGTTATCAGAACGTCGCGTTAACGAATTCTTCGCAATGGCCAGGAGAACTTGGGGTCGCCGAAGCTTTGGCATTCAATCAGACGATAGGCTTTGCCGGCAGCAATCCTCTTTCTGCCGAGATGGTGAAATACATTGCTTTCTATCGAAAGCATCGTGATCTATACGTTGGATCGAGGGATGTGGCGACGGTTGCCGTGCTTCGATCCTATCCTTCCATCACGTACCACAACTCCCGCGCAGGCCTGAGCGCCATCCTGATGGAACAGGCTTTGATACAAGGCCGAGTACCCTTTCAATACGCTTTCGATGAATATCTGCTTCGTCTGTCGCCATCATCGTGTAAAGTTCTCATTCTGCCAGATTCGGAATGTCTGTCTGATCAACAGCTCGCGGCGATTCGCAGCTATGTCCAGGCCGGTGGGGGGTTGGTGGCGACCGAGCAGGCAGGTCTATACGATGAATGGCGACGTTTGCGAGTCAAGCCGGGACTCGAAGGGCTGGTCGATGGGCAAAGTTCAGCCGCTGCGTATCAGGAGGAGGTTTCCGCGTCACCGATTCTTCTCGGTGCTCCAACCAGGAAACAAATTGGGAAGGGAAGAGTGGTATATCTTCCGGGCATCGCATTCGACGGAGCCATGCCGGAAGCGGAGCCTTATTTTACGATCGGGCCAGAGTTCTGGAAGCGTCCTAAAAATTGGCAGCAGCTGCTGCAGTCGGTCGCGTGGGCGGCCCAGGATGACATTCCGTTAGAAGTGAGCGGACCGGATTACCTTGCAGTGAATCTGGTGGAGCAGCCAGATATGCGCCGCAGGATGGTTCACTTGCTGAACTACAACACCCGTGTGACTCCTTCGATTGAAAATATTCAAGTCAAGTGCGCGGTCCCGACGAAGATGACCGCGAAGAATGTGACGCTATACTCTGTGGCCTCGGACTCGGGAGATTCGTTGAAGTTCACTATGCATGGCTCGGACGCTGTCTTCACGATTCCCAGGCTGGACACCTACGGCATCGCGGTCGTCAGCTGGTAGGCTTCGCGCAAATTATTTGGCGGCTGTGTCGAAAGGCAATTCTTTCCCGTCGCGCGCTCTTGATTCCGCGAGGAGATTCGCCAGTCTCACCGCCTGGGCGGATTCCGCGGGAAGACATCGTGCGGGAACCGTGTGATTGCGACAGCATTCAACGAAATATTTCATCTGTTCGAAATACTCGTCGTGCTCTGGAATTTCGACCCGCTGTACCTGCCCACAGAGCGTCTGCTGCAGCACTCCATCTTGAAAAGATAACAACGCTTCCGCACCCTGGATCTGGAAGCCTGCAGAAAACTGGGTCTCCGGTGCATACCATCCACCATGAATGTTGACTTTGAGTTCACCCGGGTACAGCAGCGTGCCATGCATCGTGTCGATGTCTCCGTCGCTGATTGCGCTCACGGCGGTCGGTTCGCCAAACAGTTTCAGCACATAATCAATATCGTGGATCAGGAGATCGAGACTCGCTCCTCCGCTGCAATCCTTTCTTGAAAGCCACTCGCTCCATTGCGGATAGCCGGCCCGACGTATCATGGTGCATTCTTTTACCCGGTCCTGCAAGCGTTGATGGAGGAAGGATGCCGCGAAAAGATAGGGATAGGCGAAGCGCAGCACATGGGCAACCATGAAGACGCGGCCGCTCTTGCCTGCAGCCTCAAGCAGTTCGTCGCAATCGCGCGCCGATAGCGCCATCGGTTTTTCGCACAGCACATGCTTGCCACGTGCCAGCGCTTCCATAGCGACGTCTTTGTGCAAATGTGTTGGCAGGCAAATATCGACGGCGTCAATGTCAGAGTCCAATAACTGCCGCCAATCGGAATACCACGGAGTATTCACCGGGAATCGGCTGCTCTTGACATGACCCAAATTTCCGCGTGGTGGCGCATCGGGCAGGGGCCGAGTACGCGAAGCAATCGCGGTGACCGTCGCGCCAGGGATGCGCTCGATCGCCGCCAGGTGCACGCCGCCCATAAATCCGAAACCGATAATTCCTATCTTCATGATGTCTTTTCAAGTCCATTTGGTATACGGACATTTCGCCCGGCACGCTAGCGCTTGGAGAGATCGCGAATCCACAAATCTTTAAATTCCATGTTGCCCTTGCCGCCGGCGTGCAACTGCAGGGCAATCCTGCCGTCGAACGAACTTGGATGGGGATCGGTAAAGTCCACCATTGGGACACCATTAAGCCGAGACTTGTAATGGTTGCCAACCACTTCGACCAGGTAGTCATTCCACTCGCCCATGCGGACCACGCTTTCGTTTTCCGGAGAGGGCCACACCACCCAGCCGCGCCCGTCTTCTCCATACACGCCGCCGGTGTGGTGCATCATGGTGCAATCAATTTCGAACTGCATGCCTTGCGTGGTATCGACCGAGCCTGGCTTAAAACCAGTGTGAAAAAACACGCCGCTATTTCCATCCCCGACACATTTGAAACGCAGCGAGAGTTGAAAATCTTTGTAGTCTTGATTGGTTTCAAGGTATCCGTACTCGGGGGTGAGACCTTTGCCGTGAATCACTCCGTTCTCGACGGTCCAGCTTTCATGGCCGATCTTTGTCCAACCAGAAAGATCGGTTCCGTTGAAAAGAGAAACCCAATCTTCGCCCGGGAGCTTCGCTTTCTCCTGCGCGATGAGAGCCGTGCCAATGACGGCGATGACAGCGAGGACGAAAAGACCGGCGAGAATTTGCCGCAACCGATGAACAGCGGCTTGCGAATTGTGTGCCGAGCGAGAAGGAAGAGAACTGGGCGAAGACACGCTGGGAAGGTTCACGCGAATGGATCCTCCGATCACTGAACATCAGCATAGCAGTGTCAGGATGGGGCGAGGTTAGACGCTGAGGACGCGGACGCCGGCTTTTTCAAACGCAGTCACGGCATCGTCGGGAATCCCATCGTCGGTGATCAACACATCGATAGCAGAGGTCGGACAAATGATGACGGGACTGATCATCCCCACCTTGCTGGAGTCGGCGACGATGACAACCTGCTTGGTCTGGCGGGTCATGGCGCGAAACACCGCAGCCTCATCCGCTTCAATGGTGGTGGCTCCACGCTCCGGGTCGACACCGCAGACCCCAACAAATACGCGGTCCATCACCACAATATTCAAGGACTCGATGGCGGCTGGCCCGATCAAAGAGAACGCACCCTGCCAGCGCATGCGGCCGCCCGTCAAGGTGGTGTCCAGACCTCCACTGCTGCTCAGCTCCATGGCGATGTTCACCGCATTGGTAATGATGTGGAGATTATTGCGGTGGCGAAGATACTGGGCGACCTTGGTTGTAGTTGTGCCTGCAGTCACGCCGATGGTCTCATTTTCCTGCACCAGCTCCGCCGCTGCCTGCGCGATGCGCTGCTTTTCTTTGGCGAATCGCTCCTCGCGGACACCGAAGGATGCATCGAAACGGAAGGGCTCATAGACCGCCTGGCCAGCAAGCATGGCGCCTCCGTGAGTACGATGCACCAGCCCGCGTTCTTCCAGCCGCACCAGATCCCGGCGCACGCTGGCAGGCGACATTTTCAGAATCAATGTCAATTCGTCAACGGAAGTCTTGCCATGGTGCAACAACAGCCGAAGAATTTCCTTGGCGCGTTTGTCGATCTTGGAGGATACGACGGCGGGACTATCTTCGATTTCGCCGGTTACGGCGAAGTGCGTATTATTCGTCAACACCCTGGGCAACTCCACTTGAAATCTTGTCTAACGTTTCGCGCAACCCACGTACATTCTCCTCGAGAACGACGTAGCGCGCAAATTCGTCATTGGCAACAGAGCCTAATTTCAACGAATGATTCTTGAACGTGACAGGACTTTCTGTTTTGATTCGCAGGGAGCAGTGGAACTCCGTGGCTTTAGTACGCTGGGCTATTTTGCGGATATTCTCCTGGCGAATGCCGCCGCCAACCATAATGCGAATCCGTCCTTTCGCGGCGTCGATCAGTCGGGTCACACGGTCGGCACCCTGGTTGACGGTTTGTACACCGCCAGAGGTCAGAATTCGATGGGCACCTGTCTGGATCACTCGGTCCAGCGATTCATCCAGGTCTGCGGACATGTCAAAGGCGCGATGGAAAGTCACCTGCATGGGACTCGCCAGTTGCACAAGTTCGCGCGTCCTGGGCACATCCACATGACCCTCCTGATCGAGCATGCCGACGACGATACCGTCGACCTTCAACTCTTTCATGCAAAGTACGTCCGCCTTCATCACATCGTATTCATAGGATGTGTAGAAAGAATCGCCGCCGCGGGGCCGCACCATCACGAACACGTCGATGCCAACGTGTTCCCGAACCGCCTGGATCAGGCCGTCGCTGGGCGTAATGCCACCCTCATTCAGGTCGCTGCACAATTCAATTCGCTGCGCCCCACCCGCCTGGGAAGCGATCGCCGATTCTACCGAATCCACGCATATTTCGAGAATCATGATGACTGGATCCCATTTTCCTGGGCGGTCCGGAGGCCCCTAAGCCGGCTCCGGACGCAAAGAAGACTCGGGCACGTGCACTGTGGCGGATGGCCGCGACAGCCTGCAGATTAGAACGTGTAGCGCAATGAAAACTGCAGGTGCCGCTCTGTCGACCGAATGCTCCCGTTTTCTCCAATTTGACCAAATGTGGAATCGTTAATATTGGTATCGGGATTGCCATAGCTCACGATGTTAAAGGCGTTAAACGCATCGAAGCGGAATCCAATGGTCTGCTGCTTGTAGGTTTGGAAGTCCTTGAATGCAGACATATCGATGTTCACATAACCGGGACCCCGGATGGCACCGTTGCGGGAGGTTCCGAAGTGATTGGATTCGGGAGCGCCGAAGGCGCATGCCGCCCCGAGTGCATTGATAGTTGATCCGGCCAGGGTGCAAGGCACCGACGACGGATCTGTACCAAACCAATTTCCCGGATTCTTTCCCTGGTGTCCCGCGCCTACGGATCGATTGACGATCCTCGGCTTGAAGTATTGATTGACGCGCGAGGTGCCATAGCTATTGGAGTTGTTACCGGGACCGTAAATTGTCTCCGGAAATCCTGACCACACTACACCCACAGCTGACACCTTCCATCCACCGATGATTTCATCCACGACCCGGTTCGTATTGGTCAAGTATTTCTGCCCGCGACCTGCCGGCACCGCGTAGACCGAAGTAAACGACAGATTATTTGTTGCATCGTAGCCGGCCGGCCCATAGTCGGCGGCGCTGTCGTAGTAGTTTTGGAAGGCGCCGCTATACCCGTTGACGTTGAGGGCGTAATTGCCAAGGCTATTGGTCATGGCCTTGCTGAATGTGTAGTTAACGGTGTATTCCAAACCATCGGTTAGACGCTGGCGCAGTGTTGCCTGCAGCGCGTTGTAATTCATCTTGGCGCGCGATTCCGTGATCAGCAATGAATTGGGACCGATGCTGACGCTGGGATCAACCGCATTAATACCCAGATACTTGTTGTAGTAGAAGGGCGCGGTGGTTGGATCGCCATTCTGCCTGTACTGGTTGACATTGCCGTAGTCTTCAATGTGCTGACCCGACTCCCCGACGTAGCCAATCTGCAATGATGTCGAGTGAGTCAGGGCATATTCAAACGTCAAACTCCATTCTTGAATGTAGGCCGGCTGGATATTCTGCGGATACACATTGAAGGTGCCGCCGTACTGCACCGTACCGCCGGTGAAGCCTTGCTCTGCCGTGCGCGGGGTGCCGGGATTGCCGGGCGTGGGCGTAATGGCGGTGACGTTGACTGCCTGGATGAACGGAGTAATTGAAGTGAGACGCTGGTTGGAGGAGTTGCCCTCAAAGAAGCTGGTGGCTCCGTATCCGCCCCGAAATACCGCGCGATCGGTTGGCTGGTAGGCGAAGCCCACACGCGGCATCCACTGGCGGAAATTCGGCTGATAACATCCGCGATTATTGCAGACCCCCGATCCCGCCGGTGCGCCGGTGGGTACTTGTCCGGCGTAGATTACTTGTCCGGTGCTCAGATCGATATTTCCGGTCTTATTGTGTTGTTCGATCCAGGGCTCGTCATACTCAAACCGCAGTCCGAAGTTCAAAGTCAGGTTCGGACGGATTTGATAATCATCCTGCGCATACCCGGCGATACGCCACTGGCGCTGGCCGACGTTGACGCTGGCCAGAGTTGCAGCCGCAGAACTGACTCGATCCAGCAGGAAATCTGCGCCGCCGTATCCGCCCGCGTTGGCGGCAGATGGATTACTGCTGAAGGCGCCGCTGTAGTTCAGTGAGCCAAGGTAGCCGTTGTTATTGGCGGTCGGATAATTATTTTGGTAACGCAGCGCTTGAACGCCCATGCGGATCGAATGCAGTCCATGCTGCCAGGTCACATCATCAATGTAGCTGTACGTGTTATCGATCAGGCCGCCGCCATACACCGGATTGCCGCCGGCGAACAAGCCGCCGTTGATGCCTTGATAGGTGTAACCCGCGAAGGATTGGTTCGGAAAGGTGATGCCGACTTTGGCATTTCCGTTGTTACCGAACTGACCGGTCGTATCGATGGGGAAGTTCTGCGCCCACACCGTGCGCGTGAACCCTAAGCGTCCGGAATTGATGATGGAGGGCGAGAAGATATGCACCCACGTTGCCCCGCCAAGCTTGGTCGGATAGTTATTCACCCCAGGGAATGAGATGGCCAGCACTGGAGTCGATCCGTCGTAGGCCGTCGACATGGAATAAAACCCGGTGATCTTGTCAGAGGAACGGGGGTCGTACTCAATCTTGATGTCACCCTGATTATTGGCCTTATAAGTGCGCTGTGGACCTTGATAATCATTGGCGGCGATTCCATCCGTCGGCACTGCGTTCGGCAGAGGATACAGACTCGGATTGGCAAACAGGAACTTCGCCACCGGGTTGACGACCGGAATCCCCATGTCGCCGACAAAGGGTGCGAAGCCATTTTCTGAATCGTAGAGTTGGATCGGTTTCGTCTGATTCAGGAGAGTAGAGAAATTCCCGTTTCGCATGTCCGGGGTAAACACGCTGGCCGTTCCAGAGCCGCCCCTATGGTAGCGCGCGCCCAGGTAGTCCACGAAAAAGAAGAGCCTGTCATGTTTGATAGGGCCACCCAGCGCACCGCCGAATTGCGCCTGGGAATACGGATTGATTGGAATTGCCGGCGACTGTTGATTGTTGGTCCAGGTGTTGGCGTTCAATCGGTAGTCTTGGATCAGCCCATACGCCACGCCGTGGAACTGGTTGGTGCCGCTCTTCAACACGCTGATCACATCGCCGCCGTTCACGTTGCCGTAGTCGGCTGGCGCGTTCGCTGTCATTACGTGGACTTCCTGTAGCGACTCTGGGGCGGGGCTGTACGAGATCAGATTGTTGAACGTCTCGTTCATGTCAATGCCGTCCAGGGTGTAGTTGTTCGCCTGGGCGCGGTTGCCGTTCATGTTGGGCGTGTCTACGAAGTAGGTGCTGCGTTCAATGCTCGTCGTCCCGGACGTACCGGCGGTGTCAATCGCGCCAGGCGTGTACAGGGTGAGCGCCGAAAAATCCAGGCCATTGAGCGGGAAGTTGCGGATCGTATTTGCCGTCAGCGTGGACCCAAGGGTCGCGTTCGTCGTATTCAGAATTGGCGCAGCCGCCGAGACGTGCATGGTGGTCGATGCTGTTCCAACCGTCAACTTGACGTTGAAATTCGCTGTCTGCAAAACTTCCAGGCTGAATGCCGGAATGGTTTCTTTGTTGAAGCCGGGCGCCTGCACCGTCACTTCATAGCGGCCGATGGGCAGAGACTGAATGCGATAAAAGCCGGCGGAGTTCGTCGTAGTCGGGGAATCGACGCCGGTGCTGACGTTGTGGGCGATGACCTGCGCGCCGGAGATTACCGCTCCGCTTGGATCGGTGACCTCTCCCGTGATTGTTCCGGTGACGGTCTGGGCCACGGCGGCACTGACAAACATGAGGGTCAACAACAGCGTGATTGACTGAATGACTCGAAACAATTTCATTGGAATGCATCCTCCGGCCTGAAGTTCGTGCAAGTTTTGAAGCGTGAGCATAGTGCTCAAAATATGATTGATTTTTGCGTCGAGGTGATCATATAGTTCACCTGCAGCGGTGTAAACTGTTTTTTTGAAGAATATACGCAGTTTGTGATTGTTCTTTGCCCGGCGTGTCTAAACTTGAGTCATCTGGCGGCCAGAAAATCTGCGGTATCGATCCTCTTTTGAATAGGTTAGACCGCCAGGAAATTTCGGGAGAAGATGAAGAATGGACCGAAGAACATTCATCGCTTCGCTCACCGGAATTGCTGCAAGCGCAGCGCTTCCCGCGAGCATTCCCCTGGCTCAAGCTGACGAAAATTCCACGCCTGTTGCGCATTCCAGATTGGCCATGCCTACCGTTGACCAGTTGAAATGGCAGGACCTCGAAATGGGGATGTTTATCCATTTCGCGCCCAATACCTGGCAGGGCGTGGAGCAGGATAATTTGTCCACCCCGCTGTCCGCCATCGATCCAAAGCAACTCAGCACGGATCAATGGGCCTCGACCGCAATCGACCTCGGCGCGAAATACATCGTCTTCGTGGCCAAGCATTCCGGCGGATTCTGCATGTGGCAGACCGACACGACCAAGTACAGCATCGGCAACACTCCGTGGCGTGGCGGCCAAGGAGATGTGCTTGCTGACATATCCGCCTCCTGCAAAAAGTTTGGATTGAAGCTGGGTGTCTACATTTCTCCGCGAGACGCCAGGCATGGCGCGGGAATTGGCGGTCTCTGCAAAACGCCCGCGCAGCAGAAAATTTACGATGCCATGTATCGCCGGCAACTCACTGAGGTGCTGTCACGCTACGGCTCCATGGTGGAGATATGGTTTGACGGTTCCAGCGTCATCCCCGTCGGCGACATCCTCGATCGATACGCCCCGCATGCCATGATCTTTCAGGGACCGCATGCCACCATCCGCTGGGCCGGCAATGAAGATGGTTTTGTGCCCTATCCTGCATGGAACTCCATCGCCACAGCGGATGCGAAGAGCGGGGTTGCGACCGCGCTGAACAGCGATCCTAACGGTTCGGTGTGGATGCCGAATGAAGTGGACGTTTCCATCCTTCGGCCGAACTGGTTCTGGAGTCCGGCCAGCCAGAGAAACCTGCTCACCCTGGATGCAATGACGGAAATCTATTACCGCTCCATCGGCCGAGGCGCCCAGCTACTGTTGAACCTTCCTCCAGATAAAACCGGCTTGATGCCCGTCGATGACGTGACACGCGCGCAACAGTTTGGAAAAGAAGTTCGACGCCTCTTCGGTAAGAGTGTCGCGGAGACTTCCGGTTCCGGCGAGAGCGTCACGTTGTCGCTTCCCGCGGTATCTCAGATTGATACATTCCTAATGCAGGAAGACTGTTCCTTGGGCGAGCGCGTTCGGCAATACAGAATTGAAGCGCGCCAGGCAGGGAAGTGGATAACGCTGGGCACCGGCAGCGCGATTGGACACAAGAGAATTCAACCTGTCGCGCCCACTCGCGCCGACGCCGTGCGACTGGTCAGCGTTGAGAGCGCGGCTCGCCCCATGATTCGCCGGCTCGCGGTCTTTGACACAGGGACTCCGCCGCCGAAAGATTGGAACGCTCCCGCAACCGCCTGGGCATACGATCAAGTCGGTACCTGGAGCAATTCCAGCTTCCACATCGATGTGACCGACAAGATTCTCGCCGCCACGCAGTATCGTTTGCGTTTTGTTCCGCAGGCAGGATGGGGCGATTGCCCGGAACCGATCGAGACCGCGACCGTATCGATCGGTGGTGTCGCGGAGCCGAAACTGTCTCCGGCAGCATGCATGGCTCGAAGGATGTTCTGATTCTCACCATCCCCGGCATCGGCCAGAAAGTCATCCTGGAAGGCCGCTTGAAATGCGCCGCCAACGGAAGCATCCTTCTTCGCAAACTATGAGATGATTCGGGAAGCGAACTTACGCAACCTTGTTCTATAAGTTGACTTTGAAGCGGCAAGCACTCTTCGCAGCCAAACAATTTGGAGGCATCTGCATGCGTACACTTTGTATTTTGCTTGGACTTGCATTTAGCCCGTTGATATTGCAGGCGCAACCGAAAGCGCTGTTTTACATGACCAGCGGTCAGACGTCAGTGCAGTCGTTCCTCGATCACGCCGACAAAATCGACATTCTTGTGCCTGCCTGGTATTCGACAGATGTGCATGGAATGGTTTGGGGTGGTGCAAATTCGCAGGTGATGCAGGTGGCGCGGGAACATCATGTGGCGGTGATGCCAATCATCGGCGGCAGCGCCATGGGACCCGCCGAGTATCACCAATTTTTCAATGATGAAGCTGCACGCCACGCAATGGATGAAGCCTTGGTCCGCATCTGCAAGCAGAATGGTTATCTCGGAATTCAGTTCGACTTTGAGGACATTGACTGGCAAGACGGAGACGCGCTCTCGAAGACAGTAGCGGAGACCGCGGCCGCGCTGCATGCGGCAGGCTTTCAACTCTCGATCGCCACGGTGCCCAATGCACCTGGCCATCCCGGAGAAACAGCCTACAGCGCGTGGATGTATCGTGACTGGCGCGGCGCATACGATCTAAAAGCGCTGGCGCAGTCCGTCGACCTGATTTGCCTGATGACCTACGATCAACACACGGCATACACGCCGCCGGGCCCGGTCGCCGGTTATCCCTGGGTGCTGGAAAATCTGAAATATGCGCTCGCCGTGGTGCCGAAGGACAAGCTTTCGCTCGGTATCCCGGTGTACGGCTATCACTGGTTTGCTGGAGAACCGGTCGGCGGCAAAAATGTGCCCAACAATTCCGCGGAGTACATCGGCACACCCGCAGCCATGCAACTGGCGCATGCCTACAACGCGAAATTGCAGTGGGACGCGGATGATAAAACGGCGTGGTTCTACTTCTATCGCGCCCAGGATCGCGAATATATCTTCTACACCGATGCGCGCACATTCGCGGCCCGCTACGATCTGGTCAAGCAGGACGGCCTGGAAGGATTCTGTTCCTGGGTGCTCGGAGAGGAAGATCCTGCCATCTGGCAGCAGTTGCCATCGCATGACCATGCCGCGGCGCAATCGACATCTCAACCGAAGAAGAATTAGCACCATGCGATGGAGAGTCGCCTGCACTGGCAGCGTGATCGAAGGGATATCTCCGGCCACGGGAAAGCTCGACGACCCTCCTGCCATCCGATCCGTCGGTCGAATTTCCATCGCAGCACGCTGACTCGCATCTGGCTGCCTTGTGGCGCGCCGCAGGTATTTCCGTGCCTCGATTTCCAACCGTTCGCAACGTTTTCATTCCGAATCGCCTACGCAATGAGGCGGCAGATACTTAGCGTCTTCGATTCGATATTCCCTTTGCAAACGAAATTTCCGTCGCAAGACCCTGTTGAAGTTGCCGTGGTATATTGGGCGCGCAACTTGGCATCCCGAAAGGAAACTCGTTATGCAAACGACAGCATCTTCTCTCGGTAGGCGGCGGTGTACGTGGATTGCCGCCGCTTTTTTGTTGGCGTCGGTGAGTGCAGTGAGTGCGCAAGTAGTGATTGCTCCGTCGACTCCGCAGATTGGATCGTCAAACCCTGTGACCGCAGAACCACCCGTCCCGCGGCCCCACACCAAGCCATGCGTGGTGCAACTCTTCAACAATCTTGAGTTCGCCGATTTCAATACAAAATCCTTCAGCTACACGCCTCCGGCAGCCTGTCCTGGCCCATGGGCAAAAGTCGTTTTCACTGCAGACTTCACAGTGACCGCGGGTCGCCAGTACGATCGCACCGCGGCATTTTATTTAGGCCACGCAAGCATTTACTACGGCACGACCGCCGAACCGCGCGCAACTTTGAGCCCATCCTGGCACGTGGAGCGCGACGTAACCGATCTGACGCCGATCTTTAAAGCGGATCAAACCGGAGAAGCCAACATTGGAAACTTCGTCGGCGTGTCTGGCGGAGTTACCTACAACGGCATTATTTATGCCAACGCAGCCTTGGAATTTTATCCAGCTTCCTGGCAGGATGCCCCGGCTGTGACCCCCGACATCGTCGTTCCGGTGAATGGAACCGGCGGCGACGCTGGCACGCTGAATACAACTTCCGATCAAATTACTCAGGTACTGAATCTGCCGATGAACGTGGATCGCGTTTATCTTGACGTGATCGCGCAGAGCCAGTCGAACGACGAGTTCTGGATGTTCTGCGTGCCCAATGATGTTGCCGGCGAACTGCTCAGCTGCGGCAATACTGCTTTCCGCGAAACTGAGGTGACAATCGACGGAAAAGCCGCCGGAGTTGCGCCTGTCTATCCCTGGATCTATACCGGCGGCATCGATCCGTATCTGTGGGAGCCGATTCCTGGAGTGCAGACCCTCGACTTCAAACCGTACCGTGTCGACCTGACGCCGTTTGCGGGAGTGCTGGACGATGGTAATCCGCACACCGTCGGTATTGGTGTCTACAACGCCAATAGCTACTTCCTGGCGACCGCGAACCTGCTGGTTTATACAGACCACCGCACGCAGAAAGTCACCGGCGGCATTCTCAAGAACACCCTTTCCGCGGCGCCGAACCCTGTCGTCAGTGAAAACATCACAGCCTCGGGATCCGCCTATACCGGCACGGTTGGAGTCACTTCCAAGCGCAACTTTCAGATCAGCGGCTACGTGATGACCTCACATGGTCGTGTTGAAACGACAGTGCATCAGAATGTCAATTTCAGCAGCATGCAGGAATTTGATGTGAATCCCAATACTTACAACCCCGATATCCAAAACGCCCAACAACTCACTACAGTCGACTCCGAAACCGATACGCGCGGAGGCTACTATTCCGGCAAGGTAGAAAAACACTTCGCCTATCCGATCAACATCAACTATTCGCTCGTCGGCAATCCCGATGGGACTTACACGCAGACCACATCCGTCGATCAACAGTATCGGGTGAAGTCGTTGCAAGAGGTGAACCGTTTCCGGGCCTATGAAAGCAACGTGAGCAATGAAGTGAAGGCGGCGGACACACTGAACTTTGACGCCAATTTCAACCTCACCGGATCAACTGGAAGCATGACTACCCAGACCTACCGCTTCCACGATTCCTTCGGACATTGCTACGATCGTACCCTTACTGCTGCCGACCACGTCCTGACGAATGTCAGCGGTGGTCAGGGTTGCGGAGACCACGATCACCGATAGCGCATTATCAACATGGTTCGATAAAAGGGAGTTCGGCCGAAACGCCGAACTCCTTTTTGTTGCGGAGTGGGCGGATCCGTTCGCTTGCGGTATAAGTATCCTTCGGTTGTAGTTGAGCAATTCGAGCGATGAAACGCGGCCCGATGGTCGCGCTCTGCATCCAGGGCTCACCGGTAGAGTGTGAGCCTGGGTAAACGGCGCCGGTAGAATTTCAATCAGCACCTGGTCCATCATGCGAACGCACATTCAACCTTGCCATTGGAGGATGCATTTTGAAACGAGTGAGCCTGCCCTATTCTCTTCTGTTCGTTCTCGCCTGCGTATTCGTTCCGTCCACTTATCTCGGAGCGCAAACTCAGACGCCACTGCCGATCATGCCGCTGCCGTCGCATGTCGTCCAGGGTCAAGGTCAGTTCCTCATTGACGGGCACTTCGGCGTTGAACTGCAGGGTTACACAGAACCGCGATTGCAGCGGGCGCAGCAGAGATTTCTGGCGACGCTGTCGCGAGAAACAGGTCTTCCCCTATGGCGTGTCGCCCAATTCAATTCGCCCAGCTTCGTGATTAAAACTGCGGGGGCCAGTGATGCCGTGCAGCAACTGGGTGAGGACGAATCCTATCATCTGGAAATTTCCACGAATCACGTTCTGCTCAGCGCGCCGAATCCGCTTGGCATTCTGCACGGGTTGCAGACGTTCCTGCAGTTAGTTCGCACCACGCCTCAAGGCTTCAGCGTTCCCGTCGTCACTATCGACGATCAGCCGCGCTTTCCCTGGCGCGGATTGATGATCGATGTCAGCCGCCATTTCATTCCGGTATCCGTGATCGAGCGCGATCTCGACGGCATGGAAGCGGTCAAGTTGAATGTCTTCCACTGGCATCTTTCCGATGACCAGGGCTTTCGCGCCGAAAGTTTGAAATTTCCGCTGCTGCAGGACAAGGGCTCCGACGGACTGTATTACACCCAGGCGCAAATCCACGATGTGATCGAATACGCACGCGATCGCGGTATCCGCGTGGTTCCGGAGTTCGATATGCCTTGCCACACCACTTCCTGGTTCGTGGGCTATCCGGAATTGGCGAGCGGAAAAGGTCCGTATGAAATTGCACGCCGCTACGGAGTGCTGAATGCCGCAATGGACCCGACCAAGGAGTCCACCTATACATTCCTGAACAAATTTATTGGAGAGATGGCAGATGTTTTCCCCGATGCGTATTTTCACATCGGCGGCGATGAGTGCAACGGCAAGGAATGGAACGCCAATCCGCAAATACAATCCTTCATGCGCGCGCACGGACTACGTGATGATGCAGCGCTGCAGGCGTATTTCACCGGGCGCGTGCAGAAGATTGTCTCAGCGCACCACAAAATTATGGAAGGCTGGGATGAAGTGTTGCAGCCGAACACTCCGAAAGAAGTGCTGATCCAATCCTGGCGTGGACCGACAGCCCTGGCGGCGGCGGCGCGGCAAGGCAATCGCGGCATACTTTCGACTCCGTATTATTTGAACCTCGATTCTCCAACGTCGAAGTATTATCTGTCGGATCCGATGGGAAACGAGGCGGGTTCTTTGAATGCCGAACAGACAGCCCGCATTCTCGGCGGAGAAGCCTGCATGTGGGCCGAATATGTCAATCCGCAGACCATCAACAGCCAGATTTGGCCGTACCTCGCCGCGATCGCGGAGCGATTCTGGTCTCCTGAAAATGTGCGGGATGTCAGTTCTATGTATCAACGGCTGGCGATCGTCTCGTGGAAACTTGAGAATTACGGTATCAATCCGCAGGCCGACGTGGACGTCATGTTGCAACGCATGGGTGGCGATCCCGATCCTGATTCCTTGAAGGTCTTGGCCGCGGTCATGCAGCCACCGGCTGGATATAAGCGGTACGACCTGGAAGAGGGAACAAACTATACAACGTTTACTCCGCTGAACCGACTGGTGGACGTTGTCCATCCGGAAAGCGAAACCGCGCGCCAGTTCAATGACATTGCGAAGCTGATTACAGCTGGAAAAGCGACTCCGGAGCAATGGCGGCAGGCCCGAGAATGGCTGACGCTTTGGCGCGATAACGATGCCCGACTCCAGCCGACATTGATGCAATCGAAATTGACTGAGGAACTGGTTCCACTCTCGCATGGCTTGCACCAGGTTGCTGTCATTGGATTGCAGGCACTCGACGATCTTGAAAACCACCGCGCGATGGACGCCGACACAAGATCGCAAAATCTGTCCGTGCTCAAATCGGTCGCGCAACCGAAGGCGGTTCTGATCGACATGGTGGCAGCGCCCGTCGAGCTGCTGGTTTCGGCAACCAAAACGCAGTAGCGAATTTCTGTCAGGTTCGAACTGTACGCATCCAGCCCTCGAGGAGAAGAACGAATGCAACGACGGGATTTTTGCAAGCTGATGGCGGCGACCGCGGCATCGGCGGCTGTGCCTTCGATGGCGCAGTCCACCGGTGACCCGCAGTCCGCAGTGGCGGCAGGGTTCGACAAGTACTCCCAGGACTACGCCGCCTTTTGTGCGACGCCGGCGGATCAGCGAGTGTTCTATGCCTACGAAGGCGGCAGGATCATTCAGGAAAAGCTGGACGAAAAATCGTGGACGCCAACCGGCTGGGGCTCACCGCCGGCTCTCCCCGTACCAGGCGGTTCATGGGATGGCGTGCCCATGAATTCACCCATCGCAGACCTTGCGGGGGAAGGACCGTACAAGCCGACGTGGGATTCTCTGCTGCAATACGAAGCGCCCGAATGGTATCGCGATGCGAAGTTCGGCATCTGGGCCCATTGGAGTCCGCAGTGCGTCCCCGAAGCCGGCGACTGGTACGCCCGCAATATGTATCTCGCAGATTCCAGCGATTACAAGTATCACCGGCAGCATTACGGTCCTCAATCCAGGTTTGGATATAAAGACCTGTGCCCGCAATGGACGCTGCTGAACTGGGAACCGGATGCACTGATTGAGCGCTACAAAAAAGCAGGCGCGAAATTCTTTTTCGCCCTCGCCAACCACCACGACAGCTTCGATACATGGGACTCGAAGCATCAGGCATGGAATGCAACCAACATCGGGCCGCATCGCGACGTAGTTGGAACCTGGGCAACGGCAGCGCGAAAGCAGGGACTGCGTCTCGGCGTTACCGTGCACCAGGCGCGCAACTGGTGGTGGTTTCAAACGTCGCATGGAGCCGACAAGGCCGGCCCCCTCGCAGGCGTTCCGTATGACGGAGACCTGGTTCAGGCGCAGGGTAAAGATCAATGGTGGCAGGGATTCGACCCACAATGCCTCTATGGCGCGAAGCATCCGCATAATGCCCTGCCGGACGTTTCCTATGTAAAAAATTTCTATGATCGCACCCGCGACCTGGTCGATCAACACAATCCTGACCTGCTCTACTTCGACAATCCACTGTTTCCGCTGGGATGGGGAGGCATGAACATTGGCGCCTACTTCTACAATCACAACCTGAAAACGCATGGTGGAAACATGGAAGGCGTCATCACCATTAAGAACGTGCCCGATCGCCTGGCCAAATCTGTGGTTGCCGACTACGAGCGCGGTCTCACCAGCGAAATCATGCCGCATGCATGGCAGTCGGAAACCTGCATCGGCCAGTGGCACTACAATCGCGGCCTGTATGAAAAGCCAGGCGAGTTCGGTGGCTACCTGCATCCGCGCGACGTGATCCATTGGCTGATCGACACTGTCAGCAAGAATGGCACCATGGTCCTCAACATTCCAGGAAAGCCCGATGGCACCATCGACAGCAAAGAGATTGCAGTGCTCGATAAAATTACCGACTGGATGCAGGTGAACGGGGAAGCGCTCTACGCCACCCGCCCATGGAAGATTTACGGTGAAGGACCAAACGTAGTGAAGAGTGGAGCGTTCCAGGGCGACAGCATCAGCAAGCTGAACGCGAAGGACATTCGATTCACGCGCAACAAAGCCAACACAGTGATCTATGCCATCGCTCTGGGCCGGCCGGACGGAGAATTTGTCATTCAATCTCTGGGAACGTCGAATGCGACCCGGCCGGGAAAGATTGAACACGTCCAACTGCTCGGCACCGACGAAAAAATGAAGTGGAAGCAGTCGGCGGATGGATTGCGCGTGGAACTGCCGCGTCGATATCAACCGGTGAGCGACTTCGCCGCTTCTCTCAAGATTTTGCTGGCCTAGGGGTCCTCTGCCAGGTTGCTGCAGAGAAATATCGAGATCCGTCGCTGCGCTCAGGATGACGGGGCATCTACACTGGTAGGAGACCAATGCAGGAAGCAGGAACGATCAACAGTGAAGCGAATCATTGATGGCATACTGAAGTTTCAGAAGGAAGTATTTCCCAATCAGAAGGCGCTATTTGAGCAGCTATTGCAAGGGCAGCGTCCCCAGGCATTGTTCATTGGCTGCTCAGACTCCCGCGTCATTCCCGAGCTATTCATGCAGCAGGGGCCGGGAGAATTGTTTGTCGTTCGTAACGCCGGCAACATTGTTCCACCCCATGGCGTCGCTCCGGGAGGAGTTTCGGCCAGCATTGAATACGCCGTAGCCGTGTTGGGCGTGCCCGATATCGTGGTCTGCGGCCATTCCGGATGCGGGGCTATGAGCGCCATTCTAAGCGGCAGCGAACAGTTGAAAACGCTCCCTGAAGTTTCGCGCTGGCTGAACTTTGCCAATGCCGCAACCCAGGTGATTGAAGAGCAGCATGCCCACAAGGACAATTCCGCCAAGCTCGATATCCTGGTGCGGGAAAATGTATTGGCACAGCTGGTGAATTTGCTCACGCATCCCGTGGTGGCCAACGCGGTTGCAGCTAAGCAAGTTCGATTGCATGGATGGGTATTCGATATCGCGACGGCGACGGTGACAACCTACAATGCAGAGGCGGGCGAATTTGTTCCGCTGACCCACGCCTCATTTGCTGGTGCGAAAGCCTGACAGCGACGCATCGCTCCAGTCGAAAGCGCCGCGGAATAATTCAAACTCTGGCCGTCCGACCGGCAGATAAACCGAGACCACATCGAACCGGACCGGGATCATTTCAGAATGCTCTAGCTGGTGGATATATTCTCGCGCCAACCGAGCCAGGTTGGATCGTTTTTCATGGTCGACCGCCACTTCTGCCGGCTGAAAGGTTCGCGAGCTGCGCGTTTTGACTTCAACGAAACACAGCCACTCCCCATCCCACCCGATCAGGTCAATATCTCCTTGAAATTTCGGGCTGCTCCAGCGGCGCGCCACAATCGTGTAACCCAATTCGCGAAGATAAAAATAGGTAGCGTCTTCCCCCCGCAAACCGGTCATCAAATGGGCCGGATGCTTCGGCGAACGTGCGGACCGGGCAGTCGCCTGGTCCAGCCAACCAAGAGTCTTCTCAAAGAAGGACAGACGGGCGCGCCCTAGTTGGGAAATCGTTTGCATAGGAGGTGTGAAACCACTCTAGCAAGCGACTCGCTTCAAGGGCAGCGAATTCGTACCGTCCCTGTTGTCAAATCAGCCACCTAGGCCTTGGCCGCAGCCAGAGCCGGCATATGCTGCTGTTCGACCTCAGCAATGCTTTCCTCCAGGATGTCCAGGGCAATATCGGCCTCTTCTGGTGAAACGATTAACGGCGGAGCCAGCCGGATAGAGGTCTCGCCGCAGCCTAGAATCAGCAGTCCGCGATCGAAGGCCAGGGTCTCAATATGGTTGCGCCAATCCGCTGCGGCCTCCCGTGTCCTTTGATCTTTGACAATCTCGATGCCGATCATCAATCCGCGTCCGCGCACATCTCCAACGATCGGATGCTTTTTCGGCCACTCCTTCAAGCGTTGCAGGATCGAGGCGCCAACCCTGCCGGCATTCGCCATTCCTTCCCGTTCCAGTACATCGAGGGTGGCCATGGCGGCCGCAATCGCTACCGGATTGCCTCCAAAAGTCGAGGCATGCGAGCCAGGCTTCCAATCCATTATGTCGGCGCGGGTCATGCAGATACTCAATGGCATGCCACTGGCAATTCCCTTGGCGATGCAAACGATATCCGGCTGGACCCCGGTGTGTTCGATGGCCCACCACTTCCCGGTGCGACCTACACCCGACTGAACTTCGTCGGCCACCAGCAAGATGCCGTGCCGGTCGCAAATCTTCCGCAATTCCTGCATGAAGATTGTCGGCGCCACGACATAGCCGCCCTCTCCCTGAATCGGCTCGACAAAAATAGCGGCGACTTCTTCCGGAGGCATCGTGGTTTTGAATAGTTTTTCTTCAATGTAGCGAGCACAACCCAGTGCGAAAGCCTCTTCTTCCTGTGGACCGCCGCTGCATCCGCGATAGGCGTATGGATAGCGAACGTGCGTGATGCCGGGAACCAGCGGGCCAAACCGGCGCCGCTGCTGGGCTTTCGATGCCGTCAGCGACAGCGCTCCCATGGTGCGGCCATGAAACGCACCATAGAAGGCGATAATATTTTGTCGGCCGGTGTGATAGCGCGCCAACTTCAAGGCGCACTCGATCGCCTCCGCGCCAGAGTTACCGTAATAAAACTTGTGCGGCCCGGGCATGGGCGCAATCTTCGACACGCGCTCGGCCAGTTGAATCATCGCCTCATAGTAAAAATCCGTGCCCGACATGTGGATCAATTCCGCCGCTTGGTCCTGGATCGCCTTCACCACTTCCGGATGACAATGGCCGGTGGAGCAAACTCCAATTCCCGCGGCGAAATCGAGAAATTGATTGCCATCGACATCTTCCACACGAATGCCGCGACCACGCTTCGCAACCAGCGGGTAAGAACGCGTATAGCTGGGGGAGAGCCATTTCGTATCGGCATCGACGACCGCTTTTGCCTTTGGACCTGGCAATGGGCCGACCAGCTTTGGCCCGAATTTCGCGTATTTTTCAGAGTTTTTATAGGAACCGATTCCGTTGTTCTGCATCGTAGCTCTCCTCGCATTTTGGAAGTGTGGGTGCAGGCTGACAAATCGCGTCAGCCGAGCAAGTTTCAGGATGAGTAGCTCAAGGATTTTTCGAAGCCGATGGGAGCAGGGCTCACGCTCGTGTGTTCGCCAAACGAGGTGCGGACAGCTTAGTCGCTGCCGAACAGACTAGGTCGCAGCCAGGTAGGCAGGCTGTGCAGGTGCGGTCGCGGGTGCTCTTGTCCCATATGCGTCGCTGGAACGTGGCAGCCGGACTCGACGATCGTGGCAGAGGGTCTGCGCATAGAAAACCTGTTGCAGACAGTATAGCGTGATTGGCAAAATGGCCGGCATAAAAATTCTGCAGCTCGCCGATCGACTGTCTCTTCGCATCGAGTCACACTTGCAAGTCCCCTAGAATACTTGCAGACCATGGAGACTTCCCGCACTGGCCACGCTTCTTCCTCTGCCGTGATGTTCGCATTTGCCTGCGTGTATATCTGCTGGGGCGCAACCTATACCGCAGCTCGGCTCGGCGTGCACTTTGTTCCTGCTCCCGCTTTAGCTGGCGTGCGACTGCTGATTGGCGGCTCGTTGATGCTTGGTTTCATGGCGCTGCGTGGAAAGCGCCTGCTGGGTAGCGCGCGAGAAATGCGCCGCCTCTTTATCCTTGGTGTGCTGATGCTTTTCTTCGGCAATGTCGGCCTGGTGTGGGCGGAGTTCTATCTTCCCAGTGGCCTGGCAGCCTTACTGGTTGCGATTATTCCGGTATATATCGCCGTAATTGAATGGCTGATGCCACACGGCGAGAGGCTGCGTACGCGCGGCGAAATCGGGCTGGTGCTTGGATTTGTCGGGCTCTTCATCCTCGCGTTTCCAAGCGCTCGCAGCGGCTTCCGCGGCGATTGGCATCAGCTGGCCGCAATTATCATTCTGCTGCTGGGTGCCCTGTCGTTTTCCATCGGCTCTGTCTGGTCGCGCGGCACGCGATTCTCGCTCGATCCTTTTGTCTGCGCAGGATGGGAGATGCTAGCTGCCTGCGTCTGCGATTTAGTGCTGGCGACCTTGCGCCATCAATGGGGTCGCGCCACCTGGAACCATCAGAGTGTTTCCGCCATCACATTCCTTGTTCTCTTTGGATCGTTGACCGGTTACTCGGCATACACCTGGCTGTTGCAGAACGTTCCCGTCTCCAAAGTCGCTACCTATGCCTATGTCAATCCCATGGTGGCCGTGCTGTTAGGGGCGGTTTTGCTGGGGGAACGCATGCATGGCAATGAGTGGATTGGCATGGTCATGATTCTGCTGGCTGTCTTTCTGGTGACGTCATCCAGGATGCAGCCCAACCATGAGACGCCGGAAATTGAATCGATGCCGGCCGACGGCTAGCGGCAATTTCGAAGAGCGCAAGCAACACCAGAAATTATTTGCGGTGCCAGCGAACGCCTCCGGCGCCATCTTCCAGAAGAATTCCTTTTTCAGCGAGCTGCTTGCGAATGGCATCGGCACGAGCGAAATCGCGGGACTTGCGCGCCTGGGTCCGCTCTTCAACTAGCTTGTCGATAGCTTCGTCGGTCAAAGAATATCCCGCGACTAACTCCGCCGTGGCGTCATTCAAACGGTTTTCTTTCGCGGCCCAGTCGAGAGCAAATCGAGTGACCGCCTCGTCGTGATCTTCAAGCACCGCGAACACCTGGTCAAAGCTTGCCAGCACGTCGAGGATGGGATCGACATTGTCATGCTTCAACTCGCCGCGATCCGCACTGGAGTTGGCGAGGCGAACAAGCTCGAAAATTGCCGCGCGTGCTTCGGCGGTATTCAGATCATCTTCCAGCGAAGCAATGAAATTTTTCCCCGCACGCTGTGTCGCTTCAAAAATGGACTGGTTCATGCCCGCAGGAAACTCGCCGCTGCGCATTCGCTGCGCGAAAGTTCGTAGCCGCTCGACGGCGTTGGTCGACTCTGTGAGTCCTTCAAACGTGAAATTCAACTGGTTTCTATAGGGAACAGCGGTCAATAGAAATCGAATCGCAGAGGCTTTATACCCGCGCAGCAGCAGGTCGCGCAAGGTGTAGAAATTGCCCAGCGACTTCGACATCTTCTTGCCTTCCACCAGCAGAAAACGAATGTGCATCCAGTGGCGCGCAAATGTTTTTCCGCTGGCCGATTCCGACTGCGCTATCTCATTTTCATGGTGAGGAAACATCAGGTCTTCGCCGCCTGTATGCAGGTCGAAGGTCTCGCCCAAATATGCCGTTGCCATTGCGGAGCATTCAATGTGCCAGCCAGGTCGGCCCGGTCCCAGTTCGGTGTCCCAGTGAAACTCGCCGGGCTTGGCTGCTTTCCACAAAGCGAAATCGCGGGCGCTGTCCTTGTCGTACTCGTCGACATCGACGCGCGCGCCGTCTTCCATGCCGGCCAAATCTTTTTTGGATAACTTGCCATACCCAGGAAAGCTGGCGATCCGGAAATAATACGAGCCGTTTTCTCCGCGATACGCGCTGCCGCGTTCCACTAGCTTTTCAATCAGATTCACCATCAGCGGGATATTCTCGGTGGCTCGCGCCAGGTATTCCGGCTGCTCGATGCCCAGCGCCTTCAGATCTTCCAGAAACGCCGCTTCATACTTCGCTGTGTAATCGCCGATGGATTGGCCTGCGGCGGCCGCCTTCGCCATGATTTTGTCATCGACGTCGGTGATGTTCATGACGTGGCGCAGCGGCATTCCCTGCAGCTTGAGAAAGCGCCGCAGAATGTCGACATGAATGAACGTGCGGAAGTTGCCGATGTGGCCGTAGTCGTACACAGTGGGCCCGCAGGCATACATGCCGAGCGGCTGTCCGGGTTTCGGCTTCAGTTCCTCAACTTGTCCGCTGAGCGTGTTATAGAGGCGAAGTGACATGCAATTTCTGATTGTACGGGCAATCCGTCAAAAGGAAAGCGATCTAGCCCAGGGAAAGGGACGGTTCGGCAGTCAGGTTCTGCGTGGCAACGTCTCCTGCAACAAATTTCGGCCATGCGGCTGCCGCGATCATGGCGGCATTGTCGGTTGAAAGTTCCAGCGCTGGAAACGTGACCGACAGGAGGCGTTTTCTGGCTTCGGCTAAAAAATGCTGGCGCAGTTCACGATTGGCGGCCACGCCTCCGGAGACCACGATGCTGGCTGCATGAAAGCTTTCCGCTGCTTTAAATGTTTTTCGGACCAGATCGTCGACCACTGCGCGCTGAAAGGACGCGATCAAGTTGAGCGTTTCCGAGTCGCAGAGTTCGAGAGCGTCGGCAGGCTTCGCATCGGGGAGCTTTGCCAAGGCTGCATGGCGAGCTTCAATCGAGGACTTCAAGTCGTGCAACTGCACATAGCGCAGGATCGCCGTTTTTAATCCGCTGAACGAAAATAGAAATCGCGGACTTTGCTTCTGCAAGGCGCGATACGGTTTCTGTTTTACGGTGATGGGGCCAAAGGGTACCGCGTGCGGATCGCCATGCTGCGCCAGCCAGTCAATCCACGGGCCGCCGGGATAGCCCAATCCAAGAAGTTTGGAAACTTTGTCGAAGGCTTCGCCGGCAGCATCGTCCACGGTTCTGCCGACATTCTTGTAGCGCCAGGTGCCCTGAATTTCTTCTGCCAAGTACAAATGTGTGTGGCCCCCGGAGACCACAAGCGCCAGCGCGGGCTGGGCCAGTGATTGCTGCTGCTTTTTTGCTTCCAGCAGCACCGCGTGGATATGTCCCTCAAGATGATTCACGGCAATCAGCGGCTTATTCAGCGCGAATGCAAGGCCTTTGGCGTACATCACGCCTACCAGCAACGCGCCAGCCAGACCCGGTCCTTCGGTGACCGCGATTGCATCCAGGTCGTCGAGGGTGCATCCTGCCTGCTGCAATGCAGCCCGAACCACCGGAACAATATTCTGCAGATGTTCTCGCGAGGCTAACTCCGGAACCACTCCGCCATACGGTGCATGAGTACGGATTTGAGACGCGATCACGTTCGACAAAACCTCCGCCCCGCCGCGCACCACGGCCGCTCCCGTCTCGTCGCAGGAACTCTCAATCCCCAGGATCAACCCGGTTTGACGAGGTGATTCCGGCATCTGCGCCGCGTCAGAACTGGAGGGAAGCATAGAAGGCATGTCACCATGGTAAAGGCAGCGCTCCATTTGCCGCCGCATCCAGGTCGATTGCCATGACCCTTAACCAGTCTTCTGTTCCCGCATCCGCGCGTCAGCAAGTCGCCACGCAAATTGTTGATCGTTTGCGCGTAGCGGATCACGCAGCGTATTTCGCAGGCGGCTGCGTGCGCGATTTGTTGCTGGGTCGCGAGCCATTGGACTTTGACGTGGCCACCAGCGCGACGCCGGAGCAGGTGCTGGCCATGTTTCCGCGCACCTTTGCCGTGGGCGCGCAGTTCGGCGTGGTGCTGGTTGTCGACGCGTACGACGAAGTCGAGATTCTCACCGAGGTCGCCACCTTCCGCAGCGATGGCGATTATAAGGATGGTCGGCGACCGGAGTCAGTCTCGTATACCGAATCAGCCGAGCAGGATGTGCTGAGGCGGGACTTCACCATCAACGGCATGCTGCTCGATCCGGAAAAATTGCGAGCGGCAGCAAATGTCGACGAAGCGGTGCTGGATTTTGTTGGTGGCAGGGAAGACCTGCAACGAGGCATCATCCGCGCCATTGGCGATCCCAGCCAGCGATTTGAAGAAGACAAGCTGCGCATGTTGCGGGCGGTTCGTTTCGCAGCGCGGTTCGGATTTGCAATCGAAGAGAAAACGCTACGCGCGATTCGTGCAGCGGCACCCGAGATCGAGCAGGTCAGCCGCGAGCGTGTGCGCGAAGAATTGACGCGCATGTTGACAGAAGGCGCGGCTCGGCGGGCGTTTGAGCTGCTGGAGCAGACGGGATTGCTGGCGGAGGTTCTGCCGGAAGTCGCGCGCATGCGCGGTGTTAAGCAGCCGCCGCAATATCATCCTGAAGGCGATGTCTGGATTCATACTCTAATGCTGTTGGAACAGTTGCCGGCGGGCGTTCCAGCCACTCTAGCCTGGGGAGCGCTGCTGCATGATGTCGGCAAACCGGCTACGTTCCGGATCGCGCCCGATCGCATTCGCTTCGACGGCCATGTCGAAGTGGGTGTGCGTATCGCCGAGGCCATCTGCCATCGGCTGCGCATGTCGAACAGTGATACCGAGCAGATCGCGGCGCTGGTGGCGAATCATATGCGCTTTGCGGATGTCGAGAAAATGCGCGATTCAACCCTGAAGCGATTTTTCCGTCTCGATCGATTTGACGAGCACCTGGCGCTGCACCGAATGGACTGCATGGCCAGCCACAGAGATCTTTCGCTCTACCGATTTGCGCTGGAACGGTATCAAACCGCGGCTCCGGAGCAGATTCGTCCCACTCCATTGATTACCGGCGAAGATCTGATCGCGCTTGGCTACAAGCCGGGTCCGAAATTTCGAAACATGTTGAATCTGGTTGAAGATGCCCAGTTGGAAGGGACGATTCATACCCGGGAGGAGGCATTGGCGAGGATCGCAGACCGGTTTCCGAGGATTGCCGAAAGAGGGTGAAACGATAGTTGCTACGGCAACGAGTTGGCAGAATTAGTTGCCTTAGCAACCAATTCCGCCAGCCTGTTTTGCATCGAAATCAGTGCAGTTTTACTGCTATTTGCTAGCGAGTTCGAAGCGCTTGTTAATTTCTTCCCAATTTACGGTATTCCACCACGCGGCCAGATAGTCAGGGCGCCTATTTTGATATTTCAGGTAATAGGCGTGTTCCCAGACATCGTTCCCGAGAATAGGGAAATGGCCCTGGCTCAGCGGGCTGTCCTGGTTGGCGGTGGTGATAATTTTCAGCTTGCCACCGTCGTAGATTAACCAGCCCCAGCCGGAGCCGAACTGCTTGGCGGTGGTTTCGTTGAACTGCTTCTTGAAATCCTCGAAGCTGCCGAAATCTTTCTTAATCTGATCAGCGATTTTGCCGGTGGGCTCGCCTCCACCCTTGGGTTTCATGATCTGCCAGAACATGGTGTGGTTGACGTGACCGCCGCCGTTATTGCGGACAGCAGTGCGAACATCCTCCGGAACGCTGTCCAGCTTGCGTAGCAAGTCTTCCGCGGGCCGATTCGCCAGCTCAGGATGTTTTTCTACGGCTGCATTCAGATTGTTGACGTATGCCTGGTGGTGCTTGTCATGGTGCAGGTGCATCGTGGTTTCGTCGATGTGGGGTTCAAGGGCGGCGTAGTCATAGGGAAGCGGTGGAACTTCGTGTGCCAATGGAATCCTCCTGTGTCTAATGCAGGTTTTAGCCTGCGCTGGTGCGTGGTTCGCAGCTCGGTGCTGGTGAAAGTTTGTTTCCCGCAGCAGGCTACGGATGTGTCCGGCAAGCGGAAGCGACAGCCGAACAGAACAAGCTTGCGGGATCAGTCGATACAATTCAAACGCACGGTAATTTTACGCTCGACGGTCGCTACCCGCAGTCATTTCACTCATTTGGATGCAGGCGGGTGGGAACAGGTCGCAGGTCCGCCGGCGTTTCTTTTCTCGAACGATATCTGCGGCGAGATGCGGCCCGGGTGAATCTACTTCGCATGGAGGTGTAATGGATTTGAACGCTCCGGAATATTCCTGGGTTACGTTGGGAGGCCCAGCGTTTGGTGGGCCCGGCATGGCGCCCCGTTGGACCTCGAGCGAGAAGCAGGCCGTGGGAACGGCTTATTCGGCATCGAGCCGGGTCTGGTATACGATTTCGCACGGTATTTTGAACGAAATTTATTATCCGACCATCGATCGTCCTCAGGTTCGCGATCTCGGGTTTTTGATCAGCGATGGGGAATCATTTTTCCACGAGGAGAAGCGCGACCTGATACGCAGTTTCGAATACATCGACCATGAAGCGCTGGGTGTCCGCTTGACCGGTCGCGATCCTCAGGGGCGATATTCGCTGATCAAAGAAGTCATCTCCGATCCTCACCAGCCGACCGTGCTGATCCATGTGCGTATGGAGGGCGATCCTGATTTTCTGCGCCGTTTGCATGTGTATGCGCTGCTGGCGCCGCATCTGGAAGTGGGTGGTGCGGCCAATTCCGCGCATGCGATCGATGTGGGCGGCAAACGCGTTCTGCTGGCATGGAAAGATGCCACGTCGCTGGCGATGGCCACGGATTGCGGATTCAGCCGAACCTCCTGCGGTTACGTAGGCGCCAGCGATGGCTGGACCGACTTGAATGACAACTTCAAAATGGACTGGGAGTTCGACCAGGCGCTCGATGGCAACATTGCCCTGATGGGGGAAATCGATATCGCGCGATTCCCGGAATTTACCGTAGCCATCGGTTTCGGGGAAGGCCGCCACGCGGCTCTCGCCTGCACCGTACAATCGCTGTCGAGTGGCTTTGAGGCGCACCGTGAACGATTTATTGAGCAGTGGCAACGAGTTCGTTGCCCGCGCCAACTAGTCTCTGGAGCAGAAGATCACGGACGCCAGTTGCACATTAGCCAGAGTGTTTTACTGGCGCACGAAGACAAGACATTTCAGGGCGCGTTCATCGCGTCGGCGTCCATTCCATGGGGGCAAACGAAAGGCGATGACGACCTGGGCGGCTACCACCTGGTGTGGACCCGCGATATGGTCCAGACCGCAACCGCATTGATGGCGGTAGGCAGAAATGAGACCGCACGCCGCGCCCTTGTGTATTTAATCTGCGCCCAGAGGCCGGACGGCGGCTTCGCGCAGAATTTCTGGGTCAATGGCATTCCCTACTGGTCGGGCATGCAACTGGACGAGGTCGCCTTTCCGATCATTCTGGCGTGGAGGCTTTGGAAAGAGAATGCGCTGGACATCGTCAATATCATTCCGTTCGTTGAGCGGGCGGCAGGCTGCTTGATGAAGTTTGCCCCGGTGACGCAGCAGGAGCGATGGGAAGAAAACTCCGGCTATTCTCCCTCGACCCTGGCAGCGGTCATTACAAGCCTGATTTGCGCCAGTGAATTGGCCTGCGCCCACGACGCTCCTGAACGCGGAGATTTTTATGCCGTCTTTGCCGACTGGATTGAATCGAACCTGGAGCCATGGACGGTCACCGACGATGGCGTTTTGTTGCCGAATATACGACGCCACTACATGCGCATTCGACCGCCAGCGCCCGGGGATCGCTATTACAATCCCGCAGTCGGCGACGGCAGGTTACAACTGGCGAATCGCGGGCCGGGAGAGAAATCCAATTTCGATGCGCGGGAGATTATCGATGCCGGCTTTCTGGAACTTGTTCGCTATGGAATTCGATCCCCGCACGATCCGTTGATTGTGGACTCGCTGAAGGTGGTGGATGCGGTGCTGCGGGTCAACACGCCTTATGGTCCGTGCTGGCGTCGCTACAACCACGACGGTTATGGTCAGAAGCATGACGGCGGATCGTATGAGGGGTGGGGTCAAGGCCGTGCGTGGCCGTTACTGACGGGTGAGAGAGCCCACTATGAGCTGGCCGCCGGCAATGACATCCAAGCCTTGGTTCGCGCCATGGAACAGTTCAGTTCCGAGGGAGGAATGCTGCCGGAACAGATTTGGGATGCCCCCGACCTGCCACAGGCGGGCATGTTCCTGGGGCGCCCCTCGGGGTCAGCCATGCCGCTGGCGTGGGCTCACTCGGAGTACATCAAGCTGCTGCGTTCGCGGCAGGATGGAGAAGTCTTCGATCGTGTGGGACCGGTCTACAACCGCTACAGCGCGGCGCGCCGCGAGTTGCCCATTGAGATTTTCAAACGTAGCCACGTGCTAACCAAAATTGCTGCTGGAAAAACGATGCGAATCATCGACTGTAGCCCTTTTCGCGTGTTGTGGTCGCAAGACGACTGGGCGACGCAACAAACCTTGGACTCAAAATACATGGGCGAATGCGTTTGTTACGCGGATATCCCGATCGGCCCTCAAGCGCCGGCGGACCTGGTTTTCACGCTGTACTGGCCGCAGGAAGATCGATGGGAGGGTCGCAATTACGAGGTGCCGATCTGCTGATGTTGAAAAGCTGCTGCATCGGTCTGCGGCCATTCCCCGCGCCGCGCATCTATACAATTATTGACGTGAGAATAAACTTGCCCATCGGGCCTGAAGTTGGAGAGCACGAATGACGGAACTGGATCAGCTATCGATCAATGCATTGCGTTTCCTGGCAGTCGATGCCGTAGAGAAGGCGAATAGTGGACATCCGGGAGCGCCATTGGGCGATTCGCCGATGGCCTATCTGCTGTTTCACAAGTTCATGCGTCACAATCCAGGCAATTCAAAATGGTCGAACCGCGATCGCTTTGTGCTTTCAAACGGACATGCGTCGGCGATGCTCTATTCCGCGCTGTATCTGTCTGGTTACAAGGTGACGCTGGAGGACCTGAAGCAATTTCGCCAATTCGATTCGCATACGCCGGGACATCCGGAACGGGGCGCGACCGACGGTGTGGAAGTGACTACTGGGCCGCTGGGCCAGGGGCTAGCCATGTCGGTTGGTATGGCCGCGGCGGAAATGCATTTGGCGGCGCATTACAACAAGCCGGGCCTCGAGATTGTTGATCACTATACCTACGTGATGTGTGGCGACGGCGACTTGATGGAAGGAGTCTCGCACGAGGCGTGTTCCTTCGCCGGCACACTTGGACTGGGGAAGCTGATCTTGCTGTATGACGACAATCTAATTTCGCTGGATGGGCCCACGGATTTGTCGTTTACCGAAAATGTTGAACAGAGATTCGAAGCCTACCACTGGCATGTGCAGCGAGTGGCGGATGGCAACGACCTGGAGGCGATTTCGAAGGCGATTGAGGTGGCGAAATCTGTGACTGACAAGCCTTCCATCATCGCGGTGCGCACGATTATTGGCTATGCCAGCCCCAAGGCGGGGACGTCGAAGGCGCACGGAGAACCGCTGGGCGCTGAAGACACGAAACTCACCAAGGAACAACTCAGCTGGCCGGCGGACAAATTCTTTTATGTTCCGGAGGAAGCCGCAAAGAATTGGGCGCGTGCGAAGGATCGTGGCGCAAAGTTTGAGGCGGACTGGAATGCATTGTTCGAGAAGTACAAGCAGCAATTTCCTGATTTGGCGGCGGAATATGAGCGCGTCTTTGCAGGAAAGCTACCGGCGGGATGGGAAGCCGGCATTCCGAAGTTCCCTGCGGACTCGAAGCCGGTTGCGACGCGCGTTGCCGGCAGCACAGTGTTAAATGCAATCGCTGCCAAAGTTCCCGAATTGATTGGCGGCGCGGCCGATCTTTCCACTTCTACAAAAACCACGATCAAAGACAGCCCCAGTTTTCATGTGGATCCGAATGGCCGCAACATTTTCTTTGGCGTGCGCGAGTTTGGTATGTGCGCTTTTGTGAACGGCATGGCGGCGCACGGCGGCCTGATTCCGTACGGTTCGACCTTCTTCGTGTTCAGCGATTATGCGCGACCGGCACTTCGGCTGGCGGCCTTGATGCAAGTGCCGTCCATCTTCGTGTTCACGCACGATTCGATCGGGCTGGGACAAGATGGCCCGACACATCAGCCAGTGGAACAGATCGCATCGCTGCGGGCGATTCCGGAGTTCACGGATTTTCGACCTGCGGATGCGAATGAAACCGCGGCCGCGTGGCAAGTGGTCCTCGAACGCCGCAAACCCTCGTTCTTCGCCTTGTCGCGGCAGGATCTGCCCATCATCGATCCGGAAAAATACGACATCCTGAACGGCGTCCGTCATGGGGCGTACGTGCTGCGGGATGGCGGAAGCTCGGCGGACGTGGTGCTGATCGCGACCGGCAGTGAAGTGAGTTTGATCCTGAAGGCGGCGGATGCGCTGGAGTCGCAGGGGCTGCATGCGCGCGTGGTTTCCATGCCAAGCTGGCGATTATTCAACGCACAGCCAGAGGAATATCAGGAGAAGATTCTGCTCACGGGAGTACCCCGTTTGGTTGTCGAGGCGGCCAGTCCAATCTGCTGGTGGAAGATTGCGGGCGACAGCGGAGATGTGCTGGGGCTGGATCGATTTGGTTCCTCGGCACCGGGAGAAATCGCGATGGAGAAACTCGGATTCAACGTAGACAACGTGGTTCGTAAAGCCACAGCGATTGTGACGCGGGCACGGAAGACTTCCGCCGTGGCGGGGAAGTGAGAGAGATGAAAATTGCGATTGGATCGGACCACGCTGGATTTGATCTAAAAGAGGAAGTTCGCAAGTATATTGCCGACCTGGGACATGAAGTGCTCGACGTCGGCGCGTTCAAAGAGGATCCATCCGACGACTACCCTGATTTCGCGGAGTTGGTGGGAAACGCGCTGCATGCGAAGGAAGCGGAGCGGGGCGTATTGATCTGCGGCTCTGGTGTCGGCGTTTCTGTGGCGGCGAACAAGATGCCGGGAATTCGCGCGGCGATGTGCCATGACACGTATTCCGCGCACCAGGGAGTGGAACACGACAACATGAATGTGATCGTTCTGGGGGCGCGCATTATCGGGATCTGCGTTGGCAACTGAGGTGGTGGGCGCGTTTCTGAAAGCGCAGTTTCAATCCAACGAACCACGGTTTGTGCGCCGCTTGAATAAAGTGAATGCTATTGAAACGCATTTTATGACCAACAATTGGGACGGATAGCAGGAAAGAAACGCCGGAAGGAGAGCGGAGAATCGGGGATGGCGAAAATTCGCGCAACGTTTTGGGATTGCGGTGGCGTTCTGCTGACCAATGGATGGGATGAACACGCGCGTGAGCGTGTGGCGAAACATTTCGGCCTGAACTTCGACGAGCTTGAAAAGCGACACTATCCCGCCAATGACTTGTGGGAGCGGGGCAAGATTGATGTCCACGAGTATCTGCGCGAGACCGTTTTCTATTTGCCGCGGGCGTTTTCTGAAGATGAATTTTTCGCGAAAATGCGCGAGGTGAGCAAGGTTTTGTATCCGGGAATGATTGAATTTCTTCGTGAGCTGCGTGCCCAGGGGCCTCGAGAAAACAGCACCTACATGCTGAGCAATGAATCGCGGGAGCTGATGGAATACCGCATTCCGACGTTTGGTTTGTCGGGACTGTTTGATGCCTACCTGGTTTCGGCCTACATCGCATTGCGCAAGCCGGAGCCCGCATTTTTTCAATGCGCCCTGGATGTATCTCAACGTCAGCCCGATGAATGTGTTTTTATCGATGATCGCGAAGAGAACCTGGAAGGTGCGCGACAACTGGGGATTCAGGGCATTCGCATGACTTCCCCGGAGCAGGTGATCGCGGAGCTTCGCCGGCTGGGGGTTACAGCCGACAGGGCCGCCTGAAGCCAACAAATTATCGAGATTTGGAGAGTCAATGGAAATTGGTCTGATTGGTCTGGGAAAAATGGGCTTCAACATGGCAGAGCGGCTGCGGCTGGGTGGACACAAAGTCGTCGGGTTCGACTTCAACGCAGACGCTGTTCAGAAGCTGACTGCCGCGGGATCCGTCGGGGTGTCTTCGCTGGATGACCTGGTGAAGAACCTGAAAGCGCCGCGTGCGGTGTGGATCATGGTGCCCTCTGGAGATCCAGTCGACCAGACCATCGCCAAGTTGGAAACATCCATGCAGAAGGGCGACATTTTTATCGACGGCGGCAATTCCAATTACAAGGATTCGCAACGGCGCTATGCGCAACTGACCGCCAAGGGATTCAACTTTGTCGACGTTGGGACTTCCGGAGGTGTGTGGGGATTGAAAGAAGGTTACAGCATGATGATCGGCGGCGATAAGGATATCGTCGAGCATCTGCGACCCATCTTCGAAACGCTGGCTCCAGCTGCCGATAAGGGGTGGGGGCACGTCGGGACCGGCGGGCGCAGGGCATTTTGTGAAGATGGTGCACAACGGCATCGAATACGGATTAATGGAAGCCTACGCTGAGGGTTTCTCAATTATGAAGCACAAGGAGCCGCTCAACCTGGACCTGACGCAGATTGCAAAAATATGGCAATACGGCAGCGTCGTCCGCTCCTGGCTGCTGGATTTGACGGCGGATGCGCTGGAGAAGAATCCTAAGTTGGAAGGACTGGAAGCGTACGTTGCCGACTCCGGTGAAGGCCGCTGGACAGTGTTTGAGGCGATCGATTTGAATGTGTCTGCGCCGGTGATTACGGAATCGTTGATTCGCAGAATTCGCTCGCGCGAAGAAAATAATTTCTCCGACAGGATGCTATCGATCATGCGCAACGAGTTTGGTGGCCACGCGGTCAAGAAATCAAACTAGCGGATCGCGGCCATCGGACTTACGCAATCGTCACAGGCAAGCATAGATATTTCAAGAGCAAGGAGAGTAGCCATGGTCACGACGGAAGTAACAGTTTCCCCTGAAGAACTGCAGGCGTCGCGAGTTCCGGAGCGGGTTCCGGAGCCTTGCGTCGTGGTGATCTTTGGCGCCTCCGGAGATCTGACCAAGCGGAAATTGCTGCCCGCGCTCTATCACCTGGAACAGTCAGGTTTGCTGCCCGCGGAGTTTGCCGTGGTAGGTGTGGCGCGGCGCCCGCTGCAGGATGAGTTCGTCAACGACATGCGCGATGGAATCATCAAAGGCGGCGGGGTCGATGCGAATGATCCTAACCTGCGCGACTTTCTGCAAAGGGTGAAGTATCACGCCATGAACTTCGATGATCCGGATGGATACGCGCGGCTGAAATCTTTGCTGGAATTGCTGGATGAGAAATATGGAACAAGCGGCAATCGGTTATTTTATTTAGCCACGGCACCCGATTATTTCGCAGAGATTGTGCAACAACTGGGCAAGCACGGCATGGCTCGACCGGACAAAGGTACAGTTCGCTGCATTATTGAAAAGCCGTTCGGTCACGACCTGGAATCTGCCAGGGAGCTGAATGATGAAATCAACAAGGTCTTGTCGGAAGATCAGATCTTTCGCATCGATCACTATCTCGGCAAGGAGACAGTTCAGAACATCCTGGTCTTTCGCTTTGCCAATGGAATTTTCGAGCCCATCTGGAACCGTAATTTTATCGATCATGTGCAGATTACGGCAGCGGAAAGCATCGGTATTGAAGGTCGCGGGCCGTTCTATGAGAAGGCAGGAGCGCTACGCGACGTGGTGCAGAACCACGTGATGGAATTGCTTTCGTTCGTCGCGATGGAGCCGCCCGTCACATTTTTTTCTGCGCCTATTCGAATGGAAAAGGTAAAAGTCTGGAAGGCAATTCAGCCCATTAAGCTGGAAGACACGGTGCGTGGGCAGTATGGCCCGGGCACGGTGGATGGAAAGCCCGTCATTGGTTATCGCCAGGAAGAGCGGGTCGATCCGAATTCCAACACCGAGACTTTCGCGGCCATGCGATTTCAGATTGAGAACTGGCGCTGGGCTGGCGTACCTTTTTATGTTCGCGCCGGGAAGCGACTGGCAAAGCGGTATACCGAAATCACGATCCAGTTCAAGCAGCCGCCGACAATGCTGTTCAAGGACAACATTGGACCCAGCAAGTGTGGAGAAATCCTGCCCAACATTATTTCCATGCGAATCCAGCCGGACGAAGGAATCTCGCTTCGTTTTGCCGCCAAGGTTCCTGGGCCAAGCATGCAGAGCTGCCCGGTGATGATGGATTTTGACTATGCGTCGGCGTTTGGCGTTTCTTCCGCGAATGGATATGAGCGACTGCTTCTCGATGCCATGATGGGGGATGCAACGTTGTTTGCTCACCGCGACGGCGTGGAGGCAACGTGGGCCTTGATGACTCCCATTCTCGAGGCCTGGGCCGCGCATCCGCCTGGCGATTTTCCGAACTACGCTGCGGGAAGCTGGGGACCGGCCGCCGCCGATGCGCTGTTGGCGCGCGATGGCCGCAAATGGCGCCGCTGATAGACCGGGCTGAAAAGGAGATGACAATGCCGAAGAAAATCCACGTTCACTATCAAGTGGAATCCGACCACGAAACGATGAGCGTGAAGGCTGCCGATTGGGTCGCATCCTCTGTTGAGGCGGCCGTGAAGGCACGGGGCGTCGCAAGGATTGCGATCTCTGGAGGGGGCGCGCCGAAGCGCATGTTTGAGCTGTTCGCCGACCCGGATTATCCCTTCCGTTCCCGCATCGACTGGAAGCGGCTGATGATTTTCTTTGTGGATGAACGGTGTGTGCCGCCGGATAGTCCTGACTCAAATTATCGGCTTGCCAGGGAAACATTTTTGTCGAAGGTGCCGCTGCCGGCTGAGAACGTGACGCGGATCGAAGGCGAACTGGAGCCGGAGGAAGGTGGAGCGCGTTATGAGTCCGCCTTGCGCAATCGATTTCGGCTGGAGGGAGCCCAGCTGCCCCGATTCGACCTGATTGTTCTGGGGATGGGCAGCAACGGGCACACCGCCTCTTTATTTCCGCATTCCGAAGCCCTGCATGAGATGATGCGGCTGGCGGTTGCCAATCACGTGGAAGATAAAATTCCGTGGCGCATCACTCTTACGTGGCCGGTGATCAACCATGCTGATAAAATCTTCTTTCTGATCCAGGACGGATCAAAGGCTGAAGTGTTACGGGAAGTGCTGATGGGGTCCTATCAACCGGAGACGTTGCCGTCACAGTTGATTCAACCGGAGAGCGGCGAGTTGAGCTTTCTGCTGGATCGGGCCGCCGCCGCGAAGCTGCCGCCGCCGGATGCAAATGGTCGAGGATTGCTGGAAGTGAGCCGATGATTCTTGCTGGCGACGTGGGTGGTACCAAGGCGCATCTGGCGCTGTATCGCTTTGAGCAGGGCACCCTGCAGCACGTTCGCGACGAAAAATTTGCCGCACAACAGTATCCAAATCTGCAAGCCATCGTTCGTGAATTTTTAGGACCAAAAGCGCAGCAGGATTCCGACGGGATTGAGGCCGCATGTTTCGGCGCGCCCGGCCCGGTTCGCAAGAACGTGATTCAGCTGACGAATTTGCCCTGGCGGCTGGACGCTCAGGAGTTATCACGCGATCTTCACATCGAACATATTTTTCTGATCAACGATCTGGAGGCGAATGGCTACGGGATCGCCGAACTCCATCTCGATCAGATCTTTACTTTAAGTGAGGGCGACAACAGCCAGCTAGGAAATCGCGGATTAATTGCAGCCGGTACGGGCTTGGGCGAAGGGCTGCTGATCTGGGATGGGAAAACTCATATACCCATGGCTTCTGAAGGTGGCCATGGCGATTTTGGGCCGCATAACGACCTTGAGATTGAGCTGCTGCAATTTCTGCGATCCGATCCAAAAATGAATGGCCACGTCAGCTGGGAGCGGGTTTGCTCCGGCATAGGGCTGAAGAATATTTATACATTTTTGCGCGACTGCAAAAAGATGAACGAGTCTGCTGAACTGCGCCAGCGGATGCAGCAAGAAGATCCGAACGCTGTCATCGGGGAGTTGGGCGAGTCGGGCAACGACGAATTGTGTGCCAAGGCTCTGGACGTTTTTGTGTCCATCTATGGGTCGGAAGCGGGGAACCTGGCGTTGAAGATTCTTGCGCACGGCGGGATGTATATCGGCGGCGGGATTGCGCCAAAGATTCTGAAGAAGATGCAAGATGGCACATTCATGCGCGGATTCTGCGACAAGGGCCGCATGCACGATTTAGTTTCCACCATGCCGGTGCGCATCATTCTTGAAAGTCGCGCGGCGTTGATGGGGGCTGCTTCCTACGCTGAGATGCGAGCGGCGGAGATTTCCGGGCGTTCGATTCGCGCCGCATCGATACACGTGACTGCTTAGTAAGGGTTTCGAATTTCGTGAACCGACAATGTATAAGGAGATCCTTGGGATGATTCGATTATTAGGATGGACCGCGCCACTAGCAATCATGCTTCTTGCGGGATCGCCGGCAGCATTCGCCCACGCCATGCTGGTGCACTCCTCGCCTGCGGATAAAGCGGTCGTGCACAGTCATCAGGTTGAGATCGCGCTCGATTACGACTCCAGAATTGAAGCCAGCCGTTGCACGGTGAAGTTGTCGGATTCCGCTGGCAAGCCGGTGGCGTTGCAGATGGAGCACAGTGCCAAGCCTTCGGAGTTGAACGCCGTCGCGCACGGCCTGGCAAACGGAAAATACCTGATTCACTGGCAGGTGCTGGCGAGCGACGGACACATTACGCGCGGTGATGTCAGCTTCACCGTTGCCGCGCAATAAGAATCGTGTGTCGTACGGCCCGGCGGTCCGAGGAAGAATCCATTGCTCTGGTTTCTGCGTGATTATCCGCTGGCTGCCGTGCTGCTGCGAGCAGCCACCCTGGCCTTCGACTCTCTGCTGATTGGCGGCATCGTGTTTTGCACGATGGTGCTGCCGCAATCGGCCTCCTCTTCAGCTGCATTCGAAAAGTTTTCGTGCCGGGCGGTGCGGCTTCTTCGGGCTGGCGCGATTGGACTGGCTGCTGCGCAGGCTATTTTTGTCTCACTGGACACGGCCATGTTGATGAGCACGACCGGCCTTGGCGTGTCTCAACTGTATACGGCGAATTATTTTCTGGCCGGCTTGCTGCTTTCCATTACTGCTTTGATTTTTCTGCTGATGAGCCGGCTGGGAATGCCGCGGAACGCGCTGTGGCTGCTGTTTCTTGGGCCATTAATGTTGGCCATCGTGTGGACCAGTCACGGAGCGTCGCGCCTGGAACATCAATTTCCGATGATGCTGTTGACGGGTCTGCATCAGCTGGCGGTGGCACTGTGGATTGGCGGCATGCCGTATCTGTGGCTGCTTCTCTCCTCACGACCCGATGACCTTGCGGTGGAGGATGGTAACGCGGTTCGCGCTGTGCGGCGATACTCCGCAATGGCAGTCGTCAGCGTCATCGTTCTGGTGGCGGCTGGAGTCGCCATGGCGTGGGTCTATACGCAGTCATGGAGTGCAGTGTACGGGACTGCGTACGGCGTGGTCCTGGTAGCCAAATCCGTCATGTTGGCAGTGGTGCTGGTGCTTGGCGCAGCAAATTTTCTGTTGATTCGGGAGCAGAAATTCAATTCGTCACCGTGGCTGTTACGTATTGGTCAATTCTCTGAGGCGGAGATTGGGATTGGATTCACCATCATCCTGGCCGCCGCTTCGCTCACGGCGCAACCGCCTGCTGTGGACCTGGTGCAGAACCGGCTGACGTTGCCGGAGATTTCTGCCCGGATGACCCCACGATGGCCGAGTTTTGCAACGCCGTCGGTTCGAGCTTTGCCGCCGGTGCAATCGATGAAAGTTGCCATCCAGACTTATGCGCAGTCGCCGGATGACGCCAAAGCCGCCAACAATAAAATGGAGCAGGAGTGGTCGGACTACAACCACCACTGGGCTGGAATTATAGTTTTGCTGGCGGGATTGCTGGCGATGCTGGGGCGATGGGATCGCGCGCGATGGGCTCGTCACTGGCCGCTGGCTTTCCTGGGGTTGGCATTGTTTCTTTTTCTGCGCGCCGATCCGGAGGCGTGGCCGCTGGGTCCGCGCGGTTTTTGGGCCAGCTTTTACAACCCGGAGGACCTGCAGCACCGTCTCTATATTCTGCTGATTGTCAGCTTCGTTGCCTTTGAATGGAGTGTGCAAACGCAACGATTGCGATCCTCGAAGGCGGCGCTGGTTTTTCCCTCGGTTTGCGCGTTGGGAGGGGCTTTGTTGCTCACCCACAATCACACCCTGGGCAATGTCAAAGAGGAATTGCTGACCGAAATAAGCCATACTGCCATCGCGCTGTTCGCAGTTTTCGCTGGCTGGACACGCTGGCTGGAGGTGCGCGGATCGCGGGCCGCAGGGGCGACCGGGCGTGGAATACGGATTGCGGCATGGTTGTGGCCCATGTGCCTGGTCTGTATCGGGCTGGTCTTGCTGAATTATCGAGAAGCCTAAAGCCGCGATTATGGTGGTGCAAGCGTTGTCTGCCGGGTGACGGAACAATAATTCAGCGAGTATCGTAGATATGCCAGGCCTTCGGCTCTCAGGCCATTTGTTTGCGCCCATTTCAGGAGGAATATCCTTTGCTTCATCGCTCACGTTTTTCGGTTTCTGGTCTGTTCGCGGTGTGTGTCGCCACCCTATCTTTCGCCCCTTCCGCTGCATTGCTGGCGCAGCGTCTGCCAACCGATGTGACCCCGCAACATTATTCTTTGACATTGGAACCAGACTTAAAAGCGGCCACGTTTACCGGCAAGGAAGAAATCGGCGTCACGCTGGACAAGCCTTCGAGCAGCATTACGCTGAACGCGGTGCAGATCACATTTCAAAAAGTCACGATCACAGCGGATGGGAGTACGCAGACGGCCAACGTCACCGAGAATAAGCCGGATGAACAGGCGACGCTGCATGTCGATAAGGAAATCCCTGCGGGCGCGGCGACCATCAAGATCGAGTACACCGGGATTTTGAACGATCAGCTGCGCGGTTTCTACTTGTCGAAAGCGGCCCATCGCAACTATGCGGTGACACAATTTGAACCCACCGATGCGCGGCGTGCGTTCCCATCGTTTGATGAGCCGGCGATGAAGGCAACGTTTTCTACCACGCTGATTGTCGACAAGGGTGACACCGGTATTTCGAACACCAATATTGTTTCGGATGAACCGGGGCCGACTGCGGACAAGCGCACCATCCATTTCGCTACCACGCCGAAGATGTCGACCTACCTGGTGGCCTTCCTGGTGGGGGATTTCAAGTGTCTCTCCGGCGAAAGCGACGGCGTTCCCATTCGTGTCTGCGCCACACCGGATAAGGTTCAGATGGGCGCCTATGCATTGCAAGGTGCAGAATTTTTTCTCCACTACTACGACACCTACTTTGGCATTAAATATCCAATGCCGAAGCTCGACATGATCGGGATTCCGGACTTTGAGGCCGGCGCGATGGAGAATTTTGGTGCTATCACCTACCGTGAGACCGTTCTCCTGGTCGATGATAAGACCGCGTCACCCGATGCGAAGAAAACCGTCGCCATTGATGTGGCGCACGAGATGGCGCACCAGTGGTTCGGCGATATGGTCACCATGAAATGGTGGAACAATCTGTGGTTGAACGAAGGTTTTGCCACCTGGATGGAATCGAAGGCGGTGTCGGCCTGGAAGCCAGAATGGAATCTATCGCAGGACGACGCCCTCTCCTTGGATGGCGTGCTGAACTATGACTCAGGCAAAATAACCCGCGCGATCCGAGCAAAGGCCGATACGCCGGGCGAGATTAACGAGATGTTCGACGGCATCACCTATCAAAAAGGCGCGGCCGTGCTGGCGATGACTGAGAACTATGAAACTCCTGAAGTCTTCCGCAAGGGTGTGCACAATTATCTTGAGGCGCACATGTACGGCAACGCGACCGCCGAGGACTTTTGGAATGCGCAGACGGCGGCCAGCGGCAAGCCGATCGACAAGGTGATGGACAGCTTTATCACCGAACCCGGCGTTCCGCTATTGACCTTCACTTCGCCCAAAAGCGGATCGACAGAAGTTTCGCAGCAGCGCTTCTTTCTTGATCCGGAGACGCATGCGGAAAATCCGCAAACCTGGACAGTGCCGGTCTGTTTCCGAACGGGAGCAGATTCCAAATGCGAGTTGCTGACAGAAGCGCATCAAAAGTTGTCAGTGCCGAGCGCAGATTTCTTTTTCGCCAATGCGAACGATAAAGGATATTACCGCACGCTGTACGATCCGGAGGATTACAACAAGATTCTCAGCGTGGCGGAAACCAAGCTGTCGCCTGCGGTGCGCATTGGATTCGCGGGGAATGAGTGGGCGCTGATGCGCTCTGGTCGCAGCGGCATCGGCAATTATCTGGATCTTGCGGCGGTGTTGCGCAACGACTCAAATGCCGATGTGATCGAAAACCTTGCCGGAGCCATTTACGCGACGGACGAGCGCATTGCAACACCGGAGGATCGGGTGAAACTGGCGGCCTGGGTGCGGCAGGAGTTTCGGCCCTCGTACGACAGAGTGAAGGAAATATCTCCATCGGACTCAGTGGAGAAGAAGCAACTGAGGGCCACGTTGTTTGGCGTGTTAGGAGAGATCGGTCGCGATCCGCAGATTATCGCGCAGGCGAAAGATTTGACCAATAAGTACATCGCGGATCAGGCCAGCGTAGAGCCCTCGCTGGTGCGGCCGTCAGTAATGATTGCGACGGAAAATGGCGACAGTCATTTGTTCGACCAGCTGCAACAACTGAGCAAGACATCGAACAACCCGGAAGTGCAGGAGACGGCCTTGATTTCGCTGGCGAATTTTCATGATCCAGCTTTAGTTCAACGCGCGCTGGATTATGCGACCTCCGGCCAGGTTCGCAATCAGGATGCTATTTTCCTGTTTATCGTGGCGTTACGCAGCCGCGACACGCGACCCATTGCGTGGGACTACATCCAGAAAAACTGGGACAAGGTCCATGCTCAGATGACCACGGCGTCGGGAGGCTACCTGGTGCAGTCGACGGGCAGCTTCTGCAGCGTGGACAAAGCCCAGCAAGTGCAGACGTTCTTCGCGTCACATCCTGTCGCGGCGGCGCAGGAAGCATTACAACGCGCGACAAATTCCATTCACGATTGCACGGTTCTGCGGGCAACGCAGCAGCCAAAGCTGACGGAATGGCTGGGGAAGCAAAAAATTTCCAACGGCGGAATGTAGGTTGCTGCAGGGAATGCCATCCTTCGCGACGAAACGTGAAGGATGGCTCGGCACCAAGGGTAGGACGCACGTTCCCGCTACCGCGCAGAGACTAACAAAATGTATGGATTACCGGAAGATTTCGACGGTTCATTTCTCGTAGGCCATCGGCTCGAAATGATTTGCTTCAATTCGAATCAACTATATCTGCACTTCGATGGTCAACTCACAATCAAAATTGAGGGAGAGTTCTCCTATGATTCCGGGCTCGGTGATTCAGAAGCAAAACCAATCCACCCACCAATTACAGAATCAAAGCTTATGCATCTGCTGGAGCACTCAATTTCACAGGCTGCTGGGAATGAGGTCGGAACTTTGACCATCATGTTTGACAATGGCCATATATTGAAGTGCTTCGAATCGTTCGACTACGAGTCCTATGAAATTAAGCATGGCGCAGATCGGTTGATTGTTTAATTTTTGGGAATTCAGCGCCTCGACTAATATCCGTTGGCGATCAAATAGTCGACAGTCAACTCGAAGGGCTTTTCGCTTTTCCCAGGAGCGGCGGCTCGGCGCTCGGCGTATTTCGCCATTACGTCGACTTCAATATTGATGGGGCTTCCCGGCGTCAGTGTGTGCAGATTCGTCACTGTATAAGTATGCGGAATAATCGCGATCGTGACAGCGTTTCCTGCGATTCGAGCCACGGTGAGGCTGATGCCTTCAATCGCAATCGAACCTTTCTCGACTACGTAACGGACGCAGTCTTCTGGAATGGTCAGGCGCAGCCACCAATCCGTTGCAGAGGATTGTGCGCCCGCGACCAGCGGCTGTAATGACTGGACGGTCCCCACGCCATCCACATGACCCTGCACGATGTGGCCGCCGAGCGGAGTGCCGGCCTCGGTTGGCAATTCCAGATTCACGATGGAACCTGAGTGCAGGCGAGACAGGGAAGTGCGCGCGATGGTTTCCGCCGCAAGGTCGGCTACGAAGAGACTGCTATCCGGATTGATGTCGACCGCTGTGAGGCAAACGCCGCTGACCGCCACGCTGTCGCCGGCGTGCAGCCGGTTGACCAGCGAGGCAGGGCCGGCGACCGTGATGCGCGTGACTCCCTTGTGATCTTCCAGGGAGCGAATTGTGCCGGTACTTTCGATCAAGCCGGTAAACATTGCAGAAATCCTTTCCATCCAACTCAAGCGAACCCCACTCAAGCCAAAGGAAGGCTTGAATGGGCCACCAAAATGATCTACGCGCTCTCCCAGGGATTATGGAGGTAGCCTTCGACGGCGAAATCTTCGCCCAGTTCATGCAGTTGGTAGCTTGTCAGCCGGTTAGCGAAGTAGGTGTTGGCCTCAAGCGAACGCACCACCGGAACCGCAGCATCTCCATAAATTGCGGGCGCATAAAACAGGTACAGTTTGTCGACGATCTGCGCCGCCAAAGCGGAGGCGTTTATCTGCGAACCGCCCTCCAGCATCACACTCAGCATCTCCATATCGGCCAGCCGCTCCATGACCACTCGCAGCGGCACCAGTCCTGTGGCGGGCTCGGGTTCGAGCCGTTCTACGCGCACGCCGCGTTCCTCCAGAGCCTTGGCCTGCCTGGCAGCGGGTTGAGTGTGAAACACCAGGACATCCTGGCTGGCGGTGCGAACCAGTTGCGAGTCGACCGACAAGCGCAGCGAGGAATCGAGCACCACGCGCAGAAATGGGCGTCGGCGCTGCCTGCCGCTACGGTCGGTTAATAGCGGATCGTCATTCAGGATGGTTCCAATGCCGGTAAGGATGGCGTCGGCGCCGTGGCGCAGCTCCTGCACGACTTCGCGCGACCGATCACCTGTGATCCAGTGGGTTGAGCCGGAGGGGATATGGTCTTTGCTGGGTGGAGGAGCGATGCGGCCATCCAACGTCATTCCAGCTTTCAGGGTGACAAAAGGGCGATGGGTGCGGATGAATTTTGCGAAGGCCTCGTTGAGTCGCCGAGCTGCGGCCTCTTTCACCCCGATGGTCAGGGAAACTCCCGCGGCCTGCAATCGATCGAGACCGCGACCGCTGACCTGCGGATTGGGATCGCGCACCGCGACCACAACACGCGCTACGCCGGACTTGATGAGCGCGTCAGCGCAGGGTGGAGTGCGACCATGATGGCTACAGGGCTCCAGCGTGATGTAGGCAGTCGAACCGCGCGCGGCCGTGCCAGCTTGCTTCAGCGCAACAATTTCCGCGTGGTCCTTGTCGGCATAGGAGTGAAAGCCCTCGCCGATCACGTTGCCGTCTTTGACCAGCACACACCCGGTAACGGGATTGGGAGAAGCCAGTCCAATCGAAGACTCGGCTAGCGCGAGAGCGCGTTCCATCCAGAGTTCATCCGCAGTCGATTCCGTAGGTGCCATGTGCCTCGCGACCTTTGAAGGTTGGGTTGCTGGAGCTTACTCTACGCCGTTTTGCCGGACAGGCATGGCCTCATCCTTCCAGCATTGAATCCACGAATGCGTTGCTGTCGAAGGGAAGCAGGTCTGCCATTTGTTCGCCGACGCCGACAAAGCGCACGGGGAGTTGCAATTCCCGTGCAATCGCGATGACGATTCCGCCCTTCGCGGTACCGTCAAGTTTCGTCAGCACGATGCCGGAAACCCTGGCGGCCTCGGTAAACAGCCGAGCCTGCTGCAGGCCGTTTTGTCCGGTGGTCGCGTCCATCACCAGCAAGGTTTCATGGGGCGCATCCGGGGAGAAGCGCTGCGCGGTACGGCGAATTTTGTCGAGCTCCGCCATCAGGTTGTTCTTGGTGTGTAGACGTCCAGCGGTGTCGACAATGAGCACGTCGATGCCGCGAGCCTGCCCGGCCTGCAGTGCATCGTAGAGCGCGGCCGACGGGTCGCCCCCCTGGCGAGTGCGGATCATTTCGACGCCCGCGCGCTGGCTCCAGACCTCCAGTTGCTCGATGGCCGCGGCCCGAAAGGTGTCGGCGGCGCACAGTAAAACCGATTTCCCCTGGTTACGGAAATAGGCTGCCAGTTTCCCGGTGGTGGTGGTTTTTCCAGTGCCGTTGACCCCCACCATCAGGATGACTTCCGGTTTGGCACTGATGGTATGTTTTGGCGCGGGTACATCCTCCAGAATGCGCAGCATTTCGGCCTTCAGCAGGCGGCGCAGTTCTGCGCCATCGCGAATTTGCTGGCGGGAAGCTTGCTGGCGAAGGGCGCCGATGATTTCCTGCGAGGTGGCAACGCCAATGTCGGAAGCGATCAGGGTACCTTCCAACTCCTCAAGCACGGATTCATCGACGGGACGGGCCAGGGAGAGCAGGTCGTCCATGCGCTCCTGCAGACCGGTGCGGGTGCGCGCGACCGCCTGCTTCATGCGGTCCATCAATCCGGGTGTTGGCTCTGGGCTGTTAAACAGTGACTGCAACATGAGGTGTGCGAAAGGGCTACACCTTCAGTGTATCAACCCCTCCGGCCGTAACCAGCGAGGGAGAAGGAAGCGCTTCATCCGGTAAAACACGGATGGGGACGCGGGAAGATTCGGGCGTCGGCGAAGACTTTGGCTCGGCGTCTTCCACATGTCTTTTAGGAAGCTCGATACGCCCGGCGGCGTAGGCTCGGCAGAAGGCATCGACAGCACTCTCGTCGAATTTCTTTCCGGCCATGGTGCGGATAATGCGGATCACATAGGCGCCGTCCATGGCGTCCTGGTAGGTACGGTTGTGGGTCATGGCGTCGAAGGTGTCGGCCACGGCAATGACGCGGGCCATTAAAGGAATCTGATCGCCCTTCAGTCCGTGCGGATAGCCCGAGCCGTCGATGGATTCATGGTGCAGTTCGACACCGGGCAGCAGGTCGGCAAACTCCGCAACGGGGCGAAGCATCTCGGCGCCGCGGGTGGTATGCGTTTTCAGGATGGCAAATTCTTCCGGCGTCAGCACACCGGGCTTGGTCAGGATTTGCTGATCCATGCCGATCTTCCCGATATCGTGCAGCAGCGCAGATAGTCGAATCCGAGTTCGATCTTCAGGAGACATGCCCAGCTCTTCGCAAATCAGGGTGGAGTATTCGGCAACACGTCCCGAATGGCCGCGCGCATAGAAGCTCTTGGTGCTCATCGACGCCGACATGGCTTCGACCAATCGAACAAAAATGGCATGGTGATCCCGAGATAGCAGGATCCACTTGGCGAGTGATGTGTCGGGACTTTCATTCATTCCGCTCAACTCGTGCGCGAGCTCTTCGATTTCCGGCAATCCGGCGCGGCCAGAGCGCAAAACGAATTCTCCGCGTTTGATGGCCTGCAGTGTTTCCAGAAACTGTCGCATGTCTCGTGAAAACGTCCACGTCACCGCCCAGCACTTCACGGACAAGCCCGCAGCCACGACGGCCAGCCCCAGCTTGATGATTTTGTCCATCAACTCCGGCGAGCGAAATGCATCGACTATCAGACCAAGGGACATAATCCCAGCGGCCGCAGGCAGCATCAGGCTCAGGTAGATTACCCACAAGCGTGGATTACGCTTGACCTGGCTGAGGTTGCCGTGATGGAGAGTCGGGGTCATATCTTTAGGTAACCATCTTACCTCTTGAAGATATTACCTTGGGTCGCACTAGTTGTGGAAAAATTTAATAAAACTTAGGGGACATATCGTTCGTGTCCCTGCGAGGGTGCGTAACTTGATTCGTGAAGGAGGGAAACTGAAGTTTGGGGCAGGTTTGGTCAGCGAGAGAATTCGTCGCGGCCGGGTCGAGACATCAGCTCCCGCATGGCTTCTTTGGCTGAGATCTGCTCGTGCAGGACGGCAGCCACTTTTTCGGTGATCGGCATCTCGACTCCAACTCCGCGGGCTACGCCCAGCGCCGCGTCGGTTGTGCGAACGCCTTCCGCAACACGGCCATGCATTTCAACCAGGATTTCCTTTAGACATCGGCCGCCTCCCAGCTCCGCTCCGACATGGCGGTTGCGGGAGAGCGCTCCGGTACAGGTGAGCACCAGATCCCCCAGGCCGGAAAGCCCCGCAAGCGTCTCGCGCCGGCCGCCACAAGCGACCGCAAGCCGGGTAATTTCGGCAATCCCGCGCGTGATGAGAGCGGCGACGCTGTTGTGCCCAAGCTCCAGGCCATAGGTGGCTCCGGCAGCGATGGCAATAACATTCTTTAGGGCTCCACCCAGTTCGACTCCAACCACATCGTCGTTGGTGTAGAGGCGCAGGGAGGGACTGGAGAACTCCTCCTGTACACGAGTCGCGATGGCCGGGTCGCTGGAGGCAATAGTGATGGCGGTGGGACTGCCGGCACCGACTTCCTGTGCGAAGGAGGGTCCGCTGAGCACACCGCAGGGAAGGGCCAGCTTATATTTGCCGAGAACTTCACCCATCACTTGAGTCATGCGCAGATAGGTGCCGTCCTCAATGCCTTTAGTGGCATTCACGATCAGCTGGTCACTGGTGAGAAGCGGCGCCATGGCGCAACACACGCTGCGCAGATGTTCGGAAGGGACCGCGAGGATTAGGATCTCAGCCTGATCGACGGCTTCCTGCAGCTCTGTGGTGACGGCAACACAGTCGGGGATAAAAAGCCCCGGAAGGTAGATGCTGTTCTCGTGTCGTTGCCGAATCGCTTCCGCAACCACCGGGGTGTGCGACCACAGCGTGATGCTGTGACCGCCACGCTTGGCCAGAACGAGTGCCAGCGCGGTCCCCCACGAACCTGTCCCGATAACTCCAATCCGGCTCATGTGGCCGAGCTTTCTTTGCTGCCGAATCGATACTCGGTTCCGTGCAGCAAGCGTTCGATGTTCTTACGGTGTTTGATGAGGATGATCGCCGGAACGAGGATGGTGCTGGCCATAAAGATGGCCCCCGAACCGTAGTCGATGCCAAAAAAATGTTCCCCCATCCAAACCCAGAATGGAAACGACGCAGCGGCCAGCATCGAGGCCAAAGAAACATACCGTGTTGCCAGGGTGAGCAGAATAAATACCAGCAACGAGGAGAGCGCGGGTAGAGTTGCGAGCGCCAGAAATACGCCGAGCGCCGTCGCCACGCCTTTTCCGCCCTTGCCCTGGAGCCAGATGGTGAACACGTGTCCGATCACCGCAAATACGGCGGCAATCGAACCGGCGACTACAGCCTGGTGACCCGAGGCCAAATGACGCGCAATCTCAACCGCCAGAAATCCTTTTCCAATGTCGAGAAACAGAGTCAGAATGCCGAGCGATCGGGAGCCGCTGCGCAGCACATTGGTAGCCCCAATGTTGCCACTGCCAGTTTCACGAATATCTTCTTTTCGAAACAGTCGTACCAACAAATAGCCGAAGGGAATTGACCCCAGCAAATACGCAATCGCCGCTGCAATAAAGTCCACTGTCATGTGAGTACTGTTCGAGTGTAGCAGCGGGGCACAGGAATTGAGGTGAACTTCCAAACACAGTCCAGGCATCGTGGGTTGCAGGGCAAGTTCAGAAGGATGGGAGACAGCGAGCGAATCTCGCTCGACGCGGATTACATGAACTTGCGGCGGATCATGTCGAGGGCCTGCTGGCTGGCGAACCAGCGGATGCGATCGCGATCTCCGCGGAATTTTCGCTCGCACACATTAATCTCTTTGCCATCGTCGAGCGCGATGTAGACCAGGCCAACCGGTTTTTCATCTGTGCCTCCGGTGGGACCGGCAATACCAGTGATGCCGACACCAATTGTGGACTGTGCGCGACGTCGGATCCCATGCGCCAATGCGGCCGCAACCTCGCGGCTGACTGCACCTTTCTCTTCCAGCATGTCTTCCGGTACGTCGGCGAACTGCACCTTTAAAGGATCGGAATAGACTACGGCGCCGCCAACGAATGAGCGCGAGCTGCCGCTGATGCTGGTCAGCCGCTGCGACAGCAATCCGCCGGTACAGCTTTCCGCGACGGCTACGGTAGCACCGCGAATTTCAAGATAGTAGAGGACGATTTGTTCGAGGGTTTCACCGTGGGAGGAGAAAACGGAATCTTCCATCTCCTCTTCCAGACGGCTGGCCAACTCGTTGACGCGAGTTTGCGCCAGCTCGAGAATCGCCTTGGTGCATTGCAGATGCAACTGGATCTCACCGGCATGCGCCAGGATGGTGGTCTCAACATCAGTGAAGCGCGTATAGATGGGAGCCAGCCGCGCATCGACTTCGGACTCCGGCAGCATGGCTATTTTGAGAACGCGGCGAGCGATGTGGCGGGGTGGCAAGGCTTCTTTCAGCCGCGGCAAGCATTCCGCGGCGAACATCGCTTTCAATTCTGCGGGGGGTCCGGGAAGCAGCAACATCAGCTTGCGATGTTCGCCGATGACGGTATCAATCCACTGGCCGGGCGCGGTACCGTTGGCGTTGGGCAAAATGTCTGCGCCGTCGATCAGGTCTGCCTGTTTGGAATTGTTGGCGGGCATGGTGATGCGCCGTTCTGCGAAGCGTTTGTAGAGGGCGGCCAGCAAATCGCCATTACGGCGGACTCGCACTCCCAGAGTTTCTGCGACAGCTTCGCGCGTCAGATCATCTTCCGTTGGTCCCAGCCCGCCTGTAATGCAGACGATATCCGTGCGGCTGAGAGCCAGGGAGATCGCTTGCACCAGGTTGGCTTTGCGGTCGCCAACAATGGTTTTAAAAGCGACGCTAACGCCGAGCGAATTCAATTGCTCAGTGACGAATAGCGAATTCGTGTCCTGACGGAAGGGGGTCAGCAGTTCTGACCCTACGGCAATAATTTCTGCAAGCATGAGTTTGATTGAGAGAACCGGACCGATTGCCAGCCTATAGCAGTTTTACAGATGCTGTACTCAGAAACGAATTCGTCATCATTCTGGATGAAGTGACGACTCCAACGTGTTATCGCGCAGCCGTCGATTCACTTTAGGAACTGCTTTTAATGCAATAATCTTCCGACGATATCTAATCCAACATGATATACGGTATCGCGCGTGGCCACCGCGGCATCGCCTTCAGGAAGGAAGGCCAGGCCCACAATCCCGGAGCCGGAAATGACCAGCGAGGCTTCTCGATTTGGCGTGATTTTGACCACTCCGCGGCGTCCGTGCAAGGACGCAGCCACGTAAACATTGTTGTCAACGTCGAAGGCCATGCCCTGGGGCCGTCCCAAGCCGGTATAGAAGCTGGAAATTTCTCCGCTCGGCTCGATCGCGTGAATGGATTCGTTGGCGGAAGTGGTCGGTCCGCTGACCATGAGTGTGCCGGCATCATTGAAGGCCAGATGATACGCGGAGACGCTTGGCTCAAGGGTGGCGAAGACGAAAACCTGGCGAGTCGGCGAAATCTTGAAAATCGTGCCGCTGCGATCGCCGACATACAGAAATCCCTCTCGATCGAAAGCAAGTCCGGTGGCGACCCCCATGCCTTCCGCAAACAGGGATTTTGCACCGCTAGGAGTGACCCGGTACACATTCCCTTCGTGCCGCGAAGAGACGTAGAGATTTCCGTCCGGATCGAGTGCTACTCCGGTGGCATTCAAGATGCCGGTAGCGAAGGGGCGAACTTGATATTCGGAATCGATTTGAAATACAGAAACCGGGGTTGGCTGCCCGCGCTGGCCGGAGAAAGTAACATATATGGTACCGTCGCGGTCGACGACAGGGCTGGCCACCGGGTCCATCTCCTCGGCAATTGCAACCCCCACCGAGATTGGCATGGCGTTGCTGCTGTGGCCATCGACGCGCACCTGGATATTGCCGGAGATAGCGCCCTCGGGAACATGCAGCAGCACCTTCGAGCCGTGGCTCATCCTGACTGGAGAGGGTTGCTCGCCGATTGTGGCCGTGGGTTGACGGTAGGCTTCAGTCGCCAGCTTGCGGCCATGCACTTCCACCTCGCCGCCGGGCAACGCTGCAAGCGGGGTTATGGAGGTGATGTGTGGGGCGGTATCAGTCGTGTGGATTCCAAATTTCATGTGTGTCGCGCTCCGGCGCGGGGGTGCAGGTTGAGGCAGCGATCCAATTGCTTGACATTGAAACCTCCACCGGCTCTCGTCGAATCGTACAGGACCCTGGCCAGCCAGACTATTCCCAACTCGACAGTTTAGAATCGCCAGCCGGTGGAAAAAAGTCGGACCAGCCACACAATTGCCATGGAGTAGATCCCCGCTGCTACATCATCCATCATGATGCCGAATCCGCTGTGCATCCTGTCAAATTGGCGGGCCGGAGACGGTTTTAGGATATCGAAAAGGCGGAAGAGCGCGAACGCCAGCAGCCACTCCCAAGGGCGATTGGAGGCAGCGATCAGCGCGATCCACTGGCCGACAACCTCGTCGGCAACGACAACACTGGGATCGTCTGTCTCGGCCTCGCGGGCAACTATGGCGGAAGCCGGAATGCCTGCGCGAAGTAGAAGGAGCGCGGCAAAGGCAGTGCCAAGCGCCAGGTGCATTGCCGAGAGATGAAGCCAGTGAGCCGCCGCCAACCATAGCAGCAAGCCTGCGGCTGAGCCCCAGGTGCCGGGTGCCGGGCGCAGAAAGCCAACTCCGAAAAATGTTGCCAGCGCCCACGCCCAGCCGGTCCTTTTTGGCGTCATTTATTCGTCGTCGCCCGAACCGCGTCCGCTGCGGTGCATGTCATCCAGGCCTTCCAGCACTTCCGGGTCGAGGATGGGAGAGGAGATGCGGTAGGCGCCGCTGGCCCACTTCCCCAGATCGATGAGGCGGCAGCGATCGCTGCAAAACGGAAAATCTTCGTCCGTCTGCAACACCAGTGTGCTGCAGGTCGGGCATCGAAGGGCCGATAACTTTTTTTCTTTCTCTTTCGCCATAAAAAATCTCGCAATGTAACTGTATAAGTTACATATTGTATGGTTTGTCGCTTATACATCTCCACGCGCGATGAAGTTGTTATGCCACGACACGGGCAACCAGGTCATAATCGTGGGCCTCGGTAATCTCGCAGCGATAAAATTTTCCCGTTTCGACGGAATCGTGCGGTCCAAAATCGTTGATCAGGATTTTTCCGTCGATCTCCGGAGCGTGCATGGCGCTGCGGCCCTGCCAGAGCAGCGAAGTTTCGTCGCTTTCGCCTTCGATCAAAACGTCCGTGAAGCCGCCAACCTGCGCTGCGCGGGCTTTGCGGCTGATTTGCAATTGATTTCGCATCAGCTTGCGCTGGCGCGCGCCGATCGTTCTGCGAGCAACTTTTCCATCCAGAGCGTAGGCGGCGGAGCCTTCTTCATCGGAATACTCAAACACGCCCAGCCAGTCGAAACGCGCCTCTTTGACAAAGTCCATCAGCAGGTCGAAGTCGGCGTCGGTCTCGCCGGGAAAGCCGGTGATGAAAGAGGTGCGCAGCGTAATCTCCGGCATGGTGGCGCGTACGCGCTCAATCATGTTGAGGAAAATATCCGCCCCGCCGCCGCGCTTCATGCGCTTCAATACATTCGGCGCCGCGTGCTGCAGCGGGACATCCAGATATTTGCAGATGTTGTCATGCCGCGCCATGGTTTCCAGCAACGCCGGTGTGACTTTGTTGGGGTAGGCATAGAGAAAGCGCAGCCAGCGGACACCGTCGATGCGCGCCAGGCGATCGAGCAGCTGCGCCAGGCCGTCTTTCATGCCGAATTCTTCGCCATAGCAGGTAGTGTCCTGGCCAATGAGCGTGATTTCCTGAACGCCTTCTGTGACTAGACGCTCGACCTCAGCAACGACAGACTCAAACCGGCGCGAACGGAACTTGCCGCGAATCTGCGGAATGATGCAGAAGCCGCAAGGATGATCGCAGCCTTCGGCAATTTTGACGTAGGCGGAGCTGCGCGCCGTGGTGCGCAGGCGCGGCGTGTGTTCGTTGTAGAGATAATTCGGCAGGCTGGCAATGGCGCCGTCCCAGCTTTCGCGGGAGAAGCGGCCCTGCTGTTCGCGAAGATCGCCTTCGGCGCGATGGGCAACTGCCGCTTCGGCAACGGTCAAAATGCGAAAGGGAGAATCGGTCGCGACTGACGGCGGAGAAGTCAGGCCTGCCGCCTTAAGAATTTGTTCCAGCTCGCCGGTGCCGACGACCGCATCGACCTCCGGAATATTTTTCTGAATCTCATCGCGATACCGCTCGACCATGCAGCCGGCTACGACCAGCCGCTGCGCCCTGCCGGCCGTCTTGTGCTGCGCCATTTCGAGGATGGTGTCGACCGACTCCTGCTTGGCTTTATCGATAAAAGAGCAGGTGTTCACGACCAGCACGTCTGCGGACTCAGCGTCGGAGGTAATGGTGGCTCCGGCTTCGGCCAGGAGACCCATCATCACTTCGCTATCGACCAGGTTTTTAGGGCAGCCCAGGCTTACAAATCCAATCCGGGGACGAGGAGCTTCAAGCCCAGGGATGGTTGGGGCTGCGTTGATTTCGAGACTGTTCACACCTTCTATTCTATCAACCCGGACTCAATATTCCCGGTTGGCCAAGGCGCTCTCATTTCGAAGCGGGCAAGCGGAGCGGCCGCTGCATGAAGGCGACATCCCAGTAGCGGTCGAATTTTCTGCCAACCTCATGGAAGACACCTACCGGCTGAAACTGAAATTTCTCAAGCAGGGAAGCGGAACCTGGATTTGGCAGGGTGTACCCGCCGACGATCGTATGTATATCTTCCTGATCCATCGCCTGAAACAAGGCTGTGAATAATCTGCGGCCAATCCCTTTGCCCACTGCTTCGGGAGCAGAATAAATAGTCGCTTCCACCGTCGTGTCATATGCCGCCTTGGCTCGAAATCGCATGGTGCCGGCGTACCCGATCACCAGATCGTTTTCGGTTGCGACCAGCAGTCGATGTCGTCCGGTCAGCGCAAACTGGTCCAGCCACGCAACACGCTGTTCCACCGTATAGGGTTCGAGGTCAAAGGTGATGGGAGTGTGAAGAACATAGTGGTTGTAGATTTCAGTCAAGCGCGGCAAATCGTTTCTGGTTGCCGGACGGATATGAGATTCGGCCATGTTCTGTTTCCTCGCAATCCCGTGAGGATGGAAGCAGGGTACACGGTGTAAGTCGAACTCTTCCAGTGATATCATCGAACCTGTGCCGGGTCCTACGCGACGCAATCCCGCCAACCCCGCCAGGTCCGGAAGGAAGCAACGGCAACGGGCTCATGCGTGTGCAGTGGGATACCCGGCGCTTGACGTTCAGGCACACAATCCGCAACACGCGGGCAATCCCGGGCAGACAAGAAAACAGAATTTTTCGAGGCCAACTCATTGAAATTTGATCTTCGACCGCGGTCGCTGCACCGGGCAAAAATTAGCGCGCTTGGCACCTACGTTCCACCTCGTTTACTGACCAATGCGGATTTAGAAAAGATGGTCGACACCAACGATCAGTGGATCGTGGAGCGCACCGGCATCCGCACCCGACATATTGTCGATCCGGGGGTCGCGACTAGTGATCTAGCGGTGGAAGCGGCGCGCGTCTGCCTGGCTGAGCGCGGCATCGAACCCAGCGACCTGGAAGCGATCATTGTGGCCACTGTCACCCCAGACATGATGTTTCCTTCGACCGCCTGCCTGGTGCAGAACAAGCTGGGTGCGCAAAATGTCTGGGGCTTCGACGTTTCTGCAGCGTGCTGCGCGTTTGTCTACGCTCTTCAAGTGGGAACCAAGCTGATTGAGTCCGGTGCGCACAAAAAGGTGATGGTCATCGGTGCGGATGTGATGTCGTCCATCATCGACTACAAGGATCGTGCCACCTGCATCATTTTTGGTGACGGAGCGGGCGCTGTTCTGCTGGAACCAGCCGAAGAGGGTGAAGTCGGCATGATCGATTATCTGCATGAAATCGACGGCTCTGGCGCGGCTTCGTTGTACATGCCCGGGGGCGGAAGTTTGCATCCTCCAACTGCGGAGACAGTGGCGAAGAATATGCACGTGGTGCATCAGGATGGGCAGGCCGTTTACAAATTTGCGGTCCGCAAAATGTCGGAAGCCACGGAAGCCTTGCTGGTTCGCAATGGCATCCATGGCAGCGATTTGGATTGCTTTATTCCGCACCAGGCGAACAAGCGCATCATCCAGTCAACGGCAGAGCGGTTGGGGATCGCCAGCGAGCGCGTCATCATCAACATCGATCGCTTCGGCAATACCACTGCGGGCACCATTCCGCTGGCCATGCAAACGGCTCGAGAAGAGAACAAGCTGCATAAGGGTGATCTGGTGCTGCTGGCATCCGTGGGAGCCGGGTATACCGTCGGCACATGTTTGCTGCGCTGGGAAATTTAGCCGCGCGCGACGTCATTCTTCATCTTCAAGGTCAAGAAAATCTGCGAGGAGATCGAGCCGTCGCTCCCACAAGGTGCGATGATCGCTAATCCATTGTTGCAGCGCCATAAAGCCGGCGGTGTCGATGCGGCAGGTGCGAACCCTTCCCAGCTTTTCTGTATGGACAAATCCGCTCGCCTCTAAGATTTGCAGATGCTGCATCACCGCGGTGACTGTGACGCCGAGCGGTTCTGCCAATCGCGAAACGGATAAGGGACCTTCGCACAGCCTGTCCAGGATGGCTCGACGTGTGGGGTCGCCGAGCGCATGAAACAGGCCGTCAAAATTGATGTTCGAGCGGGGCATAGCGAAGGCCCTTTCCGACATCGCCGGCAAACGCGGATCGTCTGCCGGCATCCGTCAGAGTGATGCGACTTGTTTTTATTTGCGGTCGTAACGCGATAGAACTCACGGAAGCGAGGCGCGAGGGATTCACCTCAACTCGCCATTTCCTTGTCCAAATTCTCGAAGATCTTACGCCATCCTTCTTCCCGCATTTCCGGGCCACCTGAGCCTTCAAAGAAAGCTCCCTGGTGAGTACAGATCAGATCCGTTCCTTGATCCGTCGGGATGAGTTCGTAGGTTACCAACGCAACCGAAACACGCTTGTCTCCGATGGTCATGGCGGAGCAGGTGACAATTCGTTGGTTGGGTGTGATGTCAATGTAACTCGTGTCCGTGACCATGGGCACGCCGGGGAAGGGCGATCTATCGTTGAAACGCAAGTATGCGTGCTCGCTTCCACCCTCGCGAAAATCCAATTCATACTTTTCGAGGTCGGAACTTCTCCCGGTGAAAAACCAGCGGCTCTTCTGCGGCGCGTTGGAAAACGCGGAGAAGACGCGCTCCGGTTTTTTGGGATAACTGCGCTCGATGACAAAAGTGCTGTGGATGACGGATGGATCTTTCTGACTGTTCATGGACGGTTTCCTTTCGACCAATAGTTAAGTGGCAACTTGAGTATCACGCAAAGAGGATAATTAGTCAAGTGGAAACTTCAGTATTGGATCGTTCGTCATCCTTGGAGATTTGGAGAAACTTTCTGGCGGTCGAAACGTCTCTAAGAATGAAAGACTTCAGCGAGGTGTGACATGCGCTTCCGCCTACTCTTCCCCTTGGTTCTCCCTGTTCTCTGCACACCCCTGGTGTTTTGCCAGGACGCCGCAATGCAAGCGATGCAAGCCAGCCAGCAAGCGACTCAAGACGCAATGATGGCCAATCAGCAAGCCATGCAAGCCAGTCAGCAGGCAACTCAGGATGCCCAGATGGCGATGCAAAATGCCAACTCCGGCGACTATGGGATCGCGATGGCCGCGACTCCGAAACTGTCGATGAAATCCGGCACCTACCCCGGATCGATTTCGGTGCGGATGAAAGACAGGACTCGCGGCGCCGTGATGTATTACACAACAGATGGCTGGACGCCGACCGCGCAATCTACACGCTACGTTGGTCCGATCCAAATAACATCGACTACCCACCTGCAGGTAATTGCGATTGCGCCGTACTCAATGCGTAGCCAGATTGCTACAGCCTCCTACATTCTGCCGGTAACGATGCCTTCCGCTGCTGCGACAGGACAAGTGAGTCTTGGCTCCTCTGCGCCACCGAACACGCCGCCAGGGAAGCTTATGCTGCCCAGAGGATCGGAAGTCCCGCTGGTCGTCACCTCGGATGTGACTTCGAAGCAACTGGCGATTGGCGACACCATTCCGATGGCGCTGTCGAAGGATTTAACCGTGGACGGTGTGGTGGTCGCGAAAAAAGGAACGCCGGCCGCCGCGTCGGTCATCCAGGTGGATGGCGCCGGTTTTGCCGGTCAGCCAGGTACGATCACGTTCGCTGTTCATTCATTGGAGATACCCGGAAACGCGATCCCATTGGACGGCATCGAAACGAAAGAGGGTCGCAACAAATACAACACGGTGCGATCTGTGGCGATTGTGCCATTTGTCGGCATCACCGCCCTGTTCGTGCATGGCAAGCAAGCCGAGATTGCGCCGAATATGACCTTAACCGCAGCGGTGGCTCAGGACACGCCGGTGCAGCCGCTCGAGTAGTCATCGTTTCGTGGTGGCCCGCAATGCGGGCCCGCGATGTTTTGACGCGGATTGCTACACTGATCAGTGACGCGCCGCCTGCATATTTCTGCCATTCGATTTCTGAATCCTGCCCCCTTGATGTGGGATTTTGAACACCCTCCGGAAATGGAACGGCTCGCCGAGCGCTACCAGATTCACAGCGCGATGCCGTCCCAATGCGCGGCCGAACTCGCGGCGGCCAGTGCAGATATTGGTCTGATCCCGATTGCGGCTTACGCGACTACACCTGGGTTGGCGATTCTACGCGGCTGCACCATCGCTTCGCTCGATCGGGTGCGCTCCATCCTCCTGGTCATAAAGAGTCCCGGCGGAATAGGAGCGGTACTCAGCGTCGCTGCCGACACCGCTTCGCGAACATCGAACGCCTACGCGCAGATTATCTTTCGCAAGTTCCACCAGACCAATCCGGAATTTCTTCCCTTTGCACCCGATCTCGACGCCATGCTGGAGAAGTGTGATGCTGCCATCTTGATTGGCGATCCGGCACTGCTGGCGCTGGGGGATCGAGATGCGCGGTTGGCGCGGACCGGTGAGTCCCTCGAATATCTGGATCTTGGCCACGTGTGGAAGCAGCACACGGGTGTGCCCTGGGTTTCGGCGGTGTGGGCAGTACGGCCGGAAGCGATCAATGAAGCGATGTTGACGGCAGAAAAGGTGACCCAGGACTTTGTCGATTCGCGGGATCACGGCAGGGCACACATTGAAGACCTGGTGCGAGAATGGACGCCTCGCATCGCAGTTCCTGCCGCAACCATTCGCAGCTATCTGAGCCAACACATTCACTATGTGCTGGATGAGGAATGCCTGGCCGGTATGGATTTATTTTTCCGCTATGCCGCGGAAACTGGCGTGCTGCCCCAGGCGCCGCCGCTCCGCTGGCTGTAATTGCTGTTCGGCGAATTTGTATTTTGACGGGCTAAAAGCTCCAGAGGAATTTTCTGGTTGGATAAGCGCAATAGGCCGGTGAGCGACCGCAAACCAGCTTGCACGCAGATATAATCGGGCCATCCGGTATCCTCCGTCACCTTTGTAATTCATATATCGCTAGCCTCTCGATGAGCACACTCCCCAAAGGAAAATTTATGAAAGCACGTTATGGAATCATGTCGTACGCCTGGCTATTGGCAGCATGCATGGCCGGGGCGCAGGCACAAACCTCGCCGCCCCCGCCCAGTACCGCCACAGCGACGCAAAGTGCAACCCAGTCGGATGCGGATGTCGCCAAAGCGGACAAGGCTCAGGCCAAAGAGCTCAAGCGACAGCAGAAGTATCAGAAGAAGGCTGAAAAGAACCGGGTGAACTCCCTGAAAGAGCAGGAGAAGGCAACAAAAAGCCGTGCCAAGGCGGACAACCAGCGGGACAAGTCCGATGAAGATCGAGCCAAGGCAGCGACCAACCAGGAGAAGTCCCAACCCCAACCCCAGTAGGGCGAGAAGTGCTTCGTACGAATGTTCGTGAAGGATCCAGTTTGGCCGTCCAGCGCGTGAGGACGGCCTTTCTATTTGCCCGGCGGGGAAAGCGGAATCGCTGCCTTTTCAAGGCTCGAAAGAAAGAGCTATAGTGAAACTCCCTTCTGATCGCGAAGGAACTCGCGCGCACTCAAAATTATTTTGTGAGGTGAATTCATGAGTCCCAGCCGACGTAGTTTTCTGAAGCAGGCAGGTTCCGCGGCAGCGATTGGTGCTTTCGCCGGCGACATTTTCACTGGCGCGTTGCATGGTGAGGTCGCAATGCCAGAGCAGGATTCGGCGGGCTCGTCGGCAGCAGGCGGAAAGAAAATCGGCTATTGCATTGTCGGGTTGGGTCGGATTTCTATGAACGAATTTATGCCCGGCGTGAAGATCTCGAAGGACTCGAAGATTGTTGCGCTGGTCAGCGGTCATCGCGACAAGGCGGAACGTATCGCCGATGAATACGATGTTCCGCACAAAGCTATTTACGATTATCAGAATTACGACTCCATCCGCGACAATCCTGCCATTGACGCGGTTTACATTGCACTGCCCAACGGCATGCACGCGGAGTATACGATTCGTGCGGCCAAGGCGGGCAAGCACGTATTATGCGAAAAGCCGATGGCCAACTCCGTGAAGGAGTGCGAGCAGATGATTGCCGCCTGCAAGCAGGCCGACCGCAAATTGATGATCGCGTATCGCTGCCAATATGAGCCGACCAATTTGAAAGCCATTGAATTGTTGCGCCAGGGATACGCGGGCAAGCTGCAGATCATGAGCAGTTCGAATGGATTTAACATTCACGCCGGGGAGTGGCGGCTGAATAAGAAAATGGCGGGCGGTGGTCCGTTGGCGGATATGGGTATCTATTCCATCCAGGCGATGCGATATCTCACCGGCGAAGAGCCGACGTCTGTCGAAGCCTATTCTTCCGTCATCGATCACGATGGCAGGTTTAACGAAGTGGAAGAAAACGTGGTGTGGACATTTCACTTTCCCAGTGGCGTATTGGCCCACTGCGCGACCAGTTACGGTACCAACTTTATTGGAGGGTGGGCGCGCGCTGTTGGCTCGGAAGGCATGCTGGAATTGAATCCGGCGTTTGCGTACCAGGGATTGAAATTAACAGGGAAAGCGCAAGGTAAGGAGCCCATCGAAGTTGCCTTCGATAATCCCTCGCCGCGACAGTTTGCTACCCAGGCAGATTATTTTTCCGATTGCGTTTCGAAGAATAAAGAGCCAAAAACAAGTGGCGAAGAAGGCTTGCGGGATCAGCGCATCATCACGGCGATCTATAAATCCTGCGCGGAAGGCAAACCGGTGAAGCTGAGTTGACGCTGTTGATGTTTCCTAGGATTCTTCCCAGTAGCCCTGGTCGCGAAGGAAATAATTCTCGTTGCCGGAATTGAGCGCGGTGAGGAAAAACATTCCGGCGATGCGCAGGTGACCCATCTTGCGAAAGCGGCGATTTGAAGTCAGGACCACGCCGGGGATCACGGCAAACCGTTTTCGCGCGACTTGTTTGGTGAGCAAATAATCTTCCGCGAAGAGAGCGTGCTCATTGAATCCGCCGAGTCTCTGAAATTCTGCGCGATCGAACATCATGAACATGCCGGTCGCAAATGGAAAGCCCCAGCGCGAGAAGAACTGAAAAACGTTGCTGCCGCCGAACAAGAGATGATCGGCTAAATTGCCTTCGATACAGCGAATATTGGTTGTCAGGCAGTGCAGGTGGCGATGCTGCATGGCGCTGACTGCACGGCGTAGCAAGGTTGGATCACGCAGTTCTACATCCGCGTCAAGAAAAAGCACATAAGGTGTGGCAGCGCGGCGCGCGCCTGCATTGCGGCCCACAGAAGGCAGACCTCCGGGGAGTACTTCGATGGGAAATCGAGCCGAAAACGAACGCGCCAACTCCGCGGTGCCATCGGTTGAGCTGGCATCAGCAACGAACACTCTGGTATCCGGCAAGTGCAGGTAATCCTGCCGATTCAAAGAGGTCAACAGCTTCGGCAGCGACTGGCTCTCGTTCCGTGCTGGGATAACGATGGTGAGTTCCGCCGGCATAGGTCTGTATCTCCACGCCTTGCTGGTTGATGGTGAGGAAGGTAGCTCGCGCGTCGACCCACGAGCCGGAGTTGTAGTACTCGACGCCGTCACAGACCAGTGACAACGCATCATGGGTGTGCCCGCAGAAGACGCGCTCGCATTTACCGATGCGCGCATAATGAATCGCTCCGCGCGCTACTTTGTCCGACAGAAGTAGCCAGCGAGTATTCATGCGGTCGAGGAAACGGGAAACACATTTGGTACGCGAATCTACTTTTTGAATTTGCAAAAAGATGCGCTCGCCCAATCGGCTGATCCATAGATTCTTTTTGATAAAGCCGTCGAATTGATGGCCGTGCATGGCCAAATGTCGCTTGCCGTCATACTCCCATACATAGCGCTGATAGACGGGAATGCCGACCAGGTGCGACATCAGGTTGGCGAGGCCGGTATCGTGGTTGCCTTCGACCCAGACCACTTCCACCTGGCGCTTAGGATTGGAAAGCTTGCGGATGTAGGAGAGGAACTTCCAGTGCTCACTGGTGAGGCGGCGAAAATTAAGATCGGAGAAAATATCGCCCAGCAATACCAGCCGTCGATAGCTGCAGGTCTGCAGCACGTCGAGCGCGTCCTGTGCCCGACTCATTTCGGACCCGAGGTGGATGTCCGACAGAATTATCGTGTCGTACGTCGCCCCAATCATGCCCTAGTTATGCAGCACACCCGGAGACAGTATGATGAGTCGGCGATGAATAATCAATGAATCGTGCGGCCAGGAATCGAGGGCGTGCAACATGTTGATTTTGAGCTGTCACGGGGGCAATTCGAGATGGGGTTGAAAGGAGCTCGGCTTGACATTCGAGTCGGCCACGGATACGCTCTCGCAACATCGAGCCAATTTTTTGAGCGGAGCAGTTTGGTCCGAGAAAATGTTGCCTCCTATATATAAGTTGACGATGAAAAGCCCGGCACAATCCGCTGACAGCGCGCTACCGCCAGGCGCAACTGTAGCTATGCAGGCGCTGGAAGGCGAGCGACTCGCCTGGCTGGCGCTGACGATCACCAGCGGACTGGGTCCGACGCGCATTTGGCGTGCGGTGAACGCCACCGGCACGGCGCTAGGAGTCCTCGGCTTGCCGCTGACGCAGCTGGAAGGTTTGCGATTCCCGGCCGTGTCCGCGCAGTCGATTGCTTCCGGCAAATCGCTGGCGGAAGCAGAGAAAGAATGGAGCCTGGTGCAGCAGGGTGGAGGAACGTTGGTCACGCCTGCGGATGAAGAATATCCGGAGAGGTTGCGAGCAGATTTTTGATCCGCCAACATTATTATGGTTGCGCGGTGACAAGACACTACTGGCCCAGCCGGGAATTGCGGTGGTGGGAACACGTCATCCGACACCCTATGGGACCGGCATGGCGGAGATGCTGGCACGCGATCTGGCGGCACATGGGCTGATTATTTTAAGCGGCATGGCACGCGGCGTCGACACGGCTGCCCATCGCGGTGCGCTCGACGTGCGCGGAAAAACAGTCGCAGTTTGGGGAACAGGAATTGACGTGATCTATCCCAAGGAGAACAAGCGCCTGGCGGAACAAATTCTTGAGGCGGGGGGCGCGATCATCAGCGAATATCCCATGGGAACATTTCCGGCGCCGCAGAATTTTCCTATCCGTAATCGGATTTTGAGCGGGATGAGTGTGGGCGTGTTGGTGATTGAGGCCAGCGAGAACAGCGGGACGCGCATCACGGCACGTTGCGCGTTGGAGCAGAATCGCGAAGTTTTCGCGGTACCAGGAAACGTGACGTCGAAGAATTCCTGGGGGCCGAATACATTGATTAAACAGGGCGCGAAGCTCGTGGCGACCTGGGAAGATGTGTGGGAAGAATTGCCGACGCAGGTCCGGTTGGAGGTGGAGCAGCGACAGGGAATTGCATCCTCCGACGGGTCTGATGCATCGTTATTCAGCAAGCCGAATTTGCCCGACCTGCCGGAAGACCAGGCGCACGTGTTCGATGCACTCCGCCCCGACCAGGCATTGCAGCTGGATGAACTGGTGGAGAAGCTGGAGGATAAATTGAGTTCATCGGAAATTTTTACTGCGCTTTTTGAATTGGAACTGGCAGGACGCGTACGCGCCATGCCGGGCAAAAATTACGTGAGGACATTTTAGAGAAGGCAATTTTGTAACCGGCAACGGTCTCGATTCTCATCTCCGAGCGGCGCGATTTTGTAGGCCACGGAAGGTTGATGGAATTGAGGCTGTGACAGGGGTCACTGGTGTCGCGCGGCAAAACCGTGGTAGTTTCGCACTTGTTACCTAATTTGCTTGAACGCGTCTTTTGAACAACCCGTAAAGAAAGTCTGTACCTGAAGAGGAAAGTGTAACTGCATGGCAAAGTCACTAGTCATCGTCGAATCGCCCGCGAAAGCGAAGACGATCAACAAGTATCTCGGCAAGGATTTTGTAGTGGAGGCCTCGATTGGCCACATTATGGATCTGCCGAAAAGCAAGATTGGCGTCGACCTGGAAGATGGCACCTTTGAGCCGGAGCTGATTGTGATGCCAGGCAAAGAGAAGGTCGTCGACCGCCTCAAGAAGCTGGCGTCGACTGCGGATGCGGTTTACCTGGCGCCCGATCCGGACCGCGAAGGCGAAGCGATCGCCTGGCACCTGGAGTTGCAGCTGAAGCCACATCTGCGCGATAAGGCGACGATTCAGCGAGTCACGTTTAACGAGATCACGCAGAAGGCGGTTAAGGCGGCGTTTCAACATGCCGGCAAGGTGGATGCGCGGCTGGTGGACGCGCAGCAGACCCGGCGCGTGCTGGATCGCATCGTGGGTTATCAAATTTCTCCACTGTTATGGGATAAGGTGCGGCGCGGATTGTCAGCAGGCCGCGTGCAAACCGTCGCGGTGCGCTTGATAGTGGAGCGCGAGCGGCTGATCAAGGCATTTCAGCCAGTTGAATATTGGACCTTGGATGCGCAACTAACGCCAGCGCTGGGCGGTGGCAAAGAAGGCCAGGAATTCACGGCGCGCTTTATGGGCATCGATGGCAAGCGGGCGACTGTCGAGACGGTGAGTGCGCCATCGCTGCCGAACCAGGCCGAGACGGATGCCATCGTCGCAGATCTGAACAAAGCGGACTGGAATGTGCGCGCGGTGGAGAAGAAAGAGCGCCGGCAGAATCCGACAGCACCATTCATCACCAGTAAATTGCAGCAGGATGCGTCGCGGAAACTTGGCTTCAACGTGCGACGGACTATGGGTGTGGCGCAGCGTTTGTATGAAGGCGTGGAAGTCGGCAGCCAGGGAACCGTTGGCTTGATCACCTACATGCGAACCGATTCTGTGCGAGTTTCGCCGGATGCGATTCAAGACGCGCGTGCTTACATCGGGAAAAAACTAGGCGAGAAATATTTGCCGGCGAGTCCAAATGCTTTTAAAGGCAAGAAGGATGCGCAGGATGCGCATGAAGCGATTCGCCCGACCAACGTGGAACTGATTCCGGATGAAATCAAGCGCTATCTGAGCGATGAGCAGTACAAGCTGTACAAACTGATCTGGCAGCGGTTTGTCGCGTCGCAGATGGTGCAGGCCGTGTTCGATCAGACAACGGTCGATATCGTTGCCAAGTCCGGTCGGAAGTATGACTACCGCGTGACTGGCTCCGTGCTGAAGTTCGACGGCTTTCTGAAGATTTATGAAGAAGCCAAAGATACCAAGGATGCCGATGATGAGGCGTTAAGCAATCGCTTGCCGGAACTGAACGATGGGCAGGCGCTGAATCTGAAACAGCTGAAGCCGGAGCAGCATTTCACGGAGCCACCGCCGCGATTCAACGAAGCGTCGCTGGTGAAAGAGCTTGAGGAGCGCGGCATTGGCCGTCCGTCGACCTACGCTTCGATCATCAGCACGATTCAGGATCGCGAATACGCGGTGAAGGTTCCGCCGAAAGGATCGGGCAAGTTTTATCCGACCGAACTTGGTCAGGTGGTCAACGATCTTCTGGTGAAGAATTTTCCGTATATCTTCGACCCGGCGTACACCGCCAAGCTGGAAGTGGAATTGGATGCGGTCGAAGACGGCACCGAAAAGTGGACGGATTTGCTGAGCGGCTTTTATGGGTACTTCCAGGAGGAATTGAAAGTCGCCGGCAAAAACATGGAAGACATCAAGCGTATGGAACAGCCCACCGAGGAGAAATGTCCGGAGTGCGGCGCGCCGCTGGTGTTGAAGTGGGGCAAGTTCGGTTCCTTCTATGCCTGCTCGGCGTATGACAAAAAGAAGCCGGTCACGATTGCCAGTTCCGCGTGGGAGAAAGATGCGAAGAAGGTAATCAAGAAGATTGAAGGTAAGCTCGAATATCCGATGACGGTGAAAACTACGGGCGGTACCGGAATTGCTCCGGCCGCTGTGGCCGCGAAGAACAGGAAAGAGTTGGAAGCAGGCTTGACGGAAGTTGCAGCTCCGGATCGCAAGCTGGTGATTGAGCAGGTGAGCTGCAAATTCACCCGGGAGAATTATGAAGGAAAGCCGAACCTGCAGGCTGCGGAAGCGCAGGGAGCCGAGGCCGAAGAAGAGTTCTGCGAAAATTGCGGCCGGGTTATGGTGCTGCGCAACGGGCCGTTCGGACAGTTCATGGCTTGCCCTGGGTATAACGAGGATCCACCATGCAAGACGATTCGAAAACTGACGCATAAGCAGCAGCAGAAGCCCGCGGTGCCGTTGGATGAGACGTGTCCGAAATGCGGCATGCAACTGGTGTTGCGGACCGGGCAATATGGCGAATTTGTCAGTTGCAGCGGCTATCCAAAATGCAAGTACATTAAGCAGAACCTGACCGGGGTCAAATGTCCGACCTGCGGCACGGGAGACATTGCGGAGCGCAAGGCGAGGCGCGGCAATTTCTTTTATGGCTGCACCAATTATCCCAAGTGCGATTTCACTTCGAACCTGAAGCCGATCCCACAATCATGCCCAGAGTGCGGCAGTCCGTACCTGCTGGAGAAGTCGCTGAAATCGGGTGTGTACCTGATTTGTCCTAATAACGAGAAACAGGCTGCGGCCGACGAAAAGCGCGGCAAAGGGCGTGGCAAGAAAGGGAAAGATGAAGCGCCGGCGGCAAGCGCCAAAACTGTAGTTTGCCATTTCGAAGAGCGCATTGGCGACGCACGCGAGCCGGACGAGAAACCGGTGGAAGCAGCAACTGCGACCGTCGCGTAGCAACGGGTGACGCATGTCACAAGTGCGGTTGCATGCGGCCGCTACAATTGACCGCAGAAAGTGAATACGGATGGAAAGTCAGATCGCAACACATAACGACGCGGACATCATTTTAAAGTTGTACGACCTTCGACGGGAAGAAGTGCTGCGGAAAGCTCGCCATTGGGTAGTGTTCGAATTCAATCCAAAAACGCCGGAAGAATTTCTAGCAGCACTGCAGGGTGCTGGTTCGCAGGAGAATGCATATTTTCGGCAGGTGATCAGCTACTGGGAGATGGCCGCTTCGCTGGTAATACATGGCGCAGTAAAGTCCGACCTCTACCTGGACTCGAATGGTGAGGGGATCACGATTTTTGCCAAGCTGTACCAATTTCGAGAGACCTATGCGTCGAAAACAGGATTTCCGTTTATGCGCCAAACGGCGCAAATGATCGAGAAGTATCCCATGGCGCGGGACAGATTCAACGCCAGGCTCAAGGTGATTCAGGATCGCGCGAAGTAGTTCGGATGATCTTGGCTACCGTGCGGTGGAAAATCGAGCCCATTCATTGCAGCGGGGCAGCACAGTCAGTTGCCAATCGATCCGAAGGACCAGTACAACCAAGTTGTTCGTAGGGAATCTTCCCATCGGAACAAAAGTTTTCAGGAGACAACAATGAAATCAATTGCATTTGTACTAGCCCTCGCAAGCATGACGGCAATGGCCGGCGCGCAGACAGCTAAAACCCACAAACTGACTGGCTGGATCGGCGATTCCAAGTGTGGCGCCTCCATGCACACGCCGGAATGCGTGAAGAGCTGTATCAAGTCAGGCCAAAAGGCGGTCTTCGTCGACTCGAAGAATAAGGTTTGGGCAATCGACAATACCGACGCGGTAGAAAATTATTATGGCGACAAGGTGAAGGTGGAAGCGACTGTAGATGCGGCGAATAACAGCATCCACATTGATTCGGTGAAAAAGTCAGGCAGTTCCAGCACTATGTAAACCGCCGGATAATTCCGGCCCCGTACAGATGAATTGAAGTTTGGCAAAGAGGACGAGCGATCGCGCGTCCTCTTTGTTTTCGTTGGCACGAGACCGGCTAAGTAACCCGCAGGGAGCGTATCTGATATTGTTGTAGATGAAGGAGTTGTAGGCGAAAATATGGCGAAAGCAGTCTGGAACGGCAAAGTGTTGGCTGAAAGTGAAAAAACACAACTGGTGGAAGGAAATGTATATTTCCCCCACGAATCGATTGACCGCGAGTTCTTTCGCTCCAGTTCGACGATTTCAACGTGTCCTTGGAAAGGGCAGGCGCGGTATTACACAATCCTGGTAGATGGGCAGGAAAATTCTGATGCGGCCTGGTATTATCCAGACCCAAAACCGGCGGCGCGTGCCATCAAGAATCATGTCGCGTTTTGGCGCGGCGTTGAGATCGAAAAGTAGTTCTTCCTGGGCTTAGTAGGCACCCGCCTGTTGCCAGGGAATTCTGATCTGGAAACAAGTAGATCCCGGCTTCGACTCCAGATTGATAAATCCGCGATACCGACTCAGAATTCGATTGACTGTATCGAGGCTTAATCCAGCGCCTTTCCCCGGCGGCTTGGTTGTAAAAAACGGCTCAAAAATTCGACTATGCAGTTCAGGTTGAATCCCTGGACCATCGTCCCAGATTTCGACGCGCACCATGTCACCCGCGTTTTGCGTGGTGACGCGGATGGTTCCACGATCGTGCATGGCGTCCAATGCATTTTCCAGCAGGGCCATCCAAACCTGATTTAGCTCGCTGCCGTTGGCCGCGATGCGTGGCAGGTTCGGATCGAATTCACGCACGACCTTGACGTCGTTCATCCTGTAATGCAGCATGGTGAGCGTATTTTCCAGCGATTGTGCCAGGTCAATATCCTGCAGCGGCGCCTGATCCATGTGGGAATATTGCTGGATGGCACGAATCAGGTCGAAAATTCTGGCAGTGGATTCCAGCACCGCTCCGGTCATACTTTCCGCACGCAGTGTGGAGGCAAAGTGGGTTAGCGCGACGTTGGCCGCTTCAACACCCAGAAAAGAATCCAGCACCGCCAGTTCTTCCGGCTCGACGCCCGCCTCCGCAAAAACCGGAGACATGGTCCAGGGGTTAGAGAGCTTGCGAGGCTCAAGCCAGCGATTCAGTCGCTCTTCCAGCGCGCCAGCGTCAATGGGATTCTGCGGCGTGGTTCGTTTTTCAATCGCACAGCGGATGTCGCGGTTCCACTCCATGTAGCGTTCTTCCTGCTCGTTGGTGAGGCACAGCCGACCCGCCTCAAAACTGATTTTTCCGTAAGCGCGCAATTCTTCCATCAGATTGCTGCTGGCGCGTTGCGCTGCGCTCGCCGGATTGTTGAGTTCATGGGCAAGGTTAGCGGCAAGCTTTCCCAACGCGCTCAGCTTTTCTGACTGCTGTTCGAGTCGGGTGACTTCGCGAACGCGGTCCAACAGGATGGTCACGCAGCGCTGTCCCATGGAGGGGATGGCAACAAGCATGTCCGGGAATAGTTCGCGCGGGACCTGCAGTGCCCAGAGCGTTTCAGAAACGTATCCGCTGCCCCCGGTGGTCTTCATGCGAGAGAAGGGAAGGACACCCGTGATCTGGCCGGATCGCCCGATGAAAAGGCTACCGCGAGCCGCATGCTGCCGCCGCACTTGAATTTCGCCGGCAAGCAGGATGGTCATGTGAGTCGCAGGATCGCCGTCGCTGAAGATGCGAGTGCCAGTGGGGGCGGAGAACTCCCAGCTATGCTGGATCAGCCAGCCGTATTCCTCGTCCGATAAGCCATCCAATTGGCGGACACGGCGGAGTGCCTCCAAAATCTGCGGTTCCGGAGTGTGGAGGACGGTAACTTCGGTCGGTAAATTTGTCGGTACAGCGATTGATTGCGTCGAAGAGGCCATAGCGGTAGCTCACAGAATAGATCACTCTAGGTTACAAACGGCATGTTGCGACGGAATGAAAATCCCGACGAAGCGCGCAGGTTGCGCTGCACGCTTCGTCGGAGGTTGAAAACAAAATGATCGAAACTAAGCGCCCACAGTCGAAGGTACGGGCTTTTCTGCCGATTCCACCGCGCCGTCTTTCACCGTGACCGGATCGAGGAACGGCATGGCCGCGCGCAGCGGAGCTCCGGTTTTTTCAATGGAATGCTGCGCTTCCTTGCGGCGCTGTTCCTCAAACCATTTACGGCCGGTGGCGTTCTCGTTCAGCCAATTCTTGGCGAAGGTTCCATCCTGGATTTCCGCCAGTAGCTGCTTCATGACGGCACGAGTCTGATCGGTCACGATGCGCGGACCGGCTGTGTAGTCGCCGTATTCTGCCGTGTCGGAAATGGAATGACGCATATAGGCAAGGCCGCCGCGATAGATCAGATCGACGATTAATTTCAGCTCATGCATGCACTCGAAATAGGCGACTTCGGGCTGATAGCCGGCTGCCGTCAGGGTTTCAAATCCTGCTTTGATCAATGCGCTGACGCCGCCGCACAAAACAGCTTGCTCGCCGAACAAATCCGTTTCGGTCTCTTCTTTGAACGTGGTTTCAATGACGCCGGCGCGGGTGCAGCCAATTCCTTTTGCGTAGGAGAGCGCCAATGCCAGTGCTTGTCCGCTGGCATCCTGTTGAATGGCGACTAGGCCGGGGGTACCACCGCCCTCGACAAAGACTTCGCGCACGCGATGGCCGGGAGCTTTGGGGGCGACCATGCTGACGTCGACCGTGGCGGGAGGATGAATGGTGTCGTAGCGAATATTAAATCCGTGCGCAAACATCAGGGTCTTGCCCGCGGTCATTGCGGGTGCGATGGAGTCGGCGTAGATTTTCCCCTGGGTCTGATCCGGGGTCAGAATCATAATCACATCCGCCCATTTGGCGGCATCGGCGGTGGTCATCACTTGCAGCCCAACTTTTTCTGCGCGTGCTTTGGATTTGCTGCCCTCCGGCAATCCAATGCGGACTTCAACGCCTGAATCTTTCAGATTGAGGGCATGCGCATGTCCCTGGGAACCGTAGCCGATGATGGCCACCTTCTTCTGCCGGATCAATGTCAGGTCTGCATCTTCGTCGTGGTAGGTCTTCGCCATATCGTATGTTCTCCGTTTGGGTAAATTATGCGTGGTTTTCGTCTTCGAGAAGGTCGGGCGCTTCGTGTTTCAAAACCCCCGAAAAAGTTTTGGGGTCGATGCGCGGGGTGGTGTCGCCGAGTGCTTCCAACACTCGACTGGCGTGATGTCCGCGGCGCATGGCCATGCGTCCCGTCCGCGCCATTTCAAGGATACGGTAGTTGCCCTGGACCAGGATCTGCACCAGTCCTTCGATTTTACTGGCGCTGCCGGTGATTTCCATCATCATGGATTCCGGTGCCAGGTCGACAATGCGAGCCCTGAAAACCTCTGCTAACTGGAACAGGTCGGACCGAGTCGTTTGATCGGCGGCGATCTTCAACATCGCAAGCTCGCGGATGACAGCGGAGTGACGGCCTACATCGTCGACATCCAGAACGCCTTCGAGCTTGTACAGCGACGCCATGATGCGCGGCGCGCGGTCTTCCGCGGCTTCAGCGACGATGGTGGTCCTCGAAACGCCGACGGTTTCCGTGCCGCCAACGGTGAGCGAAATAATGTTTACATTCAGTCGGCGAAACAGGGAAGTCACGCGAGCCAGCAATCCCGTTTTGTCCTCGACCAGCGCTACAAAGGTATGCAACATGGGTACGGGCTCCTAGTCTTCCGTCGCTGTTTCAACCAGCGGATTATGTTTTTTCGGACGCCGAATCATTTCATGCAGGGCGGCTCCGGGGGCAATCATCGGATAGACGGAATCTTCCTGCTCTACATGGAAGTCGATGAGGAAAGCGCCGGAATGCTGTCGCGCACTCTCGACCGTAGGGATGACGTCGGCACGGCGATTCACGTGTGCGCCGCGAATCCCATGCGCATCCGCCAACTTGACGAAATCAGGGCTGACCAGCGGCGTGCATTCGTAATTCTTCTCGTAGAAGGTCTCCTGCCATTGCCGAACCATTCCCAGGTAGCCGTTGTTGACGATTGCGATGTTGATCTTCAACTGTTCCTGCACAATGGTCGCCAGCTCGGGACTGGTCATTTGAAAACCCCCGTCTCCGGCTATCACCCAGACTTCCTTTTCCGGGCAGGCGATCTTCGCGCCAATGGCTGCAGGCAGGGCAAACCCCATGGTTCCCAGGCCGCCGGAAGTGATCAAAGAACGTGGGCTGTCATGCTTGTAATACTGGGCTTCCCACATCTGGTGCTGACCTACGTCGGTGACGACGATGGCTTCTCCATTGGTGACGCGCCAGATGTCGTTGATGACATGCGCGGCATACAGATGACCGTTATCAGGCAGTTGCTGAATGTCGTGGACAGAGGCGTCTCCCTTCATCGCGGAAATTGCGTGCAGCCATGCGGACCCGTCGCGGCCGGGCAAGCGGGGCAGCAGAGTTTCCAGAATCTCTTTCAGGTCGCCGATCAGGCCAACATCGACGCGAACATTTTTATTGATCTCGGCGGGATCGATCTCGATGTGAATCTTCTTCGCGTTTTGCGCGTAGGTGGAAAGCGAGCCGGTAACGCGATCGTCAAAACGCATGCCGCACGCGATCAGTAGATCTGCCTGCTGAATGGCATGGTTGACCCAGCTCTCGCCATGCATGCCCATCATGCCGAGGTTCAAAGGATGCGAGGCAGGAAAGGCGGTCAGCCCCAGCAACGTGCAGGCGACGGGGATTTGCGTCCGCTCTGCCAGCGCGCGAATTTGCTCCATCGCACCGGAATGGAGGATGCCCTGGCCGGCCAGAATGACGGGGCGCTTGGCGGTGCGCAGCAGCTCTAATGCTTCGCGGATCGAAGCTGAATCCGCCGAGAGCATGGGGTGAGGGCGATACGGTTGCGGCGCGGCGGCGGCAAAATCGAAGACCGCGGTATTTTGCTGCGCGTCTTTGGTGATGTCGACCAGCACCGGCCCAGGACGCCCGGACTGCGCAATGCGAAAGGCTTCTCGCAGCGCAGGGGCAATATCTTCTGTGCGACGCACCAGAAAATTGTGCTTTGTGATGGGAAGTGTGATGCCGGTGATGTCCACTTCCTGAAAAGCGTCGGTGCCCAGAACTTTGCTTGACACCTGACCGGTGATGCAGACCATTGGGATGGAGTCAAGCATGGCGGTCGCAATCCCTGTGACAAGATTGGTTGCGCCCGGTCCAGACGTGGCCATGGCAACACCGACGCGGCCGGAAGCTCGCGCATACCCGTCGGCCATGTGAGAGGCGCCCTGCTCATGACGAACCAGGATGTGCCGGATAGGAAATTTCCGCAACGCATCGTAGACAGGCAGAATGGCTCCGCCAGGATAGCCGAAGACATCATGCACACCTTCGCCCACCAGCGTTGCCCATACAGTTTCTGCGCCGGTCAACGGAGTGGGCTGGGTGTAGATGGCCGTGTCGGGTGAGTTGTGATGGGTATCGGCGATTTTTTTACGCTTGTCCATGATCATCCTCTTATCAATAGTTCGTAACGGCGCCGCGGGAAGCGGAAGAGACGCTCTCCGCATATTTCCGAAACACTCCGCGAGGAGAATTCGGCTCGGGCGTTTTCCAATCTTTCATACGCGCGGCCAGTTCCTGATCGGTCAGTTCCACGCGCAACTCGCGATTGGGAATGTCGAACACGATGGTATCGCCATCGCGCAGCGCGGCAATCGGGCCGCCCATCGCAGCTTCCGGGGAGACGTGGCCTGCCATCAGACCGCGGGTCGCGCCGGAGAAGCGGCCATCCGTGAGCAGGGCAACCGTGTCGCTTAACTCTGGAATACCGGCGATCGCGGCTGTCACCTGCAGCATCTCGCGCATGCCGGGTCCACCGCGCGGGCCTTCGTTGCGAATGACGACAACATCATTCGGCTTGAGCGTGCGCGCTTCGACGGCATGAAACGCTGCTTCTTCAGTTTCGAAAACGCGAGCGGGACCGCTGTGGGTGAGGCGCTCATGTCCGGCAACCTTGATCACGCAACCTTCGGGCGCGATATTGCCTTTCAGAATGACAAGTCCGCCGGTGGGCTTCAACGCATTGTCGACGGAGTGAATCACTTTCTGGCCAGACAATTCCTTGGCGAGCGCAGCTTCTTCCGCCAATGTGCGCCCAGAGACATTCATCTGGCTGCCGTCCAGCAGATTCGCCGCGAGCATGTGCTTCGCCAGCAAACGACTGCCACCGGCCGCCTGATAATCGGTGGCAACATAGCGGCCGCCTGGCTTCATATCGGCGAGAAGCGGTGTCTTCCGGCTGATGCGATCGAAGTCGTCAACTGTGAGATCGATTCCGGCCTCGTGTGCAATCGCGATCAGGTGCAGCACGGCGTTGGTCGAGCCGCCGGAAGCAGCGACACTGGCGATTGCATTTTCCAGCGATGCGCGGGTGATGATTTTTGAGGGCCGCAGATCTTTTTTCGCCAACTCCAGCACCATCGCTCCGGCAGCGCGACAGGCCGCATTTTTTTCTGGGGAGAGTGCGGGCACGCCCGACAAATGCATTGGGGAGATGCCGAGAAATTCGCATGCCATGGCCATGGTGTTGGCTGTGAATTGGCCACCGCAGGCACCCGCTCCAGGACATGCATTCAATTCGACGGCCTTCAATTGATCAGCATCGATCTTGCCGGCGGCAAAGGAGCCTTGTGCTTCGAAGACATCCTGCACGGTCAAATCTTTTCCGTTCAGATGACCGGGCGCAATCGAGCCGCCGTAAATCATTAGCGAAGGAATATCGAGGCGAGCCAGCGCCATAACGGTGCCCGGCATATTCTTGTCGCAACCCGCAATTGCGACCAGCCCATCGAAAAGATTTCCTCGTGCTACCAGTTCGACGGAGTCGGCGATCACTTCGCGGCTGATCAAGGAGGCCTTCATCCCTTGCGTGCCCATAGTGATGCCGTCGGAAATAGTGATGGTATTGAACTCCATGGGAGTGCCGCCGGCATCGCGAATGCCTTGCTTCACAGCCTCCGCAATCGAGCGCAGATGAAAGTTGCAGGGACCAATTTCCGTCCAGGTGTTGGCGATCCCGATGATGGGCTTGGCGAGATCTTCGCGATTGAACCCAATGGCGTGCAGCATGGCGCGCGCCGCGGCGCGGCTGGGACCTTCAGTAAGGGGGACGCTATTGTGCTTCGGATTGTGGGTCATATCTTTCCTGTCGGCGCTCACGCATTCACTCCTACGGCTGGTCTGGGCGCAGTCCAGAATGCGGCGTCATGCTTTTTCTCATACGCATCCAGCGCAGAAGTATGTCGCATCGCCAGTCCAATATCGTCCAGGCCTTCCAGCAGGCAGGAGCGGCGGAAGGGATCGATGGTAAACGATTCCTCGAAGCCAAGGTCATCCTTCACGGTTTGCGATTCCAGCGAGACGTGCAGCAAGTAGCCGGGAACTTTGGCGCGCTCCAATAGCAGAGCCACTTTTTCATCCGGAAGCGTGACCAGCAGAATGCCGTTCTTGGCGGCGTTCGAATAAAAAATGTCGGCGAAGCTGGGAGCAATCACGCATCGAAAGCCAAAATCGCTGAGCGCCCAGGCCGCGTGTTCGCGGGAGGAGCCGCAGCCGAAATTGCGACCGGCCACCAGAATTTCCGCGCCTTGATGATGCGGCTGATTTAAAGAAAATTCTGGATTGGGTGCACCGTCCGCGCCTCGACGCCAATCGAAAAATAGAAACTCACCATAGCCGGTGCGCTCAATGCGCTTTAAAAACTGCTTGGGAATAATCTGGTCGGTATCGACGTTGACTCGATCGAGCGGCGCGACCTTGGACGTAAGTGTGCGAAATGGTTTCATGGTTAGGCTCGAAACTCCCAGTTGCGGACATCGGTAAAGTGGCCGGCGATTGCGGCTGCGGCGGCCATGGCGGGACTGACAAGATGCGTTCTTCCGCCGCGACCCTGGCGGCCTTCAAAGTTGCGATTGCTGGTGGAGGCGCAACGTTCGCCGGGCTCCAGAATGTCCGGATTCATACCGAGACACATGGAGCAGCCGGGCTCGCGCCATTCAAAACCAGCCTCGCGAAACACGCGATCCAAACCTTCTTTTTCCGCTTCGGCTTTTACATGTTGCGATCCGGGCACGACCATGGCCCGCACATGTGCACTTACTTTGTAGCCGCTGACGATTTTTGCCGCGGCACGCAGATCTTCAATCCGCGCATTGGTGCAGGAGCCAATAAAGACGCGGTCGATGGGAACGTTTTCCATCTGCGTGCCGGGCTCGAGTGCCATGTATTCCAAGGCGCGCTCATAGGCGCGACGCTCGGAATCGTTCGGAGCCGATGCGGGTGTCGGGACTGCCCCAGTGACGGAAACAACCATGCCGGGATGCGTGCCCCAGGTGACGAAGGGCGTCAACTCCTTGGCGTCGATGACGAGCTCGCGATCAAACTTCGCATCGGGAGCGGAGGGTAAGGATTTCCAATGTTCGACCGCCTCGTCCCACTGTTTGCCTTTGGGCGACTGCGGCCGGCCCTTCAGATAAGCGAACGTCGTTTCATCCGGAGCAATCATGCCGGCGCGGGCGCCCGACTCAATGCTCATATTGCAGACCGTCATGCGGCCTTCCATGGAGAGCGAGCGAATGGCGGAGCCGGCGTACTCGACAACATAGCCGGTCGCGCCGTCGGTGCCGATGCGGCCGATGATGCCCAGCGCAATATCTTTCGCGGTGACGGCAGGCGGTAGCTCGCCTTCGACGGAAATGCGGAAGGTTTTCGGTTTCGATTGCGGCAGACATTGCGTGGCCAGAACATGCTCCACTTCGCTGGTTCCGATGCCGAACGCGAGAGCTCCGAAAGCGCCGTGAGTGCTGGTATGGCTGTCGCCGCAGACAATCGTCATGCCGGGTTTAGTGAATCCAAGTTCCGGCCCGATGATGTGGACGATGCCTTGCTGCTTTGAATCCACGTCGAACAGTTCAATGCCGAATTCCTTGCAGTTGCGGCGCAGTGTCTCAATTTGTTTGGAGGCGATGGCGTCCTGAATAATCAGGCGATCGGCGGCAATGGTCGGCACATTATGATCGACCGTCGCGATGGAGCGATCGGGGCGGCGAACCGTGCGATCGGCAAGACGCAATCCCTCAAACGCCTGCGGAGACGTGACTTCATGAATCAAATGCAGGTCGATGTAGAGCAGGGCGGGCTCGCCGGCCGGTTCGGTGACGATGTGCGCGTCCCAGATGTTCTGAAAAAGTGTGTTGTTATTGGCCATAATCTTTCACCGTGCTTGAGGTGCGTGGAGGCGGTGGGTTGCCGAGTCGCGAACCAGGATGCCGCGCGAAAAACTAAACCGCGTGCATCGCCTGGTTGCAATCGATGATCTCGTTGAGCACTTCGAAGACGTGTTTTCCCATCTCTTTGGTGCTGACAATTTGCTGATCGGGCTGGTTGGTGCGAGCCAGGTCCGCGGTACGATAGCCGGCGGCCAACACGCGCTGCACCGCGTTTTCAATGGCCTGTGCTTCCTGTTCCATACCAGCGGAGTGGCGCAGGAGCATCGCTCCCGTCAAGATGGCGCCCAGAGGATTTGCTTTTCCTGTGCCTGCGATATCCGGCGCCGAGCCATGAACCGGCTCGTACAAATTGACCTGGCCGCCAATGGTCGCCGAGGGCAGCATTCCTAGAGATCCAGTAATGACCGCGGCTTCGTCAGAGAGAATGTCGCCGAACAGATTCTCCGTCAGCACCACGTCAAAATTGCGCGGCGTATTCATCAGGTGCATGGCGCAGGCGTCGACGTATTGATGTTCCAGCGTAACGTCGGGATATTCTGCGGCAATCTCTGTCACCGTGGCGCGCCACAGCTGCGAGACTTCCAGCACATTCGCTTTGTCCACCGAGGTGACTTTGTGACGACGCTTTTGCGCAAGTTCAAAGGCGATGCGTGCTACACGAATCACTTCATCCCGCGTGTACACCATGGTGTTGAGCGCAACGTTGGTTTCGCGATTCCACGAGCGCGGCGTGCCGAAATACAAACCACCCAGCAATTCGCGCACAAAAAGAATGTCGGCGCCGTCGGTGACTTCTGGACGCAGCGGAGAATTATTACTCAACGGTGCATATGCAACGGAAGGACGCAGGTTGGCAAATCCGCCCAAGGCTTGTCGCAATTGCAGCAGGCCGGCTTCCGGACGCTTATCCGGTGGCAGCAAATTGAATTCATTTCCACCCACCGCGCCTAACAGGACTGCATCGCTGTCGAGCGCTGCTTCCAGCGTTGCCGGAGGTAAGGGCGATCCATGCGCACGAATGGCGGCGCCGCCGATAGGCTTCTCAGTGAAGTGGAATAGCGAACCGCTCCATTGGCTAATTGCTTCCAGGATCAAAACCGCTTCATGAGTGACTTCGGGGCCAATCCCATCTCCGGGAACCAGGGTGACCTTGATTTCAGTTGCCATTCAAACTCCTGCGTAGTGGGCCTGGCGGATTTCGCGGCCGATTGCGTTATAGGAGACGGGTGCGTTGGGGTCAAGCAACCGCGTCACAGTTGTGGGACAGCGACGGCGGCAGAACCGGACGAGCTGTGCTGGCCCAGGTTCGGCGATTGGCGCAAATGGGTGAGCATGATGCTGACCAGGTCCTGATCGAACACAGACTTCTTGCGGTCTGCAACTTCAATAAATCGCTCGTAGGCCAAATCCAGATCGGGGCGGCTCAAACTGTAGCCCAGTTCCTTTAGCCGATGGTTCAGGGCGCGACGTCCAGAATGCTTGCCCAGCACCATCTTGTTCGCCGGTACTCCCACCAGCGAAGGGGTCATAATTTCATAGCATAGGGGATTGGACATGACCCCGTGTTGATGAATGCCGGCTTCATGTGAGAACGCATTGCTGCCGACAACAGCCTTATTGGGCGCGGGGGCAAAGGTGATGACTTCGCTTAGCATCTGGCTGGTCGGATACAACTGCTTCAGATCGAGATTGTGCTTATACGGCAATTGATCCTGACGCACGTGGATGGCCGCCGCTAATTCTTCCAGCGCAGCATTGCCGGCTCGTTCGCCGATGCCGTTGATGGTGCATTCCACCTGCCGTGCGCCGGCTTCCAGAGCCGCCAGGCTGTTCGCCACGGCCAGCCCAAGATCGTTATGGCAATGGCTGGAGAACACGATGTTATCCCCGCCTCGAATGCGCTCCTTTACGAAGCGAAACATGGCACCGTATTCGTGGGGAACGGTATATCCCACGGTGTCGGGCATATTAATGACGGTGGCTCCGGCATCCACCGCAACCTGCACCATCTCAACCAGGAAATTTCTATCGGATCGCGACGCATCTTCCGGCGAGAATTCAACGTCCTCCACATAGTTGCGGGCCATGCGAACGGATTTATCGGTCAGCTCCAGCGCCTGCTCACGAGAGATTTGCAGCTTGTATTCCAGATGAATGTCAGAGCTGGCGAGAAAAATGTGGATACGCGATTTAGCTGCAGGTTCCAACGCGCGGGCGGCAGCGACAATGTCTTCTTCCTTAGCGCGCGACAGGGAACAAATGCGCGGGCCCTTCACTTCATGCGCCACCTGGCGGACAGATTCGAAGTCGCCTTCCGAGGCAATCGCGAAGCCGGCTTCGATGACGTCGACACCAAGCGACTCCAATTGCTTGGCCAGTCGAACCTTTTCTGTCGTATACATGCTGCAGCCGGGCGATTGTTCACCGTCCCGGAGGGTGGTATCGAAGAAATAGATTTGGTTCTGGCTCATGTAGTCCCCTTATGGGCGGCAAAGTGGAAATAGCCTTTGTTCTCTTACAGTAGCATAAAGTTATCTAATGTAAACTTCTATTAGCATTAGAATATATTATCGCAGGCTTGCGGCTAGGCGCGCATAGAGGCACCCCGATGGACTTGTTTCAGTTAGAAACATTTATGGCGGTTGCGGAAGAGAAGAGTTTCTCTCGCGCTGCCGTCAAATTGCATCGTACCCAGCCCGCCGTCAGCCAGGTAATCCGCAAGCTAGAAGTGGAAATGGATGAGGTGCTGTTCGATCGCGCCGCTCGCGACGCGACCCTGACGGCTGCGGGCGAGCTTTTGCGGGAGTATGCGGAACGATTACTGAATCTGCGCGGCGAGGCCACGACAGCCTTATCGGAAATGCGCTCGCTGCATCGCGGCCGACTGAATGTTGCGGCCAATGAATACACATGCCTCTACTTGCTCCCGGTGATCGACGTGTTTCGCCGCCTGTCGCCGCACATCCATGTGACCGTGCATCGCTCGCTGGCCAGCCGCATGACGGAAGAACTGCTGCAGCACTCGGTGGAGCTGGGCATCGTTTCTTATCGGCCGGATGACCCGCAGGTTCGTTCCATCGTGGTGTACCGCGATGACCTGGTATTTGTGATGCATCCCGGACATCCGCTGGCACGCGCCAAGCAGGTTTCCATCCGCGATCTGGGAGCGGAGAATTTCGTCGCCCACAATGTTCCCTCCCCGCTGCGGCAAAAAGTGATGCAGGCGTTCCAACGCCACAAGACGCCGCTAAACATGGCGGTGGAGTTGCCGAGTCTGGAAGCGATCAAGCGCTTCGTTGCCATGGGGAACGGCGTGGCTCTATTACCGGGCCTGACCGCACGACAGGAAATTGAACGCGGAGAACTGGTGCAGCTGCGCGTGCCAGAGCTGGCGTTTGAGCGGCGGCTGCGCGTCGTGCACCGCAAGCAGGCGAACCTTTCGCATGCCTCGCTGGCATTCTTGAAAGTCGTCGAATCGATGGCCAAGGAGCGCGGCGATCCGTTTCACTTTCAGGTGGAAAAGGGTTCGTAGGTAAGATTTTGGCATTTCCATGGTTGACATACCTATTCGTCTAGGCCTATGGTTCATATACCAAGATGTATAGGGGTGGCCGCATGGCAAGAAATGACCTTCAGGGAAGCCTGGACCTGTTGGTACTCAAAACCCTCTCACAAGTGGGCCCGCTGCATGGGTATGGCATGGTGGTCCACATTCAACGAGTCTCCGATGACTTGCTGAAAGTCGAAGAGGGGTCGCTGTATCCGGCACTGCATCGGATGGAACTCCACAAGTGGATTCGTTCCGATTGGGCGCAGACGGACACGGGACGAAACGCAAAGTTCTACAGGATCACCGCGTTGGGGCTGAAACAACTGCAAGAAGCAGAGAAAAGTTTCGAACAATTAGTGAAGGGCATTCGCGCCATACTTCAGTACGCGTGAGGTGATTCCATGCTGCTCATTCGCCGCATTCTGAATCTCTTCTCCCGTTTCAACATGGAGCGGGAGATCGACGCCGAACTCAAATCGCATATCGAAATGCGAATTGAGTCCAATCTTGCTGAAGGGATGCAGCCGGAGGAGGCTCGCCGGGATGCGCGCCTGCGCTTCGGCAATCCCACAGCGATGAAAGAGCGTGTCACAGGTGTGGATGCAGCACTGGTGCTTGATAGCATCTGGTCGGATATTCGATATGCCCTTCGTCAGTTGACTCAGAATCCTGGCTTTTCCAGCGCTGCCATCGTGGTCCTGGCGCTTGGGATCTGCGCCAGCGTTTCCATTTTTGCATTTGTCGACGCAGTGCTGATCAAACCATTGCCCTATAAGCATCCGCAGCGGCTGGTGGCGCTTTTTGAGAGCACTCCGCTTGGGTCCACCTTTCATCTCTCTTATCTTGACTATCTCGATTGGAAGCGGATGAACACGGTTTTCAGTTCGGTGGAGGCCTACGATCACGATGTTTTTACGCTCCATCCGGCGTCGGGAATCGTGCAGGTAAACGGCGCAGTGGTGAGCAGCGGATTCTTTCGCACGCTCGGAGTGGCTCCGATCCTGGGACGCGACTTTCGTATCGGTGAAGACTCCCTCAGCGCGCCGCCCGTGGTGTTACTCAGTTATGCTGCGTGGCAGCGCCGATATGGAGGCCGACGCGATGTGGTGGGAAAAACGGTTGCGTTAGACGGCACCTCGAACATGATCGTCGGAGTGCTGCCGCGAGGATTTGATTTCGCGCCCGTGGGACCGGCGGAGTTTTGGACGCCGCTGAGGGAATCCACCAATGCGGATGGCCGCGGGGAGCATGGGCTACTCGCCATTGCTCGGCTGAAAGGCGGCATATCGCCGGAAACAGCAACAGCCGACATCAGCTCAATTGCGCAACAGTTGGCGAAGCAGTATCCCGATTCCGATGGGGGAAGGGGCGCGACTGTGCTTCCGCTGACAGACGTAATTGTCGGAAATCTGCGCCCGATCCTTCTGCTTTTGCTGAGCGGGGCGGGGCTATTGCTGTTGATTGCATGCGTCAATGTGTCAAGTTTGCTGCTGGTCCGCTCAGAAACCCGTCAACGCGAGTTTGCCGTTCGCGGCGCGCTGGGCGCCTCGCATGCGCGACTGATTCGCCAGTTTATGACGGAAGCCTTGGCGCTCGCGGGGGCGGGAAGCATCATCGGCGTCGGTGCAGCCTACGCAGCGATGAGATTGTTAATCCGGCTGATTCCAGCGGAAATGCTGGCCAATATGCCATACTTGCGCGATCTCGGATTGGATGTACATGTAGCGATCTTCGCCGGCATGCTTGCCTGCATGTCATGGCTGCTTTTTTCAGTCACGCCCATAGCTCGGTTATCGATGGCAAATATGCGGGCCGGTCTTTCGGAAGGCGGTCGCAGCAGTTCTGGAATCGCCTGGCGGCGACTCGGCTCCAGTCTCGTGGTACTGGAGTTGTGCACCGCCATGGTGTTGCTGGTGGGGGCCGGCCTGCTGGGCAAAAGTTTCTATCGCCTGCTCCACACCGAGCTCGGATTCCAGCCGGACCACCTGGCGATATTGCCATTGAGAGCGTCGGGCACGGCGTACGCGAAAGACAAGCAGCAGGTGGCTTTGGCGGCGCGAATTGTGCGCGAAGTCAGGCGTTTGCCTGGAGTACGGGTTGTGGCGATTGCGCGTTCGCTACCCGTTGCCGATGTTGATGGCGGCAATTCCACGTTTGAGATCGTTGGCAGGCCTGGCGCCAGCGGAAGCCGTGAGGCCAATACCCGCCAGGTGAGCGCGGATTATTTCCGTACGTTGAGGACGCGATTAATTCGCGGCCGGTATTTCACCGCGGATGAGGACGCTTCAAAGCCCCTGGTTACCGTGGTCAATCAATCCTTCGCACGCAAGTATTTTCCCGGTGAAGATCCGCTCGGCAAACAGATTCGTTTCGATCAGTCGCTGCCGCCTATCGAGATAATTGGCGTAATTGCCAACGTGAAAGAGGGCCCGCTGGACGCCGACATTCCGCCTGCGCTCTACACTCCATTTGACCAGGGGCCCGACCGTAGCTTTGTTGTGGTCGCGCGAACCGCGCCAGCCCCGCACGCGCTGCTCAGGACGATGGAACAAACCATCCGCGGAATTGACCCGCAGATTTTGACTTCCGGTGCGGAGTCTATGGTGGACCGAATCAATCTTTCCGGATCCGCCTATCTGCATCGTTCTTCGGCATGGCTGGCGGGCGGCTTCGCTGCCATTGCGCTGGTCTTGGGAGTCGTTGGACTGTATGGCATCGTCGCTTACTCGGTGAGCCAGCGAACTCGGGAGATTGGCGTGCGAATCGCGCTCGGCGCTCAGAGAAGCACGGTTTGTGCGTTGATTCTCAAAGAGGCCGGAATGTTGATTTCTGTTGGAGTAGCTCTGGGCCTCGTGGGCTCAGTAGCAGGAGCTATGTTGATGCGTAAGCTCCTGTTCGGTATCCAACCTTGGGACTCGTCTACGCTTTTCACGGTTGCCGCCGTGCTTGCCTCCACTGCATTGCTGGCGAGCTACTTTCCCGCCCGCCGTGCCGCCTCGGTCAATCCAGTTGACGCCCTGCGCGCCGAATAATGTTGTGGCATTACATTGCGCTCTCTTTCTGCTCTGCTGGTAATTAATTTGCCCGAGTTCGAAAGTCGAATGACGGGCGCTCATCCAGCTTCATTTGCGGAAGGCTCTGCATTTCCAGCGATTCCAATGCTTGGGTGAAATCTTGATTCACAGCACAACTTACTTCGAGCGACCTACGTCTACTCCTACAGACCGTGCTTCTGCAATCGACTCTCCAGGGGGTTGTTGCTGTGTGGCACGCGTCCTGGAGGAACGACCACGATGAAACCCCATAAATTTTTTACTCGAGTGAGCACGGGAGCGGTAGTTCTCGGAATGGCTCTTTGTGTTCCAGCGGCGATGCATGCGCAGGACACTGGCACCGCACCTGCGCCTCCGCCGCCAGGCATGGACCAGCAAGCGGGACCGGGCGGTCAGGCCATGCACAATCATCAGCCACCAACGCCGGAGCATCAGCTGCAGCGCCTGACAAAGATGTTGAACCTGACCCAGGATCAGCAGCAGCAGATGCTGCCCATCCTGCAGGATCAGCACAAGCAGATGGATACGATTCGGAGCAACTCTGCATTGAGCCCGCAACAACGCCATCAGCAAATGCGCGCTTCGATGATGGATACTCATCAAAAACTGGAAGCGCTGATGACCGATACGCAGAAGCAGCAATTTGAACAAGCCATGCAGCAGCGTCGCGATCATATGCGGAATGGCGGCACGGGCATGGGGCCGGGCCAGGGTGCAGGCACACCTCCGCCTCCGCCAAATGGAGAGAATGCTCCTCCACCGCCGCCGCAATAAAGTTGCTAAGTGCAAACTGACAACGAAGGGCAGGGAACTCTGGGTTCTCTGCCCTTGTTTCTTTTACCGGCGCAGCATGGTCTCCGAACACTATGGAAAAATGAGTCCGCGCCTGCCGTAGGCACATTCTGACAGGTACAATTGGGAGCAGGTCACGGAGTCAGAGCCAAACCAAACTTTGCGCGCGGAACAGCAAGAAAATCTGCGTGTGGAGGTGGCGACGAGGGGTTCATTACCGCATGAAGAAGTTGCTTCTTTTGTTTTGTCTGCTGCCAATGCTGGCAGCGATTGGGTTTGCACAGGAAAGCCGGCAGGATGCCAGCATCAGCTATCTCGGCACCTATCAGCCCACGATCACGGGCAATGCAGTTACCCAAACTAATGATTGGGCACATGGCGTCCTGTTGAGTTACCGCTTTATGCTGACGCCGAGCAGCGCGATTGAGGGGAATTACTCGTACTCACAGTACAACACCAAATTCACGGCTCCTTTCACAAATTCGATGTTTCATGCATCGCTGCAGGAAGGGTCTGTGGCGTACGTTCACAGCTTTGTGTACAAGAAATTCAATCCCTTTGCAGAAGCAGGCGTGGCGGAGTTGTTGTTCGATCCCATTAACGATACCGGGACAAATACCAACGCCGGTTCGCGAACCAGAGCGCCAGCGTTTTTATTTGGCGGCGGTATCGCGTATGAGTTGAGCCCCAGTTGGGATTTGCGGGTGCAGTATCGGGCAGAAATATTCAAGTCCATCGATTTCGGGATCGCGCAGTACAAGACCAACCGATGGGAATATACGATGCAGCAGCCCGCGATCGGTTTCGCCTACCACTTTTAGCAGAATTGCAAATGCAGTTGGACCGCGGTTCCATTCCTGAGTCGACCTTTCCTTCGGGTCGCGACGCAAGAGGAATGCGGGTTTGAAAAATTGAATGGGGATTTGGGTCGACCAGAGGTTCACTCGCGAATGAAGAAGTTGTTTTTGATTATGTGTCTGGTTTCAATGCTGGCTGGAATCGGCTATGCACAGGATCAGGGTGCCCGTCAGGATATAAATCTCAGCGCCATGGGCGTTATTCAGCCGTACGTTGAAGGCAATACCATGGCCCCGTCCACTCCGCCGGTGCAATTGAAGTCGACGCTTGGAATGGGTTTGTATCTTGGCTACCGCTATCAGCTGACACCGAATGGAGCGGTGGAAGCGAACTACTCCTACAGCCACTTCACCAGCAAGTTCACGGCAAATGCCGGCGGCACCTATAACGCCCGAATCTACACCGGCATGCAGGAAGCCTCGGCGGCCTACGTACGCACGTTTCCGTTCAAGAAGTTCAATCCTTTTCTTGAGGCCGGCGGCGGGCTCTTGTTTTTCACTCCGATCGGTCGCAAAACAACCACCTACGACACGGAACAAACCTCCGAGCCTACAGTCTTGGTGGGAGGTGGTATTGCCTATCAGCTAAGCCCGAGCTGGGACTTGCGGGTTCAATATCGTGGGCAGATTTTCAATACTCCAGATTACGGACTAAGCAGGTTCAGCACGGGCAGGCGCTACATCATGTCGCAACCTGCGATCGGTTTCGCGTACCACTTCTAGACGGCCGGGACGGTCCATGGAGTTCGACAGTACAAAGCCCGCTGGACATCAGCGGGCTGTTCTATTTCTGGATGGATTTGTCGATTCAGGAAATATCGTCGGTGTTGAATGCGGGTTTGCGCCTCGATGTTCCGGCAGTTCGATCCACCAGCTTGCGAACCACGTCATTCATCTGGACGTCCTCCTCTACAGGCTCCGCCACCGCGACTATTTTTTCCAGCAGAGAATCGTCGTCAAGCTTTTCCAGCAGGACGATGGCGTGCGCCACGGCAACGTCGTCCTGGTTCAATCCTTCAGGAGTCTTCGCTTTGATCCCGACGGCGCCAGGCTCAATCGAGAGCAGATCGGCGATGCGTTCCCTCAGCTTCTCTGCCACGGGGCCGATCTTCGGCGCGGCCAGTACCAGCGTGGTATCCACGTTTGAGATGCGATAGCCGGCGTGCTCAACTTCTTCCAGCGCCGTTTGCAGAAACAAGGAAGAATCCGCATCCTTCCATCGCGCGTCTCCGGGAGGGAAAAAGCTGCCGATATCGCCCGCAGCCACTGCTCCCAGCAGGGCATCGGTGATGGCGTGTAGAAGGACGTCTCCGTCGGAGTGGCCAGCCAGCCCGGAGGGATGGTCGAAAGCAATGCCACCTATTTTTAAGGGAACGCCTGGCTTAAAGGCGTGGGAGTCCCAGCCGTATCCAATCCTCATCATGTCGTATCGCGATCTTTCTCGGCGTACCGGGGAGTTCGTTGCCTGCCACAGCGATGCAGGCCTTCCATAGGCAGGATACACGGCTTTTTCGCGGTGATGGTTACGATTCAGCTTTGACTCAGGTAGAACTCAGCCAGCGCAAGGTCTCCCGGTTGCGTGATTTTAAAGTTGCGCGGGGAGCCGGGAACCACGGCAACATCGATCCCAAGTCGCTCCACCAGAGAGGCTTCGTCGGTTCCGACAAAACCATCCAGTTCAGCGGATTCCATTGCCTGTCGCAGCAACCGGAAGCGAAAACCTTGCGGCGTCTGAGCCAGCACAATACGCTCCCGCGGAATGGTAGATGTGATGATGGCGCCATCGGCAGTGCGCTCCACCTGCTTGATGGTGTCGACAGCCGGGACCGCCACGATGGCCGCGTGATGATGCTCGACGGATTCGATAGTGCGCTCGATGGTGGCAGCATCAATCAGGGGCCGAACGGCATCGTGAACCAGGACGATATCTTCATCGCCAGCGTGCAGGGCTTTCATCGCGTTATGAACGGAATCCTGGCGGGTGTCGCCGCCCTCGACGACCGTAACCTTTCCCGACAAGCCATGCTCGGAAAGTTGCGACTCGACGCGCTGCATCTCGCTGTTTCGCACCGCAACAAAGATGCGAGTAATGGCGGGGACCTGCAGAAAAGCACGCACCGTGAGCACCAGAATTGGCTTGCCGTTCAACTCGAGAAACTGCTTTGGTGCGTGGCGAGTCGAGCTGCCTGTCACCATGCGCGTTCCAAGGCCTGCTGCCGGAAGTATGACAAAAACCTGCATGAAACCTGAAGTATACCGGAGCGGCTGAAGGTGCGCACAGGGAGAGTGCCCTCAGATCGCCGGTCGACTTTGACCAGCCGGTTTCCCATCGATTTCTTCAAGTCAGTCTTGCGCCGCTGTCGTGGGTTTCGTATTGTCATCTGCAGGACCGTTCGCTGCGTATTCCTCTGCGCCGCTGCTCACAATTTTTGAAAGGATGCTGCGCCGTGCTACGCATGATGACGGATCGCTCCAGCATTGTTCCATGCCGCATACTCGCGGATTTGCTTGGCGTCATCCTTGCGATTTCTGCCGGGCTCGCGCTGCCGGCGATCGCTGGGGCGCAGCTATCCCCGTCCCAGCCGCAAAAAACCATCACCGTCGGCACACCGGAAGTGAAACTCGACGGCAAATGGCAATTTTACCCTGGCGACTCGCCCCTGGCTGCGGGATCGAAGGCCCCGCTCTGGGCTAGTCCCGCCTTCGACGACGCAAGCTGGAAGCAGGTGAACGCCGATACTCTCGGAGACCAGAACATCCCCTATACACAGTTCGCATGGTACCGCCGCCGCGTCACCATCAACCGGCAGGACCCCGCCCAAAAGCTTGCCGTTCTTTTAAGAGTTGCCAACACGTACCAGGTCTATTGGAACGGCCAGCTGCTGGGCAGCGTCGGCAAAGTCCCACCCCGCTTCAACTGGCCGTACTTCGATACGGCGGCTTTCCCTCTGCCGCTTTCGAGCCAGCCGTCAGTTTCCGGCGTTCTCGCCGTTCGCGTCTGGTGCCAATATCCGACCTCCCTCCCCGACGACTGCGGTTTCCTCAGCCCTGCCGTCATCGGCGACGCCGCGCTGGAGCAGCGCCTACCGGCCGCCAACCTTCAATCGATACTCGCCGCGGATTACCTGTATGCGGGGACAGCGGCACTCACTCTGCTGATCGCATTCGTAGCATTGCTGGTGTACCTGCGCGGACGGCGGGACCCGCTGTATCTCTGGTTTGCCATCTTTCTGCTAGGCGCGGCAGCCGTCAACACATCAAGTTACGTGATTGGGGCTGGTAATTGGATTGAGTTCGTGGACGCCCTCGCGAATGGAGCCATGAACGCCGCCTTTATGTTGCTTGTTTTATGGCTGTTCGGGCTGCAGGGCCGCAGCCGGCTGCGGCAGATTGTCTCTGTCGTTACATTGCTCATCGCCATTCCGTATGCGGTTGACGCCGGAGTGGGTCTCTGTTGGGCCTATGCGGGCCCGGGTATGCAGCACGTCGACGCTGTGTCAACCATCTTCATCATGATTTTCTCGCTCGCTCCACTCGTCCTGCTGGGGATTGCACTGGGCCAAAAAGGCGCCAAGCGGGATTGGCCGGTCATTGCGACGGGTACTGCGTTCTTCACCGCAGCCGCGCTGTACAACGTTTCCGGCCAGTGGCCCAATCTTCTCCATTGGAAAATGGATTGGCTCGAGGACACCTTCCATGTCGGGTTTTTTAACTACGACATCAATCTCATCCTCCTGGTGCTGCTGCTGCTGGCGCTCGGTTTTTCCGTCCTCCGCCATTTTCTTGCGGAGCGCCGCCGCCAGGAACTTGTCGAGCACGAACTGCTGGCGGCGCGCGAAGTGCAGCAGGTACTCGTGCCGGAAAAAGTCCCTGATATTCCTGGCTACGTCATCGCCAGCGTCTATCGCCCGGCTTCCGAAGTCGGCGGCGACTTCTTCCAGATTTTTTCGCCTGAGGGTGGCGGCACGCTGGTGGCGATTGGGGATGTGAGCGGGAAGGGAATGAAGGCCGCCATGATCGTCTCGCTCATCGTCGGCACGTTGCGCACCATCGCCGCCTACACCCAGCAGCCCGCGGAAATTCTTCAGCAGTTGAACACCCGCCTGCACGGTCGCATGTCCGGCGGATTCGTCACCTGCCTCATCCTGCGCATCACGCCAGATCAACAGATCCTCGCCGCCCACGCCGGCCATCTGCCGCCCTACATCGACGGCAAAGAACTCACCGCGCTCGCCGGCTCCCTGCCCCTCGGCCTTGTTCCGGGCGTTGGATACGAACAGGCAGCCATCCCTCTCTCCCCAGGCGAAACACTCACGCTGATCACCGATGGCGTCCTGGAAGCGCAGAGTGCCAGCAACGAACTCTTCGGCTTCGAGCGCCTCGCCAGCCTGTTAGCGACACACCCCTCCGCCGAACAGATCGCCGAAACTGCCTGCAATTTCGGCCAGGAAGACGACATCACCGTCCTCACCCTGACCCGCCTGGCGCACGGAGTTGAAGCCGCCATTGCTACACTTTTGCCGACGCCGGAACCGGCGTAGAGTTCCTGCATTTCCTTTCGCTATGAAGCCCGTCGTTACTGGCATTCACGCCGGAGACTGCGGTATCGGGTGGACCCGCCTGGCAGCGGTGTCGTGAGCCGGCCTGAGCGATACCATACAAAAGAACGGTGGCGCAGGATTGGTCCACCCGGCGAACAAATGCCCAAGAAGCCGAAATTACGTGACGATTTACATGCGGAAAAGATCGCCTCGCTTCTTCCTATGGATACCTCTCTGTTTGCTCCGGGGGACCGGGTGTGCGTGGCTGTTTCCGGCGGTGCCGACTCGACTGCGCTGCTGCGCTGCCTGCTGGAGAGGCGCGAAGAACTGGGGATTGTACTGAGCGTTCTGCATGTCGAGCATGGGCTGCGAGGACAGGCATCGGTTGACGATGCGGAGTTCGTCCGCGCGCTGGCTGAACAATTCAACCTGCCGTGCGAAGTGGTGCGAGTGGACACACCGCGGCGCATTGCCGGACACAAAGAGTCGGTGGAAACGGCGGCGCGAACCCTTCGCTACGAAGTATTTCGTGACGTTCTGGCAGCCGGGAAAGCGGACAAGATCGCCACCGCACATACTCTCGACGACCAGGCAGAAACGGTGCTGATGAAGCTGCTGCGAGGCGCATGGACGGAGGGACTTAGCGGCATCCACCCTGAACTGAGAATGGAGGATGCGGCCCGCCGCGCAGGGCAACATGGAATTGCCCCCAGCAAAATGTGCGTGCGGCCTATGCTCGCGGTGCAACGGGTGGCCATTGAGGCCTACCTAAAGGCAATCGGCCAGCCCTGGCGGCAGGACACATCGAACGATTCATTGGAGCACACGCGCAATCGCGTTCGTCATGAACTGTTGCCCAAACTGCGTGAATTCAACCCGCAGATCGACACCATCCTCGCCCACGTGGCGGCCAACGCACGCGCCGAAGAACAGCATTGGCAAGCTGAACTCGACCGCGTGTTGCCGCGGTTGTTACTTCCCGGCAAGCCGACGCGAGGTGGAGGCCGCAGCGTCTCCACTGCAAGCGGTTTCGCCGAGGTAGCGATTGAAATCGCGCGATTGCGAGAACTGGATCCGGCGCTGCAACGAAGAACCCTGCGGGCTGCCGCGGGACGGGTGGGTGCGCCCCTGGATTTCGAATCCACCGAACGACTTTTGGCAATGGTGACGCCAACGCCTTCCATCTCTGGCAAAGCGAGTCGAACGGAGTTGGCCGGAGGCGTTTGTGTGGAACGATCGGCGCGTGAATTGCGATTCGGCCGGAACTCGACAACGAAGTCCGCCCAGGCGCCCACCTATGAGTTGCCGGTCCCGGGAGCCGTGGACGCGCCCGAATTTGCTGCCAGATTTTCCGCAAGCTGGCCTGGTGAAAGCTCTTCGCCGGACGCCTCCGAGCATCCGCGATGCGCAATGGTCCGCGCGTGGAAGCCCGGCGACCGGGTCGAGTTGCAGCACTCCCGTGGACCCAAGAAAGTGAAGGAAATCCTGAGTCGCATGCGGATTTCGCCCGAGGACCGCGCCCGCTGGCCGGTCGTCACCTGGGAGGGGAATATCATATGGATGCGAGGCGTCATTCTGGCGAGCATCCAAAATCTGCACCATAAAGGCACCGTTCCCAGCGATTCTCCGCTTGTGCCCTTCGTCGTTGAAACCCCGTTTTGAAGGTAACTTCCGAGGTTTCTTCGATTGTTCGCCGTGCCTCCAGTTTGGAGTAAGATTTAGGCAAGGGTCTTTTGGCTGGTCGACACTCTGAGAAGTCAGTTAATATCGTTGTACGTTGCGACAAAACGGCTTGAATTCTGCGACCTGCAGGTCAAATTCAGCGTCTAACGGTCAGACAGGGTGTGGTACACGGCAAGGTCGAATTCTTTGGCCGGCGTTTGGAGCCAACTTCCTGCCGTGTTGCAGCGTACGAAACGAGGGTAGTTCGTGAATTCAACGGTAAAAACAATAGTCTTCTGGGTGCTGATCGCAACCTGCCTGATTGTCCTTTGGCACGTTGTTGAGAGCGGCGTGGGAATGGGGAAGGATGCGGAAATTCCTTTCTCTAAATTCATGTCGGATGCCCAGGGCGGTCAGATCGCCGATGTCACGGTCGTAGGCAGTGAAGTTCACGGCCACTATCGCGCCGGCAAAGAGAATTTCCATACGATCGTGCCGTCGAACTATCCCGACATGTACAAGGTCCTCGAAGACCACCAGGTCAGCGTCACCATCAAGGATTCGCAGGGCAGCGCCTGGTTTAATATCCTGCTGCAACTGTCGCCGATTCTGCTGCTAGGCGCGCTGTGGTTCTTTATGCTGCGGCAAATGCAGACGGGCGGCAACAAGGCCATGTCCTTCGGGAAGAGTAAGGCTCGATTGTTGTCGATGCAGCAGAAGAAAGTGACCTTCAAGGACGTCGCCGGCGTCGAAGAAGCGAAAGAAGAGCTGAAAGAAATTATCGAGTTTTTGCGTGACGCTCCCAAGTTCCAGAAGCTGGGCGGCCGCATTCCTAAGGGAGTTCTGCTGGTCGGGCCTCCAGGAACTGGCAAAACGCTGTTGGCGCGCGCCGTTGCCGGGGAAGCTAACGTTCCGTTCTTCTCGATTTCAGGCTCAGATTTTGTTGAGATGTTTGTCGGTGTCGGTGCCAGCCGCGTTCGCGACCTGTTTGAACAGGGCAAGAAGAATGCTCCCTGCATCATCTTCATCGACGAAATCGATGCTGTCGGTCGTCATCGTGGAGCTGGCCTGGGTGGCGGTCACGATGAGCGCGAACAGACGCTGAACCAGTTGCTTGTCGAAATGGATGGGTTTGAGTCGAACGACGGCGTCATCCTGATCTCCTCAACCAACCGGCCGGATGTTCTTGATCCTGCATTGTTGCGTCCTGGCCGCTTCGATCGCCGCGTGATCGTGGGTCGTCCGGATGTGCGTGGACGGGAAGAGGTTTTGCGGGTCCACGTCAAAAAAGTTCCGTTGTCGGAGGATGTGGATCTTCGCGTACTGGCTCGTGGCACTCCGGGATTTACCGGTGCAGATCTGGCCAACATGGTGAATGAAGCTGCCATCAGCGCCGCGCGGGCGAATCGCAAAGTGGCCACGATGTACGACTTCGAGTCCGCCAAGGATAAAGTCCTGATGGGCGCCGAACGCCGGTCGATGTTGTTGACTGACGAGGAAAAGCGCACCACGGCGTATCACGAGTCTGGTCATGCGGTTGTGGCTGCGCTTCGCGATCATGCGGACCCATTGCACAAGGTCACGATTATTCCTCGTGGCATGGCTCTTGGTTTGACCATGCAGTTGCCGGAAGACGAGCAGCACACGGTCAGCAAAGAGTATCTGGAAACGCAGTTGGCTATCCTGATGGGCGGCCGCTGCGCGGAAGAGATCTTCCTGAACCAGATGACCACGGGTGCTGGCAACGATATCGAACGGGCAACCGAACTGGCCCGCAAGATGGTTTGCGAGTACGGCATGAGCCGCCTGGGACCGCTGACTTTCGGCAAGAAGGAAGAGCAGATTTTCCTGGGACGCGAGATTTCGCAGCATCGTGATTTCAGCGAAGAGACGGCCCGCCAGATCGACTCTGAAGTTCGCATGCTGGTGGACAATGGCTATCAGTCGGCACATTCGCTGCTGGAAAATAACCAGCCGCTGATGCATCGCATGTCGAAGGCTCTGCTGGATCGGGAGTCGCTCGATGCGGCCGAGTTGAAGCTGCTGATCGAAGGCAAGGATTTGCCGCCGCTCGAATTGCCGCCCAATGGACCCGGTGGCGATGTGCAGCATGTCCTTAAGCCGGACGCTGGACGCGCTCCTGGCTTCGCAGGCGAGCAACCCTCTCCGGCTTAGAAGCTGAATCAGCCACGGCAGAACAATCTCGCGGGCGCACCCTTTTCAGGATGCGCCCGTTGTTTTGCCTGTCTACTGGCTCGCAAATTTAGCGACAAACGCTTCGCCTAATCTAGAGGGGTTCTGAAACCCAGGAAATGCGCCGCTGGTAATTCCTGCGACGTAGATATTGTTTTGGTCGTCGGCGACTACATAGGGGTTCAACGAGGTTCCGGAATCTGTCGCGCCCCATTCCTTGCCAACGCCAAAGGTCTGCAACCATATCGTCTTTCCAGTAGCGTCGACCTTGGCCACAAAGAGATCCGGGCCTGAAGTCGGAAGAGGAAGAACAGCGCCTGGGAGCCCTCCAACGAATACGGCGCTGCCGTCTGACCCAGCGGAGACATTGGTCGGCAAGTACGTCCCGTTTCCAAATTGTTCTTGCCAGGTTATCGCGCCGCTGTCAGCGGAGAAACCCGCGAGGTAGCCGATTTGGACCGAGCTCCCGAATTGGCCGATGATGTATCCGTTCCCGACGGAATTGACTGCAACACCCGAATACGAAATTCCGGACGGCGCCGTTTGGGACCAGATTATGTTGCCGGTGCTGGCGTCAAGCTTCGTCAGGAAACCATTCTGCATGGCCGGAGATTGCTGCGGCGTGATGAAATTGCCGTTCCCCATCCCGCTAACGTAGAGGTTTCCGGTCGGGTCGGTGGCGAGGTTAGTCAACCGGGTGCCATTGCCTGCGGCAATATAGTTCTGCTGCCACAGAAGAACGCCTGAATCTCCGGCGAACTTGGCAATGAATATTCCCCAAAGACCGTTCACGGTTCCGCCAGTGTCTCCCGATACGTAGACATCCCCGCTTTGATCAGAAACGATCGCATTGGGCCGAAGTTGAGCGTATTGACTGGTCGTAGGCAAGGTTGCCGACCATAAGGTGGCGCCGGTGGAAGTGAACTTTACCACGTTGAGTGGAAGGAGCGTGAGCAAACTTCCCACAGTCTCAGGATTCGCTGCAGCGGCGTAATTCCCGTCCGGGGTACCCGTCGCGAGGGCGGTAATTCCAGCGAGCGCACCTTGGCCTATCGGGATAGAGTTCACATTGCTTCCATTGGCGTCAAAGCTGGCCAGAAATTCCTGCTCTTGAATCGGAGGGGCGCCGTTTTGCGGCAACGGATTTGGAATGGCTCTCCCAACAGCGGAAATGGTATTGCCTTGAGAGGAGATCGAAATATTTGTAGTGAAGTCATTCACTGCGGTTCCCTCGGACGACGTGCCAACGTTTGCTTGTTTGACCCATTGTTGCGACGACGCGCTTGGGAACGTAACGGTGCGGAGAGATGCGCCGGGATTCGAAGTCGAACTGTTGCAGCCGAGTCCGGCGCAACACCCGATCAACGCAAGCAGGCTCCAATGCTTTCTGTGGGTGCCCGCAGGACAATGCGGTAAATCTCTGATTAGCATGGCTCTTGGACTCGCCCTTTGAGGATTGGTGATCGAATATTTTGTTCTTATTTTTGGGTGTGACGGTGGACACGGCCAAGGTGGTGGAGCCGCATCGTGAGCTGCGATCCCGGTACAATCAGAAAAGTTCTTCTCTCACTATGCGTCCAATTGCCATCTTCGCCGGATTGCTTCTGCTATTGCTGACTGGCTGCGGCTATCACACGGCCGGTTCGGCGACCCACCTGCCGCCGGACATTGGTACCATAAATGTTCCCATCTTCCAGACGAATGTGGTGAACTACCACACCGAGGTGGCATTCACGGATGCGGTGGTTCGTGAGTTGACCAGCCGCACCAAAGACCATGTGACGGAGAGCAGTCGTCCGCACGCGGTGGATGCGACTCTTCACGGCACAATTTTGACGGAAACAGTGACGCCGCTTACCTATAACGCGCAGACCGGCCAGTCCTCCAGCTACCTGATCACCATTACGGCAAGCGCGGTGCTGAAAGATGCGTCTGGAAAAGTTCTCTACAGCAACGACCATTTCCGATTTCACTCGCAATATCAGGAGACGGCGGACCTTTCGAGCTTTATCCAGGAAGACTCGCCGGCGGTGCAGCGAATCGCGCGGGATTTTGCGCAATCCCTGGTCAGCGACATGATGGAGTCTTTTTAGCGATGCCGACACGTAGCGATGCCAACGCAAAGCTGGGCGGCGGGTTCCTCGCCATGGAGCGGCTGCTGCATGAAGTTGCCACAGATGCGCGCCGACCCGGGTATGTCTTGCTTGGTGATGAAGCGTACCTGCAGCAGCAATCGCGCCGCGGCATCATCGAGGCGCTCATCGATCCACAATTTCGCGACTACTGCGTGTCGGAGGTGGATCTTGCCGAGGCGAGTGTGTTCGAAGCGCTTGACCAGGTGAGCACGCCCTCGTTGATGGCGCCATTCCAGATTATTTTCGTGCGCAACGTGCGACTGCTCTACCAGCGCGGCGCAAAGAAAGATGAATTCGCGGCCATCCAGAAATATCTGACGTTGCCAAATCCGCAGGCACTGCTGGTGTTTGTCGCCGACCATCTGCACATTCCCAGCGATGTGCGCCGCATGGATATGCAGGAGAAGGACCGGTATGAGCGCATCCGGGAAACCCTCGGCGACCACTGCGGCATCATCGAGTTGAGCCAGCCTGCAGATGAGGATGCGATGCGCTGGCTGATTTCGTCGGCGGAATCTCGGGGTGTGGCGATGGAACCCGATGCGGCGAGGGAACTGGTGGATGCGCTGCATGGCGACCTGATGCGGCTATCTTCCGAGCTGGAAAAGTTGACGCTGTTTGTGGATCAGAAAAACAAAATTACGCTGGCCGATGTGGAACTGATGGTGGTCTCCGCAAAGCAGCGGTCCTTGTATGAACTGACGGATGCAATCTCGGCGCACGATCCGGCGCGGGCGTTGCTGTTGCTGCGCGGACTGCTGAATGCCAGTGAGAGCGGCGAAGATGGTGCCATCGGTCATCTGCATATGCTGGCGCGCACCTTCCGCCAGATGCTGGTGATTCTGGAGAAAAATGTGCGCGACTCGCGCGGAATCTGGCAGGCTTTGTGGCCGGGGTTTCGTGTGGCGCCATTTGCTGTGGATGAACTCATTCGCCAGGCTCGACGTTACAAGTCGCGTCGAGATTTGATGCAGATGCTGGAACGTATCGCACGCGCTGACCTGGAGATTCGTTCATCTCCGCCGGACAAAGCCATGGTGCTGGAACGATTGGTCATCGATCTGGCAAAGACTGGAAGAACACAGACCGTCGGTTCGCGGTGAGTTGCGTCAATTACGAAGCGCGAATGCTCTGGATTCTTCGCTTCGTCAGAATGACGAACACTTATTCTGATAACCCATAAAGCTACGCCATTACCTTCGGGATTCTTCGCGTTGCTCAGAGTGACAAGCGCTTCTTCTCGCGACCAATGAGATCTACGCCAGCAGGTGCTCGTCTTCGGCATGGCTGCCGTGGCGGGATGTCAGAGTGATGGCTGCGCCCAGGATCATGGCTCCGCCCAGCCATGCAGCTGGTCCCAGCCGGTCGCCCAATACGGAGACGCCCAGCAGGGAACCAATCATCGGCTCAAGGTTTAAAAACACACCGGCTCGGGAGGCAGGTACGCGCGTCAGACCCCAGTTCCACAGCAGAGTGGTGCTGGCGGTGCAGAGAAGTCCGCTGGCGGCCAACGCAAGCCATGCCTGCAGCGAGACGTGCAGCGGCGGCGGTCCATCCACGGCGAAGACCCACACCGCTAACATGATCGTGCCTGTCATCAAACCGTAGGCTGTGACAATCAGCGGCGAATGGTCGCGCAGCAGTCGCTGATTCATCAAAATCCAGACCAGCGAAATCATCAGCGACACAACGATCATCAGATCGCCAATCATGCTGGGGGCGTCGCCGCGGGCCGACGGGGAGGAATGTCCGAAGGCAATGAACGCTGCTCCAATGGAGGAGACCGCCAGCGCAATCCATCCCACCTTATCCATTCGCTCATGCGCAAAAATACTTGCGCCGACCGCTAATACCACTGGCAGTGTGCCCACCATCAACGCGGCGTGGGAAACCGTGGTGCGGGCGAGGCCGGCAAACTGCAGAAGAAACTGCACCGGCACGCCCAGAAAGGCAGCGATCAGCAGGATTCGCCAACCGCGAGCGTCCAATCCTGGCCGCCCGCGCAACAGAATCGGGCTAAGCCCCAGGCATGCGAAGAGGAAACGGTAGAGCACCATGTGGGCCGAGCTCATCTCGCGCATGGCGATTTTGCCGAAGAAAAATCCAGTTCCCCACAGCCCACCCGCCAGCGCGCAAGCAGCGTAGCCGAACGCCGCGTGGGTAGGCGATGGATGGAGTTTTTTCATCATGAAAGTCTGATCATCCAGAAATAAGGCGGGCGCGATCCTGAGACCGCACCCGTGGGGAAAGAGGATTCAACATCGCTACCAGACGCGGCAACGGTCGACGGGAGCCATGGGCGCACCCTTCTTGCAACTGAAGGCGTGGGCAAACTCCGGCATATTCCGCACCACACCGTTGGCACGGAGCTGGTCGGGCGAATGCGGATCGCTCTGAACGATCAGTCGGATGAACGTAGGCCGATCGTTGGTGCACCAGTTCTGCGCATAGCCGATAAAGAACTGCTGCTCTGGCGTGAAGCCGCCCATCTTTTTCGACAGATCCATGTGGTGCTGTCTGGCATAGGCCTCCATGGCCATGTACGCCAGGCGGATACCCCCGTTATCAGCGGTGTTCTCACCCAGGGTCAGGGCACCGTTTACGTGCAGATCGTCTACAGCGATAAAGCTGCTGTACTCGTTCTTAATGCAGGCGGTGCGTGCTTCAAACTGTTTCTTGTCTTCCGGCGTCCACCAGTTTTTCAAGTTTCCGTTGCCGTCGAACTTCGCTCCCTCGTCGTCAAAACCATGGGTGAGCTCATGGCCTTCAACCGACCCGATATGGCCGTAGTTCACCTGTTCCGGCCATGACCGATCGTAGAAAGCGGGTTGCAGAATGCCAGCCGGGAAGTTGATGTTGTTCATGCTGTCGTCGTAGTAAGCATTCACGGTCGGTGGCGACATTTCCCACTCACCCTTGTCTACCGGCTTGTTGATCTTATTCAATTGGCGTGCGGATTCAAATTCCCTGGCTCGCATGGAATTGCCCAGCGCGTCATCGGGTCGGATCGTCAGTTTGGAGTAGTCACGCCACTTGTCTGGATAGCCAATTTTATTGGTAATCAGGTCGAGCTTCTCGATGGCCTTGGTTCTGGTCTCCGGAGTCATCCAAGCCAAGGTTGTCAGGTCCTGATGCATAGCCGCTTCAATGCTCTTCACCATCGCCAAGGTTAGCTGCTTGCTGTCACCGGAAAAATATTTGTCGACGTAAACCTTGCCGAGCGCTTCCCCCAGAGCGGCATTGGTCGCGGAAACACAGCGCTTCCAGCGCACTGGCATTGTCGGAACGCCGACCAGTTTTCTGCCGAAGAAATCAAAGTTTTCGTTGTCGAATGCTGTCGGCAGACGAGAGGCAAAGGAATCAAGCAGGTGGACCCGCAGATAATTGCGGATCGTTGCCATGTCGGTCTGCTGCAGAATTCCGTTGAGCGCCTGAAAATAGGCAGGATTCGCGACGTTCAAGGTTTCGACCGGCGGAGTTCCCGCTTCACGCAACAGCGCTTGCCAGTCGAGGCCAGGATCCGTGCTGGCCAGCGTCGCCACGGTTTCAATGTGGTAGTTTTTGTAGGGATCGCGTCGCTCTGTCATTCCCATGGAGGCTTTCGCCATTGAGGTTTCCAGCGCAAGAACGGCTTTGGCATCCGCTGCCGCCTTTTCAGTCGGCTCTCCGTACAAGTGCAGCATATTGGTAATGTGCTGCAGATATTCCTGGCGAAGCTGCACGCTCTTCGCATCCTCGCGAAGGTAGTAGTCCTTCTCTGGAAGCCCAAGGCCACCCTGGTCGACGGCGGCAATCTCTTTGGTTGCGTCCTTGAAATCCTGCATGGAACCCAGGTCGAAGAAGGCGTTCACGCTGATCTTCTGGTAGTGCGCCAGCAGTGCGGGCAATTCATTCTTATCTTTCAGCGCATTAATTCTGTCCAGTTCTGACTGCAACGGCTTCAGGCCATCCGCATCAATGGCTTTTGTATCCATGCAGCTGGAATAGTAGTCGCCGATTTTCTGCTCGTCGGGGGAACGGCCCGATGTCTGGGTCGATGCGTGCTCAAGAATCCCGTGCAGCAGCTGGCGATTGTATTCATTTAGATTTTCGAATTGGTCGTAGAGAGGCAGGTCGCCGGGAATCGGATATTTTTCGGCGAACTTGCCGCAGGCGAACTGATAGAAGTTGGCGCATGGGTCCGCATTCGTATCCATGACAGAGGCATCAAAGCCAGGGATGGGTGAAATTTTGCCAGGTACGGGCGGCGCCTCGGAAGAGGTATTCGAACTTTGACCGCTGGCTGGAAGGCAGAATGTGGGGAATGTCGCTGCCAATGTGAGCACCAGCGCAGACTTCAGAATCGATTTAATGGCCATGCTTCTTGGTTCCTTTCGCCTGAGAGCGTAACTTGTTTCTGTAGATGATAAGCGCCTTACCATCAGAAACTGACGTTCACACGAAGTCAATAGCTATCCGGGTTAGCGCGGGTTGTTTCCGGCTATTCCATCGGTGCGCGAAGGCGCTGTTGATGCTGGGTTTGTTATCCGCGGCACTGTATGCCCAGAGCGCCGCGCCTTCAAAGCCGGCGCCAGGGAACTCGAAGCCACTGATTCCGGAGGTGAACATTGCAGTCGCACCGCTGGGATTTCTTCCTCCAGGACAACTGCCGGCGTTCTATTACTACGCGATGGTGGAACTGCATTTCATGGACGCCGATCATTTGCTGTTCGCATTCAATACCCCAGGGCTGCTAAAACGCGACGACAATTGCCCGGATTCTGATGTGCAGCGCCTGGTGCGTGCCGAGGTTTTCCAGTTGCCTTCTGGGAAGGTGCTGAAGCAGGCGGACTGGAAACTGTACGACTTTATGGATTTCCTTTGGGGGATCGGCGATGGAAAGTTGTTGTTGCGCCGTTGCAATCGACTGGAAAGCATTGACGCGGATTTGGACCCCCAGGTATTGATTCAGGCTGTCGGCAAGGTGGAAGACGTTAGTTTTTCTCCCGACAACTCCATTGTTGTTATTCAGGAAAAGGTGAAGCCCGATGCGAATGACAAGAATGGCGGCGACGTTCCAACGGTGCTGGAACCGGGGACCGAGGCCGAACGCACGCTCGTTAGCTTTATTCACCTGAATCCCTTGCGTCTGATTGGCCGCGCAGAGATTGAATTTCCCAGTGCGATTCCGCTGATCGCAAACGGCCTTATGGAAGTGTTGGCGGCGCCCAACGATCAGTGGGTTGTGGATTTGCGGGTTTTCCAGGGGAACGAGCGCCAGATTGCCTCCATCCATTCCTTATGCCCGCCACTGGTCCAGGCCATCTCCAACACAATTTTCATGGCGACAACCTGTTCCAAAGGCGACAAGAAAGTGTTCGACGGATATGACCTGCAAGGCGCGCTGTTGTGGCAGATTCCTCTAGCCCCGGAGCAGTTCTACCCCAGGCTCATTCCCATTCCAAACAGTTCTCGCTTTGCTATTGAATCACTGCGGCTGAGACATCCTCGCGCTGCGCTGGACCCGTTGACGAAGGAGGATGTGGTTGGAGAAGACATCGATATCTATGACACGCTTTCGGGTGTCAGGGTCGCTACCTTTCAGACTTCCCCCAGCTACACAGGCGGCCAGAACGTCGACTTTTCTCCAGATGGCACGCGCATGGCCGTCTTGCATGATGGGGCTATCGAGATTTATTCGCTGAATGACCTGATCAAGGCTTTGCCAGGGGCCGCACACTAGAAAGCGGGAGCTGGCGCCGACTGGGAAAATGATTTTTTCTTCGACCGGACGCCTGAGCTGTGCTACGCTGCGCGCAAAGACAAAAACGATGAGCGACCCAGCGATCCTTCCTAACTCACCCTTACCCAACGTCTACGGCCCCATTACGGCCGGGCAGATGTTGGAGCGGACTTTCAAGCTTCTACGCGAGAACTTCAAGCTTTTCTTCGGGATTGTTTTGATCCTGATTGGAGTTGAAGTCGTCGTGGGAGGAATCACAGGCGGGATTTTTGGAGCCAATGCATTTTTGATTGGCCGCTCCCAGGTAGGACCAGCGTCGCTGGGTCGGATACTTTTTTTGATGCCCATCGTGTTTGTCGGTGCGGTGTTGCTTTTTATCCTGATTCAAATTATTCAGGGTGCACTGTTTATTGCTACCGGGGCCAGACTCACCAACTCCCCAATGACGATTGGGGACGCGTGTAAGTTGGCAGCCGATCAAGCGGGCCGGCTCATCGGAATCTCGCTGCTGATTTTCTTTCGAGCCATCGGTTACGTGTTGCTGTTCATTATCGCGTTTGGGATATTGGCTGGCATTGTTGGTGCAATTGGTGGCTTAATGCACGTTGTGACAGCAAATCAATTTAGCGGCGGTCATCTTCCCGGTGTTGGTGCAATCGCGTTTTTGGTATTGCTTATCTTCGCAGGCGCGATTGCCTATTTAATGTTTTGGCTGTGGCTGGCGTCCCGATATTCTCTGTCCATCCCAGCGGCACTTTCGGAAAATCTCTCCGTGACGGAATCAATCCGCCGATCGATTCACCTCAGCCAGGGAAGCCGCGGCAGGCTCTACGCGCTGTTCCTGATGATTTTGGTTGCAGATCTGGCAATTGCTGCGGTGACCGTTCCATTCCAACTCATTCTCCGCCATGGTGCCGTGCATCAGCAGGTGGTAGCCTTTGGACTGTTCGCTTTGCTGCTGGCCGGATTCAGGATTCTGACCAGTGCAATTATCGTCGCCATTATGGGCATCGCGACTGCGCTGTGCTATTACGATCTGCGAGTGCGCAAGGAGGGATTTGGAGTGGTGCCTCCTCCTCCACCGCCAGCCGTACCCATCGCACCGGCTGAGACATGGTCGCTACCGCCGAATGAGCCGACTGGAGACGTTCCCATCTCCTGACGGTTGACTCTGCGCGTCGGACGAGACGTGATAGGTCCGTTTTATTTACGCCTTCATGAGGCCGGTGTAGATTGCCATCCCCGCGACTGCGTCGATATTCTCGGCGTCCAGTTCGTCGATCTCGCTTTGTGCACGAATTCCACCGGCAACGATTAACTGACGCCGTGTCTGCCGGCGAAGACCGCGCGCAACTTCAATGGGAAAGCCAGAAAGTGTGCCCTCTGTATCCACGTGGGTATAAAGGAATGCGCCGCAGAACGGCTCCAACTGCTGCATCGCATCCTGCGGACGAAGTTCGATCTTCTCCCTCCAGCCACGAACCGCGACTTTGCTGTCTTTGGTATCGACGCTGAACACCAATCGGTCCACGCCCAGAGAAAAAGCGAGTTCTTCAGCAAATTGCGTGCGCACCAGGTTAGTGACGGCTGGAGAGATTGCCGGCTCGATCGAATCGGACGAAACGCGGCCGTGAAACAGGGAAGAGCCGAAGATCACGCGCTGCGCGCCCATGTCCAGGAGGATTTGAGCTTCCGCACTGCTGCGAATGCCTCCGCCCACCTGGCATGGCAAGCGGCGAACAATGCTTTCAATCAGGCGGCGATTGTCGCCTTGTCTCTTGGCGGCGTCCAGGTCAATCAACTGCACCAGCGGATAGTCTGAAAAACGGTCGATCCAATATCCCAGATCATCGAATCCCAGCGCAAGATCTTCTCCGTGGACCAACTGCACAACACGGCCTCCCATCAAATCGATCGACGGGATCAGCATGAGAACCTCAAGTCCAATTTCATCCTTCTAGTGTATGGGATGGATCAGCAAGGTAGACGCATTGGAAGGCCGAACGTCACCAATTCTTCTTTCATGGTGCGAGCGTCCGAAATTCCAAAGTGAAAAATGCTGGCAGCCAGGGCTGCGTCAGCGGAGCCACGAGTGAAAACTTCGGCAAAGTGCTGGACGTTGCCGGCGCCTCCTGATGCGATCACTGGGATCTGAACAGCTGCGCTGACAGCGGCTGTTAGTTCGCAGTCAAATCCGTTGCGCATCCCGTCCGAGTCCATGGAAGTAAGCAAGATTTCTCCTGCGCCCCGCGCCTCGGCCTGTCGTGCCCATTGCAAAACACTTAGCCCAGTAGGTTTTCTACCACCGCTGACATAAACCTCGGCACTTTCAGGGGGGGCCGATTTTCGGCGGCCATCAATCGCGACGACAACGGCCTGCTCTCCGAAACGAGAGCCAATCTCCGTAATGAGTTCCGGCCGGCTCAAGGCAGCAGAATTGATGCTGACTTTGTCGGCTCCCGCATCGAAGACGAGCATCGCCTCTTCCAGGGATCGGATGCCTCCACCCACGGTCAGCGGAATAAAGATTTGATCGGCGGCTCTTCGCACAGCGTCCAGAAGCAGAGCACGCTTTTCGTGGGTTGCGGTGATGTCGAGAAAGACAATTTCGTCCGCTCCGCCGGCGGCATGGCGCATCGCCAGTTCCGCGGGATCGCCCGCGTCGACCAGGTCAACGAACTGGACCCCCTTCACGACACGGCCCGCAGAAACATCGAGACAGGCAATAATTCGGCGAGTCAGCATCCGGACACCTGCATGAAATTTTGCAGGATCCGCAATCCGACAGCTCCGGACTTCTCGGGATGGAATTGGACCGCCATCCAATTGTCTCTTTCGATCACGGCCGCGAAGGAACCACCGTAATTTGTAACAGCGACGGTTACATCCGTCACTGGAGCCCGGTAAGAATGAGTAAAGTAAACGTAGGGAGACGCAGGCAACTGCAGTAAAAGCCGAGATTCGCGGACGAGTTCGAACGAATTCCAGCCGACGTGCGGCGATTTGATGCCTGCAGGGAATCGCTCGCAGACTTCGGGGAAGACTCCAAGACCGCGGGTGTCCGGCGCTTCTGTGCTACCCGCAAACAGCCACTGCAAGCCGACGCAGATACCAAGAAAAGGAACGCCGTTAGAAACTCGCTCACGTAGAGCATCACCGATTCCGCTGCTCATCAGTCGATCGGTGGAAGCGAAATGCCCCACCCCCGGCAATACAATTCGTGCTGCCTTCTTCAAGTCTTCGGGTCGCTGGGTGACCAGCACGTCGGCCCCGACCGCTCGCAGAGACTTGCAGGCGGAATTGAGATTTCCGGTCTGGTAATCGATGACGACTGTCTTCCCGGCGCTCATGCAAGATACTCCACTACAGCAATCCTTTCGTACTTGGCAGCATCGACTTCATCCGCAGGTCGCGTGAACAGGCGAAACGCAATGCGCGCGCGAACGCTTTAAAAAGAGCCTCAATCTTGTGATGGTTGGAGCGCCCGTAGAGAACCTTCAGGTGAACGTTGGCGCGAATTCCGCGGGCGAATCCTTCAAAGAAATCTGGCAGCAGTTCGGTCTGCAGATCTCCGACAATTCGCATGCGGACTTTTGTGTCGATTACATAAGAGGCCCGTCCGCTCAGGTCAATTGCTGCGGCGGCCAGAGTCTCATCCATCGGCATCAGAAAATAGCCTGCGCGAAGAATTCCTTTTTTGTCGCCGAGCGCCTGCGAAAAAGCTTCTCCGAGCGCGATGCCAATGTCTTCCACCGTGTGGTGCTGATCCACATCCAGATCGCCTTTGCAGATCAGCTCCAGGTCGAATCCTCCATGGCGTGCAAACAACTCCAGCATGTGATCTAGAAACCGGATGCCCGTGTCGATGTTGTAATGACCCTGGCCATCGATCGTCAGCTTCAGGTCAATCTGTGTTTCAGTTGTATGCCGTCGCAGTGTTGCCTTGCGCCCGGTTAGCTTTCGGGTTGCCATTGAATCTCCTTCAACGCGTTCTGCAATGCAGTCAAGCCTCGTTCGGTATGCTCGACTGTCCCCAATGTGATGCGAACGCAACCATCGCAGCCCGGGTCGTTGCTGCGATCGCGAACCAGCACGCCCTGGCGCCGCATGGCAGCGACGAACGCCTTGTGCTTGCCGCCGATATTCATCAGGATAAAGTTGGCATGACTCGGCCAATAGGGAACTTTCAGCTGGGTCAACGCGCTTTCGGCGGCGACTCGACTTTGCATTACCTGGTCGGAGTACCAGCGGATATAATCTTCGTCGGCCAATGCCTCCGGCAGGCATTCGAGCGCAATGGAATTGACGTTGTAAGGCGAACTGACCTTGCGCACAAATCGCATGGCATCGGGATGGCCAACAAGCAGTCCAATTCGCAGGCCGGCGAGACCGTACGCTTTGGAGAAGGTGCGAGCCACAAATAGATTTGTCACAGTGGCTGTTGCAGACAGCACCGATTCGCCGTGGAAGTGGTAATAGGCTTCGTCGACCAGTAGCGCAGCCTGTGGCGCCGCCTCTGCCAATTCCAGTAACGAGGACGCGTCCACCACTGCGCCCGTGGGATTATTAGGCGATGCGATCATAATGACCCGTGTGGATGGCCCGATTGCCTCTCGTACCCGCTGATACGGAAATTCCAATGTTCTGTCGGCCTGAATCTCGCGAATGCGCGCGCCAGTGGCCTCCGCATATAAGGCGTACATGGAAAAGGTTGGGGTCACGATGACCACTTCATCCTCGGGCTCGAGATAGGTTTCGCACAGCAGGTGAATCGCTTCATCCACGCCGTTGGTCAGCAGTACAGCATCGTCGGGCAAGCCAAAATGCTTCGCCACGATTTGCTCGACATGATGCCGCTCAGGGTATTTCGTCAACGTTTCTGCGGCAATACGCTGCAACACCGCCTGAACACGCGGGGATGGCGCAAATGTGTTCTCGTTGAAGTCGAGTCGCAGCCCATCCCGTCCAGCCAGCGGCGGGTGGTATTCGTGCATTCGCTGCACCGCGTCACGCGGGCTAAGTTTTTGGACCACGGGAGTGGCCGGATCGACGCTCATCGCGCTTTCCTCCTGGTCTCGCGGCTGGCGTCGCGCACTCGCACGGAAGCGGCATGCCCAAGCAAGCCTTCGGCCGTGGCCAGCCGCTCGGCGTGGGGTCCGTGTTCTACTAGTCCCGCCGCTGTGTATTCTTGCGTCGTCACCAGGCGAAGGAAGTCGTAGACGCTTAGGCCACCGCGCACCCGTGCGAGGCGGCCAGTGGGAAGCACGTGATTTGGACCAGAGATATAGTCGCCCATGCTTTGGGGGGTATGCGCGCCAATAAAGATTGATCCTGCATGACGTACCCAGGCCAGATCTTTGCTGTTGTCGATTGTTAAATGTTCGGCTGCGAGCCTATTTGTCACAGTCGCTGTTTCATTAGCGGACTTGGTTACAAAAATGAAGCCGTTTTTCGCAAGCGCCTGACTGGCAATTTTGTTTGAGGAAGACTGAAGTTTCACTTCTTTCGCGGTTGCCTGAGCTAGTTCGCGATTGCTGGTGACGAAAACTGCAAGTGCTTCCGGATCATGTTCGGCCTGGGCCACCATATCGGCGGCGATCCATTGCGGATTTCCGTTCTCGCTGGCAACAACAATCTCTGTCGGTCCGGCGAGCATATCGATGCCGCAATCGAACGCGACTAATTTCTTTGCCGTGGTGACATAGAGATTTCCCGGTCCGACAATCTTGTCCACACGGGGCACACTGGCCGTACCGTAGGCCAGCGCTGCAATTGCTTGTGCTCCGCCGATGCGATAGAACTCCTCAACGCCCGCCAAATGCGCGGCCGCCAGCGTTTCTTTTGCGGGACGCGGAGAGACCACGACGATGCGTTTTACCCCGGCGACTTGCGCCGGAATCGCTGTCATCAGCAAAGTTGAGGGCAGGGGATAGCGGCCACCAGGTACGTAGCAGCCGACGGAATCAAGCGGCAGGGCCCGTTGACCGAGCTGAACTCCCGGCAATTTTCGGGTCCAGTCTTTCGGCATTTGCCGGCGCGCAAAGCGTCGAATATTTCCTGCCGCCGCTTGCAAAGACTTCCGCAGTTCTTTGGGAGTTTGATCCCACGCGGCCGCCATTTCTTCCTGCGTAACTCGGAGGCTTGCAGACGGCGCGAGCCCATCCAGCCGCTCTGCATATTGCCGCAACGCGGTGTCTCCTCTGCGCCGAATGTTCGCCAGGATGCGTTTCACGGTGGGCTCTAGCCGGCCTGTGGCCGCGCCGGATCGCTCTTCAATCTGGCGCAGAATCGCCTCCGCCTGGGCGGCATTATTTCCGTAGGTGCGTATCAATTTCATCGCTTGCGAGAACGCTCCCTAGAAAACAATTTTATTCAGCGGGTATTCGACGATGCCCGTTGCGCCGGCCGCCTTGAGCCGAGGAATTACATCGCGCACGGTGCGCTCTTCGATGATGGTGTTGACGGCGACCCACTCTGCATCGCTGAGCGTCGATATGGTGGGCGAATTCAATGCCGGCAGAACCCCTAACACTGCAGATAGCCCGCTGGCGCGAACATTCATCATCAATCCCACTTGGCCCTGGGCCGCAATCGCGCCTTGCAACATGAGCGCAATCTTGTCGATTTTGTCTTTTTTCCAGGAGTCTTTGTAGGCTGCCGTGTTCGCAATTAGCTGCGTTTCACTTTCCAGCACGGTCTCAAGAATACGAAGACGATTCGCCCGCAACGAACTCCCGGTTTCCGTCACTTCAACAATCGCATCGGCCAGCACGGGAGGTTTCACCTCGGTGGCGCCCCAGCTGAAATCGACCTGAACGGGAACATTTTTACCGGCAAAATATTTCTTGGTGGCTTCGACGAGTTCGGTGGCAATGATCTTGCTGGCCAGGTCCTCGGCACGCTGATAGGGCGAATCTTCCGGCACAGCAAGCACCCAGCGAACCTTCTGCCGGCTTTGCTTGGAGTAGGTGAGGCTGGCGATCGACTCCACCACCAGGCCGCTTTCCGCAACCCAGTCGCTGCCGGTTAGTCCTGCGTCGAGCGCGCCATGATTGACGTATCGAGCCATTTCCTGAGCGCGAATCAGCATGCACTCAATCTCCGGATCATCGACGCCGGGAAAATACGAGCGACCGTTCGCAAAGATGCGCCAGCCAGCGCGCTCAAACAGCGCGATGGTCGCGTCCTGCAGGCTGCCTTTTGGAATTCCAAGTCGCAGTTTCTGGCTCATGCTGTGGTCTCGCTTTCTCTGGCAGTTGCAGCGGCAGTGGGGATCGCAACTGGCGTGGTAAAGCAGCTGACGGTGCCTTCATGACAGACCAGTCCATCGCCCTCAACAACCACGCGAAATAGCAGCGTGTCATTGTCGCAATCGGTCGCCGCATTTGTGATGCGAAGGCGATTGCCGCTGGTTTCGCCCTTCATCCATAGCTTGCGACGGGTGCGGCTCCAGAAGGTGACGAAGCCACTCTCGAGTGTTTTACGATAACTCTCTTCATTCAAGAATCCGACCATCAGCACTTGCCCGGTCGCGGCATCCTGGACGATTCCGGGTACAAGTCCGTCCAGTTTCGTAAAGTCAATTGCGGGGTTCTGGGTTGCCGTTTCGCTCATCATGACTCGTCCTTGTCTCAAATTCGGTGGGAGAAACAAAAAACCCGCGGATGCGGTTCGCATCAGCGGGACGGTGACTTTCTGAACTTGTTCAGGATCTTAGAAATCCTGCTCAGAATGCTCCGCTGACACGTTCGCCACGTGGTGATGATGGTGATGATGGCGATGGAGCGGACTCATCTGCATGGATTGAGGATAAGAAAGAAGACAGTGCCATGTCAAGCGAGGCAACCATGGATTCCGCGTCTGAATCTCTAGAGACCACGCTGAATCCGCGCCAATGGCGATGCTGATGCACCCGATCTCGCTGGTTAGAGAAATTTTCACCGCCAAGGACGTTTCCGATTGACGTAAATATCCACGATGGTTAACTTGTTGTTGCAACGGGAATTTCAGATCCAACGGGAGGAATCACGATGCATCTTCAAAAGAGATTACAAAGCGTTCTCTGTGGCGCGGCTCTTGTCTTTGCGCTGGCCGCACTGCCGGCCACCTCGGCGGTCTCTCAAACCGCAGCCAGAAACAGTCCATCGATGTCGCCGTCGACCAAATTGGGTTCGATGGACATCAACACCGCATCAGTCGACCAACTCAGAACACTTCCCGGCATCGGCGATACCTATGCCAGGAGAATCGTCCAAAACCGTCCCTACAGCTCAAAAAATCAGCTCGTCAGCAAGGGAGTCTTGCCCCGGAATGTCTACGACAAAGTGCAAAACATGATCGTCGCAAATCATGTGAAGAAATAGACGAGTAAAACCCGCCGTCCATCCACGTTATTCTCAGCCGGCTGCGCGATTGTTGCGTGGCCGGTTCAATTTGCCTGCCTGCCAAGCCCTTCTCGCCTGTTTGACGCGGAGATTTGATCCCGATATATATCTCAATAGAGCCGTTCCCCGGCCGCAATGCTGGGAAGCGCTCATGCCCTTGGTGTTCGGGAAGCGCGGTGCAACTCCGCCACTACCCCGTAACTGTAAGCGCGGAGAGCAAGGCAAGGCCCGCAGTGCTGGGGCAGCCACTGGACGCTGATGTCTGGGAAGGTGCGCCAAGCTCATTTGATGCGCAAGTCAGGAGACCGGCCAGGGTCATGTCTTAGCTGTCTTTCGGTCTCGATGGGAGGATCGGAGGGAGCGCGCTCCAGCCAAGCCTGGGCTGGTCGACGCATTCCCGGTTTTGTGTTTGGTTGTCGAATTTTTCTGCGCGATTGCTTCGTTCGCGAAGAAGTGCGCGTTGTCCGGCGCCGGGCTGCATGATTTCGCGGCCAGCGTACCATCTTCATCACCCATGAAGTGTCGGGAAGCGCGGTGCAAATCCGCCACTACCCCGTAACTGTAAGCGCGAGAGCAGGGCAACGCCCGCCTTGGCGGGCAACCACTGGATGGCAACGTCTGGGAAGGTGCCTCAGCTTGAAGAAGCGTGAGTCAGGAGACCGGCTTCATGTAACCATCCGAGGGGATATGGAATGACCGGTTTAACTTTTTTCTCTATGGTTTTTCGGCGCATGCGGATTTATTTACGCTCGTCACAGATTTTTGTCCTGACAGTTTGCTTTCTCTCTTCACTCATCGTGCCGCAATTTGCCACAGCTGCGCCTGTACAGCAAAGAACAATTGCTGGGACGGTGACCGGCGTGGTTACAGATCCGCTGGGCGCACCCGTCTATAACGCACGCGTCGACATTATGACGCCGACCGGCGTGATGCTCCAGTCTCACGGCCGCACCGACGGCCGCGGTCGATACATCGTTTATGTCTACCAGCCGGGACGCTACCATGTTCGCGTCATCGCCAACGGCTACAACGCTACCCAGGGCAACGATATCTATGTTGCGATGAACAAGACCTCTTATGCCGACGTGGCCATGCAGTTTGGAAAGCTGGAACAGCAGGTCACCGTCACCGCGAACGGTATTCCTACTCCCGAGACGCAATCCGGCGCATCGACGACGGTGATTGATCAGTCTTTATATCCGTACACGACCAGCATGCAAGACACGCTACGCCTGGTGAGTGGGCTGCAATTCACCACCAGCGGACAGCGCGGCGCTGCAACCTCGTTGTTCACGATGGGCGGCAACTCGAACGCAACAGATGTGCTGCTGGATGGAATCCCGATCAACGACATCGGCGGCGGCGTCAACTTTGCTTATCTAGCGTCCAACGGCATCAGCCAGGCAGAAGTCTATCGCGGTCCAGATAGCGCGCTCTACGGCGCGAATGCATCGTCGGGTGTGATTGCACTGACCACCACGCGCGGAACTACGCCGAAACCGCTGCTGCAATATGTCATCGATGCCGGCAATTTCGGAACCTATCATCAGGAAGCCTCGCTGGGCGGCGTGCACAATGCCTTCGATTATTTCGGAGACTTCGCGCGGATTGACACCTCGAACAGCTATCCGAACAGCACGTTCCATGATGTATCTTCCGTGGGCAATCTTGGATACGCGCTCACTCCGCATGTCCAGGTGAGGGCCACAGCCCATCGCATCGTGGGGGCAACGGGCGAACCAAATGCGATTCTGTTTTACGGAATTCCCGACGTGCAGTATTTGAAAGAGCATGACCTTTATGGCACCGCCACTATTGAAGATCATCCCAGCGACAAGCTGGATATGACGGCGGAATATGGTTTGGTGCGCCTGCGCTTTCTGAATACCGATCCAGGGCCGGTTGGAATTTTGACGGACAATCCCAGCAACTTCAATTGCTATGACGACCAGGGAAATCCTGGACAACCGGAATACCTGGGAAAGCAAGTGACAATTGTCGGCGCCAATGGAACCAGCGCCAGCGGGCAGGCGTTTTATTCGTGCGCGAATCAGACCTATCCTGGAACCAATGGTGCGCTGACGAATCAGGATTATTTTTACGGCCAGACCAGCTATAAGAGCAGCGATAAATTGACCGCCTTCGCGGCCTTTCGGTATCAGTCCGAACGCGGTTACACGGCCTATGACTATCTTCAGCAGCAAGCCCACCGAGGCAACTACGACACCATTGTGCAGACCTCCGGAAACCTCGCAAATCGGCTGTACTACAGCGCCGGCGCCGACCTGCCGAACTATTCAGTCTTCGGTTTTCAGCCGACACCTCATGCGACCGCGGCCTACTATTTTTCCAAGCCGACAGCTGACGGACTGCTCAGTGGCACCAAACTCCGTTTCAACTATTCGCAGGGAATTCTGGAGCCAACCATCGCAGAACAGAATGGGTCCATTTACGACGTCTTGAATTCATTGCCGAACGGGCAGCAATTGATCGCGCAACACGGAATTACGCAGGTGGGCGCGCAGCAAACGAAGACGTATGAGGCAGGTATTGACCAGCATCTGTTTGGCACCCGGGCGCTGCTGCACGGCGGCTATTTTCACAATGACTTTACCAATCAGATTGAGTTTGTGGCGGCTCCAGCGCTGCTGCAACTGGGCGTTCCTCCCGCGGTGGAACAGGTGATCGCCAACACCTCTTACGGCGCCTATATCAACTCGCTCAGCTTCAACGCCCAGGGGATTGATTCCAGTGCGGAATATCGAATCACCGATCGATTGTTCGTGCGCGGTGGATATACGCTGTTGAACTCGACCGTGGAGAAGTCCTTCTCCAGTGACAACTCTTATCCTTCCTACAATCCCAAATATCCCAACACGCCGATTGGGGCGTACTCACCGCTGGTGGGGAACCGCCCTTTCCGTCGCGCCAAGCAGAGCGGCAGCTACGCGGTGATCTATGCACGGCCGCGCTGGTATGCGGAGATGACGGGTCGGTTTGTCGGCAGGCGCGATGACAGTACCTTCCTGACGGATGCAGACGGCGGGACAACACTGCTGCTTCCAAATCAGAACCTCGACCCGGCCTACCAGATTCTTGGATTGACCACGCATCTTCGCATTAATCGCCACATCTCCAGCTACACCGTGTTCGACAACTTGCTGAGCCAGCACTATCAACAGGTGCTGGGATACCCTGGGCTTCCCTTTAACTTCCGAACCGGCATGCAATTTTCATGGGGCGGGGACGTCTCTCATTAGGCCCCAGAAGCTGTCTTTCTAGGAACCGCGAAGCGAAAAGTTTTGCGACCTGATACGCAGGTATCCGCCTTTCGTCTTCGCGGTTTACGTCAAAATTTGACTGTCAGAAAATGACATCCGGCAATGTCTAATTTTGACAATGGTTGTAACCCACGATCATAGTAAAAGATACGGTTGTAGCGTTCGTTGGATTTATTCCCTTCAGGGTATAGGATCTTTCCGGTCTGGGTTTGTTGGGCCGGATGGTTTGCTAGTTTGATCCGAAGATTTCCTTCGCTTTGTGCGCAGTTCTGCCAACCAGAAGGAGATCCCCGTAAGATGCGAGTCCACTTAATAAACCCCAGCGATTCCTCGTTCGGAATCGGCGTCATTACCCCACGTTGGTTATACGTTTTGGCTGCAGCCACCCCAACCAGGTACGGCGATCCTCTCATTACCGACGAAACGCTGGCTCCATTTCAGCCGGAAACGATTCAGCCTGGGGATGTGGTTGGGATCGGCATCCACACCGGCAATGCGTTACGCGGAATGGAACTGGGAAAGATCGCTCGCGAACGCGGTGCCTACGTTGTGTATGGCGGAATTCACGCCACGTTATACCCCAACGAAGCCATGGAACTGGGTGGTGCTCATGCCATCGTGAAGGGCGACGGAGATGTGATCTGGGGAAAAGTGATCGCGGATCTTCTGGCTGGAACGGCGCAAACTGTGTACGACGGCGGCAGAATTTCAGGCGATCAGTTTTTGCCGGCACGCTGGGACCTGGCCCCGCGCGACAAGTATATGTGGGCCTCGGTGCAGACTGTCCGTGGCTGTCCCAAGCACTGTTCGTTCTGCTCTGTCTGGCGTACCGACGGCCAGAAGCCACGGCCGCGTACTTCGGACGTCATCATACGAGAGATTGTCGATCTGCGTCGCCGGGGATTCCGATTCATCGCGCTTGCCGACGACAATTTCTATCCCGTCAGCCTTGCCGATCTTCGCCTGGCGGAGCAGCAGGGAAACATGGCGCGTGTAGCAGAGTTGCGAGGCATACGCGAGGAGCGCTTTGAACTGATGAGCAAGCTGGCCAAGCTGCCGAAAGACATGGTGTTCTTTACCCAGATCACCATGGAGGCCGGTGAAGACACCGAGTACCTTGACGCCATGCGGCGGGCGAATATTAAGGGCGCCCTGGTAGGGGTCGAATCAGCCACTGCGGAAGGTCTCAAGGCCGTGTTCAAGGATTTCAATCTCTCCGGCGATAACCTGGTGAAGCGGCTGCAGACGTTCAAGGAGCATGGAGTTCATGTCCTGGGATCGTTTATCTTTGGACTGTCCTCCGATCGTCCCGATACCTTCGCCGCCACTGCGGAGCTGGCCAAGCGCGCCGACATCACCTTCGCTCAATTTGTGATGTTGACTCCGTTTCCTGGCACTATTGATTTCGATCGCTGGGAAAAAAATCTTGGCGAGAATGTCATGCAAGTTGGCGGAGTTCCAATCACGCGTCACTGGCTGATTCCAGCGGCGGTGCGGCCGAAGATGTTCAGTCCTCATCCGCTGATGTCGTCAGAAGAGATTCGCGAGCGTACGCAGGGGGTGTGGGACAGCTTTTACAGCATGCCTGCGATTTGGAAACGATCCAAATGCGTACCGACATTGCGCGGCCGGCTGGCGTTCCTTTTCATCTCCAAGCTGTACCGGCAAATGTACGCTAAGACGGGAATATCAACCGATAGCGCCCGTCGTCAGAAGGCGACTCGCATGGCGCGCTGGCTGGCGATTCCATGCCGCAAGCTGTTTGAAGCAAAACCGATGCCGGAGTTAAAAATGCCGGAGCCGCACTATTCTCCAGCAGAATTGCTGCCTGTGCTGGATTAGTAGCCAGCAGTCTTTTCGGGTGTGCCACGAAATCGCGTTTCAAGATGGAACTATTTCGTCAGGAGTCTCGTAACAAATCTCCGAGCGATGTTCCGTCGCGATTCGGCTGTGGCAGAGGTTCATCCGGTGAAACTACCCGCGTCAATCGATCAGGCAGACCGTGGTCGTTCGTCCGGCCGATTCCTGTGCTGGTTGGAGTGTTTCATCCTGGGCCTGGGACTTCCTGCCGGAATTTGGATTGTTTCGACCCTGATCAAACGTGATATTCCTGCGGCAGTGAATGGGTCTGCCGAGCAGCGCTTCTTCCTTTGGATTGTTGCAGGCCTGATCGTCGAGTGGTTGTTTGTAATTGCGCTCTGGTTTGTTCTGCGAGCACGTGGGTCCAGTTTCAAAGATCTCGGCGTGTGGCGTTTCGGAACACCCCTCGCCTGGATCATCGCACTTGCTTTCGCAGCCCTTTCAATCGGTAGCAACCTTCGGCTCCTGCCGCGAATGCATATTCCGATCTCCTATGCGTTTCTCCCGCATGGCTTTCACATGGTTGCTGCACTGCTCATGGGGATTACGGCTGGATTTTGCGAAGAAGTGCTGTTTCGGGGATTTTTAATGACGGAGTTCGCAGCAGCTGGCTACGGAAAACTCATACAGGTTCTTATACCTGGGCTCGCATTTGGATTGGCGCACGCCGGCTATCTGAACCAGGGATTTCTTCCATGGCTCGGTATTGCCTTGCCGACGGCGTTTCTCGGAATGATGTGGGGGGTTGCGTATCTGTTCGGGCGACGCAGCTTGCTTCCCACAGTTGTCGCCCACTTCTTGAATGACGCGACCGCTCTACCCTGGATATTGTTCTTCATGATTACTGCTCATTGATGTCGAGATAGTTCACGACCGGGGATTTGATGAGCTAGCCAATCACTCGACGCAGGAATCCGCGGATTCCTGCCCACCCGAGAAGAAATACAGAAATCACCAGCGCGCCCAGGATCATCCATGCCGGCATGTGCGGCAGCGCAGGGGTTAACGCAGCGCGCAAACCCTCACTCATATACACGATGGGATTCAGCAGCACCGCATATTGCAGCCAGGGAACGTAGTGGAGCAGCGCCCAGGGATAATACACGCAGCCCAGGAACGTGATGGGCACCACCACGACGGAAAAGATCAGGCCAATCTGACGTGGTTCAACCGTAGTGCCGATGGTCAAGCCCAAAGCTCCTGAGACCAGGCTCGACAATATCACCACCGCGATCAGCAGCCATGCGCTGCTGACGTGCACATGCACCGGCTCGGATGGAATGAAATAGGCCAGCGGGAAAACGATTGCCGCCGAAAGCATGCATTGCAGCGCGCTGAAACATATCTTCTCAATCGCCACACCGGCCACTGGCAGCGGGCACATGACGCGATCGTCAATTTCGCGTGTGATCCCAAACTCCGTGGACAGCGGCAAAGCGACCGCAGCGATTCCGGTAAACATGATCGCGACAGCCATGAGTCCAGGAAGCAGCACAGTGCCAAAATTCATGCTGCTGCCGCCGGAGGTGCTGCCAAAGCTCTGTCCTATGCGAGGAAAAAGGTAAGTGAAGACGAAGAGAAACAGCAGCGGGTTCATGACCACGCGCACGGCGAATGGACCCAGCTCGCGCCGCAGCACCCGGAAGTCGCGTAGCAGTAGCCCCCAGAAAGCATGAATGTAGAGATTGAAAGTAGAGGGGGAACCATGTTGACCGGAATCCAGAACAGGGCTGGCTGTCTTACTCACGCAGCTCCCTCCCTGTCAGATGAATGAAGACAGTTTCGAGCGAAGGCTCGGAGATAGAAATGTCGCGAAGGCCGTACACCTGCGCTTCGGAGACCAGGGTAGAGAGCAGACCTTCCGCTCCGTGGGTATACACTCGCACGCCTGTCGAGGTTGTCTCCACCGAGCTGACATCCGAAACCGTGCGCAGCTTGTTGGCCAGTTCCTCGCGTTGATCGACATGTTGCAGATCCAGGCCATAGACGGTGTGGATGCCCAGGCCGTTCTTCAGTTTTTCCGGTGTATCTTCCACCAGGATTTTCCCGTGATCGATGATGGCGACGCGGTCACACAAGGCTTCCGCTTCTTCCATGTAGTGGGTTGTCATCAAAACGGTAATGCCCTGGTCCTTGAGTCCGCGAATGGATTCCCACATGGCCAGCCGGCTTTGCGGATCAAGGCCGGCGCTTGGCTCATCGAGGAACAAGACTGCAGGTTGATGGGCGATGGCACGTGCAACCAACAGTCGCTGCGCCAATCCTCCTGACAACTCGTTGGGGAAGGCCTTGGCGCGATCCGCCAGGCGGAACTGCGTCAACAATTGTTGGGCGCGTTCTTTCGAGCGGGAATCGCTCATGCCGAAATAGCGACAGTGAAAGAAGAGATTCTCGAATGCGGTCAACGAACGATCCAGGGTGTTGAACTGCGGGACTACGCCAATCTGCCGGCGAGCGACAGCAGGCTTGGCAACCACATCACAGCCCGCGATAATGACTCGGCCGGAAGTGGGAAGCGATCGCGTGGTACAGATGCTGATGGTGGTTGTTTTGCCGGCGCCGTTCGGCCCCAAAAGTCCAAAGATTCCGCCCGCGGGTACAGACAGATCAATGCGATCGACCGCGACCACGCGTTGCCTGGTTTGGTAGATCTTGGTCAGGGCTTCAATGGAAACAATGCGAGATGGCGAGAAATAAACTATGGCAACACCGGGTCGTCAAGCGTTGCCATAGTGTAACAAGTCCAGCAGGAGTTCAACGAAGCAGATTCCTATGCGCCGACAACACGCGGAGGAATTTATTGGCGTACAGTTACGCGACCGCCTTTGTGCGGTTGTAATCTGTGCGCTCGGAGAGTCCTGACTCGACCGAAATCGGTACAGGCTCTACCAGAGGTTGTTTGGCAATTTCCCAGGAATGCAGTATCCGCATTTTCTCCAGCGAATATGGGAAATGCCGTCCGCAGTCGAGACATACTTTATAGCTCGACGATTGCAGCGTGAAAGGTCGAGTTAATTGGCCATGGCTGCAGCCAAATAACATTTCGCAAAAAAAATCGAAGATCGCACGTAGCCAAGACGTCATTTCTCTCTTCGCGGGCTGCTCTACCGGGATTAGTAGATGGCTCGCGCCTCATAGTGTTGCGTGCCCGACTTTCTTAGGCTCGCCACACAGCAATAGATGCAAGACGAGTGCCAATTGGCAACGTTGGACAATGATAAAAATGAGGATTTAAACTTTACGACTCTAAGTCGTTGATTAGATTTAGTAGGTCAAAATTGGCTGGGGATGTTATTACTTTTCAGATGTTAAAGAAATAATAACTTTGCCAAAGTGGCGGCCTTGCTCGAGGTAGCGGTATGCCTCAATCGTTTCCAACATGGGAAATACTTTTCCCACTATGGGCTTCATTTTGGATAGCTCCATAGCTCGCGCCATCGCCTGCATCATAGCGCCGGAGCCGACATACACGCCGATCAGGCGAAGTTGTCGCATAAGTACCGAAGTAACTTCGAAGCTTTCATTTGAGCTAGTAAGCACACCAATCTGTGCTATGGTGCCGCCGACGCACACAGCTTTCATAGATTCTTTCAAAGTCCCTGCGCCCCCAACTTCCACGATGACGTCGGCACCTTCGCCAGAAGTTTGTTTCTTCACCCAGCTCGACCATTCAGGATTGCTTTTGTAATTCAGACCTTCATCCAGGCCAAGGGTTCTTGCGCGCTCAAGTTTCTCGTCGCTGCTGGAAGTACCGAGTACGCGAGCACCAGCCAACTTTGCAAACTGCAATGCAAAAATAGAAACGCCGCCGGTGCCTTGAATGACAACCGTATCTCCTGGCTTCGTCGACGCGACATGGAACAACGCATTCCACGCGGTAAGTGCCGCGCACGGGAGAGTGGCAGCTTCTTCATAACTGAGATGGGCAGGGAAGTGGACGACACCATGTTCCGGCAACACGATGTAGTCAGCGAGCACACCATCGATATCGCCGCCGAGCGCTCCGCGGGATTTTTCGCGCGAAGGACCACCATCCTGCCAGTTCTGCAGAAATAACCCAATGACGCGATCGCCTGATTTGAAGCGCGTCACACCTGCGCCGACAGCGACAACTTCGCCGGCTCCATCGGAGAGTGGAATTCTCGGCATTTTCAGCCTGGGATCATAGTGGCCGCGAACCATCAACAGATCGCGATAGTTCAGCGATGCCGCGTGCACCCGAATCAAGACCATTCCATCGCCACAAGTCGGCGTGGGTAGATCGACAAACTGCAAATGTTCGAGTCCAAATTGCGTAATCTGAAATGCGCGCATGCAACACTCCTCGCCGTGATTCGTTCACCTGCAATCTATATTCAAGCAGATGTGACATTTGGTACGTGTGATTCCATCGCCAATCCGCTACTCTGTATATATGGCGCGAGGATGGGAAAGTAAATCAGTCGAAGAGCAGTTAGAGCAGCGAGAGGAACAACGGGAACAGGCGGCGAAAGTCGCTTCCAAGGATGTGGTGCGTGCAGCGGGCGCAGAACAAGCGCGAGCGCGCCAGATGCTGCTGTTGAAACGCGAAAGGATCTTGTCGGAAAAGACAAGTCATCCTGTCCGCCGTTCTGCATTGCAGGCTGCCTTGAAAGATATTGAGGCGGAGTTGCAGACCCTGGGATAGCCGCTTCGCTAGCTGGTCCTTCGATTGAAGAGCAGCGAATTTGCCTGGTCCACGCTTGTCAACAGGACCTGCGCGATATTGACGTGGGCAGGCCGCGTGACCGCCCACAGAATGGCCTCCGCGACATCTTCCGGCTGCAGCGGCGTCAGGCCCTGGTACACTTTGGCGGCGCGACTCTCATCTCCATGAAAGCGAACTTTGCTGAACTCGGTTTCAACCATGCCGGGATCAACCGTCGTGACCCGCACTGGCGTTCCCAGCAGATCTTCTCGCAGCCCTTCTGAAATACGATTCTCAGCGGCCTTGGTTGCGCAATAGACCGCTCCATTGGGATAGGTCATGTGGCCAGCCGTTGATCCAAGATTGACGATGTGTCCCGCGCCACGCTCGACCATTCCGGGAACCACCGCGCGGGTGACGTACAACAGACCTTTCACATTGGTGTCGATCATCTCTTCCCAGTCGTCAATCTTGCCTTCATAAACTTTTTCCAGGCCGCGGCTGAGCCCGGCATTGTTGACCAGGATGTCGACGGCTCGCCAGGCTTGCGGCAATCCATCGATGGCAGCTTGAACCTGTTTCTTATCGCGTACGTCGAGCCCGACGGTGTGCACGTCCTCAGCTCCGGCAGATCGCAACTCAGAAATTATCGATTGCAGCCGATCCTCGCGGCGCGCGGCCAGCAGCAGTCGAGCTCCGGCACGAGCAAAGCTTGCTGCGCAGGCGGCGCCAATACCGGCACTGGCACCCGTGATGAAGGCAAGCTTGCCATGCAGCGGACGGTCAGTCGTGGTCGGACGGGATGTCGTGGACATGCATCTCCTTATGCAGTTTTATTTTTGGAAGCTTCTTGAGCCATGCGATATTGACCCACGGCCCAATCGCTTTCTCCCAGGCCGTTGCGAATTGCCACATTGAATTGTTCCTGCAAATACTCCGCGAGCCCGAGTCGCACACCAGCGGACTCGGTGGCTCCGCGAAACAATCGTATATCTTTCTCACCCAGCAAAACTGTCGCTCCCGGATGTTCCGGGGGATGCAACATCACGCGGCCATAATTCAGATAGAAGGGAGATTGAAAGAGAGCTTCGTTCACAGTTTCCAGGAACAGTTCCGGGTTAATACCTTCCGCATTTGCGAAGACGAAGGCTTCGCTCAGCGTCTGCACCATCGCGCTTATCATAAAATTGCCGCCCAGCTTGAACGCGTGTGCCTGGGGTGGTTCCGTTCCAACAATCGTAACTCCCCGTCCGATGGCGTCCAGCACCGCCCGCACATGTTCAAGCGTGGCATCATCGCCGGCGGCTACCACCCACAGCCGACCTTGCACTGCGACATTCGGGCGTCCGAATACTGGAGCCGCGACATAGCGTTGACCCGCTGCGATGTGGCTCTCCATCAAGCGCCGCGACAGCGCTATGCTGAGCGTACCCAGGGCAATATGGACGGCATTGGGACGCATGGCCGCCACTAGCCCCTCCGGCCCAAACGCGACGGCCTCGGTAGCTTCATCGTTTGCAAGCATGGTGCAGACAACTTCACATTTTTCCACGGCTGCGCGCACGGAAGGAGCCTGCGTGGCTGCGGAAATCCCTAGTTCCTGCAATGATTTCGGCGAACGATTCCAGACAGAAACTGTGTGTCCTGCCCGCAATAGGCGGCCAGCGACGGCAGAGCCCATTTTCCCAAGACCGAGGAATGCGACTTTCATAGTATGTAAGGATGCGGCCAATGGAATGATTGATGCTGAAGCAACAGTGTAACGTCGTCCGCAGTTTCACGAATAGTGGAGTAGGAGAGACTGATCCCAGGCAAATTCTGAAAAAGTTGCTGAATTGCGAGAAAACTATCTTGACTTGAGAATTAGCACGCAGTACCGTGGACTGAACAAGGAATATCATTCTCTTTCGAGACATTTCTTTGAGTTTCGAGAAATATTCGTACAGTGTTCTGGGCAACGGCAATGTCCGGCTGTGTAACGCGACAATGTAGATTGCCCCGAACGCGGAGTTTCGATTATTGAAGTAACTACCGGCGCGAGCAGTTTGCAGACGGGGACGGCCGATTTATTCTGCACCGAAAGCTGATTGAGGAAAACAATGAAACAGAACGGTCACGTTCACTTCTACCGCGTAGACAAGCTGAAAATTGAAATTCACGCAACACGAGAAGGTGCTGCTGAGGCGGCAGCGCGGTCAGCGGCCAGCTCTTTCAAAGAGCTTGCAAATACAAACGCCGAATTCGCCGTTATATTCGCCACCGGCGCCTCTCAACTGGATACCTTGCGTGCGCTTACCCAAACTCCCGGACTGCCATGGGCGCAGATTCGCGGGTTCCATATGGACGAGTACATTGGATTGAGCCCGGACCATCCAGCGTCCTTTCGCCGCTACCTGCGTGACAACTTGACGCACAAGGTGCAGATGAAAGAATTCTTTGAGATCGATGGCAGCGCGACTGATCCAGAGCAGGCCTGCCAGAAGTATGCGGCGCGGCTAGGTGCCGCAAATCCGCAATTATGTTTGCTTGGCATCGGCGAAAATGGACATCTTGCATTCAACGATCCGGGAGTGGCTGATTTCAGCGATCCGTTGGATGTGAAGGTGGTGCAGTTAGACGCCGTGTGTCGTCAGCAACAGGCTGCGGAGGGCTGGTTCGGTAATCTGGAGGAAGTGCCGGAACAGGCCATGACGATCACCATTCCTGCGCTGTTTCGGGTGCCAAAGCTGATTGCCTCGGTCCCCGGTCCGCGGAAAGCTGCCATTGTTCGACGCACGCTGGAGGATTCAATTTCTACCGCCTGTCCCGCGACGCTGCTGCGCACCCATCCCGATGCCACGGTATACCTTGATAGAGAATCGTCGGCCCAGGTGATGGATTTGTTGCAGGAGGCGGCGGTAGGAAAGGGCTAGGTTGAAATCCGCAAGGAAAATTTTGTACAGGGGGATCCATGGCCGAGAAGACGCCTGAAGGGATCGATCGACGCACGTTTGTAAAGCAGGCTGGAATTGCCGCAATGGCCGTGGGCATGGATGCGCGCTCTTACGCTCGCGTTCTTGGCGCGAACGATCGTATTCGTCTAGGGCAGCTTGGCTGCGGTCAACGCAGTGAAGGCCATGTGCACATGACGCGCCTGGCGTCCAAACAGATTCCGGTCGAGACGGTTGCCGTCTGCGACATTTGGACCCTGGCAAGGGAGCAGCGTGCAGCGCAGGTGAAGAAGGCTTTTAATCTTGACCCGCAGATGTTCAAGTACTCCGAGGAAATGCTGGCGCGTCCGGACATTGACGGCGTGATGATTGCGACCGGTGACTTCCAACATGCCAAGCTTTGTACCGAGGTCGTTCGTGCGGGCAAAGACTGCTACGTCGAGAAGCCTTTTGCCAATGTGCTTTCGGAAGCGAAAGAAGCTCGCGATGCCGTCAAGGCTTCCAAGCAGGTAGTCCAGGTGGGATCACAGCATCGTACCCAGCCTTATCAATTGGCGGTGCGAGATATCGTCCGCTCGGGACGAATCGGCAAGATCGTCCACATTGAGCAGGAGTGGAACGTCAACGAAGAGCGCTGGCGTTTTGTGCCCAATGATATTGGAGAGACTCCGCAGATGGATCAGGATCGCAATATGGAGTGGAAGAAGTGGATGCAGGATCGCCACTCCAAATTGCGAGAAGAAGACACCGATTGGAAGCGATGGCTGCTGGGCAAGCCGTACCAACCCTTCGATCCGCATGTGTATTTGGAATTTCGACTGTATAAGGATTATTCCTCCGGCATATTCGACCAATGGCTGAGTCACGGCAGCGACCTGGTGCACCTGTGGACGGACGAGAATTATCCAGTCAGCGTGGTGGCCAACGGCGGCATTTTTGCGTGGCCTGACGGACGCCAGAATCCAGATACCGTGGTGGCCGCGATCACCTATCCCCAGGGATTTCTCTTTACCTACAAAACGACGTTCGGCAATAGCTATCGCAGCTTTTCACGGATCCAGGGCCGCGACGGCACCATTGCGAATTATGGCGGGGAAGGTGCATCGTTCTTTGTCGTCAGCAAAGAAGGCGGCAGAGATGAGATGGATGGCTCGGTGAATTATACGAAGCTTCCGATTGTGCCTCCGGCACGCGAGCAGGAACAGGTTGTGCATGTTCCTGGAGCGCCGCCGCCCGACTCCCTGGGCCCGAACGACGATGACGCGCATCATGTCGTCAACTGGCTGCAGGCAATGCATACTCGCAAACAGCCCGACGCCAACGTCGATCATGGTTTCAGCCATGCCGTCGTGGTGATTATGGCGGCACATTCCTATTGGAGCGGCAAGAAGCTTTACTGGGATCCGAAGAGCGAGGAAATTCTCGATCACCCTGTGGAGGTTTGATCCACTCGCGGTTCAAGAGCCGGCACCTATGTGAGCGCACTATCAAACTGGAGGAGGATCCGCGTGAAAAAAGTTGCGATTTCCCTGGTGTTGCTTCTGGCAATCGTTGGATGTAATAAGACAGAGACGCCGAAGGCTACGACTTCCTCCTCCGCAGACGCGACGGCGTCGGCGACTCCGGTGAGCGGGCCGTTCACGGCACAGGAGCTATCGCAGTTCACTGCGCTCGAGCCGATTGATACCCATACCCACGCATTTGTGGACGCGCCTGAGCTATACGCAATGCTGAAGCGGCTGAACCTGCACACGCTAAACATCACACTGGTCGATGACTTCGATCCAGAACTGAAAGACCTGGCGAAAGAACGGAAGGATGCATGGGCGGTTGTGCACCACAGCGACGGATACATTGCCATGTGCAGCACCTTCGATCCATTCAAATACAGGCAGCCGGATTTCGCTGCCAATGCGAATCGCATCATCAACGAGGATTTTTCTCACGGGGCGGTGGCGGTCAAGATCTGGAAGAATGTTGGCATGGAGATCAAAGACACCAAGGGCAATTACATCATGCCCGACAATCCAGTCTTTGAGCCGATCTTCAAAAACATCGCAGCTCACGACAAGACGTTGGTCGCGCATCTAGCCGATCCCAATACGATCTGGGAAGCTCCAAATCCGCAAGCCGCGGATTATGGTTATTACATGAAGCATCCTGAGCTTTACATGTATACCAAGCCGGGTGCGCCGTCGAAGGCTTCCATCCTGGTGGCGCGCGATCACGTGCTGGAGGCAAATCCAAAGCTGCGTGTGGTGGGTGCGCACCTGGGCAGCATGGAAGCCGATTTCCAGCAGCTTGGGGAGCACCTGGATAAGTATCCAAACTTCGCCGTGGATCTGGCGGCGCGTATGCCGTATGTCGAGAAGCAACCGCGCGCCGAACTGATTGCATTCATCACCAAGTATCAGGACCGGTTGATCTATGCGACTGACAACGAACTGAATCCTGGCAACAACGCGCAAGACGCAATGAAGGAGTGGGAGAGCCGTTACGCGAATGACTGGCGCTTCTTTGCTACCGACGACGTACTGGAAACCCAGGGGCACAAGGTGCAGGGGCTGGCGCTGCCGCAGCCGATTCTTCGCAAGCTGTTTCACGACAACGCGGTCAAATGGTTTCCGGGAATTCTAGGAAACACGCATTGATCTGCCGCCCGACGAGGTGACTGTTGAAGTCTGCAGAGTCTGGCGCAACCACGTCAAAGCCGTCTCAACATATCAGCAAAACTCGCTGGTGGATTGTCTGGACACTTTTCTTTTCCACCGTAACCAACTACATCAGCCGTCAAAGCTTCTCCGTGCTGTCGCCGATGATCACGGCGCAGTACCACTTGTCTCATAGTCAACTGGCGAAAATTCTGGGGTCGTTTCAGATCTCCTACGCGATTACCTGGTTGATCGGCGGCATTGTTCTCGATGCGGTAGGGAGCCGCGTAGGATTAGCGGCCGCTGCGGTGTGGTGGTCGGTGATGAATATTCTCACCGGAATGGCCAGCTCCGTTTTTGGCTTTGCAGCATTTCGATTCATGCTGGGGATTGGCGAGGGTTTCAACTGGCCCGGTGCCAGCAAAGTGGTTGCGGAATGGTTTCCGCGGCAGGAGCGCAGCCTGGCGGTCGCCATCTTCGACAGCGGCTCCAGCGTGGGTGGAGCTTTGGCGGCGTTGACCATTCCGCTGATCGCGCTGGCTTTCGGCTGGCGCTGGGGATTTGTGGCCTCGGGCCTGCTGGGATTTGTCTGGCTGGCGGTGTGGCTGCGTGTCTATCATCCGCTGAAGACGCATCCTCGCGTCAGCCCGGAAGAAGTGGCGCTGATTGAAGCGGGTCGCGACGCCGAGCCTGTCACCACTGATCGAGGATGGACGCGCTGGCGGCGACTCGCCAGGAATCGCAATCTCTGGGGCATTGTTCTGGGGCGCGCGTTGACCGATCCAATCTGGTGGTTCTATGTTTTCTGGCTGCCACAATATCTCAGCGATGCGCGCGGCTTCACCTTGAAACGGATCGCTTTATTTGCATGGATCCCGTTTATCGCGGCTGATATCGGCAACTTTACCGGCGGCTGGATTTCCGGCTACTGCATTCGCCGTGGAATGTCGGTGGTGCGGGCTCGTACCTGGATTTGCCTCATCAGCTGCATACCGATTCTTGCCGGCATTCCTGCTGCGAGCGTGCACAATGTGTACTTCGCGCTGGCGTTGATTTGCGTCGCGTTGTGGGGCTATGCCAGCTGGTCGACCATGGGACTAACGTTGCCGTCGGACCTGTTTCCGCAGGATGTTGTCGGCTCCGTGACGGGCCTCAGCGGATTAGCTGCCGGCGTGGTGAGTACCGGCTTCACCCTGCTGGTAGGCGTCTTGGTCGATCGATTTTCGTACAAGCCCGCGTTTCTTGCTGCAGGCTTGTTACCGGTACTCGCAACCATCTTCGTGTTTCTGTTGATCCGTCCTCCGGAGCAGGTTGCGGCGACGGCGGATTAGCCCACTACGCGTAGATGTGTGCTAACTTTCTATTTCCAATCAATACGCGGATGCGAAGGTCCGAACAAAAATACAAAATATCGCGTCCACTCCTTACTGGAATTGCGAACTGCATAGGGCGTGTTCGACGCAACGTAGGCTACGCCGCCCGGCCCCACCTGGGAGCGCTTACCCTCCATCTCGATCTCAAGGGTTCCCTCCCTGACGAGAAACAGCTCATCACCAGGATGGCTGTACATTTCGTGGACCACGCCGCCGGGAGCCACGCCGGACTCGTGCATCACCATATGCTGACCGTTGTATGCCGTCCCCTCAAAGACAGGAACGTATTCGCGGCCCTTAGTTTTCTCCACCTTCAAATCTTTCAGGTTATAAATCGCGGACTTGAGTGTCTCATTCTTGCCCGCATCGCCTTCTGCTGCGTGGCTGGTGCCGGCTGCCATCAACGCCGGTAGCAGAATGCACATGTCTCTTCTTGTAAGCGCCATCGTGGATCCTCCTGGCTGAATTTGCTGCGCGCGTCATGCGCTGATTGGTTTAGGCAGTTAGCTGCGGAATCTTTGCTTCGCGGCCTTCATACATGGCATCTCTTCCAATGGAACAGGCAATCGCCGATTTGTATCCTACATCCACATTGGCGAACGGCTGTTTCTTGTTACGAACGCAGTCCATAAACGCTGTGCAAGCGGTCAGCGTCGGATCTTCATCCCGCTTCATATTCAGTCGCTGGCCCGGACCACGATACGGAATGGACGAATCGGTGGCGTACGAGGCTCCGGTCTGCACTCCTTTTTGCACCACATTGGAGTGAGAGGCTTCCGTGATCGTTTTCGAGGTGCGTCTATACATCGTTGCGTCGGCCAGCGTGATCTGCAGGCTGCCTTCCGTGCCATACACCCAGACCTGGTCGGCCATGAGTGCATTGTCGGTGAGGGAACTGAAGAACATGCGGCGACCCTTGGAATAGCCAAGCACTGCCTGCACGTTGTCACCGACGGTGCGGCCGTCGTGATAGACGGCGATGCTGCTGGTGCCGAGCAGAGTTTGCGGCTGCTCTCCAAAGACCCAGTTAGCGATGTCGATATGATGGGAACCTAATTCTTCCAGCAGGCCGCCGCTGGTTTCGCGGTAGAGTCGCCAGTTCATCAAATGTTCGAGGCTGGGATTCGGTACCTCGCGGCGCCAGTTGTCGCTGCGATGCCAGTAGCCATAGACGTGCGTCGGTACACCAATCTCGCCGGCGTGCACCCGGTTCACACCCTCCACGATCCAGGAAGCGTAGCGCATCTGGTGGCCAACCTGGTAGATCTGGCCGGTCTTGCGGGTTACTTCGACCACGTTTTTACAATCTTCAGGCGTGAAGCCGATTGTCTTTTCGCAATACACAGGCCGCCCAGTTTTCATGGCCGCGATGGAATACGAGGCATGAAACTCCGGCGGGGTGGCGATAAAAATAACATCCAGATCTTTGCGGTCGAGCAGCTCGCGATAATCCTTGTGGGCGGGAACATTCTTGCCGACCAGTTCGTTCACCTCTGCGAAGCGCGGCTCATACACGTCACACTGCGCGGCAATATCCACGCCTGGTGTACGAAGCAGCTGCCGGACTAACTCCTGTCCGCGACTGCCGGGTCCGATGAATCCGACTTGAATGCGGTCATTGGCGGAAAGGGTTCGGGCAGGGTGTGGCTGCGGTTCCTCAGTTTGGCCATAGAGCGACGAAGTGCCTGACAATTTGGCAGCCAGCATACTGAACGAGAGACCCTGGAGCAAGCTTCTACGGTTCATATTTTTTCTTTCTCCTTTGAAAATGAAAATTCGGCGAGGCGCGGATGGGCAACCTCAGAAGGCCAACGAATGGCCTCATACTCGGGCCCAGCCTGGTTCACGAATTCTGGCGAGGCTTGGCGAATCACTAAGGCGCAATCCTGCTCCGCTAATAGCGCTGCCCGGTCCTGCGGCTCAGACACGAAGAGTGCGTTCGATAACGCGTCGCTGTCGGTCGCTGACTTCGAAATTACAGTCACCTGAAGCATTCCTCGCACCGGTTGCAGAGTTCGAGGATTCATAATCGCACCGTAGAACTGCCCTTCGTGGGTGAAGTTCTTTTCGGAAAGATTGGCGGTCGAAAGGGATGTGTCCCGAAGAATCACCGTCGAAATGGTGCCGCCTTCAGGGAAGGGAGACGGCACGCGAACCTTCCATCCTGCTTCTCCCGGAGGTGCACCCAGGGCGAAGATGGTGCTGCTGCCGGCCGAGAGCAAAGCTGCGGATACATTCTTCGCGCGCAGTATCTTAATAGCCCGATCTACTGCGTAGCCCTTGCCTATGCCGCCGGGATCCAACTCGATTCCTGCCGCGAGAAAGCGAATCGTACGTTGTGGGTGGTTCAGGCGAATTTTCTCCCAGCCTACATCTGCTCGGGCGGCTGCCAACTGTTCCTGCGAAGGCAGCGCTCCGGAATCGCCAAAAAAATTCCACACCCTCATCAATTTGCCGACTGAAATGTCGAAGGCGCCGTGCGATCGTTCACTCCACGCCAGGCAGGTAGCGAGAAAGCGAAAGGTTTCAGGATCGGTCGTGACCTCGTGGTCGAAGGCCTGGCGGTTGATGCGTGATAGCTCGCTGTCCGGCCGATAATTGCTCAGCAAAGCATCGACGCGATCTACCTCTTCAAATATGGGCTGAGCCGTGGCCGCAGCTTCTTCGCGCGATGCCGCGTAAAGATACAGGGAGTACTCAGTCCCCATGGCTGGGTGAGTGGTGCAGTACAGTTGCGCCGCCGGATTGAGGGTAGGGTTCACCATAAAATATCCGCTACAACAAAGCGACCTTCCGAGCGCAAGATAAACCCAAAGCCAATCGAGGCTGCATCGCTGCTGCTAGAGTTTGTCTCATTCCATTGGACTCCCGTCGAGCCCTGAAGGGGAAGTTGGCGACGAAGAGGACACGGCATAAATGGCGGCGGCTCCCAGCATACCCGCGCCGGTAAAGATCGCCCAGGCCAATCGATAGCTATGGTAGGCGTCAAAGATTCGCCCAGCCATCCAAGGCGCAATCCACTGCCCGATGGTATAACCCATGATGATCAGCGCCAGCAGCTTCCCCAGGGATCCGAGCCCAAAGCGATCAGCCGTCACCAGCGGAATCAGCATGTAATCGGCGCCCATCGAAAATCCAAAGGTGACAGCAAAGGCAAACGCGGCAATCGGCTGACGCGCCAGATACAGCAACGGAATGGAAACGCCCAGCACCAGGTAAAACAGAGCCATCGTATTCTTCTTGCGGAAACGGTCTGCAATGTAACCCACCAGAACTCGTCCACCGAGGCTGGAGATCAAGAGCGCAGAAAGAAAATGCGATGCCGTTCGAATGGAATAACCCTGATCCTTCAAGAAAAGGATGAAGTGTTGAATCACCGCATTGACCGAACTTAAAATCAGGGTCGCGCCGGCGAGGATCAGCCAGAAATCCGCACTGCGAATCGCGGATGCTACCCCGCCTTGTTCATTCCGCTGTATGTCCTGCGCAGGCGATTCATTCACGCTGACCCCATCGGGTTGCAGCCCCATTTCGTACGGCGTCGAGCGAGTCACCCACAAGCCAACTGGAAACAGCACGGCGAGGATCACAGCTCCGGCGATTTCCAGCGCGGTTCGCCAACCGAAACTGCGGATAAGAAAATTCGCTGCCAGCGGGGAGATAACTCCGCCCAGGCCAAGTCCCAGGTAGGCATATCCCATGGCCTGTCCGCGTCGCACCCGAAACCACTGTGCGATCAAAACCTGGTTGGCGATGGGACCGGCGAGCGTGTAACCGATGACTTCCGCAATGCAGAGCAGTTCGTACTGCCAGAAGTGCCTCATCCATCCCATCAGGATGAGAGGGAGGCCGATCAATCCGATGCCTGAAAGGATGACGCCGCGAGCGCCGACCCTGTCGATGAGCGTCCCGGCGAAAATTCCAAAGGGAAGTCCGACCAGCAATGCGCCGATCAAAAATCCTTGCGTGACCTGGGCGCGAGAAAAACCAAGCGAAGCGACAAATGCCGGATAGAAAACAGGGAAGCCGTAATAGATAACGCCGGTGGTAAAAAAGAGATTGAGAAACGCTGCCCCGACAATCCACCAGCCATAGAAGAATCTGGGCGTCGAGTTGATGGACTGGCCTGATGGTGGATTTATCATCACGAATGCAGAGGTTAACAGCGTTGAATGCGAAGCCGTGAAGGTAGGCGTTCGCAGGACCGGTTGAAAGCGCGGCGTCTCTGTATGAAGACATTCGCCTGGCACTTCGACATCTGGGTTTCAAGGTGATCTTAATCCAAATTTCTCAAAGGGTGGAAAGATTTCCCAGATCACTCCATATCATTACTGAAGGGTGTACGCTATTGTGGCCGATGAGATCGAAGGGAACGATCAAGACAATGCGATTCTTGAGCCGAATCAGATTTCTGGCTGTGGGTGCGTGCGCAGTTTTGTTGTCGACACCCGCGGCGCGAGCCAACGATGGACTCACGGTGAAGACTGACCGCGGCAGCGTTCAGGGAACTCTTAGCCATGATGGACAGGTGCGGACTTTTTTAGGGATTCCTTACGCTGCGCCGCCTGTCGGACCGCTGCGCTGGAAGCCACCACAACCCGCCGCAGCATGGAGCGGAGTACGTTCGGCCGCCAGCTTTGGACCCCGCTGTATGCAGACTCAACTTTTCCCGGACATGGTATTTCGCGATCCGGGACCGAGTGAAGACTGCCTGACGTTGAATGTGTGGGTGCCTGCGGGCAAAACTTCCGCTCCATTACCCGTGATGGTATGGATCCATGGCGGAGGATTTGTTTCCGGCGGCTCCTCCGAACCACGCCAGGATGGCGCGCATCTGGCGCGTAGGGGCGTCATCATCGTTTCCATGAATTATCGGCTGGGGATCTTCGGATTTTTTGCGCTCCCCAGCCTCGCCGCAGAGTCGCCAAAACATGCGACCGGCAACTATGGGTTAATGGATCAGGCGGCGGCGCTGGAATGGGTGCGGCGCAATATTTCCGCGTTTGGCGGCGACCCGGCCAGGATCACGATCTTTGGAGAATCCGCTGGCTCCATCTCCGTCAGCGCGCAAATGGCTTCACCCCTGGCTAAGGATCTTGTTCGCCGGTGCGATCGGTGAAAGCGGAGGTGCGTTGACTGGCCCAGGACTGACCTTCTTTTCGTTGCCGGTCAGTGAACAGCGCAGCCAGGCTTTTGTGGACTCCGCATTCAAAAATAGCGACCTCGATTTCCTGCGATCGATCAGCGCTGCCGACTTGTTGAAGGCGGCCAGCACGGTTCCGCATAGCGAGGATATTTTTTGGCCCAACGTGGATGGAGACTTCCTCACCGAAAGTGTTCCGGTCCTCTATGCTGCGGGAAGTCAGGCGCATGTTCCTTTGCTCGCTGGCTGGAATAAAGACGAAGGCGACCTGGGCGATATCGGCCAACCGGAAAGGCCGACTCCAGAAAGTCTGCGCGACCTGGCTAACTCCAGATTTGGGGCCAGGGCGCCGGATTTCCTCAAGGCCTATTCCGCCTCCAACGATGCTGAAGCACAGCGAGTGGCCGAGGACTTCGCAGGCGATCACTTCATCGCTTATTCCACCTGGGAATGGCTGGAAGGGCAGGTGAAAACGGGGGACGCACCGGTATATCGCTATCGGTTCGATCTGGGCTCGCCCGGCGATCCGTTTCACCCGGCTGCGATCGGTGCTTTCCACTCCGACGATATCGAGTATGTCTTCGGTACACTGGATTCGCGCCGCGGAGCAAAGTGGAGACCCGAGGACTATAAGCTTTCCGAGCTGATGCAGACCTATTGGACCAATTTCGCCAAGACGGGCAATCCCAATGGCGCCGGTCTTCCCCAATGGCCTGGCTACAATCCGTCAGGAAAGTGGCAGGTGATGCACTTGTCGCCGAATTCTGAGGCGAGATCCGATCAGCACCGCGACAGATATTTGTTTCTGCAACAAGTGTGGGGGCCGGACGCACCTCCCGAGCCACCGCCAGCCGTAAAACCGGGAAAATGAGCATATTCTAGTTTGAGATAGCCACATTGAAACAATTCAAATGAACGGCGGAAGTGTGAGGGTATGAAAGACAGTACGGACCCCAGGAAAGATAAGATCGGTTTGCGAGAGATTGCTGCGGAAGCCAACGTCAGTGTGGCTACGGTCTCTCGTGTGTTGAACGGAAATAATCGCGTCGATCCATCCATTCGCGAAGTTGTGCTGGATGCGGCGGCTAAGCTGAACGTCGACCTGTCGCAGCGCAATAAGACGAAGGCGCTGGCCTTTCTGCTGAGCAATCGCGCCATGCTGCATGCTTTCCATTCCAGAATTCTTCTGGGAGCCGAGGCCTATTGTGCAGCCAACGGTTGGGATATGGTGTTCCTCTCGTTCAACTATTCCCCGAATGTTCCCTGGAAGGAACTGCATCTGCCCAAAGTGGTGCAGCGGCACGATGTAGTCCGGGCCGTAGTGCTGGCCGGAACCAATTCTGCGAACCTGCTGGAACTGCTCGATCACAAGGGAATCGCCTATTCCGTATTGGGCAACAACGTGATCGGAGAGGCGCACAGTTTGAAGGGCGACACCGTCTATTCCGACGATGTTCAAGGCGGCCAGGAGATGACGCAGTATTTGCTCAGCCTGGGCCATCGCGACATATGGTTTGTCGGGAATGTACGGCTGCCCTGGTTTGCGCGGCATTATGAGGGTTATCGTCGCGCCATGACGGCTGCCGGCTTAGAGCCGCGGCTGAGTGGACTGGAATTTGACGATGAGACCGAGATGGGCTACATCAACACCAAGTCCTTGCTGGCGCGGGGCGAGACTTGTACGGCAATCCTGGCAGGCAACGACCAGACAGCACATGGTGTGTATAAAGGATTGCGCGATAGCGGGCTGAAGGTTCCGGACGACATCAGCGTAGCCGGTTGCGACGATACCGCCAGCACCTGGCTATATCCGGGTCTGACGACCACGCGGGAATTTCCTGAGCAACTGGGTCAGCAGATGGTCAAGATGGTGCTGAGCCGGATCGCCCAGCCGAACCTGGCGCCGCGAGTAGTGACAATTCCAACCCAGTTAATCAAGCGCGAGTCATGCAGGCCATTGGGTGCCGCGAAAGAAATTCTCGCTGCCGAAGTTACCGCAACTTAGGAATGCTGCTTCCAGCTCGCGCAGCGAGCGAAGGCTGGTGGAGCTAGTCGGGATCGAACCGACGACCTCGCCATTGCGAACGGCGCGCTCTCCCAAACTGAGCTATAGCCCCACGTTGCGTAACGTTGCTAGTGTACCAGCGACGCGGGAAATTCCAAAAATGGGCAATCATTTTTCTGCCCGGAAGAAGTGGTCGATCAGATAGTCGCGCAGTTGGAAATCGAAGTCCCGGGTGTTCTGCCCGGCGTCTTCCGCGTCGGTGTTGTAGACCACGATGTACGCGCTCCTGGTCGTAGGCTCAAGATACAAATGGCTGCGAAAACCATTCTGCCATCCTGCCTTTCCCACCAGGCGGATGTCGCCATCGGTATGCACATCAAAACTCGCTGCCATTGCGTCATGAGCGCCGGCGCGCGACGCAAAATCGGCATCCGGAACGATCGGCACGATGGGCTTCCACATCTCCTGCAGCGACGACCGCTTCAGGATGGCGTCATATTCGGCTGGATGCGACGGATCGCCGAGAAGAAAATTCAGATACTTCAACATGTCTGGGATAGGAGCATTCAGTCCGCCATTCGAGCGGGTGATTCCAGTATCGAAGTCGAACGGGTCTTCCGTCAGTTTGCCGTTCGTAAGGTCATAGCTGTGCGAGCGATATTGCAGCAGGGTATAAGGGCTTCGATCAAAGTATGAGTGGTACATTTCCAGCGGCCCTAGGACGTTTTTAATCATGTAGACCTCGTACGGCTCGCCGGAGAGTCGCACAATAATTTCGCCTAGGAACACGACTGCGAGGTTGGAGTAGCCAAAACGGGAGCCGGGTGCGAAATGGATGCTGGTATACGGCAGCATGGCGACGATCTGGGACCACTGTGTGGGCTCGAAGGGCTGCCAGGACTGGTCGCGCCAGGGCCAGGTGGGATCGCGAAATCCGCTGGAATGTGACATGGCCTCGCGAATAGTGATTGCGGAGACTGGTCCATACGGATCATGCACCACAGACAGTTCAGGAATGTATTTGATCAACGGATCATCGAGCGAAAGCAGGCCGCGATCCCGAAGCTGCATGATGGCAACGCCGGTAAAAGTTTTTGTGATGGATGCCCAGTGATAGGTGGTATTTTCATCAACCGGCTGAGCGGGGGACAGATTCTGCTTCCCGTAGTGATCCTGAAATACGATCTGGATATCGTGGAGAAGAACCAGGCTGCTGCCGACAATTCCATTACGATGCAGTCCCGACTCATAGAACGTTTTCAGCTGGGAAACGTCCTGTGCGGAAAACGATTGCGCGCCTGACGAGGGTGCAATCATCAACCCGAAAAGGATCATCAAAAGTTTGCTTCGCATTGCAACACCTCAACAAAGATTATCGGTACCATGCGGCAGTGCGGCGGATGGCGTCGACAAGCGGAATTCCATCCGTGAGGTTGAGCGAATGTTTCGCTGCTTGCACGGATGGGACGTACCGTTGCACCGGCGCGCCAGGACCGGGAGTGCGTTCAATGCGAATCTCAATCCCCGGGCCGAGTGTATCCGCGACCGCTTCGGCAACTTCACGAATGCTTAAATCTCTCTCCGACCCAACGTTCAACGGATGCGACGGATCAGCCCGAAACAAGATCGTCCATAGCCAAAGTGCCAGGTCGGCGGCGTACATGTAGGAGCGCCTCGGCGTCCCGTCGCCTTGAATCACAATGGGGCCGCCGCGCATGGCATCGCGAATAAAATTCCCGATGGCGAAATGAGCATTTAGTGGAAGATGTGGCCCGACAAAGGCAAAACACCTCGCGATCTTACATTCCATTTGTGTGCGAGCTGTGGCAAGACTGCACAGCACTTCGGCGATCCGTTTTCCTTCGCCATAGACGGAACTCGAATTGTGAAGTTCAGGAGCGCCCCGATAATCCTCAGGAATATGAGTCATATCCGACGGCTGCCGCCCGTAGACTGCGCCTGAACTGGTGAGCAAGAACTTAGTCGTCCCATGAGATTCGGCGAACTCCAGGCAACGCCTCGTACCGTCAAGAATGGTCGAGAGCAAATCCGTGGATGGATCCGTGGCGAGCGGATTGGCAGGGCTGGTGCGCACCGACTCGGTAGCCGCGTGAATCACAAAAGGGAACTCGCCCTCGGGAAACGAGAACGTTCGCACGTCTCCTTCCAGCAACTGAACCGCTGGATTGCCGGCCAGATGGGGAGCGCGATCACCAAACCGGCGCGCGGAACGCGTAAGCACCACAGCCCGCGCGTGCAGATCAAACGCAGTGTTGGCGGCAATGAAACTTTCCAACAACCAGCAGCCAAAAAAGCCGGTTCCGCCCGTAATAAATATTCGACGCCCGCGCAATTCTTCCCACAAACTCGCATTGTTTTCTAGAATGTAGTTGAGATCCGCAACGGAGACCGGCGGCGCCGCGTGCAAAGGGTTCATCATCGATAAAAGTGTATACTCCGCTGCATCGGTAACAGGGTGAATTTGCATCTACGCACAAAGGGATCACGCGATTGATTCGGGACAGGGTGGGTCAACCAGGAAACGAGGGTTGCAAGCATGACGCAAGAATTCAGCGCAGTAAAAATCGGTAAGAAACTCATTGGCGACGGACAGCCTTGCTACGTCATCGCAGAGATTGGTATCAATCACAATGGCAACCTGGATATCGCCAAGCGCCTGATCAGCGTGGCGGTGGCAGCGGGCTGCGATGCCGTGAAGTTTCAAAAGCGCACCATCGATGTGGTGTACTCCGCCGAAGAACTGGCGCGTCCACGGGAAAGCCCCTTCGGCACAACCAACGGCGAATTGAAGGAAGCCCTCGAGTTCGACGCCGACGATTTCGAAGAAATCGATGCGTATTGCAAAGCGGTCAACATCCCCTGGTTCGTTTCCTGCTGGGATGAAGATTCGGTCGACATCATCGCAAAATTCGACGTGCCATGCTTCAAGATTGCTTCCGCTTCGTTGACCGATGATCACCTGCTGCGTCACACGCGTTCCAAAGGCAAGCCGATTATTCTGTCGACTGGCATGAGTACGTACGAAGAGATCGATCACGCCATCGATTTGCTGGGGAAGAAAGATCTGGTCGTGATGCATAGCTGCAGTACCTATCCCGCATATTATGAAGAGCTGAATCTGCGCGCGATTCCAACTATGAAAGAACGTTACGGCGTGCCCATCGGCTACTCCGGCCACGAGACTGGAATTGCCTCCAGCGTGGCGGCGGCTGTTCTGGGTGCATGTTCCGTCGAGCGTCACGTGACACTCGATCGCTCCATGTGGGGCAGCGATCAGGCGGCATCTCTTGAGCCGAACGGAATCACTCGCCTGATTCGTGATATCCGCCTGGTCGAGCAGTCGATGGGCGATGGCGTCAAGCGCGTGTATGAGCGCGAACTGCCGATCATCAAGAAGCTGCGTCGTGTTGGGGCGGGAGTTTGATGAAGGAGATTCGTGCCATCGCTCTCGATGTCGATGGCGTTTTGACAGACGGTGGTGTTTGGTGGGGTCCGAACGGCGAGGAGTGGAAGCGGTTTTCCTTCGCCGATATCATGGGCGTTTCCAACGCGCGTAAAGCGGGCCTCATCCTCACCTTGATCTCCGGCGAAGACAGTCCGCTGGTCGACCGATTTGCCGCGAAGTTTGAAATCACTGACATCACTAAGGGCTGTCGAGATAAGGCGACAGCCTTGCGTGCCTTTGCGGAGCGGCAGCAGCTTCCTCTGACGGCAATTTGCTTCATGGGCGACGATATTAATGATATTGCTGCGCAGAAAATTGCCGGCCTTTCCGCAGCCCCGGCAAACGCCCATCCGACGGTTCTGGCCAGCGCTACTTTCATCGCGAAAAATAGCGGCGGCAACGGCGCAGTTCGTGAGTTGATCGACGCCATCCTGGCTGCTCGCGCAAGCTAGATTCAATCCCCTAAAGGTTAAAAAAACTCATGCCAAAGCTTTCTGACTATCTCGTCCAGTTTGTTGCGGACCAAGGCGTCAAGCACGTTTTTCTGGTGACCGGTGGCGGCGCGATGCACCTGAATGAGTCGCTTTCTCGCTGCAAGGCCATCGAGCCGGTGTGCAATTCGCACGAGCAGGCGAGCGCCATTTGCGCGGAAGCGTACGCCAAAGCCACGAACGCACTGGGCGTCGCCATGGTGACAACCGGGCCTGGTGGCACGAATGCCGTGACCGGGGTCGCCGGCGCGTGGCTCGATTCCACTCCCGTTCTCTTCATTTCTGGACAGGTGAAGCGACCGGATCGCATGTTTGATGCGGAAGGCAAGCCGCTGGGCATGCGCCAGCTGGGCGTGCAGGAAGTCGACATCGTTTCCATCGTGCGGCCGATTACAAAATACGCCGTTACGGTTCTCGATCCATTCAGCATTCGATATCACCTGGAGAAGGCGGTGTACCTGGCGCGGACGGGTAGGCCGGGCCCAGTGTGGATTGATGTGCCACTCGATGTGCAGGCATTTCCACTCGACGATGTGAGCGGGCTGAAGGGCTTCGATCCTGCTGAAGATGCATCCAGCGACACCAGCGCAGCTGCGGACTTGGTCGAGCAAGTGCGACGAACAATTTCCGAACTCAACCAATCCGAACGCCCGCTGCTGTTTGCGGGGAACGGGATCCGCCTGGCCCGCGCAGAAAAAGAATTTCACGAACTGCGGAAGCTGTTGAATATTCCGATTGCGGCCACATGGTGCGCGGCCGATCTTGTCCCGAGCGATGAGCCACTGTACGTTGGCCGCCCTGGTTCGGTGGCCGCTCGCGGAGCAAATTTTGCGCTACAGAATTGCGACTTTCTCCTGGCCTTGGGTGTTCGCCTGGACTTTGCCATCACTGGGTATGCGCCGGACAAGTTGGCCCGGGAAGCGCACAAAGTTGTCGTCGATATCGACGCGGCTGAACTGGCGAAGTTGCAACCCCACATTGAGCAACCGGTGAACGCCGATGCGCGCGCGTTTTTGACAGAGTTGCTGCGTCAGCGAGAGGCGATTCGTCCTCGCGACCGCTCCGCCTGGGATTCTCGATGTGCCCAGTGGAAGACTCGCTATCCTGTGGTGACCGAGGAACATCGCGATCCAAACACGCAGGTCAGCATTTATCAACTTGCGGAAGTCATCGGTACCGAGACCGATGCAAAAGATCAGCTCGTCTCCGGCAGTTCAGGCGCGGGCATTGAGATTTTCTTGCTGGCTTGTCCTACCCGCACCGGGCAGCGCATTTACCATACCGCAGGCCTGGGCAGCATGGGTTTTGGTCTGCCGATGTCGATCGCGGTGTGCCTGGCGGCGGGCGGACGGCAAACCATCTGCGTCGATGGTGATGGTGGATTCCAGTTCAACATCCAGGAACTGGAAACCGTGGCGCGGCTAAATTTGCCCATCAAGTTTTTTGTTTTGAATAATGATGGCTACGCGTCCATCCGAGCCTCGCAGAAAAACTACTTTGGCCAGGAAAGTATCGGCTGTGACGAGAGCACTGGCCTTACGGTGCCAAACCTCGCCAAGATCGCTGCAGCCTACGGAATCAAGTCCGCGGTGATTGCAGACCAGAAAAATCTGCGCCACGATGTGAAAGCCGTTTTGGACACGCCGGGACCGGTATTGTGCGATGTTCACGTCATTCCGGATGAAACCAGGGCGCCAAGGTTGTCTTCGATGCAAAAGCCAGACGGTACTTTCGTTTCGCGTCCACTGGAAGATTTGTGGCCTTTCCTTGACAGGAAGGAGTTTCTATCGAATATGATCGTGACACCATTACAAGATTGATCGAGTTACAAGACGTTGAAGGGATGGACCATGATAGAGTCCCCTCGTATCGTTGTTGCACCACTTGTTCGCTCTACTGCCGCCAGTCTGGACGATCTTCTGCACGAAATCGCCTCTGAGTCCGTCGCGCACGTGAAGTTGCGCGAGAACACTGTTCTCGATCGATTGTTAGGCGAATGCAACCGTCAATGTGTGATCTTTGGTGCCGGAACGATGGGTCGGCGTGCCCTTTCCGCGTTGCACAGCATGGGCGTCCATCCACTCTCCTTCGCGGATAACAATCCCGCTCTGTGGGGGAAATCCGTAGACGGTATTCCCATTCTTTCGCCAGAGGATGCGGCGGAATTGTTCGGCGAGGATGCGGTTTTCTTCATCGCGATCCGCAATGAAAACCACTGGTACCGGGAAACCTTCGATCAATTACTGAAGCTTGGCTGTACGCATATTTCCAGCAGCGAGCCCATTGCCTGGCGATTTCCTGCCAAGTTTCCATCCTTTCTGCTCTACGATCTTCCGCACAACCTGTACGCGCACGCGGAAGAGGTGGCGCACGCGGCCCGGCTTTGGGCGGATGAAGAGTCCATTGCGGAATATATAGCGCAGATTCAGCTGCGCGCTTTTGGCGATCCCTCCGGGTTGTCTGCGCCCGCGCTGTGCGAGTCCTACATCCTGCCCGGGGTATTTCAAGTGGGGCCCGAGGATGTATTCCTGGATTGCGGTGCCTATGACGGCGATACTATCCGCAATTTGATCGACAATGGAATTCAATTCGATAGGATCGAGGCGATTGAGGCCGACACGCACTCCTTTGCCCGCCTCGCCGATTTTGTCTCCACGCTCAAGCCGGAATTCGCCAATAGAATTCGCCTTCATCAGTGCGCGGTCGGCGCCCATCAAACAACGGTCCGCTTCGACGATACCGGCAGCGTGGATTCCAGGATTTCCGAAGAGGGAAGAATTCTCATCGACATGGTGCCGATCGATGTGATGTTCGCATCGAAGCGCGTCAGCATGATCAAGATGGATATTGAGGGCGGGGAATACAATGCCCTGATCGGCGCGCAACAGGTGATTCAGCGGGATCGGCCGATTCTCGCCATTTGCGTCTATCACTCCCAGGAAGACATATGGCGGCTGCCGCTGTTGATTCGCAAACTTTGTCCCGAACACCGCATGTATCTCAAGGCGTATCGAGGCGACGGAATCCAGACGGTGGTTTACGCTGTGCCGCCGGAACGAGTGCTCGGCGGCCGGCAAGATTTCTGAGCGAAGTTTGAGGTTTTATCGCGCCAGCAGTGGAATCAACTCCAGCGGCGCATCTACCAGGATATTCGGCGGCACAATTTCCAGGGTGTGTGGCGACAGGCCAAAGCTGCACCCGATTGAAAACGTACCGGCGTTTCTTGCCACCAGCACATCCACGTCCGAATCTCCCACCATCACCGCGTGATGAGGCTCAACGTTGGCCTCGTGCAGAAGCGTCTGCAATCCCAGAGCATCCGGTTTCTTGGTGGCGAAGCTATCGCCGCCATAAATGCGAAACATACCTTCCGCCAACCCTAACGCTTCGCAGATTGCCTTTGACGGGCCCACGGGCTTGTTGGTCAGCACGGCCATGAACGGAGGTTGCGGGTGGCTGCGCAGGGCATCCAGCAGCGGCAGAATGCCGGCGTAGACATAGGTGTTATCCAGTTTGTGCTCGCGATAGTAGGCCAGGAAATAGGCGACCGCATCTTCGAGAATCGCGGGATCGGCTGGATCTCCCAGGGCGCGACGTACCAGCATGGCCGCCCCGTTGCCGATGTAGCTGGCGATCACATCCTCGGGCAACTCCGGGCGATGAAGGTACCGCAGCATCGCGTTGACCGAGTGAGTCAGATCGGCGCGCGAATCAATCAGCGTTCCATCCAGGTCAAAGACGACCAGTCGAAAGGGCTCAGCAGGAAGGTTGCGGGGCTCAGGCGGCATATCTCTACTGTATTCGAAATATCAAGGGCAAAAGCCATTGGACTCTTTCGACTGAAACAATCGCACAAAGAAAACCCCGGACCTTCGTCCAGGGTTTTCGGTGGCATTGATATCTCTAACTGAAGAGGATATTTCCGGAACCGGTGTACACCTGGACCGTGGGGCCGCCGCCATTCACCGGTCCCTTCAAAACACCTGTGGTGATGTGGCCGGAGAGCGGAGCGGGGAAACTCGAGTCGATCGTGCCTGACCCGGTCTCCACATCCAGCAGGAACTTTGCGCTCGGATCGATGTGAATCTGAATATTTCCCGCTCCGGTTTCGAGCTTCCAGTCGGAGTTGGGTAGACCGGCGATCGTCAAGTTACCCGTGCCAGAGTTGACCCGCATGCCGCCGTGGAAGTTTGTCGTCGTGATGTTTCCTGAGCCAGTGTGCAGCTTGGCTTCGGTCACGGTGGAGTCGCCCACCGTCAAATTTCCTGACCCCGTGATCGCCATCAGGTCGCCGTGGGCTCCCGTAATATCGATGGTGCCGCCACGAGTGGCTAACTTGGAATCCGGACCGATGTTAGAGGCAACGATGCTACCGCTGCCGGTAGCCGCATGCACGAAGCCGCCAATATTTTCCACCTTCACGCTTCCCGGCCCAGTTACGGCTTCGACGGTGGAGTTTTTCGGAACCGTAATCTCGTAATCGATGTCGATGTTGTGCGCTTTGGCGCCGCCGCAGGTATCCGGGTCGCCGACTTTGATTTCGTTGCCCGTCTGCTTAATTGGCGGGTTATCGACAATCACCTTCATGTCTCCTGCTGTGCCTGTGTTGTGCCAGCTGCTCTTATGCAACTGCGCAGTGATTTGAACTTTGTTGCCATCGACTCCAGCTACGTGGATCGAACCGGATGTGCTGCAGACGCTGAAGGTGAGATTTCCATTGACGGTCAGGGAGCGAGTAAATTCCGGCTCGGCCGCATGGCAAAGGGTTGAGGCGAAAATCAGGGCAAAAAACGCCGTAGAAAGGCGTGGAGCAATCATGGGGGAGTCCTCCGACGGAACGGTAAACTTAATTGAGAATGTACTACCGGAGGGCCAAAGTTACGAGAAATTCCTGCCAAAGGGTTCCCCGAAAACTAACTCCAGCTGACGACTGGTTACCAGGCCGGGGGCGCAGCGATGTCCCGCGATTTCCGGCAGGTTACCTGCGAAATCGGCTGCGTTTTCACCTCTTTAACGCCTCATGCCAGCACCCGACATTGTGAATTTGCTTTAGACTCGGAGGCGAATGCCTAGTTTGCCGCTATTTCGGGCTGCCGCAATTGTGGCGCTGATCCTGGCCAACGGATTTTTCGTTGCTGCCGAGTTTGCCATGGTCTCTTTGCGGCGAACTCGTGTGCAGCAATTGATTGAAGAGCGACGTACCAGCGCTCGTATTGTTGCCGATTTGCAGGCAAACCTGGACGAGCTTTTGCCGGCAGTTCAATTGGGAGTGACGCTGGCCAGCCTGACGCTGGGGTGGCTTGGTGAGCCCTTTGTGGCGCGTTTTCTGCTGCCGTGGCTCTCCCTGCTGCCTCATGCCAGATTTTACGGTGGACTGGTTTCCGCCATCCTCGCATTCAGCCTGATTACCTATCTGGAGGTTATTTTCGGCGAACTGGTGCCCAAGTCGCTGGCACTGCGCCAGGGCGAAAAAATGGCGCTTGCCATCGCCGGGCCGATTCACTTCTTCATGCGGCTAACGAGGCCGCTGGTTCGGCTGATGAATGCGTCCGCCGAGATCGTGCTTCGATTATTTCGACTGTCGCGGGCGCCCGAGGGAAGCGTTCACTCCCCGGAAGAATTGAAGCTGATCACGTCTGCGACACGCCGCATGGGCCTGCTGCCGGAGAAGTTGGAATTGATTATCCATCGCGTGCTCGATCTGGACACCATCACGGTGCGCGAGATCATGACGCCGCGCCAGAAAATCTTCTCCCTTCCTGCGAATCTTTCTGTTCCTGAAGCGAATGCTCGTATCACCCAGGTGCAGCGCTCGCGGGTTCCCGTCTATGATCCGGTGCGCGGGCCAGAGCATATTATCGGCGTGGTGTACGCCAAGGATATGGCGCGGCTGATGCACTTCCGCGCCATTATGCAGGCGACGCCCCCGGAAAATGCCATTCGCGGTGGAGAAAGCGAAATACAAATTCGTCAGCTCATGCACGAGGTCATCTTTGTCCCGGAAACCAAGCTGGTTTCTGAACTGCTGACGGAATTTCAAACTCGCAGAAGGCATTTGGCCATTGTGGTGGATGAGTTCGGATCGATCACGGGCCTGGTCACGGTCGAAGACGCGCTGGAGCAGATCGTCGGAGAAATGGAAGACGAATTTGACGTGCGCGACAGCTCTATGCAGACTTTGGCTTCCGGTACGCTAGTCCTGCACGGCAACGTCACGCTGCTCGATTTGGAATCGCAAATGGGCTGGCACTTGCCGCATGACGGCGGGGTTGAAACGCTGGCTGGATTTCTACTGGTGCACATGCAGAGGATTCCCAAGGTGGGCGACTCGTTTGTGCATGAAGGGCGAAGATTTACCGTAGCTTCCATGGAAGATCGCCGAATCACGCGCGTCCGAGTGGAACCTGTTCCGGTTGCCAGTAAAGATCGCGGACCAGTGGCCAGTCGAAAAACGCAGCCCTCTTTATTTGGGGAGCGCGATACTCCGACCGACGCTTCCAGCGTCATGGAACCTTATATCCCGGCGGAAATTCGCGGCATCGTGCGTCAAGTCGAGAGCAACGACGAAAAGAGTTCAACATGAAGGCCGCGTGGAAAACAGTTCTAAAGCGGCTGTTGCTTGTGCTGCCCGTGCTGTGGATTGTAGTTTCGTTGATTTTTTTTCTGATCCACCTTGTCCCTGGCGATCCAGTGGAGCAAATGCTGGGAGAAGGAGCGACCGCGTCCGATATCGGCGCTCTGCGTCATGCTTACGGACTGGATGTTCCGCTGGGTACGCAATATGTCCGCTACTGGAACGGGGTTTTGCACGGCAACCTGGGAGAATCGCTTCGCTTCAATCGGCCGGTGACGGAGCTGATATTGTCGCGATATCCCTACACACTGGAGCTTGCTATCCCGGCAATTTTGCTGGCGATCCTTCTATCGTTTCCCGCCGGCATCGCGTCGGCGCGGTATCGATCGAAATGGCAGGATCAGAGCCTGGGTGTGATCAGCTTGTTCGGCGTGTCGTTTCCCAGCTTCACATTGGGACCCATTTTGATTTTGGTGTTTGGCATCGTTCTGGGTTGGCTGCCTGTTTCAGGCACCGGCTCGTGGCGCAATTTCATTTTGCCGACGGTCACCATGGGGACTGCCTTGGCGGCGATTCTGACACGCATGGTGCGCACTTCCATGCTGGAAGAACTTGGACAAGATTACATCCGAACCGCGCGCGCCAAAGGTCTCTCAGAACGCGCCGTCGTCTATCGTCATGCGCTGCCGAACGCGATGATACCGTTGCTGACTGTAATCGGCCTGCAGTTTGGAGTCTTGCTGGCCGGCGCCATCGTAACCGAGACCATTTTCTCCTGGCCAGGAATTGGCAGGCTGACAATCTCCGCAATTTCCAATCGCGACTATCCGCTGGTACAGGGTTGTATTCTTGCAATAGGGCTCACCTATGTTCTGGTGAACCTGCTCACGGATGCTCTGTACATTTTTGCGAATCCTCGTATTCGCCAGTAGGGTCGAATTTGTTTGAAGTATGTGAACTGAATCAAATCTTCTCCTTAGAATTTCACCCATGCAACCGTTCAGCGGTGGAACGATGTCATACTGAAGAGTTGAGACTTCCCATGGGATCCGGCAATTAAGCGCGCTCGGAAAACCTTTCTGATCAACCGACACAGTGGTTCACATTTGCAGGAGAGATGCATTGAAGCTGCCTAGTTTGAATGGCGCGCGACCCGGCTTTGCGCTGGTCGCCATGCACAGCCGTTCATCCTTCCATGCCCGAGCTTTGGCGATGAGTACAGGCTCCGGCGGTGGAGAAGGCTGGTTTGAGAAGCTATTCACTTCTTCTACGAATATCTTTTCGCCTCAGTCTGTGCCGGCGCATGATATTTTTCGCCTCTCTATTTTTGTGCTGATTATTACCGGCGCGATCTTTGTGACGGTGTGCGGTTTGCTGCTTTTCGTGATTGTTAAATATCGCCGCCGCCCGGGTGATGACGATAGCGAACCTCCCCAGATTTATGGCAGCAATCAAATTGAGCTTGCTTGGACGGTGTTTCCAATCCTGATTGTGGTGGTGCTTTTCCTTTCCACCGTGCGGATCGTCTTCAGCATTCAAAACGCGCCGCAGCCTAAGACGGCCGTGGATGTAACTGTCACCGGACACCAGTGGTGGTGGGAGTTCAGCTATCCGAAGTATCACTTCGTCACCGCCAACGAACTGCACGTCCCCGTCAGCAACAATCCGAAAGATCCCATGCCGACCTTCATGAAGCTTGTGACCGCGGACGTGGACCATAGTTTCTGGGTTCCCAGGTTGAGCGGTAAGACAGACCTGATGGCGGGTCAAGTGAACCAGATGTGGATCCAGCCGGAAGCCACCGGATTATTTCTCGGCCAGTGCGCGCAGTTCTGCGGTGCGCAGCATGCCAAGATGTTGATCCGCGTGTATGCGCAGACGCCGGAAGAGTTCCAGAAGTGGGTTGCGAATCAGCAAAAGGATGCCGTCAACGATCCCAGCGCGGCAGCGGGACGAGCTGTGTTTGAACAGAACGCCTGCATCAACTGCCACGCGATTCGCGGAACGGTGGCCAATGGGCGCTTTGGACCCGACCTGACCCACCTGATGAGCCGCGACACCATTGCTTCCGGAACCCTGCCGCTTACACGCACCAACCTGGAGGGGTGGATCAAGGATCCCGACTATTACAAACCCGGCTGTTTGATGCCGGCGATGAAGCTAAGCGATACAGACATCGCGTTAATCACGTCGTATCTGATGACACTGAAGTAAGCTGAGAAAATGAAAGGCGCAAGTCATGGCTGATTCGATACCACTGTCAGGAGTGCTGGATCTAACTCCCAAAGAGAAGCATCCCAGGCTGTGGTTAGAGATAATGCATGAGTGGATTGTGACCACCGATCATAAAAAGATCGGACTCATGTATATCGCCTCTGCCCTGATGTTTTTGCTGATTGGCGGCGTTGAAGTGCTGTTGATTCGTATTCAGCTGGCCCGGCCGGAAGCGACCTTTCTCTCTCCCGAACAATTCAATCAACTGTTCACACTGCACGGCACCACCATGATCTTTTTTGTGGCTATGCCGATTTTGTTTGGGTTTGGAAATTACCTGGTGCCGCTGATGATTGGCGCCCGCGACATGGCGTTCCCGCGGCTGAATGCCTTTAGCTTCTGGATATTTCTCTTCGGCGCATTGCTGCTCTACTACAGCATCCTGGGAGGCAAAGGTCTGTATGGCGGCTCTGGAATACCAGACCAGGGATGGTTTGCGTATGCTCCGCTCACCTCCGTGGCATTTTCGAAAAGCCATGCTGCCGACTACTGGGCGCTGGGAATCTTTGTGAGCGGACTGGGAACCATTGGTACCGCTCTGAATATTGTCGCGACCACCCTTTGCATGCGCTGCAAGGGAATGAAGCTGAACCGCATGCCGCTCTTCGTTTGGTTGATGCTGGTCACTTCCGTGCTCGCGCTGGGAGGAATTCCTCCCTTGTCTGCGGCGCAAATCATGCTGTTGCTCGACCGGTTTTTAGGGGCGCATTTCTTTGACACCCAGGCGGGCGGGTCGGCCGTGCTGTGGGCCCACTTCTTCTGGATCTTCGGCCATCCGGAAGTCTACATCCTGGTGTTGCCGGCTTTTGGATTTGTGAATGAAATTATCCCGGTGTTCTCTCGCAAGGCCATCTTCGGATATCCGGCGATGGTGGCGGCGTCGGTTGGCATCGGATTTATCAGCTTCACGGTTTGGGCGCATCACATGTTCACGGTTGGCATGAGCGCTGCAGCGAACACCGCTTTCGTTCTGTCCACCATGATTATTGCCGTCCCCACTGGCATTAAAATTTTCAACTGGCTGGCGACCATGTGGGGTGGAAAAATTCATTTCACTGTCCCCATGCTGTTCTGCACGGCATTCCTTTTTCAGTTCACACTTGCTGGCCTGACAGGAATCATGTTGTCTGTGGCGCCGTTCGACTGGCAGCTGCACAACTCCTATTTCGTTGTGGCGCATTTCCACTACGTCATCGTCGGCGGAATTCTTTTCGCGTTGTTTGCCGCCTTCTATTATTGGTTTCCAAAAATCACCGGCCGCATGATGAGCGAGACGCTGGGGAAGTGGCACTTCTGGCTTTTCGTTCTTGGCTTTCAGATAACCTTCGACTTTATGCACATTGTCGGTCTGCTGGGCATGCCGAGAGAAATTTACACCTACGAGCCCGGCCATCATTGGGGAACATGGAACATGATCATGACGGTGGGTGCGTTTATTCAGGCGATCGCTGTTCTCGTCTTTGTCTACAACCTGGTCCGTTCGCACTTTTACGGTGAGCTGGCCGGCAATGATCCCTGGGACGCGTGGACACTGGAGTGGGCTACCACATCGCCTCCCCCCAGCTACAACTTTGCGGAAGATCCTATGGTTCGCAGCCGTCGACCCTTGTGGGATTTGAAACATCCCGAAGATCCAGACTGGAAGTATGACTTCGAATCGGAAAACCAATTGGCGGCACAAAAATGACTACGATCCCGTTCACTTTTGACGTCAAAGACGATCCCTGGGAGTTGCCCTATCGAGGCAGCGTCGGGATGTGGTGCTTGATCGCGGCCGAATCGGCCATGTTTCTAATATTCGTGGTCGCCTATATTTACTACATGGGCAAAAGCCTCAGTGGGCCCACGCCAAAAGAAATTCTCAAGATTCCGATCTTTGGCACCATTTGCCTACTCTCCAGCAGCATCACGATTCACCTATCGGTGGACGGCCTGAAAAAGAAAAGTCAGCTGTCGTTCATTGGTTGGCTCGCGGGCACAATATTGCTGGGAATCATTTTTCTACTGGGTACCGCCAAAGAATGGCTCGACCTGATTTATAAACATCACTTCACCATTCACACCAGTCTGTTCGGGACCACGTTTTATTCCTTGGTGGGATTGCACGCAACCCACGTCTTGATCGGTCTGTTGATGCTGAGCGTAGTTTTGGTGCTGGGACTGTTCGGCGTTGTGCGTGAAGATCAATTCAAACACTTTCACTCGCTCTCAATGTACTGGCACTTTGTTGATGCGGTTTGGGTGGTTGTCCTTACCGTCGTATATATCGTTGGAAGATGATGACAAGAAAACTATGAATACCGAACCGGAAAACAGACCCTCATCCGTTCACGCCATCCATATGCCTGCGCCGACCGCATGGCCGTTTGTGTTGGCTATCGGAGTGACATTCCTGTTTGCCGGACTGGTGACAGAATGGGCGATCAGTGCTCTGGGGCTGGTTTTGATGTTGTTCGCTTCGGTGGGATGGTTCCGCAATGTGTTTCCGCACGAACAGCATGAGTCGGTGTCAGTGACCACGGCCATGGTGGAAATTAAAAGTTCGCGCGAGCAGGTGGCGCGGCTGCCTGCTGTGGAATCGCATCGCCGGGTGTTGCCGGTGGAGCGATTCACCTTGAGCGCCGGAGTCGAGGGTGGACTCGCAGGCGGCGCGGCTATGATCGTTCCGGCCACGATTTACGGACTCATCCGCTATCACAGCCTTTGGTATGCACCGAACCTTCTGGCGGCGATGGCCATTCCGGATTGGGCAGAGAGGAGCGCCTCCTTTTTAAGTTCATTCCATCTGGAAGGTTTGCTGGTTGCGGTGGTGGTGCACGCTCTCGCTTCTGTCCTGGTCGGCCTGCTGTATGGCGCCATTCTCCCCATGTTTCCCTGGGAGCCGATTGCCACTGCGGGCTTCCTGGCGCCCATTTTCTGGAGCGGGCTTCTGTATGGTGGATTGGCGGCCGTCAATCCCACCATGAATCAGCGGATCGATTGGCTCTGGTTCATTGCGTCCCAAATCGCATTTGGATTGGTCGCCGGGTTTGTAGTGAATCTGCATGTTCGCGTACGAACTCCCCAGTTCCAGGCACGACCATTCGCGGAACGAGCCGGCCTGATCTCTCAGGGTATGGAAGAAGAAGCGCACGACGAGGATCGCAACCAATGAAGGCAAGGACTTCAGCGCTGGGAGCTACGATCATCGCCACGATGTTTCTGATTGCGACGACAGGGTGTAGCCATCTTCCCGGCAAGCCCGGCTTTCGTCCGGAAACATTGCGTCCGGATCAGACGGTCGGCTTCAACATTCTTTATAAGAGCAATTGCTCGGCTTGCCACGGTGATCGCGGATTGAATGGGCCGGCATTGCCACTCAACAATCCCGTATACCTTGCGTGGGCAGGCAAGGACCACATGCTTCCCATCGTATCGAGCGGGGAATCACTTCGGACCTCCCACTCCTTTGCCCAATCGGGCGGCGGCATGCTCACCGATCAGCAGGTGGCGATCATTGTGAACGGAATGATTGCTCATTGGGGAAAGCCGGAGATTTTGAACGGTGCCAATCTTCCGGGCTACAGCGCGACAACAAACCCTGACATTGCCGCGGGAAGCAAAGCGTTCCAAGCTCACTGCGCGAGTTGCCATGGTACGGATGGGAGCGGCGCCAAGGCCAGCGGCGCTGCTTCGAAAGAGGTAGTGACAGGTTCGATTGTCGATCCGACGTACCTGTCGCTGATCAGCACCCAGGGATTGCGCGACGTACTTGTTTCAGGTTTGCCTGGCGAGGGAATGCCCGATTGGCGAGGCGATGGATCGGGATCTCCGATGACTGACAAAGAGGTCACCGATATCGTGGGGTGGCTGGAGTCGCACCGCGTGCAATTTCCAGGGCAGCCATTCCCAAGCGCGTCCCCGAATGGTACAGAAAATTCCACGAAAGGGAAGTAGAGGCCGCGCATTGCTACTACAGGAGCGACTGTGAAGAATCCGCTGAAGGACTTGATCCATCACCCGATCATCGAAAACCCGCTGAATGAGCCCAGCGAGCACTCGCGCAGAAAATTTCTCTTCAAGGTCGCGCTGTTGCTGAATGGTGCTGTCGGGGCCGTACTGGCGGTGCCGGTGCTGGGATATTTGTTAGGTCCGTATTTCAAAAAGAACTCCAGTTATAACTATTGGGTTCCCGTCGGAAATCTTGAACAGTTTCCACCGGGAGAAACGCGGCTCGGAAAATATCAGAATCCAACAGGAACGCCCGCCGATGGACAGACTCGCACTCTGCCATGCTGGGTGAGGCATATCTCCAATAATCAATTTCAAGTATTCGCCATCAACTGCGCTCACATGGATTGCCCGGTGCATTGGTTCCCGCAATCCAAATTGTTTATGTGTCCGTGTCATGGCGGCGTGTACTACCAGAATGGCGCAGTTGCGGCGGGCCCTCCTCCGCGTGGTCTGTATCAGTACAAATACCGAATCGTCGGCAATCAACTTCTGATCTGGGCGGGTGAATTACCCACACTGTCGACAGAAGCCAGCCTTGCCAGGCCGGGGTGCAAGTCATGCCAGGTTTAAAACAGAAGGGCATCGAGCTCTATCACTGGCTCGACCGTCGGCTGGGTTTTGTGAAGCCCATCACCGAGGCTGCCGAACATCCCATTCCTGCCAGCAGCGCGAGTTGGTGGTATGTCTTTGGCAGCGCAGCCACAGTCATTCTGTTGATGCAGGTGGTCACAGGAATTCTGCTGGCGCTGGTCTATACCCCCACGGCACGCGACGCTTGGAACAGTCTGAACTTCTTGAATCACGGCCTGACCCTGGGATGGTTCTTGCGCGCCCTGCACGGGTGGGGATCGGACTTCATGATCGCCATCGTCCTGATCCACATGACCCAGGTGTTCATGTTCGGCGCGTATAAATTTCCCCGTGAACTGACCTGGATTGTCGGCGTTTTTCTTCTGCTGATGACACTGGGCATGGCCTTCACTGGGCAGGTATTGCGTTTCGACCAGGATGCTTATTGGGGATTGGGGATTGGCGCGTCCATCATGGGCAGAGTCCCGTGGATCGGTGCGTGGCTGGTCCACTTTATGCTCGGCGGCCCGATCATCGGCGCGACAACCTTCTCGCGTTTCTTCGCGCTTCATGTATTTATTATTCCGGGAATTCTAATTGCGCTGGTGGGCGTGCACGTGTGGATGGTTCTTCGCCTCGGTATCAACGAGTGGCCGATGCCTGGCCGGCTGGTGCGTCGCAGCACCTACATGAAGGAATATGAAGCGGAGGTCAACAAAGACGGCGTGCCTTTTGTTCCCGACGCCGCATGGAAAGACGTCACCTTCTCCGCGGCAATCATCCTTGCCATCATGGCGTGCGCCATTTTCTTTGGGCCCATCGGCCCAAGCGGTCCGCCCGATCCTACGATTATCCAAACCGTTCCCAAACCCGACGTTGCGTTTCTATGGATCTACGCGATCTTCGCGTTGGCTCCGCCGCATCTGGAAACAGCGCTTCTGCTGATTGCCCCGGTCTTCGTCATTTGTGTGATGCTGGGGTTACCCCTCTATGCCGGGGAAGGCGAGAAGCACTGGTCGCGACGCCCTGTGGCTGTCTTGATGGTGTGCGTCATTGCTGTTGCGCTTTCCATCCTCACCAGTCTGGGTGAACATCCTCCGTGGAGTCCGGTCATGGATGCGTGGAGTGCGGATCCGGTGCAGCCACAATATTTGAAGGATCGCACTCCCCTGGAAAGACGTGGTGCGGTGGTCTTTCAAGAAAAGCAGTGCCGCAATTGCCATTCGCTCGACGGCGTTGGGGGTAAACGCGGGCCGGAACTAAACCGAGTCGCGACACAGATGACCGAAAGCCAGTTGATTCGCCAAGTGCTGCAGGGCAGTGGAAACATGCCGGCCTATGGCAGTGCCTTGAGTCCGCAGGAAACCACCGCGCTGGTTCGATTTCTTGAAACGCTGAATGGCAATCAAATGCCGGCCCGCAATCTGGCGCGCCCGTTAGCGGAAGGAGCTCCCCTTGCGGAACCGCGACAGGGGCATAAAGAATAGTTCAGCGCCTGCGCGAACTTTGTTCTGCCGGATCAATTCAGCCGCCACGCTTTGCATCTGAACGTTGCAGCTGAGTGGAGATGTTATGCCCACAGCAACTCAGGCCATCCTCGACGCATGGTCGCCGCCTTTCTGGCTAAGCGCCAGCGTACTTCTTGTATGCATTGTCTATGTGCGAGGATGGCGCGCCATTCGTCGGACCCGGGCGGCCTATTTCACCGTGGAACGTCTCGCGTGTTTTATCGCAGGCATGATCGTTCTGTGGCTGGCCATTGCTTCTCCCATCGACGGATTTGCCGACGCGTTGCTCAGCGCGCACATGGTGCAGCATTTTTTGCTGATGTCGGCGGTGCCACCGCTGGTGCTGCTGGGCGCTCCAGTGGTACCGCTTCTGCGGGGTCTGCCACGCGGATTTGTGAAGTCTGTGTTGGGTCCGCTGCTTGGTCTCCGCTGGCTGCGGAACGTTGTTCATTTCCTCACCGACCCCATCGTTGCGTGGCTTACATTTAATTCGGTGTTTCTGCTTTGGCATCTTCCCAGGGCCTACGATTACGCGCTTCGCGACGAAAACGTGCACGACTTCGAGCACATTTGTTTTCTAGGTACGGCGCTACTTTTCTGGTGGGTTATTCTGCAGCCGTGGCCGAGCCGCGCCCGTCACAATGGCTGGATGGTCCTGGTATACCTGTTGTCTGCAGATATCGTGAACTCGGCGCTCTCCGCGTTTCTTGCCTTCTGCAACCGCCCTATCTATCAGTTCTATGTCTCGCAGCCGAACCCATTTCATATTTCTGCGCTCTCAGATCAGATTGCAGGCGGAGTCATTATGTGGGTGCTGAATTCCACTGTATTTCTTGTACCCGCAATGCTATTGACGGTGCGACTCGCGGGCTTCTCCAACTCGCCGTCAAAGCCATCCCGCATTGCACCTGGCACTCTGCCGGTTTGATGGACGGCTAAGGCGCCACATGCGGCACTGCCGTCTCCAGAAAATAGAAATTTCCTGATGGAGACGCTTCCACTCCGCTGATCCTGCGGTTGTAGATCACGACAGAATCGACAAACCATAGTGGAAGAGTTGGCATTTCCTTCGCCAGAATCTGCTGCACCTGGACATAAAGGACGCGGCGGTTTGACTGATCGGATTCGGAAGCCGCGGCCTGCAGAAGGCGATCCACTTCGGCATTGGAATAATCGCCACGATTGGCTCCATGTGGCGGCATACTCTCTGACGCGAACGCGTAATGGAAAATGTCCGGGTCTTCGTTACCGCCAATCCAACGCAGGCTATAAATGCCGAACGATCCGTGTGAAATATCGGAATAGAACGTGGCAAATTCAAAACTGCGAACATCGAGAGCAATCCCGACCGGGCGCAACTGCTGTTGCAGGGTCATGGCCAGTTCTCTGGCGCCTCCATCGTTCGAGGTCTTCATGGTCAGGTGAAAGCGAATTCCGTCTGGGCCTGGTTTATACCCAGCTTCGTCAAGAAGTTGTTTGGCTCGCTGCGGATCGTAGTTATAGTGCGCCACATCTCCCGTATAGGCCCAGTGATTTGGCGGCAGCAGGCTGTCTGCGGGACGGGCCATGCCGCGCAACAATGTGGAGATGATTAACGGCCGATTCACCGCGTAGGCGATTGCTTGCCGCACACGTGTATCTCGAAGATAAGGGTCGCGCAAATTGAAGGTGAGATATTGCACGACTGTTCCCGGCGATTCTGCTACGCTCAAACTTGTATCGCTCCTCATCGACCAGATCATGTCGGGCGACAGGGCATTGGAAGCGATGTCGGCTGATCCCTTGCGCAGCGCCAGCGCACGCGTCATTTCATCGGGGACAACATCAAACCGTAATCGTGCGATCTTTGGAGCGGCCTGCCAATTGAGGGGATTGCGCTCCAGCACCACATCTTTGTCGAGTTCCTGGCTGACAAAACGGAACGGCCCGGTGCCGATCGGGTGCTGCTGAAAATTTGGTCCGCTTCCATAAGGAACGATGCCGAGAGCGCCATCGGAAAGACTCCACAATAGGGCTGCGTCCGGCTGCTTCATGTGAATCACAACGGTCTGCACATCGGGCGCATCAATCGAAGCGACATTTCGATACGCCTGATATTTCGAAGTCAAAATGCTATGGTTCAGCATCGAGTCGAGCGTCCACTTCACATCACGCGAAGTGAGTATCTGCCCATTTTGAAATTTCACACCCGTCCGCAAATGAAAAATATAGGTCAGCGGATTGGGCGTGTCCCAGGAAGTGGCGAGGTCCGGCTGTAAATTAAATTGCGCATCTTTTTTAACCAGCGAATCGAATATCAACTCGTCGATACGCTCCGACTGTCCATCGTTTCCAATGCGCGGGTCCAAGTTGGTTGGACTGCTCTCAATCAGCACTGTGACTGTATTCGGATCAGCAGGCTTGGGGCTGCAGCCAGTCAGGAGTGTTGCGCCACCAAGAGAGACAGCCACGACACAGATCCGTGATGCAGTGCGAATGAGTTCCGCGCGCCATTTATGCATGCGTGATTTTTCCCAGGATGGCGGCTCGTGTGGCGCCCGTGGCTCGCGGCAGATTTCCGGGCTGCCGATGCCAGGTTTGGTAGGCGAGAAGAGCAAACGCCATCGCCTCTTTCGCAGCCGCAGGCATTCCAAATTCGTCGCTGGTCTTGATATTGATTTTTCCCAACGATGCCAGTTCGTGCTGGATCATTTGCATCAGGGTACGGTTGCGCGTACCCCCACCGGCGACAATGTAGTCGGTGGACGCGTCGCCCAGAGCAAGCGCAACGAACTCTTTCCATGCGCGCGCAATGCTTTGCGCTGTGAGTGCCGTTGCGGTGGCAACTGCATCTTCGGGCCGCTTGCTTTGTTTGCGACAGTCCGCCAGAAAGCGAGTGACAAATTCGCGTCCAAACTGCTCTCTTCCGGCGGATTTCGGCGGCGGTGCCTTGAAAAAGCTTGCGCGCAAATGACGTTCGAGCACTGGCTGCAGCACTCGGCCGCGCTTCGCAACCCTGCCTTGTGCATCGTATTTCTTGCCGAAGCATTCCGTCATCAGCGCATCGATCACCATATTTGCCGGGCCGGTATCGAAGGCGAAGATCGCTTCAGAAGGAGCGCCAGCGGGAATCACCGTCAGGTTGGCGATGCCACCCAGGTTTTGCAGGACACGATTGCGCGTGGGATGATGAAACGCCACGTAATCCAACAGCGGTACCAGCGGCGCACCCTGACCGTTGAGCGCCAGATCCGCAGGCCGAAAGTCCGAGACGACAGGGACACCCAGTTCGGTGGCGATAACAGAAGCCTCTCCCATCTGCCAGGTGCAGGCCACCGCGGCGCCGAGAAAATTCTGCGCTACGCCCTGGTGATAAATCGTCTGGCCATGGCAGCCCACAAGATCGAGCCGCACGGGATGCTTCTTCAGCGCCAGCTTCACTGCATCAGCATATAGCTGTCCAAGCCGCCAATTGAGCCGAGACATATCTGCCACGGAAGCTGCGTCCGCGTTCATCATCTGCAGAATGTGTTTGCGAACCGCTGCTGGATAGGGAACAGCCATATGAGCGAGGAGCCGCATGCGCGGAAGGTAATTCGGCGAGTTTCGCGGCGCCGTGATTCTGACGAACGCGACGTCGATGCCATCGGCAGATGTGCCGCTCATGATGCCCGCCACGGTCATCGCGCGGTTTTGTTTCTCCGGAGAGGTGTTCATTCCGCTGCCTCGCGCATGGCGTGTGCAATTCTTCCGCGCAAGCGCTCCTGTGCGACCTGCAACCGCTTCAATCCGGCAGGCGACAGCGGACGCGGGGACAAGGGATTCTTCAGCAATCGAGACTTCGCAATTGCCACTCGCTTCGCCGCCGCTTCAACGACCCGTGCAAAGGCGGGTGAACGTTCCGCTTCCCGCAGCAGCGCCTCATGCGTCGCCAGGACTCGGTCCGCACGGTGGCAGATTTCCAGCAGGTCTGTTCCAGCGGCCACCGCATCGATGGCGGCGGATTCAGCGGAGGCATGGTTCAGGACACCGCCCATCTCCATATCGTCTGAAATGACCAATCCTCGATAGCGCAACTTTTCGCGCAGCACTTGTTGGATCCAGAAGCGCGACAGCGACGCCGGGCGAGAGGGTTTCTCAATGTTTGGATAGGCTGCATGATTCACCATCACCAGTGGCAACTCGCCCCGCAACGCACGATAGGGCTCCAGATCCTGCTCCCAAATTTGATCCCATGTTCGACTGATGCTCGGCGTCGCGTGATGCGAATCCAACGTGCCGCCGCCGAGACCGGGGAAATGTTTTCCGCACGCGATGATTCCATGTTGCACGAGCCCTGCAATAAATTCGCGCGCGTAGGCGATCACGTCTTTTGGATCGGCAGAGACGACGCGCGATCCCATAACATCGCGCGAAACCGGCAGCGCCAGGTCCAATACAGGCGCCAGATCCATGTTGAATCCCAGCGCATGCAGCATTCGTCCCACCAGCGCGCCGCTTTCTCGCGTGATCGCGGGCCGATGGGTGGCGGCAACTTCCGCGGCGGAGGGCGTGGGCCCCACCAGATCGCGCAGGCGATCGACCCTACCGCCTTCAAGATCCACGCAGCGGAAAAATGGTGCCGTGAGTGCGTTTGCTGCTTGCTGCCATAGCGTATGCAGTTGGGCCGGCGCCTCGATATTGCGACGAAACAAAATGATTCCGCTGGGTTGCAGACTACGCAGCCAGGCACTCTCCAAGGCCGACAACGATGTGGTTTCGACACCGACAATCAGCAGAGACCCGACACGGTGGCGCAGTGCGGTCGTCTTCATGCGCGCGTTCCCATAGCTGGCGATCCCTCGCGAACTTCCTGCTGCAGTTCCTGCAACAAATTCAGGGCCTGCATGGGCGTCAGAGAATTCAGATCGATCGACTGAATCTGATCGACGATGCGCTGCGACAGCGGCGTGAATAATGTCATCTGCATCTCCGGTTCGCGGCTGGATTCAATTTCGCGCTTCTCCGATCGCTCATGCTGGCGCAAAATTTCTCGGGCGCGTACCACCACTTCCTGCGGAATTCCGGCCAGCCGCGCCACTTCAATTCCATAACTCTTATTGGCAGCGCCTTCTTCAATCGCGTGCAGAAAAACTATTCCCTTGGGATTTTCCTGTACCGTGACGCGCAGATTCTTCAGCCGTGGCAAGATACCGGCGAGCATAGTTAGCTCGTGGTAATGCGTTGCGAATAAGGTTCGTGCGGATAATACTTCATGTATATGTTCAACCGTTGCCCAGGCTAGTGACATGCCGTCGAAGGTAGCGGTTCCGCGTCCCATCTCATCCAGCAGCAGCAACGACCGCGGCGTTGCCGTATGCAAAATCGTGGCCGTCTCGGTCATCTCCACCATGAAGGTAGAACGTCCCTCGGCGACATTGTCGCTGGCCCCGATGCGAGTGTAAATGCGATCGACAAGTCCCAGCCGCATTCGTTGCGCCGGAACGAAACATCCCATCTGCGCAAGGATCACTAGCAGCGCAGCCTGCCGTAAATAGGTAGACTTGCCGCCCATGTTCGGCCCGGTCAGCAGCAAAAGACTCGGCCCCTCCGTATCGAGATAAATGCTGTTGGGAACGAAGCGGCCTTCCGACGACTGCTCCATGTGCCACTCAATCACCGGATGACGCGCGGCCAGCGCTTCGAAAAGTCCGGAGTCGTCCACTTCAGGACGGACCCAGCGGCGCGCTGCCGCAAGCTGGGAAAAACATGTCAGCAGGTCGACTTCGGCAATCGTTTCTGCAGTGCCTCGAATGCGTGCGCTGGCCGCGAGAATTGTCTGCCGCAGCTCAGTAAAGAGGCGCCGCTCAATCTCAAGGCAGCGCTCCTGGGCACCCAGAACGCTGCGTTCGTAATCCTTCAACTCCTGCGTAGTAAAGCGCTCGGCATTCACCAGGGTTTGCTTGCGTTCATACTCGGGGGGAACATTGTTGAGATTCGATTTTGTAACTTCGATGTAATAACCGAACACGGAATTGTAGCGAACCTTCAGCGATCCAATTCCTGTGCGGTGACGTTCACGTTCCTCAATGGCTGCGATTGACTGCTTGCCGCTCAGGCTTAGAGATCGCAGCTGGTCCAGTTCCGCATCGACCCCAGAAGCAATCACTCCTCCATCTTCCAGGCGCACGGGCGGCTGGTCAGCAATCGTTGTCGAAATTGCGTGCTGCAGATCAACGAGACAGTCGAGTGAAGACTGCATTCGTTTCCATGTCGCCGACTGAAGCGGCGAAAGTGCCGTAGCCACAAGCGGCAATTTCGCCGCCGATGACGCAAGAGCCAGCAAGTCTCGTGGGCCGGCGCTGTCGAGCGAGATTCGACTGAGCAGTCTTTCCAGGTCAAGAATGTCGGCGATGCTGTCGCGCACCGGTTCACGAAGCTGTAGATTGCCATGCAACTCGGCGACTCCATCGAGCCGTTCCTGAATCAAGTTCAACTCGAACAGCGGCCGCAATATGGTGGCGCGCAGCTTGCGCTTGCCCATCGGCGTCTGACACATATCCAGAGTGTGAAACAGGGTTGTATGCCTCCTCGCATCCGGCATCAGAGGCTCAACCAGCTCCAGATTGCGGACGGTCACGGCATCGAGTTGTAGGCAGCCGCTATGCTCGTAATAGCGAACCCGGTCGATGTGTTCCAACTGGCCCAATTGCGTAGCGCGCAAGTAGTGCACGATGCTGCCCGCCGCCACCGCCGCTGTCGCGTGGCCCTCCAGCCCAAAGCCTGCCAGCTCGCGCGTCCCCAGATGATTTTCCAGCAGCGGGACCGCATAGTCCCGGGTCAGCACCCAGGGCTCCAGATGAGTCACGGTGCGGGAGCGCAACGCATCTTCCAGTGATCCGGAAATACCGCCACAGTTTTCAGCCAGCAAAATTTCTGCGGGATTGAACCGCGCCAGTTCGTCGCTGGCCTGATTCGCTGCCTCCTGCAAATTGCGGCCGCGAAACTCTGTCGCGCGAAAATCGCCTGTCGAGTTATCCAGCAACGCCAATCCAATGGTGGAACCGTCAAAGCACAGCGCTGCCAGAAAGTTGTTCTGTTCGGAATGTAGCGCGGGGTCTATGGCGGTGCCTGGCGTCAGGACACGCGTCACTTCACGACGCACAATCGTCTTGGTCAGTTTGGGATCTTCCAGTTGCTCGCAAATCGCGATGCGATATCCCAGCCGCAGCAAGCGTGCGATGTACTGGTCGGCGGCGTGATGGGGCACACCGCACATCGGGATGGCTTTTTCCTTGTCGCGCGAGGTAAGAGTGATCTGAAGTTCGCGTGCCGCAGTCTTGGCGTCCTCGTAAAAAAGTTCGTAGAAATCGCCCAGGCGAAAGAACAACAGGGTGTCCGGATGCTTCTGTTTTGCCGCGGCGTACTGCCGCATCAATGGCGTAGAGGCCATTTCCATGGTGGAATTCGGACTGGCGCTGGACACAGACAGACGGCTTCTCCTGAAGCTGGGGCGCAACAAAAATGACGGGCGGCCTTTCCTCTAAAGATAGGCCATCGAGAACGATGTGTACCAATCTATAGCATGAGAAATGCGAGTCCCTTTATGGCGACATAGGCAGGGCCATGCAACAGATTTCGTGGCTTGCCGCCAAAACTGGCGGTGTGTGCTGGATCACATGTGTCCGTCATCACAGTAAAGAGCCTTTTGTCTGAGCTATATACTTACTTGTACGTTCTTTCATGGAGCGGCTCTTCGAGCGATGGCAATGTATCTCATCTGGCTGCGGGTTGCGCTTGTCCTGTACGGCGTTTCCAGCCTTACCGTCATCCCAGATGTGTTAACCGGCCATGACCGCTGGCGCAAATTTGTTCACCCTGTCTGCGTTTCCGCCTTTTATTTTCATCTAGTTGCGCTGGTAGAAATGATGCGTTTGGCGCATCACTGGGTGCCAGCCAGCCTGCATGAGGTGGAAACGTCCTTCGCCTTGCTGCTGACCATTACATTCCTGGCTATCTACTGGCGCTACCGGGCGATTTCCTTTGGATTATTTGTGCTTCCCGTCATCTTTCTTTTGCTGCTTCTGCCGGCGGCGCAACCCGATCATGCGCCGTTGTCCAGCCAGTGGATGCATAACGGATGGATCCTGCTGCACATCGCGTTACTGCTGGTGGCGTACACCTTATTGCTGTTCAGTCTTCTCTCCAGCCTGCTCTATCTAATCCAGGAACGGCGTTTAAAGAACAAGCAAATCGGTGGAATATTTAGTCATCTTCCCCCGCTCGACACCATTGACCACATCGCATTTGTGACCCTCGTCATCGGCTTACCCTGCATGACGCTAGGACTGCTCGCGGGCGCGTTGATTGCCCAGGAAAGTGTGGGAGCTGCCTACTTTCTCGACCCGAAAGTGCTGCTCTCGATCGGCATGTGGGTGCTCTACGTGTGGATGCTGTATGTCCGTCGGCACACCGGCTTGCGCGGCAAGCGAGCTGTCTATTTATCGTCGCTGGTATTTCTGATGGCGCTGACGGTTTGGGTGGCAAACCAGTTCAGTACCGTCCACAGGTTCCCCGCGCCATGAATTTCGTCCTCATCGGCGTCAATCACAAATCTGCGCCGTTGCAGGTGCGGGAGAGGCTTGCGATCCCGGCCGCCCGCCTGCAGGAAGCCACACTCTCCTTATTAAGCGTGCCCTGCGTGCGCGAAGGGATGATACTTTCCACTTGCAACCGGGTCGAATTTCTTACCTATCAGGAACCCGCGCAGGCCGATTTGCTGGAGTTTATCCAGAATTATTTTTCAATCGGCAAAGAAGCTCTTCATCCCTACATGTATGAATATCGCGCGTCGGAAGTTGTCCGGCACGTGTTCCGCGTTGCTTCCAGTCTGGATTCGCTGGTGGTTGGAGAGCCGCAAATTCTCGGCCAGGTAAAAGAGTCCTACTCGCTTGCCCGATCCATCGGCTGTATCAATCAAAATCTCGATCCGCTGATGCAGCGCGCTTTTACTGTCGCCCGCAAGGTGCGCAATCAGACCAGCATCGGCATTTCCTCGGTCTCGATTGCGTCGGTGGCCGTAGATCTGGCGCGCAAGATCTTTGGCTCGCTGCAAGGGAAAACGGTTCTGCTCATGGGCGCCGGCAAGATGGGAGAACTGGCGGCGCGCAGCATGATGCAGCACGGGGCCAGCACTATCTACATCTGTAATCGTACGTATGAGCGCGCTGTTGAACTGGCCGGCAAATTCCCTGGAGTTCGTTCTGAGAGCGGCTCGGCGACCGGTCAATCCGCCATCGTGCAGCCGATCTCGTATGACTTATTGCATGAATATGCATCCATGGCGGATATCATAGTAAGCTCCACCGGAGCTGAGAAACCGATCTTCAACCGCGGCCACGCGGAGCAATACATGCAGCGCCGCAAGCAGCGGCCCATGTTTTTTATCGATATTGCCGTGCCTCGCGATGTGGACCCGGAGATCAACAGCGTGGAAGGTGTGTTCGTTTACAACATTGATGACTTGCAGGCGGTCGCAGTTTCGAACATGTCCAGCCGCGCCAAGGAAGCGATGGACGCCGAGGTGATCATCCGCACCGAAGTGGAGCGATATACGCAGCGAATGCAGTCGCTCAATGGCGTGCCTTCGATTGTCGCACTGCAGCAGAGTCTGGAAGATGTTCGACAGAATGAGATGCGCCGCATGGCGCCTCGCCTGGCGCAGTTGACCAGCGAGCAATTGCAGGCAGTAGAGCAGATGACTCGTGCGCTGGTTCATAAGTTGCAGCATGCTCCAATACAGGCCATCAAACGCGCCGCGCAGGAAGGTGACCGCGAAACCCTGGCTGTGATTCAACATGTCTTCGACCTGGAACATCCCGACAAGTCCGCCCCAGCCACTGGAACAGCGGAGTCAGTTGCTGAAAAGAGTGAAGAAGAAGAGTCCGCCTTCGTCCCCACACCCGACGCTACCGCAGTTGCAAAGGCGGATGCCGCATCGCCCGCGAAATCGGCGGCCGTCAAGCAGGAGATCTTACCTTGATCCGTATTGGGAGTCGTGGTTCGGCGCTGGCGCGTTGGCAGGCAGATCACATTGCCGCGGAGTTGCGCCATCGCGGTTACCAGGTCTCGATTGAGATTCTGGTCACGACCGGCGATCGCGTGCAGCATGCGCCCTTCATGCAGGTCGGCACCAAGGGGATGTTCACCAAGGAGATTGAAGAAGCGCTGGCGGACGAGCGCATCGATCTGGCCGTGCACAGCCTGAAAGACCTGCCGACAGAGCTATCGGAAGAGTTCACCATTGCGGCGATCCCAAAGCGCGCCGACCCGCGCGACGCATTCGTTTCTGTCCACCACAAGAATTTTGCCGCGCTGCCGCCGGGCGCGATTGTCGGCACCAGCAGCCTGCGGCGCCAGGCACAACTGCGCGCGCTGCGCTCCGATCTCGAGATTCGTGAACTGCGCGGCAATGTGGATACTCGCCTGCGCAAATTGCACGAGGGACAATACGGCGCAATTATTCTGGCGGCTGCGGGTTTGGATCGCCTGGGCCTTGCCGCCGATGTGAAGGAACTATTCTCCCCGGAACAAATGTGCCCGGCTGCGGGGCAGGGAGCGCTTGCCATTGAGTGCCGCACCCAGGACAGCGTAACGCGTGGGGTTGTTTCTGCGCTCGATGATGATGCTGCCCGCTTCGCCGTCCAGGTTGAACGAGCTGTACTGGCTACGTTAGGCGGAGGGTGTCATCTCCCCGTGGGCGTGTATTGCGAGTCTGTAAATTACGACTGGACTGTGATGGGCGTCGTTGCTCGCCCAGATGGATCGCAGATTTTGCGAGAACAGATGAACCTGCAGTCGGAAGGCGCTTCGGCTGAAGAAGTCGGGCGCAACCTGGCCAGCCGATTGTTGGCGCGGGGGGCTGCGGAGTTTCTCGCGGCTGCTGAAACCGCCCCGCCCGCAGGAAATCCAGTCAGATGAATCCGCTCGCCGGACGGAAAATTTTGATCACCCGCGCCAGGCATCAGGCGCAATCACTGGCACGAGCATTGGAAGCGAAAGGCGCAACCGTCGTCGCCATCCCGGCCATCGAAATTATTCCGCCCGATTCTTACGACACGTTGGATGCGGCGCTGTGGAACGCGAAAAAATATCATTGGCTCGTTGTAACCAGCGCGAACGGTGCGGAAGTATTGTCCGAGCGGCTTTCCGCGCTGAAGCTGTCGATTGCCGCGGTTGACGCATTGAAGATTGCAGCAATTGGTCCCGCAACCGCGCGCGCTCTGGGCGAAATGGGTTTACATGTCGACGAAGTTCCCAAGCAGGCCATTGCAGAGTCGCTCGTAGAATCGCTGCGGAACCAGGTTGGCGGCAAGAATATTTTGCTGGTGCGCGCCAAAGTTGCGCGCGATGTGCTTCCCGAGGAACTCCGCAAAGCCGGGGCCATCGTCGATGTGGTCGATGCCTATCAGACCATCGTTCCCGTGACATCAGCCGATGATGTGCGCCTCCTCTTCGCGGCGCCCAGTCGGATTCCGGATGTGGTCACATTCACCAGTTCTTCCACCGTGACAAATTTTTTTCGCCTGCTGCGCGAGGCCAATGTGTCTACCTGGCCAGATGGAATGGCCGCGGCTTCCATCGGTCCGATAACCAGCGGAACGCTTCGTCATCACGGTATCGAACCCGCAGTCGAGGCGACCGAATACACCATCCCCGGTGTGGTCGAAGCATTATGCCGCTGGTCGGCGGCATAGTGAGTCATCGCGGTTTGAGATGGCTGAGATCTTCAATATTGATCGCAATGGCTTCGCTCATTCCATCGGGATTCGAATGGAGATTCCCAACACGCCCTTCAATCTCAAGCGATCCACATCTGACGATCACCTTGTTACCAACGTCTGCCGCATTGGAGAGCTGATTAACTATTTCTGGATCGTCAGAACCAACCGTCGGCAAATGAAACCTTCACTTATTGAGCTGGCTCAGTGCGTGCTCCAGGTTTTGTCTTTGGAGTTGCAGAGGTCTTCCAGGAAGCAATCGGCGCAGCGAGGTTTCCGCGCGATACAAATTTCCCGTCCAAAGTGAATCACCCGATGGGAGAAGTCGATCCAGGCTGTCTGCGGAATTAGCCGCATCATGTCCTGCTCAATCTTCTCCGGCGTCGTTGACTTCGTCAGTTCCAGCCGCTGCGTGATGCGCATCACGTGGGTATCGACCACCACTCCCAGCGGGATTTTGTACCACGATCCGGAAACGACATTCGCCGTCTTACGCGCCACGCCTGGAATGGTCAGCAATTCGTCCATGGTCTGCGGTACTTTGCCGCCGAATTCTGCAACCACCTTCTGCGCCGCGCCGATGATGCTTTTCGCTTTATTGCGGAAGAATCCTGTGGTGCGGATCATCTCTTCAACTTCCGCCTGCGAGGCTTTCGCCATGGCCTGCGGAGTGGGGAAGCGCTTGAACAGCGCCGGCGTCACCAGGTTGACGCGCACATCCGTGCATTGCGCGGAGAGGATGGTTGCCACCAGCAGTTCCCAGGCGTTGCGGTGATGCAGCGCACAAACCGCCTTGGGATAATGTTCCGCCAGTCGCTGCAGGATGGTTTCCACGCGCTTCGGATCTGTCGGGTCGACCGTCTTCTTCTTTGATGCTTTCTTCGAGGCGACGACAGGCTTGGCGGGCGCAACCTTTTTGGCGACTGCTTTTTTCGGAGGACGTGCGGTTGGCACTGTTTTATCCAACCCTATCCAGCATCTCCTGCGGGGTCATGCGGACGCAGGTGAAGATGGGATAATCCTTCAATGTAAAAGCGCTGATTTCCGTGCCCCGCAGTTGCTCGACCAGGTCAAGAAAATCTTCTGGATAATTGGTTTCGAAAGCCACCACAAATTCCTGATCGTCCAAGCCGAAGGAATACGTCGTGTTCAGCTTCACTCGCGGATAAAGATGACCGACGCGAATATGCTCTGTCATCAGGCGCTGACGCTCATCCTTGGGCAGCAGATACCAGCTGCGGGTCTTCCAGAAGGGATACACGAAGATATATTTCTGTCGCCCGGGGCGCAAAAAGCCGCGCGAATCCGCCTGTCCTTCATGCTCGTGGCCGATCATATATTGCGAACGCTTGGTCATCGCCAGGTAGCTGAACGCGGTCTCAAGGTATCCGCCCATGGGTGTCGCCATCAGGTCCGCGGTCATCTGATTCAGGTCGTCGACATTTGTACAAATACGCCACAGCATCATGTCGCATTCGCTACGCGTTCCCACCGTGGAATAGGTCAAGGTCAACATGCGATCGGCCTGGTTCCAGAGTTCCAGAACCGCAGCCACGGCACTCTTATGGGCAGCGCGCTCCGCGGCGGGCAGGCGACGCCATTCCGGCATCACCTTCAAAAATTGGAAGGAGACAATCTGCCGCTTCAACTCCTTTTCTTTGGGAGCTTCTTTCGCGGGAGCGGTCTGGGTGCTAGCGGCGGATGCCGTCTCAGTCGCGATTTCAGTGGTGGCAGCGTCGGTCATTGATTTCTCCTGGTTGCTATCCATCATGCTAGCAAACTCTGTCCCCGCTCGTGATTACCGTCACATTCCGCTAAAGATGGAAAGGCCGACGGCTATACTGCAGACAGGCCGCATCCAAACGCTCGATGATAGAAAAAATTCTCACCTTCCTTATTCCCTGGATTACCGGAATCATCTCCCACATCGGCTATGCCGGCGTTGCTTTGTTGATGGCCATCGAGTCGGCATGCATCCCGCTGCCGTCGGAGATCATCATGCCTTTTGCCGGATACCTGGTTTACCTGGGCCGGTTCAAACTGCTTTGGGTGGCGACCGCGGGAGCGATCGGCTGCAATATTGGGTCAGCTATTGCGTACTGGATTGGCGCCTACGGCGGGCGGCCGCTGGTCGAAAAATACGGTCGCTATATCCTGCTGAGTCGCCGCGATCTGGATCGCACCACGTATCTTTTCGACCGCCACGGAATGATCACGGTGCTGGTAGCGCGCGTCCTGCCGGTGGTGAGAACATTTATTGCGCTGCCGGCCGGCATCAGCCGCATGCCTCAACTCAGATTTCATATCTACACGTTTGTCGGGTCGTGGCCCTGGTGTTTTGCGCTGGCTTATGCGGGCATGAAGCTGGGCGATGAGTGGAATACCGATCCCCGCCTGAAACGCGTTCTTCACAGTGCCGACGCTGCGATTCTGCTGCTGCTTGCGGCAGGCGTGGTCTGGTTTGTCTGGACTCACTGGAAGAACCGAGCTGCGGAGAGCGAAGCTTAGCCGCACCTCACTATCGTTTTAACCCGACTGGTCGAGGAAACGGAAGATCGTTACTACCCGCCCGCCAGCAAAATCGGCAGCGTTGGCGTTGTCGAGCCGCCCGTGTTTTCCAAGGTGACTCCGAACGCCTTCGCAGGAATTCCCTTCGGCAAGTGCGGTAGCAGGACGCTCGCCATTCCTTGCGCATCGGGCTGGAAAGTTCCTGCGGGAATCGGAGCGCTGCCATTCGCTGGAATCACCCACAACTCATACGTCTTATTCGGCGGCAGCGGTGCCATGTGGCTGGCGGTAAACACCAGGCTGCCGCGATTCTTCAGATACACGGCGTCCCCGGAAGGCTCAGGCTGGGCATGCGCAGAGACAAGAGTGACCCTCTGCGATTCCGGAGAAGTTAAAACCTCCACAACTTCTCGGGCTCTCGCTGCGGCCGCATTGGTCTGGGTCATTTGCACGGTTTCAATTGCCAGCTGATGCTGTATGTCCTGGTTCACATCGCGAACATGAACTGCGTATGCCAGGCAAGCTAAAGCAGCCACCCACCCACCCCAGACCAGTGCAGGATTGGTGCGTTTGACGGGCACGGCCACTGGACCGCCACCGGAGCCGGATCGGCCTCGAACCGGTGTAGGAAATGCCTTAATGGTGGCCGCTTTGGCTGAGGTGGAAGCGGCCGAAACTCCCGCGGCCTGCATCAGGCGTTCTTTGGCCGCCGCCGGAGGTGGAATCTGCTGGACAGACATGGCGACCAGGGCGAAATCAGCACGCAACTGCTCCGCCTCCTCGGTGCACGACGCGCACCGTGGCAGGTGTTCCCGCACGCGTGCGATCACCGCCGCATCCTCCTTCGACTCCGGGGCGCCAGAGGGCGTACCCAAGCAGAAGAGGATCAGGTCATCCATATCGGGATGGAGTTCGGGCGTCATCCGGAAACTTCCAGTGCCTTTCGTATCGAGATCAATGCCGACCGTATCCGAGTTTTGACGGTTCCCAACGGCTGCCCGGTCTTGGCAGCGATCTCGGTGTGCGTGCGTCCTTCAAAAAATGCCATTTCCAGCGTTTGGCGCTGATCCGCCTGCATGGTCGCCATCACCCCTCGAACTTTGTCGACCATCATGCTGCGATCCGCTTCCGTCCCCATGTCGGTCGGGTTGGCCAGATGCAGATCATCGACATTCTCAAATCTTCGGCTACCACGGATGCGGTCGATGGCTCGATTGCGGGTCACCACCGCCAGCCATCCACAAAGGCTTCCGCGATGGTCCGCGAAGGTCTCCGGTTGTTGCCAAACCTTTAAAAAAACTTCCTGCATGACGTCTTCGGCGGCCGCGGTGTCACGCAACACCCGCATGGCGATGGAGTACACCAGGGTCGAATATTGGTCATACATGCTCGACAGTGCGTCGGGCTGTCGTCTCCGCAGCTGTTCCATTAACCGCCGGTCCGTCTGTTGCTGGTCCGTCAAAGTGCCGTCCTGCGGTGGCGTGTCGGGCAATGGAATGGCTCGAGTGAAAAAGATTAACTCGCGTGCCTGAACACGCGGTCGACATTCCACCGTACACGGTTCGTCTGCGCAAGGCAAATTGATAGCTCCACACATGATAGGAACGAGAAATGCCGCAAAATGGATTGGCAGAAGTGCATGCACCCCGGCAGAGTGGCGGTGCTCCTCCGGCCCAGTCGGAACGCAGCTGAGGAGATACCGTAAACAAATGAAGAAAATGGTATCCAGATCTTCTGGTTTGCATCCAACAATTTACGAGCTTTCTGTATTGTCCCTGTCCCTATGAATCAAATTCCATTAACAAATTGAAAGGATCTTACATGGCAAAAACCCCAGTGAGCGAACCATTCCTGACAGATGTAAAAACGCTGCGCGAGAGAGCCCGAAAGAGTATTGCGAAAGGTGCGGTCACGCAGAATTACGGCGGCGACGTGAAACAGACCATCGACATTCTGCAAGCGGTGCTGGCAACGGAAATCGTCTGCATTCTGCGGTACACGATGCATGCGGTATCGGCGACCGGAATTTCCAGCGACAGTGTGAAAGCAGAGTTCGCCCAGCACGCCAAGGAAGAACAGGAACATATGATGGCGGTCGCCGAACGCATTAACCAGCTCGGCGGCAAGCCGAATTTCAATCCGGAAGGATTAGCCAGCCGCTCCGCTTCGCAATATGGCGAGGGCAACGACCTGATCGGCATGATCAAAGAGAATTTGATCGCCGAGCGCATTGCCGTCGAGCATTATCGCGAACTGATCCTCTTCTTCGGCGACAAAGACACCACCACGCGGGTGATGCTGGAGCATATTCTTGGCAACGAAGAAGAGCACGCCAACGATATGCACGACCTGCTGGTCGCCCATGAGGGCCGGCCAATGTTACCGAACGACTAAATCGTGTTTGGCGTGTATCTGGGCAGAATTATTCGAGCTAGAAACGTCTGATTCTGCTAGATTTGTTTCTACATTGCGGACCAACACAGCAGCCGTCTGCAAAAACCGATAGAACGAGAGGTCGATATGTTCATACTCTGGTGGATCGTCGTTGGCATCATTGCGGGTTGGATTACAGGCAAGATCATGAGCGGCGGAGGTTATGGCGTATTCATGGACATGGTGATCGGCATCATTGGTGCCGTCATCGGCGGTTATATCATGCGGTCGCTGGGACATGCCGGCAGTGGTGGTTTCATCTACACCGTTGTTGTTGCGGTCTGCGGAGCAGTGCTGCTGACCTTGCTGTTGCGCCTGGTTACGCGCGGGCGTGTGAGACAGATTTAACACTGTCACTAGCAAAGTATTCGAGACGGATCGGGCCTGGAAGTTCCACCACGTTTGTGTGGGCTTCCAGGTCTTTCTTTTTCATGAAACTCCGGCCCCTGAGCAGCGTGGAAATTCCGCCGCTGCGCCGCGGTTCGCAGACAGGAAATACCTTCGCAACGAAATTTGCCCGACGGCCACTTCCGGGCGCATCTAAACAACTGTAATTCTCGAAACCCGCCGAGTATTCATTCCCAAAACAACAGTGGCTTAGAAAGGAAAGTACGACTGCATGACCGAAACATCCACAATTACGATTCGCGAGGGCCTGCCGTATCCCCGTGGCGCTTCCTGGGACGGTAACGGAACCAACTTCGCAATTTTTTCTGCCCACGCAACCAAAGTAGAGGTTTGTATCTTTGACGACAAAGGGGAACAAGAGCGCCAGCGCGTTGAGTTGCCGGAGTGCACCAACCAGATTTGGCATGGATATCTGCCCGAGGTCGGGCCGGGCCATGTGTATGGCTATCGCGTCTACGGTCCCTATGAGCCTGAGAACGGACATCGATTCAATCCCAACAAATTATTGCTCGACCCATACGCGGTGGCATATATCGGGGAGTTGAAGTGGGATCCTGCGGTCTTCGGATACAAGATGGAGTCGATGGACGACCTTACCTTCGACGAACGCGATAGTGCACCCTTTATGCCCAAGTGCGTCGTGGTCGACCCGAATTTTGATTGGGGAGGAAGTCCCGGTAGGGCCAGAAGAGGAAGTCAAAGGCAACTGGCTGTGTCGTTCAACGACACCATTATTTATGAGTTGCATGTTCGCGGGTATACCAAAAAGCATCCCGCGGTCCCGGAATATCTTCGGGGAACCTATTGCGGACTGGCGCAGCCGGCGGTGCTGGATTACATCAAAGCTCTGGGCGTAACGTCGCTGGAATTGCTCCCCATTCACGCATTCATCAACGACAGCCATCTGCTGGACCAGGGACTCACAAATTATTGGGGATATAACAGCATCGGTTATTTCGCCCCGGATCCGCGCTATGCATACGACCGCGCGCAGACCTTGAGAGAGTTGAAAGAAATGGTCGCGCACGTCCACCAGGCCGGCCTTGAAGTGATTCTGGATGTTGTCTACAACCACACCGCGGAAGGCAATGAGCGTGGTCCGACGTTGTCGTTCAAGGGCATCGACAATGCAAGCTACTACCGGTTGATGCCGGACAAGCCTCGCTATTACATCAACGACACGGGTGCCGGCAATACCGTCAACCTGAGCCATCCCCGGGTGATTCAGATGGTCACCGACAGCCTGCGTTACTGGGTGGAAGAGGTGCAGGTGGATGGATTCCGATTCGACCTTGGGACCATCCTGGCGCGAGAACCAAACGGATTTGATAACCAAAGCGGATTTCTCAAGGCGTGTAGCCAGGATCCTGTCTTGAACACGGTGAAATTAATTGCCGAGCCGTGGGACTGTGGCCCGGGAGGGTATCAGGTCGGAGAGTTTCCTGCCGGATGGGCGGAATGGAACGATAAATTTCGCAACGATGTCCGCGGATTCTGGAAAGGAGATGGCACCGCAGCAGCACTCACACAACGTCTTTGCGCCTCTGGTTCGATCTTCAATCATCAGGGTCGCAGGCCGTGGTCCAGTATCAATTTCATCACCGCCCACGACGGCTTTACGCTGAATGATCTGGTCTCTTACAACGAAAGACACAATGAAGCGAACGGGGAAAAGAATAAGGATGGGAACTCCAACACGACCTCCTGGAATTGCGGTGTCGAGGGCCCAACCGACGACCCAGAAGTCAACCGTCTGAGGCGCCGACAGATGCGAAATATGCTGGCCACACTGCTGCTGTCGCAGGGAACTCCCATGATGGTGGCGGGCGATGAATTCGCACGTACGCAGCAGGGCAATAATAATGCCTATTGCCAGGACAACGACATCAGCTGGGTGGATTGGAGTCTCCAGGAAAAGAACAAGCCGCAGGTTGAGTTTGTCCAAAAGCTGACCTCATTGCGCCATCGCTTTCCGATCCTTCGCAGAAATTTATTTCTGACCGGGGAATACAACGAGGAGTTGGGTGTCAAAGATGTGACCTGGATCAACGCCAATGGCCACGAAATGGACGATGCCAACTGGGGCGATCATGGCATGCGCTGTTTCGGAATGTTGATGGATGGCCGTGCCCAGACCACGGGAATCCATCAGCGCGGACATGAAGCCACGTTGCTATTGGTGATCAACGGCCACTTCGACCTGGTGAAGTTCACGCTGCCGGAATGTCCCGGCGGTGACACATGGGCGCTGCTGATCGACACCAATCACGAAGATCCAAACGCCCAACCAGGCGAGAAGGAAACCTTCAAGACGGGTGACATTTACGACGTCACGGCGCGATCGCTGTTGCTGTTCGAATTGCAGCCAGAGGTGACGAGCGAGCCTGCGAAATAGAAATTGTTTGCCTGAGAAAAAGTTCGGGGAAGGGTCATGTTCTGCATGACTCTTCCCCTTAGGTTGGTACCAATGTTCCATTTGGTGGGTACAGCCGAGGACTCAGTTGTCGTCGCAAGCCCTCGTGAAATCTCCTCGCGCTGCGAATTGTTCCGCAGTTATTTCTTTTGCAAGGTTTGGATGTAGGCGACTACCTCGTTGATTTGGGCTCCAGTCAGCTTTCCGGAGTACGCTGGCATTTTGCCTTTACCTTCTTTGGTCCCGGCAACCAGTTGCGCGGTCGACATCTTCAGCATCTCCGGCGAGCTGAAAGAAGGCGTCTTGGTAGCTTTGCCTGCCGGAGTGTTGCCGCTGCCGTCCGCGGCGTGACACATGGCGCACTTGGCCTTGTAGAGATCGGCCCCAGGACCTTGCGCAAACACTGTCATCGCCGAAAATGCCATCACGCTAAGGATTGCGATTGCCATTCGATTTTTCATCATTCAATCTCCTGTTCGGTTCCAGTCTTGCCAAATGCATCTATGCGTGTCAGAAGTCGTAGCGCATTCCAAGAGTCACATTGTTTGCATGGAAGTTCCGTGGCGTGGTCTCCCCTGCAGGCGATATGGTTAAACCGGTCTGAATTCCGGCCAGTGTGGGAGAGTTGCAGGGAACCACGGGTGCCGGCGTTCCTGGGACGGGCAGCGTGGTGGAAGTGGTGCATAGAGGTGCGCCAGACGGGCCGCCCTCACCGTAGCCGAAGTAGTTGTACTGAGCGTTCCAGATCCAGTTCTTGCGAACCGTGTAGGCGACGTTCACATACGGAGACTGGTAGGTCGATACCAGCGAGCCGTTGACATCGCGCGCATCGTTAAAGAAGCGGGTGCCGTTGACGGAGCTGATGGTGTAACCCAGACCACCCTGAAGTTTCGGCATCGGGGAAAGGTGAACGCCCACGGAACCGAATTGCGTCGGGGCATTCATGAAGTCCTTAACGGGCCCGAACTGATAGTAAGTAGCTCCGCGAACGGTGCCGCCGGGGCAAGCGGTTCCGCTGGGTGAAGCGGCTCCCGCCAAAGTGGCGCTCTGGGCGGCGTCGTAGCAGATGTTGGTCGACGAGTAGACATCGCTGTAGGTGTAATTGAAGTCAATCCCGTAGTGTTCATTCTTCGACAGAGTGCCGCCCAGTCCGAAGATCCGGCTATGGTCGTTATGCTCAAGCGGACCGGCTGCAGACGGCGTACCCGTGTTGTTGGTGTTGTTGTGGCGCTCCACGTCGTTGTAGGCCGCGGAGATTGTTCCCCACGACTTCAGCCGGTACATCGCATGTAATCGATAGGTCTGTGCCTGGCGCGCGGTCAGCGGAGTGAAAGCATTGTCAGCGTACATCAGTCCGATGCTGCCGTTCAGGTCCAAATGCTCGGAGGGGCGCACAGCAGCGTAGAAGATTGCGCCGTTTTCGTGGATGGTAACTGTTCCGTTGTCGTCACCTGGAGGCAAAGGAATATTATGCGGGAAGCCTTGAGCAATAACATGGAAGTTGTATCGATAGGTAAGCGAGAGTGTGGCGCGTGATAAGCCATCCCAAGTCCCGGTTGCGGTATTGGTGAGGAATTTCTGGCCAAAGAAACCCGGCAACGGCGTGCCGTTTGGGCTGCCACCCACACTTACCGGGGGGCCAGGGTTCAGCGTAGGAAAGTTGATCGTATTGTTAGGCACACCGGGAGTCACCAGCGTGGCTCCGCTTGGAGATGTTCGAAGTGCCAGGTTGTTGCGCGTTGGAAAACGTCAACGCATCCGAAATGCTCACCGTCCTGGTTGCGTTCCAGTTGATACCATAGTCGATCGCGATTACTTCTCGTTTGGCGTTCGCGTTGCCTTTAAACGTGATCTGGCGGATTGCGTATGCTGGAACCGTTCTCGATGCCGCGACCGTATCCAAACCTTGGAAATTTTCGTAGTAGTTTGGAAGGTTCATATTCGCGTTGGTGTAGCGAATGTCGCCGTTCATCGCGATGTTCTTGATGCTGGAGCTTTGGAAGCGGAAAATCTCGGTGGGGAACAGCATGCGCGTCGGTTGGCTGCGCAGATAGCTGGTCGCCACGCTGCACGCCGGATTGATGATGGGCAGACCGCCCGGGGTCTGTGCGGGGGAGAGAATCGTATAGTTCGCTGGGCTGGTATAGCCGGCTCCCATGCTGCCTGTGTCGCAGGCGGCGATGCCATAAGGAGTCAGGCTGGTGTAATTGCCCAGGGACACCGGTGTTCCATTTGCTTCCTGCGCAATAAATGTCTGTGGGGCCAGAGTGAAGTAAGAGTTCTCCTTCAAGTGATCGATCTGCTCTTCAAAGGTCAGCCTGGTATTTGGAAATGGCTTCCAATCGACCGCCCCCATAAAGTCGTCGGAACTATGCCGCTGATACTCCGACAGCAGAGCGTTGTATTTGCCCACCGAATAGGAAGGGCTAAGGCTGGGGCCTTCCATAGTGTTTTCTGCATATCCAAAATGGTAGGTAATCTTCGACAGCGGAAACAGCGTCAGGTTGGTGTCCAGCAGTCTATGCACGATGTTGAACATCACAGGAGACTGTTTTACCTGTGGCCAGGGCAAATGGCCGGTGGGCGCATTTGACGGGCCAATGGGGATTGACAGCCCGGAGGGAATGTTCGGATTGCCCAGCAGGTTGTAGTCGAAGTAGTCGCGGTGGCGACGAAATGTTCCCGTGAACTCGTAGACATTTCCTTTGGAAACGTTCATCTGAGTGAAGCTGTTGGGATCGCCGCCAAATCCTGTGGTGAAAGCGGTGACAGAGTCCGCCAGGGTCTTCTTTGTGCCGGGCAGCGCCTGCAGCGTAAAGGTCTGCCCAAACACGCGCAATCCTCCCTGCTGGTTGACCAGCGTGTCGTACATCTCTCCGCTGCCGGTGATGTTGGCTACATGGCCGCCCTCCTCGGTGCTTCCGTGGATGGTATATCCAGTGGGGGCCGTCGGAATCGCGGGCGACGTAACCTGGGCGATTGCGACGCTGGTGGTCATTGCGAACATTGCGATTCCAAAGCCCGCAGCAAGACTCAGGGCCCATGCGGGAGAGAGCTGTTGATGGTACAGCTTTGAAAACCCGTTTATATGTTTCATATAAAACCTCACTTGAAAAAACGTCAGCACATCAAAACCGACGGTCCGGTTCCGCTACTTAAGGAAAGCGGCGTTGAGATTAGATCCGTGGATCATGGTGTGGCACGTGATGCAGGGTGTAACCGTCTGGGATCCCGAGCCCATTCCGTGGATCGTGTCTCCGCTGACCTGGCTGTGGCACTGCTTGCACAAGGTGTTGATCGTTGGCATATTCAGCAGCCGCGCATTCTGCGAGCCGTGCGGCGTATGGCAAGCGATGCAGCCTTCGCCCTTGACCACGGCGTGCTCGTAAACGAACGGCCCACGCACATCGGTATGGCATTTGACGCAGACCACATTCTGATCGGCGGTCGATCTGAGTTGTGTGCGCTGGAATGTGCCGTGCACATCATGACAATCGCTGCACTTGACCGCACCTTCCAGTACCGGGTGGTGAAACGGCATGTTGAAGGCGCCCTTCACGTCGGTGTGGCAGGTGAAGCAAAGCGCAGGCTCCGGCAGTTTCAGCAGGGCTTGTTCGCTCTGCGGCGCGTGAACGCTGTGGCAGCTGATGCAACTCAGGCCGGCCTTGGCGTGCGGCGAGCGATCGAAATTCGGATGCACTCCAGCGTGGCAACCCTCGCAGGTGGCATTGGTCTCTTTCGCGGTGGCTTTACTGGGCAGGAAGATTTTTGTGATATCTCCGCCGCCCTCGACATGTGCCTGCCCCGGTCCGTGGCAGCTCTCGCAGGTGATGCCTTTGCCGCTATGCTCCAGAGCTAGCTTGGAATGTGGGTTGTTGGCGAAGTTTTTGCCGATCTCCGCGTGACAGGTGATACATGTATCGGAGCCTACATAACCCGGGGCTGTCGCCGTCGCCGTTGGGGGGGTCTGAGGGGCACTGGCTTGTTGGCCGGGATGACTCGCGGCTTTCGCTTGACTGGCACTCCATAGGCCCGGGAGTGCGATCATCAGCGCAACACAAAGAAGCAAACGTTTCATACAGCCTCCACGTTCCTGGTTCAGAAAATCGTTGCCGGATCTGAGCCAAGCCGCTCGTAGTGCGTAATCATTTTTATTTCTCATTTGAAGTTAGAGGGTGGAAAGAAACTTTGGCAGTGATGGTAGTCACAGGTGATACATCGACCACAAAACATGCGCGGAGAGCGGGCATCGCCACTTCATGCGAAGCCACGCGTAGCGGAGTTCCGCAGGGCACGCGCTCGATGGTTTCCAGTTTGAAGGCAGGGAATGAGTCGGAGCAGATGTTGACCCGGTGTCCAGTTACCTTGGTGTGGAACTGCCCGTCGTTCTCAGGCAGGCCGCTGGCGCTCGCTGCGATATTCCAACATGCTCGCGCGTCGACGCAAATGGAGACTTCATGCGGAACTGGGTCAGGCAGAAGTTAGATGGCAATGCCCTTCATTTTCTCCTGCTGCAGCAGCTCGACTGACGCACCGTGAATGCGAATCCAGCCGCTCTGACGAAAACTGGCCAGGGTGCGCGTGACTGTCTCCCGCGTTGTCCCAACCATTTCCGCGATCTCCTGGTGCGTCAGGACCATGTTGAAGTGCCGTTTGCCATCGATTTCATTCACGGTCGCACCCCAATCAAGCAACAACTTTGCAATGTTGCCAGCGACTGTACCGGACAGTGCCACTCGCCTGGCGTTCACCAGCAGTTCGTGATTTTCTTCTGCGAGCATCCGCGTCACCTGCCAACTCGCGTTGCGATGACGAAGTAGAAATTCTAAGAATTCCTGATTGTCAATCTCGTCGACGACGCAGGCGCCATAGGCCTCCGCCGTGGTTTCGAAGTTGATTTGACGGATCGCGGAAACCAATCCAAGAATGACTCCCTTGCTGGCGATATTCAGCAGCAGCGTTTTTCCATCCTGCGACGCGGTAGATATTTTTGCTCGCCCTTCACAAATAATTTTGACCCCGGTAGAGGCATCACCCTGATGCATCAGCGTGGTCCCATTTGGATATTCGAGCCGCGTGCTGATGGCATCTAATTCAGCCAGCATCTCTGGAGGGAGACCGTAAAACGCACCGCCTCCGGGTCGAAAATAGGGAAGATGAAAAGATAGTACAAGAGACATGATGCACCACCGATTGCGAGCCTTGGGCTAGCTCAAATGAAATCGCGGGGAGCAGTCTCAAATGAGGCGCGATGACGTTGGCAGGAATGTAGCCTAGCCGACATTGTAGCAAGCCAAATCACTGAAACGTATATAAATTCCGGGTCATTCTGATTACGCCCGCGGGCATGTTTATTTGCGCAGAATATGGTCAAACTTGCTCAGACAGATGTCTCCAGAAATGCTACATACAGGAGCTGGAAATGAAAGCTGCCGTGTTCCATTCCACCGATCCATCCACCCGATCGATGCTTCGCGTCGAGCAGGTTTCGAAGCCGCAGGCAGAAGCTGGGCAGGTGCTGCTGCGTGTGCGTGCGTGCGGGGTGTGTCGGACGGATTTGCATATTCTCGATCGGGAGCTGCCGCCTCGTCGCACCGATCTGATTCCGGGCCACCAGATTGTCGGTGAAATTGTTGCAGGCGGCACTCAGGAGTTGCCAATGGGAACGCGCGTCGGAGTGTCCTGGATGGGCGGCGTGGACGGAACTTGCTGGTACTGCCGGAATAAAAAAGAGAACTTGTGCGATGCACCCACATTCACCGGATACAGCGTGAATGGCGGCTATGCGGAGTATGCAGTGGCGCGCGCGGACTTTGTCTATCCGCTGCCGGAGGCGATGAATGATCTGCATGTTGCGCCGCTGCTATGCGCGGGAATCATCGGCTTTCGAAGTTTGTGCGTAGCGGGGGTGGAGCGTGGAGAGCGCGTGGGATTATTTGGATTTGGGGCGTCGGCGCATCTTGCCATTGCTGTTCTGCGCTCGTGGAATTGCGATGTGTATGTTTCGACGCGCGGCGCTTCGCATCGACGGCTTGCCGACTCCTTAGGAGCAAAGTGGGTGGGATCGGAAGATGAGAAACCTCCGGTCGAACTGGATCGCGCGGTGACATTCGCGCCGAGTGGGAAAGTTGTTGTGGCTGCACTCTCCAGCTTGCGCAAGGGTGGAGTGGTAGCGATCAATGCTATTCACCTGGATAAAATTCCTGAATTCGATTACGACAAATTGCTGTGGGGAGAGCGGCAGATTCGCAGCGTGGCTAACATGACGCGCGACGATGCGCGCGATTTTTTGCAGATTTGCAGCCAAATTGGCATAAAAAGCAAGGCGACCGCATATTCGCTGGATGACATCAACGACGCGATGGAGGCGTTGCGGCATGACGCGATCGATGGCGCGGCGGTGATTGTTCCGTAGATTCTGTCAATGAAAATTGGCGAGGAAAATGTTTTTTCGCGGAATGGTGCTTCGCAGCGTAGAAATTCTGCGCGACGCTGTGAACTGAGTTATGTCCGCGGTGGCGTACATGGGCTTCGATTAGGATGGAAGCAGCGAAACGAAGAGACATCTTCAGTTGCGAAGCGAAACGGCTCGGGTCCGAAGCGGATCGCGGAGGCCAGGAGACGATCAACATAACCCCCCTCGCTACGGGCGAGCTAAAAAAAAGGAAAAAGTCAGATGGGCAAACTTGTACTGCTGCGGCATGGAGAGAGTGTTTGGAATAAAGAGAACCTGTTTACCGGATGGACGGACGTGGATCTGTCGGAGCAGGGAAAGCTGGAGGCGCGGGATGCAGGGCGATTGCTGGTAGATTCCGGATTCGCGTTCGACATTACTTACACGTCGGTGTTGCGGCGGGCGATTCGCACCCTGTGGATGGTGCTGGACGAGATGGATCGTATGTGGGTTCCGGTGATCCATGACTGGCGATTAAACGAGCGCCACTATGGCGCGCTGCAGGGGTTGAACAAGGCGGAGACGGCAGAGAAATATGGCGAGGCGCAGATGAAGTTGTGGCGGCGCAGCTACGATGTTCCTCCTCCAGCGCTGACGGAGAAGGACCCGCGCTATCCGGGCTTCGATCCGCGATACAAGAATCTGAGCAAGAGCCAATTGCCGCTGACGGAATGCCTGAAAGATACGGTGGCGCGGGTATTGCCGTGCTGGCATGAGTTGATTGCGCCGCGCGTGAAGGCCGGGAACCAGGTGCTGATCACCGCGCATGGCAACAGTCTGCGGGCGCTGGTGAAGTACCTGGACGAAATTTCCGATAAGGAAATTGCGGGGCTGAATATTCCCACGGGGATTCCGCTGGTGTATGAGCTGGATGAGAAGTTGAAGCCGATCAAGCATTACTATCTCGGCGATCCGTCGCGGGTGGAACAGGCAATTTCCGCGGTGGCCAGCCAGGGAACGCAGGGAGTGGCGGCGAAATAAATTTGGGCTTGAGGGAGATACTCTCCTCCCACCCTGGGCGTTCGCATGTCGCTGCGGCGACCCATGATTCGCCCAGGATGGGGCACCCAACGCATAGGTCGGCCGGCTTTCAGAAGCGAGTTGTTCGGGGGGACGGGGATGCGAGAGCGGGCGTTGAAGGTTGTGCTGGGGGTGGTGGGAGCCTTGTTTGTGTTGACGGCTTATCCCATGGTGGTTTTCATTCGACAAGAGCCGGCGTTGTCGATGATGCTGAGTCTCTACGTCACGCTGGGCGTGTTTCTGTTGATGGCGGTGCGCAATCCATGGGCGTATCGCAGCGTGATTGCCTTCGCCGCATGGTCGAGCCTGGTACACGCAGTCTGGATGGGCTACCAGGGGATCACGGGCATGGTAGCTCGCGGGGAGCTGATCGGCGTGGGCGTGCTGCTGGTGATTGGGGTGGCGCTGCTGGCGCTGGCGCCAAGTAAGGTGCTGGCCGCACGGGGTGCTAGCCGCACGGGCATAGGTTAGGTGGGGGTAAAGGTGAAGGATTATGCGCGCTAATTGAAGGATTATGCACGCTAATTGAAGATGTCACGTATTATACGCGCTAGTTGAAGGATTATGCAGGGCGTGTTTTGCGGCAAGTGCCTTGGATGCAGTGGGATGAGGGTAGAAACCTCATGGTAATTGGCTTCCGCTTCTGATTTTCGTGAAAATCGAGGAGCGATCGGTAGCGATTCCGTGCGATCCGGAGCACATTCTGCCTTGTGAAGGTGGGCGGAGGGTGCTCATCTCTATTCTATCAATTTGGGACTAGTGGATGCGCCAAGTGCTGGGTGCTGGGTGCTGGCCGCACGGGCATACTCTGTTGCGGGCAGTCAGGCGAGCATCTTCAATCCGTGTTTCTGCACGACGGCTAACAGTTTGAGCGCCATGCCGCTGGGTTTCTTTGCGCCCGTCTCCCACTTCTCCACCGTGGATTCGCTGGTGTTGAGATACCGGGCAAAGACTGGCTGGCTGACGCGGAGACTCTCGCGGAGCGCCTTGATCTGGCGCGGATTGATTGGGGCGGGCATCTTTCTATCCCACCCTAGCTAAGCTAGGATGGGGCACCCGGCTGGCGGCAAAGAAGCAAGCTCCAATGGATAGCGTAGCGTTGTAGTGTTGGCTTTGTCTCGCTTATTAAAGGCAAACCGACTTCAGGTTATCTATCCTGGCTATGCCGCACCCCTAGACCCAATCGGGTACCCTCAATCTCGAGATCGGGAGGTATCATTCCCAGATGTACTTTCGTGTCGCATGCGTTGTTGCTGACCTCATTGACAGGATGTGCGACGAACCCATTGACTATGATTTAGCGCGTCCATTTGTCATACATGTTTCCATTTGTAGACAGCAATCAACATCGGAACTGCATAAAGGTGGGCCCGTAGTTGCGAGTTGCACAACGAATTTGGAACTCGCAGAGAGTGATGCTCTACTCAACTTGACCTCGGCGATTGCGAAATCGAAGGATGGACTTTGGGCCAATTTCGACGGCATGAACAACCCGGTAGGGACAATCCACCATGCTAATGATGCCGTTTTCAGCCAAAAGGTCATGGCGATCCACGATATCGTGGACCCAATATTTAAGCAGCTTAGAGATGAGCTGAAAGCATCAATCGCGATATTGAAATGGCGATACGGAATAACCGACGGTCCGTTCAATTCGTTTAGTAACTGGTCGGAGGCAGTGTCGTTAGATGCGACGGAGTGGCGTGGAATTTCAACCCTTCGCGGTTTAAAGAGCAGCTTCTCCAAACCGTTTTGTAAGATAAATTTTTCGACTGTTCACGAGCTCGGCCGGATGCACAACGAAAGGGTAGAACCTCCCTTGGGCCTGCAGCTACTAATTGAGGCGTGGAATCAAAGAACCACATATCCAAGAAGCGCATTGGTGATCGGCGTAATAGCTGCCGAAATTGCCCTAAAACAACTGATAGGTGAGCTAGCACCAGATGCTCGATGGCTAGCCGACAATGTTCCGTCGCCCCCGATCTTGAGGATTGCGAAAGAGTACGTCCCTAGCTTAAAGGTGAAAGCCCGCGCGAAAGGAAAGATCCTCCGTCCGCCCAAGAGGCTGTTGAACATACTGAAGGAGGCGGTAGAACTTCGGAACAAGGTAGTACACACGGGGGAGGCGCCTCCGGAAACGGTAAAGCTCAAAGAGATACTCGTTGCGATGGAAGATCTCGTCTGGATCTGTAATCTTTACTCAGGTCATACGTGGGCATGGGACCATATTTCGTTCGAAACGAAATCTTCTTGGGAGGATGAGAATTAGGATGCGCAGCGCTGATTAAGTTTCCTTCATTTCGTCGACTCGCGGAGTTTCTCTTCGAATTCAATCTGATCCCATATGGACATGATTTGGAAGCTTTCTGCCGTCGCTTGGTTCACGAGTTCTCTGAATTTCCCTGCTGCAGCCAAAGGGGTGCCGATTCTGGCGGAAGTGCTGGCCGAACGAGCCTAGATACGGCTTCGATGACAAAACATTTTTCCATCCCAAATCAAGACAAAATAGGGCTTGAATGGGGCACCCAGAGAAGTGAAATGCAGAGATGCTTCGCTGCGCTCAGGATGACGACGCTGCGGTCGGGATGACGACGCTGCGGTCTGGATGACGTCACCGCGGTCAGGGTGATTCCTATTCCTGGGGATGTTACATTCGCGGGCGGGCCCCGTCTATACAGTCACGAACGACTGAGGTGATTGTGTCTTCGGAATCATTCTCGTTGATTTCACCGGCCGACTCACAATGGGCTGGCGAATGGACGTATGCACCTTAAACTCCCAATGGCCGCGAATAAAAATACTGTGGCGACTTCGGGCTCATTCACTCGGCTGAGCACGACATGTGCGACGGGGGTGACAATGATGGCTTGTTTTGTGTCGCTGGCAGGCTGCAGACGCGTTCCCGGCCCGAATGTCTGGGCGACGGTCAATGGTCATCCAATTATGAAATCTGAATTGGTGAGCTACTACCAAAACAGAGTGAATGGAATCCAGCAGCAGCCCACCCGTGACGAAGCCGCCACGCTGAAGCTGGAAATCCTACAACAGCGAATCGCCGAGGAAGTGATTCTTCAACGTGCGAAAACGTTGCACCTGATTGCGAGTTCCGACGAGGTCGAAGCGAAAATTGCTCAACAGAGGGCGGGCGAAAGCGAACAGCAATTCGATCAGCGGCTGAAAGCCCATGGGCTCACCCTGGATGAAGTTCGGCGTGATACGCGTCTGAACCTGAGCGTGGAAAGGGTGATGAACCAGGAGATCGAATCCAAGATCAACATTACCGACGCGGACGTCGCGGATTTCTATCAGCTGCACCAGGCTGAATTTAATCTGACTGAGCCGAAATATCATCTGGCGCAGATCGTTGTGGCTCCGAGTCCGAACGAGGTGAGCGGCAACGCGGGAGGTGAGGAGGAGGCGCTGAAAAAGATTGAAGCGCTGCATAATCAGTTGGAGACCGGGGCGGATTTCGCCCGTACCGCCATCAACTATTCCCAGGCACCGAACACCACCTCCAACGGAGGCGACATGGGCTTTGTTCCACAGTCGTTTCTTCAATCCGACCCGGAAGTCTATGCCGCAATCAGCAAGCTGGAGCCAGGTGACATCACTCCGGTGCTGCCAATCATGCAAGGCGCATCCAGGCAACCTGTCGCGTATATCATCTTCAAGTTGATTGCGATTGAACCGGCTGGACAGCATCCTTTGAGCGATCCGCGAGTGCAGCAGATGATACGGCAGCAAATCCACGACAGCCGCTCTCTGCTGCTACAAAGTGCGTACTACGAAGTGCTGCGCGATCAGGCACGCGTGGTCGATTATTACGCGAAAGGTATTCTGACGAACGCCCGCCAGGCCGCCAATGGTACTGTCTCTATGAAGTGACCATGAGTTCTCCGCAGAAGGCGTTGCCGTCGCTGAGGTAGCAGAAAGTGGCAGCGAAGTAGAAGGCTATGGGTCGCGTCCAGAGGGTTTTTCTGTTCGTGGTAACGGGTGGTGGCCAGGTTGTTTCAGTCCCACCCTTCGCATAGGGCGCGAAGGATGGGGTACCCTCGTTTCTTGTGGGACGAATGGGAACAGCCGGTCCCTCCGCTTTGGTGGGGATGACAATTCTTTTTATCTCAGTAAACTTCTGGGACTACCGGGCTGCGAACATGCGGGCTAGAGGGTTCAGCGCCGGTGGCAACATGAAACGCTGAGGGGTACGATTGAACAGAGTCGTTCCTGCCTTCGACTCGAAACGGAGGCGTATGCCGCAAACGGGAAAATCAGAAGCGAAATCGGCCACCTCAGCCGTTCCCACAAAGTCACCCGAGTCGTCCGCCATTTCGGCGCGAGAGGGACGGGCTACTTCGCAGGCGATGATCGAACGATCCTTCAAGATCAAGGGCGACCTGGCAGGGTCGGAGTCACTCTACATCGACGGTACGATCGAAGGCTCAGTCGATCTGACAGGCCATCGCCTGACTGTGAGAGAGGGCGGAGTCGTCGAGGGAAACATTGTTGCGCGAGAGATCGTTGTTCTGGGAAAGGTCCGTGGCAACTGCACGGCCAGCGAGCGGGTTGAGATCCGCGACGCGGGTTCGCTGATGGGGGACGTGATCACGCCGCGAATTTCGATCGCCGAGGGCACGTATTTCAAGGGTGGAGTGGAAATCCTGAAGTCTCGCGAAACGAACCCCCGTGCCGGCGGGAGTGAAGGATCCGACCATAGTGCTCGCTATGAAGAGCGAGCGGAGGAGAGCCTTGCGCAAAGTCGATACCGCACGCTGGAGGATGAGTCGAATGATACAGGTGCGTTGTCGAAATGGAAGTCCGCATAGCCGAAGCCGACACACTCGGGGATTGTAGGGGAAACCCGCTCACTGCATGCCCATCCATACTCGCGCATGCTGCGTGAGAACTGTCTTTCAAATCACAAACAACATAACCTTCGACGTAACCGCGTAGACGAGACTCCTGGCGAAAGCGCCGATCTCGCCGATGGCAATCCCACCCGGGGACCGGGCGGCGGTGGGGGCGATGTCAGCGCACTGCGAGGGTGTATCCGGAATCGATTTTTGGGATGTCGTAGACGCCGAAATCGCAACTGAAGACGGTCCACGCGCTGGTGGGGCTGGCGGCGTCGGTGGTTGAGGTCCAGTAATAGGCGCTGACCACGAAGCTGGAAAAAATCGGACGGCGAAAGATAGTGTTGTCGCGGTTGGTGTAGGTGGAGTTGAAGTAGTCGGCGTGATTGGTTTCCATCCTGTCGGAGAGGCTCTCCATCTCCTTACGATTGGGCATGCGCCAACTGCCAGCGGTTGACTGATCGCTGAGGCCGCATTGGCCGGAGGCCAGAGAGTTGACCGCGGCGACAGCATCGGACCAGGACTGATGGATGCAGTCGGCCTGCTTGAGCCAGATCAATCCGGTGACCGTGTCGGATATGGTTCCGTCGCCATGGTCGACCCAGCGGGGATCGGTGGGAGGAACGCCGGCCTGGATGCGGCCATCATCCCCGATCATGTAGGTGACATATTGTCCGGTCCAGGGAAGATGGACGGCGCCGCCTCCGCTGCCGCGAACCGCCCAGACCGCGTTGTTGGAGGTGGTCTTCAGGTTGCTGATGGAATCGTTGACGTAGCGTCCGTCGCTCATGCGAATGGCCCAGGCTTGGGGCGAACCAGCCTGGCCTCCGAAGTAGCTGGTGGAGGACCAGTAGATCGCATCGCTCACGTGCAGGAACGGACTGCCGGCCGAGATGGCGGGATGGCTGGCGGAGACGTCGACCAGGCTTTCGAGTTCATTGAGATTGGGAACGCGCCATTGCCCGGCGATGGAGTTGTCGTTCAGGCCGCAGCTTCCGCTGGCGAGCTGGCTGGCCTGGTTGAGCGCGTCGGCCCAGACGCTGGGGACCAGGCAGCCGGCATCCTGCAACCAGATGAGGCCGGTGAGGGTATCGGTGACGGTACCGTTATGGTTGTCGGTGAAGCGAGTTTGCGGCCAGGGGACACCGGCTTTTCGGGAACCATCATCGCCAGTGACGTAGGAGGATTTCGCGCCGCTCGCGGGCACGGTGACCAGGGGATTGCTGCCATCGTAGGCGGCGAAGTCGGCGTGGGTGAGAGAGCCGTTCGATAAGGCTACATAGTCGATGACGGTGAGATAGATGGCGATGTCGGTCACGCCGTTACCCAGGAATTGACCAGTGTGGTCCCATCGAATGACCTTGGCACCGTCGCCGACAGAAGGATAGAAGCCGTATCCGGCGCGGGTCGCCCAGACCTGATATTCGGTGGGCGAAGCGTCCCAGGTTCGCAGGCCGGAGAAGGTGTAGTTTCCGTTGGCATCTGAGGTGGTGGTCTGATCGATGGTATTGGTGTTGGTATTCCACAGCGTGAGCACAACGCCCGGTAGAGGACTTGCTTTGAAGTTGACTGAGCCGGTGATGCTGTCGCTGACCGGCGGCGCTGGATTGGACGGTGCGGGGCCGGCGCCGGTGCCGCTGCTGCAGGCGCTTACAGTCAACAAACCGAGTGTGACAAGGCATAGGCGGGGGACGTGCATTGTGTGTACTCCCGGAGCGAAGCAAATTCGTATGCGTGGCGCAGGCGTGCTGTTGGGGTCATCGACAAGGGGTCGATTCTTCCGCAGGGAATGGTGAATGAAATCCAAACTTTAGTCTTGCGATGGGTGACGCCGGAGATCGGCTGCAGGCGTTGCGTCGGGATTGTCCTGGATCTCCGGAGGCGCAGGCTATGATTTGGAAGTGACGCGGAAGAGATGGACTCCCCTGAAGGCGCGGGTTGGGAAGATTGGCTGGCGGACCTGGCTGCGATGGATTGGGCTGGGGATCGCGGGGCTGTGGCTGCTGGCGGCGATGCTGCTGGTGGCGGCGAAATGGATCAATCCGCCGACCACGATGGTGCGGATGGAGCGGCAGGTACAATCCTGGGGCGGCAAGCCTTATCACGCGCGCTATGAGTACGTGCCGTTGCGGATGATTTCGCCGAACCTGCAGCATGCGGTGGTGTCGGCGGAGGATGCGCGCTTCTATTTACATCATGGATTCGACTGGCACCAGGTGCAGATTGATGCGGCCGAGGATATGGAAGGCGGGCGGGTCCGTGGGGCTTCGACGATAACGCAGCAGCTGGTGAAGAATTTATTTTTCGGGACGGGGCGATCGATCTTGCGCAAGGGTGCGGAGGCCTCGCTGGTGCCGGTGGCGGAGCTGGTGCTGGGGAAGCGGCGAATTCTGGAACTGTATTTAAACGAGGTGGAATGGGGGCCGGGCGTGTATGGTGCGGAGGCGGCGTGCCGGTATCACTACGGAGTGAGCGCGAGGAATATTGGGCGGGAGCAGGCTGCGCGGCTGGCGGCGATTTTGCCAGCTCCGCGAAAATGGCGGCCGCAGCGGATGGGGCGATATAGCCAGATTATCCTGGGGCGTATGGGGCAGGTTGGGTGGTAAGGGCGGCGGGGTCTCAGAATATCCTCACTTGCACTGTGATGCAGGCTGTTTGAAATCCCACCCTTCGCAATCAGCGCGAAGGATGGGGCACCCCCGACATTCGACCGTTGATGATTTTAGTTGCGTGGCGGTCCGTCACGACGTAGCTTCCCCGACAATTTGATTTCTCATCTGAAGACTCCGGGTAAATTTCGGGTGCTTCCCATAGGCATTCGAGTGGTGTATAACGTTCTTGCATAGACATTCGAGGGGAGGGACGGGGAGATGGTATTGAAGAGGCCGCCTGAAAACGGGGAAATTCTGCAGGGCACGCTGGACATGCTGATTTTGCGCACGCTGGTGATGGGCCCGGCGCATGGGCACACGATTGCGCAGGTGATCGAGCATACATCGGAAAATGCGCTGGAGGTAGAGCAGGGATCGCTCTACCCGGCGCTGCACCGGCTGGAAGATCGCGGGTGGCTCTCGTCGGAGTGGGGCGTGAGCGAGAACAATCGCAAGGCAAAGTTTTACAAGCTGACCGCCAAGGGGCGAAAGGAACTGAACGCAGCGACGGGCCGCTGGCACAGGATGACGCGCGCCATTGGGCTGATTCTTGGAGACTCGATCGAGCCGACAGGGAAGTAACGACAGGGAAGTAACGACAGGGAAGTGACGAGGGGAAGCGACAAGGAGGAACGACGGCGATGAACCTGCGACGGTTTACGGAGCGCGCGAAGAAAGACGAAGAACTGGCGGAGGAGATTGAATCGCACCTGGCGCATGAAGAGGACTCGAATGCGGCGCGAGGACTTTCTGCGGAGGAAGCGCGGCGCCGGGCTCGAGTGCGGTTTGGGAATCCGCGGGCGACGCGAGAGCGGGTGTGGCTGGATCGATCCTTTCCGTGGATTGAAAACCTGTGGAGAGATTTTCAGTTTGCACTGCGCTCGTTGAAGAAGACGCCGGCCTTTACGTGCATCGCGATTCTTGTGATTGCGGTTGGCATTGGAGTGAACACGGCGGTATTTTCGGTGATCAATACAGTTCTGTTGAAGCCGCTGACCTATCCCGATCCACAGTCGATGGTGCAGTTGATGAACACCAGCCAGCAGGGAACATTTCCAGGCGCGAACGTGCCCAAGTTCAATATCTGGCTGCAGCAGACAAAAATATTCCAGCAGGTGGCGGCCTATGATTTTGGCGGGGCTGGAATTAATTTGACGGGAGGCGATCAACCGCAGCAGGTGCAGGGGGTGCATGTCTCGTCAGAATATTTCGCGTTATTCGGTGCGCCGGTTGCGGCGGGACGAACTTTTACGGCGGCGGAAGACAGTCCGCATGGCGGCAATGTTGTGGTGTTGAGTTATGGCCTGTGGAAGAGCCGCTTCGGAGGCAATGCAAAAATTGTCGGCACGAACATTCAACTGGATGGCCAGCCGTACCTGGTTGTGGGCGTGCTTGGGCGCGGATTCGTGACGGATACGTCTGCGGACCTGTGGGTGCCATTTCAATTTGACCTGACGTCGCAGGACATGGCGAATTACTTTACTGTAGCGGCGCGGCTGAAGCCGGGTGTAACCATGGCGCAGGCCAACGCACAACTTCGATTGGCGGCGGACCAGTATCGACGCATGTACGGCGCGAACGCGTTGCCTCCGCAGGGCGGATTCGGGATTCAATCGCTGCAGGAATCGATCGTTGGCGACACTCGATTTTCTCTCTATGTGTTGTTGGGCGCAGTTGGATTTGTGCTGCTGATTGCTTGCGCCAATGTTGCGAATCTGCTGCTGGCGAGAGCATCGGCAAGAAAGCGTGAACTGGCGACGCGGGCTGCGCTGGGTGCCGGCCGCGGGCAGATCATCCGGCAGCTGCTGACAGAAAGCCTGACACTGTCGATGTTCGGCGGAGCACTCGGTCTGACGCTAGGATTTATTGGTGTGCGGCTGTTGCTGCGCATCAATCCAGGAGACATTCCTCGTCTTGGCGAAAACGGATCGGCGGTGACGCTCGATCACAACATCCTGCTGTTCACGCTGGGAATCACCATCCTGACGGGCATTTTGTTTGGACTGGCGCCTGCGATCAGCGCATCGCGGCCCAACCTGGCGGCGGTGCTGAATGAGAATTCAAGCCGTTCGGGCCTGGGATTTCGCAGCGGAAAATTTCGCTCGGTGCTGGTGATTTGCGAGATGGCGCTTACCCTGGTGCTGCTGATCGGGGCGGCGCTGCTGATTCGCACCTTCTTCAAGCTGCAGGCAGTTTCTCCAGGGTTTGCGACCAAAAATGTTCTGACCATGGCCATGTCGGTTGGAGGCGACCGCTTTCAAACGACGGCGCCGGTGGCACAAATACTTCGCGACGGCAGAGAGCGCGTGATGGCGCTGCCGGGGGTGGTGGATGTGGGTGTGGCCAACTGCCTGCCGATGGTGGGTGGATTCGGGATGAGCTTTGACATTGTGGGAAGGCAGAATGGCAACAGTCCTTTTACCGGGGGAGCAGGATTCTTCTCGACGTCGTGGAGCTATTTTGAGACATTCAAAATTCCCGTGCTGCGAGGGCGCGCGTTCACTGAGCAGGATGATGCCGCGGCTCCGGGAGTGGCCATCATTAATGAGGCGATGGCGAAGCAGTACTGGCCGAAAGGCGATCCGCTGCACGATCGAATCCATATCGGTGTGGGCGCCGGACCTGTGTTTGCAGAGCCGCCTCGCCAGATTATCGGGATCGTCGGCGACACGCATGATGGCGGGCTGAATCGCGATCCAGGTCCGGTCATGTATATTCCGCTGGCGCAGATGCCGGATCTGGAGACGGCGCTGAACTCCCGGGTTGCGCCGATGTGGTGGATTGTGAGGACACAAATGGATCCGCACAGCCTGCGCGTTCCTATTACCGCCGCATTGCGGCAAGCCAGTGGCGGGCTGCCGGTGGCGCATGTTCGCAGCATGCAGGAGATTGAGGCAGGAAATATTGCCAGCCAGCGGTTCAATATGCTGCTTCTGATTGTCTTTGGATCGGCGGGGCTGCTGATGGCGATGATTGGGGTTTACGGTGTGATGTCGTACTCTGTGCAGCAACGAACCCAGGAGCTGGGGGTGCGCATGGCGCTGGGAGCGCAGACTTCAAACCTGCGCAACCTGGTGATTGGCCAGGGCATGATGCTGTCTGGCCTGGGAATTGTGCTGGGCATCGGGGGAGCGTTTGCGCTGACACGTTTTCTGGCGAGCTTTTTATTTGGCGTGAAGACGTGGGATCCGGTGGCATTCATTGCAGCGCCGATCATTCTTTGCGCGGTTGCGTTGATCGCTGTCTGGATTCCGGCGAGGCGGGCGACTCGCGTGGATCCAATGACGGCGCTGCGAATTGAATAAACCTGACGCGGGAATCTGCGCTATCGACCCCCTGTAGGAGAGCCGGGCTGGCTGGGGATTTCCGAACGATCCGGTGCATCCACGGTGCATTCTGAACGACTGGGGCGACCGACTGTCGGCGCAGGTAGGCGCCTCGGGTTCATCGTTTCACCTGCAGTAAAGTTTCCGATCATTGGGAAAATATACAGGGTGTGGTCTGCCGTCTGGTAGGCCGAATACGGGACAATTCGCAGCTGCGATCGATGAAAGAGAAATTCCTCACATTTGCAAGAAAATAAGCTGCGAGAAACCCCCTGGTTACCATGGCATGGTTCAACCAGAACATTTCTCTAACTGCAAACTTCCCCAAATCGAAGAAATATATCTTGACTTTCGCCTCCCTTGGGACTAGTTTTGTGCCGAAACTAAGGGACAGAGGGCCAACCAGCAAGAGGCGGGAGGAGGCCTTTGTTCGACGGCAGCTCTCCGTGGATAAACGCTAGCGAAGCGGTGGTTTCGAGGAGCGTGTGAGTAGGTTGGACGACAAGAGTTTCAAGCAGCACCAATTTTGGGGAGGTTTTGTGAGAAGAAATCAGGCGTGGATTTGGATATTTTTTGTCGGTTTATTCTGCCTTGGGACATCCGTAGCGATCGCTCAGACGATCACTGGATCGATTCGTGGAACGGTGACGGATCCCAGCGGGGCGGTGGTGGCTGGAGCGAATGTCACGGCGACGAATGTGGCGACCAACGTGGCGACTCAAACCGTCACGAACAGCGACGGTCTATATAACTTCCAGTTTTTAAATCTGGGAGATTACACCATTACCGCGACCGCGACGGGCTTCAACAGCACGTCGATCGGTCCCATCCACCTGCAGATTGATCAGATTGCAAATGTGGATGCGAAGCTGTCGGTTGGAACGGCCGCGACCACGGTCAATGTTGCGGCGGGAGCGGGGGCGATTCTCAGCACTGAAAACGCCACGCTGGGTACAAGCATCAGCGCAAATGCATTGCAGAGCATGCCGTTGCCTGGGCAGAACGCCTTGTACGCGACCATGTTTGTGCCCGGGGCCGTGAACCCCACGGTGAGTTCGATGAGTTCGGCGTACCGCATGACTTCCCCAGATGAAGTTCCATCTTTCAATGGAAATCGCCAGCAGGGAAATAACTTTGTGCTGGACGGAATTGAAATCAACGAGACGACGGAGAATTTGAGCGGTTACAAGCCCAACCCATTTTCGTTGCAGGAAGTGCGGATCATTACCGGGAACGCCGACGCCGAATATGGAAACGTGGACGGCGCCGAAATTCTGATGGTGACCAAGTCGGGAACCAATCGGTTCCACGGCAATGCTTTTGAGTATTTTGAGAACGAGAACCTGGGCGCCAACAGCTGGGGGAACAACTACACCAACTCACCCAAGCCGAAGTTCCATCAGAACCAATTTGGCGGACAGGTGGGCGGTCCAATCTTCAAGAATCGGCTGTTTTTCTTTGCCGACTATTCAGGACTGCGATACAGCGCGCTGAACCTGGGGCTGGCCAGCGTTCCCACGGTACTGGAGCGGCAAGGTGACTTCAGCGAAGTGGCAGCGATCGACGGAAATACAATATTCGACACGTCGAACGGGCTGAACAACGACACGCCTTACCCGAACAATGTCATTCCTACGATCGTGAACCCGGTCGCCGTTTACCTTTTTGCCCATCCGGAATCGTTGCCACTGCCGAACCGGACGCCGAATCCAGGAACTGTTTCAACCAATGACTACCAGAACCCGGTCACGAACAAGAACCTGAACAACCAGGGCGATGGGCGAGTGGACTATACCCTGAGCGCTCACGATACCTTGATGGTGAAAGGCAGCTACGGAGACGCGTACGACTTCCCGTCGAATGCAGTCATCCCGGTCTTGTTTCCGATCAAGAACGACTACCCATTTGCAATGGGTGTGATCGACTGGATCCACACCTTTTCGCCATCGCTGGTGAATGAGTTCCGGGCGGGATATTCACGGATTGTCAACGACACGGAGACCTCCGACCCGAGCGGGGTGTTCGGAACCACTGGGGATAGCCTTCTTGGCATCGGATATCCCGGCAAACAGCCGCTGCCGGGCTTCACAAATATGTATATCCAGGGGTCGGATGCAGGCAGCTTCGGCACCAACATTGCGGCCGGCACCAAGACTATCGACAACAACTTTGATTACACCGATGACGTGACCTGGGTGCATGGAAACCATGTGACCCGCGGGGGCGCGCAATTCGTTCGCTACCAGGAGAACTACAACACGCCAAGCAACCTGGGCGGGGAGAACGGATACATTTCGTATTACGCCGATTACACCGCGAACTATTCCTGCCAGGGTCCAACTGGAATATGTTCCAACGGCGACGGCCTGGCGGATTTCGAACTGGACAAGGCCGAGGTCGCGCTGGTGGCTCAAGCCACGGGTCTATTCGGAGCGCGGCAATGGCGCAGTGCGTTCTATGTGCAGGACGACTGGAAAGTACGGCCTAACTTCACTTTGAACCTGGGCCTGCGCTACGCCTATGACCAGCCGATGTACGAGGCTCACGATAAGATGTCAACCATCAATCTGCCCAAGGCTCGCTTCGCGCCTGTGGACCCGAGCGGCGTGCCGGATCCAAGCCCGTACCTGGAGTTAGCGGGGAAGAACGGCAATAGCCGGGCGCTCGTCAACCCGTTTTACTGGCAGTTCATGCCACGCATCGGATTCGCTTTGCAGATGAGTCCTCGCGCGGTGCTTCGCGGCGGGTACAGTATTACCGACGATTCAGAAGGCACGGGCACGGGATTGCGGATGACGCAAAACCTGCCGTTCTTGACTTCGGTGACGAATCTGCAACACGGACCCACGGACACTACCGACGGAAACCCCATCAGCGTCACCAATGGGCTGCTGGCGGGAACCGGCGGAACTCCGCCCAGCGCGCAGTTCGACGTCTGGGATCCTAACTTCCGGCCAGCCGCGGTACAGCAGTTCAACCTGACAACCCAGTTCCTGCTTGCCAGCAAAACCTCTCTTCAGATTGGTTATGTTGGACAGGTGGGTCAGCATCTGGCGGAACCGAGACTGCTGAACCAGTACATCGCACCTGTTCCCGCAGTTTGCCCGGCGACCGACCCGACAGGATGCGTGGACCTGGTAGCGCCGTACTACGCAGTGGTGGGCGGCGGCAGTCAGATCGTGGAGACGGTTGCGGAAGGCACAGAAAACTATAACGCCTTGCAAACAACTCTTCGGCAACAGGTGACGAACGGCCTGGAGTACACCTTGAATTACACGTGGGCTCGGGCCATGACCGATACCCCGGGCGGATTCTTGAATGTGGATGGAGTGGGTGGGGGCGGTACTTTCGCCTTCGCGCAGAATGCGTATGATCCACACGCTGAGTATGGTCCTTCGCTGTTCGACGTCCGGAACAATTTCAGCGGAACCGCGGTCTACCAGCTTCCTTTTGGTCGCGGCAAAAAGTATGGCGCAGATTGGAATCGCGCCACGGATGCAGCCCTGGGCGGATGGGAATTGGCAGCGAATGCGCTGTTCCACAGCGGCTTTCCAGCCACGATGTTTTACACCGGTGGAAACACTGGCCTGAACGCCGCGGCGGACAACAGCAACTATAACTACGCAGCGCGCGACAACCAGTATTTCCCACTGAAAATCACAGGACGAAATTTGCAGAACTGGTGGGGAACCGACCTGCCCTGTACCCACTCCGGCAAAACCATCAATGCTAACGGTGTGCCTTGCGCGTACGGCAAGCCGGTGAGCGGAACATTTGGAACCGCCCGTAACAACTCGGAACGAAATCCTGATTTCAAAGACGTCGACCTATCGCTGTTCAAGGCGTTTCGAACGGTGGGAGATCAAACCGTGAAGTTCCGTGTGGATGCTTACAACGCTTTCAACATCGCCAGCTACGCCGCTCCTAATTCGCGCACAGGAAGCAGCCAGTATGGCAAAATCACCGGGTCAGCCAATAATCCACGGCAAATGCAGCTTTCGGTGATCTACACGTTCTAGTTGCGATACTTTACCCGGCCATTTTCCATTGGAGCGGCGTAGGAGCCTCTGCAATGGAAAATGGCAATTTTTTTTGGGGATTGATTGTGGCAGTGGTTCCGCGGGCCCGGGTGCCTCCGGAAGTTTACGTCGGCGATGCCATGGTATGGTTAGGACGCTGAGATGCCGACCTTGCAGGAACAATTTGGAAATATCGACATTTATCTTTTCGATCAGATGCTCAAGGGTCGAATTGCGCCGGGGATGCGGATTCTGGATGCCGGATGCGGTTCGGGACGCAATCTGATCTACCTGCTGCGCGAGGGGTATAAAGTTTTTGCTGCGGACCGAGATGCCGGCGCGGTGGAGAGCGTACGGAACCTGGCAGGCGCGCTGGCGCCATCGCTGCCGTCCTCCAACTTTCGCGTCGAACCGGTAGAGCGGATGTCGTTCGCCGATGGATGCGCGGATGTGGTGCTGAGCAGCGCGGTGCTGCACTTTGCGCGCGACGAGGAACATTTCGAGGCGATGCTGCGCGGAACATGGCGGGTGCTGAAACCTGGCGGACTTTTCTTCTGTCGGCTTGCGTCCTCCATCGGCATAGAGAAGCAGATACAACCGATCGAGGGACGCCGCTACGGGCTGCCTGATGGGTCCGAGCGCTACCTGGTTGATGCAGCGCTGCTGAACCGGTATACGCAATCTATGGGCGATCTTGCCGACCCGTTGAAGACCACGGTGGTCGAGGATCAACGCGCTATGACGACGTGGGTTGTCCGCAAAGGCGTGCACTCCAGCCTTTGAGGGTGGATCGACGAGGTCTGCACGCTTCTGCATTGGTGCTAATCGAGCTATACTTGCGCCCATATGACGAATGGTCGAGATGGCGAGTGCATTCTATGCATGACCGACAGCCACCGGGGTCAAGCCTTTCTTGAGGAGTTGGCGAAGCTTGGCTGCCGGGTGATTCTGCTGACTGTGGATGAGCACCGCAATACAGGCTGGCCGCTGGAGTCCATCAGCGAATTGCACAGCATGCCCGCCGGCATGACCTTGCAGCAGATTACGAATACTGTCACCTACCTGGCTCGGTCTCGCAAATTCGCGCGCGTGATTGCTCTGGATAATTTGAACGTGCAGCTTGCGGCGGCGCTTCGCGAGCATCTGCGAATTCCCGGCATGGGTGTAACCACGGCGTGCTACTTCAGCGATCGACTGGCAGCACGGCTGAAGGCAGCGCAGGTTGTGAGGGGCGTGCCCGCTTTCACATCGGTCGCGAATTACGATGAATTGCGCCGATTCATGGAGGCGGTTCCCGCGCCATGGTCGTTGACGCCCAGAAGCGATTCACGGGGCAACGTAACGCGCAAACTGGATGAGGCAGACCAGGTATGGCGCGCGCTCGATGCATTGGGTGACGGGCAGAGTGAATTTCTGCTGGAGCAGTTCATCGAGGGGGATCGGTGGCACGTCGACAGCCTGACTGCGAGCGGAAAAGTGGTGTTCTCTGCCGTCTCTCCGTATCGAGAAAGCACTGCAGAAAAACCGGAGAGCGGGGAATTGCTGGCCAGGGTGCAGGCACCGAATCCTCCCGCGGCAATCGAGCGACTGAGACGGGCCAACACGGCGCTGCTATCCAGCATGAGAATGGCACGCGGGGTGTCGCATACGGAATTTCTTCAATCCAGCGCGACCGGCGAGTTCTACTTTATGGAAACCTCTGCCACCGTGGACGATGGCTGCGTTGCGGACATGATGCAGGAGACGCACGGGCTGAATCTATGGCGGGAGTGGGCGAAGCTGGAAGTGGCGGCGATGCGCGGCGAGCCATATACTTTGCCCTCGACGGCAGGCGGGCGCAAGGCGTTGCCGGCAAGCGGCGAAGGCCAACATCAATTAGCATGAGGAGGGACGTTTTGACCCGCCTTCTATGCCGCCATCCAACTGGCTCCAGGTTCCACATCGCCGATTCAATCCGCTGACACGAAAGTGGGTTCTGGTATCGCCGCATCGCACCCAGCGACCTTGGCAGGGCGAGGTGGCGAAGACTGAAGTTGCAGCGGCGGTGCACTACGATCCCAACTGCTATTTATGTCCGGGGAATACGCGCGCAGGTGGCCATAAAAATCCACCGTATCAGGATGTTTTCGTTTTCGACAATGATTATGCGGCGCTGCTTCCCGATGTTCCTCCACTGACCGACGCTCCCCATGACGACATATTTCGAGCCGAGCGCGAGCGGGGAATATGCCGCGTGCTTTGCTTTCATCCTGACCACGATTTGACGCTGGCGCGGATGCAGCCGGGGGATATTGAACGCGTGGTGGAAGCGTGGGTGGCGCAGTGCGAGGACCTGGGGCAGCGGCCTGAGATCAACTACGTTCAGATTTTTGAAAATCGCGGCCCGATGATGGGCGCCAGCAATCCGCATCCGCATTGCCAGCTGTGGTCGACGGAACATATTCCGGATGAGCCGCTGGCGGAGCAGGCTGCGCAGCGAGACTATCTGGATTCGCACGGCAGCTGTTTGTTGTGTGACACGGTGACGCGCGAGCTGCAAGCTGCGGAACGAATCGTTTGCGAGAATCAGGAATTTATCGCCGTGGTGCCGTTCTGGGCGGTCTGGCCATTTGAAACGCTGGTGCTGAGTCGGCGTCACTGTGGGGCATTCACAGAGCTGGATGCTGCGCAGAAGTCGGGGCTGGCGGACATTTTGAAGCAAGTGACAACGCGCTACGACAACCTGTTTCAAACCAGCTTTCCCTACACCATGGGATTTCATCAGAGTCCGACGGATTCCGAAGCGCACCCGGAATGGCATTTCCATGCGCATTTTTATCCGCCCCTGCTGCGCTCGGCGACGATACGAAAATTTATGGTTGGGTTTGAAATGCTGGGAATGCCGCAGCGCGATATTACTCCGGAGAGTGCCGCGGAGAGATTGCGCGCCGTGAGTGATCAACACTACAGCCTGGAAAGCAAATAGAAGAGGCGAATCCATTGAGTTCCTCATCGCTGGCATTGAACGGACAGCCTCTGACTCTGGAAGAGCTGGCCTCCGTGGCTTACGGAAAAACTCCGGTCGTACTGCACGCGGAGGCGCGGCAGCGCATGCAGGCTTCGCGCGCCGTGGTGGACCGGTATCTTGCAGAAGGCGCGACCGTATATGGCATCAACACTGGCTTCGGCAAAATGTCGGAGGTGTCGATTGCTGCCGATCAGCTGGCCGATCTGCAGTTAAACCTGGTGCGCAGCCATGCGTGTGGCGTGGGCGAATCGCTGGATGAAGCGGAGATTCGCGGCATGCTGCTGTTGCGGGCCAACGTGCTGGCCAAGGGAACCAGCGGTGTTCGCGTGGTGGTGGCGGAACACCTGTTGAAGATGCTGGAGAAAAATATTTGCCCGGTGGTGCCGGCGCGAGGATCGGTGGGAGCGAGTGGAGACCTGGCGCCGCTGGCACATCTTGCGCTGGGGATGATTGGCGAGGGAGAAGTTTTCTATCAAGGCAAACGCATGGAAGCCGGGCAGGCGTTGCGCGGCCGCCGGAATGGAGCCGCTGCAGCTTGCTCCCAAGGAAGGGCTCGCGCTGCTGAACGGAACCCAGGCGATGGCGTCTGTCGGCGGCTTGACGCTGTTGCGCGCGGAGCGGGTGGCTCGCCTGGCGGACCTGGCAGGCGCGATGACGCTGGAAGCGTTGAAGGGAACGCCGACTGCATTCGACGAGAGAATTCATGCTGCGCGACCGCATCCTGGGCAGGTAGAAGTGGCGGGACATCTGCGTTCTTTGCTGGCAGAAAGCGAAATTCGCGAGTCGCATCGCGAGCATGATCCACGAGTGCAGGATGCGTATTGCCTGCGTTGCATGCCGCAGGTTCATGGGGCGGTGCTTGATGGATTGGCGCAGGGAAGGCGAGTGCTCGAGATCGAGATGGGCTCGGCGACCGACAATCCGCTGGTCTTTGTGGCAGACGGTTCGGCGGATAGTGCGAGCAGCGCGATTCTTTCGGGCGGCAATTTTCATGGCGCGCCGCTGGCGTATGTGTTCGATTATGCGGCCATTGTGATGACAGACCTGATGAGTATTTGCGAGCGCCGCATCGATCGGCTGGTCAATCCTGACTTGAACGAGGGACTACCGCCTTTTCTGACGCCGCATGCGGGTGTGTCTTCCGGCTACATGGTGGCGCATGTGGCGGCTGCCGCGCTGCTGGCGGAGGCGCGGGTGCTGGCTCATCCGTCTTCTGTCGACAGCGTTCCCACTTCTGGCGGGAAAGAGGATCATGTGTCGATGGGGATGACGGCGGCGTGGAAGCTGCGCCAAATCGTCGAGAATGCGGAATCCGTGCTGGCAATTGAGTTGATGTCGGCGGCGGAGGGGCTGGAATATCGACGGCCGCTGAAGCCGGCAAAGCGCGTGGAGGCCGCATGGAACCAGGTGCGCGGGGTTGTGGCTAAACTCGAACGCGATCGGAGTTTGCAGCCCGACATTGCGAATCTGCGCACGGCTATGCTGCAGGGAAGCTTAGACGCGTGGATGCACTGAGGCGGCTGGTGCGTGCAGCTTGAGATGCAACTACAGTTGCAGGCGAATTTTCATTCGAGTCAACACGGCCGACACCGCGAGGATCGCGAACGTAAAGATGATGGTGCCGATGACGCCCGAAGCTCCCGTCTGAAAGTAGCGATCAAAAAAACTGAAACCGACGAGTGCTGTGAGAAAGAAGTAGATATCGGGGAGTAAGTAGGTGAGCAATGTATTCTCGCCGGCGGACTTGACGAAGAAGGCCCAGCCAGTTTTTCTTTTCACATCGCAAACCCAATAGAGCAGCATGAAGCAAAGCACGCTGGCTCCTACACTGGCGAGGCACCAGGTAGGGGTGGCGCGAATTTTTGAGATGCCCAGCGGAGCCAATAGCCATGCGGCTGCCAGGGTGGCGATCCCAAATCCAAATGCCAGCCACATTTTCTGGCTGAGAATCTGCCACCGATGTTTCCCCAAAAAGATGATGGAGGTGACCACGCCCGCCATCACGATGGAAGAGGAGGCTCCGCCGCCGAACGGCCAGTAATAGATAAGGAAGTGTCGGGGAAGATGGATGAGGTGTGCGGTGTTCACGGCGCAGAACGCGGTGAGGGCGACAAACCATGCCAGCGGGGCCCACAGCCAGCGTCGGGTCGGGACATACAGCAGCGCGACGGAGAAGTAGGCGAAGCCGATCAGGCCGAGAATCTCTGGATAGGAGAAATCAATCCAGGCGGCGGCGCCGTGTGTGGTCCGGCGAAAAATTGCAAAGACGCCGATGAGCATCAGGAAGCCGACGATGCGCAGGCCGAGAAAGATTCGAGCATGCTTCGGGTTGCGGCTGGGAACCATCCAGAAGAGAATGGCGCCCGCGAGTCCAAGCAATGCCCAGGCGGCGGTGGAGAGTCCCATGCGCGTGGGATCGCCTTTCTCTGCGTTGGCAAGAATCAATCCCAGGACAACCAGGCTGATGGAGCGGGAGAGAATGTGTCGCCAGAGAGCGACATAGGATGGGTCGCGCTTCAGTCTGCTGGCAACCGCGATCGGCATCGACATGCCCACGATGAACAGGAAGAAGGGAAACACCATGTCCACGTAGGTCATCGCGTTCCAATCACCGTGGGCGTGGTAGGTCCACCAGGGAAGGCCGTGCACACTGGAAAGGTCGTTGACAAAGATCATCACCATCATGGTGAGGCCACGAAAGATATCGATGGATGCGATGCGACCGGATGGCGCGACAACGGTTGCGGGGGTGGCGACGAGTGTGGGAGATGTTGCGCTCATTGTGCCTCCGCCTTTTGCGAGGACGAGGGATTCAAGTTCAGTCCCTGGTCAATGGCATCCAGCAGTTTGCCGGACGGATCGCTTTCATATTCCCAGAACATCATGCCGGCCAGATGATTGGCGATGACATATTTGCATTTAAGGGCCAGCGATTCAGGGTCTTCATAGGAAACGAAGATTTTTTTCTGCGGATTGTAAAGGTAGGGGACGGAAGCCTTGGCATCCCAATAGCGAGTAAATCCCTGGCTGGCTATGTCCTGGGTGAGCTTGCCATAGGTCGAGTAGGCATTGGGCACCGGATCTCCTGGCTGAAACAGACCGTTATTAGTGGCGGAGACATTGCCCCAGACGTGTCCATAGAAGGGAACGCCGAGAACAATTTTATCCGCGGGAACGCCGGCTGCCTCAAACTCCTTGACCGATTTGTCGGAGGAAATTCCCTTAGGGTCGGCTGGATCGACATAAAGAGGCGCATGATTGCCGGTGATCTTGTCGTTTCCAGGTTCGTAGTAGTCGTAGGCCATCAGGTTGACGGTGTCGACATATTTCTGGACCTTGTCCATCTCGGTGTTGGCGATGAATTCTGTCGAAGAGCCAGCGGCGATGGTGATGTACAAGTGGCGATGCAGGTTTTTTTGCATCTTGTTGAAGCGCTCGCGCAGCTCTTTCATGACAAGGGTGTAATTCTGTTTATCTTCGGGACGAAACACATTTCCAGCAGCACCCTCCATGGCAGGATATTCCCAGTCGATGTCCAGTCCATCCAACTGGTATCGAGTGACGAAATCGGCAACGCTGTCGATGAATTTGGCGCGACTGGCGGGGGTCAACACGGCATCGGAAAAGCGGCCTGACCACAGCCAGCCACCGACCGAGACAAGGACGGTCAAGTCAGGATTTTCTTTTTTCAGGCCCACCAGCACTGCCAGGTTGGCAGCATCGGAAGGGTCACCGACGACAATCTTTCCCTGGTCGATATTTGCGAAGGCGAAGTTGATGCGCGTCAATTTGTTCGCTGCGACCTGCTCAGAGGTGAGCACCATGTTGCGAGGGAACACGTACGCGGCAATCACGTACTTATGTTTTTTCGCGTGGGCGGCCGGCGAAAGAAGACCCAGAGAGAGAGCCAGCAGCAGAAGGAATTGCACTGAACCAAGGACGGGGCGAGATTTCCAGGACACTCGCCTTAACCAAAATCCACGCGTCTCTAAATGACAGGTTGCGCTCATAGGTCCTCCTCCTGCATTCTAATCATTGTTAACAAACGCAGGGAGCGAAATCGAATGAGATTCAACGTCCTTTCAGATATTCGGCTGCACTGGGGTTTGAGAAACACAGCTTGCTCCCTGCGACTTTTCACCGGCTGCTCTGTGATGCTGCTGGCATCGACGTGCCTGTCACAGATGCATATTGTGGTGGACCAGGTGGGGTATGAGACGACGGCGCAGAAGCAGGCGCTGGTGGTCGCTGACGGAACCGCGGTTAGCCAGGAAGGCCCGCAGAGCTTTACCGTGACGGACGCGGATACCGGCAAAGTGGTCCTTACGGGAGCGTTCAAGCCGGCCGGCCAGGTCGATCAGTGGGGGCGTACCTTCTGGCTGGCAGACTTTTCTTCGCTGCAAAAGCCGGGTCACTACAAGATTGCGACGACCACAAAATCCGGCGCCATCACGTCGTGTGCCTTCTCCATCAACCAGGATGTTCTGGAGAGAAATACGCTCTCCAACATTATTTATTACTTCAAGGGACAGCGGGCCAGTGGGGACATCAACCGGGCAGATTCGCATCTGAAACTTCCCGACGGCAGTGGATTCGTCGATCTGCGCGGTGGTTGGTACGACGCGACCGGGGATTATGGCATTCACCTGTCGCACCAGAATTTGACCTCGTACTTTAATCCGCAGCAGGTGCCGCTGGTGGCCTGGTCGTGCCTGGAAAGCTATCGTGAACTGAAGGCTCGCAATGACGATAACTTTGTGGAGTACGAGCGCCGCCTGCTGGATGAAGGCTTATTCGGTGCGGACTTTCTGGTTCGCATGAAGCGGCCTGGCGGGTCATTCTTCGAGTCGATCTCGGCGCCGGGCAAAGACAAGCTGGCCAAGGACCGCGAAGTCGGCAATCCAAACTGGCGCACACAGATCAAGACGAGCGCTTCGGCCAGCACGGAAAAAATCACTCCGGCTAGCAGTCCTTTAGCGTATCAGGCTGGTTTCCGTTCGGGTGGCGGGATGGCGATCGCGGCGCTTGCGCTGGCCAGCACCATGCCCACCAGCGGCGACATGGATCATGCCGAGTATCTGAAGGCTGCGGAGGATGCATTTGCCTTTCTCTCGGCGCACAATCGCGAGGTGCTGAACGATGGCAAGGAAAATATTCTGGACGATTACTGCGCGCTGATGGCGGCGACGGAGTTGTATCGCGCCACCAAGAACGAAATGTATCTGCATGCCGCGGATGAACGAGCGAATCACCTGATGGCTCGCCTGATTTCCGTGGGAAAGTACCATAATTACTGGCGCGCCAATGATGGCACGCGGCCATTTTTTCATCCTTCCGATGCGGGACTGCCGGTGGTGAGCCTGCTCGAGTATGCGCAGGTTGCCAATCCTGCCCAGCAGGCGCGGGTTCGAGATGCGGTGTCGCGTTCGCTGCATTTTGAACTGTGGATCACATCGGAGACGAACAATCCGTTTGACTATGCGCGGCAACTGGTCCGCATGGGAGATGGCAAGGTTCGGAGCGCCTACTTCTTTCCGCATGACACGGAAGCCGCGCCCTGGTGGCAGGGGGAAGATGCACGGCTGGCGTCGCTGGCGGCTGCGGCGCGCATGGCGGCTCCGCTGTTCAAGGATGACCCCGGGTTTCAACGACAATTGCAAGATTATGCATGGAACCAGTTGCACTGGATTCTGGGACGAAATCCATTCGATGCAAGTATGCTGATGGGAAGCGGACATGGCAACGCTCCCTACATGTTTTTCCGTTCGTATAAATACACAAATGCGCCGGGCGCGATTGTCAACGGAGTCACCGCGGGATTTAATAATGAGGATGGCATCGCCTTCAATGAAGGATTCGCCCGAACCGGCCTGGATGAAGATTGGCGCTGGACGGAAGAGTGGTTGCCTCACGCTGCCTGGTATCTGTTCGCCGTAAGCCTGCCGCACCCGTAGTTGTGGACTCGATCTGTACGACAACGCCCGTTGAGCGAATTGTGTAGTTCCGGTCGCGTGGACTGCCCTGACCCAGAGCGCCACGCGAATCCACGCTTGCTGAACGCCACCACGGAAGTGATGTGAATTGAAAATGCAGAATGAAAATTGCGCGATCGCGAAAGACGATTGTTCCACCGAGCTTTCCATCGAACGAAGTTTGAGAATGCACATCCTGCTGCGATGGGCGATGCCGGTGCTGATGCTTTTGCTGTCGATGCAAGTTTGGGCACAGCAGACCCCGTCGCCGGATTTCAGCAGCATTGACCGCATTATGGATGCTGCATTGAAGAAGAAGACGGTACCGGGAGCCGTGGTTTTCATTGGCCATGACGGCCACGTCGTATTTCACAAGGCATATGGCAATCGCTCCACGATACCCACGCCGAATGCGATGACGGAAGATACCATCTTCGACATGGCGTCGTTGACCAAGGTGATTGCCACCACGACTGCGGCGATGGAGTTGTACCAGCAGGGCCGCTTTCGACTGAACGATCCAATCTCGAAATATCTTCCAGAGTTCGCGACTAACGGGAAGAAGGACATCACCATCCGGCAGATCATGACGCATTACTCCGGACTGCCGCCGGATCTGGACCTGACGTTTCCGTGGACCGGAAAACAGACCGCGTACAACATGGCCTTCACTGTGAAGCCGGAACGTCCGCCGGGGACTGCGTTTCGCTATAGCGATATCAACTTCATCATGATGGGGGCGCTGGTCGAGAAACTGAGCGGCATGACGCTGGACGAGTACACCGCGAAGTATGTGTTTGCTCCGCTGGGAATGACGCACACACGCTTTCTGCCGCCCGAGTCGTGGCGAGCTGACATTGCGCCAACGCAGTTTGACGAGAACCATCACATGCTGCAGGGTACGGTGAACGATCCCACATCCAGGCGGATGGGCGGGGTGGCTGGGCATGCGGGCCTGTTCAGCAGCGCCGGCGACCTGTCGATTTTTGCTCAAAATCTGCTGGACCTGCTGGCGGGAAGGCCGAGCAAATTTCCGTTGAACCGGTTGACGGCGGAGAAGATGACTACGCCGCAGAATCCTGCGACGGCGGTCGCTCTGCGTGGCCTGGGGTGGGACATCGAGAGCCCGTTCTCTGGCAATCGCGGCGAATTATTTCCAGTGGGAAGTTTTGGCCATACCGGCTGGACGGGAACCGATATCTGGATGGATCCGTGGAGTGACAGCTACATAATTTTTCTAAGCAATCGCAACTATCCCGATCGCCGTCCCAATACGATTCCGCTGGAAGCGCGATTGGCTACGGCTGCTGCGCAGGCGCTGGATGTGCAGATCCCCGAGTCAGGACGAGAGATTTCGCGCCTGACCGGATATAACGAATCGCTGACCGATATGCGGCGATGGCCCAACCGCAATGCCACGGTGGAAACCGGCATCGATGTGCTGGAGCAGGAAAATTTCGCTCCCCTGGAAAAGCTCGAAAAAAAGCATGGCGGACATCTGCGCGTGGGCATTCTGAGCAACCAGACCGGATTGGATAGCCAGGGGCGGCGCACCATCGACGTGCTGGTTCACGATGCGGAGGCCAAGGTGCCGGGCCTGAAGGTGACAACTCTTTTTAGTCCGGAGCACGGCATCACCGGGAACATGGACACGACGGACATTTCCGGCAGCACCGACAAAGCAACTGGCCTGCCGGTGTTCAGCATGTATGGAGCTACGGCGGCCGAGCGTCATCCACCGATCAAGAGGCTTCGCCATCTGGATGCGGTGGTCATCGATCTGCGCGATGCGGGGGTGCGGTTCTACACCTATGAAACGGCGGTCGCGTATTTTCTTCAGGCAGCCGCGCACACCGGAACAGACGTCGTCATCCTCGATCGACCCGATCCGATCAACGGCTCTTTTGTTCAGGGTCCAATGTCAGATGCGGATCACTCCAGCTACACCGGGTTCATGCCGTTGCCGGTCCGGCATGGAATGACGATGGGAGAACTGGCGCGCTATTTCAACGGCGAGGCGCATCTTGGAGCGTCGCTGACGGTGGTCGCGATGAAGGGATGGCAGCGAGGGGACTGGTACGATTCCACGTCGCTGCTGTGGGTGAATCCATCGCCCAATCTGCGCAACCTGAACGAAGCTACCTTGTATCCCGGGCTGGGATTGATTGAGTCGTCCAACATTTCCGTGGGTCGCGGGACGGATACTCCATTTGCCTGGGTCGGCGCGCCTTGGATCGACGCAACAAAGTTTGCAGCCGCGATGAACTCGCGCATGATCCCAGGAATTCGTTTTGTCCCGGTGGAGTTTACTCCCGAAGCGCCCTATCCTTACGCCGGGGAAGTTTGCAAGGGCGTTCAATTCGTCGTGACGAATCGGAACGAGCTGAACGTGCCGGAGATGGGAATTGAGATTGCGTCGATGTTGTACGAAATGTATCCGACGCAATATCACCTGGACAAGATTGCGCCGCTGCTGGCGAACCAGGCAACGCTGAAGGCACTGGAAGATCACGAAGATCCGGAGACTATCGCCGATACCTGGCGCGACGGCCTGGAGCAATATATGGAGCGGCGCAAAGCGTACCTGATTTATCCCAGCGAATAGGTTGGGGATGGCTCGGCGTTGAGATTTGGGAACATGCTTCGGGCGCGGAAAACACCAACGGGAAAACACCATAGTGCCTCTTGCCGGAAAGAGGTAACAAAGGAATCCGGAAAAACCGAGCTCCAAGAAGTACGAACACGATAGGCCCTGATCGCAGGGCGGCGATTCATCTTCGAAGCCCATGGACACAGCTTGTAGAACCTGTAAACGGTTTTTTTTTTTTTTTTTTATAGTGTTTTGTTGGAAAGAGGTAACAAAAGAATGCGGAAAAACTGAGCTCTAAGAAGTACGATGACGATAGGCCCTGGTCGCAGTGCGCCGATTCATCTTCGGAGAACATGAACACAGCTTGTAAAACATGTAATCGGCAAAAAGGGCCGCGAACGTCGGAACAATGGAAGGGATCGATTCAACAATGAGCTTTCCCGAAGATGCACATCACAAGGCTTATGTCTGCAACCATGTCTTCGACCGCTCGCGGCCCGTACTGTTAGTGAGTAGGGCCGATGGTGATTGGTGCTTTTTGTGCGGTGCAGAACATCCGGAGGATGCCTCCGCTTACAAGGTAGTCGGAATTGGCCACGTTCTTGAATCGGACGGATCTCTTCAAAAACTGAACGACCTCCCTGCGGAATGGGAAGCAGAACGGACGGAAATAGGGCAGGACTGGATTCGGAACCCTTATGATTCGTCGAATGCGTGAGATGGAGGGTGGAGCAGAAACCTTCGTTAGACTCTCCAGTTGCCCTCGGTGATCCGCCGTCTAAACCAGATGAAGGTGCCACGGTCGCTGCAGTGGGGACCGGCGATGTAAGTACGAAGATGGCAAGGAATGCGAATAGCTGCAACGAACTTTAGTTTTGACATACTTCTACGGAAAGAACGTGGCAGGTGCTTGTGCGAGGAGACTGGTAAATTTCTCTAGCGATGGCTGTTGATTGGTTCGCACGGCCAGTTAACTTTCATGGGGGCGGGCGGCTGGGGGAATGTAGAATTCAGTTCGAGTTCGATTGCGGGTGAATTGTGAAGAAGCTTATCTATTGCGTGCTGGTGCTGGTTCTTTCTGTCTACGCTCCCGTGACGACACGGGCTCAGTCTTCGCCTACTCCGGCGCAACGAAGCCAGGCCGAGAGGTCGAGAAAGGAATATCTGAAACAGCAGAAGAAGCAGCAAAAGAAGCAGAGGAAAGAAGAGAAGAAATCGCAAAAGCAGATGAAGAAGCAGCACAAGAGCACGCAACCAGATTCCGGCAGTCCCCTGGGGATAAAGCGTTAGCGATGGAGTCGGCGCGCGGTTGAAACCCGGTATCTCAGCGAACAGGCGTGTTGGACGGCTCTGAAGTTCGCACAAATATCATCGACATTTGATCTGAATAGACGGCTTTCCAGTTGGGCAGGAGTTGCAAGACCTGGGCCATGGGCGCGGTGCGAGCCAGCACGCAGAAGTTGACGCCATACTTGTCCAGAAGGATGTTGGGATTTTCCTGCAGCGTGGCCCACCTTCCAAATTCAGACAACACGCCGGTCCACTCAAAGACATCGCCGCGGCCATCGACGAAAACGGGATGATCGGGCGCTGCCCAGATCAAATAGCCTCCATAGGTGTAGTCATTGATCATGGGTCCGACGAGATGGTGACGCTCGACGAAGTCGACGGCAGGTACGGGACTTCCAGATTCGACCTGAGCCGCGAGATTTTTTTGCCGGGGAAACGCCAGCACCAGGATGAGCAGGGAAGCGGCCATCAGGAGGATGTTCGGCAACGGGCGATCCTGATCGGCGTCGTAGCCATCCCACAAAGGCGCAAGCAGGCGCGAGAGAATGGGCGCTGCCAGAATGCCGAAGACGAAGACCATACGCTGATGCCCGATGGCCAGCCAGGTTCCCAGCGCGAGCATCGCCAACTCATCCAGAAACAGCTCTGACCTGCGGATGAGAGTGATCAGAAAAACACAAACGAGAACACTAAGAAGCCCGAGGCCGCGACCGGAGTTCATGGTCAGCGGCATCCACTCCTGAACCACGGTGAGTTGGAGCGATTGGTGAAACATCGTATCCAGCGGATAAAGAATTTGGCGGATGCCAACCGGATTGAGGAACAGAGCGGCGAGCGACAACAGAAGGGCGATGGCCAGACTTTTGCGAGAGTGCGGCGGCGCAGACTTGGAGACGAGTGAGCCTACGCGGAAATCGAAAAACGAGCAGGCGAGCGCGATGCAAGCCAACAAAAATCCGAGGAAGAAAGATCCATGAGAGTTGACCCAGATCGCAAACAGCAGCGGCAGTGCGAAGAACCATCGCGGATTGCGAGTGCGTCCCAGGTGCAGCAGCAATAATTCGAGGATGAGCAAAAAATATCCGACCATTTGCGGTCGGATCGCGAGGCCGGAGGTGGAGAAGAACCAGATGCTCATGGCTCCCACAAAAGCCACCTTGGCGTTGCTGGAATAGATGGAGCACAAGGCATAGCCGGCGATCAGAATCGCGGCTGTGAAAAAGCACAACCACAGCATCAAGCCAGAGTAGCCGGCGAAGCTGTATGCGCCATAGATCAAAACCTGGGAGAGCCATTCGTGTGGAATCCAGGCATGATGATGGGTCGTGTAAGAAAAAATATCGGTAGTCGGAATGAGTGTGGGTGGTCCAAATGATCTGGCCAGTCTTCAGGTGCCACCACATGTCGGGATCGTCGAAGCGCGAGCGGACAGTGAGGACGGCCAGCGTTGCGAGCAGACTGGAGACGGCGACCGGAAAGGAAAACACTTTTCGCATGACGGCAATGAATGGGAGTGTAGTTAGCACGCTCATCCATTGACAATGCGGTGTTCAAGCAGAGCCGACCACTTGGCCGTCTCGATCGCTAAAGGGTTCTTCTTCAGCAAGCCGGATTAGGCGATGGAGATAGGCGCGCGAAATCTGCAGGCTGCGAGCTGCCAGAGTCTTATTGCCCTGATTCTCGCGCACTGCCGTAGCGGCCAGTCTGATTTTGTAGTCGCGCAGTTGGCGCTCAAAAGATCCGGAGGGACGATAGTCTTCGATATTGACCACCGTCTCTTCCTGAATATTTTCCGGCAGGTCATCGGGGCAAATGATGTCGTCCTGAGCGACGATGATGGCGCGTTGAATCACGTTCTCCAATTCGCGCGCATTTCCAGGCCACGCGTACGCCTGTAACAGGTTCATCGCGGAGGGATCTATCTGCTCAATTTGTCTGCCGTGCATCTCGGAGTACAAGCGCAGGAAATGCATGGCGATCAAGGGAATGTCTTCCGGGTGTTCCTGCAGCGGCGGAATGTCGATGCGCATGACATTGATGCGGTAGAAGAGATCCTGGCGGAAGGTTCCCTGAGCCACCATTTCACTTAGGTTCTGATGGGTAGCGAATACAACGCGCGCGCGCAGCGGAATCAGGCGGCTGCTGCCGAGGCGGTTGAACTCACGCTCCTGCAGGACGCGCAGAAGTTTCACCTGGGTGCTCAGGCTCAACTCGCCGATTTCGTCCAGAAACAATGTACCAGCGCCGGCTTGTTCCAGGTAGCCTTGTCGCATCCCGACGGTACCGGTGAAGGCGCCTTTTTCGTGGCCGAACAGCTCGGCTTCAATCAGTGTTTCCGGAATGGCGCCGCAGCAGACTGCGACAAAAGGCTGGCCAGCGCGATTGCCCAGGTTATGGATGGCGCGGGCGGTTAGTTCTTTGCCGGTTCCGCTTTCACCTGTGACCAGCACTGGAGTATTGATGTTTGCGACTCGGCGCACCAGATCATAGACTCGGCGGATTTGCGGGCTCGACCCGATTAAACGATCGCAGCTGCTGACGGCGTCGAGCTGATGCTGGACTGCCTCCAGTTTGCGTTTGAGCGAAGAGCTTTCATGGGCTCGCTGGACCATCGCTTTCAGTTCGACGATGGAAGGCGGCTTGCGGCAATAACTGTGCGCGCCTTGTCTGACCAACTCAAGCGCAGCGGAACGGGAACCGTCGTCCGCCAGCACCACCGGCGAAACTTTCGCCGCGACAATTCGCTCCATGGTTGCAATACGCTGCTGCGGAGCCTCGTGGTTGGAGTCGAGGTCAAGGACGACCACATCGCAAGCGCCAGCAGAGAAGGAACGCAAGATAGCATCCTCTTCCGATTGCAAGTCAACTTGAAATTCTCGTCCCAGGGCCGACGAAAGTAGTTGTTGTAGTTTTCGATCGTCAGAACATAGAGCGACTCGAATCATAAGTGTTGTTGCTTCCGCGGGGGCGTGGAGGCTTCTCCTGTGGTACGTTCTACTGTCGCGCTACGCGGCAGGCACAGAGCTCACAAGCCAGGGGTGTCATGGAGTGAGGTATTGATAGCAGGGCCGCAATGAGATTGTCGAGGAAACTTTGGTAATGGTAGTAACATGTTCCGTAACTAAATAGTACATAGGCGATTTTGAGCGATTCGGCGTGCCGCGCGTTCGCCCTGGTGCTTGGCATGCGACTTGCAGCCTTGTCGGGCATGATCTCCCGCCGGCTGCTGGATTTATTTTCGTTGGCAAGCGCCGTCGCGGTGACTCGCTTCGCGTTTCGAAGCCACAATCTCTACGATGTGGATTCCGTGAACTTTGCGCTTGGGATGGCCCGCTTTGATCCTCGGGTCCATCAGCCGCATCCGCCAGGATATTTCCTTTACGTGTGGCTGGGACGGCTGCTCAACCTGCCGCTCCATAACGCGAATCTTGCGCTGGTGCTGTTGAGCATTCTCGCCAGTTGTGGGACGGTCATCGTGATCTATCTGTTGGCTTCGGAGTGGTTTGGGGAAGATGCGGCGCGATTCGCTGGGGCACTTTTCCTGCTATCTCCACTTGCATGGTTCCATGGAATTGTCGCCCTGACGTACATTGTGGAGGCCTTCTTTTCCGCTCTGATCGGCTTTCTGTGCTGGAGACTGTACCGAGGGCGAACCGACCTGGTGCTGGCGACCGCGATTGTTCTTGGAATTTCGGCGGGCGTGCGGCCCACTTCTCTTCTCTTTCTAGGTCCCCTGTTTGTTTTTTCGTTGCGGAACGCGCCGGGGCGGAGAGTGGCTGGCATCGTTGTTCTGCTGGCAACGCTAATGGCCTGGATTTTCCCTATGGTGGCGGCCAGCGGAGGGCTCAGCGTCTATGTCGGCGCGCTGATTTCCTTGATGGGAATCATTCCGGCCAAGACTACGGTTTTCAATTCCTCACCGGCGAACTCCATTGCGCGGGCGTTCACGATCTTCTTTATCTATTTGCTGGCCTTTGGTGCTGCATCCATAGCTCCGATTGGAGCAAAATATCGCACCGGAATGGATGATCCCGGCAAAAAGACGTTCACGCTGGTCTGGATTGGGCCGGCCCTCTGCTTCTTCACTTTTATCTTTCTTCAGTTTGTGAACAGCGGCTATTTGTTACTGGTGATGGCACCGGCCTGCGTCTGGCTAGGGCACTGGGCCGCGCTTTGGTATCGAAACGCCGGCTGGCGAAAGTCTGCCAAGATGGCGCTGATCGGTGGGTTCGCCGCGGTGAATATCTTGATTTTTCTCGATTCGCCGTTGTATTGCTCGTACCGCTCCGTGCGGGAGTTTGATGTCAGCCTCGAGGCAGTGCGCCGCGCGCTGCCGCAAGTGGCATCGCCGCAGAGAACCTTGCTGATCGGCTTTGACTCGCACTTCCTGGGCTATCGGCATGCCGGCTATTACCTGCCCGACTATTACACGGTCGAGTATCCCGAAGTGCGTCTGCGAGAGGGTGTTCGCGTGTTCGCTATGCAGGGTCGAAATACTCGTCTGCTGCCCGTGTTATCCACATCTCAATATTCGCGATTCGTTCTTTTTCCACTTCCGCAGGGCGACGCCTCGTACAAAGAATATTTGCAAACGGTGCGGAAGAAGCTGCCTGCGGCGGGCCTGCAAACAATACATCTGGCTGGATTTGACTTTGTCACCGGCCCCATCTCCGACCTGCCGTTGTTGTTCCCGAAGGCGCTGGCGCTGGCGCCGGGTGTATCCGGCCCGTCACTGAGCACCGCAGCCTGTAAACAACCGTGCACACCCGCCGCGCCAACATCTGCCATAAGGCCTTGAATTCAGAGTGTTGCGGCCGTCTGACGATTTGGACGGCAGATTGCATTTCGCAGGGTGGTCCCTTCCAAGGGAGAAAGGGTGGGTGTATGCATTCGATCGCCTGGTGGCCGACGTTGATAGTTTTGGCCATTGCGACTTTCACGGATGTGCGCAGCTGCCGGATTCCGAACTGGTTGGTGCTGCCGTTTCTGGTCGCGGGGATTGGGGTCTCGGGCTGGGCACATGGCTGGCATGGGATTGAGCAGAGCTTCCTCGGAATTGGGCTAGCCACTGGTATTCTGGGAATTTTTTGCTGGCTGGGCGGTATGGGAATGGGCGATCTGAAATTGTGTGCGGCTGTGGGCGCCTGGATAGGCCCGTCGCAGTTGGTTGTGGCCCTGGTGATTACGGGAATTGCAGGCGGGATTATGGCAGTCTGCTGGGCGATTAGCGGTGGTTTTGTTGGCGAATTATTGAGTGGGACGGGAGATTTGATTTCAGGCCTGGGCAAGCGCGGCCTTCGGCCCCACCCTGAATTGGTCCTGGACAACCCTCTGACTCGCAAAATGCCGTATGCTCCGGCGATTGCAATCGGAACGCTTATTTCTTTCTTTTCTCGCTGAGGACAGATGGGACGATCGCGCGGAATGGACGTAACAGTGTGCAAGCTGCATGAGCGACGGACAGAATCTCGCAATAGGAAAGGAGTCGAGAACTGCTGATGGCGACCACCACTCAGGATCGCGACTCGCTTGGCACCTCGACCTTGACGGTGGCCTTGATCGGCCCGGAGGAACTGCGCCGCAACGCTGTGGCTGCGGCCCTGGCGGGCTCGCAATCGCGCGTGGTTCGGGAGCTGAAGAAGTATCCCGGTCTGGATGATGTGCCTCGATTGCTGGAGGTCCATTACGATGTGGTGATCATCGAACTGGATAGCGATCCGGAACATGCTCTGGATTTAGTCGAGGCGATATGTGCCGTCAACTCCGTCACCGTGATGGTGTACTCGGCGACTTCGGATGCGTCTCTTCTGGTCCGCTGTATGCGAGCCGGAGCTCGCGAGTTTCTATCCCTGCCGATCACCTCTGGAGCCATTGCAGAAGCCCTGGTGCGAGCGATGGTGCGACGTCCTGCGACTCGCTCGACGAAGAAGGCGACGGGAAAGCTGATGGTCTTTGTCGGGGCGAAAGGTGGGTCCGGAGTGACCACGATCGCCACCAATTTCGCCGTTGCCATTACGCAGGAGTCTCAACACAGCACGCTGCTGATCGATCTTGATTTACCTATCGGCGATGCGGCGCTCGGTCTTGGGATTCACCCTGAGTTTTCGGTGGTTAACGCGCTTGAGAACTTCCACCGGCTCGACTCGAATTTTCTGTCGAAGCTTGTCACCAAGCACGATTGTGGGCTCTCGGTGCTGGCCACGCCGGACGTATACGTTCCGGTTCAAGTCACGGTCGAGGCGGTCGAAAAGCTCATCACAGTGGCGCGGCAGACTTTCGATTGCGTCATCGTCGACGCCGGCTCCTCTGTTACACCTGCCATCCATGCCATGTTCATGGACGCTTTTGCGGTTTATCTGATCACTCAAGTGAGTGTTGCTGAGTTGCGCAACTCAAATCGAATGATCGCCGAGTTCTTCACCACCGCGGGAATCAAACCTGAGATCGTGCTCAACAGGTTTACCCAGCGACCGCTTGGGATTGACGAAAAGGAAATCGGCAAGGCGCTTACGCTGCTGCCGCAATGGAAGGTTCCCAGCGACTATGAAACCGCGCAACTTTCGCAAAACACGGCCAGTGCGCTGGCGTTGAAAGATTCTTCAATTTCCCGAGTGATCCGGCAGATGGCAAGAGTGGCCTGCGGCATGCCTATGAATCGGGAGAAGAAAAAGGGTTTTAGCTTGTTCGGATAGAAGTTCAGTTAGATTTTTGCAGTCAATGGACAGGTGAATCGTGGCAACACTAAACATCGAGCAGCTCAAATCGGAAACCCACCGCGTACTGATTTCCAAGCTGGATCTGGAGAAGCTGTCGCGCGTTAATTCCAACCAGGCACGCCAGGCCGTGGCCAGCATGGTGAACCAGATTATCGGCGACCAGAAGGTACCGTTGAGCCTGGACGAACAAGACAGGATCCAGTCTGACTTGCTCGATGAAGTCTTCGGTCTGGGTCCACTGGAACCGCTGCTGCGCGATGCCACCGTCTCAGAAATTCTGGTCAACGGCAAAGCCAATGTGTTTATCGAGCGCGGCGGAATTCTGCAGCGTGTGGATGCGACATTCCGCGACGATCGCCACCTGTTGCAAATCATTGATCGAATCGTCTCGCGGGTGGGGCGGCGGGTGGATGAGTCGTCTCCAATGGTGGATGCAAGATTGGCCGATGGTTCGCGCGTCAACGCGATTATTCCTCCGCTGGCTCTGGATGGTCCGGCGCTTTCCATTCGGCGATTCGGAACTGGCCCGATCTCTGCCGAGCAACTGGTGAAGCTGAAGACGGTTTCTCCGGAGATGATGGAAATGTTGTCGGCCGCTGTTCGTGCGCGCATCAGCATTCTAATTTCCGGCGGTACCGGCGCCGGCAAAACAACTTTCCTGAACATTTTGTCGCACTATATTCCGTCGAACGAACGCCTGGTCACAATCGAAGACGCGGCGGAACTGCAATTGGCCCAGCAAAACATCGTACGACTGGAAACCCGGCCGCCGAATATTGAAGGCGCCGGCGCCATACGCCAGCGTCAACTCCTTATCAACAGCCTTCGCATGCGCCCGGATCGAATCATCATCGGCGAAGTTCGCGGAGAGGAAGCGTTCGACATGCTGCAGGCGATGAACACCGGCCATGAAGGTTCGATGACGACGATTCACGCCAACACCCCGCGCGACGCGCTGTCCCGGCTGGAATCCATGGTCGCGATGAGCAATCTGAATATTCCAGAGCGCACGGTTCGCCAGCAGATCGCCTCGGCCATCGCCATTGTCATTCAGGTTTCCAGGCTAAGCGATGGCAGCCGTAAAGTGACCAGCATTTCTGAGATCACCGGCATGGAAGAAAACGTGATCAGCATGCATGAAATTTTCAGTTTCCACAAGAAGGGCATTGGCCCGGATGGAAGGGTGATTGGCGCGTTCCAGCCGACACATATTCGTCCTAAATTCCTCGATCAGCTTCGCATTTCCGGCATTTTTCTGCCGACTGGACTGTTTGAGCAAACGATGGAAGTGAACTAGCCGATTCGACGGTTAGGAGTTGCGATATGTTGATGCTGCTGGTGCTGGTGTTTATCGGAGTGTTCGTGGTGTTGACGCTGCTCCTGGTAGCGACAGGAAGTGGCGCCTCGGAGCAAACCAAGCAGACACTGGCTGTTCTGCAGTCCGCACTTGCGTTTGATAAATCGCGAAACGGCGATCCGATCGTGGATATCCGCAAGAGCGAACTGATGAGCGCCGTGCCCTGGATGAATCGCTGGCTATTGAATCTCGAGATTGCGCCAAGTCTGCGAAGTTTGCTGTACCAGGCCAATGTGAAGTGGACGGCCGGTGGTCTGATCTTGATGTCGGTTGCGTGCTTTGTGTTTCCCGCCTACCTGATTTATCTGCGGACGGGAGCACTGATTTTTGGCTTGGCCATCGGAGTGATTGCAGGCATCGCGCCGTTTTTGTATGTGCTGCACAGGCGCAAGCAGCGTTTCGAAAAGTTTGAACAGCAACTTCCCGAGGCATTGGATTTGATGGTGAGCGCGCTTCGAGCCGGCCACAGCCTGGTAGCTGCGCTGGGCCTGGTTGCGCACGAATCTCCTGATCCCATCGGCGCTGAGTTTCGCATCTGCTTCGACGAGCAGAACTACGGACTCGAACTCAGAACCGCCATGTCCAATCTGGCGGCGCGGGTACCGCTGCAGGATTTGAAAATTGTGGTGACGGGGATCCTGATCCAAAAAGAGAGCGGCGGAAACCTTGCCGAGGTGCTGGATAAGGCCGCTTATGTCATCCGAGAGCGATACCGGTTGAAGAGGCAGGTTCGAGTTCATACGGCTCAGGGCCGGCTGACAGGCTGGATTCTGTCGTTTCTCCCAATCGTGCTGGGGATTGCTTTGTATCTGATTAATCCGGCAACGATGAGTCTTTTGTGGCACCGTGAAATTGGTATCAAGCTGCTGTACACGGCGGCTGCCATGACAATTACCGGAGCATTGATCATTCGCAAGATCGTCAATATGGACGTCTGAAGGGTGTTGTATGGGATTTGCCGTTTTAACTTTTTTCGCGGTTTTCCTGTTGTTCGTTAGCGGCGGGCTCCTGCTGTTTTACCGGGAGGGTGTGCTGCAGCGCATCAACGCGGTCGTCATGCCCAGTGAAAGGCGAAAAGATTTGTCCACCGTCCTTCATGATTCCGGTGCGGCGATGGGCGACATGTTCGAGAAGTTCGAGCGCCTGCTGCCAAGGAGCCAGGCAGAAGTATCGGTTGCGCAACAACGATTGATTCGCGCTGGCTACCGCAGCGATTCGGCGCTCAAGAACTTTTATGGCGCAAAGGTGGTGGTGCCGCTGGTCATGTGCCTGCTGGTCACGGTAACCGGCGTGGCTCACTACAGCCCATTTCTCGCCTACCTGCTGGCTGCGGGCCTGGGATTTCTGGCGCCCGATTTTTGGCTAGGGCGGAAGATCGCCCGACGTCAAGCAGCCATTCGGCGCGGCTTGCCGGATGTGCTGGACTTGTTGGTCATTTGCATCGAGGCCGGCCAGAGTCTCGACCAGGCGACCATGCGTACTGCACAGGAACTTAGTCTTGCCCAGCCCGCCATTACAGATGAGTTAGGGGTAGTTGTACTGGAGCAGCGTGCCGGCCGCCCTCGCTCGGACGCGTGGAGAAATTTTGCCGATCGTACCGCCGTCGACAGTGTCCGCAACCTGGTTTCGGTGCTGGTTCAATCAGAACAATTCGGGACCAGTGCCGCAAAAACATTGCGAATCCACTCTGACACACTGAGAACTCAGCGTCGTCAGAAGGTGGAAGAGCAGGCGGCGAAAACTACCGTCAAGCTGGTTTTTCCACTGGTGTTTTTTATCTTCCCGGCGCTTTTTCTGGTGACTCTGGGTCCCGCCGTAATCATCATGACTGAATCTTTTGCTCAATACCTCAACAAATAACAGAAGGGAGAAAGTTTGTGGATAACGTAGAGATCATTCGAATCGTGGCCGGTGTTTTTTGTGTCCTGATCCTGGTCGTACTGATACAACGTCGCCGGACGCGTGTTCGCTAACCACTTCTCAGCCAGTCGACTGCCCCGGCCAGTTTTGGCGAGGGAACGATTGGCTCCGATGCGAGCCGCTCTTGGCAGGAAGAATCCAATCTCTTCCGTTGCACAGAGCGGTTCAGAAGCTTTTATGAGATCTGCATATTACACGTGGCTGTTCGAAGGAGCTGGACTCAGCTCGAGTTTGAACTGACCGTGGAGTTGCAGCCAACAACCATTGGCCAGGGATGACATGGAACGACGGACCTATTGCGTTTACAACCAGACGCGCGAATGCTTCCTTAGCCTTGGGGTTACCCCGGCGGATACAGTTTTTACGCGCCTAAAGGGACTGATTGGCAGGCTCAAGATGAGGTCCGACGAGGGTCTTTGGGTCATCCCTTCCAGTGGCGTGCACACCTGGGGAGTACTGTTTCCTCTCGATCTGATTTATCTGGATGAGCATTTTCGAGTCGTGTATGTGTCGGAACATTTTCCAAAGTTTAAAGTGGCGCCGCTGAGAATTCGAGCAGCGAGCGTCCTGGAATTGCCGACGCACACAATCTACTCTTCGCAAACACAGCCTGGTGACCAACTTGTAATCTGCCTAGCGGATGAGATTGAAGATCGATTGATGCAAGAAGTTCCAGAGATATCGGAGCCATCGGGGACAATGAGTCGCATGTGAAAGATGCGCAGCAACGCAAAGGCTTTTGGCGGAGTTTGTTAGGACAGGAACGTCGTAAGGCGGAGAGGCACATCGTGCCCGGATTGGTTGCATATTACTGGGATGGCGGACCTCCGGTTTCCCACCCCATCCGGGAGATCAGCTTGACTGGAATGTTTTTATCGACAGAGGAACGATGGTACCCGGGCACGGTGATGATGATGCGGTTGCAACAGGAGGAGGGCGTCGACTCAGATCCTGACCGCTCAATTATGGTGCATGCCAAGACCGTCCGATGGGGAACTGATGGCGTTGGCATGGAATTTCTAGCACAGGGCCAGCCGTTTGCACAGAACGGGCACGGCCAAAAATCGTCCGCCGCGGACCAGAATTCTTTGAAGAAGTTTGTGCGGCCGGTTTGACGCGGGGAGGGTGAGCCTATGAAGTTCGCAGCAAGGTTAAAGGACGAAAGCGGGCAGGCGATGATTCTTACCCTGCTCAGCATGACGATTTTGCTGGGGTTTGTGGGATTTGCCGTGGACATTGGCACGCTGCTGCGTGCAAAAAGAAATCTGCAGATTGCAGCCGACGGCGCCGCCATTGCTGCCGCGGCAGAATCGAACTACGCAGACACCACCGCCGCGGGCCAGGCAGCCGCAGCGCAAAATGGAGTCGTGATCGGAACCAACGGAGGTGCGGTCGCAATTAACACGCCTCCAACGTATGGTGCCTACGCCGGGCAAGCCGGCTATGTGGAGGCGATCGTCTCGCAAGACCAGCCAACATCTTTTATGAAGGTATTCAACATTTCCTCTCAAACGGTGACGGCGAGAGCAGTGGCTACGATCAGCACAAGCAATGGCTGCGTGTATGTGTTAAATCCCACAATTACGGGGGCAATGGTCGTTCACGGATCCTTCAACGTGTCCTCGACAGCGGGATGCGAAGTGCTAGTGGATTCGACCGATCCTGCTGCCCTGCAGATCAGCGGAGGCGGCGGGCTTACTGCCGGGTCGGTTGGGGTAGCTGGACCTTATGGCGGCCAGGGCGGAAGCAGTACTCCCGCACCGGTGCCGGGAATCGCTCAAGTCAGCGACCCGCTTGGAAGTGTTGTTCCGCCTACGCCGGCGGGATGCACAACGCCTCCGGGCGCGCTTACCGGAACGATAGCGGCCGGCTGTTATAGCGCGCCTCCCGGCAACTCGCTGACCCTGAGCAATGTAACGCTCGGTGCGGGAACTTATGAATTCGAGGGAAACGTTGCCCTGGCCGGCACGGTGACATCGGGCGCTGGGGGGACAACTCTGGATATCGTGAACGGAGCGCTGACGGAAACTCCCGGCACTGTGCTGAATCTTGTTGCTCCAACCTCGGGCGCCTACAACGGGATCGCCCTGATGGAACCTGCCCCAAACACCAACGTGATGGTCCTGGATTTGGGTAACTCCAGCGGATTGATCGACGGGATCATCTATGCGCCCGATGCAGAGTTGACGCTGCAAAACACGAGTGGCAACAATAGCGGTCTTCATCTGACCACCGACCTGATCGTGAACATGCTGAATGATCAGGTCGCTAACCTGACGATCACAAATTATTCCCAGACCGTCACCACCTCCCCGCTTACAAAAGTTGCGTTGGTGGAGTAGATCATGACAAATCTTGCGAACACATTGCGGAACGATCGAACGAGGAAATGGAGCGACATCGCACGTTCTATTCCGCTCAAGCGGAACGACCGTGGGCAAGCGCTGGTCGAGCTGGCTCTGATGTTTCCCATTTTCATCCTGCTGCTGGTGGGAGCTGCGGAGTTTGGCCGTCTGGCATACGCCGCCATCGAGGTGAGCAACGCTGCGCGAGCTGGAGCATCGTACGGAGCACAGAGTCATATCACCGCCTCGGATTTTACGAACATTCAACTTGCGGCGACACAGGACGCGCTCAATGTATCCGGAGTGAGTGCGACTGCGGCCGATTCCTGCGCTTGCTCCAGTGGCGGAACAATCACCTGCTCGACAGCTCTGACGTCATGTCCGAGCCCAAACAGAATCATCGAATATGTCCAGGTGAATACAAGCGGGACGATTGATCCTTTGTTCCATTATCCGGGGCTTCCGACGACATTCACCTTGACGGGACAGTCGATCATGAGAGTGCAACAGTGAAACGGGCGCAATCCAGATTCAGATCCGCCTTTGTGCCTGCGCGGCTTGCGAAGATTCGAGCGGTCAGTCGGCGAGCACGATCCCGGTTTGCAAGAGAACAAGGTTCCTCAATCATTGAGATGTCGCTTAGTCTGCTGGTGCTGTTGGCCATCCTCTTCGGCCTGATCGAGATATGTTTGGCGCTGTATTCGTATCACTTCATCTCGGATGCGGCACGTGAAGGCACTCGCTACGCCATCGTTCACGGCTCGGCATGCACCAACGGAGGCGCGTCCTGCACCGTCACCACCGACGAGATCCAGACGTACGTAAAAGATCTTGGATTTCCGGGGATCGATCCGACTGCGATGACGGTGTCCACGACCTATGCGGCGTATCCAGCGGGAGGAGCCTGCAGTCCATCGGCGGCCTGCAACAATCCGGGAAACATGGCGACGGTCACGGTGACGTATAACTTTCCTCTGGCCATCCCGTTCGTCAGCAGCAGTGTGATTGCGATGAGCAGTACGTCATCGATGGTGATCTCGCAATAATAAGGCCGGTAAGAATCATTCGATTGTCCGCGCTCCCCGCAACCGAAAAGCGATCCAGAGCCCGCTTCTGAACTGCACCAGGACGATGCACCCGATGACAATCTTGCTCAGCGGAATACTTTATTCCGTTTCCTGAGGAATAATCAGCAGTACCTCGACGGCGGTAAATTTTCCATCCTGGGCGGCAGGCCGGAACTGCCATTGCTGGAGGGCGCTAAGAACAAATTGCGCTTGCGGAAACTGCACCGGATAGACAATGGCAAGCTTCTCGAATTTTCCATCGGCATCGATGAAGCCATGCACCAGCAGGGCATCATCGGCATCCTCAGGAGAGAGATGCGGCGCCACGATCAGATACGGCCAGGGCGCATCGGGACGATTTGAGCTGACTGAGGTCTGATGGACGCGCGGCAGACTGTACTGCAAAATCCAATTTCTTTCCTCTCCCACATGCAGGTAGACCGTGTATGCGAGCCTGTCCGCCCATATTCCCACTGCCTCAGGGTATTCATCCGCGACCGCGTCTCCCACCACCACTACACTGAAGTGACCGTTTCTAGGCAGAGTAATGCGAGCGACTGATCGGCCGTCTCCAGAAGAAACGCCGGCCTGCGATCCTGAATCTGACCCTGACACAGTCCCATTCCCGCCGGCCAGTCCTTGGCCCGCGGCGGACTGATCTCCATCTCCGGATTGTTCGCCGGCGACGGCGCCTGTCCCAGTTCCATTCTGCTTGCCGGCAATCGTTCCATTGCCTGTTTCAGAGCTGCTGTCGGGTCGCCCCGGCATGAATGAATCTGCTCCATTTGCCGCCGCGGTTTGGTTCGCCGGAGGCAATGCAACTACACCCTTGGTGGGGATGACGTCAGAAACTGACAACACAGTCGCGGGTGTCGGCTGCGTCGACGGTTTCGATGCAGTCGCCGGAAGCTGCGGCGCTTGCACGCCGGGAACCGTAATAGGTGACGTCGTGCTGGCGTGAACTGGAATCGATTCCGAGACAAAAGCTGTCGAAGAGAGTTCCAGGCTGGAGACCTGAATTTCGTGATTCGGCATGGCCAGCGAAGGTCGCACGTTGGCGGTGGCCTTCGGTTGAGGAGGACGAGGCACAATCTTATCGATGGGTCTTTCGGGCGGTGTCCACATCACCACCACAGGAACGGGAGTCTTAATGAGCTGCGGTGTAACCTGGGCGATATCAGGCTGCACCAGGGTTACCGGTGCGGAAGATTTATACGCCAGAAACTTTGGAGCAGCTGCAGCAGCTTGCCTTCCGCCGGAGTGAGCAGCGTGCATCTGGGGTTGCGGAGTCGAATGACCGGCTCCCCCTGCAGGCGACCAATGCAGTCGAGGTTCTACGCCCTGCAGCTTTACCAGCTTGGTCGTAAATCTCCGAGTCAGATGATCATCGATGCGCGGTGCGTGATCGATGGCGAAGATCGCAAATGCAAGGATCAATCCATGCATCACCATGGAGACCATGAAGAAACCTGGTCGGGTGCGCGACCCAGGCGGCGCTGAAAAAATCGTATTGATCTGCGAATAACTCAATTCGCTGCCAACTCCCCTGTAGAGAGGGCCTTCTGGTCGTTATGTCAGAACGGCTCGTACGTCGCGGGAAGCACCCAGAACGAAGCTCATGCGATGGCTTCTGCGACGGTTCAACATCAATGGTGCAATTCTGCGGCCAACCATTATGGGGGTAAGTTCCTAAAAACTCGAGAGACCTGTGCTCTGGCGTGTCTGGGCGGCTACACAGCTAAGCCGAGTGGTATACACGTGTTCACACTCACCTTCCCATTCACCTGCTAAACCGCTCATTTGGCAATTCTGCAGCTTTTGGCACAGCAATTGCGATCAGCTGTACGGAAATCGAGTCGACTGTATAGCCAATTCGAACAGGTGCCTGAATGAGCCGAAGATTAACCAGTATTCTCTTAATCGCATTGGTCGTAGCGCTGGGATGCAGCTATCTCGTGTTCCGCATTGTCGGAAATCGACTGGGATCGGCACAGCACAGGGTCACGTCGGTGGTAGCCGCTGTCGGCGATATCAAGCTAGGAAGTGTTCTGCGCGATGCCGACCTGACGACCATTGACATTGCCGGTTCGCTGCCCCAGGGAGCGATAGTCAATCGAGCAGACGCCGTTGGCAGGGGCGTCATCGCCGACATCTATTCTGGCGAACCTGTCCTGGAAAATCGCCTGGCGCCGAAAGGCTCCGGCGGTGGACTCGCGGCCATCATTCCAGACGGCATGAGAGCGTGCGCGGTAAAGGTGGACGAAGTTGTGGGTGTTGCCGGATTCGCCACACCAGGAATGCGCGTGGACGTGTTGATCTCCGGCGATCCACCGGGAATGAGTAACGCGAACTCGCAAGGGACACAGGTGCGAACACTTCTGCAAAACATCCAGGTGCTTTCTGCCGGAACAGATATTCAACGAGACGCGGAAGGGAAACCGCGACAAGTTCAAGTTGTCAATTTGCTGGTGACGCCGCCGCAGGCGGAGGCACTGAGCCTTGCCAACAGTCAAACACGAATCCAGCTGGTGTTAAGAAATCCGCTCGACACAAAGCTGGTGGCGACATCGGGAACAGGTCTGGCGCACCTTTACGGAGCGCCCAATGTGCAGGTAATTCCGCACACCGGGCGGGCTCCAAAGGTGGTCACGCCCGCCCGAATGTATCTGGTTGAAGTCTTCAACGGGTCGAAAAAAACTGAAGCCAAATTTGCCTCACACGGGGATAAAAAGTGAGAGCCAAAATCGCAGTCGCAACAATTTGCATTTGTGCAGTGCTTTCTTTGATGGGCGGAGCTCCAGTTCTCCGCGCACAGACGCCTGGTTCTCCTCAACAGCCGGCCGGTGCCACTGGCCAGGATTCCGCTAACGACCTGGTTGTCACGGTAGGACAGTCGGTGTTGGTGGACACGACCCAGGCAATTGTGCGGGTCGCAATTGGAATGGGCGACATTGCTGAAGCAACGGCGACCACTCCAACGGAAGTGATGGTCAACGGCAAAGCTCCCGGCGTGACCAGCCTGATCGTTTGGGAGTCCGGTGGCGCACGCCAGTTTTTCAAGGTCCAGGTTCGCCCCAGCGCCTACGTGGAACAGGACGCGATGCACGGCGTTGAACGCGAACTGCATCTGGAACTTCCCGGACAGCATATGCAAGTGAGCTCCGAGGGAGGGCTGATCTTTCTGCGTGGCACCGCGAAGGATATGAACAGCTCGCAGCGAGCGGTGCAGATTGCATCGACAGCAGGCAAGGTCGTGAATCTTTTGTATGTCGATGTTCCTCCTGCCCAGCCGCAGATTCTTTTGAAGGTCCGCTTCGCCAGTGTGGATCGCACCCGTCTCAAGCAGCTGGGCATCAACATCTTCAGTGTGGGTGCTGCAAATCTGTTCGGCACGGTGAGCACGGGGCAGTTTCAAGGACCGTCCATTTCCACTCCAACGGCTGGACCCGCCGTTGCCACGATCACCAATGCGCTGAATCTCGCCTTGTTTAGCAGGGACCTTGGTTTGGGAGCAACGATTCAGGCCTTGCAAAATGACGGCGTGATTCAGGTCCTGGCAGAGCCCAACCTTTTGGCTGCGGATGGAAAGCAGGCGAGTTTCCTCGCCGGCGGCGAATATCCTTACCCGGTTGTGAATGGCATTACCGGCGGAGGAGTCGGGGCGGTGACGATTCAGTTTCAGGAGTTCGGCGTGCGCCTGAACTTCATTCCGACCATTACTCCACGCAACACAATTCGGCTGCAGGTTGCTCCTGAAGTGAGTTCTCTGGATTTTGCCAATGGTGTGCAGATCTCCGGCTTTACCATTCCGTCACTGGACGTTCGCAAGATGAATACTGAGGTCGAAATGGCCGAGGGACAGAGTCTTGCGATTGGAGGACTGCTCGATAATCGCGAGACCCAGAACCTGGACAAGATTCCATTCATCGGAGATATTCCAATCCTCGGCAAGCTGTTTCAGTCGATCTCGAAGACCACGACGAATACCGAGCTGATCGTGATTGTGACGCCCGAGATTGTCGCGCCAATTCCAGCGGGCAGACCCTTACCGGAGTTGAATTATCCGGAGAAATTTTTGCCGCCGAATTCCAAAATACCGATGACAACGCCAGGCGCGGACGTGACCGGCGTGAAACCGCTGCCGCCTTCGCCTCCGGCCGTTCCGATTGAGCAGATGATGGACAGCTTGAAGCCGGAGAAGCCGCTGATCATTCAAACCGGAACAGGAATGTCTGGTGGAGGCGGTGCTGGTGGAGGCGCGATGCCGCAGTGAGGCACCGCGTTTGACTAGGAGCGAAGTCGTAGGCGTTTGGGGCCTGCAAATTTGAAAACAAATTTCACAACAGGGACTGCGGAAGCGCGGCACCGGGTTTGAAATCGTAGGGAGGCATCAATGTTAGATTGTCGTCATTTCAGAGCGATTTCGTTCAGCTGTCTGGTTCTGTTTCTTGCCGGATGCGGCACTGCTGGTTTGAATTCTGTCCGGGTGACACCGGCCACGCAGTCGTTGTCAGTCGGACAGACAGCGCAATTCACGGCCGTGGGAACGTACGGCAACTCGAGCCGCCCATCGACACAGGACATAACCAGCACGGTGACCTGGAACTCCAGCGTTCCTGCTGTCGCAACCATCACTGCGTCCGGAGTCGCAACCGGAGTGAGTGCGGGTACGACGATCATTACCGCGAATGCAAATGCGTACAATGGTCCGGTCAGCTCCAGCGCGACCCTTGTCGTAACCGGGTCATCTGGGAGGTGCAGGTGGCGGCCGAATTGACTTGCGCGTCACCATCATTCCCGGCTCGATCATCAGTCGGGAGGTCTGCATGGATACCGGTGCAGTTTCTGGCGATCGGAACGTATTCGGACGGCCCAACGATCAGAGACATTGACGAATTCACCAAAAGTGAACTGGATTTCTGACGTGCCAGGTTATTCCCTGTGAATACCAACACCAAAGGCAACCTGGGATCAACAGCCGGGATCGTGACTGCCTATTGACGTGGGAACCGCTGTGATCACAGTAGAGGCAACGGGCAGTGACGGATCGATACAGACTGCTTCGGCGACTTTCAGTTGTCCGCTGGTCCTGCCGAATCCTCCAAGCACTCCGGGCACCTGCTACTCAAAATCGCCATCGTCGCCCCACTTTTGCGACCCTGACCATCTATAACGAGGGCTTGAACACGACTAACTGGTTGGTCACCGCTTCATCTGCCACTGGTACGCCAAACGTGATGAATTGCGGTCCTGGCTTCCAGGGACCTGGATTCGCTCTGCGAAGTATACCTTCCCGATCTGCGGGCAGTACCTAACCTTACAGCGAAGGCCACAGGAGCGCAGTTTCGGCGGATGGTCCGTCCAACTGTGCGCAAGCGATTCGGCGGCAATCACCCCAGCTGGTCAGCCTCAATTCAGCGCTGCTGGACACTATTGCGTCTTTACATTCAATCCCACCAACGTAAATACGCCGTGGGGGCGATCTTTAATTAAGGTGGAATGATCAAACCGAATCACTTGAACCCGGCCAGCCGCATCCTTGGAGCCTTCGGTGGCGAACATCATCGAGACGCGGATGCTCGCTGGCAGGTTTTGAATCTCACCCGCCAGGCAATCCTCGCGGAGCGGGTAGAAGTGGCAGATCGCGGCGCGAAACGCAGGAAGGGCCTGCTTGGCCGCGATGGACTCGAGCCGGAGGAAGGTCTTTGGATCGTCCCCTGCGAGTCTGTTCATACTTTCGGCATGCGGTTTGCAATCGATCTTGTTTATGTGGACCGAAAGCTGCGAGTGCGCAAGGTGAGGAGCGGCGTGCAGCCATGGCGCATGTCGGCCTGTCTTACGGCACACTCGGTGATCGAACTAGCTGCCGGGGTGGCTGCTGCGTCGAAGACCCAGGTCGGCGACCAGCTTGAGTTTTCTCCTGCCAATCAAGTCGAAGCGCAATTGTAGCCCGGGGCAGAAATGGACCTGGTTACAAGCGCTGACGCCCTTACTTAGTAGTAGCTGACCAATTGGAATTTGCTGTCATATAGCGGATAATGCGTCGGAAGGGGAACCCGTACAAGGCTCACGACAACGGGAACAAACGGTGGTGCGGGTTTGCCGGGATTCTTTCCTTTTGAAGTATGCCCCGGCTCGGCAGGGGGCATGGTTGTCAGAATCACGTGGTTCGGGTCGGGCATGCGCCACTTGTAGGTGACATCGCGGCCGACAAATGGGTTGATGTACACGGTGTGCGCAGTCGGGTTTATTTTCAGGAGGGTGAGCCACAGTACGCCGTCCGCTGAGCGCGCCGATCCGCGTTCCACGGTCTCGATGTAGATCTCGCTGGCAGGGCCGTGCGGGGTTCCAAAAGGCCCGCTTGCTGGAACTGCGGAATCCAGATGCCAGGCGCCGAGCAGCGGCGACTGGATGCGCGCGATGTTGCGTGCATGCTGCCAGATGATGCCGTCGAACAAAGGGTTAATCGTGAATGACGCGACGATGAAGATGACTTCCATGAAGTGGACGTACTGGCGAATCGCGGGATGGGTGAGGGGCGGAGTCCAAATGCCGGTTTGAGCGGCCGCCTGGTGTCGCCAGAAGAAGGCGAAGAGCGGTTTGGCATCCGGCAGGACGATGAATATCTCCACCAGCAGCAGATTCAGCGCAAAGAGTTTTACCGTGACTCCGAAGAAGAAGTTATATAGCACGACATTGCTCATGATGAAGATACAAATCAGCGCACCCGCCAGCGCCGTGCGGCGGAACAGGACAAGCGTGCCCGCAATCACCTCCAGCACGCCGCAGACCGACTCGTAGGCAGGGTATAGCCCTACGAGTGCCCAAAGCAAAGCTTTGGGCGTCATCAGGCCGAGGGGCTGGTTCAGCACTGCAACGGAAATGGGCGGCATCTGCAGCGGAAAAACCTTGATCATGCCGTAGCCCACCATGAAAAAGCCGACCGTGAGGCGGAGCAAGAATCGAAGCCACGCCAACAGCGTGTTGTATTCGGCGCGTTGGCTGCCGCGCAGGCGGGCGATGCCGGTCCATACCAGGCCTCCAAGAGTCGAGCCAACGAAGAGCAGTTTGACCAGGATCCAGTTGCCAAGGGCGTCCCCCCGGTCGGCAACGTGCCAGTGAGGGGGCATGTTCTTGACATGAAAGATATGGTGGCCGGAAAACACCAGCAGCTGGTTCAAGGGCCAGTTGAGGAAGTTGCTGAATCCTCGCCACATGACGATGGAATTGAAGTCAATGCCGTCACTGCCGTAGAGATACACGAAGCCGCAGAAATAGATGAACGCGATGCGAAATCCCAGGCGGGTCAGCGGATGCCATGGCGTAGGCGCGGAAGCGGCCTGCGGCGCAACAATTGCGTTTTCTTCTTCGGCAACGACGGCATGCGAAGGAGCGCTTTCGAGGGTGTCCACGGCTGTTCTCGATCTTCTTTGATTGCAAACTGAGTGCCACTTCAAGCGTGATCGATGCCGATTCTGCGTTGGCGGCAATGGCCGAGAAATGTAGAGTGACGCGGGCGTTCGGAGATCGCTGGATTGAAGTCCTGAGTTCAGGCGAAGCGGCAGGGAACCCGGGCTCGGCCTTCAAATCCTGCACAAAACTGTGTTTTAAACCCGAAACGCCGGGGGTTCGCAGGCGGATCCTCCCCGATCCGCCGCAAAAGAGCACCGGATGCGGTGAGCGATAGGTATGGGCGTGAAGCGACGTATGGATCGCAGATTCACTGTCCCATCCAATGTCTGGCGACTGTGCTGTATACGAGACGCATCTGTTAGCGCCCGCCTGTAAACAGGTGTTCACGCCACCCCTCCAGGGCTGAAGTTCTAAGCCCATGATTCTGAATGGTTGTGCGCTTTTGTGGAATGGTTCTCTGCTTGCATTAAGGGCTAGCAAGACCCGCCTCGGCTGGGGTCAATAATCCAACGGAATTGGGGGAATATGCCACATGAAAGATTTACTTATCAATTTATCCGTAAAGATGGAACTGCTGAAGGACGCACTGAAGCAGGAAGACGGCCAGGATCTGATCGAATACGCGCTGCTGGTTGCCTTGGTTGCTTTCGCGGCCACAGTGGGTATGACAAGCCTGGCTACCAGCATCAACGCCGCATTCGTGAAGATCGGAACCACGCTCACCACCTACACTGCCTAATTCTTGAAGTGACGGGTATTCCGGGCGAGGGGAGAGCCATCCGTCCGGGCCGGGTGTGCCGGCGAACTCTCCCTTTCTGACTTACCGGGTTGCGTCCGGCGTGTGTGTGAGCCTGCTGGCACCACTGCCAAAGCTCGACCCGTACAACTGCGCTACAAGCTGTGAGCCGGACGTCTTGTTGCGGGCGAGCAGTGAAGAGCAGATGGGTGCGGCGGAATTTCCGTTGCGAGAAATGCAAATCGATGGAAGGGAAAGGTTAGACCAAAATGAAAACGAAATTCAACCTGAAGGACGTAGTTGCCAAATTGAATGTGTTCGTATATCGGCTGCATGACGAACGCGGCCAGGACCTGATCGAGTATGCGTTGCTGGTTGCGCTGGTTGCTTTCGCTGCGACTGTAGGTATGAAGGCTTTGGCCACCGATATCAACGCTGCGTTTCTGAAGATCGGAACAACGCTGACGACTTACACCGCCTAATGCTACGGTGTGCGGTAAACAACATTGCAGTTCTGACGTTCTGGGAGCGGCACCTGAGACCCGATGAAGGTCGCCGGCTCGCTCTTTTCCCCGCTCGATCGGGTTTCCCGCAAGGGTGCGAATCTACCGCATCTCTGCCGGCTGACCCTGTTAGACATGCTGCGGATTGTTAGCTTGCAGCCTGTTGATTTTTGGTTCAAGAGTGAGACGCATCGAGGGGTACTGGGCCCAGCGCAACTGGGTCAAAATTGAACGAAAGGCATGAGTATGCAATGACTCATGGGGCATTTCCAATGAAGACGTTCATGGCAAGGCTGTCAAAGCAGTTACTAAAGCTGAAGGACGAACGCGGTCAGGATCTGATCGAATACCTGTTGCTGGTGTCATTTGTCGCGTTTGCGGCGACAGCAGGGATGAAGACGATCGCGACCGACATCAACACCGCATTCAACAACATCGGTACCACTGTGGGCACCTACGTGAATTCTGGCGGCGGTGGGGGGAATAACGGTGGAGGGAATAACGGCGGCGGCAACAACGGCGGCGGCAACAACGGCGGCGGGAATAACGGCGGCGGCAACAACGGCAACGGCGGCAACGGTGGAAATGGTGGCAATGGTGGAAACGGTGGCCGCGGTGGCTTCGGCGGCTTCGGTGGCTGATTAAAGTACCATCCGCAACCAAAAGGATCGAGCCATGCATCGATAGCCGCATATTCGATGGCGGTTGATGCATGGTCAAGGCCTTCGACGCTAGAGGTGTGTCCATCGATACCGGCACCTCTATCATGGGGCAAATCTTTAGAAGTGGAACCACCCGTTTTTGGAAACCATTGCATGCTAATTTCGCTTGTCATTCCGGTTCTGAACGAAGCGCAAATGCTGCCGCTGTTGCTGGATCGTCTTCGGGACACTCTTCAGGAAAAAAACTGGGAAGTGATCTTCGTCGACGACGGCAGCACGGACGCAACGCCGGGGATTCTGGCGCGAGAAGCGATTCAGGATCCTCGCATCAAGTTGCTCCGATTTAGCCGTAACTTTGGCCATCAAGCGGCCGTTACCGCTGGGCTGGATTTTGCCAACGGCGACGCGGTGGTGGTGATGGACGCGGACCTGCAAGATCCTCCCGAACTGTTATTGCGGATGCTTGCGCTTTTCGAGCAGGGGTACGACATCGTATCGCCGCAGCGCAATGCGCGCGAAGGGGAGACCCTGTTCAAACGCTGGACAGCCAAAATGTTCTATCAAGTGATTTCACGGATGGCGGACCAGCCGCTCACGCCAGATGTGGGAGATTTTCGTTTATTCAGCCGGAGAGCGGTGCTGGCCATTCGATCCTTACGCGAGCAACACCGGTACATGCGCGGCATGGTGGCCTGGCTCGGATTGAAAGAGATCATGGTCCCCTTCGACCGCAAGGCACGCGCGGCAGGGGAGACGAAGTATCCGATTCTGAAGATGCTGCGATTCGCGTGGACCGGCATCACGTCATTTTCCACCTTTCCGCTGCGCATTAGTATCGCCGCTGGCTGCGCCATCAGCGGTGCAGGCTTTCTCTACTTGGTGCGAGTGATGTACCTGGCCTTGTGGACGGACAAACTTGTGCCGGGATGGGCTTCCGTCGTGGCTCTGCAGTGCGTCTTTTCAGGAATGATCCTGCTGGCGCTGGGAGCCATTGGAGATTACGTCGGCAGAAATTACGAAGAAGCAAAGAAGCGGCCACTCTATGTTGTGACGGAATTGCGGAATATTGCCGAGACGCAGATGATTCAGCCGCGCACGGTCATTCTCGCTGATTCGGCTTCTTCGCTGCTTCCGTTTGTGGTCGAACCCTCCGAAGCCTCGACTTCTACCGCTGGAGTCTCGGCGGCCTATCAACCCTTTGCCAGCATCCGGGCATAGTCACTGCATGCAGACCTTAAAGGAGCAGGCAGTCGAAGACGTCAATTGCGAGTCCCTTCTTCCTGCGGGCGCTTCGCCGCTTTATTCATCGTCCGAAAAATCATCACGCCGTCAAGACTTTCACAATTTCCTCCTGTTTGCTCTCTGCGCGGCAGTGTATTTGCTGCCGTTTATGCGGATTCTTTTGTCGGGCACGGATGAGGGAACTCTTGTCTACGGTGCAGTGAGAATCATCCACGGCCAGGTGTTCGCCCGCGATTTTTTTGAGGTGATGGGGCCGGGCACTCTCTACTGGCTCGCTTTATTTTTCAAACTGTTCGGCGTGAGTTTTTTTGCTGCTCGCGTGTGCCTGTTCGTGACGTCACTCGGCACATTGCTGTTGATGTATTACTTGTCGCGCCGGATCTGCAGCCGCTACCAGGTGCTTCCCGCTGTGATGTTGGTGGCGCTCTACTTCAGCACCATCTGGCCGATCGTGAACCACCATGTGGACAGCAATTTCTTCGCGCTGCTCTCCATTGCCTGTATCGCGAGATGGCAAGATGTCGGCAAAGATCTTCTGCTAGCCGCGGCGGGAGCATTCGCAGCCGTGGCAACACTGGTCTTACAGCCCAAGGGATTGCTGGTGTTGTTTGCCATGCTGCTGTGGCTCTGGATTCAGCATCGCCGCCGCGCTGCCTCGTTTCCTCAGCTAGCGATTTTGATTGCGGGCTATGGCTCCACGATTGGCCTTGTCCTGCTATATTTCTGGTCGCGCGGTGCGCTTCGCGACCTGCTGTATGTCAATTTGATCTGGCCCTACCAAAACTACGGCACGGTGAATGCAATCCCATATGCGCGAGGACTCTATCAATATTGGGGCCATTGGATCGTTGCTTTCCGTGGAGCGCAGTGGCTCCTCCCACTCGCAGCGATACTTTTTATTCCATTTCTGTTGGTCGCCATGCTGCCCGTGGTAGCGCTATTGCTTGGCCTTTCACGTGGCAAAGACAATTTCAGGCCGGCGATCCTGTTGTACTGGCTGTGCGGTGGGGCATTATGGCTGTCCGAAATTCATCGTCGAGACATCTCGCATCTCACAGCCGGCTCACCGATACTGATCATTCTCTGTATCTATTGCCTTACACAGTTTCGTGCAAAGATCGCAGGCGTGGCGCTGCAGTTGCTGGCGGTGAGTGCGGCGACACTGGCCGTCGCCAACCTGTTCTTTGCTCTGTCCGCGCGGACGATTCCAACTCGGGTGGGGACCGTCGCCATGTTCCGGCCAGACCCGGTCGTTGCATTTCTGGATTCCAATGTTCCCGCCGGAACAGAGATTTTCACCTATCCCTATTGCCCGATTTATTATTTCCTGTCTTCCACCGCGAACCCTACCCGCTATAGCTTGCTGATGTACAACTACAACACCACATCCCAGTTTCTGGATGCCATCCAGACTCTGGAACGACGCAAAGTGAAGTATGTGGTCTGGGATACGGCCTTCCAAAAAGACTCTGCCGATCTGTTTACCGCCAAGAGTTTTGAAGCTCCGGACGGGCTGTTGATGGAACCTTATCTGAAATCGCGCTATCGAGTTGTGAAGCATCTGGACGGCATGGATATTATGCAGAGAAAATAACTCCACACAAACCGATGATCAATCTGACTGAACAGCGTCCGTACAGGTTTTAAGCTCAAAAGAAATCATCAAAGTGGCTGACAGCGGGCGATAGGGCGCCTAATAAAAAATGCCTGCTCGTTGGAGTAGGCATTTCATTTGGGGTCGCTGGTTTTGGGACGAATCTGGTGAGCGCGCTGGGACTCGAACCCAGGACCCACGCCTTAAAAGGGCGTTGCTCTACCAACTGAGCTACGCGCTCTCACCTTGATCCAAATTATCACAGTGAGCGGCCTGCTCCTAAGCGGCGGCGCGGTCCGATTGCAGCAGCAGGGCTTCAAAATCATAGGATTGCAGCGCGCGCCTTCGAGCTTCGGCGGCGCATGGACAGCGGACGAGCATGGACTGTTGTCGCGGGTACAGTTGCAGATGATAGCGAGCGAGGTGCGTCCGCCTCTTTTTTGCTTGTGACGAGTGAAATTTTTGTTCTGCGCCGGAGAAAATTTTGCTACTCTCGTTGAAAGTTCAAAGCACTCACATCTCTATTTGCCGCTCCGGCGGCCTGTGTATTTGTGTCTTTTGACTGCTCGGCTCTGCTAGCTCTTCGGCCTGACTTTCGCCGCCACGCACGACAAATTTGTCTGGTTGCATTTTGCAATCGCGACCCTCTCCTGTTGGTTGGGCGGCAGGATGGCGTCATGGATCAGTGGTGATTGGACCGCCCCTTACCGAGAGCTGCCAGGAGGAACTGCATGGCCCGCCGAACGTACAAATTTATGCTGAAAAACGCGAAGGAAATTTCTTTTGTCGGTACGCGCTACTATCCCGTGGAAGTGGATCCTAACCTTTCCCCATATACGACCGTGCTGGCGACGATCTGGGATGAAGAGCACATGGTCGGCCAGGTGAACCAGACAGAAATTCTGGCCTGGTGGTCGGAGGTGTACCAGGAACCGCAGCGCAGCGTCACAGGTGAATGTGACAAGGCGGCGTTGGAAGCCACAGCGGCAACGCAAGCCGAGAAACCAGCGGGAGTCCTGCTCTCCAGCGAGAATTAAAGTCATTGCGATCGTGCGAAAGTGCGCGAGACAGCGCCATCCGTCGGTCCTCGTCGGTGCCCTGATAAACTGATCCAGTTTGCTAGGAGCCGCCGACGAGCGCGACAAAAATGACGAATGCGAGCCACGTAAAAACATCTGTCAACCTCGATGCCTTTCGACATACGGCTGCCGACACCCTGGAGTTGGTGGGGAACACGCCGATCGTCCACCTGGGTCGAATTTCGCCGGCCGACGGCGCATCGATTTTTGCCAAGCTGGAATTTCTGAATCCTGGCGGCAGCATCAAGGATCGGGCCGCGCTGGGCTTAATCCTGGACGCGGAGCAGCGGGGCGCGTTGCAACCTGGCGGAACGGTTGTCGAAGCGACCGCGGGCAACACGGGAGTGGGGCTGGCGTTTATTGGTGTTCGTCGCGGCTACAAGGTTTCACTTTTTGTTCCGGAAGGCTTCGCCGAAGAAAAGTGCATCCTGATGCGCGGCTTCGGCGCCACGGTGGAGCGCACCCCTGAAGGTGAAGGGATGCAAGGGGCGATTCGAAGGGCGCTTGATTCTGCGCGATCGATTCCTGGTGCATGGATGGCCCGCCAGTTCGACAATCCTGCCAATCCTGATTTTCATTTCAAGACCACGGCGCAGGAAATTCTGGACCAAATGGAAAACCGCATTGATGGCTTTGTCGCTGGAGTTGGAACCGGGGGAACCTTCACCGGAATCGCGCGCAGGTTGCGGCAGGACCTTGGGAATGTTCGAACCGTGGCGGTGGAAACGGAAGGTTCGGTGCTGCAGGGTGGAACGCCGGGAAAACATAAAGTGGAGGGAATTGGCGTCAGTTTCATTCCTAAGACGTTTGATGGATCGCTGTGCGACTCCATCGTGCGCGTGACCGACCGCGAGGCCTTCGCCATGGTGAAACGGCTGGCAACGGAAGAGGGTGTTCTGGGTGGCTCCAGCGCAGGCGCGAATGTTTTTGCCGCGCTGGAACTGGCGCGTACGATGCGGCCGGGACAACGGATCATCACCATCATCCCCGACTCCGCTGAGCGATATCTTTCGAAGCAGATTTTTGATGGCGGCATCTAAATCATTCGCGGCCAGATTTCGGTAATTCTCCGGTCGACTCGCCAACTGAGAAACACTCAAGGGCAAAAATAAATGTCAGAGAAGAAGAAGGGTTTTGCGACTCGCGCAATTCACGATGGACAGACGCCGGACCCAAGTACGGGAGCGGTCAATGTTCCTATTTATGCAAGTTCCACGTATGTGCAGCAGGAGATTGGCAAGAATAAGGGATACGAATACTCCCGCGTCTCTAATCCGACGCGATCGGCACTGGAGGAGAACTTCGCGTCGCTGGAAGGGGGTACATCCGCGCATGTATTTGGTAGCGGGATGGCCGCCATTACCGCGCTGTGCACCATGATGAAGAGCGGCGACCACATTGTCTGCAGCGACAATATGTATGGCGGAACGACGCGGTTGTTCAACCAGGTGCTGACTCGCTATGGACTTGAGTTCACCTACGTAAATACATCGGATGCGGACAACGTGGCGGGCGCAATTCAACCCAATACCAAGCTGGTGCATATTGAAACGCCGACCAATCCGATGATGGCATTGACCGATATTGCAGCCGTCGCGGCTATTTGTCACAGTCACGGTGTCGAATTGAGCGTCGACAACACATTTATGTCGCCCTACTTTCAACAACCCATTAAATTCGGCGCGGACATTGTGATGCACTCGACGACGAAATTCCTGAATGGCCATTCGGATGGTCTGGGCGGCGTTCTGGTTGGCAGCAAGCCTGAGCATGCGGAGACGTTTGCCTTTGTACAAAAATGCACCGGCGGCATTCTCTCGCCATTCGAGGCATGGCTGTTATTGCGCGGGGTCAAGACGCTGGCGGTGCGGATGCGTCAGCATGACGCCAACGGACGCGTTGTCGCTGAGTGGCTGCAGCAACATCCCAAGGTACGCAGCGTCTACTATCCAGGGCTTGCGGATCATCCGCAGCATGAGCTGGCCAGGCGGCAGATGTCCGGCTTCGGCTCCATGCTGAGTTTTGATCTGGGATCGCTCGATGCTGCGAACCGTATGCTGCGCAAGGTTGAAGTATGCAGCCTGGCAGAGTCGCTGGGTGGAGTGGAGACGCTGATCTCACATCCGGCGTCGATGACTCATGCTGCGATTGGCGAGGAAGGGCGGCGCAAACTCGGCATTACAGACGGGCTGGTGCGCATTTCAGTGGGCATTGAAGATGTCGAGGATATCGTCGCAGATCTGGAGCAGGCGCTCGCCGCTGTGTGAGGCGCGAAATCAATCCTTCAATTTCTTTTTGATCTCAATATTCAAGCGCTTGATTTTTTGATTCAGCGTTGAAAGCGGGATGCGAAACTTTTCCGCCGCCTCGGTTTGATTCCAGTTGCAATGTTCCAGCCGGTCGGTGATGATGTGTTTTTCAAAGCCGTCCACAATCTCAAATAGCGATGCGTCAGGATTGTTCTGCAGCAGGCTGGCCTCAAAGTTGCGTCCGGTCAGATGATCGGGCAGCAGATCCTTGGGGATGGTTTGATCGGTGGAAAGAACAACGCAGCGTTCAATCACATTTTCAAGTTCACGCACATTTCCCGGCCAGGAGTAGTCAATCAGCGCGCGCATTGTTTCTGGAGAGATGGTGCGCAGGGGAAGCTGATTTTCTTCGCAAAAGCGCTTGAGGCAATGCGCCACGAGCAACGGAATATCTTCTTTGCGGTTGCGCAGCGGCGGCAGATCAATGGTGATGACGTTGAGGCGGTAAAACAGATCCTCGCGAAAACGTCCTTCTCGCACCGCCAGCCGCAGATCGGCATTGGTGGCGGCAACGATGCGCACGTCGACCTGCAACTCCTGTACACCGCCGACCAGCATGAACTTTCTGTCCTGCAAAACCCGCAATAATTTTGCCTGGGTATCGAGCGCCATGGTGCCAATTTCGTCCAGAAACAGCGTGCCGCCGTTGGCAATCTCGAACAGCCCCTTCTTCGACGCGATCGCTGAGGTGAATGCGCCTTTCACATGGCCGAACAGGGTGCTTTCCAAAAGGTCGGACGGCACGGCTCCAGTGTGGACAGGGACAAATGGCTTATCTCTGCGCGGTGAATGGGAGTGGATGGCTTTGGCGATGAGCTCTTTACCGGTACCGCTTTCGCCCTGCACCAGCACCGTAGAGCGGCTGGGAGCCACCTGGCCGACCAGATCAAGGACGGCTTGCATGGGCTCGCTTTTGCCGATGATGTTTTCAAAACTGTAGCGCTGTTTCAGGGCGCGCTTCAGCTGGATGTTTTCCGCTTCGGCACGATGCTGGCCGATGGCGCCGCGAATATCCGCTAGGAGCTTCTCGTTGTCCCAGGGCTTCTGAATAAAGTTGTTGGCACCGAAGTGCATGGCTTCGACGACATTCTGCACAGTGCCGTAGGCCGTAATCATGATGACGGGAAGGTTGGCGTGGCGGGCGCGAATGGCCTGCAAAATTTCAAAGCCACTTTGACCGGGCAGCGCCAGATCGAGCAACACCAGGTCGAAGACAGATTCTTCCAGGGCAATCAGGCCCTTGGCTCCATCCGGCGCGGTGGCGACCTGAAAGCCTTCAAGCTCCAGCAAGAGCTGCAGCGATTCGCGAATGGCGGCTTCATCGTCAATGATGATGATGCGGAGCGGGAGGGTGCTGTCGGTTTCGGTGGAAATAGTTTCGTGTACAACCTCAGGCATGAACGGGCTTCCTCAATTTCGGAAATTGCAGATGGAACGTTGTGCCGCGACCCACTTTGCTGTCCACCTGAATCTTGCCGGCATGCTCCTGAATAATGCCGTAGCTCACAGAAAGGCCAAGACCCGTTCCCCGTCTCTGACCTTCAACAACAGCGGTTTTGGTAGTGAAGAATGGATCGTATATACGGCGCAAATTTTCTGCCGCAATGCCTGATCCGGTGTCCCCAATGATCACTTCAACCTGCCCATTGTCGATGGTTTCGACGCGCAGAATGCCGCCCTCTGCCATCGCATCTTTAGCGTTGAGGAACAGGTTGAGGAAGACCTGCTGCAGTTTCCCCATGTTGCCCAGGATGTCAGGCAGTTCCGGCTGCAGCGCCAGGTCGACGGTGATGTTGGCGGTATTGAACTGATGCTGCAGCAGCGCCAAAGTCTCATGCAGCACATGATTCACGCTGACAGCTTTGAATTCGATGGTGCTGGTGCGGGAAAAATTCAGCAGGCTGTTGACAATTTCCGACGCGCGAAATGTTTGTTGCGTAATTTTGTCCAGCAGAGGTGCACTCCGATCGTCGCTGCGAATCTGCTTGGCCATCATCTGGGTATACGAGGAAATCACAGCCAGCGGAGTATTCACTTCATGGGCGATGCCGGCGGCCAGCAAGCCGATCGAGGATAGCTTGTCGGCCTGCATCAATTGGCTTTCAAGCTGCACGCGCTCGGTGATGTCATCGACCAGGATGATGCGGCCAACGGTGGTGAAGTCTTTGTCGACCAGGGGGGCGATGGTGATGTTGGCATTACGAATTTCACCAGCCCGGGTGGCCAGCTGAAATTTGTAGAGATTATGCACGCCGTTCTCGTGCTTGACCCGGTCATACTCGGCCAGAAAGTCCGCGGGGAACAGAGTCGCGAGCGGCTGATTCAGGGCTTCTGAACGAGGCACCGCATACATGGATTCCATCTGCGCATTCCAGCTGTCGATGCGATCGGCAAGGTCGACGGCGAGTATGCCAATGTTGATGGATTCGACGATATTTTCGTTGAATTCTTTCAGCTGTTCATACTCGGCAATTTTTTCTTCGAGCTTGGCGTAGAGCCGCGCATTCTGGATGGCGATGCCGACGTAGCTGGCCAAGGTCTCCAGCAACTCGACATCTTCGCTGGAGAGAAAATCGCCGTTGGTGGTGCGGCCGAGTCCCAGCACGGCGATGGTGTGCTGCTGCACGCGGCAGGGAAGATAGTAATTCAGGTCGAGCAGGGCGACGGCGCGTTGCTGGCTGGCGGTCAGGTGGGGCGCATTCTGCGTGCTCTCTAAAAAGATGTGCGAGCCGTCCTCGCGTCCATCGAAGCGAAGAAATCCGGTCTCAAGGTTTTCGGTATGGCTCAGGGTCAGCGCAGGGATGCCATGACTGGCTGCCAGCCGAAAGGTGGTGGCGCGTGGGTCGCGTTCATCATCGAGGAAGACGCCGACCCGGGCAACCTGCAAGATGCGCGGCAAGCGATCGACCAGGGCATTCAGCAGGGCGCGCAAATCGGTTTGAGTGTTCAGGCTGCGAGCAAATTCGACCAGGGTGGCGCGCGAGTCGAGTCGCTTGCGATCGAAGACACGGTCGACGCGATCCTGAATGGCACGCTTGATTGGATCGAAGACCAGGGCCGCAATAATAATCGCGGTGGCCAGCCCCCATCCTCCGGCTGCCGGCAAGCGGGTGTGCACCACCTCGCCGGCGAACGCAACCGCACCAAAGTAGATGGCGACCAGCGTGCCGGTGGCCAGGGTGTAGGTGACGCCGCGTTTGAAGATGAGGTCGACATCCATCAGCCGGTAGCGGACGATGGCATAGCTGAATGTCAGCGGAAGGAAGACCTGGCACAAGACGCCGATCTGGCTGAGCAGGGTGGGTGCCGAAGCGCGGGCCAGCAAATAGGGAATCGCGTAGAGAAGGGTGAAGGGGATAACGGCCAGCAGGGTGCCGCGGGTCAACCACTTCAGCTGTTGACGGGTGAGTGGATTGTCAGCTCGGCGATAGTTGATGAAGAACACCAACGCCGCTGCCACGTAATACGCCGTCATGTAGCCGGTTGCAACCTGCCATAGGCGGTGGAGCAACAACTCGGTAGGAGACCAGTGGTGAATCGCCGTGATGAAGAGAGCAACCAGCGCGATGCCAGGAAGATATAAGAGCCACGCCATACGACGGCGCCGCATGGTGGGATTGTGTTCCGGAAAGGTGAAGGCGAAGTGGAGAAACAGTGCCGGCTGTGCGGCCGTGGCAACAATGTTGCCCCAGAAGATGAACCAATCGAAAAGGTTCAACTTCCCGGTGTAGTTGAAGGCATAAAGAATGAACGACGCCAGGCAGAAGATGTAGAAGTGAACCGAGCGTGGAGCAGTCCACCGCCGGAACAAAATATAAAGCCCGATCAAGAGGTAGACGAGCGCAATCAGGCGCAGACCGAGATTGATGCTTCGATCGTTCGGAATCAAAATTACCGGAACATTTTCAAGCCGCACACCCGCGCGCGTGATGGAGTAGTTGGCCTTACTCCAGATACCGGTTGTGAACAGCTGGCGTTGCTGCGCTGCGACGCTTGGAGTGCGATGGTTGTTGATGGCGGTAAGCAGATCGCCGGGCTCAATGCCGGCGCGATCGCCAGGGCCGTGGGGTAATACTTTTTGCGCGATCAGGCCACCGGGAGCCTGCGCCCACCACACTTGATCCGTTGGAATTTGAAATTGGCTCTCGTGGCTGTAGTTGATGGATGCCAAAATCACCGCAGCAACCGTCAACGTTGCCAATACCACTGCGGCGATTCGGAATGGGATGTTCCGTGGCATCTCGAGGCTTATCTCTCCGCGTCAGAATGCCAAGGGAATTGTGCGACTTCTGAAGCGATATTGAACTGTTATGCAACTTGCGTGCCAGACTGGTAAACGCCTCATCCTGAGGAATCTACCCTTCACGGCTGCCATCACTTAAGGTAAATAGCTCGTGTACTTTCGCGAGCCGCCACACTTTCTGGGTGCGTGCTATCCCGCTGTCATCCACCTTTTGCTTCGAGTTGCCACTCCACCTGGCCGAGAGCTCCCAGGTTGTGAAGTGCAGGTCAGCGTAAGGAAAAGAACGTTTCGGAGGGCCGCATCGCTTGATTTCTGGTGGGTCTCTCCACAATTCTAAATCGAAATCTATGATTTATGGAATTTCCTCGGTAACTGAGTTGGAGGGCGATGTTTGCGAAGGTGCCGCAATCAGGATTCGCAGATCGCGAAGATTGTTTCCCGAAGGCCCGATGACGATGACTGCGCCACGATCGTAGAGGAATGAATATGCGTCGAAAGATTGCATGGCGTGCATGGCTTGCGACAGCACATCGTTTGTCACTGTCTCGCGATCGACAACCGCTCCTGCCGCGGGGCTATTTCCGTCAATGCCGTCCGAGCCTGCCGAAAGGATGGCCACCGAGTCATCCTGCGAGCGCAACAACGTGGCGGCGTAGAGAGCAAATTGTTGATTGCGGCCGCCGACGCCGATCTTGCCCGCGGATTGGTTGATCGCGGGTAGAGTTACGGCGACTTCGCCGGCGGCGATGACGCAGATGCGAGGATGGTTCTTGCGAAGAGTTCGCAGCCGATCAAGAAAATGACTGGCCGCAACTTTGTATTCCCAATCATCGCAGTCGTTGTCGATGACGGGAAAAAATCCAAGCGCTGCGGCATTGTTGGCGGCTGCTTCGGCGAGGGTTTGCGCGCTCAACAGAACTGTTGCTGGCGAATGAAGCTGGTGCGGCTTGGGCGTTTCCACCAGGGAGTTTGAATTAAAGAAACGCTGAACGTTGGCGGGGAATTGGGCCAGCAGGGGGTATCGCTCCAGAATCTCTCTGCAATCTTCGACGGTGGAAGAATCCGGAATTGTCGGGCCGGAGCCCAGAGCATCTTCGCGCCCGATAGGAACGTCGGAGAGCAACAGGGAGCGACAGATCGCGCTGCCTGCAGCCTGCGCCAGGCGTCCTCCTTTGATAGCGGAGAAATGTTTGCGGACGCAGTTGATTTCTGTGATGGAGGCGCCGCTTCCGACCAGGGCACGATGAAAGCTTGCCGTGTCGTCGAGAGAGATCGAGGGGTCCAGGGGCAACTCCATCATTGCGGACGCCCCACCGCTGATGAGGAAGAAGCATAGAGAATTTTGCGCGTGTTCTTGCGGCAGAGCCTGCAGCATTGTTAATGCTGCGCGTGCGCCATCGAAGGAGGCCTGGTTGGGAGATGGATGGCCGCCTTCAAAAACTTGAATTTCGCGAGGAAGTTTTTGGGTGGAGTTCTGTGAGTCTTCTGGCGCGATTAACACACCTGCAAAGTCGCAGGAACCGGGCAGGGTGAGTTGGTCGAGCAGGGAATGCAGCATGGTGCGAGCGGCTTTTCCAACGGCTACAATTCGGATTTGCTCGATACGGTCCAGATCGATCGTCTCTTCGCCGATGTGCAGGGTACTACCGCGCATGAACACATGACGCGCCACCGCCCGTTTCACGCTGCAGTCGGCTAGGGACTGGTCGAAGATCTTTCGGGCTGTGTGCCGCAAATTCTCCATGCCTTCATCCAGTCGAGATGTTCTGGTCAGCGGGGTTCCTTGAAGAAATTGTGTTTCACCCAGCGAACGATTTCGGCTTGCACCTGGTCCAGCTTGCCTGCGAAAAAATGATCCGCGTCCTGGATCCATATCAGCTGTTTGGGTTCGGGAGCGGTCGCGACGACCGACTCAACCTCGGCAATGGGGCCGTACTGGTCGTGATCGCCGCTGATGAAAAGTTTGGGCTGACCGCAACCAGGCAAATAGCGATAGGAATAATGCCGACCTTCTGCCACAACCGGGAGGCCCAACGCGATGAGGCCAGGAACACCGGGGTCGCCGCAGCAGGCCCGCATACCGACGTTGCTGCCAAAGGAGAAGCCGGCGAACAGGATGGGACGGTCGAATTCATGCTGCAGCCAATCGAGCGCGGCCCGCACATCGTCCTGCTCTCCGTGGCCGTTATCGTGTTCGCCTTCGCTGCGCCCAACGCCGCGAAAATTGAAGCGCAAGACTGGCAGGCCGAGGCTGTGCAGCGCCTTCATAGTGCGATAGACCACCTTGTTGTGCAGTGTGCCTCCGCCCAGGGGATGAGGATGACAGACCAGGGCGCAGTAGGGTGAATCCTGCAGGCCGGGATTCAGCAGCGCCTCCAATATGCCTGCCGGGCCGGGAAGATCGAAGGATCGAATCGATGGAGGAACGGGCGAGGAATTCATGGTCAGCAGTAAAGACATTTTACGTGGTTCGGAGACATTGGTTCCATGTCTCGGCCTGAGCGCGCGCAGTCGGCCAAACAATGCATCCGTCACGCGGGACGAGAATTTGTCCTTGCGAGTCTTCCCATGTCGTCGATGGCTCCGCTAGCGGTATGCTGGAAATGCATGCCTACAGACCCCGTTGCACTCACACGCCAGTTGGTGGATATCGAATCCATCAGTGATAACGAAGCCGCGGTCGGCCATTTCCTCTCACGCTATCTCGGAGAGCAAGGATTTCAGGTGGAAACAACGCCTGTTCCGCAGAGCGTGCGGGACGGCGAACGATTCAATGTGTATGCGGGGATATCGAACGATCCCCCAGACGTAGTGCTGTCCACGCACATGGACACGGTGCCGCCGTTTTTTCCCAGCCGCGAGGATGATCAGAATATTTACGGACGCGGCAGCAGTGATGCCAAGGGCATCATCGCCGCGCAGATTGTCGCCGCGGAACGTTTGCGTGCCATGGGGGTGCGGGTCGGGCTGCTATTTTTGGTGGGAGAAGAACACGGCAGTCACGGCGCCAAGGTCGCGAATCTGAAGCCCAAGGGAAGCGCTTCCTGATCAATGGAGAGCCAACCGATAATCGACTGGCGCTGGCATCGAAAGGCGTGTTGAACGCGGTGATTCGGGCGCGCGGAAAAATGGCGCATTCCGCCTATCCGGAACTGGGCGACTCCGCGATCCATAAACTTGTTTCGGTTCTGGAGCGGCTGCTGCACATGCCTCTGCCTTCTGATCCGGAGGTCGGGACCATCGACGCTGAACATCGGATTGATTCAAGGCGGCCACGCCCCGAACGTGATTGCCGATGAAGCTTCGGCGACCATCCTGGTACGCCTGGTCGGTCCCTCCGATAAGATCCGCGCCTCCTTGAAAGGACGTGATCGGTGGGGATGCCGAGCTGGATGTCGCCTTGGAAATTCCATTCCAGAGACTGAAGCGCATGGAAGGATTCCCACCATGATTGCGGCGTTCACGACTGACGTTCCTGCGCTGACAAATTGGGGAGAGCCACTTTTATTCGGGCCGGGATCGATCCATGTGGCGCACACGCCCAACGAACGGTTGTCCAAGCAGGAACAGCGGGAGGCAATCGATCTCTACGTTCAGGTCGCGCACCGCTTGGTCCAATAATCCGGCGCATCTAACAATCAGAACGATTCAGAATGGAAGGGCAACACACGATGGCAGACCAGCAGGAACGCGCGAAGCAAAATTCTTCAGCCGGAGAATGTGCCTGACGCCGCGAGCGAGCGAAGCGGGGAGGGCCACTTGAATGGGCTGGCGAAGGCGTCGTCTTCTTATCTGCGCTCTGCCATGCATCAGCCAGTCGATTGGCAGGAGTGGGGCGAGGCTGCATTTGCGCGAGCCAAAAACGAGAACAAGCCAGTGTTGTTGGATATCGGCGCGGTGTGGTGCCATTGGTGTCACGTAATGGATCGCGAATCCTACGAAGATCCCGAGATCGCGGAGATCATCAACGGATCACTTTATCGCCGTCAAAGTGGATCGCGATGAACGGCTCGATGTGGACTCGCGATACCAAGCCGCCGTGCAGGCGATGAGCGGGCAGGGTGGCTGGCCGTTGACTGTCATTCTGACTCCTGAAGGCAAGCCGTTTTTTGGCGGAACCTACTTCCCAAGGATGAGCGATATGGTCGGCCCGGCTTCGGTCACGTGTTGCTGACCATGGCGCACGCGTACAACGATCGCCATGATGAAGTCATCGAGTCTGCCGATAGCGTTGTGGCTGCGATCGAATATAACGAATCATTTTCCGGCCGCTCCGCAGATTTGCATGCCGGTATCGTTGACAAGCTGGTGCAGTCGGCGGTGCAGCAGTTCGACAAGCACAACGGCGGCTTCGGAACGCAACCGAAATTTCCGCATCCATCCATTTTCGATTTATTGCTCGATCACGCCACGCGAAGCGCGGATCAAGCTGCGCATAATGTGGCTCGGCTGACGCTGGATAAGATGGCGAGCGGAGGAATGTACGACCATCTTGCCGGCGGCTTCCATCGTTATTCCGTCGATGATCGCTGGATTGTTCCGCACTTCGAAAAGATGTCGTACGACAACTCAGAACTGTTGAAGAATTATGTGCACAGCTTCCAGAGCTTCGTCGAGCCCGAACACGCGCGGGTGGCGCTCGAAGTCATCCATTGGATGGATACTGTTCTGAGCGACCGCCAGCGTGGCGGGTTCTATGCGTCCCAGGATGCCGATGAATCGCTCGATGACGACGGCGACTACTTTACCTGGACGCGGGAAGAAGCGGCGGCCGTTTTGAGCCCTGAAGAAATGGACGTCGCCGCCGCCTATTACGACATTGGTGAACTGGGCGACATGCATCACAATCCGCAGAAGAACACGTTGCACATCGACTACCCACTGGCAGAAATTGCGCGGCGGTGTGCGAATCACCGTAGAGCAAGCGACCGAACGGATGCAGTCCGCAAAGAAAAAACTGTACGCAGCGCGGCTGCAGCGGCCGACACCCTTTGTGGACAAGACTGTCTACGTCAATTGGAATGGCCTTGCCATCTCGGCCTATCTGGACGCAGCCCGCGTTCTGGGACTCGACATTCCGCGCCGATTTGCATTGTTTTCGCTGGACAGAATTCTGCGCGAATCCTGGCACGTGGATGGCAGCCTGGATCGCGTCGTTGCGTATGCCGACGGAAAGTCACCTTCCACTCCGGTCGCCGGCATGCTCGACGATTATGCCGCGCTTGGGCTGGCCTGTGTCGACGCCTGGGAATCCACCGTGCAATTGCATTATTTCCAGCAGGCGGAGCGCATCGCCGATGCGATGATTGAGCGATTCTATGACGCGACCAATGGCGGCTTCTTTGACACCGCGCAGAATTCGTAATGCCCCCGCGCCTTTGGGAGTGCTTGCGGCTCGTCGCAAGCCATTGCAGGATTCGCCTACACCGGCCGGGAATGCGCTCGCAGCGATGCTGCTTCTCCGTTTATCTGAGCTGAATGAAGACAATCATTTACGCGAAAAAGTTGAGGATACGCTTGAAGCGTTTGCCGGGGTTGCGGAACAGTTTGGACTGTATGCAGGCGCGTATGGACTGGCGCTGCAGCGGTACCTTTTGTCGCCGGTGCAGGTTTGCATCATCGGCGAGGATGAGGAAGCGCGCCGCCTGGCTGTGATTGCTACGGCACGCTTCGCCGTGAATAAGACAGTGCTGAGATTTCCGAGATCTGCGGTTAAGGCCGAGATGCTGCCGCTGTCGCTGGCGGAGACGCTACCTCACCTGCCTGAGCTGGGGGAGGGACGCAGCTTCGCGGTGGTCTGCAGTGGAAGCAGCTGCCAGCCTCCGGTGTACGAAGCCGAAGCGCTGATCGAGTTGCTGAATCGAGTGCTGGAGCCAAAAAGCACTCACGCGGGTAACTGATTTTTTCCAAACTATAAGTATCGAATCGTGAGGCCGAGAATGACCGATGCAAAGAAAATCCTGATCGATCCGGCAGATTTCAGGGTGTCGCCGGGCAAGAAGGTCAAGCTGAAAAACTGGCCAACGCGCGTGAAGCCGGTCTACACCACGAAAGAGCAGTACAAGGAAATCCTGGACAACCATGTAGCGAAGATGAGTTCATGTCAGGAACTCCTCTACGCCTGCAATCGCTATGCACTGCTGTTAATTTTTCAGGGAATGGATTCGGCGGGCAAGGATGGCGCCATTCGCCACGTGATGTCCGGGATCAATCCGCAGGGTTGCCAGGTTTTCGGGTTCAAGCAGCCCAGCGCGGAAGAGCTGAAACATGACTTTCTGTGGCGTAGCAACTGCCGATTGCCGGAGCGCGGCATGATCGGAATCTTCAACCGCTCCTATTACGAGGAGGTGCTGGTGGTGCGTGTGCATCCGGAATTGCTAAAAAATGAAGGCCTGCCGGATGCTCATAAGAAGACCCTTTGGAAGGACCGCTACCGCTCCATCGTCGATTCCGAAGAGCATCTTTATCGCAACGGAACGCGGATTGTAAAGATATTTCTCCACCTCTCCAAAGAGGAGCAGCGGCAGCGGTTTCTATCGCGGATCGACGAGGCTGACAAGAATTGGAAGCTAAGTGCCGCCGATATTCGGGAGAGAGAATTCTGGAAAGATTACCAGGATGCGTACGAGGACTGCCTGCACGCGACTTCAACCCGTCATGCGCCGTGGTACGTAGTTCCCGCGGATGATAAGGAAAATGCCCGGATCATCGTATCGAGAATTGTTCTGAATACGTTAGCTGAACTGAAGTTGAGCTATCCGAGAACTACAGCGGCGCAACGCGCGGACTTGCTGTCGGTTCGAAAGCTGCTTGAAAAATAGCGAATCATTTGCGGGCTATCGAAAGATTGTCGAACTGACCCTGATTCCAGCCGGTGCCGAGGCCGAACATTCCATGGCGGTGGCGAGTGTCCGTTACGCGGGCCAGGTTTTTCCCATCGAGAGAAACCGCGATTTCACTTCCATGAAATGCCAGGTCAACGTGATGCCACTGCAGCGTCGACAACTCAACGTGGCCATGGCCCAGCACGGTGGGAGCGGCACTGTCGGTGGAGGAAAGCAATTCCCAAGTGCCGTCGGGGTGCAGGCGAAAGACATAGCCGCCAGGATAGATTCCCTCATGAAAAGAATTTGCGGAGTCGATGCGACCCAGCACTGTGACAGGTCCGGTGTCACTCACCAGCAGGTTAACGGCAAGATCGTAATCGGTCCAGGACTCGTCGCCAGCCAATGTCCACGGATCGGAGAGATGACTCCACGGGATCGGCTTTGCGGTGATCACCTGCTGCAGACAGCGACCGGATCGATAGAGGCAGGGATGCACTTCGAACGCTCCATCCTGATCTGATATATATTTCGGTGCACGATTCAGCGCTGTGGATTCGAAGTCGTCATGATAGGGAAGTGGAAACGGTTTGTCAGGCGGCGGCGTTGCTGTCCCTTTCGCTTGACCGGTGGTCGTGGTCAGGGAATACAACGATCCTGGCTCAATCAAATATGTGAAGCGAGAATGGCTGGGGGAAACGTCTGCGACATGCTCAAATGTTCGAGTGGCGTTGGTTTCCCAGATATGAATTGACGAAGTCGCCAGTCCGCCCGTCAATGTGAATGTGACAGGTTGCGCGACCTTCGCATCCACGGTTTCAAGGATGACGCTCCAATTTTTTCCATCGTTCGATTTCAGCGTGACATAACTGCCGCCCTGCGCCAGGTGGCCGGAAGATGCGTCCAGATATTTCCATCCGGGTTTGGCAAATTGAGTTGTGTGAGCGGTCACCCAAATGGCGCTCTGCACGTCATAGTGGCCTGACCACGGGGTGTTGGCGTACATCAGCCCGGAGTTTGGGGCAGGAAGCAAATCGTAATAGGAGGTCACCGGGCTCCAGATTTCTGTCTTGGTGAAATGACCTTCAAGATAATTCAGGTTCAGGCGCTTTGCCCAGATTTTTCCGCCTGCATTCCAATCACGCGAAAGGATCGGACCTCCGCCGCTGTTGGGTTGATCTTCGCTCGACCACAACGGTTGACTGATCGTGCTGGCTTCTGGTGGCGTTGTGACTTTTCCATCGACTCTGGGATAGTGAACGCCGACGACAGCCACCGCATTGTTGAGCGATGGATTCGTCTGCATCGCCGACAGGATGCTCCACTGCCCGAGGCCTTCGCCCGGATACTCGTCGCAGCAGACTATTTTTGTTTTCAAGCCATGCTTCTTGAGCGCAGTCGCGAGTTCTTCAACATAGGCTGCGTCGAACTGTTTCTCATTCCAGATGCCGGTGTAGGCGATGTCGAGATGATGGTGGGTCCATGCACCCTGAAGGAAATCGGCGACATACTCCGCCATATCTTCAGAATAAAAATGCCCGTTGCCAACCCAACCGGGCGCGCCCCAGGGGAGGGTATCGAGAATGATGGATGGGTTGCGCTTGCGAGCCTCTTCCATGAGCCACCATTCATATCCGCGATCGTAGTTGTGATCGGTGCGGGAGCGCATTGAACTTGGCTCTGAGCCATCGGTAGAATTTACGTCGGCTCCAATTTCGACTTTCAAGTGTTGCAGCGAAGCTCCGTAATTCGGCTTGAACAGGTAATCCAGAATCTGGCTGCGGTAGGGTTCTGGATAATCGACAAGCAAACGCGAAGAGGCGCCGGCGCTGAGAGCTCCAATTCCCTGGAAGATTCTTCCCTTGCTGTTGCCGTCCAGAGTGACGGCCTGGTTGGCAGCGAAGCCGGGAGTAACGAGAAGAACGAGGATCGCGGAGGTTGCAAATCGAGAGGCGCGAGAAAGGCTCATGGCCGGGAAGAACTCCGAGACTCGGGTGATTCGTTATCATCCTTGGGGTCGGGAACAAAGCGATAGCCGATGCCGCGCACGGTCTGCAAGTGAACTGGATGGACGGCGTCGTCTTCCAGGTAGCGTCGCAGTCGAACGATAAAGTTGTCGATGGCGCGGGTATCCGTGTCCTGATGCAGATGCCAGACTTTATCGAGAATCTCACTGCGAGAGATGGCGCGTCCGGGGTTGTGGATGAGGTAGCGAAGAAGTTCGACTTCCATCATCGTGAGTCGAATCTGCTTGTCGGCGGCGCGTAGCTCCAGCAGGCCAAAGTCAATTGTTTTGCCGGCGAAGGTGTACTCGTCAGAGACGGGCGGTTCCTGCTCGGCTTGCTGCGGGAGAAGCCATCGCGAGCGGCGCAGCAAGCTATTCAGGCGAGCCAGAAGAATCGATAACTCGAAGGGCTTGGGCAGATAATCGTCGGCTCCGGCAGCAAAGCCCTCCAGGACATCTTCCGGTCTGCCGCGTGCCGTCAACATTAGAATCGGGGTGTAATTTTGCGCCAGGCGGGCGGCTCGAGCCACGGCAAATCCATCCATCCCGGGCAGCATCACATCGAGCACGATCGCATCGAAGGGCTCGGACTGCTTCAAAAGCAGTTCGACCGCAGTCTCGCCGTCGGGGGCAACCACCGCCTCGTATCCCTCGGCTTGAAGATTGAAGAGCAATCCCTGCGCGAGGTGGGCTTCATCCTCCACAATCAGGATGCGGCTGCCGCTTCGCTGCTCACTTGAATCGGCGGTTGTCACGCGCGGGTTGACTCCATCCTCGCTCACGAATCTCCTTCGTCTTATGAGTGCAGCAGGCGTGGCAATTGAATGGTGATGGTCGCGCCACGGCCTTCGCCGTCGCTGGTGGCGCTGGCGTCACCGCCATGTTGTCGTGCAATGGTGCGAACCAGAAAGAGTCCGAGTCCGGTGCCCTTGGTGCGCAGTACGGTCAAGCTGGGAACGCGGTAGAACCTTTTGAAAATGCGCTTCAGGTGAACATCGGAAATGCCAATCCCATTATCCGTCACGCGCAGCACCACCCAGGCATCGTGCTCGACGGTCAGCTGAACTCGAATCTTTGGATCCTTCGGGGAATACTTTACTGCGTTATCGAGCACATTCATAATGGCGGCGCGCAAATCCTCTGGATTGCCGACGACGATGGTGGAGACGGCGCGGGTTTCATTCAGAAATTCAATGGCCTCGGGAGGCAAGTGATTGCGAAGCGCGACCACCTGGCAGGAATCCTCGACCATTTCTTTGATATCGACGCGAATGCTGATGTCGTCGGGTCCACGCTGGCCGACCTCGCCGGCTTTCAACACCTGCTCCACGGTGGCTAGCAGGCGCTCGCTGTCATTCAGCATAATGCGGTAAAACTCCTGCCGTTTATCTTCACTCAAGTCGCGGCGCTGCAGCGTTTCAAGATAGAGGCGGATTGAGGCGATGGGAGTTTTCAGCTCATGCGTGACAGCGTTGAGAAAACTGTCATGACGCTCATTGCGCCGGATTTCGCGCACCAGGAAAATGGTGTTCAGAACAACGCCGGCGATTAAGATCCCAAAGAAAAAAACGCCGAGGACGAGGGGAACAATCTCATGCCAGTTGAGAATGACCCAGCGAACATTCAGGGCGATCGCCAGCGCCACCAGGCATGCGCCCAGTGTGATGAAAAAGGCAATGGCTCCGCGGCGGCGAGTGATTTTCTGCATAGGAGTCGAGGTGCGAACAGGCAAACGAAAAGCCTGACGGCAGTATAGAGCGGATTTCCTTTCAGAAATCGCTGCAGCCGTCAGGCTTTCAGGGCAGGAGAGGGACGACGAACTCTAGGAGCCGCGCACACCTGCGGGACGCGGGTCGTTTGGATCAAATTGCGCGATCTTGATGTGCCGGGCGAGGCCAAGCTTTTTCAGGATCCAGATGCCGTAGTAGTTGGGATCGAACTCATACCAGGTTAGCCCGTGACGAGCGGAAACCGGATGAGCATGATGATTGTTGTGCCAGCCTTCGCCACCTGTCAGCAACGCAACCCACCAGCTGTTGCGTGAATCATCGCGGGTCTGGAAGCGGCGCGATCCCCACAGGTGAGTGGCGGAATTGACCAGCCAGGTTGCATGCAGCCCGATGGTGACGCGGAGAAATACGCCCCAGAGAACCCACGGCCATCCGCCGATTGCGAGCAGGATGAGGCCTTCGATGGTTAACGGAACCCAATGATATTTGCTGAGTACAACGTAGAAGCGATCCTTGGCCAGGTCGGGTGCGTAGCGAGCCAGCATGGCAGTCTCAGTGTGCAGCGCTTTGCCTTTAAGAATCCATCCGGCATGGGACCACCAGCCGCCTTCGGTTGGCGTGTGAGGATCTCCGACGTGATCGCTGAATTGATGATGAACGCGGTGGGTGGCGACCCAGAACATCGGTCCACCTTCTAAGGCTGTGGTGGCGAAAATAGCCATCGCATACTCGACCCACTTTGGAACTCTGTAGCCGCGATGTGTCAGCAGGCGGTGGTAGCACATGCCGATGCCGACGTTAATCGCCAACATATAGGTAACGACGAAGACGGCCAGGGCGCTCCAGCTAAAGTAGAAGAAAGCCGCAATGGCTCCAATGTGGAAGATGGCCAGAAAAATCGCTGTCGTCCAGGTAACGCCGTTGTCTTGTGTGGCACGGCCCAGCACCGGAAGCGTCGGCTTGGTGCGAGCAGGTGCGGCAGCTTTGAAGACAGGTACTGCAACCGGTGTTCCCACGAAGGAAGCTTCAACGGTTTCGATGGTCGCAGAGTGAAGTGGGGAAGTCTCGATGGTGCTCATCTCGACGGCTTCATTGGTTATGGGAGCCACGCAATACCTCAAGAGGAAGATTGAAATTACTTGCTGTTTCAAGGCTAGCAGCGGCGATGAGGGCGTTATGTAAGACTTTTGTAATTGCCCGTGACAGAGCAGCTTCTACACTGTGGAAACTGGTTAAGAATCGCATTTGCCACTTGCCTGACGCCGCAAAAATGTGATCAATTCTGATCGCCTTCAAGACAGCTGCAAAATGATTTGATAGGTTGGAGGGGCCGTGACATTTTCGTTATTGATCCGACGAACCTCTCTGCCAGTGTTGCTCGCATCTGTCTTTGCTCCGTTGGCGATGCCGGCGCAAAATGCCCCGGTTGTGACGCGAACCATTCCTCTGCCCAGCAGCAAAATGTTGCTTGAGCCTGTTCCTGGGGCTCCGCAAAAAACAAATAGCTTGCCCATGGCGATGGCGATATCTCCGGACGGCCGCTATGTTGCGCTGGTGAATGCCGGATACGGAACAGCGGAATCGAAGAGTGAGCAGTCCATCGCAATTCTGGATGCGAAGTCGCATCAGCTGCTGGATTTTCCCGATCCGCATACGCGCGAAGGAGCGGTGCAAACGCTCTACTCCGGTTTGGCGTTTGGCAGCGACGGGGAACATCTCTATGTCAGCATTGCCTCGCTGACACATCCTTTGCCGGACGGAAAAAACGCGATGGGAAACGGGATTGTGGTCTATCGCGTTGCCGACGGACGGGTGACTGAAGAAAAAATTCTGCCCATCCCCTTGCAGCACCTGGCGGATGGCAAACACCAGAACAAAATGGGCGCGCGCGCGGTACCCGCAGGCGAGGCCATTCCTTATCCGTCTGGTTTGACGGTCGTTCATTGGCGGGGTGGCGATCGGCTCTTAATCGCGGATAATCTCTCCGATGATGCGCTGCTGATGGATGCGACCACCGGGAAGATACTCGATCGCTTCGACCTTTCCACCAGCCGCACGATTCCTGCGTCCTATCCGATTGCAACCGCGGCGACGCGGAATGGAAAACGCGGGTTTGTTGCTCTCTGGAACGCTTCCGAAATTGCCGAACTGGATCTGCAACATGGCAAAGTGGTGCAGATGCTGCGACTGTTGCCGCCGCGTGAGCCGATTGATCCCAGTTCGCATCCGGCGGCCCTGTTGCTGAACGAGAAGAAGAAAATCCTGTATGTCGCGTTGGCAAATCGGGATTCCGTGGCGGCGGTGGCGATTGGGCGGCATGCAGGCAAGCACGGCAGCATGCACACGCTGGGATTTTTCGATACGCGACTGCCCGGGCAGACCTACTTTGGCGCGTTTCCAGATGCGCTGGCGCTGTCGCCCGACGGCAACCGGCTCTATGTTGCGGATGCGAGCCTGGATGCTATTGCCGTCTTCAATCCGCATGCCCTGAAACGGAATTCGACAGAGGCCATTCACGCGCATGGGTTTATTCCCACCGAGTGGTACCCCACCGCGTTGGCAGCCACCGCGGATGAGCTGTATGTGGCCACCGGGAAAGGGCAGGGAACGGGCCCCAATAATTTCGCGCCAAAATATGTGGCTCCGAGCCTGGCGCACAAAAAGCTGCTGACTCCTCCGCACGCTTACATCGCTTCACTGCTGTACGGTTCGCTGGCGGCGATTGATCGTGCCAGCGCCGACCAGCAACTGGAGCCGCTCAGCCAGCAGGTGATGGAAAGCAACCGCATGCAGGCGGCGCAGCAGCAGATACTATTTCGCGCCGGCGGAAATCCGATTCGTCACGTGATCTACATCATCAAAGAGAATCGATCCTACGATCAGGTTTTCGGGGATTTGAATGCGGGCGATCGCGATCCCAGCCTGACCATGTATGGCTGGTCGATCACGCCGAACGAGCACAAGCTGGCCGAGCAATTTGGCATCCTCGATAATTTCTACGACTCAGGAGAAGTATCGGGAGACGGCCATGTGTGGTCGACGGCCGCAATCACCAGCGACTACACCGAGAAAACCTGGCAGCAGAGCTATCGTGGTGAGGAACGCACCTACGACTACGAAGGCATTGTCGCCAACGGCTATCCACTGCAGGAAAAAATTTCCGACGTTGACGAGCCGGCCAGCGGATATCTTTGGACCAACCTCGCCAGGCACGGGAAGACCTATTATCACTTTGGGGAATTTGTGGCCACCAAGTTTTGCGGGGAGGCGGCGACGGCGAAGAAGCCTGCGAACCCGCTGCTGGGTACGCCTGAACCTGCACCGGAAACCTGCGCTCGCAATTCGATTCACCAAGGCGAACCCATTCCTGCGAATTATGGCGGAGGCATCAGTCAGTATCCCTGGAGAATTCCGCTGATTGCTGAAGATATTCCAACCAAGCCGGAGCTGGTGGGTCATTTCGATCCGCAGTTTCAAGATTTTGAACTCAGTGTGCCCGATCAGTTTCGAGTGTCGGAGTTTCTCACACACTTCAACACGTGGGTAGCCGAACGCCAACACGGGAAAGACACCATGCCGGCGTTCGTCATGCTGCGCCTGCCGGACGATCACACTGCGGGAACAACTCCGGGTATGCCGCGTCCGGAAGCATCCATTGCGGACAACGATCTTGCGGTAGGAAGAGCCGTGGACGCTGTTTCGCACAGTCTATTCTGGGACGACACGGCCTTTTTCATTCTGGAGGATGATGCGCAAGACGGCGCCGACCACATGGACGCGCATCGCAGCATCATGCTGGTGGTCAGCAAATATGCACCGCGTCCCGCGGCCGATGAAAGCCCCGTGGTCGATCATCATTTCTACACCACGGTCAGCGCAGTTCGAACCTTGGAGACTCTGCTGGGATTGCCGCCGATGAACAACAACGACGCGTTTGCGCCGCTGATGGCGCCGGAGTTTTCCGGCGATGGAAGTCAGCCGGCGTTCAATGCGGATACCCTGAATCGCGACAACGGCAGAATCTACGAAGCGAACACGCCGAAAAGCTACGGAGCGAAGCAGTCCGCGAAGATGAACTTCAGCCATGCCGATATGGCCGATACGGCGAAGCTGAACATCATTCTGTGGCGGGATGAAATGGGCAGCCGGCCGATTCCGCAGCAGCTGCTGACACCCCATCCACACCATCCCGATGCGGATGGGGACTGAGTTGTGTTGCCAAGTTACTCGGCAAAATCCACGTGGACGGCCTGAGGAATGACGCCGCGTTCGTGGCCCATTTCCAGTAGCCGGCGGATGGCTTTCTTTCCGTCCTCGCCATAATCCAGGGTGCGCTCGTTGACGTACATGCCGACAAAACGATTGGCCGAGGGAGTGTCGAGGTCGCGCGCGTATTGCATGGCGTGGGCAAGGGCTTCTTCGCGATGATGTAGCGCGTAATTCACGCTGTCGCGCAGCGCCTGGTTCATCATGCGATGCACCGGTGCTCCCAGATCGCGGCGAATGGCGTTGCCGCCTAAGGGCAGCGGCAGGCCGGTTTCTTCGCGCCACCATGTTCCCATGTCCAGCAGGCAAGCCAGTCCATCGCGGGCGTAGGTCAGCTGGCCTTCGTGGATGATCAGGCCGGCTTCGAAGGTTCCGTCGAGTACCTGGGGAATGATTTGATCGAAGGGAACAACCTCGGTGTGAACTCCAGGAAGCGCCATTTGCAAAACCAGGTTGGCGGTGGTCAGCGTACCCGGAATGGCGATGCGTATTTTCTTCACCTGATCCAGTGAGAAACCGGGCCTGGCGACGATCATGGGACCGTAGCCTTCGCCGACGCTGCCGCCACAGGGCATCAGCGCATACTTGTCCTGAACGTAAGGATAGGCGTGGAAGGAAATGGCGGTTACGTCGTAAAACGCTTCACGCATTGCTTTCTGGTTCAGCGTCTCGATGTCCGTCAGGGTGTGGGTGAACTCATAGCCGGGAACTGTAACTTTGCCGGTTGCTAATCCGTAAAACATGAATGCGTCGTCTGAGTCAGGACTATGCGCGATGCTGATTTGCTGAACTGCCGCGGTTGTCGCCATTGCTTTCGATACTCTCCATATTCAGAGTAAAGCAACGGCGGCAGGGAATGCACATGGGCTGGCTGAGGTTTGGAGCGTGGCAGAAGGATCGAGGAGATTTTATTTCTCGACGAGGGTCGCTCCCCATTCGTCGGGGCGACGATCGTGCGCATGCCGTGAAAACAACCAGTGATGTCCATCCAGATCGAGAACGCCGTACTGCAATTCACCGTAGCTGGTCTGGTGGAGTTCCTCCACGATGGTGGCGCCTTCTAACTTCGATCGCTGGAAATGATCTTCAACATCTTCGACGAATATTGTCAGGCTTTGGGTTCCGTAGCCGAGATCGGTGGGGACCGACCAGCCCTCGCGGGCGCGTCTTAACATGATCCATGTGTCGCCCAAGTGCATTTGCGCACCGCTGATCGGGCCGGCATCATTGCCGTGGTGGTAGTGCTCGCGAAACCCGAAGACTCGTGTCAGCCACGCTGTCGCTTTCGCAACATCTCGATACACAATGTGCGGCAACACCGTATCCGTCGGCACGGAACGATTCTTCAACATGGCGCCATGGTAGGACTACCGCGCGCAGCTCGACAAGTTCGACGCGCCACGCGCTTCTTTATGCGACCTGATCGGAAGACTGCAGCGCGCGGTGATACCGCCAGGTGCTCCGCTGGGTACGAATGAGAACGAACACAGAGATGCCCAGCAGCAGGCCTTCGAGCATGTAGTTATAGCCCTTGGGCAGGTGCTTGGAGAACCGTCCGCGACGTTTGGCTTCCGGTTTTGCGACCAGATCCTCTGCCTCGACGAGCTCTTCCATCATCGGTTGCGCCGGGGCTTCCACGGGTGTCTCGATCAATTCGTAGGCGTGGACAGCCATGGGTTCAACCATCGGCTGATGGGTGGTGCGGTTCGGAGACGAGATTCTCTTCAATACGACGGGGTCGACAAGACTGGTGCTGATCTCCGCAACTTCCGGTTCCAGGTCGTATTGTGCGATCTCCGCATAGTCGGTTTCGGGGGAGGAGTTGCTGCGATCGATGGCACCGAGGCCCGCGAAAGCAAGTCCACCGCTTGTGAGTGGGGAAGACCGCAGAATTCTGCGTGCGGTCCAGAGAAGAGCCAGGCATAGCATGAAGATTGCCGCCATTGCAGTGCCGTAAAGAATCTGCATCGCAACCACCTTGGTAACCAGGAAATTGAGTACTGAAGTGCAGCCATCATAGCAAACAAGCTGTGTACTTCAATGTCAATGCCGCAGGAGGAAACCAACATGGCAACAATAATAGAAGTGGTTTCGCGGTCGATGCGCGAGTAGGCGTGGGTTCATGCGGGGCGAGTGAGTCGGAGGAAGGATGGTGCAGCTTCATCGATTCTTCGCCCCGGTGTTGGCGGCTCGAGGCGGGTTCCGTGCCCTGCTCAGCGCAAGGAACGCAGTCGCTGGCAGGCTTCTGTTAAGTCTTTCGGTTTCTTGGCGTAACAGAAGCGGAGCAGGTCCTCGCCGCGTCCCTCGGTAAAGAAGGCGGTTCCGGCGATGGCCGCGACCCCGGTGCGAGCCAGGAGGTTTCGCGCCCGTTGCTTGCCGGTGGCGCCGGGAAGTTGCGATGCGTCCGCCAGAATGTAATAGGCGCCGTCGGGGATGGAAGGGGTCATGCCGGCCGCAACAAGAGCTTCCACCAGTTCGTCGCGTTTTTGTTCATACTCTTTGGCGAGATCGATGTAGTAGTCGCGAGGCAGCTGCATCAGGCCGGCGAGCGCGCCATGCTGCAGCGGCGAAGGGGCACAGACGTAGGCGATGTCATGAAAATAGCCAATGGCTGGAATCCACTTTGGATCGGCTGCCAGATAGCCAAGGCGCCAGCCCGTGATGCTGAAAGTCTTTGAAAACCCGGAAATGGTGATGGTCCGCTCCGCCATACCGGGCAACGATGCGAAGCTGATGTGCTGCGCGCCTCCGCACAAAAAATATTCGTAGATCTCATCCGTGATGACGAAGAGATTGTGCTGCTCCGCGACTTGCGCGATGGCTTCCAGTTCCTCTCGACGAAATACTTTCCCCGAGGGATTGCACGGAGTATTGATGACAATCGCCCGTGTTTTTGGGGTGATCGCATGCCTAAGTCGATCCAGGTCCAGAGTCCAGTGTGGAGCCTCCAGCAGCACCGTGACTGGCGTGAGCCGCTGCGAGATCAGGGTATTTCTGTGGTAGCCGTAGAACGGCTCGAACAGCAGAACTTCGTCTCCGGGATTGAACAGGGCCATACAGGCGGCCAGAAATGCGCCCGTCGCCCCGGAGGTAACCAGAACGCCGGTATCGGGGTCGCAGCTGATTCCGTTGTAATCAGATAATTTGCCAGAAATCTCGGCGCGCAGCGAGGAAATGCCATCCAACCGCGTGTAGATATTGTGTCCATTTTGGATAGCTGTGAGGGCGGCCTGAACGACCGGCACGGGCGGGTCAATGTCGCACACGCCCTGAGCCAGGTTGATGCCTTGAATGCGATCGCATTCGACCGACATGGCACGAATTTCAGACTGCTGAATATCCGAAGAGATATCGCTCAGCGCGAGTCTCGAGGCCGCAGAAGCGTTGCGCATTACCGATGGGGTTGACATGAACTCTTGCAGTCTATCGATTTTGCCGAGGACTCGCCAACTGGCGTTTTCAAGCTCGGGACGCTCCCCAGAAAAACCCAACATTTTCCATGATTTGAGAGCAAATTCATCTTATTTTCACCTGCGTGCCTTAGAAGGTAGGTGTGCCTCCGAAAAGCACAGGAGCGGCATGACGCAGTGGCGCTCGGAACTTTCGATCTCGATATTTAAGAGGGACTCTCAATGATTCGTCGACTTCTAGCTTTGGCTCTGATCACGACTGCAAGCGCGTTCGCGCAGCAGATTTCGCTGACAGGTGCGGGCTCCACTTTTGCAAACCCACTGTATTCCAGCTGGTCAGGCCACTATCACCAACTTCATTCGAATGTTGAAGTGAACTATCAATCCATCGGCTCCGGCGGCGGCATTCGCCAGTTGATTGCGGGCACCGTGGATTTTGGCGCGACTGATGGTCCCATGACCGACGCGCAATTGGCTGAAGCTCAACAAAAACGCGGCACTGCCATCCTGCATTTCCCAACCGCATTGGGAGCGGCGATGCCTTCCTACAATATCCCCGGTGTGACCGTGGCGTTGAAATTTACACCGGCGGCGCTGGCAGGAATTTACCTGGGAAAGATCACGAAATGGAATGATCCCGAGATCCAGGGGCCGAACCCGGGCGTCAAGCTGCCGGGGAACAACATCGTTGTGATTCACCGTTCCGACGGATCGGGCACGACGTATACCTGGGCAGATTATCTTTCGAAAGTCAGCCCGGAGTGGAAGAGCAAGATCGGCGTGGGAACATCAGTGAACTGGCCGGTTGGATTGGGCGGCAAGGGCAATGAGGGCGTCGCGGGTCTGATCCAGCGAATCCCGAACTCGATCGGCTACATCGAATTGATCTACGCCGTGCAAAACCACATACTGTATGGCGAAGTGAAGAACAGCTCCGGCAACTTTATCAAGGCGGACCTGAAGTCGGTGACGGCCGCGGCTGCGGGTGCCACCAAGACGATGCCTGCTGATTTTCGCGTATCCATCACCGATGCACCGGGTGCGGATGCGTATCCCATCTCCACCTATACATGGCTCTTGATTCCAGAAAAAATGAGCGACATGACCAAAGCCAAAGCGCTGAAGGCTTTCTTAAAATGGGGACTGACGGACGGGCAGCAATATTGTGCGCCCCTAACCTACGCTCCTTTGCCGGCGGAAGTGGTACAGAAAGAAATGATTCAAATGAAGAAGCTGCAGTACTAGTTGTAACTTTTGGGAGCCGTCGATGGGCAACGCTGTACTCACAACCCCTGAAGTTCCGTTTGAATCCAGGGGTCTGGACAAGAAGCAAACGTGGTGGGAACGCCTGCGCAAGGGTGATGAGGTGGCACATCTCATCACCCTTGCCGGCGGTTGGTCGATCCTGATCATCACCGCACTGCTGGTGCAACATCTCTGGGTTTTCTCTCGTCTTTCGCGGCACGCGTTTGGCTGGCACTTTCTGGTCGACAGCACCTGGGATCCAGTCAACGGACATTTCGGGGCATGGCCGTTTGTCTACGGCACGGTTGTCACCTCGTTGCTGGCGCTGGCGATTTCGATTCCAATCGGCATCGGGTCGGCGATCTTTCTTGCGGAGCTGGCTCCGCGAAAACTTTCAAACGGGCTCACCTTCCTGATCGAACTGCTGGCGGCTGTTCCCAGCGTGATCTACGGATTGATTGGCATCTTCCTGCTGACTCCAATCCTGTTCATCGTGGTGCCCTACTTCCAGAAATTCTTCGGCTGGATTCCAATTTTTGGCGGCACCTTTTACGGCGTTAGTTATTTTTCCGCCTCCGTTGTGCTTGCAATCATGGTGGTACCGTTCATCATTTCCATCTCACGGGAAGTGCTCATCGCCGTTCCAGTAGCCCAGCGCGAGGCCATGATGGCCCTGGGCGCGACCAAGTGGGATGTAACCTGGCGGGCGGTGGTTCCTTATGCGCGGCAGGGAATTATGGGTTCCATTTTCCTTTCGCTGGCGCGTGCCCTGGGCGAGACTATGGCGGTCACCATGGTGATTGGCAATGTGGCCCAGGTATCCACTTCTCTGATGGCGCCCGGTTACACCATCGCCGCGGCCATCGCGAGTCAATTCACAGAAGCCACCGGCGACCTGTACCTGCATGCTCTCATCGAGCTCGGTCTGGTGCTGTTCGTGGTGACCATGATTTTCAACGCACTGGCAAGGCTGTTGATGCTGACCATGAAGGGTCATGAGGTGGTCGGATGAGCGCTTCTTACCCTCCCAGGTCCCGCAAGATCACCAACGTCGTTATGCTGACGTTGACAGGCTTGTGCACGCTGCTGGTGCTTTCCGTGTTGCTGACGATTCTTGGGTACCTTCTGTGGAAGGGCGCCAGCTCCCTGAACATTGATTTCTTCACCAAGATTCCCGCGCCCGTGGGTCAACCAGGTGGTGGCGTCTCAAATGCGATCATCGGGACGCTCAAGCTTCTGGCTCTGGCTACGGTGATCGGGGTGCCGGTCGGCCTTTTGGGTGGAATCTACTTGTCGGAGTTTGCCGGGGGGTGGTCCGCCTTCACCATCCGATATACCACGGACTTGTTGAACGGCGTGCCCTCGGTCATCATGGGAATTTTTGTGTATACCCTGGTGGTGGTGCCGATGCATCATTTCTCCACCCTGGCGGGCGGCATTGCTCTTGGTATCATGATGATTCCAATTGCTTTACGAAGTACTGAAGATTTCTTAAGGGCAGTTCCGAGAAGCCTTCGGGAAGGTGGCCTGGCGCTGGGAGCGAGCAAATCGGAAACCATTCTGACAATCGTGATCCCGGCGGCGATTTATGGCATTTTGACCGGAATTATGCTCGACATTGCGCGTGTGGCCGGAGAAACGGCTCCGCTGTTGTTTACCGCTTTCGGCAATCTTTTTAACAGTCCTGGATGGTTGCAGCCATCCGCATCCCTGCCTGTGATCATCTATACCTATGCTATTTCACCGTATGAAGAATGGCATAAGCAAGCTTGGGCTGCAGGCTTCGTGCTACTCTCAGGATTGCTGGTCCTTAACATAATTTCCCGCGTAATTTTGGCGCGCGGCAAAAAAATATCACATGGGTAATCAACTATGGCAGCATCCATGAAACACCTTGATTTGAGCCAACTCTCCCGGGCCCATGACGTTCGATTTGCAGAAGATGAACCGGCAGATGAGAAGTTACCCTGGCCGCAGTTCACGGTGGCCAACCTTGACTTCTACTATGGCTCCCACAAGGCTCTGAAGGGCATTAACCTGATCGTTCCCAACAAGCGGGTGATGGCGTTCATCGGACCTTCCGGATGCGGCAAGACGACGCTGCTGCGAACCCTGAACCGGATGCATGAGACCGTTCCTGGAACGCGGGTGGAAGGTAGTATTCGCCTCGGCGACAAAGACCTCTTCAGTATTCCTGCGACCCGGCTACGGCGTGCCGTGGGCATGGTGTTCCAGAAGCCATCTCCGTTTCCAAAGACGATTTTTGACAACGTAGCCTACGGATTGCGACTCGACCCCACAATTCGCCGCAACGAAATCGCCGACCTGGTAGAGAAGAGCCTGCGCCGGGCCGCCCTGTGGGATGAAGTGAAGGATAAGCTGCACCAGTCCGCGAACGGCATCTCCGGTGGCCAGCAGCAGCGACTCTGCATTGCACGCGCGCTTGCGGTTGAACCCGAAGTGTTGTTGCTGGATGAGCCCTGCTCCGCGCTCGATCCCATCTCGACGGCCAAGATCGAAGATCTGCTGTTTGAGATCAAGAAGCTGTGCACCATCGTGATCGTCACCCATAACATGCTGCAGGCGGCTCGCGTTGCCGACTATGTCGGATTCTTCCTGAACGGCGAATTGATTGAGTTGAATCGCGCCAAGCAGATTTTCCAGAATCCTGAAAATCAGCAAACGCAGGACTACGTCACGGGTCGATTTGGTTGATGCTCGCTTTCGACTGATACGCTAGAAGCAAATGTCTGCGCAGTCGATACATGAAATCCATCAGAAGCGTTTTGGGTCGCAGGGCATCGCGTACCAGGCGCCCGGTCGCGTCAACCTGATTGGCGAACACACCGACACCAGCGAAGGGTTTGTTATGCCGGCCGCGCTGGATTTGCGAACCGTTTCGGTTCTGAGCCCACGCAGCGATTCGACTGCGAATATCTACTCCCTGAATTTTGACGAGCAGGTCAGTGTTGAACTGCAGCATTTGCCATCGCGACGCCGCAGCCACTGGAGCGATTATCCGACCAGTGTTCTCTGGACTTTGGAGCAGCGAGGCATTCGCCCCAGGGGCTTCGATCTGACGCTATCGGGGAACGTGCCGCTGGGCTCTGGGCTGAGCTCCTCCGCGTCGGTGGAGGTGGCCGTCGCCGTTGCGGTGCTTGCATACTCTGAGGCCACGCTGACCAAGCCTGAGATTGCGAAAATCTGCCAGTATTCTGAGAATAATTTTGTTGGCGCGCAGAGCGGCATTATGGACCCGTTTACCTCCTGTTGCGGGGTCGAGAACCACGCGCTTCTGATTGACTGCCGCTCGCTCGACTATGAAGCGCTGCCGCTTCCCAGCGAGGTGCTGTTGGTGATCTGCAACTCCATGGTCAAGCATTCCCTGGCCGGAGGGGGAGAATACAACCAGCGCCGAGCCGAGGTTCAGGCGGGAGTGAAAATTCTGCAGCAGCACTATCCGGAGATCAAAACTCTGCGTGACGTGACCGAGGCGCAATTGCGGCACTGCGAGAGCGAGATGGCAGAAGATATTTTTCGTCGCTGCCTGCACGTAGTTACTGAGGATGAGCGAGTCGTGGCAGCGGCAGCTGCGCTGCGTGGCGGAGACTTCGAGAAATTTGGCCGCATCATGCATGACGCTCACATCAGCATGCGAGACAACTACGCGGCCAGCTGCCTGGAAACGGATTTGCTGGTCGAGCTGGCAGCGCGGCAGCCAGGCTGCTTCGGCGCTCGAATTACCGGCGGCGGATTTGGCGGTTGCACCATCAACCTGGTGGATGCGGAGCACGCCGATAACTTTGTTCGCAATGTTCGCGCCGGGTATGAGGAAGCGACCGGGATACAGGCCGAAATCTATCTAAGCCGCGCCTCCGACGGCGCAGGCCCAGTCGCGTAGATCGTGCATGTGCGTCGCCAGGAAATGGCGCTCGCGTTTATAGCAGGACAGCCGGATCGGGATACGATCCGGCTGTTCTGTTGATTGCACCGCTCTCGTTAATTGGAGTCTGACTGGAACGGCGAAAACAACCAGGGAATCGTCCAGATGGACGGTCCAGATGCAGTTGCGCATCCGTGGCTGCCGGGACCGGTGATGCAACCCCACCAGTTTTCGGTGGCATTGATCGGCGCTGTGCCCAGGTTGTCGACGCCAATGGCGCCTCTGGGGAAGTTGTTGAAATGGACGCTGAGTTGGCCGGTAGAAGCCTTGAAGGCCACGTCGATCGCTTCATTGTCAAAAGTGTTTTGCGAGATTACTGTGCCGGTGATCGGTGCGGCGCTGAGGATGTTGATTCCGACTGTGCCCGGAGTGGCAGCGTCGCCATCGTCCGCTCCGTTGCCGGCAAAGTGATTGCCGACGATGACATTGTCGTTGAGGTTGACGCCGGGTAGTGGAGCCGGAGCAAATCCGTGATTGTGCATGGCGACACCTGCGTTGCCATTGCCGATCAGCGTGTTGTCAATCACGACGTTGCCGGAATTCGAGGCTCCCGGGCCCGGAGCGAAAATTCCTACACCCGCGCCCGAACCGCTGACGCCGTTACGCGCCGACAGGTTGTGGGAGATGGTGTTGTTGAACACGCCAAACGACGGGGCTGGTCCCGGCCCAATGGAGATGGCCGGCGGATGCGAAGCCATGGTGATGCCGCAGTCCCACACGTTATCTTGAACGATGTTTCCAGTGACAAGATTGCCGCGATTGACACCGGTTTCGTCCGTGATGAGAATTCCGCCGGCGTTGTGCTCTACGGTATTTCGAACCACGGAGGAATGCATGTCCGACATCAGGTGGATGCCCTCACCGCAGTCCTCTCCCTCACTGGTCTCAAATGCAGGCAGGCTTGGGCAGGCGCCGCTGGAAAGCGCCTTATCGTTGTCGACGACACGGTTTTTGGTCAGGGTCACGTCATAGGCGTTCGCTACCAGGATGCCTTCAAAGTTCGCATTCTTAACCGTGAAGCCGGACACCGTCACGTTGGAGACCCCGATATTTGGCATGGCGGCCATGCCATTGATGAAAATGCCGTTCGACAGGCCAGTCGCATCGATGACGGCGGATTTGCCATCCAGCGCCAGCAGCGAGAGCGACTTGGTGACGATTACGTCCTCCTTATACGTGCCCGGGCCAACCAGGATGGTATCTCCCGGCGAAGCAGCCGAGACCGCAGCGCCGATGGTGGATTTGCACCATGGGACCTTCTGTTGGCTGACGCATAAGATGCCGGCGGAGGCCGAGGCGAGCGCGCCGCTGGCGATGAACAGTGCGAGTACGGCCAGCATCCTTGGGGATTGATGTCCAGGCTGACGAGCGGAGATATTTCGTAGATTGTGGGACATGGTTCGCTCCTGACAGTTGGTTCTAACTACCGAGAAGCGGATGGCGCGGATCATTCTTTCTACTACGCACCGTGGGCTTCCCCCATTTGGCAAAGACCCGCCAGCCGCAGTGCGACTGCCGATCTTCGTCGTTTCAGATTGTGTTTGAATTGGCGCCGTGGATTTCCAGCGGTACCCGGGGGCGATCAGAATTCCACTTTCACCGGATTCTGTCAAACGTGTGTGAAAGGAGCGCAAAAATGGAACGGACCGTGTTTTTCTTTGTGAGAGAGAGGACAGCAGGGCAAAAATCGCAGGGCCTCGCGGTTAATGCAACCACGAGGCCCCCCGGTCTTACGCTGACCGAAACCAGCTTCTATTTCTGTGCCTGCCAGAACTCTGGCCCGCGATTGGAATAGTCCACCCGAACTGTATTGATGGAATATTTCCCGACCGGCACGCTGAGGTGATCGCCGGAAACCGTCAGCGCGGTGCCTTCCGGCTTCTCCATCAGGTTGGTGACAGTGGCCGCGGATGCGCCAGCGGGGACGCTGATGTCGGCCGTGGTCTGCTTGCCGGCCCACTCATAAAAGCGAAGGATCAGACTGTTGCCGTCTTCACTCTTCTTCATCGCAGTCAGCACCAGGTTCTCTGGTTTGACGGTGACGAAGGAATGGGTGGCGGGCAACTCGCCCGTGTGCGCGGCCACTTGCATGGCATGCAGGGGAATGTTGAAGGCGAAGCCGTGCAGCACCGTGTTCGCCTCACGCCATCCGCCGGCATGCGGATAGAGAGAGTACCGGAAATGCTGCGGACCGCGATCGGCATCCGGATCGGGCCAAATCGGCGAACGCAGCAGGGACAGTCGCAGGTCGTTGCCAACCACATCGTAGCCATACTTGGAGTCGTTGATCAGGCTGAAGCCGTGTTGCCCGTCGCCGAGATCGGCCCAGCGCTGCGCGGAGACTTCAAACTTGGCATCATCGACAGAATTATTGCGGGTTGTTGGACGTTCAATGGTTCCGTAAGGAATTTCAAACGTCGCCTTGGGACCGCTGGCTGCCAGCTTGAAACTCGCTTTCAACAGAATGTGAGTTTCATGCCAGTCGACATCGTTTACGACATCGACGCGATCCATGCCGGCGTAGAGAATAATGTTCTGCACGAACGTGGACTTATCCCAATGGCGCTTGACCTGCACCACGCTGCGCAGCGGGCCTTTTTCAATCAGCTGCACGCTGTCCGCGTCGGTCAGGTCAGTTCCGTGCTGCGCGAAATTGGGGTTGATGTTCCAGGCGTCGTAATCCTTCGGCGTGTCGACAAAGCCCTGCAACAGGTTGCCGCAGCTTCCAGAGGCGAGAGTCTCAAAGTGAGTTTGCTTGTCATAGAGGCTGTTGATGCAGCCATTCTTCGGGTCGATGACGACGCGCAGCAGGGAATTCTCCAGCGTTGTGCCATCCGTTTTCAAGTCGCTGACCACCTTGCGCGTTCCCGGAACCGCATGCAGCACGGTGTAGCCCACCGATGGAACATCTTTCGGCTGCAGCAGCAGGTGATACGTATTCGTCCCCTTGTCGGTGGATAGAACCTGCATCAACACGGGGCGTCCCTGTGGGTCGACGACCGAGATGCCATTGGCTTCCGCCTGCGGCATTTGCACCGTGGCTTTTACAACGTCGGTTCGATTCCAGCTCAGCGGATTCCAGATCAGGATGGGAACGCCGGCATGCGCATCGGTGTCGATGTGGCTGTCGATATCGGTCAGCGCATTGTGGGTGGCGTCTTTGGCTGTCCAATGCACAACATCGAATTGTTTCTGCGAATCTTTGTAGATCACCCCAATGCCGGAACCTGCCGCCAGATCGTGGAAGCCGTTAAACAATTGCAATTTCCAGGCTGCTTCCAGCTTTGAACTGGGATAATCGAGTCCGCCGAGCCAGGCCAGCGAGGAATATTTTTCAGCGTTCAGCAGCCACTGTGACCCGTGGCGCAGGTTCCACTTGAGCTTGGCCTGGGTGGTGTAGGTGCCGCGGTGGTATTCCAGATAGAGTTCGTCGTTCCACACGGGTACGCTGATTTCGCCGGATGGAGGCGCGGACAACTTCAGGTTGCCGGCGGCCAGTGTTTCGTAATTCCAGGTAGGAGCATCGGCAGTATCGACGCGCTTCGCCATTTTGTCGAAGAACGTTTGCGATGACCCAAACTCTACATGCGGGTAGACCTTGTTGGGTTCCATCCAGCGCACGCCGCTATCCAGCATGTCTCGCGTGGGACCGCCGCCGTGATCGCCGATGCCGTACAGGTGCATCAATTCGTTTTGTCCCGGGTTCAAATCGACAGCGCTGGCCAGATCGGTGGCCATGCGGACAGGTTCAATCTGGTTGACATAGTCGTGCGGGAAGTAGGTGAGGACACGGCTGCCATCCGGAGATTGCCACCAGAATAATTTCAACGGAAGTTGGTTGGTGTCATTCCACGCCATCTTCTGGGTCACAAAATAATCGATGCCGGATTTTTCATAAATTTGCGGCAGCTGCCAGTTGTAGCCGAAGGAATCCGGATTCCAACCCACTTTGACATCGACGCCAAGATTTTTCTGGAAGTAGCGCTTGGCCACCAGGATCTGCCGAACTGTTGATTCACCGTCGGGAAGGTTCAGATCCGGCTCGACCCACATACCGCCGACTACTTCCCAGCGGCCTTCTTTCACCCGCTGCTGAATCTGCTGGAAGATGTCCGGATATTTATTCTGCATCCAGGAATAGTATTGAGCGGCCGATTGGCTGTAGGTGTAATCGGGGTATTCGTTCATCAACTGCAGCGCGGTAGAAAAAGTACGCTTCACCACGTCCACGGTTTCAGTCCAGGGCCATAGCCACGCTGCATCGATGTGGGCATTGCCGGTCATGTGGATGGAGTATTCCTGCAGCGCGGGGCGGAGCGGATCGAGCTGAGACTGTGCTTTCTGCAGCGACGCGTCGAAGACGGATTGATCGCCCTTGTCGAGTCCCGCCAGATCAATCGAAGTGGCTGCTTCATCCAGCGTTTTTTCCTGTGACGACAAGGTGGCTGAGTCGGCGGTAATGGCGGGCAGCAGGTGAGCGGCAGAGATCAACTCATCACGAAGGATCGATGGATTGGGACGGCTGGTGGAGAAGACAACGTTCAGATCCGCGGCGTGGATGTCCTTATTATCCTGGGTCTGCAGCAGCTTGACGGCAATCAGCACTTTGTCGCCAGGCTTGGCCTCGTTGAAGAGCAATTGCTTTTCCAGGTCGTCGCCCAGGGCGATGCGGCTGCCGTTGTAATAAAGAATCGTAGGAACTGGACCATTGGCGCCGACCTGGATGTGGAACCAGATTTGCGATCCTGCCAGGTCATAGCCGTGCAGCGTTTTCGGCACCTCCACGGAACGCCGCAACCACACCGCGCCGTGGGGGGCGGTAAAAGGCAGATGGATGGTTTGCCAGCCGGCGGTGTCCAGGTCAGGCCGCTCGCCGTGCGCGATGTCTCCAAGATGGTATTGCCAGGTATCCGCGGGGATAGAGTCGAAAGTTCCGAGGCGGTCAATCACTTGCTGAGCTTGTGGGGAGAAGGTATAGGGCTTCACCTTTCCAGCCTGGGCAGTGATGATTTGCGTCTGAGAAAGGATGGCCAGAAGAACAATACCGCACGCCAGGAAACAAAGAGAAAAGGAATTACGAGTAGGCTTCAAGACTCACTCCATCGGAGGGGATTTTTTCACCGCGATACAAAAATTCACCAAACGGTTGGCTTCAATGGTTGCGCAGAGTTGGAATCATCGCACCAGATTCGATGCGGAGGACTTCTCCACAAGACAGTAATTTGACGTCAACAGAACCAGAAAAATCCAGAACACATTGGCGCCCAATAAGTGCAGAATCTGCAGCCAGGTTGGCTGCTGTCCCAATACATCGAGAGCGCCCAGCAGGTATTGAAACAGCAATGTCACGAGAACTCCCATGCCAAGGAAATGCATTTTGGACGGAGCCTCACGGCGCAAAGCCCGCACCAGCAGCCACAGAATGAAGGCTCCAGCGACAAAGGCGCTGGCTGGATGAAACCATCGCAGGCGAAGCAGTAACGGGGCCGTTGATGAAAAATCCTGACGAATCGCATCGAGCAGCGAAGTCGAAGGGTACATGGTATCTCCCAACGCCACAAGGGAGCCGGATACACCCACCATCAGGGTCGCAAGGATACCCAGGGCGGGAAACAACAAGTGACCCTGGCGAAATCCCGTGTTGGATGCGAAGCGCGGATGGGGGAGAAAGTCGGCTGTCAACGCCAGCGCTGCCACGAGAAGCAGCGTGTTGGTCAAGTGGCAGGAGAATAGGATGACGCCGGTCGAAACGGAGGCGCTGTGCGCGGCCACGGTGACAAGCAGCGCGCCGAGAAACGCTTCGTTGAGCACCAGCAATAATGCGATGGCGGAAGTCCAGCGCGCCAGATGTCCTTTTCCGGTGGCACGCCAGGTCCAGACGAGCAAGGCGAGAATCAGGATCAAGGCGCCGCCACTCATCAGGCGATGGGTGAATTCGACCAGGGTGTGAAATTGGGGTGATTGTGGAATCGCCGCTCCATCGCACAGCGGCCATTGGTCTCCACAACCCGCGCCGGATCCGGTGGCCCGCACCACCGCTCCCCACAGGATGACGATGACGTTGTACACAAGGACGAACCAGGCGAATCTGCGCAGCGCGTCTGAAACGCTTCTTACTTGATTGGTGCGTGACTTGTCGCCAGAAATGTCTGCGGAAGCAGCCTGGTCGATGGCAATTGTCTTGCTCATTGGGTTCTCCGTGGAGCGCAAAAAACTGCAGTTGGTGCAACCCTGTATTGTAGGCCGAAGTAACTCGTGGCCGCAGCCGTTAACGAATCAAAGGACGATCCGTCAACAATTCTTTGTCAGAAACTTCCTGTACCAGGTAGGCGCGATCCTTCAGCAGGGCTTCCACGTGCTGCCGGTAATCTGGCGGAACAAACAAAAACTTTCGCGGACCGTGGCCCCACATCGCGAGCAATTGGGCATCGTCCAGGCAAACGTGCGGGGCGTCAGGATAATCCGAGCCCCACAGCAGGGTGGTTTCGCAGCCGTTGACTACGTAGGCAGACCGGCCGGTGTAGAAGATGATGGACGATCCGTACGATTGATCCCCATAGAGGACCAGAACGTCTTGCGGGCTGGAAATTGCATTGATGGTGTCGGCCATGGCCCGGGATGAAAGCATCGGTTGAAAGCGCACGAAGGCAATGTGGGCCGCGACCAGGAACATCGCCGCGGTCATCGCAGTGGTGAAGGTTGCGCTCAAATGTTGGCGGCGCACTCGCATCCGCCAGGCTAATGTGGGACCCACCAGAAGCGTAATGGCGGCCAGGAATGCAGGCAGTCGCAGCGCGGCAAAGGAGGGCCCGGTCAAATCCATAAAGTGCGACATGGAGAGCGAGTAGCCGCCGACATCGCGGTGGGCCAGCAGGGTTCCAATGTCGTGGACGTAGGGCAAATGCCGCGAGGCCCACAGTCCATAGGCCAGCATTGCGGCTGCGCCTGCGCCCACCACGGCGAACAAGGCCTGCGCGCCTTCGAGCCAGCGCATATCCACGGCGCGCTCATTGGCGGACGCGATCATGGCGCCGGTTTCCAGGCTTGCCAGTCCCGCTGCCGTCAGCAAAAGCAGAGGGAAATATGCCGGATAGGTGTAGTACTCCTGATTGGTCGAGAGGGAAAAAAAGAACAGAATGAAACCGCCGTAGAGTGCCAGGAGTAAGGAAGTATTGCCGCGGAAATCTAGCTGCTTCCAAGTCTGCCAGCTGAATCGGCGTCCCGAACGGCGATGTTTATGCCATGCCTCAAACAGCGTTGCCGGCCAGTAGAGGCTCCAAGGGAAGAGCCACACCAGGTGCAGGCTCCAGAAAAGATAGCCGGGGAGTTTGTTGTAGTCGTGCGGATAACGCTTGCCGAGAAAGCGCAGAACATGCTCGTTGATGAAATAGAAATAAAAAAAGCCATGCACGTTGTCGGGCGAAGGAATGTTGCCGACGGGATGGCCCTGATCCGGATTGTGCAATCCAGCAAGGATATGCCACGGCGCGGCTACTGCAAGGAAAAGAAGCGTTCCAGCGAAAAGATGAAGTTCTCGCCAGCGACGCCATTGCCCGGTCAGTAAGAGATATGGAATCACGCCGCCCAGAAAAAACACCGGCGCGATCAGACCTTTCGCCAGCATGGCGAGCGCCAGCAGAACGTAAGTGCAGTAAATACGCGACGGCTGGTGATCCTCCAGACCGGTGAGAAACAAGTAGAGGCCTAATGCAATCAGCAGCGTCAGAATTGACTCAGGAATAAAGTAGCGGGTAAATAAAAATGTTCCGACGGAAGTAAGAAACGCCAGGGCGGCATAAAACCCCGCGCGTTCAGAGTAAGCTCGGCGACCCCATAGCAGCGCCAGAATCGCACAGCCCAAGACGGAGAGGGCTTCCGGCAGGTGAGTGGCGAAGGCGTTAAAGCCGAAAAGTTTGAAATCGATTGCGACCAGCCAATATGGCAGTGGAGGTTTTTCCAGGTAGCGAATTCCATCCACCATCAACGTGACAATGTGGCCGGTCAACGCCATATGCCTTGCTGCCTGGGCGTGGGTCGCATCGGCATCATCCAGCAGAGAAGGCGTAAACAGCGCGGCAAAGTACACAGCCAGGAAGACTGTGAGAATTAAAAACCATTCTGCGCGACGGGAAAGAGGAAATGCTGGCGTCGAAACGGCCGGCTCAACTCCGGCGAGCGAAGGCTGCTTGGAAGAATTGGAAGATTGCATCCGCATATTGAGAAGCAAACTTAGAATAGCAGTCTAATGAGTGCCACTTTTTCCTTGATTCGTGGCATTCTGCCAATGTGGCTACTGTTCGAGCAGCGGAAATGACAACGTATGCGGCAGTCGATATCGGATCCAACTCCGTACGCCTGAAGATTGCCGCCGTTCACAACCACCGACTGAAAACTCTGTATGAAGATCGTGAGATCACGCGGCTGGGCGAGAGCGTATTTGAGAGTGCCGTAGTTTCGCCGGAATCGATGGCGACAACCATTCGCGCGCTGCGTCGATTTCATCGCTCGGTGCAGGCGCATGCTGTCGACAAAGTTCGAGTTGTGGCGACGAGTGCCATCCGCGATGCGCGCAATCAGCAGGCGTTTCTAGCCTGGGTGCATTCTGCTACGGGATGGAAGGTGGAGATTATTTCCGGCCTGGAAGAAGGCCGCTTGATCCATCTCGGGGTTGTTTCCAATGAGCCTGCGGCCCGAGGGCGGTGCCTGCTGGTTGATCTTGGCGGCGGCAGTTGCGAAGTCACATTTTCCGAGCACAGCGCGATTCGCCAGATCGTGAGCCTTCCGCTGGGCGCGGTCCGCCTGACTCGAGAATTTCTGCGCCACGATCCTCCAACGGCGGAAGAAATTGCGCGCATGCAGGGATGGATACGCCGAGAGCTGCACCGCGCCGAGCAGCAGATTGGATGCGAGCGGGTCAGCGTGTTCGCCACCTCCGGAACAGCAGCAGCATTGGCGGCGGCTGCGCGCGCCGCGACCAAGTCGAACTTCAAGCCCGACGCAAAACCGGGAGTACGGGCCTGGGATCGCACTCCGACCGCAGTGGTTCGCAAACTTGCCGAAAAGCTAAAGCGAATGTCCGTGTCGCAACGCAGCGTGATTCGAGGCATCGGGCCGCGTCGCTCGGAGATTATCGTGGCGGGCGCCTATGTCTACGCGGACCTGCTGGAACGGTTTCATCTACCGGGATTCCGCTATTCGCCCATGGGCTTGCGAGACGGCATTCTGGCGCTGATGCTGGCCGAAGGCGACACGCGAACCTCTGCCCACCAGCACTTTGAAGAGGAACGTTGGGCCAGCGTGCTGGCGCTATGCCGCCACTATGGAATCGATCCGAAGCGGCAGGAGCCTGTGGTGCGCGATGCGACCCAGTTGTTTGACGATTTGAAGAATGTCCATCACTTATCGCCAGAGTATAAGTTGTGGCTGCAAGCCGCGGCCATGATGCACTCTGTCGGCAAATTCATGAACTACCAGGGGCATCACCGGCACACGCAATACATCATCGCCAATTCCGAACTCTACGGATTTACGCCGGAGCAGCGGTTGATTGTTTCCGCCATCGCGCGTTACCTGGGAAAATCCAGGCCCGCGCCCGGCGACCGGGTATTGCGCTACATCCCGGTGGAACAGCATGTGAGCATCAGGCAGGCAGCAATGCTGCTGAGAATGGCGGTTGCACTGCATCAGAACCAATCCATCACCCTGGCCCGCGTGCGCACCCGCGTCACTCCCAAAAAGGTTTCCATCCTGCTGATCCCGGGACGCAAAGGCGCGGATCTGGAACTGTGGGCTCTGCGGAAAGAGGCAGATTATTTTCGCGAGGTTTTTGCCCGCGATCTCTTCGTGTCTTTGGATTGAATGGCACGCAGCAGCCGCGGATCCAGCAGCCATTGCAGTCTGACCGATCCGCGCTGCAGGCTCATGGCAGCAATCGCTCCCTTGCGAACGCGCGCGATCGGGTTGGTCGCCGAGGGCGATAGCAGGCGGTTCAGGTACACAGGGAGATTGGGATTGTGGCCGACCAGAAGCACCTCTTCCTGTCCCGCCACACTGTCGAGCAGTCGCTGAAAATCGCTCCAGGTTCCTTCCGGCGACATCGCCTGTGAAAGCTGAATTTTCTTTTCATAGCCCGTCTCGGTACCCACCAGCGCAGCGGTCTGCAGGGCTCGCTTCAACGGGCTGGAAATAACACAATCGAATTGAATCTTCATGGAATTCAATGCGCGGCCCAACAGAATGCACTGCTGCTTGCCTTCTTTATCGAGCGGCCGCTTGTGGTCGAGCAAGGGGTTCATCTTTCGTTGACCGGCGCTACCGTGTCGCAATAAATACAAATTCATACACCGTCCTAAGACTGCGATTTCTGTCGCGCGTGATTCGATAAGGAAAGTGGATCAAGGGTCTCAATCCATAGAGAATCACTAGAAGTTTCGGCGACACTACAGGGTTGGATGCCGAAAGCATAACTGCGTCCTATGCCGATACCGAGGAAGCCGGCGTCTGGAACAAGCGAAATTGTAGCAGCGGAAATTCAAAAGCAAGCAAAATACTAACTCGGACGGCGTTTCCATACCTCCGAGATCAACAGCCCACCCAGGAATGTGGCTCTGTCGAGCGGACGAAATCCATTTTCATAGAAAGATTTGGTGTGGTTGGGAATCTGGCGAATTCGGAGCCCGGTCAAAGTAGAAAACGCGAAATACAGCGAGCGAATCAGGATGCGTGCTGCGATGCGTCTCCACCCCCTGGGTGGCACAGCGAATTCCGATACCAGCCACATTGCGTCCGGGGTCATCGAAGGGGAAACCCGCGCAATCAGGGCATGCACGTCGTCATCCGTCAGGCAATCGAGAAAAAAGTGGGAGACGACAAGGTCGTATTCCTTGCCGCGTGGGGTGAATCGACGAATATCGGCCTCGGTGGTTGACAGGCGAGTGTCGGCATTCTGGCAGCTGTGTCGCGCTCGCTGGCGCAAGATGGCCAGCATCGCTGGGCTGGCATCAATTGCGTCCACCTGCACCATGGGATTTGACGCCATTAGTCGCGCGGTGAAACGTCCATCGCCATCGCCGAGAACCAGTGCCTGGCGAGCGGCGGAAAATTGCGGCAGAAAGTGGAATCGGCAGCGCTGCAGCATGGGCCCAAAGCTGGCATATTCCATCCAGCGATAGGCGCGGGCTACGGAGTCGAAATTCGCTGTGGCGGGGTCCATGGAAGTGCAGTGAGTATGACGGCGCGGCTAGCGGACGTAAAGAAAAAATAATAGCGGAGTCAGCAGCGCTCCATCGGCGAGTACGCGGAGCGAGAGGGCGCTGACTCGACGGCCGCGATGAATCAGCGCGAGGAAGAGAAGAGAACTGGCCGCCACCGCAAGGAAGAGAGGCCAGACGATTCTGGCGGCAGGCAAACTGGCAAGCGAAAGAGCCATGGATCCGACCGCGATGGAGAAGGCGGTCAAATGATTTCCCAGGAAGTTTGTTAACGCTGGGGGTCGCGCCGTACGTTCCTGGAGATGAAGTTCGGGTTTCCGATTCGTCACAAGTGGGTCGTGTTCGCGGCTCGCTTCTGCATCCTCCCAGGTTTGGATGGCGACACAATTCAGCCAGCACGCCGTTCCAAACGTGAAGATCGCCGCCAGCAACAATCCTCGTCCCTGTTGCAGGCGTGTCCACGTTGGTACCGCGGTTGCAATGGCGAATAGAAATCCGACGAATAATTCTTTCGAGAAGCGATCGGCGTCGCAACGATGATGGATCAATACAAAATATCCAATCCCAATCAAACACAAAACGACATCGTCTGTCCGCACCGCGGGTGGCACACGAAACAAGATGAGATAGGCCAAAGGCGGGGCTGCAGCCATCCACGCGATCACGAACGGCTTGCGATGTCGCAGATAGAACCAGTGGCGGTCGCGCAACTCGGTCATATCGGCCGAACGCCAACCGTCCAGCAGGCGATCGGCTACATACACACACCAGGTTCCTAATGCCAGAGTAGCCATGGCGGTGGTCGGCAAGCTGAGGCCGAAGGCCGCCGCAAAAAACCAGCACCAGACAACCGCTACTGTGGGAGCATCCAGGCTTAACAAATGCCACCAGACCCACAGCTTTCGCGCAGACAATATGCCCGTGTTGCGATCAATCGCAGGGCTTCGAACGGCGGGCGTGCTGGTCAATGGGCTGGCTGACATGTTAATCGGTCACGAGAAGGGGAAAGTCAGGGTCGGTCCGAAAATGCTGAACCGGTCTAACTGTATTCGACGCGGTTCGGCACCTTCGCGTTTCCAAAACAACAGAATACATAGGCAATAAGATGGCGTGACTCACTCAGAAGGGGCAGCCTTTTTTTTGCTGCGAGGCGATTTGCGGGTACGGGGCTTCTTTTCGGAGGCGGGAATTTTGCCAAGCTTCTTCGGCTCTCCTGTGGCGAGCGCCGCCTCCAGAGGGGCGGAATCCACGACCTGGGCCGCGTCACCAGCGGACTCTTGAGGATCGATCGATACTGGCTTCTTTGGAATGTCTCGGACGCTGGCCTTGTCCTCGGCCAATCGGATCAAAAATTCCTGCGCATGGAAGTAAGGCCCGGTTCTGTGCGGCAGGTCTTTGGTTCGGACATATTCCCCGGACGGCATCAGGAAGCGGGACTCGGCGGTGTCGGCGAGGTAGGCGGCAAGGATTTCGTCGCGGATGCGCTGCCGCAGTTGCGGATCGAGCACCGGGAATACCACTTCGCATCGCTCAAATAAATTTCGAGGCATCCAGTCGGCGCTTCCGGCGTAGACTTCCGCATCGCCGCCGTTCAGGAAATAAAAAATGCGGCTGTGTTCAAGAAATCTGCCGACAATGGAGCGAACACGGATATTCTCGCTTAAACCCTTTACTCCGGGACGCAAAGCGCAGATGCCACGAACGATCAAGTCGATCGACACTCCGGCCTGCGAAGCCGCGTAGAGGGCATCAATCACACCCTGTTCCAGCAGCGAGTTCATCTTGGCAATGATGTGCGTCGGCTTGCCTTCGGCGGCATGTTTCGCCTCCCGATGGATGCGCTGGGCAAAGCCCTCCGCCAGGTTTAACGGCGCGACCAGCAGCGGCGCATAGTCATCCGATTCAGAGTGTGCGGTCAGGTAATTGAATACATTGTGCACCGCATTGGTCAGGGTTGGATTGGCGGTCAGCAGGCTCAAATCTGTATAGAAGGACGCTGTTTCCACGTTGTAATTGCCAGTTCCCAGGTGGGCGTAACGGCGCACCACACCGTCTTCCGGATCTCGCCGGACCAGCAACGCCAGCTTGCAATGGGTTTTCAGTCCGACGGTTCCATAAAACACTTGGACCCCGGCATCTTCCAGATCGTGAGCCCAGCGAATGTTGGACGCCTCATCGAAGCGCGCCATCAATTCCACTACGACGGTGACCTCCTTGGTTTGGGCGGCTTCGCGCAGGGCCTGAAAAATCGGGGAATTGGCGCTGGTACGGTAGAGCGTTTGCTTAATCGAGAGCACCGCGGGATCTTCCGCGGCAGCGCGGATAAATTCCACCACGGCGTTGTAGGAGTCGTAGGGATGATGCAGCAGAACATCGTGACGGCGAATCTCGGCAAAAAGATTTGCCGATTCGCGATGAAGCCGCAGTCCACGCGGGACGAAGGGAGGATATTTCAGCTCCGGCTTGTTGGTTCTTGCATGCAGGTTCATCAGCCGTGAGAGGTTGACCGGGCCGTCGGTATAAAAAATCTGGAATTCTTCCAGCTCGAAGTTGGTTCGCAACTCTTCGACGATTTCGGGGGCAGCGTCGCTGGTAATTTCCAGCCGGACGGCGTCGCCCTTGCGACGATTGTGCAGTTCTGAGCGCACGCTTTCGAGCAGGCTGCGGGCCTCTTCTTCCTGCAGATAAAGATTGCTGTTGCGAGTGACGCGAAAAGCGGCGCGAGACAAAAACTCGTAGCCTCGGTACATTGCGGCGGCCTGAGACTCGATCAGTTCATGCAGGAAAATATAGTCGAAGCATCCGGGGGCCGACGGCAGCGCCACCAATCGAGGCAGAGCGCGCGGCACGGTCACTACACCCAGGACTTGCGTCGATGTCGATTTCCGTTTTCGATGCAGCAATAATGCCAGGCACAGGGCCTTGTTCAAAACATGCGGAAACGGATGAGCGGGATCGATGGTAATCGGGGTGAGCAGAGGGTCGACTTCGCTTTGATAGAAGGCAATGGCAAATTTGCGCTGCTCGTCGGTCAGATCTTTCCAGGCGCGCATGTGAATTCCGGCGGTGGCCAGCGCCGGCAATAGCTGTTCGTTCCAGCATTTATATTGATCGGAGACGAAGGCGTGAGTTGTTTCCGCCAGCGCGTCCAGCGTCTGCTGCGGGGTCATCAGGTCGGGGCCCGGCTCGTTGTATCCGTCTTCAATGCGCTGCAGAATGCCGGCGACGCGAACCTCAAAAAACTCATCCAGATTGCTGGCCGTAATGGCGAGGAATTTCACCCGCTCCAATAGTGGATTGGAGTCATCCTGGGCTTCTTCCAGCACACGCCGGTTGAAATCCATCCAGGATTCCTCCCGGTTGAAGTAATGCTTGGGAATGGGTGGAATTTCGCGGCTGGTTTTCATTGCCATGCGTTCGTGCTCTTTTTCCGGTGACGCAATCGCAGGATACGGGCTGGCCCAAGCGACTCTTCCAGTGTCTCAAATCCCATCGCTCGAGGGTATCAGCGGTCGATGACGGGGATGTAAATCTGTTGCGAGAACTGCAATCCGGTATCCTAATGCAGGGAACTATGTTGTACAACTGGCCGCATGGGGTGTGGCGTGCCCGGAAATTGAACCGGCGACAGAAAAAAGATGCAAGCGAGGGAAAGAAATTGCACTTTTCTGTCCGTTTCGTCATCTATTCTCTAGCGCCGACAACACGGCAACACTGCTCCGTACGCAAACCGTCTGATGAAAGAAATGCCAAAAACTTTTTCTAGAGTACGCTGCGGCTGTCAGCGATTTCTATTTTTTACCGCACTTGCGGTCGGCGTCGCATATTCTGGCGCGCGGGCGCAGACGACGTCCGATTCCTATCGGGGCAGCGCCGTGCAGGAAAAACCAACGGCTGGAGTGATGCCTCTATCGCTGGACGATGCCATGCGAATGGGCCTGAAAAACAACCTCGGCGCCATTCTGCAAAGTACCAACGTTACGTCTGAAGGAGGCGCCAAGCTGCAACAATTGCAGGCCCTGCTTCCCACAGTGACCGGCACCGCCCAGGCTGCAGTCGCGCAGGTTAACCTGCAGGCAGAAGGTTTGCGAATTCCAGGATTTCCGGCTGTGATCGGCCCCTTCGGTTATACAGATTTTCGCGCCAAGCTGGATCAAACCCTGCTGAACGTTTCGTCGCTGCAAAGCTATCTGGCGTCAAAGCATAATTTCGATGCGAGCAAGCTTTCCGCCCGGGATTCGCAGGACCTGGTGGTTCTGACTGTAGGAAACGCGTATCTACTTTGCCTTGCGGATGCGGCCCGCATTTTGGCGGTCGATGCCCAGGTGAAGACCTCGAAAGTGTCGTTGGACCAGGCCATACAGAATCACCAGGGGGGCGTTTCACCGCGTCTGGACGAACTTCGCGCTCGCGTCGATTATCAGACCCAGGAACAGTCCCTGATCGCGGCAACGGCGCAGGAAAAGAAAGATCGAATTGCCCTGGCTCGCGTGATTGGATTGCCGCTTGATCAGGAATTCAAACTGACCGACCAGGTTCCTTACGTGCAGTTCGACGCGCCGACCATGGAGTCGGCGATGGCGGAAGCGTTGAAGAATCGCAGCGACCTGCAGGCGGCCGAACAGCAGGTAAAGGCAGCGGAGAAAACTCTCTCCGCGGCCCATGCGGAACGCTATCCGGCGCTGACTGCGGAAGTAGATTATGGGGAAATCGGCGTCAATCCGGGCAATTCTTACGCCACACTGAACGCTACAGGGAAGCTGACCGGGCCGATCTTTGAGGAGGGCAAGTTGAGAGGCGATGCCAAAATTGCCGACGCCCAACTGCAACAGGCTCGCGCCCAATTGAACAATTTAGAGGGTCAAATTCGCGCGGACGTGAAGGACGCCATTCTCGACATTCAATCTTCAGAACAACTGGTGAGCGTGGCCAAGAGCAATGTGGATCTGGCCAGTGAGGCGCTTCAGGAAGCGCAAGAGCGGTTTCAGGCGGGAGTTTCAGACAACCTGGCGGTGTCGCAGGCGCAGTCATCTGTGGCTCAGGCGAATGACCGATACGTCAGCAGTCTGTATCAGTTGAATGTATCGAAGCTTTCATTGGCGCGTGCCGTAGGCCTTGCGCGCACCCAGTACAAGACATACCTTGGAGGACAATAATCGTGGCGGAATCGAGACCCGAAGGAACCATGCAAGCTGACTCGGCCAATGACCGGCCGGAAGTGGATCAACGGAACGACGATCGCTCTTCTGTGCAGAATGACCCGCGTTCGACTGCCAGCAGCAATGCAAAAGATGCCTCGCCGGACGATACAGAACTCCATCACGAAAGGCCGCGTTCACGGAAACGCTTCTTTATTATCGGGGCTGTGGTGCTGGTGCTGATTGGAGTTGGCCTGTACTGGTGGCATTCCACGTATTACGAGAGCACGGATGACGCGCAGATCGATGGCAACCTGGTGCAGATCAGCGCGCGCGTCAAGGGCTATGTCTCCAAGGTAAACGTGGAGGACAATCAACGCGTGGAGCAAGGGCAGGTACTGGTAGAAATCGATCCGCGGGATGCCCAGGCGGCTCTGGATCAGGGTGAAGCGGCACTCACAACCGCGAAGGCCAACTATGAGGCAGCGTTGGCAAATGTGCCCATCACCACCTTATCGACCGGGGCCACGTTGAGTTCGGCCTCTGCCGGAGTACAAGTTGCCTTGTCGACTATTTCCGGGGCAGAGAAGCAATTGGATGCGGCGCAGGCGCAGCTGCTGTCAGCGCAGGCAGACAACACCAAGGCCCAACTTGATTTGCAGCGTTACACTCCGTTGGTACAGCGCGATGTCGTCTCCAAACAGCAATATGACGCGGTTGTTGCCACCGCCGCCAGCGCGAAAGCGAAGGTAGCTGCGGCAGAAGCTAATCTGCAGGGTGCGCGCGACCAGGTGCGGGTAGCGAATGATAGGCTCGCGGCAGCCCGGGCTGACTATAACTCCGCCCAAACCGGCCCCAAGCAGATTGTGGCGCAGCGAGCGAAAGCTGACGCAGCCGCGGCCCAGGTGCAGGCTGCCGAGGCAGAACTTGAAACGGATCGCCTGAACCTGAGCTATACAAAAATTATTGCGCCTGATTCCGGCATCGTTAACAAGAAGACCGTGCAGGTGGGTCAAAACGTCAGTGCGGGCCAGACTCTGATGACTCTGATTCCGCTGACCAACATCTGGGTGACGGCAAACTTTAAGGAAACGCAGCTGGACCACATGCGCATTGGGCAACCGGCCACATTTACCGTGGATGCCTATAGCGGCCGAACCTACCACGCCAAGGTCACGCAGATTGGCGGAGCGACCGGCTCGATGTTGAGTTTGTTTCCGCCCGAGAATGCTACGGGCAATTACGTGAAGGTAGTGCAGCGTGTTCCAGTCCGTCTGGACCTGACGAATCCTCAAGAGGACAACGATCGTTTGCTGCGGCCGGGAATGTCGGTCACGCCGACGGTGCGAGTTAAGAACTAACCCGACCCCATTCGACGAGCATCTTCGGTATCATACGTTGGTTGACCGTGAGACCACCCTCGTCGAAACAGTTTTGCGCCGGCCTCGTCGCGATCCTCAGTATCGGTTCGCTGGCATTGCTGACGCTGGCGGGATGTAGATCTTCGCCCCGGTCCTCTTCCAACCTCTCCAACCAGCCGGGTTCGACTCCGCGGATTGAAAATTCCACGGTGAAGCCGCAGCCGGTCAACGTGGTCCTGATCACGCTGGATACGGTGCGGGCCGATCATCTGCATTGCTACGGCGACAACAAAATCGAAACTCCAGTGATCGATGGCCTGGCGCGTGACGGAGTTTTATTTGAAAAAGCGGTTGCGCAGACGCCGTTGACCGGCCCATCGCACGCCAGCATCTTCACTGGTGAAAATCCAAACGTCCATCATGTTCGCGACACCGGCGGCTTTGCTTTGCAGCCTTCCTCGGTGACCCTGGCGACCACCTTGCATCGATCGGGATGGGATACGGCGGGATTTATCAGTTCCGCTGTGTTGAGTCGGCAATTCGGTTTTAATCAGGGCTTCGCCGCTTATGACGATCAAATTCCAGAAATCGTCGACAAAAACACGGGCGAGCTGGCAGCCGCACGACCGGCGAATGTGACGGTGGATCATGCGATTCATTGGCTCGACCAGCAATCGGGCAAGCCATTCTTCCTATGGCTGCATCTGTACGATGCGCATCAGCCCTACAATCCGCCGGAGCAATTCAGGAGACAGTATCCAAACGATCCGTATGACGCCGAGATTGCTTTCGAGGATCACGAATTGGGACGATTTCTGGATGTAGTGCGCAAGAAATCGCCTGCCGGAAAAACTTTGATCCTGCTGCTTTCTGATCACGGCGAAGGGCTTGGAGAACACGGCGAAGATGGCCACGGGATTTTTCTGTATGACTCGACAGTGCGGATTGCCTGGATCATGGATGGCCCTGGTGTTCCCGCCGGAGTTCGAGTGCAGCAGCAGGCGCGCGAAATTGATGCGCTGCCGACAGTGTTGAACCTCCTCGGTGGAAAGGCTTCTTCCGCAATTCAAGGAACGAGCATGGTGCCGGCATTTTCCGGCAAGCCGGTGCGGACAACCTACTCCTATGAAGAGACACTGTATCCAAAAATCAACATGGGATGGGCGGAGCTGCGTGGCATTCACACCGATCACTGGATGTATATTCGCGCGCCAAAACCCGAGTTGTACGATCTCGACAAAGATCCACGTGAGTTGCAAAACGTCATCGCCGCACAGCCAAAGGAGTATCGCGAGTTGGAAGCACAGCTGAAAGATTTAAGCCGGCTGGGCAGTCACAATACGGAGACGGTTGAAACGCAGCCGATGGATCAGAAAACCCTCGAACAACTTCGATCGCTGGGGTATGTGGGCGGATCGTCTGACAGCAAAGTCGAGCTGAATGGAGAAGGTGCGGACCCTAAAGATCGCATTGGCGTCTTGAAAATCTTTGAACAAGTTACAGGACCGGAGGGAGCCAGATTGTCTCCGGCGCGCAAGATTGCCATGTTGCAACAGGCGATTTCAGAAGATCCGACCAATCCATATCTCTACTCCACGCTGGTTGAGCAATATCGCCAGGCAGGGCAGAACGAGCTGGCGATGCAGGCATGTCTTTCGGCGCTGCACCATGGGGTGCGCAATGGCGTAATCTTTTCGCTGCTGGGAACCTTGTACCTGCAGCAGGGAAATATGAAGCAGGCAATCCTGTTTCTGCAGCAGGGCGTCAATATGGACCCGCTCAACCTGGAACGGCAGGCAAACCTGGCGAGTGCATTGCGGCAGGAGGGTCAACTGGACAAGGCAGAAGAAATCTTCCGCCGTGTGAATGCAATTCAGCCGAATGCGCCGGCTTACAACGGGCTTGGCACCATCGAAATGAGTCGACACAATCTTCCCGCCGCGCGTGCTGACTTCGACCGTGCCATACAACTCGATCCGCTTGATATGGAAGCGCAATACAATCTTGGCCTGTATTGCGCGCAGACGCGCGACTTTCCCTGCGTTGTGACCGCGTTCAAAACATTTCTCTCGAAGGCATCTCCGAAGTATCAAGATGAAATTCCGCAGGCGCAGTATGACCTGGGCATGGCGTGCGCCGAAACAAAAGACATCCCATGCGTGCGCTCATCCCTGCAGGCGTTTGTCGCCAACACCTCGCCGCAGTACCAGGCCATGATGCCGCAAGCGCAGTACTATCTGGGTGTTGCCTGTGCACGATTGCACGATGCTGGGTGCGCCCGCACAGCCTTCCAATCTTTTCTCGCCAAGGCTCCTGCAGCGATGCACAGTATCGTGCCTCTAGCGCAATTTAACCTGGGCATGGCGTGTGCTCAGACTCAGGATGCATCCTGCGCCCGGGCTGCGTTTCAGGCATTTTTGTCGAATGTTCCGCCGGCGTATGAAAGCCTGGTGCCGCAGGCGCAGGCAAGGCTCAACTCGATGCGTTGATGCAAGGCCGCCGTCGCGAGCGCCGGCATGGTTGCAGCCAGACCTTATCGACGCGATTGAAAAAAACGGCGCAGCCGGTCGCCGCATTCCTCCGCCAGGATGCCGCCTGTGACCTGAATCTGATGATTGAGCTGCGGGTGATTCAGCACACTTAAGACGCTGCCCACCGCACCCGCTTTAGGATCGTATGCGGCAAACACCAGGCGTCCAATACGCGCGTGGATCATGGCACCCGCGCACATGGAGCAAGGCTCCAGGGTGACATAGAGCGTGCACTGTTCCAGGCGGTAATTTTTCAAGGCCAAACCCGCGGCTCGAAGCGCCACGATTTCCGCGTGCGCCGTAGGATCATGGTCGCGGATCACTCGATTTTGTCCCTGGGCGATGACCGTTCCATCGGGCCCGAGAATGACAGCGCCGATGGGCACTTCGCCGGTAGCCTCGGCATCTTCCGCCTGTGCCAGCGCGGCTTGTAGCCATCTTTCATCGTCTGGCAGGGAAGTAGGTTCGGACCAGCATATACAACAGTCTACGCAATCGGGATTAGGAAGCGTGCGCTGCGTCGTACTCGACCGCCTGCGACTCCGCCGCGAGTGCAAACAGCTTCTCTTCATAGGCGGCCCGGGCAGTCTGGAAAGTTTCAGAATCCACCATGCCCATCGATGTTTCCCATAGAGCCGCCATTCCCCTGTGCCACTCGGTGTGAGCGGCAAGCAATTTCGCCGCGCCCGGCCCGATGGCGCGAAATCCATCGCCAGTGGGGCAGGCGCACTTCGATTTGAAGAATGAGGTTCGGTGCAGCAGGGAGGGACTCTGGTCGAGAATTCTTCCTACGATGAAGAGTTCCCGCAATTGCAGCGCGATTGCTCCCAGCGGGGTGGTGGGTCCGGACCAGGGCGAGGGCTGGTATTGCCGCAGCCAGTTTCCCAACTCATCGAAGTTCATTGGCCTGGCAATGACGTATCCCTGCGCGAGCTTGATTCCCAGCGCTGCGATCGCGTCCAGACATGAAACCGTCTCAATTCCTTCCGCGATCAGATCGACTCCCAAGGATTGCGAAAGATCCATCAGGTGCATCAGGAAACGCAGCTGCTTGGGTTGTTGATCCAAGCCTTTCAAGAAACTTCGATCCAGTTTGATGGCGTCGACCGGTAATTCCTTGATCCGCAGCAGGGAGGAGTAAGCGCTGCCAATATCGTCCAGCGCAACCCTCGCCCCGGAACGCTTCAGGTGTAGAAGCACCTCGCGCGATCCGGTCAGCGAAAGCGTATCGGGATGTTCCAGCAGTTCCAAAACGATGCGGTTGGTGTTCAGTTCACTGGTCTCAATCTGGCGGCGCAGATTTTCCATGGCTTTCAGATCCGCCAGGGTGACGGGTTCCAGGTTAATTCCCAGGTTCAGGTGGAAATTGCAGCGATCCAATTCACGCACATCCTGCAACGCTTGCGCCAGCACCTGCAGCGTCAGCTGGGTCAATTCGTGCGAACGAAAACAATCCAGAAAGTCACCCGGAAAGAGTATTTTTCCGTGGTTGTCGACCAGCCGCGCCAGTGCCTCAACACCTCGTACCGATCCGGTCTTCAGGTCAATCACCGGCTGATAATGAACGCGCACGTTTCCTTTATGAAACAGTGCCAGCACGGATGTCTGACGAATATGTTTCTGCGCGTCCGCTTCCGGTTGGAACAAGGTCCATCGCGATGAGGCCGTGCCGCGGCTCTCTTTGAAGAGGTAAAGTGCTCGATCGGCGTGGCGCAACAAGTACTGCGCTGTGGAGTTGTCATAAGGAAACAAGGTCACGCCGAGGCTGGTCTCGACGGAAGGCACGTGGCCATTGGACAAATCAGTGGGTCCTTCCAGCGCGGCTTGAATCTGCGATATAACGCCGTCCAGTTCATGGCGCTCGACCGCTTCCAGAACCAGCACGAATTCGTCTCCTTCCAGCCTGGCCGCAGCATCGCCGGGTCTCAGGCAGGCTTGCAAGCGATGCGCCACGGTGCGCAGCAGGCGGTCGGAGACCACCCGGCCATGGAGTTCAATCATGGATTGGAAGCCGTTCAGGCTGACGAAGGCGACTGCCAGCGAGCGATTTTGCTGCCGGGAGCGAGCCATCGCCTCCTCCACTCGCTCGGTGAGTCCGCGGCGATTCAGCAGGTCTGTCAAAGGATCGTGCCGCGCCAGCCATGACTGATGTTTTCTCTCTTTATCCAAAGTATGGCGAAGGTCAAAAGCGTCCAGCCCATGCCCCGCGAGCCGGGCAATCCGTTCGATCAACTCCAGAAGTTCAGGATTGAAAATGTCGGGTTCGTTTGACCGCAGGCTGAGAAGGGCCCAAGTTTCGGCGCCACGATGCAGAGGAACCACGGCCGCGGCCTGGGGTGGATCTTGCGGCGCGGCAGGTTGGTTGGGAGTTCGTCCAGCACTGCCGTTCGACGATCGTTTGCGAATTGAAGCTGGCCGAGCCGCCATGCCCGCACGGCCAGGTCCGAGCTTTCGTGGCCACGGGTGACATTGGGCAGGGAGAACTGGCTGGTCGCCCCGCCGCTTGCATTGCAAATGGATTTGAGTTCCAGATCGCCGGCCGGGTCGGGGCGCGCAATCCATACCTGCGAAAATAATTGGCTGTTAACCAGCAGATGGCAGAGACCGTCCAGCAGTTGCGCCTCGGTCTGCGCTGCGATCACCAGTTCTGCGGCACCCATCAACGCACGATAGAGTGCGTTGGAATGAATACTCTGGCGCAGCAAGTTTTTGACGTCGGTGATGTCTTTTTGCACGCCGATGAAGTGAGTGGTGCGGCCCTCTTCATCCAGCACCGGCGCGATGCTGATCGAATTCCAGAACATGGAGCCGTTCTTGCGATAATTGCGCAGCTCCACCGTGCACGACTTCCCGTGGCTCAGGGCGTCACGAATGGTTTGCATTTGCGGCTGAGCGGTGTCTGTGCCTTGCAGGAAGCGGCAGTTCCTGCCGACTGCTTCTTCCGCGCTGTAGCCGGTGATGCGTTCAAATGCCGGGTTTACGTACTGAATCGGCAGATCCTTGGCTGCCGCAGCGATCAGAATGCCGTGGACAGAGACGTCCATCGCGCTTTTATACAGCATCAGCGCTTGTTGGCTTTTCTGCGTGGTTTCGAGCAGCCGCAGCCGCTCCAGAGCAAAGCCGAGCAAGCTATGCAACTGCAGCACAAACCGCCGAATATACTCTCTGCCAAAAAACTTTGGACGTTTGCTGTAGAGGATCAGAATGTCGCGTTTGCCGTTCTCTCCGGACAGGGGGATGGCGCAGGAAGATCGCCAGCCGAACCGCAATCCACGTTCGCGCCAGAATGCACCCGGCACCTGATTGCCCTTGACCGTCCAATCCAATGCGAACTGAGGCGTTCCTGTGCGCCAGGCATGGGCCAGAGGGCTATCGGCGTTCTCGTCAAGCCGAATGGTTTCCGAATCCAGAAATGCGGCGACCCCATCCCCCGCCGAATAGGCGTACTGCACTTTCTCCACTTCATCGGGTGAGCCCAGCCACATGCCGTCAACCGCCACCGTCTGCAACAGGAACACACCAAGCCGCGAGTAGAGCTCGGAGACAGATGGTGATGTCAGCAGCAGACGATTGAGCTGCTGCGGCAGGTCGCCCTGCAGCGCTGCGGACGTATCCGCTGTGCGGCCGTCGCCGAAAATCTCAACTAGTTGCGCCATAAACGTCCGCCAGCATACTCAGGAGCCATCGTGGTGCAGTCGCGGGTTTTCATTCAACCGATGGGAATAACTCGATTGCAACAGAAAATGGTGGCGATTGGTGAGATCTTGCTTTCTCCCTCCGCACCAGAGTAACCGTCTGGCAAACGACATTAGGCAGGCGGCGATTCACAATCACTCTGGCGTAGATGGAAACTATTCAAGGGATGGGTGCGGTCGTCACCTTTTTCAGCGCATCAATTCCGCGCCCCAAACGACGCTGTGCCCGCTTGACGATGCCGCTCCATTCGCGCCATAGTATCCGTACACGGGAAAGGAGGGCGATCCAGAGAAATGAAAAACATTGAAGGTAGTTGTAGCAAATCACGTGAGGTGACTGGGGCTTAAGGCGTCCTACGCCAGTCCTGACGGCAAGCAGTTTTATCGTCGAGGCCCACCTGCGGGGATGCCTCCAGTCAATCTAACCACTCACCGGCCACGGCCCGGTGTCTCATTGGAGACATCGGGCCGTCGGTTTTTCAGCGGACTTCCTGGCAGAGCGTTTTTACTTCTTCGCGGGTCTGTAGCCGGCTTTCTGCGCGTCCGCTTCCGTCATGAATTTTCCTTGCTTCGTGTTGCCGTAATATTTTCCGTCCTTGTGGTACACCTTGGAATCGGTGTTTACCCAGACCATCCCCTTGGCCTTCGCGCTCGAGATCTCGCTGGAGGACACAGATGTGTTGGTCGGGGCTGCCTTGGCCTCGGTCTTTGGCGCGGCTGCATGCTGGGTGGTGGCGGGTGCGGGTTTCGCTTCGGGAGCAGCTGCCTTCGCCTCTACTGGGGCGGCCTTTTTGCTTTCGGCTTTGGCGGGAGTCTTGGCGGCTTCCTGTTGTGTTTCTGCTGCTGTCGACTTGGCGGCTTTCTTACTTTCTTTCTTGGTCTTGGTTGATTCGGATTTCGTTTCGTCTTTGCTTGCCTTGGCGGACTTGGTGGTTTCCTTGGTGGCTTTCGTTGTGTCCGACTGGGCTTCGTCGGTCTTCGCCTTGGAGGACTTCTTGCTCTTCTTCTTGGAAGTCGTTTTATCCGTGGACGCAGCCGCGTCGGTTGACTGGGCTGTGGCGCGGCCAGAATCGCTCTTTACAGGAGATGCGAAGGTTGAGCCGACCAGAACAAATCCGGCGAGGATGGGAGTCAGTGCAGTAAGAAGCAATTTTCGACGATCGATCATGATGTCCCCGAGATACGCATTGAAATCAATTGCATTTACGTTTAGGCTGCGCGTACCGGCGTGTCAAGAGAAAAGTCTCGGAGGTCTTCTAGTGAATTTATCCGCTGAAGCAGGACCTCCCCGAGGTTCGACCTTCACCGGCCGCTGCTAAGGAACTGTGTACTGACCGCTGTTCGTTACCTGGTTCGAGGTCGCATTCGACGGAACCTGGCTCGTCAGGCCCCAACTCTGCTGATTGATCCAGACATTCCACTCCACTCGCGTTCCAGAGGATAGAGGTGGGAAGAACCCTGCCGTTCCCGAAAGATCCGGGATGGCGAGCGTCGTCGACCCGTTCTGGTAGCTGGCAGTCGCTTCCACTTGGATATTCTCCGTGGAACCGCCGCCGTTCCCGGGCTTCCAGGAGATCCATGCATTCTGCGATGTATTGGCTTGTTCAGGGAATCCTGTATAGGCCATAGTGAAGCTTGGCAAAGCCGCCGGAGTTGGGCCGTCGTAACTCCAGGCGGCGGGGAAATTGAAGGACGCCGGTCCGCCGGAGCTTATGATTTCAGTGCCCACTGTGGAAGGTCTATTTGCATTCGAAGCGCTCTGCCTGGAGGAAATACACGTCTCCGGTTTCAGTAGCGCCGGCTGGCAACGCCAGGTATTGCGTTGTTGCGTTGGAGGCATACAAATATTCCAGCGCGGTGCCGCCGACGCCCAGTTCTACATAGGTGCTTGGGTTGGAGAATCCGGACGGCACATTGTTGTAGGTGAGGGGTTCTGGCGTGGTCTTGTCGGCTGTCGCGAAAACCACCGTGCTTCCGCCTTTCAGGGTGCCAGGAACGGTTTGGTTGTCGAAGTTTTTTGCCGCAGCTGGGCCATCGCCTTGACTGGTATCAGCCAGCACCAAAACCCTGTCGCTACCCGCAGGGGCAGGGACATTGAAGTTGCCCGTCGGGCCGCTGCTGAAGCCGCCGCCACCTTCACCGAAAGAATTACCACTCTGCGCGTTGATCTGAAACGACACCACACCCGGAATGGCGCTGGCGTCCAAACTGCCGCTCAATGTTGGTGTCACACTTTGCGGATAGGCGCAAACAAACGTTAACGACGTCCCGTCGACGATGCTTGCCTCCCACACATACTCAAACTGTGACGACAATTGCCCGTTTACAAGCGCGGGACACAGGTAGGCCACGGAATAATTGCTGGTTCCGGTGGGAATGGAAAGCGTCAGGACGTTGCCGCTGAGTGTTTTCGCGGCCAAAGCGCCGGTTCCGACCTGAGCGGCGACCAGACCCGGGATGGAAGGGCCGATAAACGTGATCGTCACCGTGGTGGTCATTGTTGCCGCCACCGCCTGTGGAACCACCGCCTGCGCCGCCTCCGCCACCGCTCATGTTTCCACCCGCACTGCATCCTGCGACCAGCGCGGCACACACTCCAACGACCAATAAACGCGAACAAACCAATGGCATCCGTACCTCCGGGCTGCGAATTTCCGGTTGGAAATAGTTCAATTGTTTTCAAATCGACCGTCACCGACGCCGAAGTATATCATCGCCATTTATTGCGTTTTTGCGCGAACCGAGGCGCTCTACAATAGGGCTATGGACACACTTGTCATTGCTGGAAAGGCCTTCCAGTCGCGACTGATCGTTGGCACCGGGAAATACAAAGACGGCGCTGAGACCCAGCGAGCCATCGAAGCTTCTGGTGCGGAAATGGTAACTGTGGCGGTGCGCCGCGTGAACCTTGATCGCAGCAAGGAAAGTTTGCTGGACTTCATCGACCCGCGCCGCTATTTTCTGCTGCCGAACACGGCCGGATGCTACACCGCCGAAGAAGCGATTCGCGCCGCTCGTCTGGGGCGGGAAGTCGGCTTGTCGGACTGGGTCAAGATCGAAGTCATCGGTGACCAGGCCACACTGTATCCGGATGTGCTGGCGACCATTGAAGCCACCAGAGTATTAGTGAAGGAAGGCTTTACGGTTTTGCCGTATACATCTGATGACATTGTAGTTGCGAAGCGACTCATCGACGCTGGAGCGGCCGCTGTGATGCCGCTGGGCGCTCCCATTGGCAGCGGACTTGGCATCCAGAATGCCACCACGCTGCGCATCCTTCGCGAACTGATCACGGAAGTGCCGTTGATCGTAGATGCGGGCGTTGGGACGGCTTCCGACGCGGCATTGGCGATGGAACTGGGCGCGGATGCCGTGTTGATGAACTCCGGGATCGCCGCCGCCGACAATCCCGTGCTGATGGCCGAGGCGATGCAACATGCTGTTCTTGCGGGCCGACAGGCATTTCTTGCAGGCAGGATGCCTCGCAAACTGTATGCAACGGCATCTTCACCCCTGGAAGGCATCTCCCGTTAACGATGTCGAGGTGAGATCGGAACCCACACGATGCGCGTTCTGGGAATTGATTGCGGCACAGAATGGACGGGATACGGCGTGGTCGACAGGGATCGCGCCGGCGAACTATTCTCCGTATGCCATGGGGCGATCCATCTTTCCAAGCGTGATGGCCTGCCGCATCGACTCACCATCATCTTCAGCCGCCTGCTGGAACTGATTGGTGAACATCAGCCGGAAGTGGTCGCGATTGAGGAGGTCTTTCATGCCGTCAACTCGCAGACCGCGCTGAAGCTGGGCCAGGTTCGTGGGGTGGCTCTGTTGGCGGCGGCTACCCGTAAGGTAGAGATTGCGGAATACTCTCCACTTTCTGTCAAGTCCGCTGTTTGCGGCTACGGCCGGGCCGATAAAGTGCAGGTGCAGTTCATGGTGACTCGCCTGCTGCGCCTGGCTGAACCTCCCGAACCCACGGATGCCTCCGATGCGCTGGCGGTCGCGATTTGCCATATTCATAACGCCGAGACTACATTGGCGCAGGGTCGCGGCCCAAAACGGTGACAGCGAAGTTTCATCGGGCGCAAGCGGCCTGGGAATGGTCGCAACTAAAGTACCAATCTCGTGTCTAATAGGGCAGGGTAAGGAGTGCGCCATGCGAAATTCGCAAGCAAAGCCCGTTCAATCATCCGCCAAAACAGTTGCAGCCACCATTCCGTCGCTCGATTGGACGCGTATGGCAAGAATTACGCTGCTGATTATGGCAGCCAGTCTTTTATTGCTGGCCTTCCGATGCTATGCCATCAACACAACAACCGATACCACCGCAAAGAGTTCTACCGCTCAGGCACCAAGCCAGTCGTCCACCGTGGCCGGCGTTCCGGGCCCGATGGCGGTCAGCAAGGATGTCCGGGTGGTTCGCTTAAGCGATGTTGAGGGCACCGTCCAGATTGTGCGCAACAATCAGACCGAGTTCTCGCATGCGGTGATGAACATGCCGCTCACTGAGGGAACCGAGATTCAGACCGGCCCGGATGGCCGGGCAGAAGTTGAATTTGAAGACGGCAGCGTCACCCGCATCACTCCCAATAGTTCACTGAGCCTGAAGAATCTGAGTACTTCGCCGGCAGGAACGCTGGAGACCACGGTGGAGCAGCCCAAGGGCCTGGTGTATTACGAGCTGCGCAGCGACCCTCGTTCGGCCTTCACCGTTGACTTCGGCGACCGTAAGGTCACGCCGACGGTGAACAGCACGTTCCGCGTCAATCTGGCTTCCAATCCGGCCGAGGTGGCCGTGATCGATGGCCGCGTGCAGGTACAGGAGCCAAACAGCGAAACTCCGACCGCCGTGGCACAGGGAAAGACGATTGAATTTCAGCCTTCCGGCAACACTCAATACACCATCGCCGACGGAATCATCCCCAACGGATTTGATGAGTGGAACGATCAGCGTGACCAGGAAGCCGCGAAGGAAGCGGCTGATCAGACTACGGCTCGCGCACAGCAGGGTGGCGGCAGCATGCTGGAAGGCGGATACGGTTGGGGCGATCTGGACGCTTATGGCGGCTGGTACCCGTTGCCGGGCTACGGCATGGTGTGGCAGCCATACGGGGCCGGACCTGGATTTGACCCGTACGGATATGGCTCATGGGTCAATGTGGGAGGCTTTGGAGTGAGTTGGGCCTCCGGATATCCCTGGGGCTGGCTACCATTTCGATGTGGTGGCTGGTCGTATATCGGCAGCTTCGGCTGGGGCTGGATGCCGGGCGGCGGGTGCGATATTTGGGGTCCCTACGGGTATCCTCCGTATGGCGGATTGTTCGGGGGCTATTACGGCGGCTATGGCGGGTTGCCCGGCGGCTATGGGCGCCACCATCACCACGGCCCCGATGGCGATGGTGATCGCGATGATCAGGGAGGCGGCCGTCACTACACGCGAATCTACTCAGCTCCTGCTGGATATCACAGACCGGTGCCGCCGGCGAACCTGCGGAATGGATTGCAAGCGGGACGCCCTGGTATGAACATCGTCCACGTTGGGACACCTGCGATTTCCGAGCGTGCCTTCGCAAAGGGCGCACACGCGGAAAATCACGCGCGCGCAGTCGAATTCAACGGAACCAAGGTTCAGCCGCTGCACAGCGTCATGCGCGGACAGGATATCTCGTTCCGAAATGCAGCCCTGACAAGGAGTGCTCCATCGAGTGTTCTGCGAAGCGACCTGCGGGGTGGACCTGCCGGAGGCAATCGAGCGCTGGCGGGCAATCGGGCGCTGGCGGCGGGTGGACCCAATGGAAGCCGCGGGTTCGGTCAACTCCACGGAACTGCAAGCCAGATGCGCAGTCCGACATTCAACAGTATGCGTGCCGCGAATGCCGCTGCATTTCAAAACCGTAGCCAGTTCGGCAACCATGCGACGTTTGGAACCCACGGTAGCTACCACGGAAGCGCTCCATCGTTCGGTGGTGGGGCTCGTGGCGGTTCTTTCGGCGGAGCACGGAGTTTCAACGGAAGTAGTGGTTTCAGCGGTGGTAGCTTCCATGGCGCTTCCGGTGGCGGCTTCCACGGCGCCTCCAGTGGTGGCAGCTTCCATGGCGGCTCCTCCAGCGGCGGCGGTGGTGGCTTTCACGGCGGTGGAGGCGGTGGCTCCGTCGGCGGTGGTGGAGGCGGAGGGCACGCCGGTGGTGGCGGTGGCGGCGGCGGCGGCGGCCATCACTAAGCGAAACGTTAATTGCGATCAGAAAGCCGGCGAGTCAATCGCCGGCTTTTCTCGTTTACCGCTTCGCTGCGCGCATGCGGCGAAAGATGGAAGCCATTGCCTCCAGGGAGATAGCTTCTGCTCGAACCGAGAGGTTCAATCCGGCTTCTTCGATTGCACTGAGAATGTTGGCAGGTTCGGCGATTCCGGCGCTCTTTAAATTGTTGACGAGCGTCTTTCGTTTTTGGCGGAAACATAGTTGCAGAAAGCGCATGAAGCCGGTTCGTTCTACGTGCAGCTCGTCAAAGCGAGGATGCATGTCGAGACGAACGACCGCCGACGTCACGCCGGGCGGGGGAGTGAACGCTTCCGGCGGCAGCGCAAACAATTTTTCGACATTCGCATGCATTTGCGCGGTGGCAGACAGCACTCCATAGGCACTGGTACCAGGGGTCGCGGCCAGCCTGTCTGCAACTTCCTCCTGCACCATGACGACGGCGCGCGAGATCGACGCCGCCTGCGCGAAAAGGTGCAGCAGAATATCGGAAGTGATGTAGTACGGCAGGTTTCCAACCACGACCAGAGCGGAGTCGCCTGCGGTGCCGGTCAGCGTTCGAACGTTCGCCAAATCGAGTTCTAAAATATCCGCCTGCAAAATTGCGACGTGGTGCGCAGAATTCCACTTCTCCGTGAGTCGCGGCGCCAGCGCTCGATCCAGCTCGACCGCGATCAGGTTTCGCGCACGAGTGGCCAGCAGGTCGGTCAACGCACCGCGCCCCGGCCCAATCTCCAACACCGTCTTGGAGGCAACATCTCCCAGCGCTTCGACGATGCGCTGCCGCGCGCTGGGGTCGGTGAGAAAATTCTGGCCGAGCTTAGGTTTTTTCCTGGACATGGGGTCGGAGAGGTCTGCGTGATGGTTGGTCGATTCCCAGGTACGATCGAACTGCTCTAGAATAACCCTTCCTGCGAAGGATTTAAGTTCGCTTACGTTGCGACAGGGAATCGAGTGCATCGAAGGTTTATAGGATGTCAGGAGAAATGCATTGCGAGTAGGTCTGATGACGCGCGAATATCCGCCCAACGTGTACGGCGGCGCTGGAGTGCATGTTGAATATTTGAGCCGTGAACTGGCGAAGAAAATTGAAGTTGAAGTGCATTGCTGGGGCGATCAACATCTCGATCAGGGCAACCTGCACGTGCGCGGGGAGAAGCCGTGGGAGGCGCTCGCCGAGGGAACATCGGAAAAATTCGAGACGGCGCTGTCGGCCTTCAGTCTGAACCTCCTGCAGATGAAATCCCTGGCGAAGGTTGACATCATCCACGCCCATACCTGGTATGTGTCGATGGCGGGATTTCTGGCGAAGAAGTTGTTCAAGGTGCCGTTTGTTTTGACCACGCATAGCCTGGAGCCGCTTCGTGCCTGGAAAGCCGAGCAACTGGGCAGTGGCTACGCCATGAGTTCGTGGATGGAGCGCACTGCGATTCTCGATGCCGATGCGGTGATTGCCGTGTCGAATGGCACAAAGGCGGACATACTTCGTGTCTACCCGGAACTGCAGCCGGAGAAAATTCATGTCATCTACAACGGCATCGATCTGGCTGAATATAACCAGACCAGCGATACCAGCGCGCTGACCAAGTATGGCGTCGACTTGTCGCGACCCTATGTTTTATTTGTGGGTCGTATCACGCGCCAGAAAGGTGTGACGCACCTGGTGGAGGCGATTCGCCACCTGCCGCCCGATACTCAAGTGGTGCTGTGTGCGGGTGCGCCGGACACAACGGAAATCGCCGCAGAAATGCGCGAGAAGGTCGCCGAGGCCAAAGCGACGCATCCGCACGTGGTTTGGATTGAAAAGATGGTGACCAAGCCAGAAGTAATTCAGCTCTATAGCCACGCCCGCGTCTTCTGCTGCCCGTCGGTGTACGAGCCATTCGGCATTATCAATCTGGAAGCGATGGCCTGCCATGCTCCCGTAGTCGCGAGCGCCACCGGCGGAATTCTCGAAGTTGTCGTCGATGGCGAAACAGGGTATCTTGTCCCATTTGCGGCAGATTCGACGACAGGATTTCCTGCGAACCCGGAACAGTTCGCGCGCGATCTGGCGGCGAAAATTTCGGACCTATTGAACGATCCTGAAAAATGCAGGCGTTTTGGCGACGCGGGCCGCAGACGGGTTGAAGGAAAGTTCTCCTGGTCTGCCATTGCCGATCAGACAATCGAGCTGTACAAAGAGCTGATCGATTCTCGCAAAAAATAAGTTGGTGTGACGCGGCTTATTGACCATCCGCCACGCTTTTCTGTCGCCGGCGTCGCATCCACACGTACATTGGGAGGCCCAGGGCAATGACTACCAGGCCTCCGATGGAATTGTGAAGATTGCTGAGAAAGATATAGACAATCACTAGCGCGGCCGCTGCCACAAACACTGCGGGTAAGACGGGATAGAAGGGAACGCGATAGGGCCGCTCCCGCTGCGGTTCGCGTCGGCGAAAGACAAACACGGTTGTCGCCGTCAGCATGTAGAACAGCCATTCCCCCAGCAGCGCCAGCTCGAACAGCGCCTGAAATCGTCCCACCATCAACAGCAGAACCGTCGACATGGCAGCCTGCACATTGAGCGATACGGACGGGCTTTCGAACCTGGGATGGATATAGGCCATGGCACGAAAAAAAATCCCATCGCGAGCGGCGGCAAAGGGAATGCGTGCCCCGGAGAGAACTGTTCCATTCAGCGATGCGAGAATGCTGATGGCCATGCCGACGGAGACTAATCCGGCGCCCCATGCACCGACGGCGATCAACATGGCATCGGCAGTTGGACGGGGAGAGTTTGCAATCGTGGTCGCGGGCAACAAGTATCCGGTAGCGGCGGTAGTCAGCATGTAGAGCAAGGCCACCAGCAATACTCCGGCGACCAGGGCGAGCGGAATCGAGCGGCCGGGACGTTTGATTTCGCCGGCCACCATGTTGAGATCGTTCCATCCGTCGTAGGCCCAGAGCGCCGCAATCATCGCGACTGTGAATCCAGCAACGCCGCCAGTGGCTCCATGGAAAATCGTCGAAAAATTGCTGCGATGGCCCAGTGAACTGTTCAAGCAGAAAAATACGATGGCCGCGATCAGCGCGACTTTCAGCAGCGTGAAGACCAGTTGAAATTCTCCGGCGCGACGCAGTCCTAAATAGTTCAGGCCGGTAATGAGCCAGACCACGCCGATGGCGATGATCTGCCCCCACTCCAACCGAAAGGGATGGAGTAACAATGGATTTCCTAGCCAGGTCAGCAGCGAGAAAATCCCCAGCACGCGAACCAGCCCGATGGCGCTGCTGGCGATGGAGGCTGGCTTGGCCACCGCGAACCAGGTCCACATGTACAGAAACGACGGCAACTCCCCGTAGGCGTCGCGGAGATACACATACTCCCCGCCGGCGAACGGCCGCATTGCCGCCAGTTCCGCGTAGGTCATGGCGCCAAACAATGAAAGAATGCCGGCAGCAATCCACGCCAGGTAGACCAGGTTGGACGAGCCAGCGGCTCGCATCATTTCGCGCGGAACGAGAAAAATGCCGCTGCCAATGATGGTGCCTGCAACGATGGCCGTCGCCTGCCATGGACCCAGCACCCGCGGCAGCGTGTGCACAGTATCGGCATGTTGAGCGGGAGAGGAAGTGTTTCCCTCGACGGAGTGCATGCTGGTTACTGTACCTCACATCGAGACTGCGTCGCAGGTTCAGAAATTCTCAAGTAAAAATTTCCATGTCTGCTGGCGAGAGAAGAACTTCATGGATGTTCGGCGTGTTCCATCACCTGTGCCAGCAAGTGCACCAGCCGCCACTCATCCCAAATATTGGGCTTGGTGGTGTTGGTGCTGACGTGCGCAATCAGCGGACTGATCAGCAGGTCCTTCAAGGTGCCGCGGGGCAGGTCCTCTGCCAGCCAATCCGCCTCGGCAAAGGGAATCAGCGTGTCGCCGCGCCCATGCAGCAAATAGACCGGCACGTGCAGCCCGGCGAGATGATCGGCAGGAGAGACCGCAGCCATTTCCGCCGCATGCTTTTTGTTGGAGGCGAAAAGTGCGGCGTCTTCCTTCTTCGGGTCGAGGAGTTTTTCATACTCGGCTTTCTGCGCGGCTGTCAGGTTGGCCAGCAATTGCTGTTCGAGCGGCCAGTTTTCGTAGAGGCGCGCCCGCAACACAGGGCGAATGGCGGCGACATCCACCTGCGGAACAAAGTCCTCAAGATGCTCATACTCCAGCACCCAGGGGCCGTAGTTGTTGGGCGTCGCACGTTCCACGTCGCCGTCGGGAAGGGGATCGGCCTGGGTTGCGTAAAACGTAGCCACGCGCAGCAGGTCGTCATGCGCACCGACGGAAAAGACGAAAGAGATTTCATTTGAAAACGGTGGATCGGCGGCTGCCATCAGGGCCAGGCCACCAGAAAAACTCAGGCCCATCAATCCGACGCGATTGCCGGTGGAGTTCTGCAACCACTGCACCGAATCTCCAATGGCCTGTACATCGGACGGCTGGATCCGGTAGTCGCGGCTATCCGGCAACTCCGGTGTCAACACGAGCAGCCCACATGCCGACATGGTCCGGGCAAAGGCCATGAGTCGAGGCTCGTCCATTCCCAGATAATGAATGCCAGGAATCAAAACGAGGCCGGGTGCATTCGGCGCAGTTGTGGGTATATAAAGGCGAGCCTGCACGGTGCCAGCGCTGGACGGGATGGTGAGTGTTTTTGTGGTTACCGGCATCGCAGCGATCGGCCGCAGCAGCTGTGGCACGGGCTTGCCGTTTAACTGCTCCAGAATTGCGATCGCCTGCAGATACGCGCGCGTCTTCGGCCAGAAGAGCAGGGGCAGCAGGAGTAAAAAAATCAGGCAAGCGAAAAAAAGAAAGAATGCGCGACGAAATCGTCCGGAGGAAGATTTGGAATCGGGCGAAGGGTTCACTCTTTCAGTTGTATCAAAACGGTGGGACCTGCCGGATCAGATCTCCAGGATGACAGGCATGATCAGCGGACGGCGGCTGGTATTTTTCTGGATGTAACGCTTCAAATCCTGGCGAATTTTTTCCTTGATGACGCCATAGTCGGCTTTCTCTTCTGCGCTGGAGGCTTCGAGCGTTGCCCCCACCACCTGGCGAGCCTGCTCAATCAAAGCTTCCTCGCCGGCTGCGAAACCGCGAGTCACAATCTCCGGCATACTTTCGACACGGCCTGTGGTCTGGTTAATGGCGAGGATAGGCAGCACAATGCCGCCTTCGCTCAAATGCCGGCGATCGCGCATGACAACATCTTCCACCACGCCGGCGGTAGAACCCGCATCAATGCATACGCGGCCCACCGCGACCTTGCCGTGCTTGCGGGCAGAGTCCTTGGTCATTTCGAGGACGTCGCCATTTTCCAGCAGCAGAATTTTCTCCACCACGCCTAACTCGGCCGCCAGCTCGGCGTGCAGTTTCAAATGGCGATAGTCGCCGTGCAGGGGTACGAAAAATTTTGGCTTCAGAAGATGGAGTAAAAGCCGCAGCTCATCCTGGCTGGCATGTCCGCTGACGTGGATCAGTCCATTGGTGCCGTCGTCATAGATGACATGAGCATCGCGACGGTACAAGTGATCGATCATGCGGAAGATGCTTTTTTCATTGCCGGGAATGACGCGCGAACTCAGGACAACCGTATCTCCCGGCTCAATTTTCACCTGGCGATGATTGTCGACCGCGGCGCGGGTCAGTGCGGACATGGGCTCGCCCTGGGTACCGCTGATGAAGACGCAAACTTTATCCGGGGCGTAATCCTTCACCTGTCCAGCGGCGATCAGCTGCGAATCCGAGATATCGAGATAATTAAAATCCTGTGCAATCTCGACCGAGTTCTGCATGGACCGGCCGACGATGGCGATTTTTCGGCCATGCTCCACGGCTAGATCGGTGGCGATGCGAAGGCGATGGATCGACGAGGAAAAGCAGCTGAAGAAAAGCCGCTGCTTGGTGCGCGCAAACACTTCATCCAGCGCCGGCCGAACGGCGCGTTCGCTGGGAGTGTGGCCGTGCCGATCGACATTGGTGGAGTCCTGCAGAAAGGCCAACACGCCGCGTTTTCCATATTCCGCGAAGGCGTGCAGATCGAAGGGCTGGCCATCCGGAGGCGTCAGATCAATCTTGAAATCGCCGGAGTGAATTACGATTCCGGCCGGCGTCTCAATCGCCAAGGCAACGCAATCGACCAGGCTATGGGTCACTCGGATGGGGGTGATCTTGAAAATGCCCAGCGAGAACGGTTCGCCGGGTACCATCTCAATCATCTCGGCGTCATCGAGCAGGCCGTGCTCTTCCAGCTTGCCTTCAACGTAGGCCAGGGTGAATTCGGTACCGTAGACGGGCACGCGCAGCTCAGACAGAATCCAAGGCAGTCCGCCGATGTGATCTTCATGTCCGTGGGTCAGGACAATGGCGCGCACGCGCTCGCGGTTTTCAATCAGGTAGGTAATGTCGGGAACAACGACGTCGACGCCGAGCAATTCCTCGTCGGGAAACATGAGGCCTGCGTCGATGACGAAGATGTCGTCTTGCCAGCGAATTGCCATGCAATTCTTGCCGAATTCGCCGAGCCCACCCAGGGGAATAATCTGTAACTTGCCGTCAACCATAGGAAAGACGATGCTAGCACGTTCTCGAGAAAGATTTCACAGCGTATGTCTTTGCGGCGTTGTCCGGCAATCATTGAATCCCGCAAAATAAATACGGAATCATACCTTTCAGGGAGAAGAACTCAACAATGGAAGCTCGTCTGGACTACATGAAGGCTTCACCGGAAGCCTATAAAGCGATGGTGCAGATGGAAGGTGTGGTGCGCCGCAGCGGCATTGATCCGCATCTGCTTAAGCTGATCAAGATTCGCGCCTCGCAGCTGAACGGCTGCGCCTTTTGCATCGACATGCACACAAAAGATGCGCGTTTCAAAGGTGAGACTGAGCAGCGTATTTATTCTCTGGACGCGTGGCGCGAGACACCTTTCTTTACCGACAAAGAACGAGCAGCGTTGGCCTGGACAGAGGCGCTCACCAACATCCAAATCGGACATGCGCCAGACGATGTGTATGGTGAGCTGAGCAAGATTTTCAGCGAAGAAGAAATTGTGAACATCACCCTCGCGATCACGACGATTAATGCGTGGAATCGCATCGCAATCGGATTTCGAATGGTCCCGGGCGGCTACGAGACGAACGCGTCCAAATGATCGCAGCGGACGCAATCGGCTGCAACGCACGCGCCAAAGAAAAGCCCCCAAACCGCACATTCTGTGTGATATAAACGGCCAGCAATGGTTTGTTTGTGGCTGGGGGCCAAACGCATCCATGCGCGCATCGCGGTTGATTTCTGCTTGCTTTCTTCTCTCACTTTTTCTGGGATCGTTCGCGCCCCACGCGCACCCCCAGACGCAGATCACACTGGGCAACGCCACCACGCAGCTGAATGGTCCATGGAAGTTTCGCACTGGTGACAACATGGCCTGGGCGCAGCCGGACTTCGACGATTCCAGTTGGGGCACGATGGACCTGACCCCGCCGCCGGGATCGTTCGATCCAATCCTTGGCAGCAGCGGATATTTGCCCGGATGGACGGCGCGCGGCTACAAGGGATACTCCGGCTATGCCTGGTACCGACTGAAAACCAACGTGCAGGATGGCCAGACCCGGCTCGCGATCAAGCTGCCGGACGATGTCGACGATGGATATCAGGTGTACGTGAATGGCCAGTATGTCGGCGAGTTTGGCCGGTTCACAGCGCGCGGCATTACCGCATATGTGACCCAGCCGCGAGCCTTCCTGCTGCCGGAGAATTTCCACGGTGGCCCGGTGACTTTCGCGATCCGCATGTGGATGGGCGCTTTCACGCCGCTGGTGGACCCTGACGCCGGCGGATTGCATGGACCGCCGGTGCTGGGTCAGGCTTCCGCCATCGGCGGGTTGCTCCAGCTTGATTGGGATGTCTTGGATCGCTCGAACTATACGGCTTTATTCCAATTTGTGATTCTGCTGCTGGCCCTGCTGGTGGCCTTTGGTCTGTTCTGGCTTGACCGCAAGGAACCGGCCTATCTCTGGCTAGGTATCGCGTGCGCGGCCATGCTCTCCCTTGTTGTGTTGAACGTGGTGACAATCTACACCACCTGGATGGGCGGAAATACATTCTTCTTGCTCAGTGACGCGGTCCTGATACCGGCCACCCTCGGTCTGTGGGTACTGTTTTGGGCATATTGGTTTCGCCTGGATTCTATGTCCCGCCTGCATCGCGTGGTGTGGGGACTGGTGGTGATACTGGGCATTGCCACGGCCATGCTGCGGGCGCCCCTTTATGGCAGCATGGTTCCCGTCCATGCCAGCGTCTGGCTCTCACCGCTTGCCCTTCTTCTCAAGCTGTTGCTGGGCGTTTTATTGGTCTGGGTGACGGTTATCGGCATTCGCAAGGACCGGGCTGAAGGCTGGCTCGCTCTTCCGGCTGTTTTGCTGGTGATACTCTCGCGGTACTCGGAAGAGCTTTCTGTGGTGCATGTGCCGACGGCGGTCTATCCCTTTGGAGTCGGCATAGGCGTCAACACCGTCGCAACCATCCTGTCGCTGGCCATCATCACCGTGCTGCTCGTGCGGCGGTTTCTGCGTGGGCAGCATGAGCGTGAGCAGTTCAGGATGGAGATGGAGCAGGCCCGCCAGGTGCAGCAGATGCTGATTCCGGAGGCACTGCCCGTCATCCCCGGCCTCACGCTGGAAAGTGAGTACCGCCCCACTCAGCGGGTGGGCGGCGACTTCTTCCAGATCCTCGCCCATCCCTCTGACGGAAGCGTGTTGATCGTCGTCGGCGATGTAGCTGGGCATGGGTTGCAGGCTGCGATGCTGGTGTCTTTACTGGTCGGCGCGATTCGCAACCAGGCGGAGGCCAGCTTTGATCCTCTTAGCCTGCTGCAGTCGTTGAATCGCCGCTTGCTGGGTCGCGGCCAGGCCAATGCGACCTGCCTGGCGCTGCGTATTGCGCCCGATGGCTCGGCAACACTGGCCAATGCCGGACATCTGCCGCCCTATGTGAATGGCAAAGAAATATCGATGGAAGGTGCGCTGCCTTTGGGACCGGCTGAGGGCACGGAATTCGCGGTGATGAAATTCCAATTAGAACCCGGAGATCGGTTGACGTTTGTTTCAGACGGCGTGGTCGAAGCCACCAATGAGAAGAGGGAACTTTTCGGCTTCGCGCGTACACAGGAAATCAGCAATCAATCCGCCGCAACCATCGCGGAGACCGCACAGAACTTCGGCCAGGAGGATGACATTACTGTCGTGAGCGTCGTGCGCGCCATGCAGACAGCGAACGCGACGTAGAGCTTCGCAGCTTTTGAGTTTTACTTTGCTGGAATCTGGGCCGATCGAAACGGCCTCGTCACGCAAAATGAAAGCCCCCAAACTATACATTCTGTGTGATATAAAGCGCCCAGTATCTGCTTGTCATATTCAGGGGTAAATCACGTGCGCGCATCGCGATTGATTTTTGCTTGCCTGGTTCTGTGGATTGCGTCAGGAATTATCGCACCGCGCGCGTACGCACAAAGGCAGGTCGTCCTGGGGAACGCAACCACGGTCTTAAGCGGCGCGTGGAAGTTTCATATTGGGGACGACATGAACTGGGCCCAATCCGACTTCGACGACAAAACCTGGGGCATCATGGATGTGACTCCGCCGCCAGGAACCTACGATCCTTTCTATGGGACAAGCGGGTTTGTGCCGGGATGGACGGCGCGCGGCTATCCCGGTTATGCCGGCTACGCGTGGTATCGGCTCCACCTCAACATTCAAAACAATATCGCCGGGTCATCCAACGGCGCGGCCGTGCTTGCCATCAAAATGCCGGACAACTTCGACGACTCGTACCAGTTGTTCGTCAACGGGCAACTGGTCGGGCAGTTCGGAGAGTTCACGGGCAAGGGCGCCGTGCAATATATCTCTCTGCCGCGAGCTTTCCGGCTTCCCACAAATATCCGAAGTGGACCCATGACCATCGCGATCCGGATGTGGATGGCGAATTTCACCCCTCTGATCGATCCGGATGCGGGAGGCTTGCACGCTCCTCCCGTGCTGGGCCATGGTCCGGCCATCGATGCGCTACTCCAACTGGATTGGGACGCGACCAATCGATCCTTATACGGCGATTTCGTAGAACTTGCCATCGTGCTGCTGGCCCTGCAACTCGCCTTTGCCTTGTTCTGGCTGGATCGCTCCGAACCCGCGTACCTCTGGCTGGGGCTCACCTGTATTGCGATCCTCGCCCTCGTTATCCTCGCACTGCTGTCGAACTATACCGTTCTGCTGAGTGGAACTGTGCTCTTTCTGCTGCGGGATGCTGTCGTCACTCCGATCCATATTGGCTTGTGGGTCCTGTTCTGGGCCTACTGGTTCCGGCTGGATAACATGGGACGTCTGCACCGAACGGTTTGGGGACTGGTCGCGCTATTGGGCATCAGTGTCGCCATGTTGCGGGCACCATTCTACGGCACGGTGGTCCCGGTTCATGCGATCGTGTGGCTTTCGCCGCTGGCGCTGGCTCTGAAGTTGTTGCTGGGCGTACTGCTGCTCTGGGTCACGTATCGAGGCATTCTCAAAAATAAAGCAGAAGGGTGGCTTGCGATCCCGGCGGTCCTGCTGGTCGCAATCTCTGTGTACCAGGTAGAGCTGCTGGTGCTGCATGTGCCGGTAACATTCTTTCCTTTTGGCTTAGCCGTCTCAATCAGCCAGATCGCCGCAGTACTTTCACTCGGCATCATTACGATTCTTCTGATTCGGCGTTTTTTGCGCTCCCAGCGCGAAAGGGAACAGTGGAAACAGGAGATGGAGCAGGCGCGTCAGGTGCAATCCCTGTTGATTCCCTCGACCACTCCCAATACCCCCGGCTACACCGTGGAGAGCGTCTATCTCCCAGCCAGCAGCGTCGGCGGAGATTTTTTCCAGATCCGACCCGGCGAGGACGGATCGCTGCAAATTGTGGTGGGCGACGTTAGTGGCAAGGGGCTGAAGGCCGCCATGACGGTGAGCGCCATCGTGGGAGGACTGCGCGGCTGCAGCCTGCAAGGGCCTGCAGAAATATTGGCTTATTTAAACAGCATTCTGCACGGGCAGATCGGCGGATTTGTCACCTGCTGCGCCGCTGTCATCTCCAAAGATGGCAAACTCACGCTCGCCAATGCGGGGCATCCATCTCCGTATCGTAATGGCGAAGAGCTGCCAACCGCGGGCGGCCTTCCCCTGGGAATCGTTGCCGAAGTCAGCTACGAAGAAACATCCTACCAACTCGCACCCGGTGATCGACTGACGTTTGTTTCCGACGGCGTAGTCGAAGCCACCAATGAGAAAAAGGAACTCTTCGGTTTCGCGCGCACCCAGGAAATCAGCAATCAACCCGCGGCAGCCATCGCCACGACGGCACAGAAGTTTGGTCAGGAGGACGACATCACTGTCGTCAGTGTTGTGCGCTCGGCGCCGACAAGGGTGGCAGTTTAGAAGCGCGCCACAGCACTCGACGGATCAGGTCACGCACTCTGCCTGGCGGATCCCGGCAGCTCAAACATCTCCAGCAATATCTGAGCCGCTTCATGGGCATGATGGCTTTTGAAGTCTGCGCCCAACTGCAGCGTTTTGATGTTCGGCGCCACCGATGCAAGAGACTCGGCCACATTCTCCGATGAAAGCTGGGGAGTGCTGGGTCCAATCAGGACCACGTCGATATCTCCCACCTGCAGCATTGTCTTCGCATCCCGCACCAGGTTGGTCGACTTCACATCGAACCCATGTTGCGCCAGCACGCTGCGGATGAACACGCAGAGATCCGCCGAGGAGTCGACCACGAGCACCCGCGGACCACGACAATCCTGGGGACTCTGGGCAGCCGTCTTGCTGCGAAATGAAGAGATAGCTTCCTGCTCGGTCGAATATGTCTGCATCACTTCCGCCAGCATCGTCAGCTCGAGTAGGCGAGTCACAAAGGCTGGCGGAGCGGCCAGCCGAAGATCACCTCCGCGCTTGCGAAGATTGGTTACATATCGCACCACCAACCCGAGCCCAATGCTGTCGAGACGAGTGACTGCGTCCAGGTTCAGGACGATCTGGCCGCACTCGCGCACGCTCTGCCCCAACGCTGCCTCGAGCGTCTTGACTTCTTCGCCCAGAACAATGCGGCCGGTGCAGTGAATGACGTAGACGTTGTCACAAAACCTTGTTGTCAATGTTAGCGGCATAATTCCCTCCAGTGATTTCGAAGGCCACTTCAGAGGTTTGGCGGGGGGGACTTCAGAGTACATCACCGCTGCCTCACTTGCACGCGTGTCGGCAATATGCGGGGAAGGCTGGGTCTGGAGGGTGAAAAATTCCGGTGGGGTGCTAGCGCAGCAGGTCTTCGAGTTCCAGGGATAGTTCTGTTTTTTCGTCGCGATATTTCACGATCACGGGAGTGTAGAGGCTCAGGCCCCACTCCGCAGCTTTGCCGCGAGAGATAGCTCGCGCGCCGGCGACGACCACTGCATCCTCAGGGATGATCAAGGGGCTTTCCTGGGTGGCCCGCAGAATTTCTCCACGCACGATATCAAACACCGGGGTGGAACGCGTCAGGATGACACCAGCGCCCAGCACGGCCCGCTTCCGTACCAACGTGCCTTCATAGACGCCACAATTGCCGCCAACCAGCACGCCATCTTCCAGGATCACCGGGCTGGCGTTGACTGGCTCCAGCACGCCGCCAATCTGCGCTGCCGCGCTGAGATGGACATTGCGGCCAATCTGCGCGCAGGAGCCGACCAGCGCGTGGGAGTCGATCATGGTTCCTTCATCGACATACGCGCCTACGTTCACGTACATCGGTGGCATGCAAACCACACCCGGCGCCAGGTATGCGCCACTGCGGACGGCAGAGCCACCCGGCACGACGCGGACTCGCTCCGTAGCCGCGAATCTTTGGACGGGGTAGGTGTGCTTGTCGACGAAGGATAAATCTGTTCCCGACTCGACTAATTGGCCGATGCGAAATCCCAGCAGAATGCCGCGCTTCACCCAGGCATTGACCCGCCAGCCGTGCGGCTGGGTTGGATCGGGTTCGGCGGCACGAATGGTCCCGCAGGTCAGTGCATCGCGCAACTCATAAAATACCGATTCGGCATCCGCGACATCCCCGTTCGGAGCGCTTTGCTGGAAGGCTGCATCGATGCGGGATGCAAGTGAGGCTTGCGGCACAGTTCGACTTCCTCAGGTTCTATTTTTGGTGAATTGCGACGATGCCTTCGAATTGTCGGGTTAAGCGTTCGGGCTCGCTGCCGCAGCTACGGCGGTGACTGGCGGCTTTCCAGCTGCAACCGGCTCCAGCAATCCAAGTTCGTGCACCAACTTTTCAAGGTGCGCCTTGGTCTTTGGCACCACCGGCATCATAGGCAGGCGATATTCCTCTTGAATGCGTCCCATGAGCGCCAGAACACATTTGACCGGCTGCGGATTCGGCTCGATAAAGTTGCCGATGATCAACGGGTAGTATTTGCGATACAACTGGCGCGCCAGATCCCAGTCGTGGTTGAGCGCTGCGTCTACCATGCGCGTCATCTGCGCAGGAATGGCATTGGCCGCGACGGAAATAACTCCCACGCCGCCGACGGAAAGGATGGGCAGGGCCAAGTTGTCGTCGCCGGCAAATACTTTAAAGTGATCGGGCACGGCGTGCACCACTTCCGTGATCTGCTGCAGATTTCCGCTGGATTCCTTGATGCCGACGACGTTAGGAATTTCGGCCAGCCGTGCGGTTGTCTCCGGCAGCAGGTTGATTCCAGTGCGGCTGGGGATGTTGTACAGCAGCACCTGGAGATGGGTATTCTCTGCAATGGCGCGGAAATGCAGATACTGGCCTTCCTGGGTGGGCTTGGTGTAGTAGGGATTGGCGGTCAGCACGCCGTCAACGCCGGGGATAGCTTGCAGTTTTTTTACGCGATCGATGGCCTGCCGAGAGGTGTTGTGGCTACAGCCAACGAAAATCGGCACACGACCTTCGCCCGCTTCGACCACCTCGCTCACCAGGCGCAGCCATTCCGATTCCAGCAAAGCGCAGGCTTCCCCGGTTGAACCGGTGGGGACAAGGAAACGGATGCCGCTTTCAATTTGCCAGCGAACCAGGTTTCGCAGTGCTTGCCAATCCACTTCGCCATTCGAGAGGAACGGCGTGACCAATGCGGTACCGCAACCAGAGAGCTCCATATCTTCGCAGTCTACAACGAAGGCGCGGGGGATTACATGGTCCTGCTGAAAACGCTGTGAATAAGTGGGGCGCTACTGGCGCAATTGTAGGAGAGCAACGCTAAGCGAGAATCTGCGGGAATACATCCTGGAAATCGTAGCTGCCGGACCGTGTGGCCAGCCATTCTGCTCCGCGAACTGCACCGTAGGCGAAGCTGCGCCGCGACAGCGCCTGATGCTCCACGACAAGTTTCTCGTTGTCAGAGATAACTTCCAGCCGATGAGTACCGATTGCATCTTTCACGCGGTGAGCATCGATGGTGGCCGAGGCCCCGTAGGTCGTGCTCGCCAAAACTTTCTGCAAGGTCAGCGCAGTGCCGGACGGAGAATCAAGCTTCTCGGTGTGGTGGGTCTCTTCAATTTTGAATTGATAACCGCCGGCCTGATTGCCCAGCAGTTTCGCCATTTGATACAGCAACTGCACGCCGAAGGAGAAATTTGTGGAGTAGAGCAGTCCGGCGTTTTTCCGTGCAGCCAGCGAGCGCATGTCTTCCAGGTGCTGATACCAGCCGGTGGTGCCGACGACGACTTTGGCGCCATTGGCGAGGCAGGCACGCAGGTTCTTAACAACCGCTTCCGGGGTGGTGAAATCAATCACGACGTCGAATGAAGCCAGGCTGGGAGCGGTGAGCGAGCCGGCATCCATATTTTCCCGCTGTTCGAGCGTCTGCACACTGTGTCCGCGCTCCCGGGCGATCTCCGTCACCACGCGACCAGTCTTCCCTTGACCGATGATCAGCATGCGCATGACGCTAGCTCCTTTTTGCGGCGACAGCGGGAGACGCGGATAGGTCGGCCAGCGGCTGGCGTGCATCCACGTCGAAAATCTCCGGGTCGGGGTCCTGGAAAAAATGTTTGTGCAGCGATCGAACCGCTTCTTCCACGTCGTCTTCTTCGATCATAAAACTCATGTTGATTTCCGACGCCCCCTGGGAAATCATCCTGACGTTGACGTGACGGATGGCGGTGAACACCTGCGCGGCGATGCCTCGCTGACCGCGAATATTTTCGCCGACCATGCAGATCAGCGCCTTGCGACCTTCATATTTCACATCGGCCAGCTGACTCAGATCGGCGGCGATGGCGGGCAGGCGATCGTTGGAGTCGACGGAGAGGGAGACGCTTACTTCCGAAGTCGAAACCATATCGACGGCGCACTTATGTTTGTCGAACACATCGAAAATCGCTTTCAGATAGCCGTGGGTCATCAGCATGCGACTGGCGACAACATCGATGATGGTGAGTTTGCGCTTAATAGCAATCGATTTGAAAGGGGTGCGCGAATGGCGCGCGATGGCGGTGATCTGCGTTCCTTGATTGTCGGGATCTTTTGAATTCAGCACCCATACTGGGATATTTTTCTGCACTGCGGGAAGGATCGTGGCCGGGTGCAGCACCTTCGCGCCGAAATAGGCAAGCTCGGAAGCTTCTTCAAAGCTGATGGTCTTGACTCGCAGCGCATCGGGGCAGACGCGCGGATCGGCGGTCATAATCCCGTTGACGTCGGTCCAGATTTCAATCGCGTGTGCGTTCAGTCCGCGTCCAATCAAGCGCTCCGGTGAAATCCGATCCGCCGCGGCCCAGGGTCGTGGTGACACCTTTTTCCGTCGCGCCGATAAATCCGCCCAGCACGGGAACGTGACCTTTTTCCAGCAGCGGCAGAACATGCTGGCGAAGCTGGTGTTCGATTTTTTCTTCCAGCGGCGTCGCCTTGCCATGATCACCGTTGGTCACGATGCAGGTGCGTGCATCGACATGAATGCCGTTCAGACTGGATTGCGCGTAGAGCGCGCCGATCATATGGCTGGACAATCGTTCGCCGTAGGAGGCGACCAGGTCGGTGGTGCGCGGCGTCAGTTCCTGCACAGCCGCCAGGCCGCGCAATAGATCGTCGAGTGACTCAAATTGCTCATCCAGCCACTTATGGGTTGCGGCGACGGAATCGCCCGTCAATATCGCGGAGGCTGCATCGAGATGACGATTCCGCAGGCGGGAACTGATGGCGAGCGCACCGGTGCGATCTCCTCGTTCCGCGGCTGCGGCTGCGGCCAGCAACTGATCTGTGACCTTGGCCATGGCGCTGACTACGACCACGGGCGTGAAACCGCGTGCGCGCCGGCTTTCGACAATTTCAGCGGTACGGGCGATCGCCGCGGCGTTCTCCACCGAGGTGCCGCCGAACTTCATGACGACAATTTTCATGGCACCGCTCATGGCTTGCTTCCGGACGGCGACAATTTGCCTTGCGACGCGAGCAATTCCGCGTTCAGCAATGCTGCGCCGGCCGCTCCGCGAATCGTATTGTGAGAGAGCACCGTAAACTTCCAGTCCAGCAGGGAGCAGGGACGCAAGCGGCCAACGGTAGCCGACATGCCACGTCCGCGCATACGGTCGAGTCGCGGCTGCGGACGATCTTCTGCCGGATTGAATTCCACCGGCTGCTCCGGCGCAGTGGGAAGATTCTTTCCTTTAAGCGGTTGGAAGTCTCTCCAGGCAGCCAGAATTTCTTCCCGGCTCGGCTTGCTGATCAGCTCGATGCTGACACTTTCCGTGTGGCCATCTTCCACCGCGACGCGATTGCAGTGCGCGCTCACTTTCGCGTCCAGCAGCGTGACCTGAGAATTTTCAAGCTTGCCCAGCAGACGGCGCGTCTCGGCTTCCAATTTTTCTTCTTCATTTTTGATGAAGGGAACGACATTGCCCAGAATGTCGAGCGAGGGCACGCCAGGATATCCAGCGCCGCTGACCGCTTGCATGGTGCTGACAAACACGGATCGCAGGCCAAACTTCTCTGCGAGCGGCTTCAACGCCATCACCAGTCCAATTGCAGAACAGTTGGGATTGGTCACGATGTAGCCGCGCTTCTTGCCGCTCTTATCTGCGCTATTCCAGTTTTGTTGCGGAATCAGCGCCAGGTGATCGGCGTTGACCTCCGGAATCACCAGCGGAACATCCGCCTGCATGCGAAATGCGCTTGAGTTCGAAATGACGGCACAACCGGCCGCCGCGAATTTTGGTTCCAGCTCGCGGGCGATGTCAGTGTCGAGCGCAGCAAAAATAATCTCAGGAACGCCGTCCGGGTTTTGCTCCGGAGTTGCCGGCGAAACCGGTAGCTTCGCGACCGAGGCAGGAATGGGCGTGTCGAGCTTCCAGCGCACGGCATCTTGGTACGGTTTGCCGCTGGAGCGATCGCTGGCAGCCAGCCAAGTCACCTGAAACCAAGGATGGTTTTCCAGGAGTTGAATGAAACGTTGGCCGACCATCCCGGTCGCGCCCAGAATGCCTATTTTGTATGGAGTCTGCATGAAAAATAATTATTTCATTTATAGCAGCCAAGTGCGCGTCAATGTATCACTTGCTTAAGGCAAAATTCGCAGTCGACGCTTTGTGGCTTTGAATTGTGATTTGTTGCGATTGAGTTCCAAGCTTTTCATGCACGGCGACCAGCGTGTAGGTTCCGGGCGGTAGACCTTGAATTTCGAAACTTCCATCCGTGTTGGAGACCGCGAAAAATGGGTTCTTGACGACATTCAGGAACGCTTCCATCCAGGGATGATTATTGCAGCGCACGGGAATCATCAATCCGGCATTGCGAAAGATATGTTGTTCCGTTCCCGCCATCGGTGCTTGAGAAATGTCGAATCCGGAGCTGTCGCTACCTGGCGGAACAATGTGAACGTTGTGCATGGTGTGATCGCTGTTGCGAAACTCCACCGGCTGCCCAATCATGGCGCCGATGACGTGGGGAATGTAGCGACAGCCTTTCTGGTTCAGCACCACGGGTGTTTTTGTCGGCATATAAATTCGATTGCCGAGTCCGTCTTTGATATAGAGGAAAACGTTTGCCAGCCGGCCATCGTGGACGACGTACTGCTCGGTCATGTTCGGGGTCGTCGAATCTTGGCTGCAGGCGGGGTCCTGCGCCATGTCAATCACGATGGGAGTTGGCGCTTTGCCGTTGAAGCGGATGGTGCCGGAGACAGAACCGGCGGTTGCCGGATCGATCTGCGCGTTGGCCGTCGGGGATGCAGTGGAGGCGGTATTTCCGTCCGTGGAAGGATTGGCGGCAGAGCGTTTGCTGCAACCGGCAAGCGCCAGCGCAGCAAGTGGAATCAGCCACAGTCCGACACGCGCATAATTTTTTCCCAGCATGCTGAATGTCCTTGTCATATTTCGAGAAGGTTTGGAACGGCTAGCTAGCCAACGCCGCAATCACAGCGTCGCCAAATTCATTGGTCCCGGCGGTTCCACCCACATCGCGAGTCAGCGATTGTTTCGTTTCGTAGACCTTTTCAATCGCTCGATGCACGCGGTTCGCAGCGTCCGCCTCGTCGATGTGGCGCAGCATCAACACGGCTGATTGCAACAGCGCAGTGGGGTTGGCAATGTTTTTGCCGGCGATGTCCGGTGCCGAACCATGAACCGCTTCAAAGATGGCGCAGTCGGTTCCCAGGTTCGCTCCTGGAACCAGGCCGAGACCGCCAACAAACGCGGCGCACAAATCGCTGATGATGTCGCCATACAAATTTTCCAGCAGCAGCATGTCGTACTGAAATGGATTGGTCACCAGCTGCATGCAGGTGTTGTCGACCAGATGTTCCCCGTAGATCACGTCGGGATAATTCTTGGCGACATTGCGCGCGCATTTCAGAAACAGGCCGTCGGACATCTTCATGATGTTGGCCTTGTGCACCGCGTGAATTTTCTTGCGGTGCTGTTTGCGGGCATAGGCGAAAGCAAATTCCGCAATGCGCGTGGAAGCTTTTTCGGTAATGATTTTGATGGACTCGACCACGCCCGGAACCACTTCATGCTCAATGCCGACGTACTCGCCTTCAGTATTTTCGCGAATGATGATCAGGTCGACGCCGGGATAGTGAGTCGGCAAGCCCTGGAAGATTCTGAATCGGCCGAAAATTCGCGTAGAGCTCAAAATGCTTGCGCAGGATCACGTTGATTGAAGAAAAGCCGCCGCCGATCGGCGTCGTCACAGGTCCCTTCAACGCGACACGATTGCGCTCGATCGATTGATACAGTTCGCTCGGAATATATTCCTGGTATCGCTCGTACGCCTCGGCGCCCGCCAGATGCTCGTCCCACTGGAATTTCAGGCCGGTGGCTTCCAGAATTCGAACCACCACGCGAGTGATCTCCGGTCCAATGCCGTCGCCCGGAATCAAAGTGATTTTGTGCTCGGTTGCGGTCAATTGTGCGGTCATGCGATGTTCTCTCCCACTTCTATTGGCTTGAGCTGCGGTTGACGAGCGATTCGCTTACAGCGATTCCAGCTCGGACTTGAATTCGTTCACGTCTTTAAAGTCGCGATGCACGGAGGCATATCGGATGTACGCGACGGTGTCGAGCGCCTTCAATTCACGCATGATCAGTTCGCCCACTTCCAGCGTGCTGCGCTCGCGTTCGGCGGAGTCCATGACGTAGCTTTCTACCTGGTTGACGATCGATTCCAACTGTGCTGCCGGCACAGGACGTTTTTCGCAGGCGCGCAACAACCCGCTGAGAACCTTCTGCCGATCGAATTTCTCGCGGCGGCCATCTTTCTTGATGACCATGTAGGGAATTTCATCCAGGCGCTCGTAGGTGGTGAAGCGCTTCTCGCAACGCTCACATTCGCGTCGCCGCCGGATGGAATCGGCTTCCTTGCTCTCTCGCGAATCGACAACTCGGTCTTGCGTAAATCCACAATAGGGGCACTTCATCGGTATGCTTTGATTCTATCAATCGACGCAAGTCTGGGAGAATCTGCGCTCACCCGAGCTTGACAGCCCGCAGGCGCAGGGCGTTCGAGATGACTGACACCGAGCTCATCGTCATGGCGGCACTGGCGATCATGGGACTCAGCAACAGTCCGAAGAATGGATACAGAATTCCAGCGGCAATGGGCACGCCCAGGGAATTGTAGAGGAAGGCAAACCAAAGGTTCTGCCGGATATTTCGCATGGTCGCCCGGCTTAGTTCGCGGGCCCGCACAATGCCGTGCAGATCGCCTTTGACCAGCACAATGCCAGCACTTTCAATGGCGACATCCGTGCCGGTTCCCATGGCGATACCAACATCCGCCTGCGCCAGCGCTGGGGCATCGTTGATGCCATCCCCCGCCATTGCAACTTTACCCTGTGCCTGCAGCCGTTGAATGATTTCGGCTTTCTGCTGCGGCAACACTCCCGCTTCCACTTGATCGATGCCGAGTTGCCGAGCCACCGCCTCTGCCGTGGTCCGCGTATCGCCGGTCAACATCACCACGCGCAAGCCGTCCTTATGCAGTCGCCGCATGGCCTCGACCGCAGAAGGCTTGATTGGATCTGCAACCCCCAGTAACGCAGCCAGCATGCCATCAACGGCAGCGAACAAGACCGTCGTTCCTTCGCGTTGCATCACTTCCGCGCGCTCTTTGGCGGCTCCCAGCGGGATGCTTGCGGCTTCCATCTGGGCCGCATTGCCAATTACGACCGCTTTGCCGTCGACTTCGGCGCGCGCGCCTTTGCCGGTGGCGGACTGAAACGCGTTGGCAGGCGCCAGCCACAGTTGCCGGTCTTTTGCCGCTCGAAGAATGGCTCCTGCCAGCGGGTGTTCGCTGGCCTGCTCAAGGCTGGCGACGAGCCGGAGGACTTCATTTTCCGCTAGATTTCCAACCGTCTCAATCTGAGTCAGCTGCGGCTTTCCCTCGGTCAAAGTGCCGGTTTTATCGACGACCAGGATGGTGACTTCCGACAAGCGTTCCAGCGCTTCCGCATTGCGCACCAGTACGCCCGACTGAGCGCCGCGCCCGGTTCCCACCATGATCGACATTGGCGTGGCCAGCCCCAGAGCGCAGGGGCAGGCGATGATCAGCACCGCGACACTGTTGACCAATGCATGCGCCAGGCGAGGGTCCGGCCCCCACAGAGCCCAGATGATGGCGGTCAACACCGCGATCCCCACCACCGCCGGCACAAACCATCCTGCTGCTCGATCCGCCAGTCGCTGGATCGGCGCTCGCGTCCGCTGCGCTGCGCTGACCATCTGCACGATCTGGCTGAGCAGGGTCTCGCTGCCCACGCGCTCGGCGCGCATCACGAAGCTCTCCGGTCGCATTCACGGTTCCACCGGTGACCTGGCTGCCCGCGGTTTTCTCCACGGGTAGCGGCTCGCCGGTCACCATCGATTCATCCACACTGCTGCTGCCGTCCAGCACAACGCCGTCGACTGGAACTTTCTCGCCCGGACGCACACGCAGCGTATCCCCAACGGTGATGGATTCAAGCGGCCGATCTTCTTCGCGTCCATCAGGAAGCACCATGCGCGCGGTCTTGGGCGCCAAACCCAGCAGGGCTTTCAGCGCACTGGAGGTACGGCTGCGTGCCTTGAGTTCCAGCACCTGGCCGAGCAAAACTAGCGTGGTGATGACCGCGGCCGGTTCAAAGTAGAGATTGACGCCGCCGTTCGCGGATAGCAGCGTTGCGGGGATGTGGTTCCCCCAGGCCAGGGAAGCGATCAACGCCCCAAGACTGTAGAGATAGCTGACGCCGACACCCAGGCCGATCAGCGTAAACATGTTCAGATTCCAGCTGCGCAGGGAATTCCATCCTCGCACCAGAAACGGCCAGCCGCACCACAGCACCACGGGAGTTGCCAATGCAAACTCCACCCAACCCAGCGCCGTATTTCCAAGCAGGCTCGCAATCGGGTGCGCAGAGAGGAATCCGTCCACCATGATCGCGAGCAGAGGAATGGTCAGTGCGGTGGCAGTCCAGAATCGGCGCCGCATGTCGTCGAGTTCCGGATTTTCTTCCTCGACCGAGACGGTTCGGGGTTCGAGCGCCATGCCGCAGATGGGGCAGGTACCCGGCTCCGGTCGCTCAATTTCCGGATGCATCGGGCAGGTGTACTCGGTGCGTGTGTTGCTCAGCGATATTTGAGCGGGTTCCAACGCCATGCCGCAAATCGGGCACGCCCCCGCCTTGCTTTCGTGGACTTCGGGATCCATCGGGCAGACATAGTCGACTGCGCTGCTTGTTCCGGCTTCGGGAGGAGGTGGGATAACTTTCGCAGCAGATTTAGCAGCACCGCCCAGTGTGACCAGACTTGCCGCAGGCGGCTGTAGATATTTTTCTGGCGCCTGCACAAATTTGTCGTGGCAACCCTGGCAGCAAAAATAATATGTCGTCCCGTTGTAGGCTGCGCTCGCCTTGGCCTTCGCTGGATCTACCTTCATATGGCAGACCGGGTCGGTCGCCAGCGCAGGCTTCAAAAATGCGTCCGAGTCGGCGGCAAATTTTGCGACGCAGGACTTTCCGCAGAAGAAATAGGTCTTGCCGTTGTGTTCGACACGACCCGCCGCGCGCGCCGGTGCGACTTTCATTCCGCAGACGGGATCGGTCTCTGTCGGTGTGTATTGCTCTGGTTGGGAACGGAATTTTTCTGCGCATCCATCGCTGCAGAAGAAGTACGTTTTACCGGAATGCTCCAACGAAGCCGCGGCCTTGTCGGGCGAAACCTGCATCCCGCAGACCGGATCCTTCGCCGTGCCCAATTGTGTCAGCTCAGCCATCGACTTCCGTTCAGCGTGCTCCGTATCCAACGAACACTGCGGGGTGTGCGGAGGACATCGCCCGCAGCCAAAACAATATCAACCCGGAATCCGCGCATTCTTCTGGATCCCCTAACCATTGGATGAGCCACTATTGCTGTGGTTGCTGTTGCTGATTTGGATCCTGATTCTTGTTCTTGTCGTCATCCTTAAAGACGCCAAATATCTTGCCGAAAAATCCCTTTTTCTTCTTCTCCGGCTCAGCCTGGTTTTGCTGGCCATTCTGCGCATTCGCTGGGTTGCTTCCCGGCGGAGCCTTGGGCTGCACCACGTTGGGCGCTGCGGGAGTGATCAACGGCGGATTGGTTCCTTTTTCTCCCAGGCCAAACATTTTTTGAAAAATGTTGCGCTGGTCGCCGTTGGGATGATCGCAGGTCCCGGTTGGCTGAGTGCCATCCAGAAATGCGGCCGTATAGTCATTGGGACAGGAAGCGTCGGCAATCAGGTTGGTGGCTTTATCCAGTGTCACTTCCGTGATGCCGGCGGGCGCGTCGAAGATCTGGGTGTCGGAATATTGCGGCAGCTTGACCGCGTTCTTCATAAACTCCGCCCACATTGGAACGGCCGCCTGCGCGCCTTCAAGTTTCAAATCGGTGTAATCGTCGTTGCCGATCCAGATGACGCACAGCAAGTTGCTGGTATATCCGGCGAACCAGGCATCGTGCTCGGTTCCGGTTTTGCCGGCGGCGGGCGCGCTGAATCCAAGTCCGCGCACCCGCTCGGCGGTGCCGTGGTTGATGACATCCTCCATCAAGCTGGTGGTCAGGAAAGCCACCCGCGGGTCGAGCACCGGCTTCGATATGGGAGCAAAATCGTCCACCACATCACCGTCCGCCGTTCGAACGGAAGAGATCATGTTGGGTTCAACTCGCACCCCATTGTTCGCGAACACGGTATACGCACCAGCAACCTGAAACGGAGTCGCTCCGTAGGCGCCGATAGCCATGGACGGCGTCGCCTCCACAGACGTGATGCCGGCCTGATGGGCCAGTGTAGCCACGTTGTCGAAGCCGACCATCTGGCCCAGCGCGACGGTGGCAACGTTCTGCGACAGCATCAGCGCGGTGCGCGCTGTGATCATGCCCATCTCTTCATGCTTGTAATTGTGCGGCGCATACTGCACGTTGCCATTATCAAAATCAAAGGTGGTGTCGGCATCGTTCAACATGGTGACCGCGGTGAACACGCCCTGCTGGCCTTGCAGTGCAACTCCGGTCAGGCTGCTGTTGAACGCGGTGGCATAGACAAACGGCTTGAACGACGATCCCATGGGCCGCTGGACCACAGCATGATTCAACTGGCTGGCACCGTAGTTGCGTCCACCCACCAGCGCCAGCACCTGTCCGGTATGCGGATTCAGCGCAATCAGCGCCACCTGCGGATAGCTGAAGTGCGCGTCGGTATCCATCACCAGGCCCTTGCGGGTGCGATGCTGGTGATGACGGAGGACCATCGCATCTACCGCTTTCATGCCATCTTCAACTGCTACCGTGGCGACGCTTTGCAAATCCGGATCGAGAGAGGTGTAGATATGCAGCCCCTCGCCGTTGATGTCGCGATCGCCGTAGCGTTCCATCAGTTTCTTGCGCACCAGGTCGACAAAATACGGAGCCTCGCGCTCATCCACGCTGAACGGGGTGAGACTCAGAGGTGCTTCCTTGGCCTGATCCGCTTGCTGGCGCGTGATCGAGTGAGTTTCCACCATGGCATCCAGCACGATGTTTCTGCGTGCAATCGCGCGTTTGGGATAGCGGTAGGGAGACAGGCGGCTCGGTCCCTGAATCATTCCGGCGAGCAGTGCGCACTCCGGCAGATTCAGATCGCGAATATTTTTCCCGAAGTAGGCCTGCGCAGCTTCTCCGAATCCATCAATCGCGAAGCTTCCGCGCTGACCCAGCGGAATTTCATTGGCGTAAATGGTGAAGATTTGCTTCTTGGTGTAGTGATTCTCCAGCTGAAATGCGATGGCGGTTTGGATGATTTTTCTCTTAAACCGCTTTTCGGGCGAGAGAAAGAAGAGCCGTGCCACCTGCATCGTCAGCGTGGAGCTGCCTTCGCTGTAGCGGTGCGACCGCAAATCGGCGGCGGCAGCGCCGAACACGCGCACATAATCCACTGCGCCGTGCTCGAAAAAGCGCCGGTCTTCAATCGACGTGACCGCAGGGACAAGATATTTTGGCAGCTCGTCATACGTGACCAGGCGTCGCTTGCCGCGATCTTTGTCAGAGAGCCCGGTGATCAGTTGCGGCTCCAGTTCATAAGCGCTCAACTGCTCGCCGTCATCTGCCTTGATCGCTGACACCTTGCCCTTGGCGGTGTAAACGGTGGCGCCATCCGGAGCGTGGTAGGACTGCGGGCCCGGCTGAATGTGGATGCTGCTTTCCGTCAGGGTGTAGGTGCCTATTTGGGAGGGATGGGTTTGGCCAAGCGGACTGTAGCCCGCCTGGTTCAGCTCGTGCGCGATCTCTTGCACACTATATTTCTGGTTGGGTCGAACCTCTGCGGGAGCGGCGTAGATCTTCGCGGTATTTGCAAACAGCGGCTGGCGCAGGCGCTGTTCCACGACGTGCTCGTAGGCGTGATAGTAGTAGGCAAAAACGATGCCGCCGACCGCGCACGCGAACAAAACGCAAGCCGCCAGCGCCAGCAACACTCGAATTTTCCAATCGGAGTGCCATTGTTTGCCGCCCACGCCGCGGCGATTGGAGCGAATCCGCGGGCGATTCCCGCCTCCGCTTGAGGCTCGTGTCCTGCCAGCTCCGTTGGGTGCATCGGACCGCGATGATATTCGCGGAGGTCTCTCGGTTCCTGCCATTCTTCCTCTCAACTGTCGTTGCTCGGGCGACTGTTGTTGCCGGTTCGCGTGCACTACACTTCACGCGCCGTGGTTCACCTGCTTAGACTGCCGCAACTGGCGTGGCTGCCTGTATGCGTTCTTGAATCAGTTTTGCGGCTGTCTCAATCGAGATATCCTCACTGCTCCTGCTCGAGCGGGTGACTAGCTCCACAACGCCTTCCGCAGCTTTCTTGCCTACGTTCACCCGGAAGGGAATTCCAACCAGGTCGGCATCCTTGAACTTCACTCCGGCGCGTTCTTCGCGATCATCCAGCAAGACGTCAAGGCCGGCCGCGCTGAGTTGCTCCGCCAGCTTTTCGCCGCTTGCTTTTAGACCGGCATCGCTCACGTTGGTAATCGTCACAACCACATCAAATGGCGCAATCGACGGTGGCAGGGAAAAGCCGTTCTCATCGAAGCTCTGTTCCACGTTGGCAGTCAGGATGCGTTCGATGCCAATTCCATAACAACCCATGATGGGAGTGACCTCTTTCCCGTTGGGGTCGAGTACGCGGGAGCCCATCGAAGCGGTATAGCGGTCCCCCAGTTTAAAAATGTGTCCCACCTCGACCGCTTTCGCGACGCGCAGGGGAGCATTACACACCGGGCAGCCTTCGCCTTCATTCACGGCGCGGATGCTGGCCGCCACCGTCCAAGTAATATCCCGCTTCGGGGTCACGTTGCGGAAATGGTAGTCCAGCTTGTTGGCGCCGCAGATCATGTTGCTGCGCTCCAGCAGGGCTTCATCCAGCACCACGACCATCTTGAGCCGATTGGCCGCCGCCCAGAACTTTTGAGACTTGTTGGGCTGAAAGATTACGTTCTGCAACTCCGGCAGCAGATCTGGCTCGACGGTCTGGGTCAATCCGACCGGCCCTAAAAATCCCCCCGGAGCTTTGAAGTAGATGGCGAGTTCTTCCGGCAACATCGGCCTCAGTTGACCAGCGCGCAACAGGCCCATCAATTTGGTTTCGTTCACATTGTGATCGCCGCGCAAAAACACGGCAACCGCCAGCCAAACAGGATGATCGGAGGGATCACGCTTTTCCGCCATGTAGGCAACGCACTTGATGTCCTGGCTGGCGCTGACCTTCATAAAGGCGGTCACGTCCGCAATCGCGCCCATTCCCGGAGTGTGGACCAGTTCGGGCTGGCCGTCGCCGGTTGGCGCCAGGTCTTCCGCCGGCGGTAGTTGCGACGTCGCCTTCTCAACATTGGCGGCGTATCCGCACTGGGCGCAGCTGGCAATCAGGTCTTCGCCGGCATCCGTATAGACCATGAATTCCTGCGATTGGCTGCCGCCCATAGCCCCTGAGTCCGCCTCGACCGCGACAAACTTCAGACCGCAGCGGGAAAAAATCCTGCGGTAGGCTGTGTCATGCTTCTGATAACTGGCGTCCAGCCCGGCGGCATCGATGTCGAAGGAATAGGAGTCCTTCATCAGGAACTGGCGCACCCGGAGCAGGCCCGCTTTTGGCCGCGGTTCGTCGCGAAATTTCGTCTCAATCTGATACCAGATCTGCGGCAGCTGCTTGTAGCTGCGCAACTCTTTCCGGGCGATCTCCGTCATGACCTCTTCGTGGGTCATGCCCAGGCACAGGTCGGCGCCCTTGCGATCTTTCAGGCGAAACATGTTGTCGCCCATGCTGGTCCAGCGGCCGCTCTGTTCCCACAACTCGCGCGGCAGCAAGGCCGGCAGCAAAAATTCCTGCCCGATTGCATCCATCTCCTCGCGTACGATGGCGACGATCTTGTTGATCGAACGCTGACCAAGGAACAGGTAGGAATAGATTCCGGCGCCCAGCTGGCGGATGTATCCGGCGCGAACCAGAAACTTGTGACTGGCGACTTCGGCGTCTGCCGGGGCCTCACGAAGAGTGGGAAGAAATAGCTGCGACCAGCGATGCATGGGTAGGGTCTGTGTCCTTGTCGTGTTCAATAGCTCAATCTGTTCATTCTACTTGTTTCTGAGCTGTTGCCTCAGCGCCCGGGAGTTGTTGCATGGCAGAGGCGGGTGCCTGACTTAGAGCGCCATGCCGAAACAGGTCACCGACCCCCTGGCTTTGAGATGCCCGTCAAGCGGTTTTAACCATTTTGTAATCAAAGTCTCCCGACCCCAGTCTAATGTTAAGGGGATGAGAGATGAAGCACTTACCATTGAGACACTGCCGGCCCAGCACTCGGATATCTCGATTCTCCGCCTCACCGGACCCATCACGCTGAGCTCGTTGTTTCCACTGAAAGACGCCGTCGGCGGCCTGACATCGCGCCTCACCATTCTTGATATGTCGCAGGTGCCGTATGTTGACTCCGCCGGCCTCGGAACCATTTTGATGTCCCACGTCTCAGCTGAGAAGAATGGCAGAAAGCTGGCGCTGGCAGGTGTCACCGATCGCGTGTTGAGTCTGATCCGCATGACGCGAGTCGATACGGTCTTGAGCATGTTCCCGACTGTTGAAGCGGCGCAGCAAGGTTAGTAAGCTCATGATTCCGGCAGATATCGGCGAGAAGTGTTTGCCTCAAAATGCCTAGAACAATTCCGTTCCCCACAAATCGTGCAGGTGGATGACACCTTCCATCTGACCTTCGGCATTGACCACGATCAGCGAGGTAATTTTCCGCTCTTCCATGCGACGGAGAGCTTCGGCGGCAAACTCGCTGGCGGCAATCGTCAACGGATTGGGATGCATCGCCTCTCCCGCGGTTTTGGCCAGCGCGCTGGCGCCGTCTCGCTGCAGCAGTCGTCGCAGGTCGCCATCGCTCAACAAGCCGACCAGCTTTCCATCTGCGACCACGGTGGTCATGCCCAGCCCTTTGCTCGACATTTCGTAGATCACATCTGTCATCGCCGTCTGCGGTGCAACACGGGGCACGGCGTCGCCGGAGTGCATCAACTGCTCGACGCGCATCAACCGCTTGCCAAGCTTTCCGCCGGGATGAAGATTGGCAAAATCTTCCACGCGAAAACCCTTGCGAGCGGAAATGGCAATGGCCAGGGCATCTCCCAGCGCCAGCATGGTCGTGGTCGAGGCAGTGGGAGCAAGACCCAGCGTGCATGCCTCCTGCTCGACCGAACAATCGAGGGCCACGTCGCTGGCCTGGGCCAGGGTGGAACGCATGTCGCAGCAGAAGCTGATCAGCGCATCGCCGATACGCTTCAACATTTCCAGCAGGCGAAGAATTTCTTCCGTCTCGCCGCTGGCTGAAAGAGCAATCACGACATCGCCTTTGGCCAGCATGCCCAGGTCGCCGTGATGCGCCTCTGCAGGATGAAGAAACAGCGCAGGCGAACCGGTGGAGCTGAGCGTCGCGGCAATCTTTTGCGCGATGATGCCGCTCTTGCCCATGCCGGTGACCACAACGCGTCCGCCGGAATGGCCGCAGGCAACAATCACATCGACGGCGCGCGCGAACTGCTGCGCCATACTTTTTGGGTTCGCGGTGTCTCCGTCCAGTCGGTCAGCCAGAGCCAGCAACGCCTGCGCTTCTATCCGCACCAGCTGCGCCGGCTTGACCTCACCACAACTGTTCTGTGCGGTCGGCAAGCTGGATGTGCGCGCGTTTTTTTTCTGTTCATTCATCGGCATTCGCAGCAGGGAACTGAGTTAGAAGATATCGCATTGCAGTCTGGTAAGCCATTCGGCGGAGCACTGCGCAGCAATTGAAACGCCAACCATGTTCCGCTCGCCAGCAGCTTCCATTACGGAAGTCTTGCATCATTCGTAAGGGTGCACGATCGTTCATCAGTGGACGCAGAAATCTCTAGACACAGGCAGCTATCGACTGTAACTTTTTGCTTGACCCTCAGACGCAGACGGCCATTTTTAAGAAGTCAGGATGAGCCGCGCGCGAGCGTCGATACACAATTTGAACATTTTTCTGCCCTGGGCCGGTGATCCCTTTACGTCTCCAGCCTCGGAAATCGTGTACGCACTTCAACCCCCATTGGAGTCGACCCCCGATGCTGCTCAAGGGATACCGTTCTCTCACCGCCGCTCCCTGTTCACCGCAACGCTGCCGCGCGAGGGTGCCTCGCGATCCGTTCTTTCGTGTTTCGCGCGAAATTCGGTGGCTCTCGCTGATCGTCATATTCATTGTGCTGGCATCGTATACACGGGCCGCGCATGCAGCCACGTTCACCGTGACCGACACCAGCGACAACCCAGCGGACTCCGGCTCGCTGCGATACGCGGTGAACAACGCAGCGGATGGTGACACCATCACCTTTGCCAATAGTGGAATTGGAACCATCACCCTGATCAACGGCGCGCTGGTAGTGAATTCCAATGTGACCATTCAAGGGCCGGGTGCAATCCTGCTGACCCTCTCCGGCAACAACGTTTCGCCGGTGTTCCAGATCTACGCCGCAGGCACGGTCAGCTTATCCGGAGTGACGATTGCGAACGGTAACGACAGTCAGAATGGTGGAGGCATCGACCACATCTATACCAGCGGCACACTTGACGTGAATGCCTGCGCGTTTTATGCCAACACCACGGTGGCAGGTGGCGGCGCAATCGCCAATGGCGGCGGCACATTGTTAATAGAGAGGAGCACCTTCTCCGGAAACAGCAGCGAAGCGGGCGGAGCGTTATTCAACAATGGCGGCACCATGGCCATCGAAAACAGCACTCTTTCCAATAACAACGTATTGGCCGGTATGCCCGGCGGCGCCATTTTTAACGCCGGCACCATGAGTCTCGACAACAGCACTGTCTCAGGGAATCAGAACGGCGGCATTTTCGTGAACGGCGGCTCGCCGACAACCATCTCTAACAGCATTGTTGCCGGCAACTCCAGTGGCGATTGCGATAACTGTGGCTCGCAGTCTGCCAACAACATGATTGGAGGCAGCCCTGATCTGGGCCCGTTGCAATATAACGGTGGGGCCACGACCACCATGATGCCGCTCCCCGGCAGTCCGGCTATCGGAGCCGGATCTGGAAACTCGCTCAACATCGATCAGCGCAACTTTGCGCGACCGACGACGGGGTCGAGCGATTTGGGCGCAGTACAAACCAGTTATCTGACCGTGACCACCACGGCCGACACCACGGACACGACCACATGCACCGCTGGTGCGACCTGCTCGTTGCGCGACGCGATCAATCTGGCGAACAGCCATGGTTCCGGTGACATTGTTTTTCAGTCTGGACTGACGGGATCGATTACGCTGACGGGAATTTTGCCCTCGATCACCGCCGACACAAATATCGCCGGCCCCGGCGCTTTGCTGATGACCATCTCCGCCAACGGCAGCAACGCATCGGTGATGAACATCCCCAACTCCAACACGGTGGTCAATCTCAGCGGAGTGACGATCTTCCGTGCCAACGATCCCATCAACATGACCGCCGCCATTACCAACAGCGGGGTGCTTGGGGTTGAAAACAGTGTCTTCTCTGCGAACACCGGCCAGAATGGAGGGGCCATTTTCAACGCCGGAATTATGGGTGTGGAGAATACAACCTTCTCCGACAACGTTGCCACGTACGGCGGGGCCATCGACAACCAGGGCACCCTGGTCGTGGCCAATGGAACCTTTACCGGAAATCGCGCCTACAACGGAAATGGCGGCGGCATCGAAAACAGCGGCAGTGCCTCGGTAGTCGACAGCACCTTCACCGCTAACCTGGTGCTGAACGGTGCTGTGGGCGGCGGCATAGACAACAGCTCGGGACTATTGATGGTAGGCAACACCATCATCACCGGGAATACCAACGTCAATACAAGTACAGAAGACGATTGTCATAATTGCACCCAGACGGGTCCGCTGCTGACGGGCGGAGTTGATCCACACCTGGGTCCTTTGGCCTATAACGGATACGGCTCGCTGGTGCCGACGCTCATGCCATTACCGGGCAGCCCGGCCATCCAGGCGGGCGATCCAACTCAACCGCCCGTCGGAATGGCGAACGACGAACGTGGCTTTCCGCGATTTACGGCTGGAAAACTCGATCTGGGCGCAGTACAAACGCACTACACTTCGATTGCCTTCGTGCAGCAGCCCAGCAATGCCTACTTCAACGCGGACATCAGCCCAGCCGTGACCGTCGAGGTGCTCGAAACCGACAACAATCGCGTCGCTCCAAACAATACAAGTGTGGTGGATAACGTTCCCATCACCTTGACCCTGAATGGTACCGGCACGCTGAGCGGAACTTTGACACAAACAACATCTTCGGTGGCCAGCTTCGGCGATTTGAAGGTGAGTACTCCGGGCACGGGCGACACGTTGTCCACGAGCCTGACAGTGACACCAGCCGGCATCACTCCTGCGCAAATTCTGACAGCTACCAGCAGCGCTTTTGACATCAGACTGGTGGCCTCGACGGTGAGCTTCAATCCGCCACTGCCGGCCAGCGTCACCTATGGGGTTGCGCCCCTGACGTTGAAAGCTACGGCCCTCTCCTCCGGCACGGTGACCGGGCAAACGGTGGGATTTTATGTCGACTCCGGTCCGGCAACCATCAACGGCAATGTCCTTACCATCACCGGTGCGGGAACCGTGGTGACGGAAGTGGACGCGGTCGCCAACGGGACCTATGCCGCATCCTCAGCGACCTCGTCGATCACGGTGATGCAAGCTGCATCGCAGTTGGCTTTGACGGCGTCGACAGCGCAGGCACCCGTGGGCGGTTCCGTGACATTGACTGCGACTGCAACTTCATCCGCGGGCATCCCGACCGGTACAGTCACGTTTTTGTCTGGCAGCACAACTTTGGGAACGGGCACACTCAACGCCCAGGGAATCGCTACTCTCAGCTTGACGACGCTTCCTGTGGGCTCAAGCGTCATCACGGCCAACTATGCCGGGGATGTCAACTTCAGCGCATCCCAGGCACAACTTGCGGGCGCGATCGTTGTCGGCATACCGGGATTCTCGATGACTTCCGGTGCCGTGAATCTATCGGTGCAAGCAGGTTCTTCGGGGAATGTCACACTGACACTGACCCCGGCCTTCGGTTATACCGGTACTCTCAACTTCGCCTGCGCCGGCATGCCCGGGGCATCCACTTGCGGTTTCCAGCCTGCTTCCGTCCAGTTTGACGGGTCGGGCAATCCTGTACAGGTCACCGTGACGATGAAGATTGCCTCCGCACAATTGTTGTCGCGCAGCACCAAGCTGGCCAAGCTGATTCCAGTGACTCCGCTGGGCGGGTTGCCCATCCTTCCCGCGGCAATATTGTGGTTCCCTGAAACTGACGATTTGTCGGACTTGCGAATCGCGGGAGTTTCGGATGATTCGGTCAATGTTCGCTCCAGATCGCATCGCTGGATCCGCATCGGTATGTTTCTGCTTTTTGCGATGGGTCTGCTGGGAATGTTGTTTGGCTGCGGTGGACAGGCGGTGACACCGACCGGTGGCCAATATAACGTCACCATCACAGCGGCGGGAGCGGGCGCGGCCAATCAGACGATCGCCGTTCAACTGACCGTAACCACGTAGTTTCATGTAGCGAGCAAGCAGCGGTTTCAATTGTGATTCCGTCGTCAGGGGCGCGGGCAATCCGCGCCTTTGTCGCGCCTGGGGATAGATGCCGCGGTACCATGGCCGATACAATAGAGAGTTGTATGCCCGCGAGTCTGCATTGCGGGATCTAGGAGCAGGAATGAAGCGTAGTGCAATCGTAATCCTGATTTTGATCGCGGGCGTTACTGCCATGGTCTGGTCTGGAGTGATGGCGTACCGGATGCGCAAGGCGATGAATACCCCCCCGGCCGCGCAAACCGTATCGCCGGATCTGCGCAAGTTTCTCGGCGAACCATCGACGGGATCGGGAAATGCTGCCTCGGCGAATGCCAGTACGGATGAGACATCTCCGGCCGCGCAGGGTCTACCGGATTTCAGGGAAAAGGCGGCTCCCTCATTCACATTGAAGAGCGTCGACGGCAAGACAGTTTCACTCTCAGATTTCAAAGGAAAGGCCGTTCTATTGAATTTCTGGGCCACCTGGTGCGGTCCCTGCAAGCTGGAAATGCCATGGCTGATCGAGATGCAGAAGAAATATGCTTCCCAGGGCTTCACCGTGTTGGGAATTTCTGAGGACGATGGTTCCACGAAACAGGTCAGCGACTTCATGGCCAAGATGGGCGTCGACTATCCTGTGCTGATGTACGACGATCAAATGAACCACGCTTACGGCGGCATCGACTATCTGCCCACCTCGTATTACATCGGGCGCGATGGCAAGGTGATCATCGAAGCGGGCGGATTAATTTCAGAAAGTGAAATGGAAGCGAATATCAAAAAGATTCTGGCCAAAGGAGCGTGAGCGTGCGCGCAGGGAAGTCAGCCGTCATTTTCACCCTGGCTGCAGGGTTCGTCTGCGCCGGCGCGTCCAGGGCGCAATCGGGTTGGCAGCCAGGTCCGCGCGGCATCGGCTTTGGCGCTCCCAAGTCGAAGCAATGGGTGCAGATGGTTTCCTCTCCAGAGGTCGCCGTCAAGGCAACTTCACCTTCCGCCGCTGCCAGGGATGTGGAAGTGAGATTCACGATTCAGCAGGGACTGCACATCAATTCTCATACTCCGCATTCGGAGTTTCTGATTCCGACCACGTTCACGCTCGAGAAAACTCCGGGCGTTGAAGTCGCGCAGGTCGACTATCCGCAGGGAGTGGACTATCACTTTCAGTTTTCTCCGAAAGATGCGCTCAGCGTCTATACGGGAGAGTTCGCGGTCGTTGTCCGCCTGCATGCGCGTGCCGGTCACTATGCCATGCACGGCCAACTCCACTACCAGGCCTGTGACGACAAGACCTGCAATCCTCCCCAGACACTTCCCGTGCAACTGGATGTAACAGCCCGCTGATTTTTTCAGGAAAATCTGCAGCGCAGAGTAGTCGCGAGCCCGGTCTAGTTCGCCTGGCCGGTGTCTCCCTGGGGAAGAAACACCATCTTGGAAGCGATGCGGGTATGGGTCGCGCTGACAATATGCGGACTGATCATAATGAGAAGTCTGCCGGAACTAAGGTTGGTAATGGGGCTCGCAGTCCAGCTGAATCCCGGTAGCTCGCTCAAGCCCGGAATGCCCGACAAAGACTTCGACTCTGAGCTGCTCACTTCGCTGGCGACCAGCGCCGTACCGCCGTCGGGAATCTGAATTGTGGTGACGAAGTCGCGATTGTTGATGATCGGGGAGCCATTCACGGCAGCTCCAGCCAGCGACGCCAGGGTCACCTGCAACTGCATCTGCACGTCTTTGTTCTGCAGAATGCGAGGCTGCGCTTTCACCGTCAGGCCCAGGTCCTGGTATTCCACGGTGGGGGCCAGCGCCAGCGGATTGGAGGTTGCCGTTGGCGTCGTGCTGGTGCCCGCCAATAGGCTCGCGAGCGTAGAGTTCGCGGTCGCGGTCTGTGTCCCGGCGGAATAGCTTTGGGTCACGATGGGATAGCGCTCTCCGATCTTCACCGTCTGTTTTTGCAGGTCTCCGGCGCGCAGCTCAACGTGATCGATTTGGCGCGTGTTGGAGATGCTCAGAGATGCATTCACTGTCGTGCCGCCAAATGACAGCCCGCTCAGAGTGAGTCCATTCCCAAACAATGCGAATGGCTGATTCAAAACTGTTCCATTCACCAGGCCTAGCCCTATTAGCAAGGCCGCGATCCCCGCCAGGTCGCCGGGGTTCACCAATCCGGCCGCGATCAGCTCCGTGATTGTGCTTTGATTGCTGTTGATGATGCTGGTTAGCTGCGAGGTCACGTTGAACACATTCAACTGCTGCGGGAAGGATACCCCCAGGTCCTGTTGGCGGTTGTCGTTCACCTGGTAGACGCGGACGTCCAACATCACTTCAGGCTTGTCTAAATAGAGCTGCTGCACAGTTGAGTTGATGGCGCGCAGCGTGCTCTCGGTGGAGCGAATCGTTACCGTGCCATGGTCGGTATTACTTGAGATCTGGCGAACTCCAAAGACATTGCGGATCATGTTGAGGGTATTGATCAGCTCAGTCTTATCCTGGCCGGGAAGATAAATTGTTTCAAGTAGAAGCCGGTCAAACTTGATGCGGTTTTCCCGCGTATCTTTGGCGACCAGCACGTGAGTCGGATCCAGCGCCACCCAGAATGTTCCGGTGGCCAGCGCCACTGCATCCGAGGCCTGCGCAAATGAGGCATGATCCAGATCCAGCTGAATCGGCTTGGTGGGAACAGAGTCATCCAGGATTGCAGTCAGTCCGTACGCGGAAAAAATCTTGTGCAGGATGTCCTGCGGGTTGCCGCGAAGATGGAATGTCGATTGAATCTGCGCCGGCGCTAATTCGATGAGCCCGGTGGCGAATGTCGGCATCGGCCTCGACTCGATGACGGCGGGTTCCTGTCCAACATCCAGAGACTGAATGTGTTCTTGGACAAAAGGATTTTCCGGGTCGAGATTCAGGGCCTGCTCCAGGTGCTGCTTGGCCGCGGTTGTCTTGCCGGCTTGCTGATCCTGGTTGGCGGTATGAATCAGGTTGCCCACCCACTGCTGGCGTGCCAACTCGTACGCGGCCAGGTAGGGGCCATTGGTAGGATCCAGCAGATGGGCCTTGGCGAACAGCGTCAATGCCTGCGATGAGTCCTGCGCCTTAAGGGCGTGCGTGCCTTTACGGAAATAATCTCGCGCCTTGGCGACTTGTTCTGCGCTGGGCAGCGGAACGGAAGGGGGCTCATTCGGCGTCGCAGAGGGCGCGGCTGTTGCAGAGGGAGGGGGGTGCGATGTATCGTCAGCGACTGCCTGCGGGGCGCAAGTAAAAATTCCCATTGACAGCATCAGGCCGGCGGCCGTCATTTTGCTTTGCCACCGAAACGTTGCTGCGGGGTATCGCCCACGAACATTACGGTTTGTCTTGTGCCGATTGCGCAGGTTCGAGATTCGTTGCAGACGCGGGACGCAGTTCAATATCAGATCGTGGAGGAAACGTTTTTGCGTTGATTGGATCTTTGCCACGCGCCGATACACTGCCTTACCCGAAGTAGGGTCACTACCTCGAGCGTACCAGTTGCACCGCCGGAAGAACAGTGTGCTCCCCGCGAGGCGGCCGCTTCAGACCCAGCTTGATCTGCACCGGATCGAGTTCCAGCTCGGCCATGATCCGGCTGAGTGTGTTGCGGTGCACGCCCAGCTCTCGCGCAGCCTTGCACTGGTTGCCTTTGTTGTTGCGCAGCACTTCCTGAATGTATCGCCGGCGAAACTCGCGGACAGCCTCCTCGTAGGTGATGCCACTGGCGTACATCTGTACGACAAGATTATCCAATTCGCGTTTCACTTGTGACCTCTCTAACCCGGCTTGCAAATGCTGCGGCAGTCAATGTTGCTGATGATGGAGGAAGAAGATTCCGAAAAGTCTACTCAATGTTCTAACGTGTGGCCGGGGGAGGATGCAAGTGGAATTGAATCCAGTTTGGACCTTGCTTGATGATCCCCACTCCCTCTTGAATCTTGTGTTGCAATTCTGCAGGCGCACCGGCAGAGAAATCGTTGGCCGCCGATAAAAAGTACGGCGCCAACTTCGATCCGTTCAACCAATTTTTCTGGGGTACGAAAGCAGCAATAGCTATGATAGCAATGACCACCAGAAAGCAGCCGCGAATCACTCCAAATATTGCGCCTAATAAACTATCTAGTCCACCCAGGCCAACAGTCCGCGCAACTTTGGAGATGGCTCTCCCGAGCAGTCCGATGACCAGCATCACTCCCAAAGCAATTAGCAAAAACGCTACCACGTCGGCCACGCCCTCGGAGTGGATCACGTGCGATAAGGGGGCTGCCAGCACATGATAATTCCAGAAGGCCAGCCATAGCCCCAGGACCAGCGCTGCCAGCGACACCAGTTCCAACACCAATCCCTGTGCGGCCGCCATGATGGTCGACAGAACAATGACGGCAATCACAAACCAATCGAAAAGCGTCATACCAGCCAAGACAACTCTCCCGTATTGCAGTAAAGTGCCGGAGAAATTCTCGCCGATTCGCGGCGTTTACAACTGTACGAAAATTTGTCAACAACCCAGGGGAGAGACGGCTCGAACAATCGCACAGAGGGCATAAGGAGCAAGAGACTTTTTCAAAGCAGCCGCTCATCAAAGTCGGCTGCAGGTTAGTCTCGCTCACTCCATCCCATGATCTGCGTTTTTGCTCTAGTGCAACGTAGTATGGCCGGTGATGCGACGAAAGGCTTCGAGATATTTTTCCTGAGTTCGTGCCACCACCTGGTCAGGCAGCGATGGCGCCGGTGCCTGCTTGTTCCAGCGGCTTTCTATTAAATAGTCGCGCACAAACTGCTTGTCAAAAGAAATTTGTGGACCTCCTGGCTGGTAGCTACTTTTCCACCAATAGCGAGAAGAATCCGGGGTCAGCACTTCGTCTGCCAGGACCACTCCGTGCGAGGTCTGGCCAAACTCAAACTTGGTGTCCGCAAGAATCATGTCCTGACCGTCCACGTGGCGCGAGGCACGGTCATAGATCATCAGGCTCAGATCTCGCAGCAATTCCGCGTTGCTGCGGCCGATGCGATTTCCCATCTCCTCCATGGTGATGTTCATATCGTGCTCGCCGGCCGGCGCCTTGGTGGCGGGAGTAAAAATCGGTTCCGGCAGCTTCTCGGATTCCACCATGCCCGGCGGCAGCGCGATGCCGCAAACGCTTCCTGTCTCCTGATATTCCTTCCAGGCGGAGCCGGTCAGATAGCCGCGAACAACGCACTCGATGGGATAGATTTCCGCCGGCTTGACGATCATCGAACGGAAATGCAGCAGCTGGCGATACGGTTGAAGAATTTCAGGATAGAGATCGATATCTGCAGTAAGAAGGTGCGTCGGCACCAGGTCTTCGAGCAGACGGAACCAGAAAAGAGAAATCTGCGTCAGGATTTTGCCCTTCTCTGGAATCCCGGTTGCCAAAATATGGTCGAATGCGGAGATGCGGTCGGTAGCGATAAATAACAGGTCATCGCCGATGGCGTAAATGTCTCGTACCTTCCCGCGTGCATGCAGCTGCAGATTCGGGAGGTCGGCTTGAAGAAGTGCTTCTGGCATACCCTTGAGCCTCTCATGCGAATTCGTATCTGGCAATCAGCTTACATCTACGGATGCCGGCAAAGACGAATTGTTTGCATGACGACGAGACTCGGGGGTCAGGCGGTGGCTCTCTCCAGCGCGCGATCGTGGTGTAACCGCACTGAAACAATTTTTGAAACGCCCGGCTCCTGCATGGTGACTCCGAAGATGGCATCGGCTGCCTGCATCATTCTCTTGCTGTGCGTAATCACGATGAAGTGGGTGTGCACGCTCATTTTCTTCAGCATGTTTGCAAGCCGTCCCACATTGGATTCGTCGAGTGCGGCATCCACTTCATCCAATACGCAGAAGGGACTCGGTTGGAACTGGAAGATGGCCATCAACAGGGACAAAGCCGTCAATGCTTTTTCTCCGCCAGAAAGCAGCAGGATGTTTTGCAATTTTTTGCCCGGAGGGGAAGCGATGATATCCACGCCGCTGTCGTCGGAGTTCTCCTGGTCGGTCATCTTCATGAACGCCTGGCCGCCGCCAAACAGAGTGAGTAAACGCCGCCGAGAAATTCTCGTTGATGGCGGCGAAGGCCTCTTCAAACTTGCTGCGCAGCACCACTTCAATTTCGCGAATGCTGTTCTGCGTGTTCTCAATGGAGTCGATCAGATCTTTGCGCTGGGTTTCCAGGAAGGCATGACGCTCGGACGCTTCTTTGTATTCTTCCAGCGCCATCATGTTGACAGGCCCCATGGACTCGAGCTTCTGCTTGATGCCGCGGCAGGCTTCTTCTTCTGCGACGAGAGGTTCGGCTTCCAGCCGGATCAAGGATTCATCCGCGCGTAACTCCTCGGCGGCCAGGGAAAGATCCTGCATGCAGGTTTCTTCCAGATGCACCAGGTCAGAGGACAGGCGAGCGGCCCGCGCAGCAGCTTCACTGCGGCGATCGCGGAATGCTTCCAACTCGACCCGCAATCCGCGCACCTGCTGCTCCACTTCTGCAGCCTGTTGGCGAAGCGCCGCTGATTGCTGCGCCAGTTCTTCTGCCTGCTGACGCGCTGTGGTGCGAGTCATTTCCAGTTCCTGGCTGCGAACCTGCAGCCCCTCCTGCTCAATCACGCGCTGCTTCTGTTCGGCGTCGCCGGAGGCAATCATCTGCTCCAGTTGTCGAATCCGCTGCTCCAGTCCTTCCACCATGCGATCGAGTCGCTCGGAGGAGCTGACTGCACCGCGCCGGCGCTCTTCCAGGCCTGCCAATTCGATGGAGGCCGCGGACATTTGCTGTTGCGCTGCATCGCGTGCCACTCGAAGCGCTTCCAGCGAGCCCTGCGCTTCGTTCAGCTGCTGCTCGAATTGAATTCGCTGTTGCTCGTGGCGCTCAACTTCCTCACGCCGTTGCGCCAGCCACTCATTTTTTTCCGCCTGTGCGGCGGTGTTGCGCTCAGCCTGCAGCGTCCACTCACTCAAGCGCCGCTCCAGCCGACCGACTTCGGCTTCGAGTTGCCGCAGAGCTGCGCCCGTGTGGGCAGACTCCTGTTCCGCCTTGCGCCGCTCGGCAGATTTAATCTCAATTCGCTGCGAAAGCTCCGCGACCAGGCGGGCGAGCTTTGCCGTTTCCATCTCTGCAGCGCCCAGAGAGTCTTCCACTCCGGCCAGCGACTGCTGCGTGCTGCGCAGTTCTCGCTTCAATGCCAATGGACCTTCAACACTGGGCTTGCCACCAGTCACGGTCACATTGTGAAAACACTCTCCATTCGGCGACAGAAAAAATGCTTCTGGATTTTCGAGTGCCAAAGACTTTCCAACTTCAGAGTTGGGCACCACGTAGCCATGCCGCAGCTTCGGCAAAATCACTTCCAATGAGCTGCCGAATCCGTCGAGCACGCGAATGCAATCCTTCAAGCGGACCACGCCATCGCGCGCCTCGCTTAGAGGCGCCACCATGCTCGGCGCAAAGGAAAACTTCGCCTGTGAATCATCCGGATGCACCAAGAACGTCGCTCGCCCGTCCACATCGGTCTTCAGGACGCGCATGCCTTCCTGCGCATCGTTCCAACTTTTCACCACGATGAAATTCAGCTCATCGCGCAGAAATTCATCGACGACGGTTTCGTATTTATCGGAGACTTCGACGAAATCCGCCAGCACACCAACAGGCGCGTGTCCGCCTTCCATGGTGTTGGTGCGCAGTAATTGCCGAACCGTGTCTGTTGAGTAGCTGTGCTCCCGAATTAGCGACTCCAGCGAGTTTCGGCGCCCTTGCAACGTAGCCTGCTCGGCGCGCAGTTTATCCGCCTGCCGGCGAGACGTAGCTTCCTGGTTGCGCTGCGTTTCCAGGTCAGCGCGCAAGGTTGTTAGCTCGGCTTCCGTATCCTGCAGCGCTGTGCTGGCGGAAGCGAAGTTCAGCGAAACCTGTCCGCGCTCGACGCCGAGTTTTTCCAGTTCGCCGTGCACTCCTGCGCGTTCCGTGGCCAGGCGTTCTGCCTCACGTTGAAATCCTTCGAGGCTGGCTTCACCCTGGCTGATCTGGTTGCGTACCTGGTTGGCCTGCGCCATCCAATGCAGCATCTGGCGCCGAGAAGTTTCCATGCGCTCGTTCACCGAGGCGAGCTCAGTGGTCGCTGTCTGGAATGCATTTTGCCGCGCCTGCATGTCCTGCCGTGCCAGGTCGACAGCCTGCTGCGCCTGCGCCAGAAAGGCGCGCTGCTGGGTTCGTTCCGCTTCAAGCCCCGTCAGCTGTTGCTGCGTCTGTGCCAGTTCTGCCTGGGCGGCGTGCAAGCGAACCTTCAGATCCGCGGCGCGATCTTCATTGGCTTTCAGCTGGCCTAGCGTCCGCTCCAATTCGATGGAGGCATTGTTGGCGCTGGTTGCCGCTTCACGTGCCTGCTGTTCGCGGGTATAGCCTTCAGCCACCGCGGCCGCACGCTGCTGATCCACCTCGGCAATGGTGTGCGTCATGCCATCGATCTCAGTCGTCAACTGGGCAAGTTCTGCAGCCACCGCAACCGTAGCCGCATCGGTTTGTGAAATTCTGGTCGCGATTACCACTCGCAGCCGCTGGCGAAGCTCATCCCGCAACGCGCCGTAACGTTCCGCCTTCGCCGCCTGGCGCTTCAGCGAATTCATCTGGCGGGAGACTTCGTCAAAAATGTCATTCACGCGCGCCAGGTTTTGCTTTGCCTGCTCGAGCCGCAGCTCCGCCAAATGCTTTTTGGTTTTGAAGCGCGTAATTCCCGCGGCTTCCTCGATAATCGCGCGGCGCTCGTGCGGCTTGCTGCTCAGCAGCTGTCCAATGCGCTCCTGGCCGATGATTCCGTAGGAGTCGGAACTGAGGCCCGTGCCCATCAGCACATCGTGAATGTCGCGCAACCGGCAAAGCTTTCCATTCAGAAGGTACTCGCTTTCCCCGGTGCGGAACAGCCGCCGCGAAATAATAATCTCGCCATCCTGCGCATGGTTGCGCTGAAATTTCCGGCGGCGGATTTTCAGCACCACATTGCCATCGCCTGTTGTTCCCGCTTCTGCGGCTGCCGATCCTTCGGCGTTTTGTTGCGAGGTCGCACCTTTGCCTTCAACCTCGACCGGACCTTCAATGATTTGTCCAGGCTGCAAGTCGGCGATGATCTCTTCTGTCTCCTGCGCTGCCTGGGAGCGCACACTGGCTTCATCCCAATCGTCTACGACAATCTCAGGACCTGGGTGCGAACTTGCCGGCCGATAGACTTCAGGATCGATCAGCACCAGCGAAACTTCTGCCATGCCGGTGGGTTTGCGCTCCCGAGTACCCGAGAAGATAACGTCTTCCATCTTGATGCCGCGCAAGTCTTTCGCCGACTGCTCACCCAGCACCCAGCTGATGGCGTCGGAAATATTGGATTTGCCGCATCCGTTGGGACCTACAATCGCGGTAACGCCGTTGCTGTCGAGCAACACTTCCGTGCGATCGCAGAAGGACTTGAAGCCGAGAATATGAATGCGCTTAAGTTCGAGCAATCGGCACCTCTAGGGGCAAGCGTTGCGGGGGCGAAAAATCGCCCACCGATGGCTCCACTTTAGTCCTTGCAAACGCCTCGGGTCAATAAAAGATACAGCGGGTTGTGGATAAGAAGTCCTGAACCCAAGCTGTTGTGTGTCTATTGGAAGTGAGCCCAAGAAATCGACGGAGCGCGATCCTTCATCCTCGGCTCAAACCCTTCCGACAATTGCTATTTTTTCAGGGTCGGGCGAATTTGCACTTCGCTGATGAACGATTGATCGGCCTGGGTCGCCAGCAATACGACGATGTTGGCGATATCTTCTGGCGCAATCGCGCCCAACGCGGATTTATGGCTGGATAGTCCGGATCCGAATTCGGTGCGCACCGTTCCCGGCTCAACCAGCGAGACGCGCACTTGAAATTGGCGCAACTCCTCGGCCGCGGAAACCATCATTCCGTTCAAGCCCCATTTTGTACCGGCATAGGCAGCTCCGTTCGGCACAGGATTTTGACTGGCCAGGGAAGAGATGTTGATGATGTGCCCGCGTCTGGCCGCGATCATCGCGGGGGCGAAGGCGCGCAACATCAGGTATGGTGCCCGCAGGTTCACCGCGAACTGCTGCTCCCAAACTTCGCGCGGAGTTTCATGCAGCGGGCCTTGCAGCCACCCCATGCCAGCATTGTTGACGAGGATGTCGCAGCGTCGGTGAGTTTGCAACACTGCTTGAGCGAAGGTTTCAATTTGTTCTGGCTGCGTCAAATCGCAGGGATGCGATTCGGCTTGACCGCCGCTGTTGATGATCTCTGCGGCAATCGCATCCAGTCGACTCTTGTCGCGCCCCGTCAGTATCACGCGCGCTCCCAGTGATGCCAGCTTGCGCGCAATGGCTGCGCCAATGCCGCGGCTGGCGCCTGTGACTACTGCAATCTGATCCTTCAGTGTGGCAGACTGATTCATGTTTCAATCTCCTCCTGAATGACTTCGATGCAGAGTCGGAAGGGCGCCTTTGCTTTCACGTTCAACCAAAGATTCGTCGGATCAACCACAAAGCCGCCAGCAATGTCAGGGCAAGACCAAGAACAAGCCAACGAAGTTTGCCTAGTTTTTCTGGCCAACTTTTCATGCCGTTAAGACCTCTGCCTGCATCGTACATACGGAATGCTATTGCGTCAGATGGATTCTGAGTGGAATACTGACACGAACCGGATTATCCGGCCTTATAATCCTGCTAACCACACCAATGCGGCACCGTCTGTTCAGTCAAAGCCATTCGTCTCGAGGTCTCCGATCTTTGCTGCCGGAGCTCAGCGCAGGCGTGACGCTGGCAGAGATGCGCGGTGGCATAATTTATATTCCCAAATGAAACACTCGTTCGCGAGGAGTGATCGATGAAGAAAAAGTTTTTGTACGTCTCGGTGCTGGCGTTGGCTGGCATCGCAATGAGTGCCGCTCCCATGATGCAGGCGCAAAGTGCAGGGTCGGGCTCGATCACCATTAAAGATCCTGCGGAATACAACGCCTACAATGCCGCGATCAGCCAACCGACGCCTCAGGCCAAGGAATCGGCGATCGAGGGATTTCTGCAACAGTATCCCAACAGCGTGGTCAAAAAGCAGGTACTGGAAATCCTGATGGATGCCTACACCCAGACAGCCAACATGGATAAGGCACTGGGTGCGGCGCGGCAGGTGCTCCAGATTGATCCGACGGATTTGCGTGCCTTGGCTCTAAGTGCATATATCTTGAAGACGCAGGCTGGTCAGAAGACCAATCCCGCCGACGCTCAACCGTTGCTGGATGAAGCGGCCAAAGATGCCCAGGCTGGCTTGACGGCTCCGGCTCCTCAGGGAGCAGATGCGGCTAACTTCGACAAGATGAAGACGGCGGTTACGCCCTTGTTTGACGGCGCAATTGCGAACGACGATCTTGGCAAGAAGGATTACGACAACGCGATCAAATATTTCCAGGACGAATTGAAGGCTATGCCCGCGGCGCAGCAGACCGCCGGCCCTGGAATTGAAGACACTTACCTGCTGGGAACAGCCTACGTTCAGAAAAATCCGCAGGATTTGGTGAATGCTGTCTGGTACCTCTCCCGTGCGGCCGCCTATGCTCCAGAGCCGTTCAAGGATGAAATTCAGAAAGCTGCCCAGTACTGGTACAAGAAGTACCACGGTGCCATGGACGGATTCGACCAGGTCCAGGCCCAGTCGAAGGCATCTTTGAATCCTCCTGCCGGCTTTACCATCACGCCCGCCCCACCGCCGCCGTCTCCACAGGAACTGGCACACAACGCGGTCACTTCCACGCCTGACCTGAAAACGATGGCGCTGACGGATAAGGAATTCGTTCTTGCGAACGGCACTCCGGCAGATGCATCCGCGGTATGGGACACGATGAAGGGTTTGACGACCAAGGTTCCTGGCAAGGTGATTTCGGCTACGCCCGATTCGGTCCAGCTCGCTGTCTCCGATGATGCGCAGCAGTCGAATAAAGCGGACTTCACCATCAACATGAAGACGCCGTTGAAGACGCCTCCGACCATCAATTCCATGGTGAACTTCATCGCAACCTTTGACTCCTACACGCAAAACCCGCCGATGATCATCATGAAGGATGGGGAAATGCCTCCGACCACGAAGCCACACGCCGTGCATCACACCACACACCACACCACAACGCACTAAGCGTTTTTTGGCAAAAGAATAGCGGGCATCCATCCGGGTGCCCGCTTTCTTTTTGTGGTGGAGGTGGAATTATTCGCCCAGCATGAAATGCCGAATCGACTCCGCTCTGCCAGTTGTGGCGTCGCATTCAATGAGAGCCGCACACATCTTCGGGTTTTTCTTGGCCGCATCGAACTTTGCCGGCATGCCGCGCAGGAAGCGGTCGAGCACCTGTTCCACCTCGACGCCAATCACGCTGTCATACGGTCCACTCATGCCTACATCGGTTTGAAACGCCGTTCCCCCGGGCAGGATTCGCGCATCCGCCGTGGGCACATGGGTGTGAGTACCCAGAACCGCCGTCACTCGGCCATCCAGGTACCAGCCCAGCGCGACTTTTTCTGAAGTGGCTTCGGCGTGAAAATCCACCAGGATCACCTTGGCCGTTAACTTTTCAAGGATGGCGTCGGCTGCGCGAAACGGATCGTCGCTGGCCGCCATAAAGGTTCGACCCTGCAGATTGATCACGGCATACGCTGTTCCGTTCGGCAATTTACCCTGATAAACGCCGTAGCCAGGTGTACCGGGCGCATAATTTGCGGGCCGCAACAATCGGCGAGGCCTCTCATGGCTGTCTGCGGGGACCGTATGCATCCAGTCGATGATCTCGCGCTTGTCCCAGATGTGGTTGCCCGTGGTCAGAACATGCGCACCCCAGTCGAATAATTCCTCCGCGATATTGGGAGTTACTCCAAATCCGCCCGCGGAATTCTCGGCGTTGATCACCACCAGGTCGACCCCGTGGGTCTCGAGCAGGTGGCCCAGATGTGCATGGACAATCCTGCGTCCGGCACCACCAAAAATATCTCCGACAAAAAGTATCTTCAAAACGTCCTTCACTCCAACCTGAAGCCTCGATGGTAGCATTTCGAGCGCCGTCCTAGACCGGCATCGAAAATTGTTGCGGAAAGTGTCTGCCTTCCGGCGTTACTGTCTTGTGCGACAATGAGTGCTCCCTCAAAAACTGGCAGGCAGCGATACCGGACCTAGGCTCGCAGGAGATTTCCGCGTGAAAAAACCGTCGTTGGGGGCGCTCGGTCTGGGACTGATTCCGTTTCTGGCCATGTGCTTCTCCGTGGCCGCGTGGGACCGGGTTCATCCCATGATCGTTGGTTTGCCTTTCAATCTGTTCTGGTTGCTACTGTGGACAGTGCTCACCCCCATATGCCTGGGAGCCGCCTATCGTCTGGAGACGGCACGGGATTGCAAAGACCTCGCGAGCGATGACAGCGAGCGTCAGCCCCGATGAGCGCAAGCGTCGTCTCCTTAACCATCATTCTCGCCATCGTCGTGTTGGGCACGGCGATCGGTTTCTTTGCCGGCAGGCATCGCAAGATGAATCTGGAACAGTGGACAGTAGGCGGACGGGCCTTCGGCACCCTACTGATCTGGCTGCTGATGGGAGGGGAAATCTACACTGCCTTCTCGTTTCTCGGGCTCAGCGGTTGGGCGTACTCGCGAGGGGGCCCGGTGTTGTACGACGTTGCCTTCATGGTATTGGGAAATGTGGTGGGATTTTTCATTCTTCCGCCGATTTGGGAATTGGGCCGACGACATAAGCTGCAGACCCTGCCCGATTTTTTTCTGATGCAATACGGAAGCAAGTACCTGGCTGCTTTCACCGCGATTGTCGGAGTCGTGTTTTTGATCCCGTACATCGAGATTCAACTTGTAGGCCTCGGCATTATCGTCAAGGTGGCTAGTTTTGATGGAATCGGGCGCACACCGGCGATGGTGGGCGCAGCACTGTTGCTGACTGGATTTGTATTCACCAGCGGCATACGGGCGGTTGCCTGGGTCAGCGTCCTGAAGGACATTCTGATGATCCTTGCCGTTGTGTCGATCGGAATCTGGGTGCCGCACCTCTACTTCGGCGGAGCGGGCAGGATGTTTGCCACTCTGGCGCGAGTCAAGCCGGCCCATTTGACGATGCCAGGCGCCACTCGCAACCTTGGCCATGCCTGGTTCATTTCCACCGTCCTGGTGACTTCTATGGGAGGCTATATGTGGCCTCACCTCTTCGGTGCGAGTTTCGCCGCAAAAGACGCGCAAACACTACGTCGTAATACTGTGGCCATGCCGCTTTATGCGCTTTCGGTAGGATTTCTGTTGATCGCTGGCTATACCGCGTTCATGGTGTTGCCAGGTCTCTCCAATGGAGATCTCTCTCTGCTGACGATAGTCCGCCAGGCCTTCCCAGCATGGGCGCTGGGCGTGATCGGGGGCGCCGGTGCTCTCACAGCGATGGTGCCCGCCGCAATTCTTCTGCTGACGGCGTCCACCTTGTTCGCCAAGAATCTCTACCGCCCCCTGTTCGCCCCCAGAATGACCGACGAACAAGTGGGGAGATTGGCACGAGGAACCATGGTGGCGCTTAGCATCATCAGCCTTTATTTAGCCATCCATAACTCTGCCACTTTGGTCGGTCTCCTGCTTGTCGGAGCTGCTGGCGTGGCGCAGTTCTTTCCCGGCGTTGTGCTCGGGCTGTTTTGGAAGCGGGTGACAACGGCGGGCGTTTTCAGCGGACTGATGATTGGCGTTGCGGGGACCGCATTTCTGATCCTCACCGGCCGAGATCCATTCCGTGGCTTGAGCGCAGGTTTTATCGCGTTGTGTGCCAACTTTGCAGTTACCGCTATGGTCAGCGTGCTCAGGCCTGTCCAGGTCGATAGGCTTGCGCAGGAATTCTCCGTAAACGCATCCGGCAACTTGTAAGGGAATATACGAATCCGGTGAAGGCGGACCGACCGGATGGAACTGTGATATTTTTGGGCACATGGCAGCCAATCTGCGATTTTCGACAGCTATCGAAGCGCTGGCGCTGATGGCGACAGAGCCGGAAAAATTCCGCACGTCGCACGCGCTGGCCAATGCACTGGCGACCAATCCAGTTGTGATTCGCAGGCTGCTCTCCACACTGAGCCGCGCAGGTCTGGTCACCAATGCGAAAGGCCCGTCAGGCGGCACGCATTTGGCGAAAAGCGCCAAGCAGATTACTCTGCGGGATATTTATCGTGCCCTGGATGCAGGAGATCTGCTGCATCAGACGGCCCACGATTCGGCGGATACACGCGACTTGAAAAAGTCCATGCGCAATGTGTTTCGCAAGGCGCAGAGATGCCTGGAAGATGAATTAGATTCGACCACGCTGAATCAGCTGTTAAAAAAGGCCGGCAAGAAAGCCGCCAAGCATGCTGCGGATTCGAAGCCTGAAGCGCAGGAGCCTGCAGCTCCAGCGTTAGTGGACGCCAACTAGGTCTTTGGATTTCGCCGCTCCGTAGCGGTTCTCCACGTAGTCGTCCAGAATCTTCGTAAACTCCTGCACGATGTGATCGCCGCGCAAGGTCAACAACAGGCGTCCGTCCACGTATACCGGGGCGACTGGATCTTCAAATGTACCCGGCAGGGAAATGCCGATGTTGGCGTGCTTCGATTCACCGGGGCCGTTCACCACGCATCCCATCACGGCCAGCTTTAACTCTTCGACCCCCGGATATTTCTGACGCCAGACCGGCATCGATTCGCGCAGGTGGCCTTGAATTTGCAGCGCTAACTCCTGAAAGTAGGTGCTGGTGGTTCGCCCGCAACCAGGGCAGGCGGTCACCTGCGGACTGAAGCTGCGAATGCCGAGCGACTGCAGAATCTGCTGCCCGGTTAAAACTTCTTCCGTGCGGTCGCCGTTCGGTTTCGGCGTCAGGCTCACGCGGATCGTATCTCCAATGCCGGCCAGCAGCAGTGGAGTCAGTCCGGCCGTCGACGCGACAATGCCCTTCATTCCCATGCCAGCTTCGGTCAGTCCCAAATGCAGCGCGTAATCGCAGCGGCTCGCCAGCATGCGATAGACGTCGATCAGGTCGTGTACTCCGCTAACCTTGGCGCTCAAAATAATCTGGTCGTGGCGCAGACCGTAGCGTTCCGCCATTTCCGCGGAATCCAGTGCGCTGCGCACCATGGCTTCCATGGTCACATCGCGGGCATCTTTTGGTTGGGCGGATTTCGCGTTTTCATCCATCATGCGCGTCAACAATGACTGGTCGAGCGAGCCCCAGTTCACTCCGATGCGCACCGGTTTCTGATTCTCAACCGCGCACTCAATCATGGTGCGGAAATTATCGTCATCCTTGCGGCCAATCGAGCAGTTTCCCGGGTTGATACGATACTTCGCCAAAGCGCGCGCGCAGTCGGGATACTTCTTCAGCAGCAGATGTCCGTTGTAGTGGAAATCGCCCACAATCGGCACATGGACATCCTGTTGCGCCAACTCCCCGACAATGGCGGGGACCGATTTGGCCGCTTCATCATTGTTGACTGTGACCCGGACAATCTCTGATCCGGCGCGATGCAGCGCGGCAACCTGCTGGACGGTCGAAGCGACATCGGCGGTATCGGTATTGGTCATCGACTGCACCACAACTGGTGCATCCGATCCGACTCGAACTTTGCCGATCAGGACTGTAGGTGTCTTTCTGCGAGTGATTTCTGGCATAGGTTGTTCCAACCCCATTTTATCATTCTGGCGGCAGGGTTTGGCTTTCACAACACTTGCCAATTCTTAACTGATCAGAGTCCAGGCGGGGCAGGTTTGTCATAGAAATTTAATGTATGTTGGCGTCGTCCAAGGGCTGGCTGAGCCGCTCGGCATTGCAGATGGAGTCGTTTCCTGTTAGGTTTACGAGGGTCAGGGTCATTCGATACTTATGCCCTCTAGAACACATGAAACGAGTGTGTCTGCAATGAAGCCATCGCCCATGAAAAAAAAGACGACCTCGATGCCTCGCATAATTGCCGGAAAATCCGACGCCATCGCCGACCCGGCTCGGAAGCAGAAAATTCAGCATTACGAAACCGCGGTGCGCCTGATGCGCGAAGGGAAATACGAAAAGGCCAAAGCTGCGCTGGAAAACCTGCTCTCCTCCGATGCGGGAGATTTGGTGGATCGTGCCCGGGTTCATTTGACCGCGTGCGAACGCCAGATGAAAAAAGATTCTGTCTCCTTTCATAGCCCCGAGGAGCAGTACGACTATGCCATCTCGCTGTTGAATACCGGCTACTATGAAGACGCCCGCGAACAATTTGACGATATTTTAAAGAAGCATCCGACCGCGGATTACGCCCACTATGGGCTGGCAGTGATGCACTGCCTGACTGGTCGCGCGGAGGATTGTCTGGAGCAACTGGCTCTGGCCATTGAATTGAATCCGCAGAATCGTATTCAGGCTCGTCTCGACTCGGACTTTCAGGAGATGTCGGACGACCCCCGGTTTACCGAGCTTCTCTACCCCGAAATTCTTTGAGCGCTAATGCCGTCGCGGTTCTGTGCGTGTGATCCGCGGACGCTTGAATAAGCAAGTGGTCGAACATGCATTCTGTCAGTCCTCCGCAACCACGCCAAGCTAATGCAAAAAAGGCTGCCCCATCGAACGTGCCTGCTGAGGATTTGCTCCGCGTGGCCGCTATCGGCGGCGGTACCGGCTTGTCAACACTGTTGCGCGGCTTGAAGCGCCATACCCAGTCTCCATCGCATGCTGCCGCTGGTATCGAGAATTCTTCCGAGATACCTGCGGTCATTTCAGATCTTGCTGCGATCGTGACGGTCACCGATGACGGTGGCTCCAGCGGTCGCCTGCGCCGGGACATGAATATGCTGCCGCCCGGCGATCTGCGCAACTGCATGGTGGCGCTGTCGGAGGACGAGCACTTGTTGTCGCGGCTGTTTCAATACCGCTTCGACAGCGGCGAAGGCCTGGAGGGTCACAGCTTCGGCAATCTTTTTCTGGCGGGACTGACCGCGGTTACGGGTGACTTTGCGCTGGCCGTGAAAACATCCTCGCAAATTCTCGCCACCCGCGGACACCTGTATCCCGCGACAAATTCCAACGTGACCCTGGCCGCGTCTGATGGACGATGGATCGACCGTGTTAGGTGAAACCAGGATTACGGCCAGCAAGCGGCGCATCGTTCGACTGATGCTGAAGCCGGAGCGGGTGGCGGCGCTGCCCGAGGCCGTCGAAGCAATTCTGGGCGCGGACCTGATTACGCTTGGCCCAGGTTCGCTTTACACCAGCCTGATCACAAATCTGCTTGTGGAAGGCATTGCCGAGTCATTGGCGGCTGCGCATGGAGTTGAGGGTTTTCATCTGCAACCTGATGACCCAGTCGAATGAAAGCCTGCACCTGACCGCTTCGCAGCACATCGAGCGTATTTACGAACACTCAGGTGGCGCCATCTTTGACTACGCCCTGATCAACGTGGCCCCGGTACCGGAAGAAGCGCGGCAACGCTATGCCGCCGAAGGGGCGGAGCCCATTGTCGCGGATATCGAGCAGATTGAGCGCCTCGGTGTCCGCTGCATCACCGGCGATTTTCTGCACGCTCAGGACGTTCTGCGCCATGACTACGAACGGGTTGCGGAAGTTCTGCTGGACCTTGCTTTGAAGAATTCCTGCCAGAAGGCCTAGCGTCCGGGATATAGAATCGTCGGGAGGAAATCCCATGTTCGCCTTGGCAGTTGTGTTCCTGGCCGCTTTCGCGATCTCCGTCCAGACCACGCCACAAACCACATTGGCGCCAGGCTCCGCACAAGCATTTTCTCCCATCTCCCTCTATCAGGGAACCTGGCAGGTGACCCCTGGTATGTCCGGTAGCGCGCCTGACACTCTCTCCAATCAATGCGAGGAATTTACCGAATATTACGCCTGCCAGCAGACCGTGAACGGCAAGGCTGGCGCGCTGATCGTGTTCGTGTACACCGGGACAACCGGCCAATACAACACGCAAGCAATCCTGCCGAATGGCTTCGCCCAGGGGCGTGGCGATCTGCTGATTGAGGGCTCGAGATGGACGTTCTCAGGAAAGAAGACGGACGGCGGCAAGACAACTTACTTCCGCACGGTCAATGACTGGCGCGGCCACGATCGAATTCATTTCGAGGTTTCCCATTCTGTCGATGGCAAGACGTGGGTCGTCGATCATCAAGGCGACGAGCGCCGTATGCAGCCGAAATAGGCAGTGACTACAGCCTGAACTCCCAATTCATCCGGTTTGGATGGAGCGGAGCGCCGATCCCGAGACACCCAGCGAGTTCACATCCTCCCCAAAAAGAATTATTTTCATTTTTCTCACTTTTTTGCGTTCTCCCGGCTCCTGATCTGCGTATATGCAGGTACAGAGAAGTTCAGGGAAGGACGAATTCAGTGCAACCCGCGATCACAACCTCATCCGTCGCATCGATTGCACCGTCGAGAGATGGATTTCGTGACATCGTGGAGCGGCATCAATCCCGCGTCTACAGCATTGCCTATCGCATTCTCGGCGATAGCGGCGCGGCGGAAGAAGTAGCGCAGGACGTCTTCCTGACGCTGTATCGCAACCTGGACCAGATGCAATCGCAGGATCACTTGCTGGCCTGGTTGCGTCGGGTGACGGTACATCGGGCGACGGATGCCTGCCGACGGCGCGCCAGCCGGGCAGAGTATGCGGCGGAGGAATTTCGTGAGGACTACATGCGTTTCGATGGGACCGACTCAGCCGCTTCGCAGAGTGGTTTCGATTCAGCCTCCACGGGATCCAACATTGAGCAGATGGTCGCATCTCTCCCGCCAGCACAACGGGCAGTTGTGCTGCTGCGCTACCAGGAAGACTTGATGCCGACTGAAATATCCGCACTGCTTTCGATGCCTCTCGGAACCGTCAAGAGCCATCTGCAGCGCGCATTAAAACTGCTGCGAAGCAATGCATCGCGGCAACGAAAGGAGGTCGTCCATGGTTGAGTTCGGCAGAAAGCCACACCACTCAGGTGACGATGAATTCGAACAGGAATTGCGCTCCGGCCTGCAGCCACGGCCTGCACCGGCAGGTTTTGCGGATCGCGTGCTGGCGCGGGTGGATGCAATTCCACACCGTGAACCGACGCCGTGGCCGCTTCGCGCAATTCGAAACCCCATCGTGCGCGGCGCCATTGCAGCGACATTGCTTTTGTCGGTTGGTGCAGGTGGCTATTTTGAGCACCAGAGGGAACGCCAGATTGCCGGCGAGCATGCCCGCCAACAGGTATTGCTGGCGCTAAGAATTACCAGTTCTACCTTGCAGGACGTGCGTAACAAGGTAGACGGCGATAACGCCAACCGTGAAAACGCGAACTAAGGAGATACTGCGATGACTCGACTCCAAAGATTGACAGCCGCCTGCCGTACCGGCGTACTGCTGGGCTGCGGCTTGCTGATGGCACTGCCCGCGGTTGCCCAGGATGTTCAGCCCAATTTTCCTGTCGAGCTCGACAAGAAGCTGGCGGCACGCGCCTCCGATGTGAACGAGGTGACCATGAACAAAACCATGCTGAAGTTTGCCAGCCAGTTTCTCGATTCAAAAGACAAGGGAGACGCACAGGCGCAACGGCTGATTCAGAATCTGAATGCCATTTACGTTCGCAGCTACGAATTCTCTGCGCCCGGGCAGTACACCGCCGATGACCTGAAAACCATTCGCCAGCAATTTCTTGGGGCCGAATGGAATCCGATGGTCAAGGTGCGTTCGAAAAAGGGCGAGGGCGACACCGATGTCTACGTCAAGATGGTCGGCAACGAGGTGAAGGGAATGTTCGTCCTGAATGCCGAGCCGAAGGAATTGGACATGGTGTACATCTCTGGTTCGATCCGGCCGGAAGATCTGAAGGAATTGAGCGGCAACTTCGGCGTACCTAACCTGAATCTGCAGAAAAGCCCGAGCAAGGAGGCGAAATGAAACTCCGAATGAGAGATTTCGCGCTGCTCCTGCTGGGTTCGGGGTTGCTGGTTTCGACGGGGTGTTCCGCCGCCGATCATGACTTCAATTCAGTCGTATCCGCCGTCGAGCACAAATATTCCGTGCATGCGCAGCGCATTCCCATGATGAGCCTGGTCAGCATTTGTGCCAGCCTGAAAACGCATGGCGGCGTGCGGAGTTTGCGGGTGGCGGAGTTCGACAATCTGCGCGGCATGGATGGGAAGGATCTGTATCCACTCCTGCGTTCCAAACTCGGCGATGATTGGCAGCCATTCGTGACGGAAGTGAGCGGCGGGGAAAATCGTGGCGGCGATCAATCCGTCATCTTAGTTCGCCCTGACGGATCCTCCATGGGCATGATGATTGCCGATTACGATCATGGCGAACTCGATCTGGTGGGAATGGAGATGAACGGGGCCGCGTTATCCAAGTGGCTGCACGATCCAGAACGGCAGCAGCATTCTTCCCATGCAAAGAATCCTATGGGCGATTAGCGGGGAAGCGGTCTGCAAGAACGATGTCTTGTTTTTTACGATTTTGTTTCGCCAGCGCGGCTCTGATCCGGAGTCGCGCTCAGCTTTTGTACCAGGCTGGTGGTGCTGAAGCCCGCCACAGTGGGCACAATGGCAACGCGGCCGCCCCAGCTTCGCACTAAATCCGCGCCGACCACAGTCGCTTCCGTGTAGTCGCCGCCCTTGACCAGAACGTTGGGCCGCAAGGCTTCGATGGTTTCCAGCGGGGTATCTTCCTCGAAGATGACGATGGCGTCGGTCGACGCTAACGCCGCCAGAATGCGAGCCCGTTCCTTTTCGCCGACAATCGGGCGGGTCGGCCCTTTCAATCGGCGTGCGGAGGCATCGCTGTTTATCCCGAGCACCAGGTGGTCCCCCATACGGTGAGCATTTTCCAGCAGGGTGATGTGTCCGATGTGAAGCAGGTCAAAACATCCGTTGGTGAAAACAATCGTCTCGCCGCGATCACGCCATTGCGCAGCCCGCGCAATCAGTCCGGCACGGTCGACAACTTTTTCCTGGGTGCTGGTGGCCAGCTCCACCGACAAAGTTGCCAGCAGATTCGCGCGATCGATCGGAACTGTGCCCACCCGGCTGACCACAATCCCCGCCGCCACGTTGGCCAGTTGAATCGCACTTTCCAGATCGAGTTGAGCTGCGGCTGACGCTGCCAGCGTAGCAATTACCGTGTCGCCCGCGCCGGAGACGTCGTACACTTCGCGCGCCACGGCAGCGGCATGCAGATCCTGCCCTGCGTCTGGATACACAACGCGAATTCCGCGCTCGCTCATGGTGACGGTCAGATAATCCAGCTGCAGCCGGGCAATCAGCTCGCGACCGGCGGACAGAAGTTCTTCCATTTGATGTGCGGGGATTGAAGTGCAGATCGACAGTTCCTGCAGGTTCGGGCAGATCGTGGTCGCATTACGATATTTCGAAAACTCGCTGCCTTTTGGATCCACCAGCACGGGGATGTTCCGCTTGCGCGCCTCGGTGATGACATGCTGACAAACCTGTTCCGGCAGCGCGCCTTTCGCGTAATCCGAAAGGATGATGCTGTCCGCCATCGCGATCTGCGCGGTTAACGATCGCAACAGGGAATCAATCTCCGGGGCAAACGGCAATTCTTGCGCCTCCACATCGAGCCGCATCAGCTGCTGCCGACCTGCCATAATGCGCGTTTTCGAAATGGTTGGCCGTTTCCAGACGCACACCGCATCGGTCGCGATTCCCGCCGCTATTAGAAGACCTCGCAGCGTTTCCGCCGACTCATCGTTGCCCAGAAATCCTGCCAGCGATACCTGCGCTCCCAGGCCGGCCAGATTCATCGCAACGTTAGCAGCGCCGCCGGCAACATGTGTGCGCCGCGCGGAGCGCAATACGGGCACCGGCGCTTCCGGCGAAATGCGGCTGACGTCGCCCCACAAATATTGATCCAGCATCAAATCGCCGACCACCAGCACGCGGTAGCGCTGAAAGCCGGACTCAACCAGGTCGAGGACGCGATGAAGATCACGAATCATGCTGTGCTCCAATCTATCCTAACTGGCTGCCTGGAGAAGCGATCATCTGGGGCTGGGAACCAAAGTGTGTGCCATGGAAAGCCGGGCCAACACGCGATGGACTACGACCAATACTTCCGCCGGAAGAATCGAAGTGAGGCATTTTTTCTTCTGCTCGACGCACACCTCCAGGTCGCAGCCCCAGCAGTCAGTGCGGTGATACACCACTTCATGCTGGTCTCCCCAGGGAAACCATGTTCGCGGTTTATTCCGCGCAGCGAACACCGCGACGCACGGCGTACCGACGGTGGCGGCCAGATGCATGGGGCCGCTGTCGTGTCCCACAAAAAGTTTTGCCCGAGCCAAAACCGCTGCGGACTGGCGAGGGAGAAGCTTTCCACACAGATTCACGGATCGTCCCGCCCAGGCTTGCGCAACACGCTCGCTGAGCGCGGCTTCTTCGCCGGCTCCGACCATTACCAATCCATACTGCGGCAGTTCTGCGGCCAGCGTGTTCAGCACACTGTGCCAATTGTCGGCGCCCCAATCCTTGGCCTGCACCTTGGTCCCCACGCAACAAGCCAGCAGCGGCCGCCCCTGGACCGGCTCCAGCGCCTCCGCCGCGCGCCTATGTTCGTCGAGTGTTAAGCCCAGGTCCCAATTTTTGGGATCGTTAAGATCAATCTTCCCCAGGCTGTGCATCAGGCGCGCCAGTCGCACCGCTTCCGGCTCATACCAGCCTGTCACAGGATCCAGAAAATTCGTGCGAGCGTCGCGCGTCAACGGTAACCCGATGATCGTCGGAATTCCGCACAGCCGAAAGAAGGCAGCGTCGCGCACCACTTCGCTCGCCAGTCGCCGCGGCGTCAGGTAGACCAGCACCTGCGCGTGGTAAGCACGAATGTCCCGTTGCAGCGCGATCAGGTCGCCGATGCTGCGCGTCCCAATCGGATAGCGCATGTAGCTGTGCACCAGCCCCGAGCCTTCGAGCACGGCAAACGCAGCCGGAGCTTTGCTGTGCACGGGAATGTTGGTCAGCAGCCGGCGTTCCGCATCGGGATAGGCGCGCGCAATCTGATGAAAGCAGGGCAGCGACACCACCGTGTCGCCGAGACTCCCCAGCCGATAAATCAGAACGCGTTCGATTTCATTTTGCATAGGCGCCAAAATCCAATGCTACTGCTTCACCGCCGTCTTCACGATACGAATATCTGTGACTTGATTGCACCGTATAGCAATTGGATGCTGCGATAGACTGCGCATTTCCTCGTTTATAATCGGAGTATGTCGATTGTGCGCGATCTCGCAGCCGTTGCCAAAGGAATGAGTGTCACCTTCGGGGAAATTTTCAAGCCGACCGAGGTGGAGAACTATCCGGATGGCCCGGGACCGATGCGCGGAGCCAAGTTTGAAGAGCGCTACCGCGGCCGGCACGTACTGCAACGCGATGAAAACGGCCTGGAAAAATGCGTCGCATGTTTCCTGTGCGCTGCCGCATGCCCGTCGAACTGCATACACATTGAAGCAGCGGAAAATACCGCCGAGCAGCGGATTTCCAGCGCCGAGCGTTATGCCAAGGTCTACAACATCGACTACAACCGCTGCATTTTTTGCGGCTATTGCGTGGAAGCCTGCCCCACCGATGCCATTACGCATGGCCACGGCTTTGAATCCTCTTCGTTTAACACCACCACCCTGGTGATGCGCAAGGAAGATCTTCTGGCGCCGATGCCGGGCTCCCCGGCCCCGTTAGAACCTTCCACTCCTTAACTGAAAACCACGCAATCGCTAAGATAGAACGAAGGGCTCCTTCGCTCGCGCATTCTCCACGTTGAAGTTTGCGATGGGGCAAGGATTGCTCTACCTGCCGATTGATGGAATTGAATTCTATGAAGACCAAGGGGGTCGAGATGAAGTTGCCAGGAATTTTGCAGATTGCCGTCGGCGCGATCATCGCCGCTGCAGTGCTCATCGCACCAAGCGCGAATGCGCAGCAAAATGCCGTCAGCGGTTCGGCGGCGGCGAAAGCAAGCGCGCCCTTGATGAAGTTCAAAATTCTGAACCAGAGTGCGCAGGAAACGACGTATGCGGTCATCTTCGGCGCAGGGGACGAAATTCTGGGCGGTCTAACCCAGTTTGCGGAAGAGCATCACATCTCCGCCGCCAGAATTACCGGCATCGGCTCCATCCACAATGGAACCCTGGCATGGCTCAATCCGGATACTAGGAAGTTCCGAATGAATCATATCAATCAGCAGGCGGAAGTGCTTTCGCTGTTGGGCGATATTGCGATGTACCAGGGCAAACCGGTCGTCCACGTCCACATGGTGGTGGGCTTCGACGACGGTACAGCACATGGCGGCCATCTTGTGGAGGCCCATGTCTGGCCTACGCTGGAGGTGATCGTCACCGCGTACCCCGGGCCGCTTTACAAAAAATTCGATCCGCAGAAGGGAATCGCTGTGATTGATCCCTCGGTGAGTCAATAGCTCTTCGCGGGAATCGAAAACAACAGGCAGCTAACTTTGCAGCTTAGGAATCCAATGCAAACTTTTTCTGAAGTGTTACGTGAACGAGTGATCGTCTACGACGGCGCCATGGGCACCAGCATCCAGAAGCATGCGCTGACCATTGACGATTATTGGAACAAAGAAGGCTGCAATGAGCTGCTCGTGCTCAGCCGGCCAGATGTGATTCGCGGCATTCATGCCAGTTTTCTTGAAGTCGGTTGCGACGTCATCGAAACCGATACCTTCGGTTCCTCGCGCATCGTGCTGGCGGAGTATCAGCTGGAAGATAAAACCCGCGAGCTGAATATCGTGGCCGCGCAACTGGCAAAAGAAGTGGCCGCGCAGTTTTCCACGCCACAAAAGCCACGGTTCGTCGCCGGTTCCATTGGCCCCACCACCAAGCTGCCCTCGCTTGGCCACATCACTTACGATGCGATGGCGGAAGCGTATCGCGAGCAGATTGAAGCGCTGATTGAGGGCGGCGTCGACGTTCTGCTGATTGAAACCTGCCAGGACCTATTGCAAGGAAAGATCGCATTGGCCGCGTGTGAAGACGCCATGCGCTCCATCGGTCGGCGTGTGCCGGTGCAGATGCAGGTTACGTTGGAAGCGACCGGGAGAATGCTGCTGGGCAGCGAGATCGGCGCGGCCCTGGCGGTGCTGGAATGTTTTCAGCCGGACATCATCGGCTTGAACTGCGCCACCGGACCGCGCGAGATGAACGATGCGGTGCGCTTCCTTTGTCAGAATGCAACGCGTCCAGTAAGCGTGCTGCCGAATGCCGGGTTGCCGCAAAATGTCGGCGGCCATGCCGTCTACGCGCTGACTCCGGAGGAACTGGCGCATTTTCACAAACAGTTTGTCGAGGAGTACGGCGTTCGCGTTGTCGGCGGTTGCTGTGGCACCACGCCGGAACATTTACGCGCAGTAGTCGAAGCGGTGGAGCACTCCAAGCCTGCGGAAACACATGCGGTAGCCCAGAGTGTCGCGGCCAGCGCTTACTCTTCCATTCCGTTAGAGGTGGACGGGCAGCCGGTCATCGTCGCCGAGGAAATGAACACGACCACGCGCAGCCCGGTGTTCCGCGAGATGGTTCGCAGTGGCGATTACGGAGGAATTCTTGCGCTTTCGAAACGGCTCGCCAAGGAAGGCAGCCAGATGCTGGACATCTGCTGCGCCATTGTCGGCGAAGACGAGAAAGCCTACATGAATGCGGTGCTCGATCAGATTGCGACGCGCGTGCCTGCGCCGGTGCTGGTCGATTCCACCGAAGCGGACGTGATTGAAGAAGCGCTGAAACGCATACCGGGCAAGCCGCTGATCAATTCCATCAATTTGGAAGACGGTGAGAAGCGCACCTCGAAAGTGCTGCCCATGGCGCGCCGCTATGGTGCTGCCGTTATTGCTTTGACCATCGACGAGGATGGAATGGCCCTGACCGCGCAAAAGAAGGTTGCAGTCGCGCGGCGCATTTTTGAGTCTGGCAACGGAGAAGTACGGATTGCGGCCGCAGGATTTGATCTTCGATCCGCTGACGCTGCCGATTTCTACCGGGCAGGAAGACTATCGCACCGCCGGCATGGAAACGCTGGAAGCCGTGCGCCTGCTGAAACAGGAACTGCCGGAGTGTAGAACGATTCTGGGAGTCAGCAACATTTCGTTTGGACTCTCCACCTATTCACGACGCGTGTTGAACAGTGTGTTTTTGAAGGAAGCTGTCGATCGCGGGCTCGATATGGCGATCGTGAATTATTCGAAAATTTATCCACTGTACAAAATTCCTGAGAAGGAAGTGGATCTGGCGCGGAAATTGATTTTCCGGGACGCCTCGAACGGCGATCCATTGCAGGTCTACATGGCGCATTTCGCCAACCTGCAGAAAGATCCCAATGCAGAGCCGGAGCCGGAAGCCGTCGAAGCGCTGACCATTGAAGACAAGCTGAAGCAGTTGATCATTCGCGGGGAGCGCAGTGTTGGTGCGGGCGCGACCAAGCAATCGCTGGAGGACCTGCTGGAGACGGCGCTGCTGACCTACACGCCGCTGGAGTTGATCAACACCGTGTTGCTGGATGGCATGAAGACGGTGGGCGAGCTATTCGGTGCGCGCAAAATGCAGCTGCCCTCGGTACTTGATTCGGCGTCGGTGATGAAAGCGGCGGTTGCGTATCTCGAGCCAAAAATGGAACGCGTCGAAGGCTCGCAGCGGGGAACCATTGTGCTGGCGACAGTGAAAGGCGATGTGCACGACATCGGCAAAAATCTTGTCGACATCATCCTTTCGAACAACGGCTACAAGGTCGTGAACCTCGGCATCAAGCAGCCGTCGGACGCAATCATCAAAGCGGCGCAACTGCATAAGGCCGACGCGATCGGTTTAAGCGGGCTGCTGGTGAAGAGCACGCTGGAGATGAAGTATGTCATCCAGGATTTGCAGCATCTTGAAAGTGATATCCCGGTAATTTGCGGCGGTGCCGCGCTTACGCGGAAATATGTCGAAGACGATTTGCGCAAGGAATACAAGGGCCCGGTGTACTACGCCGAAGATGCCTTCGCGGGGTTGCACGTAATTGGCGATCTGACTGCCGAAGACATTGCCGTGCGCACAGAGCGCATTGAAGAGGGCACAACGGTCAAGCTGTTTGACCGCAAAAATCTTTTGCCGGAGGAGCGGACGGGGCTGCAGGAACCTGTATCGACCGAGCGGTCGTCCGCGGTGCAGGATGCGCCAGATATTCCAAAGCCGCCGTTTTATGGCGTTCGGGTGAAGAAAGATTTCTCGCTCGACACGGTGTTCGCGTACATCAACGAGACGGCATTGTTCAAAAATCAATGGCAGCTGAAGACCGCGTCGGCTACAGACTATGTTCGCCTGGTCGATGAAAAATATCGCCCCATCTTGCAGCAGATGATCACGGAGGCAAAGCAGACCGGATGGCTGGAGCCGAAGGTCGTGTATGGCTACTTCCCGTGCAACAGCGATGGCAACGACGTGGTTGTGTACGCGCCGGAGGCGGCAACCGAGGGCCCTGCGAAACAGGATCTGCTTCGGATTTCTTTTCCTCGACAGCGCGAAGGGCGCAAGCTTTCCATCGCCGATTTCTTTTTGCCGAAAACTTCGGGAAGGCTTGATGTCATTGGGTTTTCCGTAGTTACGGTTGGACAAAAAGCTAGTGATTTAACAAAAGAACTGTTCGAGCGTGGAGACTTTACGAAATACCTTTACACGCACGGGTTAAGCGTGGAGACGGCAGAAGCGCTGGCGGAGTATATGCACAAATTAATGCGCGAAGAACTGGGCATTAGCGGAGAAGATTCGAGCGAAATACGGGACCTGTTCCACCAGAAATATCGCGGCTCGCGATATTCCTTCGGGTACCCGGCATGCCCAAATCTAGAGGACCAAACGAAGATTTTCGCGCTGTTGCATCCCGAGGAAAACATCGGGGTGCGGCTGACGGAAAGCTATCACCTGGAGCCAGAGCAGAGCACCGACGCCATCATCGTGCATCATCCCCAAGCGAAGTATTTTGTGGTCTAGGACAGGCTGCATTTCAGGCGAAATAACGCTGGTACAAACTGGTTGCCTTGGCGATCAGTTTGCCTATATGGTTGCTAAGGCAACTAAGTGCGACGGACGCAGAAAATAGTTGTTGTAACGGTCATTGGCACATTCATTCGGTTCACCTGCGGATACTGGAAGAAGAGTCCTTTCCCAGGAGTATCCGTGTCTATCCAAACTATTTTCCTTTCTCGCGCCTATCGGGCGGCGCAGGCAGCGCATCACATTTTTCCAGCTTTCGCAGCCTGTGAGGCTGCGCTCGAGTCGGGTTGGGGCCGCTCACAACTGGCTGTCGAGGCCAATAATCTGTTCGGCCAGAAGCAAAGCCATCCTCATCTGGCAGGAACGGAGACGATCGCCATGCCGACGCGGGAATTTCTGCATGGCCACTGGCTGACGGTGTCGGCGAATTGGACCAAGTTTGCGGATTGGAGTGAGTGTTTCAAAGCGCGGATGGAACTGCTGGAGCGGCTCAGCCGGGCTTATCCGCACTACGGGGCGGCACTGAAGGCAGCCAACGGCGAGCAGTATGTGACTGCGGTATCGCAGAGCTGGTCGACCGATCCAGATCGTGCGGGCAAGGTCCTGTCGGTGTATGACGCGCACGCGGAGGTCTTTGCCCCGGCGCAGCGAGCGGCATAGGGGAAGAAACGGTTGCTCCCGATAGCCGCAGTCCCAGGTCACAGGGTCGAGACCTGGGGTACCCATATTTCTCCGCTGCCAAGGAAAGCGCAGGCCTCTCCACTTCGGTCGAAATGAAAGCACACCTGGCACCGCCGGCAATCTCCACCCAGTTCCCATCCAGATGCATCCAACATTCGGTATTCTTGTTTCTTGGAAAGTGGAGAGAAAAATGCCGACGCAAATTCATTTTGGGACCTCGGGCTGGCGAGCAATTGTGGCCGACGAGTTTACCTTGCCGAACATTCGGCGCGCGATTGTTGGAATTGCAAAGTACGTGTCGAAGCAGCCAGGGGAGCATCGCATCCTGGTGGGGCGCGATCCGCAGATTTATGGGAGAGATGTTTGTTGCAGAGGCAGCGCGGTTGCTGGCAGAGGGAGGCGTCACCCCCGAGGTCATCGGCGAAGCCGCGCCAACACCGGCGATTTCGTATGCGGTGCGTCAGCGCAAGACCAGCGGGGCGATCAACTTTACGGCGTCGCACAATCCGCCGGAATACAACGGGATTAAGTTTTCTACTCCCGATGGCGCGCCGGCATTGCCGGAAGTGACCCAACAGATCGAAGCAGAAATCGCTGCGCTCGGGGATGCCGTGATCCCGACCGGCACCGCCACGGATAAATTCGAAAATGTCGATGTGAAGCCGGACTACCTGAAACGGCTTGCCGAGCTGATCGACATCCCGGCAATCGCGAAGGCGAAGCTGCGCATTGTGGTCGATCCGTTTTGGGGAGCAGGACGCGGCTATGCGCAGCAATTGTTGACGGAGAACGGCGTCTCCGCTGTGAGCGTGCACGATTATCGCGACGTGCTGTTTGGCGGCCATGCACCGGAGCCGGATGATGCGTTGCTGGGCGACTGCCGGACCAAGATGCGGGAGACCGATGCACACCTGGGGATTGCCTCCGATGGCGATGCGGATCGATTTGGCATCGTCGATCGCGACGGAACCTTTATCCAGCCGAACTACATTATTGCGTTGCTGTTCGATTACCTGGTCGAGACGCGAGGTTGGCGCAATGGTGTGGCCAAGAGCGTGGCCACCACGAACTGCATTAACGCGCTGGCCGAACACTACAAGATTCAGTTGTACGAAACGCCAGTGGGATTCAAGTACATTGGCGAGCTGATCGATCAGGACAAGATTGCGATTGGTGGAGAAGAGAGCGCGGGCCTGACGATTCGCGGGCATGTTCCGGAAAAGGATGGGATCCTGGCGGGACTGCTGGTGGCGGAGATGGTGGCGGTCCGCGGCAAGACGATCGGCGAGCAGTTGCAGACCCTTTTTGGCAAGGTAGGTTCCTTTTATCCAGTTCGAGAGAATTTCCACTTGACGCAGCAGGCCAAAGACAACTTCACTAAGAAGTTGAAGACTGAGCCGCGCGAACTTGCCGGCCGCAAAGTTTCGGCCATTGTCCGGACGGACGGGCTGAAACTGGTCTTCGACGATGGATCGTGGGTTTGCTATCGCTTATCTGGAACGGAACCTGTGGTGCGGGCCTACACAGAGGCTCGCTCCAAGGAAGATTCCGCAAAGTTGACGGCAGCCGCCAAGCAATGGGTGCTGGAGTAAGTTACGATGTTGCATGAGGCGTGGATCGTGAGAATGAGCAGATGAAGCTTGGTTCGCGAAAAAAATTGCAGCGGCAGTTGATCGCTCACGAAGAGTTCACGCCGGTAGCTGCAGCCCTGCCACAGGGCAGCCGCATGGCGCGTTTCTCGGCGGCGGTGCTGGGAATGCGCCGCAAGGCGGCGACAGTGCTGGTTATTGCGTTGTCTGCATTTCTCGGGTTCTATGCAATCTTCGGCCACGATGGACTGGTGGCCTATCAGCAGAAACAGCATCAAGCGGAGCAGTTGCAGCAGCAGATTCTCGATCTGCAGAAGCAGAATGATCGCCTTGCGCTGCACGACCAGCGATTGAAGACGGACCGCGACACCATTGAATATGAAGCGCGCGAGCAGATGCACTATACCCGCCCGGGAGAAGTGATCTACACGCTGCCGCAGGCGCCTGCGGCGACACCCGCTACGAAGGCAAAATAACTTTTTCAGCAGACAATCTTGTCCTGCTTGAAATGGCGATTATCTCTCGAATTCAAGAATGCTGTTGTTTTAAAAGTCGGCGTGGAGGCGAACGCCTTCTACGTTGACCGGGCCTCGATCCTGGTTATAGCCAGGATGCTGAACGTTCTGGTAGTCGAACGCGGAGTATAGCCCGCGCCAGACGTGAGCGTTGTAATATCCCTCGAAAATATCTTCCCTCGCGTAATTCAAATTCCCATCCCCTAGCAAAAATCCCAGGCCGCCGTAGCGCAAATAGTTCTGATGATCTTTTTTGATAGCGTTGGTCACGAAGGCAATGCCGACCTTATCGAATTTTCGATGCCAGCGGGACCCCGCATAATCCGCGCCGAAGAGAAATGTCTGATCCACTTCTGTGTAGGCGAAGGATTCGTGCTGGCCTTCATTCCAGCCGAAGCGGCCGGCGACGCGGAGATTCGGCGTCACATCCTGCTCGACGTTGACGCCGAAGCCATATTTGAGAGCTCCGTATTTTTCGACTGACGTGATTTCCGGCGTGGGCGTGAGACCTTCCAGGTAGTCATTGACGGCTTCGCGATAATCACCCATGTGGGCGTTGTTGCCATAGGTAAGCAGCCGGACGGCGCCGTCGCGACCAGGCAGAAATCCCTTACGAATTTCGAGCTCCATATTTTGCGCGCGCGCCTGTCGCAGATCCCAATCGAGGGTAATGCCATTGGCGACAGTCGGCATCAGCGCTAGCACATAGCGCAGCGACCAGTTGCGATCGTCATACTCCAGGGCAACTCCGTAGGTGTAGCCGCGAGTGTCCGCCGCGTAGTCCCAGGCACCATTGTTGTCGATGGTCCAGTTCTCGAATTGAAGGTGGCTATCGCTGAGCACCGCGTTGACGTCGACCGTATCCGGCAGGGTAAATTTTCCGATGCGCAGATCGAGTCGTCGCAGCGGCACCTGCGTTGCCAGCGAGAGAAAGCTGCGTTGCTGCGGCACGGTCTGATCTGTGAAGCCGATCGTCTGGTGGAGCTCGACACGCGCCGTGTAGGGCGTTGGGCCGAGGTTGGGATTGCGGACCACATCGAGATTCGTAAAGCCGGCCAGACCGAGCGCCTGACTAAGACCGCGGCCGCCGGCATTTTCCTCGTCATACAGAATGTCTGACTCATAGCGCGGGGTTTTATTGAGCTGATAGCCGAGGAAGAGTGTCGCCACCTCTGACGCTTTGTATTGAAACGGCGCGGTGAAACTATTCGGGCCTTGATACGGGGAATGAAAATCTCCATGCAGCTGGAAGATGCTGTTGGCCTGGCCGCTGATCCAGTAGCGAGCTGTATTGGAGTGCGGGAAAAAAGTCAGTTGCGTTTCATCCGGCGGCGGAGTGTCCAGCGCCCGGTTGGGGGAGGTGGTGGTGACCGGTGCCTGCTGCGGATTTGGCAGCCACTCTTTGGCGACAGCTCCGTAGGTCTTTTCCAGCGAGAGACGGTTTGCGGCCAGAAAGTAAGGATTGGCGATGGCTGCAGTTGGGTGCTGGACCGCATAATCCATGGGAGCGGATGTTGGCTGACTCGCCGGCAGCAGACAAATTGCGAGTAAGAAGTTGCAAGTCAGCATGAATCTCCGGGTATGGCTTTCCTGAGGAACTGGGTCAAGCAGATATAGTTAACTACAGTTAACTTGAAAAGGTCAATGTGCTTTAACTGATTTTTATGCGCAGCTGCAGTGGGTCAAGGCAGAATAGCAGGGACCTCCGGTCTAGAGAAGACGCGGCCGTCAGTTTGAGGGATTGATTCTTGTAGAGCGCGGTGCTTTGCGAAAATGTCGTGAATTTTTAAATTCTAAAAGTGGCGGACGCCGTCCTCGTCTGTTGGGGTTTTATGAAGGTCGCGTTCCAGGGATCGGGTGACGAGATCGCGCGAGCCGAGGCCAACGGCTAATGCAAGCGCCAGCACGATGCCACCGAAGAGAATACCGAATCCTAAATCGACAATGCTGCGGGCAATGCCCAGATGATCCAGCACCATGGCGACGGTGAAGACCAGCACCAGCCATTTTGCTCCCAGGCTTAGCAGGCGAGCATGCTCCAGATTCATATTGACGCCGTTTATCAGCACGCTGCGAGAGAGGAAGCGAGCCACGACGATGCCGACGATCAGCAGGACCACGGCGGCGACAATCTTGGAGATATAGGTGACGACGTATGCGGAGAGGCCGGAAGACAGGGAAGCGTCGAAGGCGGCGATGCCGACGAAGAGGCCGGCAATGACGGTGAGCCAGAAGACAATGCGCGTCGCCAGAAACGTGGGCGTATTGGCCGAAGACCAGTCGGAAATGTTGGCGAGACCGGATTGCTCGACACGAGTATCAAATCGCAGTGCCATCAAAATACGACGCAGAACCGCGGCCAAAAGCCATCCGATGAAGATTGATACCAGCAACGCGACGATCAGCGCCAGAACGCCGGGCAGAAGGGTAGCGACCTTGAATACGGCACGATGAAGTGATTCCAGCAGCGCCTGATGTACTTGTTCCCACATGACGGACTCCTGTTCTACTGCGGGCGATTACGGATGAAAGCGATCTGGCCAGCGCCATCGGGAAAGCAGGTAAGGCTTTTCCGACTCATAGGTGCGGGCCAATTGCTCCACTCGTTGTTGCGCGGCGGCGATGCCGCTCTGATTGATTTCTACTGCGTAGGACGCAACCCATCCCAGGTAGAGCGGTGTAAGCGCGCCAAACAGGTGGGTGCGATGAATATTGCGAAGACGATGCGCGAGCGCGAAGTCGTACACGATGCGTGCCCACAAGGTATCCGTCATATGAAAAACATCCGCAGACAGACGGGAAAGTTTTTTCAGCTCCAGCAAAGTGACTGGCGGCAGGATCAGGGACCAGAAGTCGCGCAGATTGCGTTCGCCCAGCTGGAAGGCTTCCACCATGTGGCGGACGTCGACGGTGTCTGCGGCTTCAGTGGCGACGGATGAGGAGCCGAAAATGGGAGCGTCGTGCGAGCCGCGGATGCGCTGCCAGAAAGCGGCGTTATCTTCCATGTCGAGGAACAGGGGGCCGGTAAGCTGGGCAAGAGCGTCGCTGAGCTCGATGCCATCCGCAGTGGAAGGGTGGCGCACGCCGAGCTGGGCCTGGCAGATCTTCAGATTTTTACTTGCTGCCAGGGTTGCCAGCCACGGCAGTCTGCCCTGTTGCTGGCTGGAGTCGCGAGCTATCTTCGAGTCGAGTACGGCAAACATTTTGGCGGAGGCCTGAAATTCCGTTCCCAGCGGATTCTGCACCCGATGGCCGTAGAGGGCGCGGGTCAGCGGATAGAGAATGCTCTTATTTACCAGGTCGTCGAAGGCCGCGGATGCATAGAGCGGCATGACCAGGTCGAAGCTGCCGACGACGGCCGGGTCAACCAGCAGGAGAAGTTTCTCTGGTGTAAGGGAGTCGCGAGTGAAACCGTTATCTGTGCCGAGCACGGTGCATGCACGCGCCTGCAGGCTGGTAGCGAGACGGGCGATTTCTCGATACGTGCCCGCATTGGGCAGCCAGGGAATGATGCCGCCGATGATAGGTGGCAAGGGGTAATTGACATAGCGCAAAGGGGGCTCGGCAGTCGGTTCAGCACCATTCTGCGGGAGCGCGGCGGGCTCGCTCTGAGTTTCCTCCCCGGGCAATGCGAGCACGACCTGGCACGGGGAGGAGAGCAGTTTGCAGGCCTGCCGGATTTTTTGTACAGCGGGGATGAGCAGCTCGCTGGTCGGCTGAGCTGGGATCGCCATCAGCAGATCCGTGGGGCCGAGCTCGGAGCTTTCCGTTTTTACATCCTGCAGTGCTTCCAATTCAGCCATCGTCTCGATTTACTCCGTTGCGGGGGGAACACCACGAGTTATTCAAATTCCTGCTGCAGCAGCGCAGCCACGCCCATCAACGGTATCTTCACCCAATCAGGACGACTATTCAACTCATAGATCAGCTCGTAGAACGCTTTCTCCAGCAAATATAAATCGAGCAGACTCCATTGGGCGGCGGGAGTCGCGGGAATCAAGTGGCTGCCGGCCACGGTTTCCATGTAGGCATGCAGAAATTCCGCCGAGGCAGACTCATCCCAGAGCGTGGCCCAGGGTTCCAGCTTCGTCTGATCTTCCGGACGGCGAGAGGAATAGCGCATCAGTGCAGCCCAGGCCGCGTAGTTGAACGAGCGCAGCATGCCGGCAACATCTTTCAGCGGGGAATGCTTCATGCGGCGAATATCGAGCGAGCGCGCCGGTTCACCTTCAAAGTCAAGAATGACGAAGTCGGATTTGACGCGCAGCACCTGGCCAAGATGGTAGTCGCCGTGGATGCGGATGCGTCGACCGTCCATGCTGCCCATGTTGGACATGCCCAGGCCGCCGAGAATGCGGGTGCGATGACTGAGAAGCAGGGCGGCAATTTCGACTGTATCGTCGGCCAGGCCAGACATGGTTTTCCGCAACAGTTCGTAGGCGCGGGAGGCTTGCGCATTAATGGAGGCCTGCAGATTGTCAAAATATTCTTTTGGCAGAGGTTCTGGCGCGAAGGCGGGGTTGCTGGTGGATGAGGCCAGGGCCAGATGCATTTCCGCAGTGCGGCGACCGAGCACAGCGGCAGCATCGAGAGCGACACCGGCATGTTCCAGCGCAAACTGCGAGGCCCGCGCGACTCCCAGAGGCGCCGATGTGGAAACCACAGGCTGGCCCAGTTCTTCCGCGGGAATCGTCTTCTGCACATAGTTTTCGTAATAACGTTCCAGCTCTTCCAGCATCCACTGCCAGCCGTCGCCCTGATTTGTCACCAGGCCCTGCAGCATGCAGAGGGTGGTGGGGGCGTCGCCCTTGCAAACATATTCAATGGAGCCGCCGAAGGGCGGGATGTTGGAGAAATGTGCCTGTTCGGTGAGGAATCGACCGATCTCGCAATCCGGATTCAGGCCGGGTTCGGGATGGCGGAAGAGCTTCATGATCAATCGATTGCCGAAGAGAATGGAAGTATTACTTTGCTCCGCGGAGCTGCGCCGGGGAGCGAGGGCCTTATCCGTGGCTTTCTTCGTCATTAAACCGCGCAAGGCGCTGCTGGGGGCACCCTCGACCGAGCCCTGCTGCATGGGAAAGGTGGTTGAGTTTGCGATGACTTCCAATAAGGCCTCGCAGGACTTTGGATCGAAGGTGGCATCGTAGAGCACGCCTTCTCCGGCGGGGGACAGGACAGCGGAAAGAATGGACGCAGGTGAAGTGTCTCGCAGCGTGCGGGCCGTTTCTCCAAACGCTGTGGCGATGGGGAGAAAATAGCGGTCTGCATGCCCGGTCTCGTACTCCACACGCACCAGGCAGAAGATTGCGCCAGTCGCATCGAGCTTGGCCCAATCTGCAATGCTGGTGCTGCGAATGGTGGCAGATTTATTACCGAACCATCGCTGCAGCGGAATGTAGGTGGGCAGAATGGATTCCTGCAGCTTGCGCAGATTGCCATCGAGAAACAGGCTAGTCCAGTCGGAGGTATCGACAAGCAGCAGCGCGGAATCTTCCGGCTGCACTGCGGCGGTGTCGGGCGAGGGATGCAGTTCCAGCCAGAGAAATCCGTAGGGCGCGAGGGTGACAGCGTACGGCTGACGAGTGATTGTTGGGAATTCGACGTAGCCCAACATCTCGACGGGCACCATGCCGTCGTATTCGCTGAGATCGAGCTGGGCGGGCTGAGCGAAGCGCGAGAGGTTGGCGACGCACAAAACAATTTCGTCGTCGGCTTCACGGATGTAGGCGAGCACTTTGCGGTTGTCGGGATTCAGGAATTTGAGCGCCCCACGTCCGAAGACGCGGAAGAGCTTGCGCAGGGCGATCAGGTTGCGCATCCAGTTCAAGAGCGAGCTGGAGTCACCTTGTTGAGCTTCGACATTGATGGCTTCGTAGCCCCAGACGGGGTCCATGACGACGGGACTATACAGCTTGGCGGGAACGGCGCGGGAGAAGCCGGCGTTGCGGTCCGCGGTCCACTGCATGGGGGTGCGCACGCCGTTGCGATCGCCGAGATAAATGTTGTCGCCCATGCCGATCTCATCCCCGTAATAAAGAATGGGCGTGCCGGGGAAAGAAAAGAGCAGGCTATTCAGCAGCTCAATGCGACGGCGATTGTTGTCGAGCAGGGGAGCGAGACGGCGGCGAATGCCGATGTTGATGCGCATGCGCGGGTCGGCGCTGTAGGCGAGGTACATATAATCCCGCTCGTCTTCGCTGACCATTTCCAACGTGAGCTCGTCATGATTGCGGAGGAACAGACCCCACTGGCAGCTGTCGGGAATGGGCGGCGTCTGCGCCATAATTTCCGTAATGGGCAGCCGATCCTCCTGGCGAAGCGCCATGTAGATGCGCGGCATCAGGGGGAAATGAAAGGCCATGTGACATTCATCGCCGTCAGCGAAGTACGGTCGGACATCGGCGGGCCACTGGTTGGCTTCAGCGAGAATAATGCGATTTTCATAGTGGGCATCGATCTCGGCGCGAATCTTCTTCATGACTTCATGCGTTTCAGGAAGATTTTCGCAATTGGTACCGTCGCGCTCGACCAGGTAGGGGATGGCATCGATGCGCAGCGCGTCGACGCCCATATCGAGCCAGAAACGCATGACGCGCAACACTTCTTCCAGCACCAGCGGGTTGTCGTAATTTAAATCCGGCTGATGAGAGAAGAAGCGATGCCAGTAATAGGCCTTGGCGATGGGGTCCCAGGTCCAGTTGGATTTTTCTGTGTCGGTAAAAATGATGCGCGCGTCTTTATATTTTTCGTCGCTGTCGCTCCACACGTAATAGTCGCGTTCCGGTGATCCTGGGGGCGCAAGGCGAGCGCGCTGGAACCAGGCATGCTGGTCGGAAGTGTGGTTGACCACCAGCTCAATCATGACCTGCAGGCCGCGATCATGGGCAGCACGGAGGACAGTTTGAAAATCTTCCAGCGTGCCATAGCTGGGATGGACAGTGAGGTAGTCGGCGATATCGTAGCCATCGTCGCGCAGGGGGGATGCGAAAAACGGCAGCAGCCAGATGCAGGTGATGCCCAGCTCCTGCAGGTAATCGAGCTTGCTGAGCAATCCCTGAAAGTCGCCGACGCCGTCGTTGTTGGCATCTTCAAATGCCTTGACGTGCAGCTCATAAATAATGGCGTCTTTAAACCAGAGCGGGTCGAGGGCGCTGCCTGGCTGCTTCAACGTGGGGTTCCTCGAGGTATCGTTCATAATCCGCGGGGGCAAAAGCCCATCCTGTATCTTTCCCTTCTCAGGGTCACTATGAGTTGCAACAGCGACCAGGTACCGGTGCGAACTCCCGGCAAGCGGGGAGTCGTTGTAGATTACGCCGAAGGGGCCGAATCCGTCTTCACATGGAATATGTGGGAGCGGCCCGCCTCCAGCTGGACATAGTTTCGTGCCCCGCTCCAGTCATAACTTTGGTCGGTGAGCAGATCGCGAACGCGAAAGGCCTGGTTGGGCAGAATACCGAGTTCGGCCAGATCCAGATCGACAAACCCGGTCTGCGTATTTTGATGGTCCAGATTCACAATGACGAGAATGACATCTTTATTTTGCAAGTCCGTTTTGCTGTAGCAAATAAGGAATTCCTGGTCGGTCGGATGAAGGCGCAGAGTGCGATTGCTGTGCAGCGCGGGATGGACGCGACGAACTTCATTGACGCGCGCGATCAGCGTCTGCAGGTTTTGTGGCTCTTCGATATTCCAGTGACGGAGCTGATATTTCTCTGAGTTGAGATATTCTTCGCTGCCGGGCTTGACTGGAGTGTTCTCGCAAAGTTCATATGCCGGGCCGTAAATACCGTAGTTGGAGGAAAGCGTGGCGGCCAGCACAACACGGCTGAGGAAGGCTGGGCGGCCGCCGGTCTGCAACTCTTCATGCAGAATGTCGGGGGTGTTGGGCCAGAAATTCGGACGGAAGAATTCGACAACTTCCGTCTGCGTCAACTCTTCCAGATACTCGGTGAGATCCTCTTTGGTGTTGCGCCAGGTGAAGTAAGTGTAGGACTGGGTGAATCCAAGCTTGGCGAGCCGATACATGACCTTTGGACGAGTGAATGCTTCGGCGAGGAAGATGACCTCGGGATGCGCGGCCTTGACCTCGCCGATGAGCCACTGCCAAAACGGAAACGACTTGGTGTGGGGATTGTCGACGCGGAAGATGAGAACACCCTGGTCAATCCAGTAATCGACGATACTTTTCAACTCTGTCCAGAGGGCACGCCAGTCCTGGGATTCGAAATCGATTGGATAAATGTCTTGATATTTTTTGGGCGGATTTTCCGCGTACTGGATGCTGCCATCGGCGCGCGTTTTGAAGAAGCTGGGATGCTGCTGCACGTACGGATGATCAGGCGAACATTGAAACGCGAGGTCAAGCGCGATTTCCAGGCCGTGCTGCTTGGCGGCAGCCATCAACGAGTGAAGATCGTCGAGCGTGCCCAGCTTGGGATGGATGGCTTTGTGGCCGCCTTCTTCTGAGCCAATGGCCCAGGTGCTGCCGACATCGTCCGCCTCAGCTTTTTCGGAATTGTTTTTCCCCTTACGAAACGCGTGGCCGATGGGATGAATCGGGGGAAGGTAGAGAACGTCAAAGTTCATGGAGGCGATGTAGGGCAGCCACGATTCGCAATCCTTGAAGGTGCCGTGATGATCGGGCGTCGGGGCGCAGGAGCGCGGAAACATCTCGTACCAGGCGGAAAATCCGGCACGCTCGCGGCCAACGCTGACGCTGAGTTCCTTGGCGTAACGGGTGGTGTAGGGATGCTCGGCGTAGGTTTCCATTAACGCTTCGAGCTTAGGGTCAATCGAGGCGGTGGAGGCAGCGTCCTGATCGGTGTCGTTAATTTTCGCGGCGAAATTACTTAGGGCTTTGGCGTCATCTTTTTTTGCGCGCTTCGCGGCGGCGGCGACCAAGGTGCTGCCAGCCATGCGTTCCACGTGGGTTTCCTGCTTTGCATCGATGCGTTTCTTCATTGCATTGCGCCAGGTGGTGAAGGTGTCGACCCAACCTTCCACGGTGTAGCGATACTCGCCGAGTTCCATGACGGCAAATTCTGCACGCCAGCGATCGTTGCCGAGTGGTTCCATCCGCATGGTGCGCCAGTTGCGTTCAGTGCTTCTGCGATAAAGGAGCTGTGCCGCGACAGCGTCGTGGCCATCGGCGAAAACGTCAGCTTCCACCACGATGGTCTCTCCGACAACACGCTGAATGGGAAATTCTCCGCAATCAATTTCCGGCTTGACGCCTTCAATCACCACGCGACGCCGGCCTTCCAGCTTGGTTGCAATTATGTCTTTTGTCTGCTGCTTGCTTTCTGTCGCCATCAAAAAAATATCACCCTCAGAAAAAATTGTATTACCTAAGAGAGATGCAGGTTTCGCGGATACCGTTGGAGACAGGCCATTTCCAGAAGAATTCCTACGCGACTCCACAGAGCGTGTGGCGGGACGTCAGGAAAGCCGAGGTCTGATGGAGCTGCAGGCGTTCGGGACAGCGATACCAAGTCAGAAGAATAGCGTTGACACTCTATCCATAGACAATCTATATATAGACGCATGACGAAGAAACCTGACCTGCTGCCGGGAACCCTGGACATGCTGATCCTGAAGACCCTGACCCGTGCGCCCTTGCATGGCTACGGGATTGCGTTGTCGATCAAGCGTAGCTCGGATGATGTGTTGACGGTGGAAGAAGGCTCGCTGTACCCGGCGCTACAGCGGCTGCTGCTGCAAGGCTGGGTCAAGGCGGAGTGGAAGAAGACGGAGACCAACCGGCGGGCGCGCTATTACACGCTGACGCCCCTAGGGCGCAAGCAACTGGGGATCGAGTTGTCGCAATTTGAGCAGATGATCGCGGCCATCGGCCGGGTGCTGCAGGACGCGTAGGGGAGAGAACGATGGGTCGATTTCGCAGAATGTTCAACAAGTTGAGATTTCTTTTCCGCCGCAACAGCTTTGACAGCGGACTGGCCGAAGAGATGGCGTTCCACCACGAGCAGGTGGAGAAAGATTTGCAGGCGGACGGAATGACGCCGGAAGAAGCACGTCATGCGGCCAGGCGGCAATTCGGAAATGAGACTGTGATCAGGGAGAACAGCCACGAGGCAGTTAAATTTTGGTTTGAGACGGTCGCGCAGGATGTTCTGTTTGCAATCCGCCAGCTGCGGAAAAATCCTGGTTTCACAGCGACTGCCATCCTGATGCTGGGTTTGGGCATCGGTGCGGCCGTGGCGATCTTTGCGTTTGTCGATGCGGCGCTGATCAAGCCGCTGCCATACGCCAACCCCAATCAACTGGTGGCGGTGACAGAAAGTGTTCCGCTGCTGGGGCCGGCCAATCTTTCCTATCTGGATTACCTGGACTGGAAAAAGAGCAACAAAGTTTTCAGTTCGCTCGATGTGTTCACTCCATCCGGGGCGATGCTGGCGACTCCGGCGGGATCGGTGCTGGTGCCGTCGGTACGCGTGACCGATGGCATGCTGCACACGCTGGGGGTGGCTCCCATTCTGGGACGTGATTTTTATCAGGGTGAGGATTTGCCGTCGGGGCCGAATACGGTGCTGCTGAGTTATTCGACCTGGAAGCTACGTTTTGGCGGAAACAAAAACGTGATGGGTCAGAAAGTGGTGCTGAGCGGAATTCCATACACGATTATTGGAGTGCTGCCGAAGAGCTTTCAGTTTGCGCCGCGAGGCGGGGCCGAATTCTGGACAGCGCTGCATGACACGGATTATTGCGCGACGCAGCGGGGCTGCCACGATCTGGACGGCATCGCGCGGCTGAAGCCGGGAGTGTCCGTGGCCAGTGCGCTGGCGGACATGACATCGATCGCGCAGCTATTGGAGCGGCAATATCCGGCGACGAATCGCGGCCAGGGTGCGAGCGTCGTCCTGTTGCGTGACCGGATTGTGGGGGATATTCGACTGATTCTTTTGACGCTGCTCGGCGGATCGTTCCTGTTGTTGTTGATTGCGTGTATCAATGTTGCAAATTTGTTATTGGTGCGCACCCAGAGCCGGCAGCGGGAGATCGCCGTGCGAGGCGCTCTGGGAGCATCTCCGGCACGGCTGATGCGCCAATTTATTACGGAAGGGTTGCTGCTGGTGTGCGTGGGCAGTGCAGTGGGGATTGCATGTGCCTTTGCAGCGATCCGCATTCTGGTGGCGACGATTCCGCTGGAGATGATGTGGCGCTTGCCGTTCTTGAAGGACATGGGACTGAACTGTCATGTGTTGGCGTTTGCGGGTGTGGTAGCGCTGGCTGCCGGTGCATTGTTTTCTGCCACCCCCATGGTGCGGCTGCCGTTTGGGCAAGTGCGGGCTGGGCTGGCGGAAGGTGGCCGCAGCGCGTCGGGATCCTTTTGGCGTCATCTGGGCTCCAACATGGTTGTGGTTGAGCTTGCCGTCGCGATGGTGTTGCTGGCAGGCGCAGGTCTGCTGGGAAAGAGCCTATACCGGCTGCTGCATGTCGACGTGGGATTTCAACCGGATCATCTGGCGACAATCCAGGTGCTGTTGCCGCAAGTCGTCTATCCTACGGATGCAAAATCGATTGTAGTGGAGAAGAAAATCCTGGAACGGGTGGCCGCTGTTCCCGGAGTGAAGTCGGCAGCCATCACCAGCTCGTTGCCGGTGAATACCAACGGCAATACCGATTGGATTCGATTTGAGGGCCGTCCCTACAACGGAGTTCACATCGAGGTGCCGGAGCGGGATGTGAGTCCGGAATATTTTGCTACGCTGCAAGCCCCGCTGCTGGAGGGCCGCGCCTTCACCGATCGCGACGATGCGAAGCATCCCCTGGTGGTGATCATCAACCGAGCTTTGACGACCAAGTTCTTTCCGGGGCAAGATCCAATCGGAAAGAGGATCGGGGATATCAGCCTATCTCCGGACTCGCTGAGAGAGATTGTCGGCGTGGTCGACAATATTCGCGAAGGCGGGCTGAGCCAGGAGATCGTGCCTGCGGAATATCGCCCGTATGCACAAAATGGCGACCGCTATTTTGGGGTGATTGTTCGCACAGCGCAGAACCCGCAGACGATGCTGCTGCAGATGGATGCTGCGATTCACCAGGTGGATCCGGGGCTGGGAACCTATGAGCCGATGACGATGACGGAGCAGATTCATAGCTCCGTCACCGCGTACCTGCATCGTTGCGCGGCGTGGCTGGTGGGCGCCTTCGCCATGCTGGCGCTGCTGCTGAGTGTGGTGGGGCTGTATGGAGTGATCGCGTACTCCGTACGGCAGCGCACGCGAGAGATTGGAGTGCGCATGGCGCTGGGCGCGCAGCGGGCTGGGATTTATCGGCTGATTCTTTCAGAAGCGGGGCGCTTGATTGGCATCGGCGTGTTGGCGGGGCTGGCTGGCGCGGTTGGCGCGGGACTGCTGATGCGCTCCTTGCTCTTCGATGTTCGCTACTGGGATCTGCCGACGCTGGCTATGGTGGCGGTGGTGCTTTCAGGTGCCGCATTGGTGGCTACGTATATTCCGGCGCGTGGTGCGGCGTCAGTCAATCCGGTAGAAGCGCTGCGGGCGGAGTGAGTTTTTCGTCGGCGACATACGCGGAGATTGTTCCTCTAAATTCAAGTTTGTAGGATGTTCTGAGTCTATGCATCAAATCCGACCTATTTCGGTCTGTTGGCTGCTTCTACAGCCCGTAGGCAATTCTCTGCGAGTTCATCGTGAATCGGGTTCAATTTGTGCCGGACGAGCTGGAGGTCGGCAGGACTCATGCCGCCGCCGTCGGTTCTTCCAGTCAGGTCGCACACTCTTCTCTGTGTTTTCGCCGTAAGGGGTCGAATTGCGTCGAGAAAAACTTCTGGACTGGCTATGAGCACTCTGGAAAGGAAACCTCCCAGAGATTCTTGAAGGGCCGCATTGTCGGTACCCAATCCAGTCAACATTAAAGGTTTGAGTACGTCTTGATGGCCCTGCTCATACAAAACGATGAGAAATTCTCCAGTTGCATTAGCGTCGCAATTGGATTCAGGGGATGGTCCTGCGCAGTTGCGTAAATTTCCTATGAGATATTTGCTGTTCCTTGCATAATCTGAGCCTAGAGCCGCAAGCAGGAATGCCACCTGTACTTGCTTCTTTCCTGTCGACTCCTTTTGAACAGCTAAAAGCTGCTTGATTGCGGCTTGTTTTTCCGGTGCGCTCAATTTCAACATGCGATGTGGATCACCGTTTGGAAGCAGCGTTGCCACGATGTCGGGATTCGGCTTGTTCTGTCCGGCCGCAATAGCAAACGTAACCAGCAAGAACAACGAGTAAAGCTGAAACTGTCTCATCTTCGTAATGGTACGCGTGAACATGTTCCGTCCTACCCGCAGCGCTGCATGTCGGAAAGGTCGATGCGCTGATAGACTGTTAGGGGTCTACCAAACAGATTCAATTGATCGCGAAGGGTGGTTCGACGAAGCATGGCAACTCACGAAGCCGGCGATAAGAGCAATGCTGGCGCAACAAAGATTGAGCCCGCGAAGGGCAAATTAGGCGTCATGGTTGTCGGCATGGGGGCAGTAGCAACTACCTTGGTGGCCGGCGTTGAGGCAGTTCGCAAGGGATTGGCCAAGCCGATCGGATCCATCACTCAGATGGGCACGGTTCGACTGGGAAAACGCACCGATGGCCGCACGCCACTGATCAAGGATTTTGTTTCGCTGGCCGACTTGAACGATGTGGTTTTTACCGGCTGGGATATTTTCGGCGGCAACCTGTATGAAGCGGCAAGCACGGCGAAAGTTCTGGATAAGGATTTGCTGGAGTCGATCCGGCCCTACCTGGAATCGATCAAGCCGATGCCCGCGGTATTCGATCAATATTATGTGAAGCGCCTGCACGGCACCAACGTGAAGCAGGGGAAAAACAAGCGCGATCTGGCGGAGCAACTGCGCGCCGATATTCGCGAGTTCCGCAAGAAGACCGATCGACAGGTGATGATCTGGTGCGGTTCGACGGAGATTTTTCTGCATCCGTCCTCGGTGCACGATTCTGTCGAGGCATTTGAAAAAGGGCTTGAAGCCAACGACGTGAACATTGCGCCATCGCAGATTTATGCGTACGCGGCGTTGTCGGAAGGACTGCCATTCATCAATGGCGCGCCCAACCTGACGGTTGACCTGCCCGTGATGCTGGAGCTTTCCAAGAAGAACAACGCCCCCATCAGCGGCAAAGATTTCAAAACCGGTCAAACCCTGATGAAGACGGTGCTGGCGCCGGCCTTCAAAGCGCGCATGCTGGGCGTTGCCGGATGGTACTCGACAAACATTCTGGGCAATCGCGACGGCGAAGTGCTGGACGATCCGGAATCGTTCAAGACAAAAGAAGAGTCGAAACTGGGTGTGCTGGATTACATCCTGCAGCCGAATTTGTACCCCGATCTGTACGCCAATATTTACCACAAGGTTCGCATCAACTATTATCCTCCGCGTGGTGACAATAAAGAGGGTTGGGATAACATCGACATCTTCGGATGGCTGGGTTATCCGATGCAGATCAAGGTAGATTTTCTGTGTCGCGACTCGATTCTGGCGGCGCCGATTGCGTTCGACCTGGTGCTGTTTTCGGATCTGGCCAAGCGAAGCGAAGAGCTGCGCGGCATTGGTATTCAGGAGTGGCTGAGCTTCTTCTTCAAGTCGCCGATGACGCCGGAGGGTTTGTATCCGGAGCATGATCTGTTCATTCAGTCGATGAAGCTGAAGAACACGCTGCGGCATATTCAGGGTGAGGAATTGATCACGCATCTTGGGTTGGAATATTACGACTAGCTTCGTGCGATTTTGAAATTTGTGAGGCCGCCGGATTTATTCCGGCGGCCTTTTCTTTTTGGGCTGATCGGGATTCGCGAGGCTCTCGAAACAGGCTGGAGGACAGCGCATACTATTTATAGGGCTGGGTGATTTTCTTGGTATTTGAGCATCGAAAAATTCGGAGCTGGAAGCGGACTGCGGTCGCGGGAGTGGCGTTGCTGTTCGTGGCGACGGCGGTGTGTTTTGCTTCCTCGGCGGAGCAGAAGGAGCCCGCTTGCCCGACAGCCACTTCGTCTGGTGCGACCACCGCGAACACGCCCACGTCCGACAACTCTGACTGCCTGATGCCGGGGGTGAAGGAAGGCAGCATCAACGATGTGAACGCAGTGGGGCATCGCTCGGTTGGTGGGCGCGGGTTCGGCAACTGGTACTCCGAGAACTCAGAGATGGCGTGGGGCGCGCAGATCGCGCAGCAGGTGATGAAGTCCTCGAAGATTGTGCACGACCCGGTGGTTGAGGAATACGTGAACCGCGTCGCGCAGAACATCGTGAAGAACTCCGATGCCAAGGTGCCGTTCACGATTCGCGTGATCGATTCTGACGAGGTGAATGCGTTTGCGTTGCCGGGGGGATATTTTTTCGTGAACAGCGGCCTGATTCTGGCGGCGGATAATGAAGCGGAGTTGGCTGGCGTGATGGCGCATGAGATTGCGCATGTCGCGGCGCACCACCAGGCGCGCGAGATGACGCGCATGCATTATGCCGACCTGGGCATGGTGCCGCTGGTGATGTTGACCGGCTACAGCGCCGTCGGCTACGGGATCTATGAGGCGTCGTCGTTCGCGGTGCCGCTGACGCATGCTGGAATTTCAGCGCGACTTTGAAGAGCAGGCCGATTGGCTGGGCGTGGAATATATGTATGACGCCGGCTACGATCCGCAGCAGCTGATCGCGTTCTTCGAAAAGATTGAAGAGCTGCAGAAGACCAAGCCGGGGCTGATTGCGAAGACGTTTGCGACGCATCCGCAGACGCCGGCGCGGGTGGAGCGGACACAGCACGAGATTGCGACGATTCTTCCGCCGAGGCCGGAATACATTGTCGATACGTCGGAGTTTCACGCGGTGAAGGAGCGGCTGCTGCGAATGGAAAATCGGCGACCCGTGAAACCGGGAGCAGGGAAGAATACTCCGACGCTGCGGCGAGTGGCGGCGGGTCAGGGCGAGGATGCTGGTTCTTCCGGGGACAGCGATGCTCGGCCGGTGTTGCATGAAGGGCCGAGCCACTAGGATTTCGTGGTTTTGCGTGCGCGCGGAGTCGATGCGGATTTTGCGGGGCGGCGCGGACGCTGTTTCGCGCTGACCGCGCGGATGATCAGGCGATGCTTGCCGGCTGGGTCGAAGGGAACTTTGGCGCGGGCGGCAGCTACTTCCATCAAGGCCACAATTGCGGGATCGTCCAGCATTTCCGGCGAGGTCAGGCGGATGTGGCGGACCTGGTTGCCGCTGCCTTGCAGAATCTTTTTCGGGTCGGGCAGCGTTTTGCCTTGCAGGAAAAATAAATTGATCCAGTTAGGATAGATGGCGATGGAGAAGATGACTTCTGACGCGCGCTCGGTGGGGCCGAAGCCGATGGCGAGCGCGTTGTAGTTGTCGTAGACCAACTCCAGCGCGGAGGGATAGCGGGCGCGCATTTTTTTCAGAATGGCCTGGGCGCGGGCGGCAATCTCCGGCGAGAACTTGGCGAGGAACGCTCGAAGCTGCGCGGTCGCGGTTGCGGCAGTCGCCATAGGAAACCTCCCGAGACTAAAGCATTTTCACACTATATTGTGATTCGGGATTCGTTCTATCCCACCCTAGCTTCGCTAGGATGGGGCACCCATGACATACGCGCCCCTTGAGAGGGCTTTAGGCAAATTTGCGGACGATGGCGAGCACGCGGCCCTGAATCGCGACCTGGGCGGCGGGAACATAAATCGGTTCCATTTCGGAGTTCGCCGGCTGCAGGCGAACCGTGTCGCCCTCCAGATAATAGTGCTTCAGGGTGGTCTCGCTGCCGTCGACCAGCGCCACGACAATTTCTCCCTGGCGCGCGGTCTGGGCTTTTTCCACCAGCACATAATCGCCATTCATAATATGGTCGTCGCGCATGGACTCGCCGCTGACTTCAAGCGCGAACACGGCCTTGTTGTCGACAATATCGTTCAGCGAAAGGCTGTCGCGAAACTCCATCGCCTCGATCGGGCGACCGGCGGCGATGCGGCCCATCAGCGGAATATCCTGCATGGTGGCGGGCTTGCGATCGGGCGTCAGATCGATGGAGCGGCTGCGATTGTGCGCGCGGTTGAGGAGACCCTTCCGTTCCAAATTGGAAATATGTTTGTGAACGGTGGCCAGGGAACTTAGATCGAGCCCGGAGGCAATCTCTTCAAAGGAGGGAGAGTAGCCGCAGCGCTCCACGAAATTCCGGATAAAATCGAGAACCTCTTTTTGACGCTTGGTGATTGCCATGGTGCGGACAGTCTAGCGAATGAAAGGCGAAATTGCAATAGAATTGTGAGAAGGTCACCGCGAGAAGCAACTTTAGGAGTCCGAGGTATTTCGGAAATGGGCAAGAGTGGAGGCGGGAATGCACACCAAAGGGCCATTCGGTTAGCGAATTCTAGTACGTCGGATCCTACGATTCCGAGTGAGCCGGCGGAAGGAAATCCTCTTTCGAAGAAACTAAATTCTGGCGATAGGACTGCAATCGCGCTCTTTCTATTGGCTATGTTTTTTCGTTGATTCTCTACCTGTTGGTCAAGACCGTGGTAGTCGTAATCTGCCTGCTGGTATTGATCTTATTGTTGATGATTTACCCCCTCCGCCATTTCCTTAAAAGCGCCCGTGCGCAACTGTTAGGTTTAGCTTTCACCGTGTTGTTCGTTTGTCTCCTTGGATATCAGAGTTGGACGAAACCTCGGATTCCGTCCCTTGACTCAGTAAACCAACCCGGGGTCGCTCTAAAAACGATTCAGAACTCAAAACAATATATTTCGCGAAATCAGCTTCCGGCTAATGGACGGATTTTGGTTGGATCATTAGCAAACGACAACGATGTTCGCATTCAGACAACGTGTGGGTTCGATCTCGATTCTACCTTCACCGCTGCGCGCTGACGGAAACCACCCACGCAAATTCGACGCGATGCACATAATCCGCGCTAACTGGATTGCGATGCAGTATCGAAGCTCACCGAAAAACTGAGAATCATCGCGAATGTTTGAAATCACGTAACACTGTTGCCAGAATGAGCGCATTTCGATCAAGCGTGAGACACCCTGACTTCAGCGTTGCTGCATCGGCGAGCGTCGCCAATGCAAGTTCACTCAGAAAGCAGATGACAGTCCGGCATGAGGCATAGCAAGAAACAGAGTTGGAACTAACGGGAACGCGCTCGCGATTCTCAAAGATGCAATTTGCTCAGGGGCCTGCAGGACTCTCGACGACGATAACAGCAGAGAGTGACAAAATGAGTTTGCCCAGACTGCTGAAATCTTTTCAATCTTGAAGGCATGGTGTGAGACAGTCGGACTCTGGTATGCTCGGAGGGCCCAATCCAGCGAGAAATCTAGCTGACTATGCCAGATTCCAGGGCCGGAGTCATCTCCGGACTCAAGTCAAAAGATGCTTGAGTGGGCGCCGGAGTCATCTTCACCCACTCAAGCCATAATATGGCTTGAATGGGCCACCACGTTGAGAACAGGAGCGCAATGATTAATCACATAATTCTCACGGTGAGCGATGTGGAACGATCGCTGGCGTTTTATGAGGCGGCGCTGAAGCCGCTGAACATCCAATACTTTCTGCCGTACAAGGGGAAGGATGGTCATCCGGACCTGTGGGGATTTGGGGATGGCAAGCGCGCGTACTTCTGGCTGAAGCAGGGGAAGGCCGATCCGGCGGCGATTCATTGGGGCTTCGACGCGACCAGCAACGCAAACGTCGATGAGTTCTACAAGGCGGCGATGGCGGCCGGCGCGCGGGACAATATTTCTCCGCGGGCGCGACTGGAATACTATCCCGGATACTATGCCGCGGATGTATTGGACCCGGACGGATATTCCTTCGAGGTTGTGTATAAAAGTTGAGGATGGAACCGCGCATCCGCCGACCTGCGTGCGTCATCGTTGAAATCGATGGCGCTGGTAGAATGCACCGCATGATGCGTCCTCGAAATGTACTGTGTTTCGTCATCCTTCTTGGCCTCTGCACGTTCACGTTTGCGCAACGGCCCACTGGGCCAAAGGAGTCTGTTATGCCTCATCACGCTCGAGGGACATTCGAAGTGAAAGTTCAACCACTGCCTGCTCCCGACATGGAGGGCGTCGCGCGCTTTTCCATCAACAAGACCCTCCACGGCGATCTGGAAGCGACGACCAAGGGTGAGATGTTTACTGCGGGCGATCCGAAGGCAGGCGCTGCCGGGTATGTTGCCATTGAAACGGTGAGTGGAACGTTGGCCGGCAAGAAGCGGCAGCTTCGTTCTGCAACATTTTGCCACGATGACGGCGAGTGGCCCCGAGATGATGGTGAAGATCACACCCGGTTCAGGGACTGGGGAACTGAAGGGTATCTCGGGCACATTCACTATCACCATCGCAGACGGAAAGCACAGTTACGATCTGGAGTATGAGCTGCCATAGCGAAACCCCGGAAACAAGTCCGGGGTCTACCTCCGATCGCTGGCAATTATTGGTACGGCGATACGCCTAACTTCATGGTGTAGGCGACCGGCTGGCCATCTTTGATTGCGGGAATGAATTTCCAGTTCTTCGTCGCGTTCATCAGTTCCGGATCCTCATTGGGAGACAGAAGTTCTGCCGAGTGCACTTTGCCCGCCTCATCGATGACGAGCTTTAGCGTCTCCTGCGATCGCGCCAGCGATTGCTGCGACGCAGACAGCGGTGGCCGCCACAGCAGAATCGCGACGGGGGCCGAGTCAACCGCCAGCTGATCGGGCGAGAATGCCAGAGGGTTGGACGCCTTCACGTTGCCTGATTCTCCGTTGATTTCCACCTCGTGGCCGGAAGCGGATGCAAAGGACCTTACAAAGTGATAGACGACCGGCGATTCTTGCCAGTGGGACGGCAGTTTCGCCGATGCGATGGCTGTCACCTGCGACTCGATGCCTTTGGCTCGCGCTGCAAGGATCTCAGCTTTGATGCGCGCAGCATCGGCAGGCGGCCATGCCTCGTCCAACTCCGCCCAGGCCTGCTGCGGCCGTCCGCTGTAAAGATAAGCCCACACAATCTCCAGGACCTTCACCTTCGTTTTCCGGAGCTGAGTCAAATCTGCGGCAGGCGCGGACCCGAACGCGAGGCGCCCGTCGCTGTTGTGGAAGCTGCTCAGTTCTTGAGCGGAAAGTTGCGCGCGCAAGCTTGCAATTTGTTGATCATATTGCGGCTGATAGTCGGCGCTGACATCCGTCAATTTGCCGTGTTCAAATCTGAGCACAATCGTCGGCGGCGAGTCGTAATCGGCAAACGCCAGCCCGTCCAGGCCGTTGACGGCGGCGGCATCTTTCGTCCATATCGCGACCTTTCTGTTGAAATCGGCATCGACGGCGCGGTAGGAGTCTCCTCCCGTAAGCGTCTTGAGAAGTCGTGGCTTTTTGCGCAGAGAGTAGATGAGGTAGGTTGGCTGCCAATCGTCATCGGCATTTCGCACCTGAAACGAAACCACCGGGACCCCCAGGCCAAGATCGGCGCCGAGTACGTCGATGTCCACCTGCGGGGCGTTCGCCACTGCCACCAGATGGTCCTGGTCCCAGCTCAGGGTTGCGGTGCACATTCGCGTTGCAAAGGCTCCACGATGATCCGCGCCCACCCTTACGCTGACTCCCGTGGGAAAATCCGTTTCGAATTGGCCACTGCCGTGATCACAGACCGTTTTCGGGGCCGGCGTCTGGCCAGCTATGGCGATTGAGCAAAACAGGATCGCCAGGAAGGCAGTGCGACAGGCGATGCGGACACTGCCGAAGACTCCCTTGGCGATCTTGACCTCAATCGCTGGGCGCGAAGGGTAGAAGGCGGCGGTTCTCCGGATTAAATGCACCCTGACCGTATACACCCTGCTGGATGGCATTGTCGACCAACATGAAGAGAAGGCACAATCGCTGCGCCTGGTGAGCATTCCCCATTCCTGCAGGAAATTCAGAACAATTTCGCAGGATTGATTCCCGATGTGGGACGAGCGTAGAGGTCTGTGCCGAATTGATTTTCAGCGGGGACGGAGCCCACTTCTTTGATTGAATTTCGCGTGCTGTGAGAGCAACTCTAGTCCAGACAAGCAAAGGCGTGAACATGCTGACGTCTTTGCCAGTCTCCACAGAGAGTGAGCAAGCAGATGGCAACCTCCCCCGGTTCCACGATCGCCCCGAGTCCCGTACAAATTCCGTTGAGCGTGATGCCGGCGCCGGATTGGGTGCCGCTGCCGTCCCCGGAAAAACAACCGCGTGGGACGGCGGCGACAACAATGGCGGCTACGCAGGCGGCGCGCGAGCGAGTGTTGCTGGAGCACCTGCCGCTGGTGCGAATGGTGGCCTATCGCATGTTGGAGCGGCTGCCGCAGCATGTGGAGTTCGAAGACCTAATCAGCGCGGGCATGCTGGGGCTGATCGATGCCTACAACAAATTCGATCCGAGTAAAGAAGTTCTGTTTCGCAGTTATGCGGCAGTACGGATACGGGGAGCCATCCTGGACAGTTTGCGCGGGATGGATTGGGCACCGCGGGAGATTCGCCGCAAGGCACGCGAAACGGAAGAAGCGACGCAGCGCCTGACTCAGCGCCTGGGGAGGAAACCGCAGCAGAGCGAAGTTGCGGCCGATCTGGGGATGGCGCTTGCATCGTTTCAAAAACTGCTGGTCACGGTGAAGGGGCTGGAAATTGGCAGTCTGCAGGAACCACACAGCGAAGGATCGCCGGAAGAAGAGATGGTCTTCATCGAGGCCAATCCCCAGGACGATCCGCTGCATCAGTGCATGCGCAGCGAACGCGCAGAGAGGTTGTCAGCGGTGGTGGCAGAGTTGCCGCAGCGGGAACAGCAAGTATTGCAGATGTATTACGTGGATGAGATGACGTTGAAGGAAATCGGCCTGGTGCTGGGACTGGTCGAATCGCGGGTGTCGCAGATTCGCACTGCGGTGTTGCAGGATTTGCGTGCGCGGCTTGGGTGTGATGTGACGTGGCAAATCGCGTGACAGTCATCACCGCCAAGGATATTTAACAGGGAACATCGTTCATACAGTCCGTGGATAAGTTCAATCCAGGAGTGAACGACGATGCCTACAAGAAAATTTCTGGCCAATCCTGAGGTAGAGGAGGCCACTGTGTACTCCTCACTGCGCAGCCGAGGCGTATCGCGGCGGCGGTTTCTGCAGTTCTGCTCTGTGATGACGGCAACGCTCGCGTTGCCGGACATTTATATGACGCGCGTTGCCGAGGCGCTTGAGACCAAGGCCAAGCCGGTGATGGTGTGGCTGGAATTCCAGGATTGCGCGGGAAATTCCGAGTCCATGTTAAGGTCGTCGTCCCCGGACATTGCCGCGTTTGTGCTCGACCTGGTGTCTCTCAACTATCACGAAGTGCTGATGGCGGGCTCGGGTAAATATGCCGACAAGACTCTTGCCGACAGCATCAGCCAGAACAAAGGCAAATATCTGGTGGTGGTGGAAGGCGCAATTCCGCAAGGGGATGGCGGTGTGTATTGCACCATTGGCGGCCGCACGGCGATGAGCATTGTGCAGGAAGTCTGCAAAGATGCTGCTGCGGTGATCGCGGTGGGCGCGTGTGCATGGGATGGCGGCCTGGTGGCGGCGAGTCCGAACCCGACCGGCGCGACTGGATTGCAGTCAGTGCTGCCGGGAACAACAGTGGTGAACCTGGGTGGATGTCCGCACAACCCGGCCAATACGGCCGCGGTGTTGACGCACTATATTACGTTCGGCGAACTGCCTGCGCTCGACCAGTACAATCGACCGCTATTTGCCTACGGGCGCCTGATCCATGACCAGTGCGAACGCCGCGCCCATTATGATGCCGGCGAATTTGTGGAGGAATGGGGCGATACCGGCAGCCGCAAAGGATATTGCCTGTACAAGATGGGATGCAAAGGACCCGAGTCAACCTATAACTGCCCGACGGTTCGATGGAACAACGCGACCAGCTGGCCGGTGAAGGCGGGGCATGGCTGCATTGGCTGCGCCGCGCCGCGATTCTGGGATACGATGTCGCCATTTTATCGGCGGCTACCGAGTGTTCCCGGCTTTGGCGTGGATGTGCCGATTGGCGAGATCGGCGCGGTCCTGCTGGGTGCGGTGGCAGTGGGCAGCGCAGCTCACGGCATCTCCCGCGCGGTTCGATTCCGTAACGAACCCAGCGAACACAACACATCTGCCGATCCTGAATCCAGCACACCGCCCGACGGGAAGCCAAGCCCGAATGAAAAGGAGAATTAGATATGGCACGCGTGGTCATCGATCCAGTTACACGAATTGAAGGGCATCTGCGGATTGAGGCAGAGTTGCAGAACGGCAAAGTGTCGGACGCGTGGAGCTCGGGAACGATGTTTCGCGGCATTGAGATTATTTTGCGCGATCGCGATCCGCGGGAGGCGTGGATCTGGGCGCAGCGCATTTGCGGCGTGTGTACCACCGTGCATGCCATGGCCTCTGTGCGCGCGGTAGAAAATGCTTTGGGTGTCGAAGTGCCGGACAATGCGCGGCTGCTGCGCAACATTATTGCGGCCTCGCAGAATGTGCAGGACCACGTGATCCACTTCTACCACCTGCATGCACTGGACTGGGTGGACGTGACCGGCGCGCTGAAAGCGGATCCGGCAAAGACCTCGCAGATCGCGCAGTCGATCTCCGACTGGCCGAAGTCGAGCACGGCCTATTTCAAAAGTGTGCAGGATCGCGTGAAGGGGCTGGTCGCCAGCCGGCAGCTGAGCATTTTTACCAGCGGCTATTGGGGACACCCGGATTATCGCTTGCCCCCTGAAGTGGATTTGCTGGCCGTGGCGCATTATCTCGAAGCACTGGAATTCCAGCGGGAATACATTCGCCTGCATGCCGTGCTGGGTGGGAAGAATCCGCACCTGCAGACATTTCTTGTAGGCGGGATGGCGACCTCGATGGACCCGAACGAGCCGCAGGCGGTGCTGAATCCGGAGCGAATCAATCTGCTGCGGCAACTGGCCGCGATGGGCGAGACCTTCGTCAACCAGGTCTATATTCCCGACATTCTCGCGATTGCTTCGTATTATCCGGACTGGTTCCAGCGCGGCGAAGGTCTGGGAAATTTCATGACCTACGGAGATTATCCCGCGGGAAGTTTGAAGACGGTCGCAAGCTATGGATTCAAGCGCGGCATGATTCTGAATCGCGATTTGTCGACCGTGCACCCGGTAGATCCGGCGCAGATCACGGAAAATGTGGCCCGCTCCTGGTACGAGTATGACGGAGCCAGCGGGACGTCGCTGCACCCGTCAGAAGGGCAGACCCATCCGAAGTATGCGGGTCCGCAGCCGCCGTATGAATTTCTCGATGTGGAAGCGAAATATTCCTGGCTGAAATCGCCGCGCTATAACAACATGCCGATGGAAGTGGGTCCGTTGGCGCGGATGCTGGTGAATTATGCCGCCGGCCAGCCCGATGTTAAGTCCGCAGTAGACGGTGCTCTCCTGGCCGCCAAGCTGCAACCTCAAGCCCTTTATTCCACGCTGGGGCGGGTAGCAGCCCGCGGGCTTGAGGCAAAAGTTCTGGCAGCGAAGCTGTCTGGATGGATTGATGAACTGGACGCAAATATGAATCGCGGGGAACTGCGCATTCATAATGGCGAGATGTGGGATCCGGCTTCGTGGCCGAAGCAGGCGCAGGGTGCTGGGCTGCATGAGGCGCCGCGAGGTTCGCTGGGTCACTGGGTGGAAATTGAAGATCGCAAGATCAAAAACTACCAGGTGATTGCCCCGACAACGTGGCTGGCGGGTCCGCGGGACGCGAATGGAGTGCGCGGTGCGTACGAGGCGTCGCTGCTGAATACTCCCCTGGTCAATCCTGAACAGCCGTTGGAAATTCTGCGTACGGTGCATTCCTTTGATCCTTGTCTGGCCTGCGCGGTGCATGTGGTCGACACAGCCGAAGTGGAACTGGCACACGAAATTCTGACCTGCGTGTAGGAGGGAAAGCCCGTGGCAACGACAATTGCAAACGCTGCGCAGAATGAGAAACGGATTGTGCGCTACTACGTGTGGGAACTGCCGGTGCGGCTGGCTCACTGGGCACTGTTTTTTAGCATCGCAATCTTGTCTGTCACCGGCTACTACATTCACGCCCCCTATTTAATTGCCCACGGAACGGGCGCCTACGTGATGGGGACGATGCGCGCCATTCATCTGAGTGCCGCTATTCTTTTTCTGGCGGCGATCATGCTTCGGGCGTATTGGTTCTTCGCCGGAAATCAATTTGCGCGCTGGCGAGCATTTCTGCCGCTGACCCGGACGCAACGCAAGAACCTGAAAGAGACCATCCGTTATTACGCCCTGCTGCGCTATTCGCCGCCATTGACGATTGGCCACAACATGCTGGCTGCGCCGGTGTACGCACTGATTTATGTTCTATGCGCGGCGGAAGGTCTGACTGGATTGGTGATGTACAACGCGCAACTGAAGGCGCCATTTCTCAACACTATGGTGGGATGGATTCCTTCCGTCGTGAGCATCCAGACGCTGCGGTCAATCCACTTTTTTCTGATGTTTGCCTTCTGGGCATTTCTGGTTCACCACCTGTACAGCGCGATTCTCACAGCGATGCATGAGCGTGACGGCCTGATGGACAGCATCTTCACCGGCAACAAATCCGTCAGCAGTCATCTGCTGGAAGAGACCAGTCTGGACTTGCTGGAACAGGAGAAGAAGGTCGATGCTTCCGATCGTTAACCGAGGCCACGCGAAGACAATTGCGGTCCTGGCATTGGGAAATCTGATGCATGGCGACGATGGCGTGGGCCTCCATTTGCTGCGAGCGCTGGAGTCGCAAAGCCGCGAATTGACGGCCGACTGCCAAGCACGCGGAATCGAGTTGCGATGGATTGAGGGCGGAACCCTTGGGCTGGAATTGACCCACTCCCTGCAAGGCGTGGAGTATTTGCTGGTGCTGGATGCAGTCGCCATGCAGCAGGCGCCGGGAACCGTAGCCCGATATGAAGGCGATAGTCTGTATCAGCTGCCGGTGGGGCGCAGCGTACACCTGATGGGGCTATCGGATTTGCTGGTGGCGATTCGCCTGTTGGGGGATGCGCCGCGCGAAGCTGTTCTGCTGGGCGTCGAGCCGGCGAGTACAGCGTGGGGCCTGGAAATGTCGCCAGAAGTGACGTCGGCGTTGCCACTGCTGCTAGGTGCCGCAAAGAAGCAAATTCTTGCGTGGATGGAATCGTCCGAACACGTCGGATGTAGCGGAACCTGTGCCTGCACTTCGGCGGGGCACTGCAGTTCCGATCGAGAGAGACGCGCTTCAGTTGTGTCGACCTAGTTGGCGGCGAGAGCTTGCATCACGGAAGCTTCATGCGCCAGCTGCCGTTTCCGCTCCAATTTGTAGCGCAGCGTCACCATCATCACGCCCCATACAAACCAGCCAGCCAGATTCCACCAGACTGCGGGCCACATGCTGGGATCGAGGCCTGAATTGGCGCCGCCTCCGATGACGGGCGAAGGATGCTGGGTGCGCCACCAGCGAATCGACATATAAACGATGGGAACATCGATCGCGGCAAAAATCGAGAGCACGGCGGCGAGAGTCTGGGTCTGACCGCCGGCAGTAAAGCGGCGCAGCAGCAGATAACTGACGTAGATGAGCCACAGCATCAGGAAGCTGGTGAGCCGTTCATCCCAGGTCCACCAGATGCCCCACACGGGACGAGCCCACAACATGCCGGTGGCCAGGCCGATGCTGCAGAACACCAGCGTCATCTCAGCGGAAGCGAGTGCGAGTGCGTCGGCGGCCTGGGCGCGCGGCGGATTGGAATTCCGGGTGCCAAGAAACACCAGCGAGGCGATGAAGTTGATGTAGGGAAATAACAGCGCCATGATGGCGGAAGGGAAATGGTAATAGAAGATGCGCTGGATTTCGCCCATGGTCGCTTCTGTGGGCGCCACGTATATGGCCTGGTACAAGCCGACGGATAACAAAACCAGGGCCAGGGGCAAACCGATCAACAGAGTTTTTTTCATGGGCGAGAACCGGAGCCTGTGCTGCTGTCTTCTATTGAATTTTCAACGCCTGTTCAAGATGGTCTCCGAAAGTCTACTACAGAAACAGTAGGACGGTAGCGACGCCGAGACTATCGAGTCGGAGCCATGCTGGCGGTTTGCTTCGGTTTCTCGCCGGGTTTTGCAGGAGCATACTTGGAGGCGCACTTGGCCTGAATCTGGCTGGCGTGAAACACTCCATCGCGTCCATACATGCCCACGGCAAGCGCCTGAGCATTATCTTTAAACGTGTCGGGCGGAGGATCGCCGCCGGTGTAGTTGACTGTGAGCTTGCGGCCCTGCTCGACCAGAACGAACTGCGCGTGTGCGCCATCGCGCTGAATGGAGCCGGGTTCAACATTGCCGGCCACCCGCAGATGCCGCGAGTAGGCGCGGTTGCCCATCGACTGCAATTCCTGAATGGTGACGTAATAGCTTTTGTTGGCGCGAACGCCGGTTACGGCCAGGTACAGGATAGTGCCAACAATAACCACGGTGGCGATCGTAACGCGAAGTCCAACAGAATTTTTCTGCACTGAAAATCTCCTGCATAACAACTTCAGACTACCTTCCAGTATGCGCCAAAAAGCAGCGAAATGAACAGCGATTCTACGTGCCTGGAGTGACCTGCCATCACTGCATATGGTGACGCTTGAAGATATACCTGAAGCCTGCGTAAAACTTTTCAACCGTCGTTTCGCCGCTCTAAAACATGCCACTGAAAGGTCCCGTTGATGCGCGCGACTCCCACGACACAGCAAATGGTTTGAGTCGATCCAGTGGCAGACGGCTGTCCTAATCTTGACTTCCGTTTCCATGACGGCGGCCTTGATTGCAAAATTTGTGCTGCACGCCGCGAGCGTCGCCGTGGATGCCGTGCTTCTGGTGGGGATTGTTGGATCGTGCGTCCCCATCCTGTTTGAGCTTAATCGAGAAATGGCGCGGGGAAATTTCAGCGTCGATCTGCTGGCTGCGATCTCCATCGTGACTTCGTTAATTCTGCATGAGTACTGGGTGGCGGCGATTGTGATTCTGATGCTTTCCGGCGGGCAGACATTGGAGGCCTTTGCGACTCGCCGCGCATCTTCTGTGCTGGGCGCGCTGGCGAAACGCATGCCGGAAATCGCGCACAGGATGAGGCGCGGACGGGTCGTCATGGATGTGCCCAGCGCCGAGATCGCCGTCGGCGACCTGGTGCTGCTGTATCCGCACGAACTGTGCCCGGTGGATGGAATCGTGTTGGATGGCCTGGGCAGCATGGATGAGTCGTATCTGACCGGCGAGCCATACTTGATGGAGAAGGCTCCCGGCACGACGGTGCTGTCCGGCGCGATGAATGGAAATTCCGCGCTGACGATTCGCGCAACAAAAATTGCCCGCGATTCGCGCTATGCCAAGATCGTTGAGGTGCTGCATGCGTCGGAAGAAGATCGTCCGGCGATTCGACGACTGGGCGATCGCATCGGCAGCTGGTATACGCCGCTGGCGGTTTTGATCGCGGCAGCAAGCTGGTTTTTCAGCGGACATGCGGAGCGCTTTTTCGCCGTGCTGGTGATTGCGACGCCGTGCCCGCTGCTGATTGCGATTCCGGTGGCAATTATTGGCGCAATTTCTGTGGGCGCGCGATACGGCATCGTGATCAAAGATCCATCGATTCTGGAGAAACTGGATTCCTGCAAAATTTTGATCGTCGATAAGACCGGGACACTGACCTACGGCGCGCCAAGTTTGACGGAGGTAATTGCGCTGAGCTCTATCCCGCGGGAGACGTTGTTGCAATTTGCGGCGAGCCTGGAGAGATACTCGAAACATCCGCTGGCGAAGGCCGTCCTGGATGCCGCCAGTCGCGAACAGATTCCGCTGATCAGCGCAGGAGAGGTTTCAGAGGCGCCCGGGACCGGATTGACAGGAGAGATCCACTGTCACAAGTGGACGTTGACGGGACGCGGACGGATTGATGCAAAGCTGGCGAACCGATTGCCGCCGACGGTGCCGGGGCTGGAGTGCGTGCTGCTGCGCGATGGTGAATTGGCCGGACTGCTTCGATTTCTGGATGAGCCGCGCGGCGAGAGCCAGCCATTCCTTGCGCATCTCGGTCCGAAGCACGCCATCGAAGAAATCGTGCTGCTCTCCGGCGATCGCCCGGCGGAGGTGGAACAATTTGCGACCACCATGGGATTGAAGAGCGTGTACGGCGGCATGAGCCCGGAGCAGAAGCTGGCGATTGTGCGCCGCATGACGGCGGTGTCGCCCACACTCTATTTGGGCGATGGCATCAACGACGCGCCTGCCATGATGGCGGCAACCGCTGGCGTGGCGCTGGGCGTGAACAGCGATATTACGACCGAGGCGGCAGGAGCGGTGATTCTGCAATCGTCCCTCGCCGGCGTGGATGAGCTAATGCATATTGGTCGTCGCATGCGGCGAATTGCGCTGACCAGCGCGATCGGTGGGATGCTGCTGAGCCTGGCGGGAATGTGTGCTGCGATCACTCGGATACTTGACGCCGATTCAGGGTGCGATTGCGCAGGAGGTGATCGATTTGTTGTCGATCTTAAACTCGCTGCGCATGATTTTGCCGGTGGGACAGATGAGCGATTTTCATCTTCCCGTGAGTTCGGGGAAGAGTACGTAGAGGCGATGCACAGCGAATGCGGTACAGAGATTGTTATCTCCCACCCTTGGTGGGCAACGATGGTCATCATGTTGGGTTATATCGCGGCAGGCCGGTATGCAGATGCCAGCCCATTCAGTTGCAATAAGTGCTTCTGGAAACACGGATTCCAGTTGCGAGGCTACAGTCAGACGGCGTGGATAAACGAAGATCAAATTTCGGCCTGAATCAGACGGGCAATGCGCCGATCGCCCTATTGTTCCTCGGCATTGGACTTGTTGTGTCGTTGATTCTGGCTTGGCTGACGCGAGTGATCTTGTTGCTACTTTTTGCGGCAATCGTCCTGGCGCTGTTGATCACCGCCGTGATCGATTGGCTGAAAGCAAAATTCCATCTCAAGCATGGGGCCGCTTTCGCTCTAATCCTGTGTAGCTTCACACTCATTGTTGCATTCACCTTATGGCTCAGCGGGGCCAACATCATCACCCAGTTTGCAAACCTCCAAGCGGATCTTCCCAAGGCCGTTCACCAGCTAATAGTGCGGGTGGATGCATATGGGTGGGGTCATTGGTTGATTGCTCAATGGTCCGGCTACTCTCAACTGTCAACGACCCTCGGTTTAGCTATAACCCGCATCGGCGGAATTGTGGTGAGTTCTGCGACTGTATTGGCGGGGCTCGTCCTCATTGTGTTCCTCGGCCTTTATCTTGCGGCGGAGCCACAGGTTTACTTCTCCGGTATCCAACGAGCAACGCCGCAACGCTATCGAGCGATTCTCAATGCATGCGCTGAGCATGCTGTGCGCAACGTGCGTTGGTGGGTCTGCTCGCAAATGTTATCTATGACCGCGGTGGGTATCATTGTCGCCCTTGGATTATGGGCTCTCGGTGTGCCCCTTGCTGGAACCCTGGGTGTCATTGCAGCCCTGCTTACATTCATCCCAAACATCGGCCCGATCCTGTCGGTAGTTCCCGCGGGATTGCTAGCTCTTGCAATTAGTCCTACGAAGGGCTTATTGACCGTGATGCTTTACCTGCTCGTTCATTTCCTCGAGGGCAACGTCATTACGCCCTTACTCGAACGCAAATTAGTCCGGCTACCCCCCGCGCTCACGATGAGCGCGCAGCTTTTGCTGGCTGTAGTTGCAGGCCCGCTCGGCGTGGCCCTGGCTGCACCGCTAACAGCGGCAATCCTGGGAATATTTGAGGTCCTCCTCCCGGTCGACAAAGAGCCCACCCTGATTGCGCCTCCCGTAGAGATTTAGCGATGGGGAGAAATAATGTGTGGTTCTGCTAGCCGCAACCTGGTCCCGTCAATCGATCCCCTTCCGATGGAACTTTTCTGGAGTGTTGATTGCGCTTCACGCTCTAGCTTGAGGCGTGGGGGAGGGCTTTGGGCTCGTAGGGGCAGAAGGGGTCGCTGGCCAGCGGATCGCCGGTGTAGGCGAAGGCGCGGGCGCGAGAGCCGCCGCAGAGAGCGGAGTATTCGCAATATCCACACTTGCCTTTGAACTGGCTGGGCGTGTGCAGCCCTTGAAAGATGGGCGAATTGCGATAAATATTCGCGAGAGTATCGTTGCGAATGCTGCCGACGGCGAGAGGCAGAAAGCCGGCGGGATACACATCGCCCTGGTTTGAGACGAACATGATGCCGTGTCCGTCGCGAATGCCAAATCCACGATAGACCGGCGTGCGTTCGATCTCCTGCGCCGACATTCCCTCGCGACGCATCTCGGTTAACGCAATGCGACGATAGGATGGCGCCTCGGTCGTCTTCACCTGGAACGGCGCAGTGCGGGAGAGATCGTAAATCCAGTGCATCAGCTCTTCGCCGTGCTCCGGGGAGACAGGCTGCAGGGTTTTGCCACGACCGACGGCGATCAGGAAGAAGAGGCTCCAGCGCATTACCTTCATGGATTTCAACAGCTCGAAGATCGCGGGCAGATCGTCCGCAGTTTCCTCAGAGACCAGGGTGTTCACCTGGATGGGAAATCCTAATTCGCCGGCATCTTTCATGGCGCGGATGGTCCAGTCAAAACAGCCGGGGACACCGCGAACCGCCTCATGACGCGCGGCAGTCGAGCCATCGAGACTGAGGCCGAGGCTGTCGATGCCGTGAGCTTTCAATTTCTCCAAAACATCGTGGGTCAGTTCCGGCGTCGCGCTGGGTGTGATCGAGACGGTGAGACCAAGGCCGCGTGCTTCATCAATCAGCTCGAAAATGTCGGCACGCTTGAGCGGGTCGCCACCGGTAAGGATGAGGTGCGGCTTGTCGAAGGCGGCAATCTGGCGCAGCAGGTCCTTGCTCTCTGCATGCGTCAACTGATCCGGGTGCGGCTCAGAAACGGCTTCGGCGCGACAGTGGCGGCAGGCCAGGGCGCAGGCTTGTGTCATTTCCCAATAGACCAGCATGGGATTCTTTGAGTAGTCGTGGGCCGAGGGCCGATGGGAAGGCCTGGTTGTAGTGGTAGCGAGCGTTCGAATATCGACGGAAGTCATAGCTTGTCTTCTCCTTGAGAGAAACGGAAGCAGCGAGAGGCGCAAATTCTTCTACCGGCTCCGGATTCTTAAGTCGGTTGGCAATGGTGGCGGAGACTTTCATGCCGCTGGAGATGCAATCGGGAATTCCAGCGCCATGGTAGGCTGCGCCGGCCAGATGCAGTCCGGGATGCCACGCGGCGAGACGTTCCATCTCCGCGATGCGCTCGCCGTGGCCAACATCATACTGGGGATTTGCTTTCGACCAGCGGTAGGCCTTGGCCAGCACTGGCTCCGCGTCAATCCCCATGATGACGCGCAGTTCTTCGCGAGCGATTTGAATCAAGGCAGCGTCATCCTGTTCGGCCAGAAATTCTGCACGGGCGCCCCCGATGAAGACGCGAATCAACTCGCAATCGTCGGGCGCGCGATGGGAGAATTTCTGTGACGACCAGGAGCAGGCAGTGATTCTGCGCTTTGCCTTGTGAGGCACCAGGAAGCCGGTACCATCGAGCGGCGCTTTCAGATCGCTGCGTTTGAAGGCAAGGGAAACGGTGGCAGTGGAAACGTAGCGAATGCCGCGTAGTTTGAAGGCCAGCACCGGGTCCATGCCGCGAATCAGGTCGGCAGTCATGTCGGCGGGCGTCGCGAAAACGATTTCGTCGGCCCAGAGGCGAGTGCCATCGTTGATGTCGATCTGGTAGCGGTCGAGCACGCGATTGACGCTGACCACTTTACGATTGAGCAAAATTGTTTGCTGCTTGAGACGCGCAACCAGGGCCTCGACAAGTTGCTCCAGGCCTCCTTGCAGCGTCATGAACATGGGGGAGGGCTTAGGTTTAGCACCGCGTGGGTGGGGATTGCGAGCTTTAGCGCGATTTCTCTTGAGGATGCCGCGCAGCAGGCTGCCGTGCTGTTTTTCCATTTCCAGAAACATGGGGAAGGTGCTTTGCAGGCCAAGCTTTTCCGGATCGGCAGCGAAGATACCCGCCATTAAAGGTGCAGCAATTTTCTCCAGTGCTTCCGCTCCCAGACGGCGGCGGGTAAAACTAGCCAGGCTTTCATCGCCGGACTCTTCACGGCGCGGAATCATGAACTCCATGCCCATGCGTATTTTTCCTGGCCAGGAGATGAGCCGTGAACGCAGGAAGGGAAGCATCATGGTGGGAGCCATCAGCATCATGCCTTCGGGAAGAGGATGCAGATCGCCTCGATTCCAGACATAGGTTGGTTTGCCGATGCTGGAACCGATGAGCCGGTCTGCAAGGCCGAGATCTTGACAGAGTGTGATGGCTGCCGGCTTTTGTGTGATGAAGGAATCCGGTCCGCATTCGACCGTAAAGCCGTCTTGATGGGCAGAGAGAATTTTTCCGCCGAGGCGCGGAGAGCTTTCAATCAGCGTGATTTGAATATCGTTTGGAGCCGATTGCTGCAGGTAGAAAGCGGTGGAGAGTCCAGTAATTCCTCCGCCAATGATTACGATATTTTTCATGCCGTCGCCCACTGTGTTTGCGCCTGCAGATTCGGACCTTTCAGCCTGGGATGAAGCAGGCTGGCTGCGGGACCGCTTTCCTACTCCCAACGGTAACGATTCAAACCAGGGCCTGCAGTGATGAGTGTCACATCGCAGATTTTGTTTGTAGGTATCTCCTGAAAGACAAGCGAGCGTAGCAAGTTATCGTTGTGGAACCCATGGTGTTGAAAATTACAAAAGTAAGACACGCGTTCGCGAAGCGGAGTGCAAGAATGGACTCGCGATGAATCAAACTCCCCTGATCATTCAAGGCGGCATGGGCGCAGGCGTGTCGAACTGGCGCCTGGCAAACGCCGTCTCTCGTCTTGGGCAACTTGGAGTTGTCTCAGGAACAGCGCTCGATCAAATTTTTGCGCGACGATTGCAGGATGGCGATCCTGGCGGCCACATGCGTCGCGGCGTCGATGCGTTTCCGTTTCCGGAGATGGCAGAGCGTATCTGGCAGCGATATTACATCGATGGAGGCAAGAGCGAACGCGCGCCGTATCGAGCTGTACCACGACACACAAAAGATAATCCGCAGGAATTGATCGAGCTGGACATCGTCAGCAATTTTGTTGAGGTATTTCTAGCGCGCGAAGGTCACGACCATGCAGTGGGCATCAATTACCTTGAGAAAATTCAGACAGCGCATCTATCCACCATCTACGGGGCGATGCTGGCTGGAGTTGGAACCGTAATTATGGGCGCCGGCATTCCGCTGAAGATTCCTGGCCTGCTGGATGGGTACGTAGAGCATCAGGCGGCGGAGTACGCCATTCATGTGACGGGAGCAATCGAGGGCGACGACACTACGGCGCACTTCAATCCGCGAGATTATATGGAGCGCGAACTCGGCCCGCTGAATCGGCCGAATTTTTACGCCATTGTGTCCTCCAACACACTGGCCAGCACGATGGTGAAGAAGGCCAACGGCAGAGTGGATGGATTAGTGGTGGAGATGAAAACTGCTGGCGGCCACAATGCTCCGCCGCGGGGCAAGATGCAATTGTCGGAGGCGGGCGAGCCAATTTACGGGGAGCGGGATTCCATCGACATTGCCAAGCTGTGCGAACTGGGAGTGCCATTCTGGCTGGCTGGAGGCTACGGACATCCAGATAAATTGCGTGAAGCGCGCGCCCAGGGTGCGGCCGGAGTGCAGGTGGGAACTGCATTTGAATTCTCAGAAGAATCGGGGCTTCGCGAGGATTACAAGCGGACATTACTGCAGAAAGCGGTCCGCGGGGAAGCTGGCGTGTTCACCGATCCGCTGGCATCGCCGACAAAATTTCCCTTCAAAGTGGCGCAGCTTGAAGGAACTGGCTCGGAGCCGGAGGTGTACGCCGCCAGGCCGCGGATTTGCGATTTGGGATTTCTACATGAACCGTATCGAACTCCGGAGGGAACGATCGGATACCGCTGTGCCGCAGAACCGGCGAGCGTGTATGTTGCCAAGGGCGGCGCTGCGGACGACGCGGCGGGAAGGAAGTGCCTTTGCAATGCGCTGCTGGCGAACATTGGCTATCCCCAAGTTAGGAATGGCAGCCGGACCGAGCCCGGAATTGTGACCGCTGGCGATGACCTGTGCAGCGTACCTCTGTTTCTTCGCCCAGGGCAGTCTACCTACACCGCGGCAGATGTGATCGCGAAGCTGCTGCAAGGGGTCGCCGGGTCGTCGGACGATGCTGCGAGGGATGGCTCCAACGTCGAAGATTTGATGAGCGTGGAGTTTGAAGCCGTCTAGAGTCTGCCGCACATACCCGATGATTCGGCACGCCCGTGCTGATTGGACCGGGAAGAAATTGCCGCTGAGGCGGCTCTCGAAAATCTCCTCCTGGAGACCCAATTCGTGACGGTCGTCACCAGTACATGTACTCCCCGTCACCGCTTCTAGAACCCGTTTCGGTTCAGCTTGATATGAGGAACACTCCGTCGAGGGAGGTAGCCTATGGCACAGTCCATGCAAGCTGGCGTTACATTGGAACGCGGAAAATCCATTCCTGCGTTTGAGAAAGTCCTGGTCGCCACCGATTTTTCACGAGCTTCGATCGCAGCTCTCTCCTATGCGGAAGACCTGGTGAAGCTTTATGGTGAGGAATTGCTGCTGACCCACGTGGTGAGCGCCGGAAATGCTTCTCCTCCCGAACCGCTGGCAGTTTTTGCCGCACCCGAGATCGGGCAGGCGATGGCAGAAGACCTGGATCAGTTGACCCACCAGTTACGGCGTCGACGCATCCATGCTCGCGCCATACTGTTGGAAGGTCCAGTCGCGGATGCGCTGGAGTCGCTGGTTCAAAAAGAGAAGCCGAGTCTGGTGGTGACTGGCACCCACGGTGCACACGGGCTGGAGAGGTTGATCCTTGGATCGACGGCGGAGGCGATTCTTCGCAAAGTGACTTGCCCCGTGCTGACAGTTGGGCCAAGCTGCGAGCGCCTTTCCGCCAAACACCTGGCGATGCAGACGATTGTGTACGCCACCGTGCAGCAACATCCCTCCGAGGCTGCACTGCTGTATGCGGCGGACCTGGCTCGGGAGATGCACGCCCACATTCTTCTCGTCCATGCGATTGATGAGATCAGCGATCTTCCCGAGCTTTCCATAGATAATGAAGTCCAATTCCAGTCGGAGATGCTGACGGCAGCACTGCAGGGTTCCGGCTGCAAGGTAAGCGTGCAACGGGTCTACGGCGAGCCGGTGGAGGCGATTATCCGGCGCGTGATCGCAACCCGTGCGGACTTGATCGTATTAGGTGCGGAACGAGGTAAAAAGCTGGCGGCATTCATGCCTGCCGGGACTGCGTACGGATTAATTCGCTTGGCGCCCTGTCCGGTGATTACATTAAACAGGGAGGGACTGTATCATCGCGGGTAGGCAAACCTACAGGGAGACTGCGCATGGTCAGGGAAGCGAAAATCCACACCACGGTTCTGGTCGCTCAAGGAATTTTGATGATTATTCTGGGTCTTGCCCTCTTCTGGGTGAGATCCACCATGACCAATATTGTGTTTGAGGCGACGGGCACTGTGGTAGCCGTCCTGTTGACGGCGGCCGGCCTGCTCCTGATCGGCGTGATCGATGCCATTGGTGGATTGGCGCTGCATCACGGACATCGGCGGGAGTTGCATTTTTATCTGTTCTTTGCAGCCCTGGCCATGGGCGCCGGAATCTTTTTCTGGCTGAGCCCGTGGGGTTCGGTGCAGTTGCTGGCAGTTCTCGCAGGACTGCAAGGATTGATCTGGGGAGGGTGGGACCTGCGCTTCGCATCGCATCTAAGCGACCATCCGCGTGAAAGAAGAGCTCTCCGTTTCATGGGCGTGATCACGCTGGTGCTGGGAGTTCTGCTGGTCGTTGGCATGACACTCACCAGCCGGGGAGCACTCTTTCTGCTATCGACGTACGTCACTTACATTGGCATTCACATTTTGCTGATCGGCATGTACATTTATCGCCCCTGGAAGAATGTATTCCCGCCGGGCAAACACATTGCTCCCTCATCGGATACGAAATTGATCTGAGTTCACCTGATCAAAGCGGTTGATAAGATATTGTCGATGACAGCTTCGATGGGAGAGCCAATTCTGCTTCGCGACCGCACCGCAGTGATCACAGGGGCAACCTCGGGGATCGGACTGATCTTGGCGGAGGCCTTCGCCGCTGCTGGATGCAAGCTTGCTATCAACGGGATTGCGACCGCGCAGGAGGCGGATGGGTTGACCGCTCGCCTGCAGCAGCACGGAACCGAGGTGATGTTTCACGCCGCGGACCTGGCCGATGCAAAGCAATGCGTCGCCTTGATTGACGCGGCGGAGAAGCGATTCGGAGCCGTCGACATCCTGATCAATAATGCAGGCATTCAACACGTGGCACCGGTAGAGGAATTTCCTGTCGACCGCTGGGATGCAATTCTGGCGATCAATCTTTCGGCGGCGTTTCATACAACGCGTGCCGTGCTGCCCGGAATGCAGCAGCGTGGCTGGGGCAGGATCATCAACATTGCGTCGGTGCATGGACTGGTTGCCTCAACCCACAAGGCGGCCTATGTGGCGGCCAAGCACGGATTGGTTGGCCTGACGAAAGTAGTGGCGCTGGAAAATGCCACCCGGGGGATCACCTGCAATGCGATTTGCCCGGGATTTGTGCTGACCTCGCTGGTCGAGCGGCAAATTGACGACCAGGCGCGGCTGGGGGGAATCAGCAAGCAGGAAGCGATGCGCGAACTTCTGCGAGAAAAGCATCCCACGGAAAAGTTCACTACTGCAGAAGACATTGCAGAGCTCGCGAAGTTTCTTTGTTCTCCTGCCGCGTCAAATATGACCGGCACCGCGCTACCGATAGATGGCGGCTGGACAGCGCAGTAAGTCTCAGGCGATATCTTCGCCGGCAACGTAGACGTTTCGAATTTCAAGCGCGCTGGTGACCGGTTGTTGCGGCGACCACTCGAACAGAACAAGCTCAGCGCTGGCGCCCACGTGCAGGTTCCCATAGCGACCGACAAAATGGCCGGGATTTTCTGTCGCCATCTGGATTGCTCCGCCCAGCGACACTCCGTCGATGGATGCGGCATGGGCAATACCCACCGGCAACGCACGATAGGCGCCGGCAAGAAAGCCGCCACCGTTCGCGCTGATGACGCGGCCATCCGAGGTCACCTCCACAGCGCCGCCGACATCTGCCTGGTAGAGGCCGACAGGCATGCCGCCCAGGGAAACCACATCCGAAACCAGAATGCTGCGGTTGATTGTTTTGGCGCGCAACATCGACTTGAGCGTATCGGTCGGCAGATGATGGCCGTCGGCGATAAAAGTTGCGGTGAGCCGATCATCCGCAAGCTGGGCCCACAGCAAGTTTGGGTGGCGTGGCAGTGGACTGCCTAGTCCATTACCAAGATGCGTGGAAAGAGTGGCACCTGCGTGGGCGGCTTCGTGGATTTGTGCCGGCGTTGCATCGCTATGTCCGAGTGCAACGACGATACCTTTCGCGGCGAGCGCGGAAATAAACTCAAGCGCGGTGTCATCGTGTGGCGACAGCGTGACCATCCCGACCAGATCGCCGCAGGCTGCCTGCCACCGTTCAAATTCGTCGAGACTTGCGGGACGAACATGCTCGCGATCGTGAGCGCCGCGGGGACCGTCATTCGGGGAAATGAAGGGGCCTTCCACATGCACGAAGGGAATCGCGTGGGCCACCATCGGATACGCTCGTCGGGCATCGGCAATGGCTCGCAGCGCACGAATAATCTTAATTTCAGAGGCGGTGATGACGGTGGGCAGAAACGTCGTCACTCCCAATGCGAGCATCTTGTTCGTCAGCGAGAGGATGACATCCGCATCGACTTCGTCCGAATTTGCATCGCTGCCGAGATAGCCATTCACCTGAAGATCAATGAAGCCGGAAGAAAGCCACGGCGCCTCTTCTATGGGACTGGGAATAATGGCGCGAATGCGTCCGTTCTCGATGATGACTTCAAGCACATTGCCGCTGGCCGGATCGCGTCCGGTGATCGATTGTGATTTCATCGTGACCTCAATAAAGACGGGTGCATCAATTGCAAAATCAGCATGGCGCCGCGCGGAAGGTGGAAGGGATCTTTCACCGGCAGCGCGATGACTTCGGTAGTGGGTTGCCCCTCGCGGGTAAGGCGCTGCATCCAGTCTCCACCCATTGCGGTGGGAAAGTGCGACCAGGCCCACTCGGCTACACGGTTATACCACTCCAGGCCCCACGGTTCACCGGTCAGATGGTGCACGAGGAGTGTCGCATAGAGCGCTTCCACATGCGGCCACCAAAGTTTTTTATCAGAATGTGGCAGGTACGGTGGATGACCTTCGATATCGCGCGATAGAAAGACGCCGCCGTTCTCAGGGTCCCAGCCTAGTTCCAGATGCCAGCGAATCACTTCTGCGGCGCGACGAATCAAAGCTTGATCGTCGCGGCGACGTGCAACGTGCAGGACAAACCACATTGACTCGATGGCATGCCCCGGCATCACGAAGGTTCCTGCGGGTGGCGGCAAGTCTCGGTAGTCAGTGGTGAGAAATTCCAACAGCACCTTTTTTTCAGGTTGAACGAAGTGATCCATGATGCGGGCGACATAGTCGTCGAGACGTGCTTCCAGGCTGGCCTCTCCTGTCGTCAGGATGAACTCGTTGATGGTTTCTGTCAGAATCATCGGAATGCCGTGATTTTTCCATCCCACCGGTAAAGGATAGGGAGCGGTCTCTTGAAAATCCGGCTGTTCGATGCGCTGACAAACGCGTTCCAACGTCTCGCGCGCGATGGAGAGAACCTGCTCATCGCGAACCGCGCGATAGTATTCGCTGAAACCATAGATCACAAAGCAATCGGTGTAGATGCTGGTGGCGCCTTCGATTTTGCGGCCCTGCTGATCGGCATGATAGATCCATCGACCCTGAGCATCGCGGCCATGCTGCAGCAGAAAGCGGATGGAATTTTCTGCAGCAGCGAGAAAGTCCGGACGTTTCTCGACACGGTTGTAGAGAGCGGCAAAGGTCCACACCGAGCGGGCCTGCGACCATATGAACTTGTCGCCGCTGATGACAGAACCATCGTCGCGGATGCAGGAAAGCACGCCGCCATATTTCCAGTCGATGCCGTTGTTCATCCAGAATGGGACGACCTGGTCGAGCAGCAACGCTTTATACTGCGCGTAAATCTGCTGCCGATCAAGAGTCAGCGAGTTCATCGCGTACCCCTCACCATTGCGCATCGACGCCAGGTGAAATGATGTCGGCCAGTGCGCGACCCGTCAGGCTGGTAGAGGTGTTGAACGCGTTGGCCTTGTCCTTGGGGCCGTAATCCGCGCCATCGTTCAATAGCCCGTAAGACTTTCCGTTGGCAGGCACAACGATGAAGGCATCGAAGCGCTTAACCGCGGTGACAATTCGAGGGTCGCGTTCGACATGGTTGTAATACCAGGTCAAATAATTGATGATGCCGGGGCTGCGGGTCCGGTCCCAGCTTTTCTGGCCGAGCTTTGACCAGGTTCCATCTGGAAGTTGAGTGCGCAGCAGGAACTCAATATTTGGCTTCACTGTTTTGCCGATCCAGCTTTTCCAGGCGGGATTGTCACAGTAAAGATCGAAGGAGATGACGCCTTCGCCGACGTAGGCTGAGGTGCCGTAAGTGCTGGCAGTCCACAATTGATAGTCATTCTTGGCGTCGCCGCGCTTCGTCCAGTCCGCGCCCTCTTCGGCAAGAATGTAGGGAATATTGCCATCGGCGCGCATGGTGGAGAAGACCCACTTCAACGCGCGATAAGAAATTTCGCGATATTTATTCTGCTTCGTCTGGTGATACATCCACGTAAAAATGGTCGCGCCGGTAAGTGCGGAAGACAGCGTGTATTGATCGAGGATGGGTTCGGTGGGGACGCCGTTCTTAATCTGTTGCCATCCGGTGCCGAACGCACCGCTGGGCAGGATCATGCCATCGTGCTGCAGCGAATTCGTATAACGCTGGACGGCGTCAAAGTATTTTTTCTGACGCGCAGGGTCGACGTGCTTGTAGAGAACGATAAAGAGTCCAAGCGCGCTGCCGGTATCTGCAAGATAGATGGGCCCATAGCCTGTCGCCCAGAAGCCGCTCGGCATTTGCTTTGACAGCAGATAGTCGCCGTAGGCGATGGCGGTGTCGAGATAGCGGCGATCACCGAAAATTTCATAGCCGGCAACCAGGTCGCGCATGTAATAACCGCCGACGTAGATGGTAGAAAATGTGCTTTTCTCTTTGACAATATAATCGCACAGGCTTTTGAACGTCTGCCGTGTTGCGGCGCAGTTGGCATCCGCGCAGAACGGCGATGTTGTCTGGGCAACGCCGGAGGTGACGAATAAAGGAATCAATACCAGCACACAGAACTGGATGAGAGAGCGGCGGAACATTCCGTGATGCATCACTTGTATCTCCCGGCAGAATGGGCTGGTGCGCCTAACAGCAATGAAGAGCAGCAGCGGCTAACTACAAGCCAAATGAACCTCTCGAAAAATCACCCTATAGAGTACGCCCCCACGCAGCACGACAACTGCGTGCGACTACCGCGCAAGGTCCAATCGATCAAGCGTGACAGCGCATCCTTGCCGGCAGGAATCGTAAATGCTTGTGACGGCCTGCAGCGCACGATATCCATCGAGTGCGGAAACCAGCGGCGGGCGTCCAGTGGCACAGGCGTCGCCAAAGTCGAGGAACTGACGTTCGAGCGTCAGCGTGGAAATCGCCATCGGATCGGAAGCGCCGGAGGCCATCGCGGTATCGATGGGTGCGGGATCGCCGACGTCCTCCTGCACATCCCATCGGGTCAACTTGTCGCCGGTGACCATCGCAGATCCTTTGCTTCCATGAATCTCAATGCGCTCGGGATATCCGGGCCAAATCGCGGTGGAAGCCTGCAGAACTCCAGTGGCGCCGTTGGCATACGTCAGCAATGCGTTCACAATATCTTCCGATTCGATATCGTGCGCTGCCCCGAGTTGCCATGTGGCCGCGACGCGATCCAGCGGCCCGATGAGATATAAGAGCACATCGAGTTGATGAATCGCCTGGTTGATGAGCGCTCCGCCGCCTTCGCCGGCCCAGCTACCTTTAATGGGACGGCTGTAGTATTCCGCGGAGCGATACCACTTGATGTAGGCATCGGCTTGAAGAATTTTCCAAGGCGACCCGTCGGCGATGGCCTGTTTGAGAAATCGTGACGAATCGTCGAAGCGGTGCTGGCTGATAACGCCGAGCTGGATGCCTGCGCTCCGTACGGCTTCCATCATCTTGCGCGCTGTGTCGAGATTCGTAGCGATGGGCTTTTCAACCAGCACGTTCTTTTTCAATTTCGCGCTCAGTTCAACAGCAGGCAGGCGGAAACCGGGCAGGGTGCAGATGTCAACGATATCGACACGCGGGTGACGGATGAGTTCCTCATAGTTTGAGACAAACTCCGCACCGGTCGCGTCCGCGAAGGCGCGACCTTTCTCCGCCGAGGTATTGGTGCAGACCGGCAATTCCCATCCGATGTTTCGATAGGCCTGGGCATGCTTGTGCGACATGGCGCCGGTGCCGATGATTCCTACTCGCAACGTAGTTTCCTTTCGCAGGCGACGGAGATAGTTATCGCAGCCAGTCATCCAGATGCTGTGCGACAAACGCATCGTCGTTCAACTGTGGATAGGCACGATACACGCGATCGATCTCTTCGCTCTGGCCCGGCGACATAGCTTCTTTCGGATCGAGGCACCAGGTGCCTTCGAGGAATCCCTGGCGGCGCAACACTTCATGAATGCCCGCGATGCAGCCTGCAAAGGTGTTGGCTGCGTCGAAGAAGGCGGCGTTGGCGTCAGTAATTTGCTGGGCGAGCGTAAGGTGGCCGGCAGCGATGGGTCCGCGCAATTGTTTCGCAAGCTCAAGGTGCGCGACCGCTGTCTTTGTCCAGACAGCCCAGTGTCCGAGCAGGCCGCCCACAATGCGAGTGTTGCTGCCACCAAAATTAAATTCCGTCAGCAGATCGATCAGGATGTTGTCGTCGTTTCCGGTGTAGAGAGCGATCTCGTTTTCGCGCCCGGCATCGAGCACAGCACGAATGACATCGATGGTTTGATAGCGATTGAACGGAGCCATTTTGATGGCCACGATATTTTCTATCTCGACAAATTTACGCCAGAAGCGATAGGGAAATATCTGGCCCCCGGCAAGCGGTTGCAGATAAAAACCCACGATGGGCAGAATCGACGCGATCGTCCTGGCGCGATCCAGTTGCTGCTCTAGCGTGAGCGATTGCAGTCCACCCATGCTGAGCAGCGCAGCATCATAGCCCAGCGAGCGGGCCAGTTCGGCCTCAGACACCGCAGCGGCGACCGGGCCGACCACGCCGGCGATCTTAACCATCTCAGACCCGCGGACTTCTTCTGCCGCCAGTGCGAGCACTGGCTGCAGCAATCCCACCTTGCGAATAGCGAACTGAGTGGTATGCACGCCGACCGCGACGCCACCGGCACCTGCGGCTCGATAGTAGCGCGTGAGCGCGCGCTGGCGGCGCTCATCCAGCTTGCGGGCGCTGTTCAGCGCAAGAGGGTGAGCCGGGATGACAAGGCCGTTTTTAAATTTGTCTCGTAGAATCATCAGTACTTTCCATCCCGCGTTTGAAAATGTGTGGGCTTACCCAGGTTTCTTTTGCCGCCTGCAATCCATTGGGCGGTCCACGCAATCATTTCATTTGGAGTCACGGTTGGATATCCGAAGAGCTGATGCTGTTTCGCCGCATTGCTCAAGTAGGCGGAAGAAGTTTCTTCTCCGACGAAGATCGGTTCGCATCCGAAATGTTTGCCGAACTCCTCCGCGATCCAGCGAATGCTTAGAGTCTCGGGTCCGGTGAGATTCAGGATAAACGGCGGCGACTGACAAGAATCGAAGGTGCGAAAACAGACAGAATTTGCATCACGCTGCCAGATTGCATTCAAGGCGGGAGTGCGGATGTCGAGCGGCTGGCGTTGAAACACGGCGGTGCCGATATCCGAAAGCACGCCGTAGCGAAGGTCGACAGCATAGTTCAGTCGCAGCAGGGCAACGGGCGTGCCCCAGCGATGCGAACCGTATTCGAAGATGCGTTCGCGTCCAAGAACGGACTGCGCATATTCTCCGTGGGCATCGGCCGGCGTTTCTTCCGTAGCTCCGCCAAGATGCAGCGGGCGAAGCGGATAGATATTCCCGCTGGAAAAGCAGACGATGCGGGAATTGCGATAGCGGCTGGCGACCAGCGCAGGCAGTTGCGTGTTCATCGCCCAACTGAGATATTCCGCGCCGGTGGTGCCGAATTTCCTTGCCGCCATAAAAATCACGTTGGGAACATCGGGCAGCCGATCGAGCGCGCCATCGTCGAGCAGATCGCAGGCGATGGTTTCAATTCCATCGGCCTGCAGCGCGGACGGCAGAGCCTGATCAGTGAAGCGAGCGACCGCGATGATCTTTTTCTCGACTCCGGCTGCATCGATCGAGCGCTGCATCAGGCGTGCCAGGCTTGGTCCCATCTTTCCGCCGACACCGAGCACGAGAATGTCGCCCTGCAGTGCCTGCATGGCCGCGATGTCATCCGGCGATGGCTGGGACAATTTGTCTTCTAACTGCTCTTCTGTATCGATCAGCATAAACATTTAACCTCAAGCTATTTTAGGGTACTGCTAGCCGATGCCTGACTGGAAAGACGTCGGCGAGGGAGTTGAGAAAAGGGCTGACGGCCGCGCGCCATTCCGGCTTTGCGTAGATGGGCTGGGAAGAATCGCGGATCACGGCGTGCTGCCTGGGTGGCGCGGCATCTTGAAATACTTGATCCGCGCCGGAGGCGTAGGGACGCATGGCCGGCGTAGACAGAATCAGCTTGGGCATCTTCAGCGTGGGAACGATGGCGGAAATATCGAAGCGGTCCTGGAAGACCAGCCACATTGGCAACAGATGGATATGCTGTTCACGTTTGACTTCGGCGGTCAGCGAGGGCTGCGGATCTTCCAGGATGAGGCCCGCGATGTTTGGCGAAGTTTGCGCGACATGGGCGGCCACAGCAGCACCGAGGCGAGAGCCATAGATCACGATATGATCCGCGGGGATATGTCGAAGTCCCGTTAGATAATTCCGTGCGGCAAGACCGTTGGAGTAGGCCTTGTTCTGAGAGGGATGTCCGGCCTGACTCTTGCCGAATCCCTGATAGTCGTATGCAAACACGTTGACCCCAAGGGCGTGAAAGGCCTTGAGAGCTTCAACGTTGTCCGGCAGAGTGGTATGACCATCGGGGCAGAAGGTGATGACGAGCTGAGAAAGAGGCGATGCTGCATGGTCGGCGGCTTTGGCTGGAATCCACCATCCATCCAACCGCTGCACGCCTTCTTCAGTAGTATCGAAGCGCACGTCCGTAATAGGAAGTCCGCTGTTGGCGGCGACGGTGACGGCGCTGGGCTCAGTTGTTTTCGGCGCGAAGAAAGTGAATTGCCACTGGCCTTGATAGAAGAGCAGGCAGACAGTCAGGTAAAGTGCGGCGCCCGCCACCGCCAGCACGATCAGGATGGCCTTCACCAGCCAGCGGCCGCTGACCACTTCCGCGTGACCGAGTTGATGGGTTGAATCGTCGTGGGTCAGCATGTTGCGGGTTTGCGGACCGGTCGTAGTGTCTGGGTATTTGGTTGGGCGAACGTCCTCAGGTGATCTAGCCACAAAATCGACTCTAGCATGCGAAGGCACGCTGGGCTGCGATTGCGCAATGAAACTCCCCGAAGAATCGAAAACTCTTTCCACCTATGGTGCCGGGTGAATATAATCGCAGCGATCAAATCGGGATCGAAGCGGAACCACCCCACCGTTTGGCATCATTCTCCGAATTGATGACAGCACCTGGAGGTACCCACCACAATGAAACTTCGAATCGCATCCGGCTGCATCTTGGCCATTCTGAGTTGCACCGCGCTTGCGCAAGCTGAAAGCGCGTTTGTCGGCACCTGGAAACTGAACCAGGCGAAGAGCCATTTGACTGGCGACACGGTCACGTATTCTGCTGCCGCGGATGGCACCATGAAAGAGACCACATCGGCTGGGGCCTACACATTCAAGGCAGATGGAAAGCCGTACACCACGCCGTTTGATTCCACCGTCACGTGGAAACAGACGGGACCTTCCACATGGAACACGGAAGATCGTATGAAAGACAAGCTGCTGAGTACCGACATCATCCAGATTTCCGACGATGGAAAAACCATGACCGTGATTTCGACTGGCACCAACCCCGATGGAAAAGATTTCCACGACACGGAGGTATTGACTCGAGTTGCGGGAAGCAACGGGCTGATGGGCACATGGAAGAGCGAAAAGATGAAAAGCTCAACCTCCCCCATGATGGAGTTTGCCGCCAACGGGCCGGATGGGATTGCGTGGATCCTGCCCGAGATCAAAGCCAGGCTCGATCTGAAGTTCGATGGCAAAGATGTAAAGCCGGTCGGACCCACAGTGCCTGACGGACTAACGATTGCAGCCACGACGGTCAATGCCAGGTCATTCAGCTTTGTGGAGAAGATGAACGGCAAGTCACTGTTTAAGGGGACGCTGACGGTTTCCAAAGATGGAAAGACGTTGACGAATGTGTCCACTCCCATTCACGGAGAAAACAAGCGAACCGCCGTCTATGACAAGGAATAAGGTGCGACGAAAGAAGTAGTGGCCCGCGGCAACGAAAAGCTGTGATGACACGGAAGGTCAGCGAAGAGGGCACGGAGAAGAAAGCTTCGTGTGCGATTCTCGCTGACCTTCCATTTTTATGTCCGGCTGAATGTTTAAGAAAATCTTGTCAGCCTCGTGATGTCGAAAGCGGGCGCCGCGGGTGAAATGCGCTCATCGGGAATGGGATTGTCGACGCGCATATGCACCGGAACAACTCCAGCCCAGATTGGGATTTCGTAGTCTTCCTCGTCATCGATGGGAGGACCGGTGCGCACCTTTGCAGACACCTCTTCCATCGGCAATACCAGCACGCTGGTAGCTTTCAGTTCCTGGTCTGTCGGCACTCGCGCTTCATCCCAGCGCCCGGGAACAATGTGATTGGTAAAGCGGCGCAGGGCGTCGATCTTCTCGTTGCGATCGAGCACAAGCTGTGCCGTTCCGAACACCACCACAGAGCGATAGTTGATGGAGTGATGAAATGAGGAGCGCGCCAGCACCAGGCCGTCGACCAGGGTAACGGTCACGCACACTTGTACTCCCTGATCGAGGGTGCGCAGCATGCGGCTTGCGGCCGAGCCGTGGACGTAAAGTTTTTCGCCGGCGCGGACATAGCCGGTGGGAATCACATAGGGCTGGCCATCGACAGTGAAGCCGACGTGGCAGAGAAAACCTTCATCGAGGATGGCGTGCACTTGCGCCTTGTCGTAGACGGCGCGTTTCGGCAGTCGTGTCACTCGCGTACGTGCGTTGGGCTGGTAGGTGGCCATGGGTTATTATCGCCCACCAGCGACCAATTTATCGATGTAGCGACTGCGCCAGTAACACGCATCCGACAGTCGCCAGGCCAAGATAAACATAGCGCAGATATCGTTCGCCATGCAGGCGGCGATTGAAGGCTCTGCCGATCCAGATCGCAGGAAGTACAGCCGGCAACGACCAAAGATAATCGTGTGTCACGGTTCTGGTCCACAGACCCGCGAGCCAGTAAGACGTGATGCCAACAATGCTGGCCGGAAGAAAGTAGCCCTGCAGAGTGGCTCGAAATTGCTGCGCCGACCAACGCCGCATGGCCCCATACAAGACCAGTGGAGGGCCGTTCATTCCGTAGGCGCCTCCCAGAACACCTGCAGAAAATCCGCAGGCGAAAAGCCATCGCTTGCTGTCACCCTGCAGCGTTATCAGTGCCCGTCCTCGGAAACAGTAAATCGAAAAACAAATCAGCAGGACGGCGAGGGCCGCTTTCACAATCTGAGGCTGACCCAGTTTCAGCAGCAGCAGGCCAACGGGGATGCCGAGAACAGTCGATGCCAGCAGTCCGCCCACGCTGGGCAGATGAATGTGTCGCCAATCCTGCGCCACAACCACCAGAGCGATGGTGATGGAAACCAGTACGGCCAGGGGAGCCGCAATTTGGAAAGGGATGCGAAGCGCGAGTAATGGCACGGCGATCAGGGCTTCGCCGAATCCAAATGTCGATCGGATCACGGTCGCCAGGAACAGGACGACGAGAATGTATAGCAGCACAGAATGCATGGGCGACTACCCGCCCGAATGAAAGGTGGCGGCCAATCTACTTATGTTCGCCGCTGTGTTCGGGGCTGGCGCCGGGCTCAGGAAAATCTGTGTCGTTGCCGTTGATCATATCGTCGGCATTGCGATGGCCTAACTGTCCGGCCATCGATTCCTGAGATTGCTGCGGTTTTCCAGGCTGACGTGGGGAAGAGTCTTCAACCACGCCTTTGTTTTCGTCGGCGTCGGGCTGTGCGGAGGGAGTGCCTGATTGAGTCATAAGAATGTGAAATCCTCGCAAATCTGGTGCGTGGAACTTTACGGTTCAACGGCTGTCATGGATGAGATGCGCTATGGATGGCCCGCGGTAGGCTTGGCATAAATGTGCACGCCCATACCATTCAGCTTGCTGCGTGCCTGCATCGCCTCTGGGGTCTGCGGGTAGCGCCCAATCAGACCACGCAAATCGTGAATGCCGGCATCTCGCTGACCGAGAGCCAACTCAGATTCCGCTTTGCGCAATTGAGCCGTCGGCGCCTTGGAACTACCGGGATACTGAGACAGAACAGCCGAGTAATTATCGATGGCACTCTTGTAGTTTCCCGCACGATAATCAATTTCACCCATATAGAACTGGGCGTTGGCAGCCTGCTGGCTTTGCGGATAGTACTTGATGACGTCGGCGAATTCCTGGCTGGACAGGTTGTATTTCGCGGCGTTGTAATCGCTGGCCGCCGATTGATAGAGCTGCTCGAGCGGAGGAGCCTGCGGGGCCGGCGGCTGATCCGACGCGCCCTGCGGTTGATCTGCTGACGGAGCGCCATTAGCAGGCATCGCTTGTCCCGATTCACCGGTGGCCAGAGGCTGCCCCGCGGCCATGGTCTGCTGCTGCGACTGAATTCCGTTCAATGCTTTGTCGAGTTTGTCCAGGCGGGCCCGCAGCTCATCCAGCGAGTCGTTCATGGATTGCATCTGCCCGGAGAGTTGTTGCAGCGAACTGCCTTCTGTGCCCAACTGTGACTGGGCAGCTTTCTGCATCGCATCGACTTGCGCCGCGACCTTGGATACGCTCTCCGAGGTTTGCTGCATCAGGTTGTGCATGACGGCATAACGCTCGTCATTGGTCTGCTGCATGCTAATCATCATCTGCTGCATCTGATCCACCTGGGCCTGCAGGGCGATGATGTCTCGATTGGCCGCGAACGCGTTGGGCGCAGCCGCCAGTAGAAGAACGCAAACCGAAATTGCAGAAATTCGTAGAAAGGTACGCATGCGACACCCGCTCTAGACGCGAATTGCGCCTGAATTGTGGTTCTAACCAAAGTGTACGGCAAGTAGGAGGCGTGTTTCAAAATCCACGGCAGCACCTGCAGGATGTTGATCCATGCAAGTGCCGCCAGGGGTGAGGCTTTTGATTATCCACGAAGAAGTGGGATGCATTCCTCCCGCTGCAAGGCAACCTCTACTGGTCCAGGCTGAATTGGGCGCGACGATTTTGCTGCCAGCAGGATTCATTCTCTTCAGTGCAGAACTGCTTTTCCTTGCCGTAGCTGATGGTGCGAACCCGGCTGGCATCGACACCAGCCTGCACCAGGGCGGTCTTGGCAGCGTTGGCGCGATTCTGGCCGAGTGCCAGGTTGTACTCTGCCGATCCGCGATCGTCACAATAACCAGCGATCAAGATCTTGGCGGTTGGATGCGACTGAAGAAAGGAAGCGTCCTGAGTAATGGTGGCCTGCGCATCGGAGCGAATGGTGTAAGCGTCGTAATCGAAGAAGACCGGCTTCACATTCTGCTCGAACTCCGTCTCCGTCAATGCGCCCGAAGAAGCTGCCGGCGGTGGCGCCTGGCTGATTGTCAATGTGGCGGTTGCATCCGTAGATCCGCCGTCGCCGCGCGCTACCAAATGATAGGTGGTGGTGTCGGTTGGGCTAACAGTCTTGGTGCCACTGGTCTCGACGGCGCCGATTCCATCAATGGAAACATCGGTCGCGTTGGTGGTCGTCCAGTTCAGGGCAGCGCTTTGTCCGGGAGTAATGGTGTCAGGTGTGACAGTAATGTTGGCCGTGGGAGCTGGCGTAGTTTCAGCCGGTGGCGCCGGAGGCTCGGGTGCAGCGGCCTGCTTGTGATGGCAGCCAGTAGTAAACAGGAAAACAGCAAACGCCGCGAATGCGAGCGCAGAATTCTTCTTATAATTCTTCATGGATTCTCCTCAGGACCTTCCTTCGTTAAGTAGTGTAGAACGAAAAAACCGGACACAGTGTGCTTCTCATCACCGGCTTGATTCAAAGCTGTCTCATATAGGTGCTCACCACTTCCGCCAACGGTCTGAGTCCCGCTTTCGTTGCGAGCCTCTCACCAGGCGTATGGCGCGAATTCGAGTGCACTAAACAACCGCTTCTACTTCCAACTCCAGTTCGGCATATCGCTGTTTCCAACCGTAGTCAGCGCCTGCTGCCCGGTTCCATCTGCCAGCATCGTCCATATTTCGCTGTGGCCGTGGACCCTGCGCTGAAAAACAATGTGACGACCATCGGGTGACCATGACGGAAAATCTGTACGGCCGATATCGTGCGTCAATTGTTCCCAGCGATGGCTGGCAATATCCATCACATAAATGTCCTGGCCGCCGGGAGCGCCGGGTCCATAGTGCCGAGACCACGCGAAGGAGAGGAACTGGCCGTTCGGTGACCATGCCGGCGATGTCGCGTACCCACCGTCCGTCAAACGCTGCACGTTGGTGCCATCGGATTCCATGGTGTACACCTGCGGCAATCCAGTGCGGCCGCTGATCCACGCAATCTGATTGCCGGTCTTGGGATTGAATACAGGCGAGACGTCCGGTCCTTTATAGGCGGTGATGCGGCGCAGACCGAAGCCGCTGGCGGAGGAGATCCAGATTTCGGGATCGCCGGTGCGCGAAGAAGAGAAGGCGAGGCTATTTCCATCCGGGGCCCATGCCGGCGAATAATCTGTTCCATCATGGATGGGGAAGTTCACCAGGCGGTGCAAGCTCATCGAGAAAATACGGATGTTGCCGCCGTGTGAATTCAACTCGTCAAATGCCAGGCGAGTGCCGTCGGGCGAGATACGCGGTGACAGGCAGATGGCGCTCAGATGCGTGATCTGGTGCTGATTGGCACCGTCGTAATCCATCTCCCAAACTTCTTTCGTACCGCTGCGATCGGAGATGTAGTAGATCGTACTTTCCGCAATGCCATTAATCCCACCGCCGAGTCGCGCGATGATGGCATCGGCAAATTCATGCGCGATATGCCTCGCTGTGTCCGGCGTGAGTGCTTCGGCATAGCGCTGGCCCAGGACTTGCGGAGACTGAGTATTTTTTGCATCGAACAGCCAGCCATCCACAATTACCTGGTTGTTCTGTACGGCGATGGCGCCGAAAGCCACCATGGCGGCATTGGCCGGCGGCGAACTCCACTGGCTCAAATTAATCTCAGAGGGAGCGCCCGGAGTCGCGGTGGGCGCCATGCTCTTGGAAACCATGTCGAAGATGCCGGCATTGGTCAGGTCAGAAAACAGCACCTGGTTGAATGTCAGCTGCGCGCTGCTCAGGGCGGGATCGTTGCCGACCAGTTTGAAGTCTGCGGCGGCCAGTCGAATTTTTTGCGCACCCAGATTGGTGCCGGTACGAACCCAGTCCTGTGCCGAGGCCAATGTCGTGGCCAGGAACAAGCAGGCGAATAAAAGGCGGACGGCTTGCTTAGTAGCAAAACTCGGGGAAGCTTCCATTGTGCACTCCGTTTGACGTATGAAATTCAATTTTGACTGCGCAAAAATATATTTCAGTCGCAGAAATATTTAACTATTTCTATTTCAGTCGGTTATCTCGGTTCTACAGTTCAGCTGCGAAGAAATCACGGCCGCGTACTTTGATCATAGGTAAAGGTATAGGCCACGGTGACGGAATTTCCGACGTACCCGGCGGGTAACGGGCCGAAGGCATTCACACGTTCCACCGCCTGGATCGCCGATAGATCGAGCGAGGGGACGCCGCTGCCTTGAGCAATGCGTGGGTCGCTGACGGAACCGTCGCGATGTACGACAAATGTGACCACAGCGGAATGGCCCATGGAGGCTTTCGGGTCGGCGAGCTGGCTATACCAGTTTTGCGCCACGGTGCGTTTGATCACATCCACGTACCAGCCGAATCGCGAACCAAAGTCGCCATTCTGCACCACTACACTCTTGTCGACCGCGGTTGGAATCGAAGTTGGAATGCTCGACGGCGCAGCCTCACCATAATTCGCGCGGTGCTGTTGTTGCTTCGGCTGAACATATTTCGGTGGAGCGGGCGTCGCCTTGGGAGCTATGGTCTTGATGTGCTTTGGCTTCGCCGGGATGGGAATGGCGGTTAGATCAGGCGCGGCCTGCGCTGCTTTCTCTGGAATCAATGGCGCCGGGCTGGGATTCTGCGTGGCCAGTACCGAGTCTGAGTTGAGCGTAGGGCTGGGCAACGGCAATGAGGGTGCGGCAGAGACCAAAGTAGCGCTGATCGTTTCTCCGGAACTGATCTGTCCCCAGCGACTGTCATGCAGCCGGCTTAGATATATGGTGGAAGAAATGATCGCGACTGCCAGCCCCGCATGCAGCGCGAACGAACCAAACCACGAGCCGACAATCGGTTCGCGCAGGTCCCAGGTCTCGTGAATATATGGCATCGTTATTTATTGCCCAGCTCGGGAGGATTCAATCGGCCGGGTCACAATACTGATATTGGTGATGCCCGCCTGCTTGACCGCATCCATGACGGAGGCGAAGGCGCCGAAGGGAACTTTTTGATCGGCGCGCAAATAAATCACCCGGTTCGCCGCAGGGGTGTGGCCGTCTTTCTGCAACAGCAGTTGCGGCAGGTCGTTCAGGTTGACCGGCTTGTCATCCAGATACACGCGCTGGTCGCTGTCGATGGTGACCACGGTGCGCTGCTGCGTAATCTGCTTGACGGTGCGGGTGCGGGGAACAGCCACCTGAATGCCGGATTGAAGTACCGGCGCGGTGATCATAAAAATGACGAGCAACACCAGCACCACATCCACCAGCGGCGTGATGTTGATGTCGGATAGCGCGGTTTGAGTGCCGCCGTTCTTAGCGGTGTAAGCCACGCGGTACCTCCCGCTGACGCGCGTATTCTTCGGCCGTAGGTGCCGGCAGGGCATTCAATTCTTCGATGGTGTTCAGCAGCTCGCGGCCAAAGTCATCCAGACGTGCACCCAATTCACGAAGACGGCTGGTGAGCTGGTTGTATCCCATTACGGCAGGCACGGCGACAAAGATGCCCGCGGCGGTGGTGATCAGGGCTTCTGAAATTCCCGGGGCAACGGCACGCAGCGTTGCGCCACCGGAAGTTCCCAGGCCCATAAAGGCATCGACGATGCCCATGATGGTTCCGAAAAGGCCGATGAAGGTGGCCACGTTGCCGATGGTCGCCAGCCAGGTCATGCGGCTTTCCATCACCGTCAGCGCTTCGCTCGAAGCCGTCTGCGCGGTGCGTTCCAGCGCCTTCATGCTGCGCACTTCGCCGAAGGATTCGATCTGGTGCCGGTACTCCTCGTAGGTGTCTTCAAACACCTGCACCAGCGGGCTGGGCTTGAACTGTTCGGCGACCGCCGCCACATCCTGTAGACGATCGGCCTTTTGAAAGGCGCGCAGAAATCGCTTGCTTTGCGTGCCCGCTCTGCGGAAGGCCGACCACTTGCCAAGGATGATGCTCCACGACTGCAGGCTGGCGATCAGCAGGATCACGAGCACAGTAATGGCGACGCCGCCAAGGTTGTGCCACATGTCTACGAGGGCGCTGCCATGGATCGGCGGCGCAGCCTGGGTAGCGTCAGTCGCGTCGGCGGTCTGATAGAAGAAAATAAGTAGAGCGGACAATGCATTCATAGCTAGTTTGAGTGTACTGGGGCTTTCCGATTGCTCCAAGTTGCGATCTGGGTTCGGGGGACGGTAAATCGATTGCAAATCGATTCGTGGTATGCTGCGCTCGAAGCGGTCGCATTGTCTGCACGCGAAAAGCGTTGATGCGACAGCTTCTCGAGCCCGGAGTGCCATGCTGCTGGAATTGCGTGCGGAAAACTATATCGTCGTCGATAACGTAACCGTCACGTTCGGACCCGGCTTGAATTTGCTGACCGGCGAAACCGGCGCAGGCAAGTCCATCCTTATAGACGCGCTGGGACTCCTTTTGGGAGAAAAAGCTTCCGCGGAAATTGTTCGCCACGGAGCGGAACGTGCCCTGGTCGCGTGCGTATTTGAGGCGACGCCGGGCGCGCTCGGCATTCTCGATGCCAATGGATTAGATGCAGCCGGAGAGGAAATCATTCTTCGCAGAGAGGTCGCAAGCAGCGGCAAAGCTCGCGTGTTTGTGAACAATCAGCCAGCAACTGTCAGTGTGCTGAAGGCTTTAGCGCCGGAGCTAGCACTGGTACATGCACAGAGCGATTCTTTAGGTGCGTTCGATCAGGCCCAGCAACGCAGCCTTCTCGATCGCAGCGCGGCGATATTAGAAGAGCCGGTGCACGAAGCATTTGCGCGATGGTCGCAACTTCGAGCCAAACTGGCAGCCATGCAAACCGATGAGCAGGATCGCCTGCGCATGGCGGATTTGTGGCGTTTCCAGGCGAAAGAAATCAACCAGGCGCAATTGGAGGCCGGCGAAGAAGAAGCGCTGGTCGCAGAAAAGCGTGTGCTAGCGAATGCTGAAAAACTTTATGCTGCAGCGCTCGGTGCCCACGACGTTCTGTACGAGTCGGCGACCTCGGCTGAAGTGGCGCTGCGTGCTGGCCTGAAGCAGATGGAAGAATTGCTGCGTTACGACACGCGCTGGGAAGAGGCGGTGCAGCAATTGATTGCAGCACGTGCAACAGTCGGCGATTTGGCGGAGCAGGCGAGGGAATTTGCCGAGAAGATTCAGGCATCTCCGGAACGGCTCGATGAAATTGAAGACCGGCTGGCGTTGATTGATCGATTGAAGCGCAAGTACGGCGCAAGCGTGGCCGAAGTGACCGCGTATGGCGAGCAGGTGCAGGGCAAGCTGGATGAAATAGAAAATCGCGATCAATTGCTGGCCGATCTGGCTGCGGAATTAGAAAAGGCCGCCGACGGATATAAGGCGGCTGCCGACGCGTTGACGGCACAGAGAAATTCTGCGGCGAAGCGCCTGATGAAGCGCGCGGAAGGCGAAATCAATCAGCTGGCGATGAAGGCGCAGTTTCAGATTGCAGTGACGCCGCAGCGTGAAGAGTCAGCGTGGAGCAGTCACGGCTGGGACACGGTGGAGTATCGCATCGCCACCAATCCAGGCGAGCCGCTGAAGCCGCTCGATAAGATCGCTTCCGGTGGAGAAATGTCGCGCGTGCTGCTGGCGCTGAAGGTCAGCGTGGAAGAGAGCGCCAACTCCACCGCAAAAGGAAAGCACAAGACCCAGCTACCGCGCACGCTGGTCTTCGATGAGATTGATATTGGCATTGGCGGCAGCGCAGCCGAGGCTGTCGGCCAGAAGTTGAAAACCCTGGCGCGCGGCCAGCAAGTTTTGTGCATCACCCACCTGCCGCAGATTGCCGCCTTCGCCGACCAGCATTTCCTCATCGAAAAGCAAGAGCATGACGGCCGCACCAAGACCGGTGTCCGGCAATTATCGAAGGACCAGCGACGCCAGGAAATTGCCCGCATGCTGAGCGGCGCACAGGTGACGGAGACCTCCCTCAAACACGCGGAACAAATGTTGAAGACCAGCGCCAAGTGACCAGGGTTCAGGGAGCAGGGCGCTTCGTCGACGTGGGCAAGCAACGGTTCTATCGGAGCTGAAATCAGCCGATTGAGATTTCGCTTCTGTCTGATAAACTCGCGCACGATGACGACATTTCGCCTGCGTTCTCTCCACGTTCTTCCCCTCATTCTCGGTGCGATATCGATCGGCTGCCTGGCACAGGTATCGAGCCCTTCACCGCAACACCTTTTCTTTCGCGTGACACTCGGAGCTCAGCAGACCACGCCCGTCGCGGGACGATTACTCCTGCTGATCAAGCCAGGAACGAAGCTGGAAGATGTCCAGGTAAGCGAGTTTCATCCTTCCAGCATTTCCATTGCAGCCAAGGATGTGAGCGGATGGAAGCCAGGCGATTCGGTCGATATCGATACCGATAACATTGCGTTTCCCGCAGGCTTCTCCAAGCTGCCGCCAGGAGATTACGTGGTGCAGGCCGTTCTCGACACGGCGAATAAATTCGCCTACTACGGTCGCCTGCCAGGAGACATTGAGAGCGCTCCCACGCTGCTCTCGCATTGGACCGCGGGGCAGGGTGACGAAACGCGGTTGACATTGACCAAGACAATCGAGCCGACGTCCCGCGACTGGTTGTCGCCGAAGATGAGCGCTGCGGAAAAGCAGGGCGCAACCGACTCGATAAAAATGTTCGATTTCGAGAGCCCGGCCCTGACGCAGTTCTGGGGTCGCTCCATGCATATTCGCGCCTGGGTGCTGTTGCCGCCGGGATATAACGACCATCCCAAACAGCGTTATCCCACGGTGTATTTCACGCACGGTTTTGGCGGCAACATGGATTACAACAAATTCACCGCAGCGATGCTGTATCAGCGCATGGCAGAGGGCGAGATGCCGCCCATGATCTGGGTGCTGCTGGATGAAAGCAGTCCACGGGGCACGCACGAATTTGCCGACTCAGTGAACAATGGCCCCTGGGGGCAGGCGCTGACGCAGGAAGCGATTCCTGCGCTGGAGCGCAAGTACCGCATGGACGCCAAGGCGAGCGGGCGCTTTCTCAACGGTCACTCTTCCGGTGGCTGGGCGACCTTATCGCTGCAGGTGACGTATCCGAAGATCTTTGGCGGCACCTGGTCGACTTCCCCAGACCCAAGCGATTTTCATGACTTCACTGGGATCGATCTCTACGCGGCACACGCGAATGTCTATCGCAAGCCGGACGGCACGCCCTATCCGATTATCCGCGACAAGGGCAAAGTGATGGCGACCTTCCAGGAGTTGACGCAGTTGGAAGATGTGCTCGGTCATTACGGTGGCCAGATCCGTTCGTTCGATTGGGTCTTCTCGCCGCGCGGCCAGGGCGGTCGGCCAGAACCCATGTTTAACCACTACACCGGCGATGTTGACCCGGCGGTGGTGGCGTATTGGCAGCAGCATTACGACATCGCCTATCGCGTGGCGCAGCAGTGGCCGACGATTGGTCACGACCTGCGAGGAAAGGTGCACGTATACGTCGGTACGGCAGACACGTTTTATCTGGACGGCGCAGCACACAAGCTAGATGCAGTGTTCCAGGGATTACACGCCGACGAGCATTTCACCTTCATCCCCGATCGTACCCATTTTGACCTGTACAAGATTGGCGATGATCGCGGTGGATTGTTCAACGAGATCGCTACCCAGATGTATGTAGTGGCACGGCCAAAGGCGCACTGGAAAGCGGTGAAAACCACCGCTCCCAAGCCGTAAATATATGCTGCAGATTTGGTGCAAAAATGATCGATTCCCGCTAGCGGAGACGCCCCTCGAACGGTATACTTAGGTGTGACCTTGATTACGAACGGAGATACCCCTATCCCCACGACGGACCGACGCATTCTCCTGCTGAAACCCCGCGGCTTTTGTGCTGGCGTGGTGCGCGCAATTGATGTGGTCCAGATTGCCTTGGAAACCTTCGGTGCGCCCATCTATGTGCGTCGCGAGATCGTTCATAACCGCTTCGTCGTCAGCGACTTAGCGGCAAAGGGCGCCATTTTCGTCCACGATATCGATGAGGTGCCGGAAGGTGCGCGGGTCATTTACAGCGCCCATGGTGTTTCCCCGGCAGTTAGGGAGATCAGCCGGCAGCGAAAACTGAAGGTGATCGACGCCACATGTCCGCTGGTAACCAAGGTGCACGTCGAAGCCGTGAAATTTGCCCGCCAGGGATATTCCCTGGTGCTGATCGGTCATCGCGATCACGACGAAATTGAGGGCACGCTGGGCGAAGCACCGGAAGAGACCCAGGTAGTCTCCACCGTGGAAGAAGTGGCGGCGCTGCAAGTTCCAAATCCAGAGCGCGTTGCCTACCTGACGCAAACCACGCTCAGCCTGGACGAAGCGCGCGACATCATTCACGCGCTGAAAGCAAAGTTCCCGAATATTGTCGGACCCCATTCGCAGGACATCTGCTACGCCACAGAAAATCGTCAGGTAGCGGTGAAAAATGTGGCGCATCAGGCCGACCTGGTGCTGGTGGTGGGTTCGAATAACAGTTCCAACTCGAATCGCCTTGTGGAAGTCTCGCGAAACCTGAACACAATCGCTTACTTGATTGATGACTCGGAGAAAATCCGTTCGGAGTGGTTGGAGCACGCCAAAACTGTCGCTGTAACCGCGGGGGCGTCCGCGCCGGAAGTCCTGGTGCAGGATGTGATCAATTACCTGCAGCGAAACGGTTTCGGCGAAGTGGAAGAGGTTGAGGTGATGCCGGAAAATGTTCGCTTCGGGCTTCCTCCCGAGATTGTTCGCGCAATCGCAGCCGCGCCGGAGCAACCAGCTTCTGTCGCGCCCTAGTCGTCTGGCATAGCCGTCTAAAGTTTCTAGTTGATTTCACGCATGTTTTCGGGCTGCAGGCCCGAATATATTTTTTTGCGAGTCGCATCCTATTCAAGAGGGACTATAGTTCGTTTGTCGATACTTATGGCCACATTTGATCAAGCCAAGCCCGGCAGTGCGGTCCGGTTCGGAAGACTCGATGCCGGTCTGGATCAAGTCGAGCAGGCAATCGATGCTTCGCGGGAGTTGCTCTTCTCGCAGCAGGACCCTGAGGGCTACTGGTGCGGCGAGCTGGAAGCGGATACCACCCTCGAATCTGACTACATCATGCTGCACACCTTGCTGGGGACCGGCGATGAAGGCCGCATGCGCCGGACGATCTCGGAAATCCTTCGCCACCAGCAGGAAGACGGTGGATGGAACATCTATACCGCAGGCCCATCCAACTTAAGCGCAACCGTCAAAGCCTATTTCGCTCTGAAGTTGATGGGATGGTCCGCCAGCGACGCCCCGCTGGTCAAAGCACGCGATTGGATTCTGGCGCATGGCGGCGCTGCCGAAGTGAACACCTACACCAAGTTGTATTTGTGTTTCTTTGGCCAGTACGACTACAACGCGGTACCGGCGATTCCCCCGGAGATCGTGCTGTTTCCCAAATGGTTTTACTTTAATCTGTACGAGATTTCATCCTGGTCGCGCGCCATGCTGGTGCCGCTCTCGATTGCCTACGCCAAGAAGCCATTCAAGAAAATTCCCGCGGAGCAGGGAATTGATGAGCTGTTCGTCGGTGGTCGCGAGCGGGCGAATCTGCACCTTCACTGGGATAGGAAATTTTTCAGCTGGCGTAACTTCTTCCTTGTGCTCGATAAGATGACGCACTGGTCGGAGCGCATCCACGTCCGCCCGCTGCGTGCGATTGCATTGAAGAAGGCGGAGAAGTGGATGCTGCAGCGCATGGAAAAATCAGACGGCCTGGGAGCAATTTATCCGGGCATTTTGAACTCCGCGATCGCGCTGCGATGCCTGGGCTACTCGCTTGACGATCCGCAAGTGATTCGCGCCCTGGACGAGTTTGAAAAGCTCGGTATCGAAGATGCCGGAGTTCCAGGGGAAAGTGAACCGACCTTCCGCATGCAACCCTGCCGCTCGCCAGTGTGGGATACCGCGTACGCCTTATTTGCGCTCGGAGAATCCGGCGTTTCCAGCCGTGATCCGCGCCTGTTGCGAGCCGCCGACTGGATGTTGTCGAAAGAGGTCCGCAACAAGGGAGACTGGTCCGTCAAGGTTCCCCATGTGGAGCCGGGCGGCTGGTATTTTGAATTCAGTAATGAGTTCTATCCGGACATCGATGATTCCGCGCAGGTGCTGCTGGCTCTCAATAAAGTCGAGAATCCCAGGGAGCGATATCAGTACGACGTGGCGCAGCGCGCCATCCAGTGGATCTGGGCCATGCAATGTAAGAACGGAGGCTGGGCCAGCTTCGATAAAGACAACACCAAGATGATTTTCCAGCACATCCCATTTGCGGATCACAATGCCATGCTGGATCCGCCGACCGTCGACATTACCGGTCGCATTCTGGAGATGCTGGCCAGCTATGGGATTACGCGCGAAGATCCGCGGGTGGCGAAGGCGATCGAATTCATCTATCGTGAGCAGGAATCCGACGGCAGCTGGTTCGGACGCTGGGGCGTCAACTATTTGTATGGCACGTTCCTGGTATTGCGCGGGCTGGAGGCGATGGGCGTCTGGAACCATGAGCCGCAAATTCAGCAGGCGGCAGAATGGATCCGCATGGTGCAGAATTCCGACGGTGGCTGGGGAGAAAGCTGTGCCAGCTATGACGATCCGACGGTGCGAGGCATAGGAATCAGCACCGCTTCGCAAACCGCATGGGCGATCCTGGGCTTGCTGGCGGCGGGCGATCTGCGCAGCGATTCGGTTGCCAAGGGCATCCGCTGGTTACTGCAGCACCAGCAGGCGGATGGTGCGTGGAATGAGGATCACTACACCGGCACGGGATTTCCCAGGGTTTTCTACCTGTCATATCACATGTACCGCAACTATTTTCCGCTGTTGGCGCTTACAACCTATCGTAGAGCGAAGCAGGCAGAAGCCATGGGCTCCGTTGCCTGATAATGCCGATGAATCAAACGCAATTTCGCGTACTATGCGGAAATAGACTTGAACCGTAGCAACAAGGAGAATTTGAATGGCTGTGCCAATCTCACAAATGTGGACGGTGGCAACCTACGTGTTGCGCCAACGTTGGAGTGGCCGCAAGCGCTACCCGCTGGTTCTAATGTTGGAGCCGTTATTTCGCTGTAACCTGGCGTGCGCTGGCTGCGGAAAAATCCAGTATCCCGCCCACATCTTAAAGAAGCAGTTGACGCCGGAGGAGTGTTTCCGAGCAGTCGACGAATGCGGCACCCCAATGGTTTCTATTCCTGGCGGGGAACCGCTGCTGCATCCCCAGATAGGGGAAATTGTTGAAGGCCTGGTTGCAAGGAAAAAGTACATCTATCTTTGCACTAACGCGCTGCTCTTGAAAGAGAAGCTGCACTTATTCAAGCCCAGCAAATATTTGTCCTTCTCCGTTCACATGGATGGGCAGCGGGAACATCATGATTTCTCCGTCTGCCTGGAAGGTGGCTATGAGAAGGCCATCGAGGGAATTCGCGAAGCCGTGGCCAGGGGCTTCCGCGTCACCACCAATACAACCTTGTTCGACGGTGCGGATCCGAACAGCGTGCGTGCCTTCTTTGACGAGATGATGAGTGCCGGCGTCGAATCCATGATGGTTGCGCCGGGATACACCTACGAGAAAGCTCCCGACCAAAAGCATTTCCTAGGCAGGGCGCGCTCTCGCAGATTGTTCCGCGCCATTCTTGCAAATCGCAAGAAGAGCTGGCGCTTCAACGCCTCGCCCATGTACATGGAATTCCTGATGGGCAAGCGGGATTTCACCTGCACTCCCTGGGGTATGCCGACGTATAACATTTTCGGCTGGCAGAAGCCTTGCTACCTGCTGCAGGATGGCTACGCCGACAGCTTCGCCGAGCTAATGGAAGCGACGGAATGGTCACACTACGGAACTGAATCCGGCAATCCCAAGTGTGCGAATTGCATGGTGCATTCCGGCTATGAAGCTTCCGGCGTGAATTACACCTTTGGCTCGCTGAAGGGACTGTGGGCGACCGCGAAGGCGACCATGACCTTATATCCCGATCGTGGAGCGCTCGATCTTCTGAACCAGCCAGTCAAGCCGGTGCACGCGAAGAATCCCCTGGTGAACATTGAAGTGCCGCAGACTTCCATGGAGGAAACCAGCGCATGACGGAAGCGACGACCAAGCCAGCTTCCGATCCTGATGCGATGGAAGTGGCGCCCGGAACAGAGCGAGAAGTGTTGGAAGGATGGATTCCAGCGCTCGCCACCGAAGAAGAAACGCGCGAAGCGCTGGAGCAGGCCTTCGGATATCGCGGCGACGTGACCATCACGCTGAAGACCGGCGTCCGCATTGAAGGCTACATATTCGATCGCCGACCGGCCCCGGCGTTACATCGCGCCATTGTCCGCATCATGCCCAAAGATACTTCGGAACGAGTGTCGATTCCTTACTCGGAAATTGCCGGCCTGGCCTTTACCGGACGCGATTCCGCAGCGGGTAAAAGCTGGGAGGCGTGGGTGCAGCGGTACTGGGAAAAGAAAGCGGCGGGCGAGAAGAATATCGGCATCCAGGCCGAAAAGCTCGACTAAACTGGCCGCACCAGATTCTTCCAATCTTTTCACCCCCTTCCTATGCGGATCTTTGTTACCGGAGCCACTGGATTTGTCGGCAGTCATGTTGCGCGGGCGCTGGGTGCGGCAGGAGCAGAATTGCGCTTATTGACACGTAAGACCAGCCGCACCGAACATCTCCAGGGTTTGGGCGCGGAACTTATCACGGGCGATCTGCTGGCGCCTGAGAATCTACTCTCCGCCCTATCGGGTTGCGATGCGCTGGTGCACGTCGCCGCCGACTATCGCCTCTGGGTACCCGATCCAAAAACAATGTATGCGGCCAATGTCGAAGGGACTAAGGCTTTGCTGCGAATGGCGCGTGAAACCGGCATCGGGAAGGTGGTTTATACATCGAGCGTCGCGACCATGGGATTCTTGTCGGACGGCACTATTGTGGATGAGGAAACGCCAGTATCGATCGCGAACATGATCGGCCACTACAAGCGGTCCAAATTTCTGGCCGAACAGGAAGCCATCGCAGCCGCGCGTCTCGGCCAACGGGTCGTCATTCTAAATCCAACAACACCGATCGGCGCGAATGACGCCAAGCCTACTCCCACAGGGCGCATCGTGGTCGACTTTCTGAATCGGAAATTTCCTGCGTATGTCGACACGGGCCTCAACCTGGTGGATGTGGAATCCGTGGCGGCCATGCATGTGGCCGCGCTCGATCGGGGAACGTCAGGGGAGCGGTACATCCTGGGCGGAGAAAATCTTACGCTGAAGCAAATCCTCGATCGTATGGCCGCCATCACAGGCTTGCCCTCGCCCACCATGCAGGTGCCCCATGCGGTTGCCATGACCTTCGCATTCTTCGATGAATGGATTACGGGTCGCATGCTCGGCCGTGAACCGCGCGCGACCGTGGAAGCGGTGCGCATGGGCAAGAAGAAAATGTTTGCCAGCTCCGCCAAGGCGAAACGCGATCTGGGATATCAGGTGGTTCCGGTTGATGCTGCATTGCGCGCTGCGATCGACTGGTTTCGCACGCATGGGTATGCTCCAGCCTCATGAACATTGCGGCTGCTCGTCCAAGGATCGCGATTCTTGCCGCGCTGCCGCGAGAGGTAGCGCCGCTGGTGCGCGACTGGCCGGCACCGGTGGTTTCGCAAACAGGCACATGCGTATGGGAAAATGACAGCGCGATTGTAGTGTGTGCCGGCATGGGAAAAGAGCGAGCCACACTGGCAATGCAGGTGGCTGAATCGCGCGGGCCGCTGCGCTCCGTAGTATCGGCTGGATATGCCGGCGCATTGCGGGAAGGACTCCGAATCGACGGAGTGCATTGGCCGGCAATGGTCATCGACGGACAGACCGGCGAGCAGTTTGCGTGCGAGGATGGAGAGGGCGTTTTGGTGACGGCGGATCATGTTGTCGGTCGCGAGGAAAAACCGAAGCTGGCCGCCCAATGGAAGGCAGACCTGGTGGATATGGAAGCGGCCATGGTGGCGAAACTTGCAAAGTTGCGTGGCCTGCCGTTTCGCACCGTGCGTGCCGTCAGCGATCCAGTCGGCGACAAGTTGCCTGACCTGGGTCGGTTCACCGATCGGCACGGCGGATTTCAGAGCGGGATGTTTGCAATGTATGTAGCATTGCACCCATGGCTGATTCCGACTGCGGTTCGACTTGGAAATCAGTCCGCACGCGCATCCCGGGCGATGGCAGCGGCATTACTCCAGTTTTTAAGGCAAGCGGAATAAAATGGTACCAGTGACAAATCTCAACGGCTCCATCCCCTCGACAATGCGGGCAGCGGTGTATCGCGGTATCAACGACGTTCGCGTGGAGAACGTGCCTGTTCCTGAAATCGGTGCCGGCGAAGTTCTGGTAAAAATTCATTGCTGCGGAATCTGTGGCACTGATCTGAAGAAAATTCATTCGGGTTCGCATTCCGCGCCACGCATTTTCGGCCACGAGATGGCCGGCGTAATTGCAGCAGTGGGCGACAAGGTGAGCGGCTGGAAGGTCGGCGACCGCGTAATGGCTTTCCATCACATTCCATGCGGCAAAGGATGTTACTACTGCCGCAAGAAAACTTTTTCGCAGTGCGAGAGTTACAAGCGGGTGGGATGTACTGCGGGATTTGAACCCTCGGGCGGCGGCTTCGCGGAATATATCCGAGTCATGGATTGGATCGTCGAGCGAGGCCTGGTGCGCATCCCGGACCACGTTCCGTTCGAGCAGGCATTGTGGATTGAGCCCGTCAACACCTGCTATAAAGCGATTCACAACCTTCGTCTGGATGCGGATGAGACCGTGCTGGTGATCGGCCAGGGACCGATTGGAATCCTGCTGGCATCGCTGGCGCGTCAGACCGGCGCGACCGTGCTCACTTCAGACCTCTATCCGTCTCGACATGAAGTAGCATCGCGGTTCGATCTGCATCATCCAATTTATGCCGACAAACAAAATCCAATCGAGGTGGTAAAGGAACATACCGAAGGCCGCGGCGCGGATGTTGTGATTGTTGCCGTCGGCGGCAATGCATTAATTCGTCCTGCCATGGATGCTGCGCGATTCGGCGGCAGGGTGCTGCTGTTCGCGGCCACACAACACGGGGAAGTGGTCATCGATCCGGCTGCGATTTGTATGGATGAGAAAGCTTTGATTGGATCGTATAGTTCGTCGGCCGACGTGCAGCATACTGCATCCCAGCTGGTTCTCGACGGCTATCCTGATCGATTCAATTTGACTCGCCTGATCTCCCATACATTTCCGCTGGAACAAGCGGCAGAAGCGATCGTCTTTGCCTCCGAACCAAAACCGGATTCCATGAAAGTTGTGATTCAGCCATAGGTATTTCCGTTCCGTCATGTCTAGAGTGAAAGAAAGTACACAAAGTCCAACTCACACCGCAGTCTGCAAGACCATCGATATGGCCGCTGAAATGAATGCCGCTATTCTCTACGGCAAAGAAGATGTCCGGATTGAAAGGCTGCCAGTCCCGGAAGCGGGCCCGGGAGAAATCGTCGTCCGCGTCGTGGCTGCGCTGACCTGCGGAACCGATCTGAAAGTGTTTCGCCGCGGCTATCACAAGAAGATGCTCAAGCCGCCTGCACCGTTTGGGCATGAAATGGCTGGGGTCGTCTCCCAGGTGGGCGATGGGGTGACGAAGTTTCATGAAGGGGATCGTGTGGTCGCGGTCAATTCCGCGCCGTGCGGAGAATGCTATTTTTGTCGACGAGGACAGGAAAACCTCTGCGACGACCTGGTATTCAACAATGGCGCTTACGCGGAATATTTTCGAATACCCGCACGCATCGTGGCGAAGAATACCTTTCTGGTGCCTGCCTCAATACCACTGGAGCATGCCGCCCTGACCGAGCCGCTGGCCTGCGTGCTGCATGGCATGGATGAAAGCGGCGCTCAAGCCGGAGATCAGATGGTGGTGATCGGCGCCGGCCCCATCGGGCTGATGTTTATCCACGCGGCTGCGTTGAAGAATATTGAAGTGATCGCGGTGGTGAAACACCCGGAACAAGTGCAGCAGGCTCGCTCCCTGGGGGCCTGTCACGTTGTGCAAACCACCAGCACCGACGACGTGATCGCTGCCGTTCGGGCGCTAACGCCGCAAGGCCGTGGTGCCGATTCTGTTGTGGAAGCGGTTGCCACGCCGCAGACCTGGCAGTGGGCCGTGGACATGGTGCGCAAAGGCGGCGTGGTGAATTTCTTTGGTGGTTGTGCTGCAGGCACCCAGGTATCACTGGATACCAATCGGCTGCATTACAACGATCTAACCCTGCGCGCTAGTTTTCATCATCGCCCCCAGGTTTGCCGCCGCGCCTTCGATTGGATCGCGAGCGGTGAGTTCGAAAGCCACAAGTTTTTAACCGGGCGGGCTTCACTGGAAGAATTGGTTCCGGTCTTCCGGCGATTCGTGAATCGCACCAGTCACATCAAAATTGCGATACATCCCGGCGAGGGATTGAACGATGGCTAGCGGACTGCAGAAGACAGCTGAAAATCCCGCAAAGGTGCTGGAATCGGCGTGGCGTAAGCTTCCGGCGCAATACCGCATGCCGCAGCAATCGCCCACGCTGGCAGAAGCGCAGGCCTATTGCCGCCAGCTGGCGGAATCGCACTACGAGAATTTTCATGTGGCCACCTGGTTTCTGCCGCAGCGCCTGCGCCCGCATTTTCAAAGCATTTATGCCTACTGCCGCATCTCCGACGATTTGGGGGATGAGGTTGGCGACCCTCAGCAAGCGCTGGCGCTGCTGAACTTTTGGAACGACGAATTAGACGCTTGCTATCAAGGTGTCACGCGTCACCCCGTTTTCGTGGCCCTGGCAGAGACGATTCGTGTCTGCAACATTCCCAAGGCTCCCTTCGCCGACTTGCTGGTGGCATTCCGCCAGGATCAGACGGTAACGCGCTATCGCACCATGCAGGATGTTTTTGGCTATTGCCGTAATTCCGCCAATCCTGTGGGACATTTAGTGCTGTATGTTTGCGGCTATCGCGAGCCGGACCTATTTACATTGTCGGATTTCACCTGCACCGCGCTGCAACTGGCAAATTTCTGGCAGGATGTGCGCGAGGATTATCTGCGGGGCCGAATTTATCTTCCGCTGGAAGACATGCAGCGATTTGGTGTCACGGAAGAGCAGATTCGCGATCGGCGGTTCAGCCAGAATTTTCGCGATCTGATGGAGCATGAAGTCGACTTCGCGCAAAAATTGTTTGATGCTGGCATGCCATTGCTGTACCGCGTCGATAAGGAGATTGCGGTGGACATCGCGCTGTTCAGCCGCGGCGGCCAGGAAATTCTGCGGGCGATTCGCAATCAGGATTACGATGTGCTGCAGTCGCGCCCGGTCATCTCCAAGCCTCGCAAGGCTGCGCTGCTGTTGCGTGCCTTTCTTGCACGGCTCACCGCAAGGCAGGCTGCGTGATCGATTCGGTGGCGCAAGCCTATGCCGCCTGCGAAACCATTGCGCGGCGAGAAGCCAAAAATTTCTACTACGCGTTTCGCGCTTTGCCCAAAGCAAAACGCGCCGCGGTTTGCGCCGTGTACGCGTTCATGCGTCACGCGGATGACCTGGCGGACGATGAGCAGTTGCCGCGGGAAGAAAGACTGGCGCAGTCGCAGCGCTGGCTTGAGGAATGGCATCGCGTAGCCGCCGGCGCAGCCACCGACAATCCTGTGTTTCTGGCGTTGCGGGATGCCCAGCAGCGATTCGGAATTTCAACCGAGTTGCTGGATCAACTGGTGCAGGGAACCATGCTCGATCTGACAGCACCCACCAGCGCGACGGAAGTTGCGACCTATCGCACTTTCGACGATCTCTATCGCTACTGTTATTTGGTTGCGTCGGTGGTCGGGCTGGTGTGCATTCGCATTTTCGGCTATACGGATACGCAGGCAGAAGCTTTGGCGGAGCAAACTGGGATTGCATTTCAGCTGACAAATATTCTGCGCGATGTGCGGGAAGATGCGGAGCGCGGCAGGATCTATCTTCCGTTGGATGATCTGAAGAAATATAACGTAACACCGGAACAGTTGCGCGCTCCCCAAGCCGATCGCCGGATTACAGCCGACGAACGTTCTGTACTCGCCCTGGAGGCGAGCCGCGCTCGTGAATATTATCAAGCTGCGGATCGCTTGTTACCGCTAGTCGCCCCAGATAGTCGCGCCGCGCTGTGGGTGCTGGTGACGATCTATCGACGCCTGCTGCAGCGTATAGAAAACGCGCACTACGAAGTGTTTGCAGAGCGAGTCAGCGTCCCGACCTTAGAAAAGTTGTGGATCTTGTCGTGTGGATTGTGGATGGCGTTTCGCTTGCGGCTGCTACAACCGAATTGATCTACGAACAGTACTCTTGTGATGACCTCGACCAATCCCATGGCAGACGTAAAGACTTCCGGAGTCGGCATCCACGACGTTGCCGTTGTTGGAGGCGGCCTGGCTGGCCTGTCCGCAGCCTGCGCGCTGGCAAGCTCCGGATATCACATTCGCCTCATCGAGCGCCGTCCGTATGTCGGCGGACGAGCCTCTTCCTACGAGCATCCGGGTACGGGAGAAGTCGTCGACAACTGTCAGCATGTTCTGCTGGGCTGCTGCACCAACCTCATCGGCTTCTACAATCAGCTCGGTGTGGCAGATCAGATTCGATGGTTCGATCGCATTACGTTTATGGAGCCGGGCGGCCGCCAAAGTCTTCTTCGTCCGGGAACCTTGCCCGCGCCGCTGCACAACGCCATCGCATTCCTGCAATCGTCGGCCCTGTCGCTGGCGGACAAGCTGGCCATCAGCCGGGCAATGATGAGTTTTTTGCGCGGCGTGCCGCCCGACAGCGGAGAGAACTTTGCTTCCTGGTTGTCGAGTCACGGGCAGACGCGGCGCGCTATCGATCGATTCTGGAATCCCGTTTTGGTCAGTGCGCTGAATGAAGACCTGGATCGAATTTCCGTCCACTATGCCGCGATGGTGTTTCGCACCTCTTTCATGCAATCGGCACAGGCGGGTCGGATGGGCGTGCCCAAAATTCCGCTCAGCGAACTGTATTCGCATGCAGTGGATTTCATCCAGTCGCACGGCGGCCAAGTGAGCCTGCGCACCAGTGTTGACGGTTTTGCGTACGACCAAGCGACGCAACGTTGGCGGCTAGGATTTGAGGGGGGAAGTTTCGAGGCGGATGCGGTTGTACTGGCGGTTCCATTTGAGTCGATGCAGAAGTTGCTCCCGTTGCTTCCGGCGACTTCAGCCGGCTCCGAATCGCTTGTGGACAAGCTGGGACATTTCGAACATTCTCCCATCACCGGCATCCATCTTTGGTTCGATCGCACGATTACAGATCTGGATCACGCGGTGCTGCTCGATACCACCATTCAGTGGATGTATAACAAGACGCGCCTGCAGCCGGAGCGGCGAACGGAAGCCGCCGGCAGCTATCTTGAACTTGTGGTGAGCGCCTCGAAGACGCTGGTTCCGATGTCTCGTCAGCAGATCATCGACCTGGCGTTGCGAGAGCTGGCTGAGTTTTTCCCGGTAGTGCGACAGGCGAAGCTGGTGAAGGCCGCGGTCGTGAAAGAAGTGCGCGCGACCTTTTCGGTCACTCCGGGGCTGGATGCATATCGGCCTGGTCCAGAAACGGCATGGCCGGGAATCTTTTTAGCAGGGGACTGGACCGCAACCGGATGGCCTTCCACCATGGAAGGGGCAGTCCGCAGCGGGAATCTCGCAGCAGAGGCGCTGACGAAGGGTGCCGGAAAGCCGCAGAAATTTCTGCAGCCTGATTTGCCCTCGCAAGGATTAATGCGGCTATTTCCGTAGAGAAATTCGCCGTCTAGCGACTCAGAAAAAATACGCCAGCACAAACGCATACGGCAGCAATCCAGCGGCGGCCATCGACGTTTTCTTTCAAGATCCACTTGGCCGCGAAGGCATTGGTGACGAATGTCAGAGCTGCGGAGGCGGGTGCGACTAGGCTGACATCTGCCCAACTCAGCGCAAATAGCAGCGAGAAAAAACTGAGCGCCATGCAGAGTACGCCGGAGAAGAATCGCCCGTTATGCAACACCGCCAGGATGGCGCCCTTCAATCCAGAATGACTGCGAATCACGTCAAAATCGCCAATCTGGCGAATCGCCCCGGCCAGCAAAACGTCGCCCGCCGTAGCTAACGCCACGATCACGCCGATCATCGACCAGACAGCGGCTTGGCCAGAGAGATTCATCAACCCCTGTCCTCTCTTCCTGCGGCCGTCAGTTCCCGTGCGTCAGATTCTTCTGCCAACTCATCCTGTGTGCCGGGATGATTGTGATTGGTGTAAGAAGGACCGTGGGTCACGAAGCCAACGCCGAGCGTGATCAGGACAATCCCCGCCCAGCGCCCGGGCGAGATGGTTTCCTGCAGCCAGAATTTAGAAAGCAGCGCAATGATGACGTAGCCAAAACCCGTCGCAGGAAGAACAAATGTCAGGTCAGCCCACGACAACGCCGTCAGGTAACAGGCGAAAAAAAGAATCAGGAAACCGATTCCGCTCAGCACCCACGGATTGCCCAACGCGACCAGCAACGTAAGCAGATGATGCAGCGACACCGGCCCCACCTGCTTCATGCCCCTGCTGAGCAATGTGTCGCCCACCGACGCGCCGACCATAACAGCGGCGAGGATCAGGTAGCGGCGAAACGTCATTGTGGACTGAGAGACGGCGATGGCGAAATTCCTCAACCTGCGTCACAGGTTTTTTGTCGGTCGCGGTGGCGCGTGTTCAATAGAAACGCGGCCAGCTGATTCCGGCTGACCGCGCCAATAAAATCCCACCGCATCCGGCAGCGCGGCTGCTAAGCGCCGACTTCTTGCGTGGCTGCGACAGCGGCCTTATCGCGCTTGCTTTTCGCCACCACGCGATTGCGCTGGGCCCGCAGCTTCATGAATGCCTTCGCCTCAACATACAAACGCGGCAGGTCGCGATTCATGATGGCCTTGCTGACCACGCGCCACGCCGCCTTGGGACGGAAATAATATTCATCGTAAAAGCGATGCACCATCTCCAGAACGTATTCTGTCGGCAGTCCCGGATATTCCACGTGAGCCAGCTGATGACCTTCTTCATCCACCATGGCGCCGTTGTTGATGATGAACCCGTTGCTCTTGGCGAAGTCGTAAAACTCTGTTCCCGGATATGCATGCGCGATGGAAACCTGAATCGTCTCCACGTCGAGCGACTTGGCGAAATTGATGGTGTTGCGAATCGACTCCTTGGTTTCGCCGGGGAGTCCAAGAATGAAATCTCCGTGGATAGTCAGGCCAAGGTCGTGGCAATCGCGCGTAAAGTCGCGTGCTCGTTCAACCGTGGCGCCCTTCTTGATGTTCTTCAGAATTTGCGGGTCGCCGGATTCAAAGCCGACAATCAGCAGGCGGCACCCGGCTTCGCGCATAGCTTTCAGCGTTTCGCGATCGGTCGTGACGCGCGAAGTGCAGGACCACGTCAGGCCCAGCGGCTTCAGCTTCTGGCACAACTCGATGGTGCGAGCTTTCTGAATGTTGAAGGTGTCGTCGTCGAAGAAATACTCTTTGACGTGCGGAAACAATTCCTTGGCATGCGCCATTTCCGCGGCAACATCGTCGGTGGAGCGCTTGCGCCACGCATGCCCGCTGAGCGTTTGCGGCCAGAGGCAGAACGTACATTGTGCCGGGCAGCCGCGCGTCGAGTAGAGCGACACATACGGATGCAGCAGGAAGGGTACGTTGTATTTGGTTACGTCCATGTCCCGGGCATAAATGTCCGTCACCCACGGCATCGCATCCAGATCTTCTACCTGCGGACGATCGGGATTGTGCACGACCTGGCCATTTTTGCGATAGCTGATGCCGAGAATTTCATTCAGCGGTTTGCCGTTGGCAAATTCCACCGTGGAGAAATCAAACTCGCGGCGGCAAACGAAGTCGATCACCGGGCACTCATTCAAGGCGCGATCTGGCGACGTCGTCACCGGTGGCCCGACAAAGGCAATGCGGATCGACGGATTCGCAGCCTTGATAGCTTCGGCCAACTTTTGGTCGCCCTGCCAGCCAGGAGTGCTGGTGAACAACACCAGGAACTCATACTGCTTGCAGATATTGATCGTCTCCTCCGCGCTGACGTGATGCGGTGGCGCGTCGAGCAGGCGAGAACCCTCCAGCATGCCGGCTGGATATGCGAGCCAGACGGGGTACCAGTAGGATTCAATTTCGCGGGTGGCGGGCCAGCGCGAACTGGCGCCACCATCAAAGTTTTCAAAAGAAGGCGGGTTAAGAAAGATCGTCTTTAGGGGCATAAGCTTAACCCTAATTTTACCACTGTAAGCGCTTGGGAATGTGGGTTTGTTGGGGGTAGTTACCAGGGTTGCCTCGGGCCGATTTCAAGATTTGCCGACACTCAAATTTGCGATGATTTCGCAAAACATCGGCAATGTCTTAACCAGATAAACCTTAGCGGTTCGGGGACGCCACGTCTCCCGGTGCCGAGGCGCTTCCCTTGGCCCAATCTTCCAGATCTCCGATGGCGCTGAGCAGATCAAGTTTCACTTTCGTGACGTTAAATTGCGCGTCCTGAAGCCCAACATAGCGAGTGCGTTCTTCCACTCGATATTGATCGGCCTGCTGGGGCGTGACCGGCTGGCCATTGACGCCGCCCTGGTTCATCTGGGTGACGGTCGAGGTCAGCGTGTCCTGCGCCAGCTGCTGTTGCAGGTCAGCTACCTGCTCCTGCGCCTCTAATTCGCGCAGGCTGTGCCAGAGTGTCAGGTTGGCCTCATCGTTTTGAATCTTCGCCAGCTCCGCCTGCAGACGATCGTGCTTCGCAATCGCTGCCGATTCCGTTGCTTTGTCGTGCTTGGTCCGATCGAAGATCGGCCAGGTCGCCTGGATGCCGATTCCGATATTGTTCGGCTGGAAAGCCAGGTAGTAATTCTGATATCCGTTGAAACTGGCAAATCGGCTGTACTGGAAGGCACCGTAGACGATGGGACGATTCTCCGCTCGCTTGTCGCCCCAGGCGTCATACATCCTGGCGTCCGCAGTGGCAAACGCAGCCTGAACTGCCGGCGCTTCTTTGCCTCGCGCTAGTAGGCCCTGAAAATCAAGGTCAGGCAAAGGAGGAACAGTGGACGCTGCCGGCGTAATTGTGTTCGGGTCCAGGCCAGTCAGCCCGGATAAGTGCTGGCGCAACTCATCAGCCTGATCCTGCAGACGGATGAGCTGCAGTTGGATTTGAGCGCGTGTCAACTTCGCCTGGGTTAGATCCATCTTGCTTTCCAGCCCAGCATCCAGTCGGTCTTGCACCACTGAAACCAGCTTGTCCGTATCCGACATTGCTTGCTGCAGCGCCTGGATTTCGGCGAGGGTTTTATTCAGCTGAATGTAATTGACCGAGGCATCCAGGATCACCTGCCGCCGCGCATCTTTCAGGCTGAGTGTGGCGGCTTTGACGGCCGCACGGGCAGAACGGATGTAGTCGTGCTGGGAATAGCTGAACAGCAGAAAATTGGATTGCACATTGAACAGGGTCGGATTGCCGAGCGGAAAACCGTAGGAATATCCCAGGCCCGAACCAACAGAAAAACTGGGGATATAAATATCTCGCGTCTCCATCCAGATGGCTCGCGTCCGCTGTTGATCGGCCTCCGCAGCATGGACAGCGCGGCTGTTGCGCAGCGCCAGGTCGACAATCGTGTAGAGAGAGACATCGCCGCCCGTCGTTGCACTTGCATCTGGCTCGTGAGAAGCAGGAGGCATCGCCATGGCCATCGACTCGCGACCCGCTGGCAGATGTCGAGACGTGGTGGGATTGGAAAGCACCGCAGTCGGCCGCGGAGCATTCGGCAGCGGTGCATCGGTTCGTTGTGCATAGCTGGTCAGCGCCAGGCAAATTGCCGACAGAGCCACGGCGAGGCCGCGCGTGCCACCGCGGTGAATCCTTCCGCTGAACCGATTCAATCGGACCGTATCCATCCCGTCTGATTCTAAACGGGGCGCACAGTCCCAACTTTTGTTCCTGGGGATGACATGCGAAGAATGCTGAGGCGAATTCATCCGCGTTGCGCCTGTTGCGCGGGTTCATAGAGGCTGGCAAGAGCGTGCGCCGCCGCAAATTGCTTCGCCGCCTCCGCCCTGTCACCGTCTTCAGCCAGAAGCTTGCCTAATTGAACCTGAACCCGGAATGCGGGCGCATCTTCCGATTGCTGATTGGAGGCAAGATACTCTCGCAGCATTTGCTCCGCCAGGGTGGGATCCTGATGCTTTTCGATCAGCAATGTGGCTCCCTGGACCAGCGCCGCCCCCTTGCCGGGGTCTGCAGCAATTCCGCTTTGAATCGCCTGCTGCATGGCGGGATAATTCTTTCGCTCGGCATAGAACTCGGCCAGGCCCATCCATTCGTCCGCCGGGTAGGAGGAACTCTGGATAGCCAGCTTCCACTCACGTTCCGCGCCCGAGTCGTCTGACTTTCTGGCATCGATTTTTGCCTGCAAGCCGTGGTAGCGGGTTGCGTTTAGCGGTTGAAGTTGCTGCGCTACTTTCTCCGCAGGCGCCGCTCCTCCACCTAAAATCCGCGGCACGTCGACCAGGTATTCTCCCAGGTCGGAGAGTGCCGACTGGTTTGTCGGATCCAGACGAACCGCTGTTTCAAATTCGGCTCGCACCTTTTTCGCCAGGGAGTACGCGGCGGTCAGCGAAGCGTGTGCGGCTGCGTCTCCGTACGCTCGACCGAGCCAATGGTGGTACTCGCTGTTGCCAGGCTCTAACTCCACGGCGCGATTGCATTCCTGTTCGGCGTCGCTCCATCGTTCTTCCTCGATGTAGACGCGGCAAAGCAGACTGTGATCGACGGCGTTTGCGAAGTTTTTTGCCAGATCCTGCTGCAGCATGGCAATGGCATCGTTGGCGTGGCCGGTCTTTAAATCCTGGCGAATGGAACTCTCAACTTCCGCGATCTTTTTTCTACCACTCGACGGATTCGGATTCATCGCCCCACCGATGCCAACAGCACAAATCAGCAAGGTTGTAAGCGAAAGCAGACGGCGGCGGTACTTGGATGGATCGACAGAGGTCATACGCTATTCCGCGGGGCTCACAGCCTGGCCGTTCTGCAGGTTGGACCCATCGACGGCAGACATAGACACCACATCCCCGGGATGCAACCCGGCAACAATCTGAACCTTGTTTAGATTGAGCGGGCCAATAGTGACGGGCATCCGCCGCAAATGGCCGTTTACCACCCCATAGACATAATCCCCGCTGTCGTCGATTCGCAGAGCCTCGCGCGGAATCAGCAAGACATTTTTCAGGTCTTTCAAAACCACGGTGATAGTCACGTTGGTATTGGGCAGCAGAACCTCGTCTGCATCATCGACGGAGACAAGTGCCTCACCCACGTTGCGAGTGCCGTATCGGATGATAGTGGATGGTGTCCGGACTACGTGGCCGTGCCACACTCGGCTGGGCAGGGCAGCCCACACGATGGTGACCGGTTCGCCAACCGCCAGCCTTCCGATCTCGGGCTCGTCAAAATAAGCGTGAACCTGAATTTGTTTCAGGTCCGCCATCTGTAATAGCTGGAAACCGTCTGGAACAAAATCACTCGCGCGCGCGGACACTGAATACACGGTTCCGGCAAAGGGTGCGCGGACATTGTCTTTCTGCAGCGTGTCCAGCGCCGAGGCATAGGCGGCCTGCGCATTTTCCAGGTTCGCAGTGGCGTGCTGCAAATCGATGGGGGCGTATCCCTGCGTCTGCTGCTGGCCCAGCGATTGCAGTCCGGCAGTATCGGCAGCCAGCGCTCTGCGCGCTGCATCGACTTCGCTGGGGGAGGCGGCGCCTTGCTGCTCAAGTTTCTCCAGCGTCGCCAGGTTCGCAGCCTGCTGATCTCGGGCAGCCTTAGCTTTGTCGATGTCACTGGTCATGGTGATCTGTTCGTGCCGTGTTCCACCGTGACGCAGCGCCTCCAACTGGGCCTGGGCTCCCCGCACAGCGGCCAGAGCCGCTGCCACCTGGGTACGTGCCGTGGAATCTTCGAGTGAAATCAACAGCTGGCCCTTGGCTACCTTTTGCCCCTCATGCACATACACGGCTTTCACCGTTCCTGGCAGCGGGCTGTAGGCGGCGAAATTGTGCGTGGGCTGGACGATGCCGTTGGTCGACAACGTACTGACCAACTCGCCCATCGTGGCCGTGCCCATTCTTACCTTCGTGGCATCACGGCTGGAGTAGTGCAACAGGATGGCCACCGCCAACAGAGCCAAAGCGAACATGACCCAGAAATTACGCTTCTTTTGCGACGCATCTAGCGGTGACGGAGAGGCCATAGTGAAATCTTCGTATCTCTTAGAACTATCAGTATATAAGACGTTCGGTCGCAGCCTTGGGATTCAAAGACATAACGGTTACCCCGCAGCACCGTTCGACGCCCGCGCCAACCCAACGAAGGTCGAAGAAACAGGGTATAGGAGCGGCCATCAGGAGCATCGATTGGACGGCGAGTTTCGTACAATCAGCCTATGGCATCCAGCAAAAAAGCAATCGCGCCCCGATACACAGAAGATCACGCAAAGTCCGGCCTTGATTTCAAGTTTCCAGAAATCGAGACGTGGCCCAACCAGTTTCCCGGATATGAGATTGTGATCGACGATCCTGAGTTTACGTCCGTTTGTCCCAAGACCGGTCTGCCGGATTTCGGCGTGATTCTTTTGCGGTACGAGCCGCGTAAGGAATGCCTGGAGTTGAAGTCGTACAAAGAATATTTATTCTCCTACCGCAACCTTGGAATCTTTCAGGAGAACATCGTCAACCAGGTTTTGAAGGATGTTGTGAAAGCCTGCAATCCCGTGTGGGCAACCGTGCGCGGCGAGTTCCGGCCACGCGGCGGCATCTCGACAATTGTTGAAGCGCGCTGGCCGCGGAAGAAATCAAAATAGCCCCTGAACCCACTCGGATCGTCACAGCAATTTGATGGTTTCTGCCGCCGGGCCTGATATGCTGGCGGCTCATGCCGGTGGATAAAGCTCATTCGTCGTCTCGACTGCCAGCTTCCGCGGCATGGACCGCGCTCGCGCTACTGACCACGCTCAACCTGCTGAACTACACCGACCGTTATGTGCTGGCCGGAGTGCAGCCGCTGGTGCAGCGTGCTTTCCATGTGAACGATGAGCGCATCGGCAGCCTGACATTCGCATTCTTTATCACTTATATGTTCGCGGCGCCGCTGACCGGGTGGCTGGGCGATCGCTTTCCGCGCAAGCCCCTGATCCTTGCCGGCGCGCTCCTCTGGTCGATTCTGACGCTATCTACGGCGATGGTCCACACCTTCGGCGAACTGTATTTGCGGCATGCGCTGGTCGGCATCGGGGAGGCCAGCTTCGGCATTTTTGCTCCCGCGCTGTTGTCGGATTATTGGCCTGCGGAGCAGCGCAATCGCATCTTGACACTCTTCTATCTGGCCCTGCCTATCGGCGCGGCTCTGGGATACATTCTGGGTGGAACCCTGGGTCAGGCGTATGGATGGAAGGTGCCGTTTTATGCCGCGGCCGCTCCCGGCCTGCTGGTGGTGCTGCTGGTCTGGATTTTTCTGCGAGAGCCTGCGCGTGGCGCCACCGAACCGCTCGCCATTCGCCCCGATCGCGCCACACTTGCCGGGTTGTCGCACAATGCGGCTTACTGGACCGCGACTCTGGGCATGGCCATGATGGTCTTCACACTGGGTGGCATCTCGGTGTGGATGCCGACGTTTCTCTTCCGCTATGGCCATTACTCTCTGGCGGGCGCGAGCCAGGTACTCGGCGCCATCACCGTTGTCGACGGCATCCTGGGAACCTGGCTGGGCGGCTGGCTGGCGCAGCGATGGTTGCGGCATAACAAAGCGGCACTCTACCTGATTTCCGCGTGGAGCATGCTGCTGGCGGCGCCCTTTGCACTGCTGGTTTTCTATGGGCCGCGCGCGATCATGGTGCCGAGCCTGGCGGTGGCGGAATTTCTATTGTTTCTGAACACGGGCCCGCTGAATGCCGCCATCGTGAACGCGGTGGATGCGCCGATTCGCTCGACAGCGATTGCAATCGAGTTATTCGTCATTCACGCAATCGGCGATGCACCTTCTCCCAGAATTATCGGCTGGGTTTCAGATCACTCGACATTGCGGGAAGGCCTGGCAATCACGTTGATCACCCTGCTTCTCTCAGCCATCTTTATTTTCGCTGGCGCAAAGTATGCACCTGAAATCGATGCGGCGGCGGTCTAGATTTGCTCTCGGCCCGCGGTTGACGCGAGGAATCGGCAATACTAGAGGAACATGTCTCTTGTGCTGTCTCTGCTTGTTCATGGTCGATTGCTGTTCGCGATTTTTGCCTGGCTGATTGCGGCTGCGTGGCTTTCGCGAGTCATTCCTGCGTTGTGGATGCTGCCTCGTGTTCCAAATCTTTTGCGCGACACAAACGAGTCGACGGCGGTCGCAGACCATTCGACAAACTGGCCCTCGGTCACCGTGGTGGTTCCGGCTAAGGATGAAGCGCTTGCCATCGAGCGCGCCCTGCGCAGCCTGGTGGCATGCGATTATCCGAACCTGCAAGTCGTCGCCGTGGATGACCGCTCCAGCGATGCCACCGGCAAGATAATGGATGATCTTGCAGCCTCGCAGGAATCGCTTGGACGTCTGCGTGTCCTGCACGTGAAAGAATTGCCCGCCGGATGGTTGGGAAAGCCGCATGCCATGTCGCTCGCCGCAGAAGGATGCGTCAGTGACTGGTTGCTGTTTACGGATGCGGATGTCATCTTCGATGCGCGCGCGATTCGATTGGCAATCCAATACGCGGAGCAGAGTCATGGAGATCACATGGTGCTATATCCCACGCTGATTTTGCGTGGCGTGGCGGAGAAGATGCTGATTGGATTTTTCCAGAGCGTGTCCGCGCTCGCAGGCCGGCCGTGGAAGATTGCCGATCCCAAGGCGACCAAGGATTACATCGGCGTGGGCGCCTTCAACCTGATTCGGCGGCCCGTCTATGAAGCTCTCGGCGGCTATGCGGAGTTGCGCATGGAGGTGCTGGAGGACATGCGCCTCGGTTTCCGCGCCAAGCGCGAAGGCTATGCGCAGCGCGTCGCGTTCGGTAAGGATTTGGTGCGTATTCGCTGGGCAGAGAGTGCCTGGGGCATTCTGAATAACCTGACGAAAAATCTTTACTCCACATTTCGCTTTCGCACGTCTCTTCTTCTTGCCGCATGCGTGGGCATGCTGGCCATGTGCCTCACTCCGTTCGTAGCGCTTTTCTTTCCCGGGCCCGCACAATGGGCCGGCATCGTCACCCTGTTCGCGCTGCTGCTTTTGAACCTGCACTATTGGAAGTTGACGGATATTCCGCCGGTCTACCTGGCATTGTTTCCAGCAGCAACGCTCTTATTTGTGGGAACGCTCCTGCGATCCATGATTCTGGTTTTATGGCGCGGCGGAGTGTTGTGGCGCGGAACCTTCTATCCGCTGAAGGAACTTCGCCGACAGGCGGGCCCGCTCTGGTGAATCCGCTTAATTCCCGCGATGACGGAAGTGAACGCCGTGCTGTCCGCCCACTCCATTGTGAGTGCTGAAACCCTGCCCACCATTTTCCGCGGAAAAACTGTGGATGAGCTTTGGGTTGGGATGGAACTTCGGCTTGCCGCCATGCAGTTGTTCCTTCGAGCTGAGGATCATGTCGGCGCGTCCTTGAATCGGAAGAATCTTGCCGCGAATCTGGATGATCTGGCCGACCAACTGGTCGAGATCGCCAACATATTTTTTATCCTCACTGGAACTGAGGATGAAGAAATGGCAATCCGCGTCGGAGGTTTCCGGGCTGCACACATCCAGGAAGCGGATGCCGTCGCTCGCATCGACGATGCGATACACATGGGCTTCCACGCAAACATCTTTGTGGAGACGCTGCAGCGCCTGGTCGGGCGAAATGCAGGCAGGCTTCGCGAGAGCGACAGAACAGGACAGTAGAAAAACAATGAGCACACTCAGCAGCTTCGGCGCACGCATAGGGGGATGTCTTTCCGTTCAATTGTAGAAAGCGTTGTTGTACTGATTATGAGCCGATCTCGCGACCGTTGCTACCGGAAAGCGCGCGCGGGTTGGGAGCGGCGCAGCCTCAAGAAGTTCGCGCCGCACCAAACGAACGGTCCAGCACGGTTTTCGCGGCGTGCTGAAGCCGCAGCGCAAGCGCATCAATGTGCTGCTCCTCCGTCAGATAGCTGATCACCATCATGCGCAGAACGCTGCGTCCGCGTACCCGTGTGGTCGAGATCCACTGCTGTCCGTCCTGGGTAATTTCGGCAGCGATAGCGTGATGCAGCCGCGCAATTTCTTCTTCCGGAAGCCCCAGCTGTCGCGCGGCCCTGGCACGAAAATTCAAAATCGTCAGACGGCGCGGCGTTGCCAGGTCGAAGGCCCCTGTTTCCAGGATGCGAGCTTCCATATAGCCGGCCAGCCGCAGTTGCGAGTCGATCAGCTGTTCATAGGATTGGCGGCCGTGCACGCGCAGTGTCAGCCAAAGCTTCAGAGAATTCATGCGCCGCGACCACTGCGCCGACACTCGAAAATTATCGGGCAGGGAGCTATTCGCAGCGCGCGGTAAATAACTTGTATCGAGTCCAAACGTCGGCTCCAGCAATTCCGGATGACGGGTCAGCAATACGCCTGCGGCAAACGGCATGGCCAGCCACTTATGCGGGTCGATGGTGATGGAGTCGGCCAACTCGATTCCGTCAACCAATCCGCGATGCTGATTGGAAAAAACTACGGCAGCGCCGAATGCGCCATCGACGTGGAACCATAGTTTCTGCCGACGCGCGACCGCCGCCAGTGCGGGCAGGGAATCGACGGCGCCGGAACTGGTAGTTCCCGCCGTGCCGACGATCGCCAGCGGATCGAGACCCGCGCTTCGGTCCGCAAGGATGGTCTGTTCCAACGCGTACACATCCATCTCCGCCGCCTCGTTCACCGGAATGCGCCGCAACGCCTTGCGTCCTAGGCCAAGCAGCCCAAGAGATTTTTCCAGTGAATGATGCGCTTCCGATGAGGCGTAGACGACGGGTTGTTTGCCTAATCCAACCAGGCCGTTGTCGGCAACCTGCGGATACCGCTGAGTCAGCGCAATCGCAAGCGCACTCAGATTCGCTTCTGTGCCGCCACTGGTAAATGTGCCGCCGAACTGGCTCTCATGCCAGCCAACGCGCTCGCCAATCCAGCCGATGGTCTGCTGCTCAATGCGGGATGCGAGCTGCGAGCGCGCCAGCGATGCCAGTTGAGGATTCAGCGCGGCCACCAGGGCTTCCGCCAGCACGGCCATGTAGGTTGGCGTGGGATTGGTGAGTCCAAAATAATTTGCGCTGGGAACATGAAATCCCTGATCGATCATCTGCGAGCAAAGATCGTCGAGAATCGCCGAAGCCTCCTGGCCAACTTCCGGCAACTCCGCGCGCTCAATGAAATAATCGCGCTGCTCCACGGGCGGCTGAACCGGGCGATCTTTCAAAGAGGAAAAATATTCATCAATGCGGTCGATCAGCTGATAGCCAAGCTGTCGACGCTGGTCGGAATCGAAGTCAAATCCCATACGGGTACCTGCTTGACTGGATTCTACCCGTTCGGCGATTCGGCTGGCTTGTGTTCAGGTCCCGCATCTTCGCTCTTCACCTGCGGGCGCATAAGAGGGAACAGGATTACGTCGCGGATGGAACGCGAACCCGTCAGAACCATAGTCAGGCGATCGATGCCGATGCCTTCGCCGCCAGTGGGCGGCAGCCCAAAGCTCAGCGCGCGAACATAATCCTCATCCATGGCGTGGGCTTCGGCGTCGCCGCGCTCGCGTTCGCCAAGTTGCTGCAGGAAACGATCGCGCTGCTCCACCGGGTCATTTAATTCGCTAAATGCGTTCCCAAGTTCGAATCCACCAATATAGAACTCGAAGCGTTCCACCCAGTCCGGCTCGTCCGGTTTCTGCTTCGATAGAGGCGAAACCGCAAGCGGGAAATCGTAAATAATTGTTGGCTGTACAAGATGTTCTTCAGCCACTGCTTCAAAGATGGAGGCAATGTTTTTTCCCGGCGGTGCATTGTTCTCCAGATCGACAGACAGGTGAGCGGAGCGAAGTTGCTGTCCGACCGCCAAGACACTGTTGGCGTCTCGGAAAGACTCCATGGACGGCTTTGCGCCCGCGGCTTCTGGCCAGAAGTGCAGGATCGCTTCGCGCATGGTGTAGCGCTTCCACTGGCCCAGATCAATCTCGACATCGTTGAACGTAGTCTTGGTCGTTCCATTCACCTCCATCGAAATGTACTGGATCAGCTCCTCTGTCAGATCCATCAGATCGTGGTAATTCGCATACGCCTGGTAGAACTCCAGCATGGTGAACTCAGGATTGTGCTGCGTCGAAATGCCTTCGTTGCGAAAATTTCGATTGATCTCATACACCCGATCGAGTCCGCCGACCACCAGCCGCTTCAGATACAGTTCCGGCGCGATGCGTAGATATAAGTCGATGTCGAGCGCATTGTGATGTGTGGTGAACGGCTTGGCTGCGGCGCCGCCGGCAATCGGCTGCATCATGGGAGTTTCCACTTCGAGAAATCCGCGAGCATCGAAAAACTTGCGCATGGCTCGCAACACCGCGGCCCGCTTGACGAAAACCTCGCGCACATCGGCATTCATGAACAGGTCGACATAGCGTTGGCGATAGCGCAGCTCAACATCCGCCAGGCCATGATATTTTTCCGGCAGCGGCAGCATGGCCTTGGAAAGAAACGTCAGCGAGTCGACGTGGATGGTCAACTCCCCAGTACGGGTGCGAAACAGGTAGCCGCTGACCCCAATGTGGTCGCCCATATCGAGCAGCTTGTACAGCTGGAATCCGTTCTCGCCCACGGCATCCATGCGCACGTAGATCTGCAGGCGAGCCCCATTTTGCTGCAGCACCGCGAATCCGGCTTTGCCCTGCGCGCGAATCGCCATAATGCGTCCTGCTACCGCAACGTTGACTCGATCTTGCTCCAGCGCTTCTCCGGTAGCAGCCTCGTATTCGCGGCGAATGTCCGCCAGCGTATGGGTCGAAGAGAAGCTATTGGGATAGACCGGATGGCCGAGTGCTTCAATCTGCCGCAATTTGTCGCGGCGAAGATCGAAGACGCTTTGTTCAAATTCAGATTCGTGCACGCAATTTTCCTTGGTAGTCAGGATCGTCAGATTTAATGCCAGTATAGATGTTGGCTGCGTTACCCTCAGGATCAAGCGTGTTCGCATCGGCCTGATCCGCGACAACGATTTTCCGGAGCAGCGCAGGAAAGACAGTTCGTGGCCGCCGCAAGCCGCTGCGCTGCGTAAGATGCGGCGCAGAATCGAGACGACCGAACATTTCCATTGGAGTAGGAACAATGAAGTTGTGGACGAAAATTCTGGCGGCAGTGCTGGTCATTGTCGTTGCCGCCTTTGTCGCCATACCGTTTTTTGTCGACGCAAATACTTTTCGTCCAATGCTGGAAACGCGCCTGTCCGCTGGCCTGGGACGCACGGTAAAGCTGGGAAACCTGCGGCTGGCAGTGCTGTCGGGCAGACCTGGTTGCCAATAACCTGAGCATCGCCGGTGATCCTGCTTTCAGCACCACGCCGTTTCTGGTGGCGCGAGAGTTGCGCATCGGCGTCGACATGAAGCCGCTGATTTTTCACCGTCAGCTCCACATCCGGAGTTTTGAAATCGAGGCACCGCAAATTCACCTGGTCGAAGGCGCGAATGGGCAGTGGAATTTCTCCACTTTGAGCCGAAATGCGGCCAGCCTGACATCGAATTCGAAATCGAGGGCGGCGCTGCTTCTGTCGGTAGTGGATTCGATTGGAATTCAGGATGGCCGCGCGGTGGTGGAATCACTGCCGGCGAGCGGGGTGCCGCTGGTATACGAGCACGTCCATCTCACGCTGCAGAATTTCGCGCTGGCACAGCGTTTTCCTTTTGAGTTGGGAGCCACGCTGCCCGGTGACGGCGCGGTATTGGTAAAGGGAAAGATCGGGCCAATGAATACGCTGAATGCAGCCAAAACGCCCGCAGATGTCGACATCGCAATGCAGCACCTGGACCCGGTGGCTGCCGGATTTCTCGATCCAAACGCGGGAATCTCCATGGTGGCGAACATAACCGCCCACGCCACCTCCGATGGAAATACCGTGCACAGCAGCGGCACACTGCATATGCAGGCGCTGCAATTGAGAAAAACGGGCGCCCCTTCACCGCAGCCGATTGATCTGAAGTATGACATCACCCATCAGATGGAGGACAAGACCGGGCAAGTGCAGCAGGCTTCCATCGGGCTGGGAACAGGCACGATTCAGTTGAGCGGGAATTATCGGCTGGCCGGCGAAGATCCGTGGGTCGATCTGAAAATGGCCGCCGCCGCCGTGCCAATCGACGAATTGCTGTCGCTGATGACGGCCGCCGGTGTGAAATTACCAAATGGATCGCAACTGAAGGGTGGGACGCTCACACTGGGGTTAAACGTTACAGGCGCAGCCAACGATTTGACGATCACAGGGCCGGTCGATCTGGAGAGCGCTCAGTTAGTTGGCTTTGATCTGGGATCGAAAATCGCTGGCGTCGCTGCTCTGGGAGGAGTCAAAACCGGAACGACCACGACCATCCAAAGCATGAAGTTCAATCTGCAAGCCAGCAACGCGGGCATTCTGGTGAGGAACATTGACGGCACAATTCTAGGCATGGGACGGTCTACCGGCAACGGAACCGTATCGCCCTCGGGTGTGCTCTCGTTTCGCCTGGTTGCGCATGTGACGAATGCTCGCGGCGCAGGCAAAGTCGGCGTTGGGTTGATGACCAAAATGAATCAGTTTGGAAAGCCTGCCGCCGAGAAGGAAGACGCTCAGGGAGTGCCCATGCTGGTTACAGGCACCGCGAACGATCCCGTGATTACGGCAGATGTCAGCGGACTTGTGCATCGCAACGCGTCCACGATCGTGAATAAGATGAAACATTTATTCAGCAAGAAAAGTACTCCGGCTGCCAACCCGCAGTGAACTCAGTCATTTTTACGCGACTTGAGATCGACCTTAAGATTTTCATATCTTCAACCTCATATCGTTTACGCTGAACCTTGCGCATTTCCGGGTTAGGATAGGAACAATTACCCGCAGAGCTCGCCGCATCCTATCCCCATATGTGTTGAAGGAGGACCGATGGCCCGTACGGCTTCTACTATGCTTGCGCTAGGAACAACAGCGCCGGATTTTTCTTTGCCCGACGTGATCTCCGGTACGACGATTACGCGTGATCAGGCGTTTGGCCCGCGAGGCTTGCTGGTGATGTTTCTCTGCGCCCATTGTCCGTTTGTGCAGCACGTGAACCCCGAGCTGGCGAGGTTAGGCCGCGATTACGCGGGTCGCGGCATCGGCATTGTCGCCATCAGCAGCAACGATGCGGACACCTATCCCGATGATGCGCCTCCGGGCTTGCGTCATCAGGCGGAAGAGCAGGGTTTTCAATTTCCTTATCTGTTCGATGAGACGCAGCAAGTGGCCCGCGCTTACGATGCAGCCTGCACCCCGGATTTCTTTTTATTCGATGCCGACAAGAAGCTTGTCTATCGAGGTCAGCTGGACGGCAGCCGTCCTGGGAATGATGTTGTCGTGGACGGACGGGATCTGCGCGCAGCCATGCAGCAGGTGCTGGCAGGGAAGCCCGTGGGCACGCAGCAGCAGCCCAGCATTGGATGCAACATCAAGTGGAAGCAAAACGGCTGAAGCAAGCCAGCGGCGCAGGCAGGAACAGTGACGGCGAAGGCGATCCAATTCGACATCATCACGGTATTTCCGCAGTTTTTTGAAAGCCCGTTCGGCTTCGGAATCCTGGCGCGCGCTATTGCGGAGGATCGGGTTCGGGTGCGCGTGCACAATCTGCGCGACTTTACGACCGATCGACATAAAACTGTCGACGACCGTCCTTTTGGCGGAGGGGAGGGCATGGTCCTCAAGCCCGAGCCCCTGTTTCGCGCTGTCGAGTCGCTTGGGATTGCGGAGAAAGGTGTTCGCGACCTGACGCGTGAGCGGGTCCTGCTGCTGTCCGCGCAAGGCAAGCCTTTCACCCAGTCAGTGGCTCGGGATTTGGCGCGCCTGGACCGGATCGTGTTCCTTTGTGGCCGCTATGAAGGCGTAGATGAACGGGTCAACGAGCGGCTGGCCGATATGGAGCTTTCGATTGGGGATTATGTGATCTCCGGCGGCGAACTGGCGGCTGCCGTGGTTGTGGACGCCGTGACCCGGCTCTTGCCGGGAGTGCTGGGGAATGAAGATTCCACCCGCTACGAGAGCTTCTCGGCTACATCTGGGACGCCCGAAGCTAAGAATGCAGGCGCCGGGGGCGTATCGTCGGAGAGACCTCAACCGCAATCGACCTGCGATTCTGGCGGGCTGCTGGATTATCCTCATTACACTCGTCCGCCCGAGTATCGCGGAGCGGAGGTGCCTGCGGTGTTGAGCTCCGGGAATCATGAGGACATTCGCCGCTGGCGTCGGAAGCAATCCCTGTCGAAGACGTTGCAAAATCGCCCGGATTTATTGGTCGACGCAGCCTTGACGGATGAGGACCGCGCTCTGTTGGACGAGATGCGCCATGACACCTGACAAATCCGGGATGAGCCCGGCCAAAACGGCAGTGGAGCTCGACTTTCTTGCCGGCGGCGGAGAGATGGGCGCGCGTGTGCGGGCCCTCGATTGGTCGAAAACGCCTCTTGGTCCCATCTCAAAGTGGTCACAAAGTCTCAAGACTTCCGTCAGCACCTGTTTGAACTCGCGTTTCCCCATGCTCATCTGGTGGGGACCGGAGCTGGTAAAAATTTATAACGATGCCTATCTACCGCTGATCGGTATCAAGCACCCCTGGGCCCTGGGTTGTCCGGGCCGAGAAGTGTGGCCGGAGATCTGGAACATCATCGGGCCGATGTTAAACCAGGTGATGGAGCGCGGCGAGGCCACGGTTTCAGAAGACCTGCTGCTCTTGCTGGAGCGCAACGGCTACGCCGAAGAGTGCTACTTCAGCTTTTCCTACAGCCCGATTCGGGATGAGTCCGGCCGGGTTGGTGGCGTTTTTACTCCAGTGATTGAAACCACCGACAGAATCATAGGAGCCCGGCGCCTGCACACCTTGCGCGATCTGGCCTCGGTGTTCGGAACCCAAACTCGCAACTCCCACGATGCCTGCATCTCCGCGGTCAAGGTGCTGGCAACCAATCCTTACGACCTTCCTTTTGCTGTCATTTATCTTTTTGACGCGGAACGGACTCAGGCAAAGCTGATCGCACATACCGGCCCGCCAAATTTTCCAGCCAAAGTCGATCTTCGCACTGCGACCTGGCAGCCGCTGCTGGCAGCGACGCACGGAGAGACGTGCATGCTCGACCTGAATTCGGTGAAGCTCGATCCATTAGCGCAATCTCCCTGGGGCCTGACTCCGGAGCAGGCGATTGCGGTACCGATTACGCCTGCCAACACCGCCGAGCCTATTGGATTTTTGCTGGCGGGTATCAGCGTTCGAAAGCGGTTGGATGACTCCTACCGTGCGTTCTACGTTCATGTTGCGGACCAGATCGCCAACACGATCTGGGAAGCGGACGCAGTCGAGCGGGAGAGACAATTGCGGGAAATCGCGGAGGCCGAGCGCAGTCAGATTCGCGAACTTTTCTTGAATGCTCCGGCCGGCATTCTGGTGACCAATGGTCCGGAACACCACGTCACTCTCGCCAACCGTCGATATGTGGAATGGATCGGGCGTTCCTCGGCGGAAGACATTCTGGGCAAGCCGATTCGGCAGGCCATTCCGGAATTGATGGATCAACCCTTTATCGGCTGGATGGACCAGGTCTACCAGACAGGAATTCCATTCGTCGGAACAGAAATCATGGCGCGGCTGCGGCGCGGCCCCTCCGGCATCGAAGAGGATGCCTATTTTAACTTTGTCTATCAACCGCATCGCACCCCCGACGGGCAGATCGACGGCATCCTGACCCACGCCGTCGATATCACCGATCAGGTGCGCGCCCGCCAGGAAATTGAAACCCGCGAAGAGCAGTTTCGCGTGCTGGCGGACTCGATTCCGCAACTGGCGTGGATGGCCAATCCCGACGGCAGCATCGTCTGGTACAACCGGCGCTGGTATGAGTACACAGGAACATCGTTTGAGCAGATGGAAGGATGGGGTTGGCGTTCGGTGCACAATCCGGATTTACTGCCCGCCGTGATCGCAAAATACAAAGAATGCCTCCAATCTGGCGCGCCCTTTGAAATGACATTTCCCCTGCGCCGCGCGGATGGTGACTTCCGCATGTTCCTCACCTTGGCATCGCCAGTGCGCGATAAGGCGGGAAGAATCGTTCGCTGGTTCGGAACCAACACCGACATCGACGCGCAGCGAAAAGCGGAAACTGGCCTGCGGCAGGCGGAGAAGTTGGCAGTTGTCGGACGACTGGCCGCTTCCATTGCGCACGAGATCAACAACCCGCTGGAAGCGGTGATGAACCTGATTTTCCTGGCGCGCCTTTCCGCTGTCGATGAGGAGACATCTGGATATTTGCGATCGGCCGAGGAGGAACTGGCCCGGGTTTCGCAGATCGCCAGTCAGGCACTTCGGTTCCATAAACAACAATCCTCAGCCATGGCTACCGACGTGGTGGAGTTGCTGGATTCAGTGCTGACGCTCTATCGAGGCAAGCTGGCGCGCAACAAGATTCAGGCCGAGGTGGAAGCGTCGGAGTGTCCTCACCTGGTCTGCTATTCGGGGGAAATCCGCCAGTTGTTCGCCAACCTGGTGGGGAATGCAACCGATGCCATGCCCAATGGAGGAGCACTGCGGCTGCGAGTGCGGCCCGTCACCGATTGGCGGAATGAAGAACCCGGAGTGAGAGTCACGATTTCCGACACCGGACACGGCATGCCGCCCGATGTTCGCAGAAGAATTTATGAGCCTTTTTTCACCACCAAAGGAGAAGTCGGCACCGGCCTGGGGCTGTGGGTTTCGGCTGGAATCGTCGACAAACACCGCGGCAGTATGCACGTACGCAGTCGCACCGAGGTAGGCAAAAGCGGAACCACATTCACCGTGATCCTGCCGCTTTCCGGGCCGCCAAGTCGTGTCGCCGAAGAGCTATCGGCGGAGGCAGTTGAGCCTTGAAAACGAGACGAAATCGCTGATTCCATGTACACTAGTGTTTTGCGTCATATTCCATTTTTCAACTAGAGCAGGAACCTTTTATGTCGATCCATCCCGTCATGCAGCGTCTCGCTGCCAAGCTTCAGCGCACCGATCTCCCCAACTTTGGCCCCGGCGATACGGTTCGCGTCCAGGTCAAGATTAAAGAAGGCGACAAAGAGCGCGTGCAGGCCTTTGAAGGAATCGTAATCGCCCGCAAGAATGGCGCGGAAGGCAGCTTCACCGTCCGCAAGATGAGCTTTGGCCAGGGCGTTGAACGCATTTTCCCATTGCATTGCAAAGTGGTGGAAAAGGTGGAAAAAGTCCGTTCGGCCCGTGTGCGCCGCTCCAAACTGTTCTATCTGCGCGCACTTCGCGGCAAGGCCGCTCGTCTGCGCGAAGCCGATACCACTCGCTCCAAGTAAACGCTCCATCGCATCTGGAATTTCAAAAGCCGCATCCTGGTACGGGATGCGGCTTTTGTGTGTCTGGAGTTTTTGCAGCCTCGATCCAGCCTACTGCGCCGGTGGCAACGGCATCATCAGCGTCTCCTGTGCCTGTTGAAACGCGGTCGGGGTCACATGAACCGACCCCTGGAAGGGACGATCAATATCGCCAATCGCAACCAGCGCCAGCGAGACCAATAAGCTGAGCGAAATGATCAGCACAAAATGCAAGGGAACATTTTCACTGCCAATCAGGCATGACGACGCAATGGTAATGATGCCGCCCATGACCAGCACACCCCACAAAATGTCGGGCATCTTGGTGCGGCTTTCGAGCAGGCGAACCCGGCGATGTTCGGTCATGCTGCTTAGCTCAATCATCACCTGGCGCAGGCTGGCTTGCTGTTGCAGGTCCGCGATGGGAGTCTGTGTAGTCGTGGACCAGAGAATCATCACGTATTGCTGGCCGCCGAATCTCTCCACCCCTTTCCCAGACTCATCTGCATGCATGGTCGGCCACTCCTGGGTAATCACCTGGGTGGCGTATTCGCGCGCGGCATGCTGGATTACATCCCGCTCAGGCTCCTGCAGGCCGTCTGCCGCGCGATAGAGATTCACCAGGTTGTTGGCCTCGTTATTCGCGTTGGTCTCGGCGGTTTGGAAGTTGTTCCACACCGCGTACAACATAAAGCCGATCATGACGGCGTATACCGTCCCCAGGATGGCAATCTGCCATCCGATCACGTCGTTATGCACACTGCGGCGGCTAGGCTCCCAGAACGTATTCAGCATTACCAGACAGGTAATCGAGAGCACAATCCATAACAGAACGAGATAAATATTCTGGCCGGTATTTAACAACATTAAGCTCCTTCAGGGAGGCGCAATCTACAGGAAATCCTAACCTGAAGAGAGTGAATTCACCATGGCAAATTTTGCAAATAGCGCGTGCAAACGGAGCGCGACTTCAGTCCTCTCGCGCGTGTTCGCCGCGTTCCGAGGGCTCAGTTGCGTGCGCTACACTAGCAACGACGGCGAACGGTGCCGATCTCATTCCTCATCGGGAAGGTATGGATCGCAGGAAATTTCTTGTCACTGCCGGAGCTTCTCTGGCTGCTTCGACCTTCGAACCAGCTTCCGGGGCACAGGCGGACACCTCGCGTAAAGATGCGATGACGCAGACCACGAAACCCGATCGGCCGAACATTATCGTCATCATCTGCGACGACCTGGGGTATGGCGACCTGGGGTGCTACGGCTCAAAGTTAGCCACACCGAACATTGATCGGCTCGCTGCCCAGGGAGTGCGTCTTACCCATCACTGTACCCCCATCGCCTTGTGCTCGGCCTCTCGCGCCGCGTTGCTGACGGGACTCTATCCCACCCGCGTCGGCGCAACCGGCGCCTTTGGCCCTCTCAGCGATACCGGCATGTCGCTGGACGCCGTGACCACCGCGAACGTACTGCACAACGCCGGATATACCAGCCTCGCGATCGGCAAATGGCACCTCGGCGACCTGCCGCAGTACGAGCCCACCCAGCGCGGCTTTGATGAGTTCTTCGGCGTCCCCTACAGCGTGGACATGGATCCGCTGCCGCTGCTGCACAACTCGAGCATCGTGGAGAAGGAAGCCAATCGCGACACCTTGACGCAGCAATACACCCACAAGGCCCTCGAGTTCCTCAGCCAGTCGCACCAGAAGCCGTTCTTTCTCTACATGGCGCACTCGTATCCGCATATTCCGCTGCATGCGTCGACGTCGTTTCGCGGCAAGTCCGACCTGGGATTATATGGCGACGTGGTCGAAGAGATTGATTGGAGCGTCGGCGAAATCGTGCGAGCGCTCGAGAAGAATGGTCAGCGTGAGAAGACATTGGTATTTTTTTCTAGCGATCATGGCCCGTGGTTCCAGGGCAGTACCGGCAATCTGCGCGGCCGCAAAGGCGGCGTGTATGAAGGTGGCCTCAGAATCCCGATGATTGTCAGCATGCCGGGCACGCTGCCACAAGGCCGTGTAACAAATGCACTGGCTTCGCACATGGATATTCTTCCCACAGTGGCCGCCTTGTCCCATGGCGAATTGCCCGCGTATCCACTCGATGGCCGCGATATCTGGACGCTGCTTTCCGGTCAACAAGAAGCTGTCGATCGTCAGGCGTTGCTGTCGTTTGAGGGCTGGAATATCCAATGCGCGCGCTGGAAACAGTGGAAGCTGCACATCGCGCGCGGCAACACGCCCATGTTTATGCCGACGCCCGCACAAGGCCGCATCAACTACACGCTGCGCCATCCTGAACTCTACAATCTCATCGATGATCCCAAGGAAAGTTATGATTGTGCGGCCAAATATCCTGAGGTGGTCGCCACGATTCAAAAGAGCATTCAGGAACAGCTTGCGACGCTGCCGGACGTGGTCAGGCAGGCCTACAGTACGACACAACAGCATCTATCGACCCCGAGCATGCCGGCGGATAGTTTGCCGGAGTTTCGCAATTCGGAGGCAAATCACGGCGCCTGGCTCGAAGGCGAGAACGCGGAAAAAGTACTGCAGCGATTCAAATAACGTCCCGCCATCCGTCGGCGTTTCTGGCGCAGCCGCTTCTTGAAGAGTAGCCTGTACTGCGTATCAGCATTCCATCCGAGCCGGCATTGTTTCAGTCCGCAGCGTCGCCGCGGGCTCGCGCGCCTGCTGCATCAGGAGAGAACGACCATGCGTTTCTTGCAACTTTTTGCTGATAGCCTTGTACGCCGAATCGTAACGTTACAATTTTCCGCTGCGAGATTAGTAGCGCGATCTGCCGCAGCCTGCGTGACTGTCGCAATCGCATTCGGAGTAAACGGCGCGCAGGCCGCAACCACTCCTCTGTCGCAGCAGATGGCGCGATCGGTCATGCAGAATTGGCCCGACGGCCACTACTCGACGGACCAGGGTGAGTGGAAATGGGACTATCGCCTGGGCACGGTGCTGAATGGCATGGATGCGGTCTGGCATAACTCCGCGGATGCCACGTATTACGACTATGTCAAGGCAGCGGTCGACCCGTTTATTTCGGACGATGGATCCATCCGAACGTATGAAGCAAAAGATTACAGCCTGGATAGTGTCTTGCTCGGCCAGCAATTGCTGATGCTCTATGGAGTGACGCAGGACGCTAAATACTATAAGGCGGCTAAACGAATCCGTGAACAGCTGGCATCGCAGCCGCGAACCGCTTCCGGAGGTTTCTGGCATCAAGGTCAAACGCCGAACCAAATGTGGCTGGATGGGCTGTACATGGCCGAGCCGTTCTATGCCGAATACGCTTCCCTGTTTCAGGAGCCGAATGATTTTGCGGACATCACCCAACAATTCAGCTTGATCGACCAGCACGCGCGCGATCCCAGGACGGGCCTTTTATATCACGGCTGGGATGAGTCCAAGCAGCAGCCCTGGGCGGATAAAAGCACTGGAGATTCGCCGAGTTTCTGGGCACGCGCCACCGGCTGGTACCTGATGGCCCTGGTCGACACGCTGCCGTACTACAAGGCGGACGATCCGGGACGCGCCCAGCTGATTGCAATTTTGAATCGCACCGCAGCAGCGGTCGCCAAGGTTCAGGATCCCGCCACTGGGCTGTGGTATGAGGTACTCGACAAGCCGCAAGCGAAGGGAAATTATTTCGAATCCTCTGCGGCCTGCATGTTTACCTATGCCTTCGCCAAAGGCGTGCGATTGGGATACTTGCCGCCTGTGTATGCGCGCAATGCGGCGCGAGGCTATCGCGGCATCCTGCAGAAGTTCGTGCAAAACAATCCAGATGGTTCACTCACTATCAGCGACACTGTGTCGGGGACCGCGCTGGGCGGGAACGCGCACAATGACGGCAGCTATTCCTACTACATCAGCGTCCTCAAGTTAAGCGGCGATCCGCGGGGAGTGGGTGCGTTTCTGCTGGCCAGCAGCGAAATGGAACTGGCGCCCACAGCTCTGCTGGGCGATGGTGCGACGGTGATGATGGACGCCTGGTTCAATAGCCAGCAACGGACCAATGCAGCCGGGCAGAAAGAATATTTCCACTACAAGTGGAATGACACATCGAACAGCGGCTTCTCTTTCCTGGGACATGTTTTTCGCAGCGATGGCGTCGCGACCACAACTCTGTACAGCGCGCCGACGGTGCAGAATTTGAAGCATGCCCAGATCTACATGATCATCTCGCCGGATATTCCGTCGAAGAATCCAACGCCGCATTATGTTCAGCCCGCGGATGCCGAGCAGGTTGCGGCCTGGGTGAAACAGGGCGGCGTGCTTGTGATGATGGAGAACGACGGACCGAACGCCGACATCGATCACCTGGATCTGCTGGCCGACAAGTTCGGCATCCACTTCAACAATGTATTGTTCCACCACGTGGTTGGCGACGATCTTCAAGCGGGCAGGCTGGCAGTCAGCGGCGATTCTCCTGTTGTTCCCGGTTCACATATTTTCTACATGAAGGACACTTGCACGATCTCTGTTCGCAAGCCCGCGTTCTCGCTGCTGAAAGAGCACGGCACCATCATGATGGCAGGCGCGAAATTTGGCAAAGGCACCGTGCTGGTTGTCGCCGACCCCTGGGTCTACAACGAGTATGTGGATGGCCATAATCACAACCTGCCGTCGCAGTACGACAACTTTACCGGCGGCAAGGAAATGGTTGAATGGTTGATCGACCAATTGCCGGTGCCGCAGCCAACTGCAGCCAAGGCCGCAACTCACAAGAAATAACGCAACTATGAAAGGCGAAGACATGAGCAGGCGTGGCCACCGCCGACAAATTGTGTGGAGAAATGCTTGGGCATACTTCTCGGCGGTCATGCTTGCGTGTTGCTGCAGTGTTGTCTTGCTTCCTGCCACAAGCTTGCGCGCACAGGCGTCGGAGAAAGCAAAACCGCTGAGGAGATCGACGCGACCAGGACCTCTCCCGACACAGTGCTGCATTGTCCGGCAGGGACAGCCAATTTCCGCGACGAGACATTTCACTCCAGCGTGTTCGGCGGGCTGCGCCACTATCGCATCTTTTTGCCGGCCAATTACAACGCAGTTTCCACTCGCTATCCCGTCATCTATTACCTGCATGGCCACAGCGATCGCTACACGCTGGAGGATTACGATCATGGCGAAGACACGGTGCCGAAGATTTGCCGCTTCGTCGCGACGCATGCGGTGATTGTGGTTGCCGTGGATGGGTATATCGCCCGCACGTACACCGGCTTCTACAACGGCGATCCGTATGATGTTCGTCCGTCCGGCGGCGACATCGATTTCGGCAAATATTTTCTGGAGCAGGTCGCCGCCATCGATGGCAAGTATCGCACCCTCACATCCCGCCGCTATCGCGCTACTTCCGGTCTCAGCATGGGCGGCTTTATGAGTCTCTACCTGAGTGCGCGTTATCCGCAAATCATCGGCAGCTGTTCGGCATTCAATCCAGGCCCGGAATTTTATGTGGGCGAAAAGGGGCGCCGATCGCTGTGGCGGCCAAAAGATTACGTGTTGAGTTTCCAGCACACGCCCGTGCGCCTGGTGCGAGCCAGCGGCGACTACATCAGCCAGTACACAGAAGAAACCCGGGCAGCCTTCGCAGCCACGCCCTCGGTTGATTTTGAATTTCGCCAGGACGAGTACGATCGCCATTGGGCTACGTCGATTGCAGGAGACGTTCGACTTCCACATGCGGGCGTTTGCCGATCCTGCGCTCGACACCACGCCCACCCACTGGGACTATGCCAGCGCCTTCGATCATTTTGATGCCTGGGGCTACCACGTGCAGTCGGATATCGCGGGTCCGGCGATGATCTACCTGCTGCATGTCAGCCAAGCCGGCATGCGCATCGCCACGCGTCAATGGGCTCCGGATGGTCCGCCGGCGGTGTGCACGCAGTTAAATCTGACCACCGCGGATATCTATCGTGCCGGTGCGTCCTACAAAGTGCTCGATCTGAACCTGCCAGAGAATCAGACAACGACGAAAACTTTGATCGCCGATTCGCAGAGAAGACTGCACCTGACAACGGATTGCAGCGGGCATGAATTTGGAATCTCCGGCGAAGGTATAGCTGCTGAGCAGCCCGCGATTTTGCTGCCGTTGACTCCCCACGATCATCTGCGGCTCATGCCCGGCAAGCCGCTCAACCTGCCGATTCGCATCTGGAACCCTGGCGCCGCTGCGCTCACCCATCTTCATGTGGAGTTGACCTCCGACTATCCCACAGTCGAAATTCTGCATGGCTCTGTGGATGTGCCGGAACTGAAACCCGGCGAGGTGCTAGACCTCAGCTCAAAATTTCAAGCGCAGTTCACTTCCGGCGATGGGGACTTCGAGAGAACGCGCTTGTACCTGGCTGCAACTAGCAAAGACCAATCTGAATCCGCCGCCCTGCACACTTACTTCGACGTGCTGATAGCGCCTTCGAACCTAGCGGCGCCATTAGCGGTGGAAGTTCTGGATGGTCGCAGCAAAACATTTCCAACCTTCTTCCAGGGTGTTCATGGCGGCGGGACCAGTGTTCCGCGCACCGTGACAGAAGGGAAAGGCAACGGCAATGGCACGCTGGAACCAGGGGAGCAGGCGACAATCTGGTTGCGGACGACGCAAGGACTCGACCCGTTCGATAAAGGGAACTGGTGCCGCGCCAAGGTCTACACCGATTCGCCGTGGATCACTGAGATAGCCGACCTGCAGGAAACCAAGGGACGCGAGTGGACTTCAGGAGAAAATCGCACCAGCGTGATTCGGCTGAGCCCGGCTACTCCGAAGGGAACGGAGGTGCACGCAATTCTGGATTGCGAGACCTACAGCTACACCTTCACGCCGGATGTACGGTATGGAGCCCGGCCGCTGTACCAGCCCTACCAGTTTCACCGGCACCAACTTTATTTGTGGACCTGGAAGGTACCATAAATGGTACCAATGACGCTTGCACTGCCGGCTAGCTGCGGCTGCTCCACACCAGCAGGTTCATGGGGGTGTGGATCAGCTCACCCACTTCAATGCCGGGACAATACTTGTTGCGGTCCGCTTGCTGATATTGATTGACGGGCTTGGTCAGCCGCATGTCTTCGTCCATGTAGATAATGGTCATCACTTCGCGTGGAATCGGCGTAGTGTTCTGTCCGGCGCGATGGAAGGTCCATCCGGCGTGAAAGCTGACCTCTCCCAGGTCGAACTTGCCTTCATCTATCCCATGGTCTTTTAGCGCTCCGCCGATGCGGTCTTCGCTCTCCTGTCCAATTTCCAGATCGCGGCCGTAAGTCGCGCGATGGCTTTTCGGACAGAAGGCCAGCGGCCCCATCTCCAGCGGAGTTTCCTGCAGCGGGATCCATGCGGTGACGGTCCTGTCCGTATCCACGGGCCAGTAATACTGGTCGGCGTGCCACGGGGTGATCCCTCCACCGGCTTCTTTGTAGAGAGCCTGGTCGTGATAGATGCGCACGCCCGTTGAGCCCATCAGATGCGCGGCGATGCGGCCCAGCTTCTTGGAGCAAATGAATTCTCGAACCACATCGCTGCTTTCCCACAGATTTTCTACCTGTAGAAAGGCGCGATGATATACGTCGCGTTTTTCCAGTGGCAGGTGCTCCGGGTTCAACTCTTTTACTTTACGAGTGATTTCGCGGCCATAATGCGCCAGTGTCTCAGCGGAGAGTACATGCTTCAACTTGATGTACCCGTTTTCCTGATACTGCTGAATCTGTTCCGGCGAAATCGGATATGTCTCATCCAGGTCGTGTTGCACTTCTGCGGCAATAGCCATTCAGAACTCTCCATCGTGAAGGGTCAGTGAAACAAACGCAGCGTAAATACAGATTGAGTGTAGCCGCTGGCGATAGGTTGTCCACAGTGTAGACCCGACAGACGCATCGAAACGATTCGTTGGTTTCAGTATAAATTGTCGATAGCAGCAAATTTCACGGGAGTTAAACGATGAAGCACTTTCGGGCTCTGCGGCCGCCGCGCCTCCTGTTCGTTTTGTTCGCTCTTGCCGGCATTCTTCCGGCGTGCCTCTGGGCGGCACCCATGCAATCCATTCCGCTGAACCAGGGATGGCAGTTTCGGCAAGTCACGAATCTCCAAAACATTGCCCATGACAATTGGCTGCCTGCCAATGTGCCTGGCGATGTGCATCTGGATTTGCTGCGCAACAAGCTGATCCCCGAGCCGTTTTATCGAGACAACGAAAACAAGCTGCAATGGATTGAAAATGCCGACTGGGAATATCGAACGACCATTCCGGTAAGCGAAAAGCTCCTCCGCCGACAAAATATTGACCTGGTTTTTGACGGACTGAATACCTGTGCCCAGGTCTATTTAAACGGCAACTTGCTTCTGACCTCCGACAATATGTTCCGGACCTATCGGTTGAATGCCAAGCCGTATTTGAAGCCAGGCGACAACCAACTGCGTGTCGTCTTCACTTCGTCCACTCAGCTTGCCGAAAAGATTGCCGACCAGGATCCGTGGCGTCCGCGAACACATACGCAGGCCCGCTGGTACATCCGCAGAGCCGCGTACCAGTATGGATGGGATTGGGCGCCGCGATTTTTAACCAGCGGCGTGTGGCGTCCGGTGCGTCTGGAAGCATGGGACGATGCGCGCATCTCCGATCTGAACATTCGCCAACTGGATGTGACGAAATTATCTGCCCATCTGCTGGCGCAGGTGGAGGTGACGGCATCGACCAACTCGCTGGCGACGGTGGCCGTTAATTATGGTCTGAATAACAAGGAATTGACAGCCACTCAAACGACCCAGTTGCATGCCGGTGTCAACCATGTGGAGTTGCCGATCACCATCGACCATCCAGAGCTCTGGTATCCCGCCGGATACGGCAGCCAGCCGCTGTACGCATTTCACGCGGACCTGAAAATTGGAGGCGAAACGGAAGAGAGCTCCAGTGTTCGCAGCGGCCTCCGTTCGGTCGAGTTGCGCCGCGATCCCGACAAGTGGGGGCGCTCGTTTGAGTTTGTGGTGAATGGAATTCCAGTCTTTGCCAAGGGCGCCAGCGTGGTGCCGTTCGATAGCTTCCCAAGTCGCGTACCGGTGGCGCAGATTCGCGACATCTTGCAATCCGCCAAAGATGCCAACATGAATATGATTCGCATCTGGGGCGGCGGCTATTACGAAACTCAGGAATTCTACGAGCTATGCGACGAGATGGGGATCATGGTCTGGCAGGATTTCATGTTCGGAAATCCGTGGCAGCCGGGAACATATTCCTTCAAGCAAAATGTCGCGCAGGAAGTGGAAGATCAGCTGAAGCGGCTGCGAAACCATCCCAGCATCGTGCTGTGGTGCGGGAATAACGAGCAGGAAAATAATTTTGTGCAGGACAGCTTACATGTCAGCCAGATCGCGCGGCTGCAGATGTGGCAGGATTATCTGACCGTGTTCAGCGGCATCATCCCTGCGCTGGTGGCACGCTACGATCCCGGCGCAGCTTACTGGCCCAGCAGCCCCAGCGGCGACTACGAAGAGACGATGGCGATGAACTACCGCGTGCTGGAGGATGGCGACGACGTCGGTGGTAATGAGGAGTTTGGCGACACCCATGACTACACCGTGTGGACCTCGACTAATTTGTTGCCGCGTGTGCCGTTCAGCAGCGAAGAGGATCGCCACTACAGGTTTGTCAGCGAGTACGGATTTCAGTCGATGCCCGAGATGCGGACCATCGATGCATTTACGCTGCCGGAGGACCGCACCAGCACTTCCACGCCGGTGATGACCGTGCACCAGAAAGATCCCGCGGGCTACGCCACCATGCTGGACTACATTCGGCAATACTATGGCCAGCCCAGGGATTTCAGCTCACTGGTCTACGCTACGCAGGTCATCCAGGCGGAGTTCATCAAGGTGGTGGCCGAGCATCTTCGCCGCGATCGGCCACGCACCATGGGCTCGCTTTTCTGGCAGTTGAATGATTGCTGGCCGGTGATTTCTCCGTCTAGCATTGACTACTACGGCCGATGGAAGGCGCTGCAATATTATGCTCGGCGCTTTTACAGTCCGCTGCTGGTTTCGTCCCAGCTGCAGGATGGCAGCCTCAATATCTCTGTGGTGTCCGACGAAACGACGCCGACGACCGCGAGCCTTCGCCTGCGGGTAATGAAGTTTGACGGAACGGTATTGCACACCGAGACGCAGAACATCACCATTCCCGCGCTATCGAGCAAGGTTTATCTGCAGCTTCCCACGCAGGCATATTCCGATCCCGCAGAAACGGTTGCGGCGATGGATTTGACGGTGGACGGCAAGCAGGTCTCCAGCAACCTGATGTATCTGGCTCCCACGCCCCAGGTGCATCTGCCTGCCGCGGAAATTACCAGCCACCTGGTGAAGGGCAGTGGCGCGTATGAAGTTCAGCTGTCTTCTAAAGTGCTGGCGCGGGATGTTTACGTATCGTTCGGCGATCACGATGCGAAGTTCTCTGACAATTACATTGCCCTGTTGCCAGGGGAGTCCGCGACCATCGTTGTGCACAGCCCGGCTAGCCTGGGGGACTTGCAAAGCAGCATGAAGGTCACGTCGCTGGTGGATGCCATTGAGCCCAACACGGTTTGGAAAGCTGCGGTGGGGAATTAGTATCGCTGCCCGCTCGTTCCGGTCCGAACAATGCAGAATTTTTCCGCGTTCTCCACATGGAAGGGTGGCGATAGACTCGCTGTAGATGCCAGTGAAGAATCACACGCCATCCGTCGAACCGAAGAAGCCGTTATCCAAGCAGGCCGAAAAGATGCGCCGCCTGCGCGCCCTGATATGCGGCGACAAGCATGAACGCGCCGCGCGGCATCTGGGAGCGACCGCTGTCGCAGGCGTGGACGAGGTGGGGCGGGGCTCGCTATTCGGACCGGTGGTCGCCGCCGCCGTGATTCTGCCGGAGAAGACACGCATTCGCGGCGTGCGCGATTCCAAACAACTGCTGCCGGAAGAGCGCCAGCGTCTAGAAGTGATCATCCGGAAAAAAGCGATTGCCGTAGCCGTCGGCTTTGCAGATGCTGCCACCGTCGATGCCATTAACATTCGCCGTGCGTCCCACCAGGCCATGCTGTCGGCAATTGCCCAGCTGCTTCCGCAACCGGATTTTCTGCTGATTGATGCCGAACGCCTGGACACCGCCTGCATGCAAAAAGCGATCATCTACGGCGACTCCATCAGCATTTCGATCGCTGCGGCTTCCATTGTTGCCAAGGTATACCGTGATGCATGGATGTGCCGCTATCACGAGGAATATCCGCAGTACGGCCTGGCCTCTCACAAGGGTTACAGCACCGAGCAGCATTTGCGGGCACTGACCGAACACGGGCCGTGTCCGCTGCATCGCATGACATTCGAGCCGGTGAGAAGAGTGGTCGAGCTGCGAAACGGAACCACTCCCATCGCAGTCGTCAATGAGATATTGGAAGCGCAGTTCGTCGCAGAAATGTTGGGCGAATAGCCGCGGCGACGATACTTCCAACGGGAGATTTCAAATGGTCCACGCTGGCATCACGTCTGTAGACGCATATATCGCCGCCCAGCCCGAGACGATCCGGAGCCTCCTCGAGCGAGTGCGAAGCACCATCCGCAGCAGCGTCCCAGCGGCCGAGGAGACCATCTCCTACAAAATGCCTGCCTACAAGTTGGATGGGGAAGTTGTCCTATATTTCGCAGGATGGAAGCAGCACTATTCTCTATATCCGGCGACCGGCCGGGTTCTGGCGGAGTTCAAGCAGGAACTGCAGCCATTCAAAATTCATAAGGCCACCATCCGCTTTCCCATCTCGCAAGATGTTCCCGAGGAATTGATCGCTCGCATTGCGAAATTTCGCGCGCAGGAAATCGCCGAGCCAACGAAATCGAAACCCGCCGCTAATACCAGCCGCTCCGCAAAAAAGAAGAGCTAGGCCGCGACCGCCACTTTCCGCTTGCGAGCCGCTTCCTTCATCTGCCATGCGACACGCGCCAGCAACAGCACCGCGAGAATTGCCGTTACTTTCCACGGAGTATGCACGCCGGGTTTGACCAGCCACCAATAGTGAATGACCCCCGCAATGGCAGCAACGTAGGCCAGCCGGTGAAGCATGGTCCAGCGCTTGCCGCCCAACTTGCGAATTGACCAGGCAGTGGAGGTTGCCGCCAGCAGCAGCAGGCACGTCCATCCCGTCATGCCCACGGTGATGAAAGGTCGCTTGCCAATGTCATGCAGCATGGCATGCACATCAAAGTTGGAGTAAAGCCAGACCCACGTCATCAGGTGCAGCGTGCCGTAGAAAAACGCGAACAGCCCCAGCATGCGGCGAAATCGAATCAGCCATACCAGGCGACTGCTCAAGCGGCGAATCGGTGTGATCGCCAGCGAGATCAGCAGAAAGTACAGCGTCCAGAATCCTGTGGTGTGGGTGATGGTTGCCACCGGATCGGGACCCAGCGTGTTCGTGAAGCCCTGATACACCAGCACGCCGAAGGGAATCAGGCAGGCCGGGAAGACAACGAATTTCAGAATGACAAGGACACGATTCGACATGCGGGGGTCAGTAGTTGCTCTTGAGATTCATGCCTTTGTAGAGATCGGCCACCTGGTCTCCGTAGCCGTTGAATAACAGCGTAGGCTGGCGAGCTTTCCAAAACGGCGCGCCAATGACGCGCTCATATTTCTGGCTCCAGGGCACAGTGTCGACGTCCGGGTTGACGTTGGAATAGAAACCGTACATCTGCGGCGACGCCTCATTCCAGGTGGTGCGAGGCTGGCTTTTCACAAAGCGAATGTGTACCAGGGACTTTGCGGATTTATATCCGTACTTCCACGGCAACACGATGCGCACCGGAGCTCCGTCTTGATTGGGCAGCGTCTGGCCATACAAACCGAATGTGAAAAGCGTCAACGGGTGCATGGCTTCATCCATGCGCAGACCCTCGGAGTAGGGCCAATCCAGGTTGACGCTATACATAGCGGGCTCTTCGCTGGGCTTGTCCACCGACAAAAACTGCACGTATTTCGCGGAACTCAGCGGCTCGCATTGCTTGATGAATTCAGATAACGAATAACCCACCCAGGGAATCACCATGCTCCAGGCTTCCACGCAGCGGTGCCTGTAGATGCGCTCTTCCAATGGAGCCATCTTCATCAACGCATCGATGTCGAATTCCTTTTTACTTTTTACTTCGCCGTCCACCTTCACCGTCCACGGATTGGTCTTCAATCGCCACGCGTTGTGCGAGGGATCGCTCTTGCCCGTGCCAAACTCGTAAAAATTGTTGTAGGTGGTGATGTCTTCGAAGGTCGTCGGCGTCACGCCTGTGGTGGAGTACTTGCTGGGAACTGTGGTCAGCTTGCTGGTGGCATGCACCGCCTGGCGCGGGGACGCAACATTTTTCAGCAGGTCGGCCCCCAGCGCGGTCGCGCCCAATGCAGCAGCTCCCGCCATGAACTTACGGCGGTTCATGTAATCGGACTTGGATGTGATCTGCGACGACGGAATATCTGAAGGTTTACGAATCAGCACGGGTCACCCCTTTCCTGGATCTCACGAAATGTTAGATCGATGAATGCCGCGAGAAGTTACACCGGATCGCGTTTTCCATTGCAATATTCGGCGCATCAATCATTTCCGCGCTTCCTGTTCACCCAGAAGTACGAGCGAAGGGGCCTGTACGGATTGCACTCGTTCAGGAACGGAAGGTTGCGGGTACAGGCTGGAAAAAGCTGTCCAGGCGGAATGTGAGATTTCGAGACCGTGTTTGGGGAGAACTTCTCAGCTGGCGAACAGCCGCTCCTGCTCCGTCAGGTCCAGTTTGCGGCGGGTGCTGGGATGAATCACGGCGACGATTTCCACCGATTGCAGCGCGGAGCGGGGAACAAAAATGCGCTGCGTATTCGACCGCATGTCCGGCGGCGTGAACTGGATGCCTTCCGGCTCCAGAAAAGATAGATCGTTGCTGGCCAGGCCTTCGAGTTCGTCTCCATCGCGCATTCGCATGCGGAGCCACAGGCCGGCAGTTCTTGGACGGGAGGTGAAATTTCGCCGCACCAGGCGTTCAGGATCGCTGCTTTCGCCTGCAGGGAATTCCCGCACAAAGCACATCATTTTCACATCCTGCAGGGTTAGGGAGAGGACTTTGCCGGTGCTGTCGAGCATTTCCAGGCGCCCATCATGGGCAAAGCCCTGCGGATCGACGTAGCCCGAGTTCCACTCGCGGCTGAACTTTCGCACGATCACTTTCTTTCGACTCGAGCCTGAACCTGCCACTCCGTGCTCTCCAAGACAACATGCAAGCGTGACCAGAAAAACCGCGTCATGCTAACTCAGCCAGGATTGTCGCATGAAGCAGAACCGGACGCAGCGGTTATTGTGCAATGGCTGGAAAAACAGTCGCCGATATGGTATCGTAGAACATTGTGTGTGCGACACTGTCGCCTACATCTAATTGAAAAGACGGGTCTTAGCGGCAAGAGTGAGAGGCTGCTGACCGAGGCGCAAAACTGGGCATGCCCGATTATATCCAATTGCTTGAATCCAAGCTTTCTCCGAATGAAAAACAAGCACTCAACGCCATCACTGACCTGGCCCGCGCCCGGCAAATTACTGTATTCCTTACCGGAGGCGCGGTTCGAGACATTGTGAGTGGCGCCTCTGTGCGCGATCTGGACATTACCGTCCAGGCCAATCCTTTGAAATTCAAGAAGGATTTGGAAAAGGCTGGATTTTCCATCACCGGGGAACATGAGCCTTCGCACACCCTCTATCTGCGATTCGGCAAACAGTCCAGGATGGAAATCTCCTCTGCGCGGACGGAAACATTTCCCAAGCCGGCGAAACCCGAATATTCTCCCGCAGGAATTCTCGATGACCTGCGACGTCGCGACTTTACCGCCAATGCCATGGCGCTTTCGCTGAATGAAGGTTCCTGGGGACTTCTCCTCGATCCGCTGAATGGAACCGCCGACATTTCCGCGCGTCAGTTGCGCCTGGTCAGCAATTACGGATTTCTGGAAGATCCGATTCGCCTTGTTCGGGCCGTTCGGCTCATGTCGCGCACTGGCTGGGACATGGAAGAACGCACCAAAGCGCGCTATGACAACGCCAAGGCAGAGGGCGTGATCAGCGTCATCACGGCTGTGCAGCGCGGGTACGAGTTGGAAGAGATTGGCTACGAGGAAGAGCCGCAGTTGGTGCTGAAAGCACTGGAGGCGGAAGGCTGGCTGGAACATCTGTCGCCCAACTGGAGCAGCCGCTCCGTGGATGTGCAGGGCTTAGAGCGTCTGCATGAAAAGTTCGTGCAGTTGCTGATGGCAGGACTCCATCCGGACCCCTCGGCGGCACAGTTTCGACTGCTGACAGCCAAGCTTTCTCCTGCTCATTTCTCAGCGCTGAAAAAGATGTTTGTGCGCGGCGATTTGATTGCCGAAGCCAACGCCCTGGATTCAGAAGCCAAGCACGTGCTGCAGAAGATGACAGCCAAAGACGCCGCCAAGCCTTCCCAACTGTGGAAGCTGCTGCACGGCGCCAAGCCGGAAGCTGTCTTGTGGTTGTTCTTCACCAATAAGACCGCAGCCGTGCAACATAAGTTCGAGAACTTTTTCACCAAGTGGCCGGAAGCACGCCAGAAAATTCCCAATGCGATTTTGCAGGACATGCGCATTCTCCCCGATGTTGAAGGCTACGATGAACTGCTGGATAAGCTGACGTTCGCCTTTATGGATGGCGAGCTGCCGACTGAGGAGACGATTCGCAAATTTGCCGAACCGTACTCTCCGCCCGCGCCTCCACCACCAGTCGTTGTGCGCCGCAGTCGCGCCGTCAAGCGAGTCACGGAGCCAAAGAAGGCCAAGGGCCGAAAGGCTGCCAAGGCCGCGCCTGTCGTCCAGGATGGAGATTTGAATCTCGCAGCAGCCGCTGAAGGGCAAACAGCAGGAGCCTTGGCCGACCAAAACGGAATGGCCGCGCATAAAGGAAAAGCCGCTGCAGGCAAGGCCGTGCCCGCGAAAGCCGCTGCCCATGTCGAAGTTGCGAAAAAGCCTGAGAAAACAGCCAAGCCGGCAAAAACTCCGATGAAGCCGGCAGCGAAGAGCAACCTGCACAAAGCCAAGGCCAGTGGAAAAGTGATCGCCAAGGCATCGCAGAAATCCGGCGGGAAACCTATTCCGGCAAAGGGTAAGGCGCAGAAGGCCGCGGTTGTCGGCAAGGCGCACGGCAAGGCCAGCAAGGCGACGGCGGCGAAGCAGCCTCCTGCCGGTGCTCACGGTAAGGCCACGGCTTCCGCCAAAACCGCCCATCGCCCCATCGCGAAGAAGGCAGCCTCAAAGCCGAAAGCGGCAACGAAGAAAGTCGCGGTGGCAAAAAAGCCGACAGCAAAAGCAGTCAGCAAAACAGCCTCCGCAAAGTCGAAGACGAAGAAAAAATCCGGCAGATAGCAGCGAGCGTTAGCGCGCTTTCACAAAGCGTTGAATGTCCGGGGTGCCCCATCCTAGCGAAGCCACGGTGAGATAGAACGAAGATCGCGCTCCAGTAAAAGTGAAAATACTCTAGAAGGTGAAGAAATCGACCCGAGCCGGCGATGCTTCATGTCTACCGGGCTCCGCTACATTAATCGCCGCTGCCATCTGCAATTACAGCAACCACCTCGGCGGGAAGAATTCCAAGGTCACGATAAATCGGCCGAATATGAACGCGGATTTTCGGCAGTTGAGTCGCGAACCAGGCCGCCCCAGCAATACAGAACGCGCCAGTAATCATCAGCGTTACAGGCGCGCCCACCCAATGCGCCAAACCACCTGCCAGCAGGCTGCCGAACGGTGCCATACCGACAAAGGCCATCGTGTAATAGCTCATCACGCGGCCGCGCTTGTCTTCTGGAACAATCGTCTGGATGATCGTGTTGCTGGCGGCCATACCGCGCATCATGCCGTATCCAGTGACTAACATCAGCGCCATAGAAAGCCAAAGGATGTGACTGGTGGCGAACGCAATCAGGCCCGCTCCAAAAATGGCGGCTGAGGTGGCGATGACGCGACCCAGTCCCAGTACGGACTTGCGCATAGCCAGCGAAATCGCCGCAACCAACGCGCCGGTCCCCACCGCTCCCATCAGGAAACCCAGTGTGTGCGGGCCACCGTGCAACACCTTCGCGGCAAAGATTGGCATCAGCACGGTGAAGGGCATGCCCATCAGGCTCACAACGGCGAACAGCAGCAGGATGGTTCGCACCGGGGTGAACCGCGAAACATACGCCCAGCCCTCCTTCAACTGCTCCACCATGGGAACAATTTTCGACGCAGCGACAAACTTCGGCAGCTGCATCAGCAGCAGGGAAATGATCACCGCGATGTAGCTGATACCGTCAATCAGGAAGCAATATCCTTCTCCGAAACCCGCAATCACCAGCCCCGCCAGCGACGGTCCCACCAGCCGTGCCATGTTCACCATAGAAGAATTCAGTGCAATGGCGTTTCCCAGGTCCTGACGATCCTCAATCATCTGCACCATAAAGGCCTGGCGCCCGGGCATGTCGAAGGCATTGATCATGCCCTGAAAAATGCTGAGCCAGAGAATCTCCTTAATGGTGACAACGTGAGTCAACGTGAGCGCAGCCAGGAACAGCGATTGCACCATGGCCAGCGTTTGCGTCACGACAAGCACATGGCGCCGATTCAGCCGATCGACCCACACGCCCGCAAACGGCGCCAATAGAAATGTTGGTATCTGTCCGCAAAAACCCACAATACCCAACAGCCACGCCGAACCAGTCAGCCGATACACCAGCCACGCCGTGGCGATGCGGGTCATCCAGGTGCCGATTAGCGAGATGCTTTGACCGCCGAAAAACAAGCGGAAATTGCGGTGCCGCAACGCACGCCACGCCAGCGAAACGCCAGTGCGCGGGGGCAAAACCTCTGCCGGCGAATTTGTCTGCTTCGCTGTCGCTTCTTCCATTCGGGGTGGGGGGCTCCTGGAATTGCCGTCGTTCAGGTTGCATGGAGCGGAACAAATCGTGAATACGGAAGAGGATGAGTCGTACCGTGTTGCCGTGCATCCGCTGAACAAGAAACAGAACAGCAGCCTAGGTGTGGCTTGAGGAAAGTTTTGTCCTCGATTTCCTCATCCATTTCTCATTCCCATTGGATGAGCGTTTCCTTCCTGCGGTGCGCCGAATAGAATTGAAGTACGGGCATGGCAGAATTCACGCACTTACATCTTCATACGGACTACTCGCTGCTGGACGGGGCCTGCGACGTTGACAAGCTGCTGAAGCATGTCGAAGGCATGGGACAGAAGGCGGTCGCCATGACCGATCACGGCAATATTTATGGCGCCATGCACTTCTTTGATGCGGCGAAAAAATACAACATCAATCCCATTTTAGGCTGCGAACTCTACATCTGCCAGAAGGAAGACCATCGCGCCGATCCGCAGGGCGATCAATATCACCATCTGCTGGTGATTGCAGAAAATGACGAAGGCTATCGTAACCTTGTCCGCATCACCTCAGAAGCGTCGCTGCATGGCTTCTACCGTAAGCCGCGCATCAGCAAGAAATATCTGGCTGAGCACTCCAAGGGGTTGATCGGATTTTCCGGCTGCCTGGCGGGAGAACTTTGCGAACATCTGACCAACGACAAGTACGATGCTGCGAGGACCACGGCAAAGCAGTACGAAGACATTTTTGGACGGGGTAATTTCTTTCTGGAGATTCAGGACCAGGGCCTGGAGCTGGAAAAGAAGATTCACGAAAATCTCTTCCGCCTGGAAAAAGATCTCAACATCCCACTGATCGCGACCAACGACAGCCATTACATTGGCCACGACGATCATCACGCCCACGATGTTCTGCTGTGCGTCCAAACCGGCAGCACCATCCACGATGAAAAACGTTTCCGGTTCGATGGCGACCAGTTCTTCGTCAAATCCGCCGAGGAAATGTTGCAGGTTTTTTCGCAAACCCCGGAAGTGGTAGCGCGCACCATGCAGTTTGCCGAGCGCTGCCACGTCAAGTTGAACAAGGTGGAGAATCCATTTCCGCAGTTCGACGTTCCGGCGGGTTTCACCATCGATAGCTATTTCGAGAAAATCTGCCGCGAAGGTTTCAAGCATCGCCTGGATACCTCGATTCGCCACCTGCGCGACGGCGGCCTGCTTCGCCACACCACGGAAGAATACGAGCAACGGTTGCAGCGTGAAATTGACTGCATCCAGCAGATGAAGTTTTCCGGCTATTTCCTTATTGTATGGGACTTTATCCGCTACGCCAAAGAGCAGGACATTCCCGTAGGCCCGGGGCGTGGTTCGGCCGCCGGCTCGCTGGTTTCCTACGTGATGCGGATTACCGACGTCGATCCGCTGCAGGGAGAATTGCTGTTCGAACGCTTCCTTAATCCTGAACGCGTCTCGATGCCGGATATTGATATCGACTTCTGCATGAACCGCCGCAGTGAAGTCATCGACTACGTCACTCGCAAGTACGGCCGCGAGCAGGTGGCGCAGATCATCACCTTCAACACCATGGCTGCCAAGGCGTCGATTAAAGATGTGGGTCGCGCCCTGGCCATGCCGTACGGCGAAGTCGACAAGATCGCCAAGCTAATTCCGGCGACCATCGGCATGACCATCGACGAGGCGCTGAAAGAATCTGAACCGCTGCAGCAGGTATATGAAAATGATCCGCAGATTCGTGAGCTGATCGATATTGCTCGTCGGCTGGAAGGCCTGGCGCGCGGTGCAGGTATTCACGCCGCCGGCGTTGTCATCGCGCCGGAAGAACTAACGAACCTGGTTCCCCTGAGCCGCGGCAAGAACGACGAAATCGTCACTGCGTACGACATGAAGGCCATCGAGAAAATCGGTCTGCTGAAGATGGATTTTCTCGGGCTCACAACGCTGACCGTCATTCACGAGGCGCTGCGACTGATCAAGGTCAATCTTGGAATCGAGATCGACATGGAAACCATTCCGCTCGATGACAAGCAGACCTTTGAGCAGGTATTTCATCGCGCGCTGACCTCGGGCGTCTTCCAGTTTGAATCGAGCGGCATGCGCGATGTGCTGCGGCGCTATCGTCCAGAGGCCATCGCCGATCTGACCGCGTTGAATGCTCTTTATCGTCCGGGTCCGATTCAGGGCGGAATGATTGACGATTTTATCGATCGCAAATGGGGACGCGCGCCGGTCGAATACGAATTGCCCGAGCTGGAAGCAATCCTGAAAGAAACGCTCGGCGTCATCGTCTACCAGGAACAGGTGATGCAGATCTCGAACGTGCTGGCAGGCTATTCGCTCGGCGAAGCCGACCTGCTGCGGCGCGCCATGGGCAAGAAAGATCCTGCGGAGATGGCGCGGCAGCGGAATCGTTTCGTGCAGGGCGCGCTCGATAAGAAATTCCCGCAAAAAACCATCGAGCATATTTTCGAGCTGATGGAACGCTTCGCGGGATATGGATTCAACAAGTCTCATTCCGCCGCCTATGCCTTGCTGGCCTATCACACCGCATATCTCAAGACCCACTTCGCCAAGGAATTTATGGCCGCGCTGCTGACCTCAGAAGTCAGCAAGCCGGAGAACGTAGTCAAGTACATCAAAGAATGCCGCGAGATGGGAATCTCCGTCGAGCCCCCCGATGTGCGCACCAGCGACGCCGACTTCACGCCGCATGGGGAGGCGATTCGCTTCGGCCTCGCCGGCGTAAAAAATGTCGGGCAGAACGCCATCACCTCCATACTGCAGGTGCGCAGTCAACTGGTCCAGGAAGGCAAGACCTTCACTTCGTTCTGGGATTTCTGTGAGCGCATCGATCTGCGCGTGATGAATAAGCGCGTGCTGGAATCGCTCATCAAGAGCGGCGCCCTCGATTGCTTCGGAGCCCGCGCCGCGTTGATGTCGGCCATCGATAAAGCCATTGAACGGGCCCAGAAAGCGCAGCGTGACAGCGCAGCCGGCCAGCACGGGTTGTTCGGATTATTCAATGACATGCCTGCAAGTGGTGGCGCTTCGCAGCAGGACGAGTTGCCAAATATTCCCGACTGGGACGAGGTTCAGCGCCTACAGCATGAGAAGGATGTTCTAGGCTTCTATGTCTCCGGGCATCCGCTGGGCAAGTACGCGGAGAAGTTGCGTAATCTGAAAGGCGTCGTCGATACCCAGACCGCGCTCGAGATGACGCCTGCGCCGAACACCGGCCGACGGGATGCGCAGAATGAAAACGAAATCTCCATCGCTGGAATTCTGACCGGAGTACGGGTGGCGAAGTCGCGCAAAGGCGATCTGTACGCGCAAGGTTCACTGGAAGACCTAACGGGGAAGATCGAGCTCATTTGCTTTCCCGAAGCCTACAAGCGCATGGCGGAAAATCTGAAGATCGATGTGCCGGTGCTAGTGCGCGGCGTGTTGCGCGGAGAAGAAGATTCGGCGCCCAAACTGGCCATCTCCAGCATCACTGCGTTGGAAGATGTGAAGCTGAAGCTGCCCAGCAGCATGCGTATTCGCATCGCATTGGATCGCGTAGGAGAGCCCGCGCTGACTCAGCTGCACGCCATGATGCTGGCCACTCCAGGCAAAGGAAAAATTCTCCTCGACTTTGAGCAGCGTGACGATTACCTGGTTGTGCTCGAGCCGGAAGGGCTTGGCGTCGCCGCTGACAAAGCCTTCATTGAACGCGTCGAAGAATTAGTCGGCGCCGGCACGGTACGGATCATCGAATAGCCAACTGACTTCCGACAATCCAGTACCGTTCGCCGCATTGGTTTACTGCGCCTGCAGCGTGTAGTGTCCCGGCGTACTCAACACCACGGCAGCGCGAGTGCCATCCTCCGCCGATTTCACATTGGTCGCAGCAGTGCCATTCACCAGCACTCCTTGCCCCGCGTGCTGCACCGGAATCAGCACCGTCGCTTCTTCATCCGCAGGAAGATCGATGACTGTCTGCAGCCCTGAGTTCTGTTCCAGAGACACCTTCAGCAATCCATGCGGCGTCGGCTCCGCGCCCTTGGCCCATGCGAGCCCGGCAAGGTCAGGCCGAATCATCACCTTTGAAAATCCGCCTTCAGTGGGTTGAATACCGAGGATCTGCTCCATCAACCACGGCGTCGGCCCGGCCGACCATCCATGCGCCAGGCTGACATAGTATCCAGTGCCGTCGTCGGCCTGCAGCGAAGCATGGAAATTACTCTTCGGCCAGCTGGGATAGTAGCCTTCCCAAAAACTGGTCGCTCCCTCGGCCAGCATGCCGCCCCAGTACTGGCGAATCCAGGCCAGCGCTTCGGGGCGATGGCCAGTCTGCGCCATGGCGGAAATAATGTAGTAGTTGTAATACGGCGTCATCACCAGCGCCGTATATTTGGTGTTCGCCACGCTTGAAAGCACGTGATCCCAGATGGGCGCGTATTGTGACGGATCGGCCACGCCAGTGAAGACTGCTGCCGCATTGATCTGCCAGCGCGTGCCGAAAGTATTCGTCGAACTGTCCAGAAAATATTTCTGCGATGCTTCCTTCAGCAACGCAGCGCGCTGCTCAAAGTGATCGGCATTCGCCGTGTCGCCGAGCTCTCGCAGAAGAAACGCCGCATCTCGATACGCTAGATAAAACTCAAATTGCGTGCCTCGGCGGGCCTCCAGCGTGTCGCCGTTCAGGTCCGGCGACCAATCGACAAATGCCCAGGTGTGCGTCGCGTCGGAAAATAGATTCTTCGCGTCGACGTCGGTATCCATATAGTTCAGCAGCTGCACCAGCCGTTCATGAACACTCTGCAGATATTTCTTCGATCCGGTGTGCAGGTAATACTGGGTCAGCACGTTGATCCACCACGCGGAATATCCGGAGATGCTGTCGACATGCTCTTTGACGGGCGCCGGAGGAAGCAGGTTCGTCATCGTGTCCTGCATCAGGAAATGATCGTCGAAGACGTCTTCAATCCCGCGGCCGCTGACGTCAAGATCGCCGGCCCATCGCGCACGATCACGCTTGGTCGCGTCCCAGATGTCTTCCTGCATGCAGAGATGATCCGTATAGGCACCCACTTCCCAAATCTGATTCAGCAAAGGATCAGACGATTCGAAGCTACCCTGATATTTCACCGGGTAATAGATGTCATTGAGCGCGATCGAACGGAAGCGCATCGCAGGTCCTCCGCCGACAAACCGAACCTTCGCAAATCGAAATGCCGACTTAGGACCATAGGCCGTCGCGTGCGGAAGAATGGTAATTGGATCGACTCCCAAATAGGGCTGAACCAGGGCCTCCTCGCGCGACTCGCCGTACTGCACCGTGATATACATCGGATGGTCCGAGGCCGAAACGAACATCACGCGGCCACTGACTTCCTTGCCGAAATCCAAGAGGAGGCTGGGCACTTGCTGCTCCGGAACATTTGCCGAGGCAAGCTGCACGGTGAACTCCTGCCCGGCAGCCGCTGTGCCTGTGTGGGTCAGCGCATCCAGGTTTTCGTAGTGGCTGCGCCCGGTGAATACCTGGTCCACACTGTGCACCGGCAATGTCGTACTGTCCATGAACTTCGAGACGCCCAGATATCCGGGCCAGCGATAGAGTCCGGCATCGTCATTCGCCTGCATAAAATTCATCGAGCTCTCGATGGGTCCCGCAGCGTCAACTGGTTTCCAGGAGCCATTGCCAAATCCCGAGCTTTGCCAGCCTGTATCTGCGGTTAAGGAAGACTTCCATGAGGGATCGCTGATCAACAATGCCGGTGCTTCGACTCCTTCAGTTGCCGGGATAATCTTCACCACCAACCTGTCATCATCACTGCGAGGCGTGATTTCGAGCGCCAGAACATTTTTCCCGGCGTGGAGCTTGCCGCTGACGTCTGTCGTATACACGGGCATTTTCAGCGGCGATGCCGGGTTTTGCTGCACACTATCCACGAGCTTGCCGTTCAAATAAGAACTCGACGCCTCTGGACCAGAAATATAAAGAGTGGCGTGTTGAGGGACGCTTTTCACCTGGAAGGTTGCGCGAAAATACATCGGCACATTTTTCTCAATCTGCTCTTTCGAGCGATGTGCCGCGCTCCAGATGTATTGCTCCGGCAGTGGAGTGTGTCCTTGATCTGCCGGTTGAGGCGACGCAACATCTCGCGTGGGATCGAGCTGACCAGGCTGAAAATTATTTTGTGCGGTAAGGGCCAGCGGGAAGCAAATCAGGGAGGCGAGGGCAGGGAGGATAAATCCGTATCTAGATTTCATGAACCATCCTTGGCAAAGCGTTCCAGCTCCCGAAGTATATTTCATATAGGAAACCATTTCCAAATGATCACGAGGGTCCGTTGCCCATATGCGCCAGCGCGGCTTTCGCCTGGCCGAGCTCCGGACCGTAATCCTTCGGAGCATTGGCAACGAAGGCTCGAAATGCAGACCGCGCGCAAGGAATATCGTGCGTCTGGTTGCAAGCGATTCCAAGATTTAATTGACCTTCAACATAATTGGGACTCAGTTGAACGGCCTTCTCGAAGTTGGCGCGTGCCGCTGCAACGTCGTTGCGCTTGTCAGCGATAATTCCCAGCCCGTTATACGCGGGAGCGTACGGTTGAATTGCCAGCACCCAGCGAAAAACGCGCTCCGCGTTCGCCAGCTGCCCGCTCTGTAGATAGGCGGTCGCCAGATCATTTTGACTTTCGATATCGAGTGGGTTTTGCTGCTCCGCCTGTTCGTAGTAGGAAATGGCTTCTTTCAAATTGCCGGTTCGCAGATAGAGATTCGCGAGCCGCGACAAAATCATTCCATTCAGCGCCGTGTGATGCAGCGCCTCCTGGCAAACCTGCATCGCCTGCGCATACTGGCCCGCCGCCTCATATTTGTCGACCAAACTTTCATACAACGTTGGATTGGACGGATCCTGCTTCAGCGCATCCTGCAGCAACTGAATGTCTCGCTGCGTATCGGCGGCGCTCAGTCCGGAAGTATCCACCAGGTGAATGGCCTTCAGCGTCGCCAGGTGGTCTTTTGGATCATCTCCCTTTCCGTTCAGGGCGAAGGATGTTCCAGCAAATCCGGCAGTGTATCCAAGCGACTTGAGTTGATTCATGGTCCGCTGGTCCATCTGCTTGAACGCAACGGTCTCAGTCCCGGAGTCACCAAGGCGGCTGGTCTTTTTCAGTTGCGCGTCGAGCTCGCGGTATTCCTTCGGGTGTGCATTGATCACGTTATTCAATTCGCCCGGGTCACGGTCGAGATCGTAAAGTTCCGGTCGCGGCGCTCGAATGTACATCCAATGTGCGGTGTGGATGCCGCGCAACTCGGACCATCCCATGTTGATCTTTGGATACAGCGTCTCCTCATACGAGTCGTTGGAGGCAACCGGTTTGCCGGAAAACGCGGGCACCAGGCTGGTTCCTTGAGCGGCAGTAGAAGGTTGGCCGCCCATCAAATCCAGTACGGTCGGCAGCAAGTCGATCTCTCGCGCTTGCTGCTGCACATGCAGCCCAGCGGGCACTCCCGGGCCAGCCATGATCCAGGCAATGCGCACGGTGGAGTCATACAGAAATACGCCGTGATCGTATTCGCCGTGATCGCCCAGTCCCTCACCATGATCAGACAGCAGAACGATCAATGTTTTTTGCTCAGGAGATTTCTGCTTCACCGCTTGCAACACGCGGCCCACTTGCTGATCCTCAAATGCAATCTCGGCATCGTACGGGTCCTGCGGATATTGCTTGCGAAACTCAGCCGGCGGATCGTATGGGAAATGCGCATCGTAAAAATGAACCCATAGAAAATACGGCTTGCCCGACTGTTGCTGCAGCCACTGGATTGCATGATCGGCAGTCACATCCGCCGCTCGCGTGGACACAGGATCTCGGCGATTGCGATGTTCAAGTTGATCGTCGTAGGTGGCAAAACCCTGGTTGAAGCCGAACATCTTGGTCAGCACGCTGGCGCTGATAAATCCTGCTGTATCCCATCCATGTCGCTGCAGAATTGTCGCCATGGTTACGGATGAAGGTTGCAGCGCAAATCCGCCAGTATCGCGAACATTGTGGACGTTTGGATTTTCGCCCGTGAACATGCTGGCATGCGAGGGTTGGGTCAGCGGCGTTTGTGCGACGGCTTTTTCGAATTGCACGCCACTTGCGGCCAGGGCGTCGATGTTCGGCGTTTGAATCTTGTCGTTTCCGTAGCAATGCAAGTGGTCTGCACGAACCGTATCCAGCGTGATCAGCACTACGTTCATCGGCTTCATCGCGGTCGATTCGGCCTTGTGTTGTGGCGTAGATTTGCAGGAGACCATCGCGGCCACGGCAAGCGTGCACACACTGCAGAGGAACGCTCGTCGAATGCCGAGTCGCATTGCAATCCTTCTCCCGTTCAAATATAGGTGAGCTGATTAGATGATTACGCCAAAGGGCTTTCGCAGGGCAAACACCGTGATCCAGCTGACCAGGATAAACCACACGATCCATGGAATTCCGAATCCGAAGAAATCCACTTCGGCATCAGGATATTGAACTTCAATCCAGAGAAATGCGTTATCGCGCGGCAGGAGTTTTTCTCCAGGATCGATCAGCCAATCCCAGAATGTAGACACTCGCCGGTCTGATAGCATATGCAGTCCCGACCCGACGGCCACATTCTTCTGAGCGACAGAATCGGCCTCGGCGCCATGCGGCAGACTCAGCGATAGATCGCCATTTCCCGGCGCAGTGGCACGCACGCCCCAGACGACCTGGTGCTGCGCTGGTAGACGAACAGAGGGTGTCTCCACTGCAATGTTGTTGCCGCGAAGATCAGGAGAGACCCTGTTCAAGTCCACGTTGTCGGCGACACGCGCCGTGACCAGCGTATCTTGGCCGACCTGCAGCGGACGATGTCCATAGACCGTGTCGAGCAATATCGTCAGCGCGAGAATCGGCAGAATGACAACTGCGGCAGGCTTCAGCATCAGTCCAAGATAGCGAGCATTCCACAGTAGCAATTGTCCTTGCGCGCGAAACACCAGCCACGGTTCATCGCCGAACAAGCGAAATTCATACAGCGCTGCTCGGATCTTTCGTTTTGCAAGCGCGATCCCTTCGATGTTCGAAAACTTACCGAATATGGGAAGAATCGCGATGCCCGTCAAAATGCCGAGCACCGTCAGGCTGATCACATATGTCGCGGGCCGCATCAGTCCAGGTATCCCAGGCCCTTCAGTTTGAGGACAATCTCTTCATCCGACTGCGTGTCGTCCAGCTTCGCAATCTCCCTGTCGAGCACATGCTCCACAAATTCCTCCGGGGAGCTGTAGCCGCCCGCCTTCGACACTCGCTTCACCTTGGCCCACAATTCTTTTTTCAGCTTGATGGATGTGCCTGCCATACCTGCCTCCGTCTCAAAACATGGAACGACCGCGCATATCTTTCGGTGCCGCGACCCCAAACTCGTGCAGCAAAGTGACCGGTACATCGCCCAGCCACGGATGCGCCAACTTACATTTTCGATTGCTCAGGAAACTTCCCGGAACCAGTTCGGGAGCCACGCAATGATCGCCGCGCCACTGGTCTTTATTATCCTCAATCACCGCAACTGGAATCTCCCCCAGTGCTGTCTCCCACGACGATCGATAGCCTTTTTGCCAACCCACAATCAAATCCGGCGCCAGCTTGACCGCCGGCCCGTGATAAACCTGATCGCTGAGATAAACCTGGTAGACCGCGGAATTCCCGTTCAGCGGATCCTTGAGAGCCTCCAGACGTGCAGCGATTTTCGCCGCTACCTGATCGCGCATCGCGGGCGGCACGATTCCATATTTCTCGCGACCGGCAACATTAATGTAGATGGAATTCAATCCAATGGAATAGGCCTGCGTGTGTGTCCAGTCTACGTGGGTTAATGTGCCGTCATCTTTTCCCAGGTTCGCAGGATTGTCGACGGCGAGAAAGCCTTCCTTATACAGCCAGGTATTCAGATTCACGGCGCGGTCGAAGCTGGTAAATCCGTGATCGGAGATGATCATCAGGGTCGCGTCCGGAGCCGTCTTCATCACGTAGCCGACTTCGGCATCAACGCGCTCGTAGATCTTCAGCAAATCATCTTCATACTTCCCCCACAGCATGTGAGAGCCTTGATCGACAGGGCCGTAGTGCAGAAAAAGAACCCCGTTTCGCAGGCGAGGAATCTCGTAATTGAACATACGGAATTCGTCATCGCTGACAAAGTCAATTTGCTGCTCGAATTCTTGCCGATCGAACACTCCCGAACGCCAGGCCGCCGTATCTTCAGGAATGCCTTGCGTGTAGTAGGGTCCAATCGCGCGCGCCAGGTCTGCGCTATAGGACGACGGCGTCGAGATGGGAAGCTCGGGCGAACTGGGATCGATGTTGACCGGCGAAACATAAATCTCAAATTCTGGATTGATCTTCTTCGCATAGACGCGAAACATGCCTGCCGCAGTTTTGATGCCGGGAATAATCGGGAAGTGGACCTGAATCCATCCCGACCATTCACCCTGACGAAGAATAAATCTCTGTCCATCCACTTCAAACAGCGCGGCAGGATGGTCCGGATCGCGATGAACGATCATCGTCAATGTCGATCGCGCATGATCTTTGCGCAAGGTATTCTCCGGCCCTCCAATAACGAGAGAGACCTGATTATTGTCGACCGTTACAGGAACGATAATTCCACCGGGGACTTCGTGCGCAACAGCCATGGGATCGTCCGTAAAGTCGGTGAAGGTACCATACGTGCCGCGTAAATCCGGGGTGCCCATGCCGGAGAGAGTCTCGCTCTTCGACGGCAGTGGAGGAAAATTGTTGGGCATGCGAAGGATGATGGAATGCACGCCCACCTTATCCAGAATTTGCCAGAAGGCCGCGCCTTGCAGAAAACGTTCTTCGCGCCCCTTGGAAATTGGCAGCACATACGGCCCAATGGAAACGGTATGACTCGGCAGGTCCACGTCGGCCATCGAGGAAAGCAACGTCATCGTTTTTGGGTCGCGCAGGATGAAGTCGAACATGCCATCACCGCCCGGATCCATGCCCGTGATGACGGAGGACCACGCCACTGGACTCTGCGGCGGGATGGTCGTATCGAGCCGCTTGAAGTCGCCAACTTGTCGCAGGTGGTTCAGGTTGGGCAGGGAATTCCAATGCCGCTCGAGGAAGGCTGGGTCCATGCCGTCAATGCCCAGCACCAGGATGCGCTTGCCCACCGGCCTGCGATGATGGCACCCCACAACCGCGCAAGATAATCCAACGGATACCAGGCCGACTGCTGCGATGGCGCCGCGTTTCCACAAACTACGATTCATAGCGCCAGCGATTTTCCTTCCACCCATTGCGGAACATCGACGCCGAACAAGTGCAGCGCGGTCGGTGACAGATCCTCAATGCCGGGATCATCGCCTTTGATGGAGCGATTCGAGAACAACACTCCCGGCACCAGCACCGGATCGACGCAGTGGTCGCCGCTCCATGCCTTGTTGTTGTCTTCAAGAATATCTTTCGTGACTTTGCCGACGGCCGAATCCCACGACACGCGATAGCCCTTGTGATAGCCCACAAGCATATCGGGAGCAGCCTGCAGATACGGCCCTTGATACAGATCGCAGGTCGCGTACACAGTGCGGATTGGAGCCTCGCCATCATCTTCTCGCAGTGCGGTCAGCCCGGTGATGATCTCTCGCCGGAGCGCGTCCGCTTCTTTTCCGGGAGCGACAATTCCATGCGCTTCGCGGCCCTGGATGTTCATGTACATTCCGCCCAGCCCCAGTGCGTAAGCTCGTGTTTTACTCCAGTCGACACCCTCAAAAAACGAGCCAGCCTCGGCATCGGGCTTCAGCGCCAGGTAGCCATTCTGATGCAGCCACGAATTCAAGTTGACGCCGCGTCGAAACGCGCAGAAGCCATGATCCGACAGAACGTAGAGCGCGGTGTCGGCATCGACAAACGGCAGCGTCTCACCGACCAACTTGTCCATGCGCTGATACATGTCTTCGATCGTCTGCTTGTACTGGTCGTTCCCGCCCATGTGGCCGAAGAACATATGCTGCACGCGATCGCTGGTATCGAACACGCACGCCACCACACCGCGCCGGGTATTCTTCAGCGCGCTTAGAAACATGCCCTTTCGCTCTTCAAAAATGCTGTAGGCCTGGTCGAGAAATGCCGGCTCGTCGATAACGCCTTCGTTCAGAGCCCAGGTATCTTCTGCCATGCCGCAGGTGGCGTAGGAGCCTAGCAGATCCGCCAGATATTTCGCGTAGTACGAAGGGTGGCTGATGGGTAGCGCCGGCCGTCCCGGATCAATCTGGATCGGCGACATATACAGACTGGTATCCGCGTCGAGTTCTGTCAGCAGGAAGCGGACAATGCCGCAGGCCTTAGCTCCTACGACAGTGCGAAATGAAAGCTGCAGCCAATTTGTGTAGGCGCCGAGTTGCAGTGGCACGCGGTGGTCCTGAACTCGCAACTCCAGCGAGCTTCCTTTGCGGATCAGTTGGAAGGGAATGTGCAGCGTCGGTTCCTCCGCAAGGAACGTATCCTGCGGGCCTTCAATCACGCCTTCAAACCCGTCCTTTGTCACACGCAGCGGATAACGGCTACCATTCTCGTACGTCGTTTTTTCCACCCGCGTGGTGAATTGCGAAAAGCTGCCCTGCGTACCCTTCAAGTCAGGGGTCGACATCGCAGACAGCATTTTTCCATCGAACTTCTCCGGCGGAAACGTGATGGGCATTCGCAAAATCGTGCAGTCAATCCCATGCTCCCCGAGAATTTTCCAGAAGGGTTTGCTTTTGCGCAGCAGCTCCACCGTGGGGCTCGACGTAGGAATTCGCAGGCGGCCCAGCCGCAAAACTTTTCGCGGCCGCTCGATGCGCGCTGAAGAGAGCTGCGGCAAATACGTTTTCAAACTGCGATCCAGAAAATCGAAAATATTATGCTTGGCTGGGCTCACTCCAGTCGCGAAGGTCGACCAGGCGACCGGAGACAGCGAAGGGAAGGTGGTTCGCAGCCGACTGTAGCCGCCGGTTTCGGCCAGTTTTTTCAGATTGGGTAGCTTGCCTTCCGCGATGTAACGCTCCGTCAAACCTGGGTCCAGCCCATCGAGCCCGAGAAAAATGATCTTCTTTACCTTGGCATCGCGAAATCCTTTATGGCGTCGCAGCGTGCGCCAGGCCATGCGGAATGGCCACGTCAGAAACGAGAGCAGGCTGGCAAAAAATCCGACAATCAACGTCAGAAACGAACTAATAAACGCGAATCCGGATCCCGGCCCGATATACGCCAGCTGAACCGCGTGTGGATAGTGGTGCGCGTAGACAAACCAGCAGGCCGTCATCGCCAACGTCGCCACAAGGTTCGCCGCGGACACGCGCGGAAGAGTATGCAACCGCCGGTTCATCGCAGTTTGCCTTCGAGGAATGGAACCTCTAGCACCTTCGGATGCTGCACAGGTCCGTGACCGAAATATCCATCCTCACCGAACAGTTCTCCATGATCGCTGGTGATGGTCACGTAGGTATTTTTCGGTAGCAGGTCGAACATCTCCTCCACCACCGCGTCCAGATACTTGACCGCTGCAATCTGGCGATGGCGCAGGTCATTCATCTTTTTCCGATTGAAGAATCGCGTGCCCTTCAGCTTTCCACCCACCACCGGATCCTGCAGATGTTTGAAGACGCCGTGGACTCCATGAATTCTGGGCCATTCTTCCTCCGACTCCCCGGGCAGCGCGTAGGGATAATGGGTCTCGCCCACGTTCAACACCCAGAACGACGGCCGCTCTTCAGAGAAATGCATTTCGCGAACCATGGCCCGCATGTCGTTGTGCTTATCCATCAGGCGAAAGCTGTCGAAGCCAAGGTTGATGGGCGTCTTCGGGTTCAGCACAGGCAGTGACACTCGTGCATGCGTCGCGTACCCCAGCGTGTTTTTCAGGAAGGGCGGCAGATATAGCTGCGGCACCAGCGACTGAAATTTCAGGTCGTCGCACCCCAGGCGCTGGTTATATTTCAGGAACTCCGTTTTGTAATATTCCGACGCGAAGATGTGCTTGGGGCTGCTATGGGGCATCAGTCCCATCAGCAAATTAAAGTGGGAGGGCGCCGTCCAGGAGGCGTACGACCACTTGCGCTCAACCGGGCCCAGTTTGCGCATGGTGCGCGGCCGCGCCTTCATAAACGAGTCGTATCGGCAGCTGTCGAAGACCACCAGAACGTAATTATTGCGCTCAGCGTCTTTGCTTTCGCGGCTTTTTCCCATGGGAATGTGTCTCTATCTTACCTGCGATGATACGTGGTCACGAGGCGCTCTGCGCGGGGTTCTTTTCACCGCATTCAAGTGGAGAGGTGGCATCAGAACCGCGTTGACGCTACCTCCAGTTAGACCCAGCGCAAAGGGGGCTGCCGGCATTACAGAACATCCGAACCGCGCCTTCCGTGTGTCTGGAAACTTTAGCCAAGCTTGATCCGTCGAATCCTGCAGGAATGTGTCCAGGCGGCTCTGGACTCTCATTAACGTGATGGATTTGAACCAGGCTGGGCAGAGGATAGGATTTAGAGTGCATCGCAGAAGAAATCAGCGACTTTCAGGTACGGAACGGAACCGTCTCAACCCGGCTTCAGCTGGAACGAGGCGCTCGCTTCACTCGTTGCCTGCAATGGAAACACGGCAACCTTGCCGGTCGCTTCAAGACATTCCCAGGTCGAACTACTCTCAACAGAATTGATGTCGAACACCCACTCTTATGGGGAAGGAAAAACGTGTGAGTAGGGAACGTGCCCTGGGGCATGCCAAGCAGAAGGCTGGCCTGACTGTCTGGTTCACGGGTCTTAGCGGCTCCGGCAAAACCACCATCTGTCGTCACGTGCAGATGCACTTGGCCACCCGCGACCTGGCCGTGGAAGTTCTGGATGGGGACGTAGTGCGAACTCACCTCTGCAAGGACCTTGGATACTCTGAGGCCGACCGGAAAGAAAATATTCGGCGCATCGCAAATGTTGCCCAGATGTTGACCCACCACGGAAAAATTGTTCTGGTGGCGGCGATTTCGCCCTACACCAGCGGCCGGGAAGAGGCTCGCTCGATCATTGGCCACTTTATTGAGGTGTATGTCAACGCACCGCTATCGGTGTGCGAGCAGCGCGATCCCAAGGGTCTCTACCACAAGGCCCGAACCGGAATGATCCAAGGATTCACCGGCATCGATGATCCCTATGAAGCTCCGACGTCGGCCGAGGTGGAATGTCTGACCGGCGTGGAAACTCCTGAGGAGTCTACCGCCAAAGTGCTCGCCGCCGTGATGGAATTTCTCTCTCGCTAGCCCGGGATTAGCACCCAGCCCCGCACCAGTGTCAACGCTGCAGAACAATCGGCCAAGTTCAATGACTCGCCGATTCCACCGCCGGTTGCGGAGGACGTTCAGGTCCTGATCCGACGAACTTCTCCAGAACAGTTTTCATTAGTACGTACAGTACCGGGATAAAGAACAGGTTCAGGATTGTCGACACCAGCATTCCGCCGATAATCGTCGTGCCGATGGAATGTCGACCCGCCTGTCCTGCACCGGTGGCAAACGCTAATGGCAGAATGCCAAGAATAAACGCGAACGACGTCATCAGGATGGGACGCAGACGTAATTCAGCAGCCTCCATGGCAGCATCCGCGATGGAGCGTCCCTGTTTGCGCAACTGCTCCGCGAACTCCACAATCAAGATCGCGTTCTTCGCCGCCAGTCCAATCAACATCACCAGTCCAATCTGGCAGTACACGTCGTTGGAGAGGCCACGCAATGAGACGGCGGCCAGCGCTCCTAAAACGGCCATGGGAACTGACAACAGAATGATGAACGGCAGCACAAAGCTCTCATACAGCGCCGCCAGAGTTAGATACACGACCAGAATTCCCAGCCCGAAGATGATCGCCGCTTTGTTGCCGGCTTCAATTTCCTGCAGCGCTAATCCAGTCCAGGAATATTGCATGCCGCGCAGCATATGGTCCGTGGCCAGCTTCTCCATGGCCGCCAGCCCTTGCCCGGTGCTGACTCCCGGCGCGGACGAGCCATCGATTTCCGCCGACCGGAACAAGTCGTAGTGGCTGATCACCTGCGGACCCGAAGTGTCGACCAAGGTGACCAGGCTATCGAGCGGAACCATTTGTCCGCCTCCGGACCGCACATAGAACGATCGCAGATCCTGCGCATTGCGCCGGAAATTCTGGTCGGCCTGCAGGTAAACCTGGTAAGAGCGGTTGTTGAAGATAAAGTTGTTCACATACGCGGAACCCATGTACACCTGCAGGGCATCGCTGATCTGGGTCATCGGGACGTTCAGCACCTGGGCCTTTTCGCGATCGATCATGACCTGGATCAACGGATCGTTGGCAGTGAACGGAGTAAAGAGCCCGGTGAGCTGATGGTTCTGCCGGCTGCTGGCGACGATCTGGTTGGCCACTCGGGCCAGATCGGTCAGCGTGTTTTGACCGGTGTCCTGCAACTCAAACTGAAATCCGCCAAAACTGCCGATACCCTGAATCGCCGGCGGTTCGAAGGGAATGACCAATCCGCCCTGGATGGAGAAGAGCTTCATGCGCAAATGCGATACGAGGGCTGCCGAGGAATGGTCCGCGCCCTTGCGCTGAGCAAACGGTTTCAGGCTGACAAACACCAGTCCATAATTCGCGGCGCTGCCGGAAAAGCTGAAGCCGGTCACGGCGAATGAGCTATCGACTTCCGGCTCGTGCATCACGATCGCCTGCGCCTGGTTGGCCACCTTATCGGTGTAGGACAATGAAGCACCGGGAGGCGCCTGAATCTGCAGAATGATGTAACCCTGATCTTCCTGCGGCACGAACGATGTAGGCACAGTCCGGTACATGTAGACGGTTGCAGCCAGGCCCGCGACAAAGAGCAGGATCAGCAGATAACGCCAGCGGAGAACCACGTGAATGCTGCGAGCGTAGCCAGTGGACATGCCCTTGATACCGCGTTCTACCGCCGCCAGCAATCCGCCGTGAGTTCGCTCGCGACGAAGCAGGATCGCTGACAATGCCGGAGACAAGGTGAGCGCATTGAATGCGGAAATCGCAATGGAAAACGCGATTGTTAGCGCGAACTGCCGGTACAGAATCCCGGTAGTTCCAGGGAAGAAGGAGACAGGTACGAACACCGCAATCAACACGATGGAAGTCGCGATGACCGCGCTGGTCACCTCTCCCATGGCGTCGGAGGTCGCCTGATGTGTGTCGGTGGCGCCCTCGGTAATGTGTCGCTGCACATTCTCGATCACCACGATGGCGTCATCCACCACCAGACCGGTGGCGAGCGTGATTCCAAACAGTGTCAGGGAGTTGATGGAGAAGCCAAAAATCTTGATGAAGGCAAACGTGCCAATCAGCGAAACGGGAATCGTCACTGCGGGAATAATCGTGGCGCGCCAGTCCTGCAGAAAAAAGAAAATGACGATGATGACAATGATGATGGCTTCGCCCAGCGTTTTCAATACCTCGCGAATCGAGTCGCCCACCACCGTGGTGGTGTCAAACGCAATCGCATAATGCAGCCCGGGAGGGAAGGACTTGGCCAGCCGCGCCATTTCCGCCTTCGCCGCCTTGTCCACAGTCAGCGCGTTGGCATTGCTCAACTGTTGAACGCCCATACCCACCGCGCTGTATCCGTTGAACTTTAGATCAGTGGCGTAGGTCTGGGCTCCCAATTCGGCATGCCCGACGTCTTTCAGCAGGACGATGCCGTTGGGCGAATTCTTTAGCACGATATTGTCAAATTGCGCCGGACTGGTCAGCCTTCCGATGACGTTGACGGCAATTTGATATTGCTGGTTGGGATCGATGGGAGGCGCACCCAGTTGACCCGCGGCGATCTCCACGTTTTGTTGTTGCAGCGCGGCCAGGGCGTCGGACGCGGTGAGTCCACGGGCCGCCATTTTTACCGGATCAAGCCATAGACGCATTGCAAATTTGCGGTCGCCAAAGATTATGGTGCCGCCAACGCCGGGAATTCTCTTGATAGCGTCGGAGACATACACATCCACATAGTTGCTGATGAACTGGTTGGAATATTGCCCGTTATCCGAATAGAACCCGGCCGCGAATACAAAATTGCTGTTCGCCTTGTTGATGGTGACGCCAAAGTTGTTGACGGTTGCCGGTAGTTGTCCCTGGGCGCTGGCGACGCGGTTCTGCACGTCCACCGCGGCAATATTCAGGTCATACCCGGTTTTGAACGTGATCGTGATGGTGGAAGTTCCATCGTTGCCGCTGCTGGAGGTGATGTAGTCCATGCCCTCCACTCCATTGATGGCTTCTTCCAATGGAATGGTGACGGCGGACTCCACTTCCTGCGCGCTGGCTCCTACATAGGTGGCCGCCACCGTAACCTGGGGAGGCGCCAGTTGAGGATAGAGCGAGATCGGCAAGGTAGGGACGACGACCGCGCCGGCCAGAATAATGAGGAGTGCGCAAACCGTGGCGAACACCGGCCGATGGATAAAAAAATCAACAAACACGTTGAGCTACCTCTGCCTCACAAAATCGAAGTTTGTTTGAAGCCGTTATGGCCGGGATTGCGCCGGATAGTTCTACGACATCGGCATGACCGGAGCGCCGCTGACCAGAAGCTGCGTGCCAGAAACGATCACTTTCTCTCCGGGCTGCAGTCCCTTTTTTACCTCGTAGGAGTTGCCCACCGTGTCGCCTAACTGCACTGCTTTTTGAATCGCGATGTAATGGCCATCCTTATTCTCCGCAACGTAGACAAACTGCTGGCCGCCGATATTCGACACCGCAAGCACCGGAACCGTAGGTGCCGGCGCTGTGCTCCAGGTCACCACGGCGCGGACCAGTTGATCGTTGCGCAGCACACCGGGCTTGGTGTCAATCTTGGCTTTTACCAGGATGGCTTGCAGCGTGTTGTCGACCTGCGGCGAAACAAAGTAAACCTTGGCCGAGGTGATGGGTGTTCCATCGGCTGCGGTCAGTTCCACCGGCAATCCAACCCGCATCTGGGAGGCGCGATCGGCCGGCACATAGATATAAGCTTCCAGTTGAGTATTGTCGTCCACCGTTGTCAGCATGGTGGAGGGCGAAACGTAGTCGCCAATGTGCACCGGCACATCGCCCACCACACCGGCGAACGGCGCGGCGATGTGATAGTAGGCGAGCTGCTGCTGAGCCGATTTGCGGGCCGCCACATCGGACTCATACGTCGCCTTCGAGGTGTTGTACGTCTGCTCCGCCTGTTGAAAAGCCTGCTTGCTGGTAATGCCGGAGGAAAACAGCGACCGCTGCCGGGTAATGTCCTTCTGGTTGTACTGGTAAACAGCCAGCGCCTGCTGCTCGGTGGCTTCCTGCTGCGCGACAATGGCCTGCTGCTGTCGCGGATCGATTTCCATCAAGCGCTGACCGGCCTGTACGCGTTCGCCGGAGTGCACAAAAATCTGCGTGAGATTCCCGCTGACCTGGGGTTGGATGGTCGCTGACCGGCGGGATTTGATGGTCGCCACATAGTTGTCGCTGACCGGCACGGGTCGCACCGACACCGGCTCTACTTTGACCGGCATGGCCATCGGGCCCTGGGGAGCTTTGTTCTGCGCACTTGAATTGCACCCCACAATGCCGACCAAAAGACTTGCCGTGGCAATTGCGGCTGTTACCAACACGTTCACACGAGTCCACTTCAACACGGCGTCCACCAGGTGTCACCTACTTCGCAGAGTTTTATTTCCGTCCCAGATTGTCCGATGGTTGGGTCAACCATATTCGCAACAACCTACCCAATTGTTTACAGGGATGTTCCTTCAAGCTTAAGTTCCAGAAAATCAATCCGTTGTCGGAAGCACTTCTACCCACAAAAGAAGTCGAACCAATGGGTTGAAGTGAAAGATGCAGACAAGAGCTTCGCGGATGCAATCATTCGACTTCAATCTTCTCACGCGGCCATCATTGACGCGAGGCCCAGCGAAACGGATTGAAGCTGGAATGCTCGTCAAAAGCATCGGCGTCTTCTGATTTCTTCAGCCAGCCGACCACGGCATACGTTAAAGGAGTGGCAACAATTTCATAGATTACTTTCGTTATGTAGGCGGAAAAGATCAATGCCACCAAGGTTCTATTGGCTGCTTTCCCCCAGAACGCGATCAAAACCACGGTCGCGGTATCGACTGCTTGCCCAGTAATGGTGGAGCCGACAGTTCGCGTCCACAACCAGCGCCCGCCAGTCAACAACTTCATTTTTGCCAGGGTGAAAGAGTTGGTGAATTCACCCGCCCAATATGCAATCAGACTGGCAATCACCAGCCGCGGAATAAAACCGAAGACGGTGGCGAATGCCGCCTGGTTATGCCATCCGGGCGCCGGCGGCAGTGCCACTACGATCGCTCCCATAATGGATAGAAGTGCCGACGCGAAGAATCCAATCCAAATGGCACGACGCGATGCGGCATACCCGTACACCTCTGTGAAAATATCGCCAAAAATGTAGGTGATTGGGAATAAAAGTTCCGCGCCGCTCAGCGTCAACGGACCGATGCTGCAGATCTTTTGTGCGACCAGGTTGGAGATCAGCAGAACGACGACGAAGATCAGCGTCAGCGTGTCCAGATGTTTGTATTTTCGCTCGGTGGGCGCAGGCATGCTGCAATTGAAAATATCAGGTGCGCGTTGAAATTTTGGCAAAATGATGAATGCAGCGGGGAATCTTTGTCACGCTTGCTGTTGCATCAGGCGATGTTTGGGGGGTCGGACAAAGAAGTTTGAATCTGCTTTTTGCCTGCATTTGCGATAGCCACGGCATGCTTGAATTTTTGCTGAGTGAGCTTCTGTAATTCAGAAATGAGCTGGCATTTCGAGGCGTGGTGCAGATTTTCGCGCGCGATCTTCAGCAACTTCTCCCAGTCATGCCACTCGCCAATGGCATCTTTGACCTTGCCAAGGGTTTCAATTCGCTCTCGATCGCCAGGGTCTTTTTCCATCTGCAACATGTCACGCAATTCTTTTACCTGCAACCGGTAGGGATGCAAATTCTTTCTCGTCAGTCGAAGTGACCGGGTTAGATCTTGCTGCAGCCGAAGCTCGGAAAGCATCGTATACCCGGGCGCGGTCGGACTGGCCATGCCGTCCAGCGACGATGTTTGCAGGTAGGTCGCCGTGCGCTTCAATCGGCGACGCAGCGATTCGCGATGACGCACAGCAAAAGAATGCAACCTCTCATTGCGGTGGGCGTGCTCGGCCCCCAGGTGTTCCAGCAATTGAACCCGGCATTCTTGTTCCTCCGTGCAAATCTTAAGAGCGGCGACAAAGCCCGTCAGCACATCCAGGTCGCGCACCTTGCCAGCTCGACCTCGCAACTTCGCCATCTGGCGGAGCAGACGCCGCTGGTTCGTATCTGAATCAAGCGCCAGCGCCTGGATGGCTGTTTCAAATCTGCGAGCGGTGGTCCGCAACGCATGAACTTCTTCCGGAGTCGCATGTTTAGGCCAGCGCTTCAGAGTGTTTCTCAACTTGCGAATGTCTTGATGAACGCCATCGAGGTCGAAGGCCATGGGTTTGCCGCCAATCAAATTCTAGACTCAAGCGAGGGAGCCCTCGATTTGCGCCGGCGCCCAAAGGCAGGTTTAAGCGCAATCAGAGCCACCCGTGCACCTCCTCGCGTGCGATTGCATCTGTAAGATATGGTGTAGGTTTCCGACGAGCTCCGATCCGATGTGCGAGGCATTGAGACTTCGAGCAGCGGGTGAGACAGGCGACGAAGCAACAAATTCCAATCCAAAAGGATGCCGTGCCAAAGGCGAGATTTCTGCTGGCTGTGCTGGTTCTTGCAATCGGATGCATGTCCGCGTCTGCCCAGCAGGCCGCGTCCCTCTATTCGGGGCGCATCGTGGGTCCAACTTCGCAGCCGGTCGCAGGGGCAACGGTACAACTGCAGCTCGAGAACCGTACGCTGTTGCTGGTCACCGGCGAGCGCGGAGAATTTCAGGTTTCAACCAGACTCTCCGGACCCGCCACGATAATCCTAAAAATTCCCGGATATGCTCCGCAGACCGAGCGCCTTCTTCCCAACCAGCCGCAGACCATCACGCTGGCGCTGGCGACAAATTCTCAGCGGGTGGTCGTGACAGCCGACCGCACCGCACTGGCTCTGAATGAGTCTGCCGATACGGTGCGAGTCGTTTCGCAGCAGGCGCTGCAGCAGACCGGCAATGTCGCAGTCGGCGATCAGTTGCGGCAGGTGACAGGATTGCAGTTTTTTCGCCGCTCCAGCTCATTGGTCGCCAACCCAACCTCGCAAGGCGTCTCGTTGCGCGGGTTGGGATCAACGGCTGCCAGCCGCACTCTCGTTCTGGCGAACCATGTCCCGCTGAACGATCCATTCGGCGGATGGGTGTACTGGGATCAGCTTCCGTCCCTCGCGATTCGCGACGTGGAAGTGGTACGCGGTGGCGCCTCAGACCTCTACGGAAATAGCGCCATCGGCGGTGTGATTAATATGATCGAGCGTCAACCGGGTCCGACTGCGTACGCCATCGACACAGGCTATGGGCAGGAGAATACGCCACACGCCGCCGTACTGGGCACAACCGCGCATGGACCGTGGTCGGGACTCGCGGCTGCCGACTGGCTGCGCACCGACGGCTATATCGAAGTCGCGCCTGCGGATCGCGGACCGGTGGATACCGCTGCCAATGTCCACTATCAAAATGGCGAGCTGGATGGGCGGCGGACCTTCGCGGAACGAGGCGACGTCTATCTGCGTGGCAATCTGTTGAACGAGGCGCGCGGCAACGGCACCCCGCTGCAGCACAACCGCACTCGCCTGTGGAGATATACCGCGGGCACCGACTGGACCACCCAAAATGCAGGCGCGTTTGCCGGGCAATTATTTGGCGCGCAGGAGCATTACCAGCAAACCTTTTCCTCGACTACCGCGGGACAGCAAAGCGAGTTTCTCACTCGCCTGCAGCAGGTAGCAGTGCAGCAATTCGGCGGTTCCGTTCAATGGACCAAGTCGCTCCGTCCCTGGCTGATGCTGATTGCCGGCGCCGATGGCAACGATATTCGCGCCACCGATAATGAGACCCCAATCAAGAATGGGCAGCCAAATGGTTTGGCGGATACCTCCGCACGACAGCGAGATATTGGCGAGTATGTAGAAGCCCTGGTGCAAACGAAAAACTGGACCGTGGCCGCCGCCGTGCGTGGCGACGATTTTCTGAATCTGGATACAGTGCAGTTTTCGCAAACAGGAAACGGACCGATCACGTCGACGAATATTCCCAACCGCAGCGAGACGCTGGCGAATCCGCGGCTGGGAATCGTACGGCGAGTCGATGAGTATCTTTCACTCACTGGCTCGGTCTATCGTGCCTTTCGCTCGCCGACAATGAATGAACTCTATCGCCGCGGCCAGGTCGGTCAGGCTGTCACGTTGCCGAACCCAGATCTGCTTTCGGAGCGCGCCACCGGATGGGAGACCGGCCTGCAATTCTCCTTGCCCACTCGCAACACAGTCGTACGCGCCAGTTATTTCTGGACGGAAGTGAATCGTCCGGTGACCGCGCTGACCATCAGCGTCACGCCGACACAAATCGTGGAGCAGCGCGAAAATCTTGGGCAAATTCGCAGCCGGGGAATTTCGCTCGACTATGAGTCGCAGCCTCTCTTCTGGCTTTCAATCACCGGCGGATATCAATATGCCAATGCAACCGTGACCCAGTTTGCGCAGGAGCCAAGCCTGGTCGGCAAATGGATTCCCCAGGTCGCCCACAACATGGCGACCGCACAAGTCAGCGCCGCCAAACCGAAGATCGGGCTGATACGGTTGCTGGCAACAGAAAGCGGCCGGCAATACGACGACGATCAAAACATATTTCTGCTGCATGGTTATTTCCAGCTGGATGCTTACCTGGCCCACAACTTTGGTGCGCGAACTGAAGTCTACGGGGCGGTCAATAATATCTTCGATCGCGAAATTGAAGTAGGCCGCACTCCGCTTCTGACACTGGGCACGCCGCGAATGGCGAGTATTGGCATTCGCTTTCACTCCAAAGGCTGGAACGCCGGCAACTAGCCCGGCCGCCGCATCTAACCAGCCCCGCCGCATCTAACCAGCCATGTCCGAATCACACCACGACGTCATCGTGTTAGGCGCTGGAATCGCGGGCTTGACAGCAGCCCGGCAACTCGCCACCGCAGGTGTGCGCGTCCATCTGGTCGAAGCGCGAGATCGAGTGGGTGGCAGAATTTTCAGCCAGACAATCGGCGAGGAAGTCATTGAGCTGGGCGCGGAATTTATTCATGGCAAGCCGCCCATTCTATGGAACCTGATTAAGGATGCGAACCTCGAAACCTATGAGCTTGGCGGCAAGCAGTTCTGCTGGGAGCACAACCTGCTACAAGAGTGCGACGAGGAGTTTGGCCGCGACTTCCAATGGCTGGAAGCCCTCAAAGATTGGAATCGTGAAGATTGTTCGTTCGCTGAGTATCTCGATCTCGCGCAAGTTCCTGAGGCCAGCCGAAAACGGCTCATAGGATTTGTTGAGGGCTTCAATGCCGCCGATCATCGCATCATTGGTGTCGCGGCACTGGCCAAACAGCAGGCCATTGAAGATGCAACCGAAGGCGATCGCATGTTCCAGGTTCGCGGCGGATATTCGCAGTTGCCGGAATTTCTGGCCCGTGAGTTCGCGCGGCTGGGTGGAACACTCTCAATGGAGACTCGCGCCGTCGCAATTCGATGGGAGCAGGGAAGCGTCGCAGTTGACTGCGTGCGTAACGGAAACAAGGAGACATATCGCGCAACCGCTGTGGTGATCGCGCTCCCGCTGGGAGTGATGCAGTCAGGCGCGCTGAACATCTCTCCTACCCCTGCTCGCGCCCTGGATCTCTTGGCAAAGATTTGCGTTGGCCACGCTCGCCGCATGACGTTGTTGTTTCGCCGCAGGTTCTGGGCCGACTTCGCGGATCGCGCGCGCAACCACGGTCTCGATGCGTTGAGCTTCCTTCATACTGCTGGCGAAATCTTCCCGGTGTGGTGGACCCAGTACCCGGAGAAGTCGGCGGCCATGGTCGCCTGGTCCGGTGGTCCGCAGGCCGACGCCCTCTCCACTCGCAGTCAGGCGGACTTGGAGCGTGCCGCGATGCAGGAACTGGCAAAAGTATTTGCTGTCGGGGAGGCTCAGCTTGGCGAATGGCTGATTCAATCCGCTGCCCACGATTGGCAGCAGGATCCGCTCGCCCTGGGATCGTACAGTTATTTGCCGGCCGGTGCGCTGCAAGTTCCTGAGACTCTCAGCGAGCCCATCGCGTCGACGATTTTCTTTGCCGGGGAACACACGGACACCACCGGAAACTGGGGCACGGTGCATGGCGCCATGGAAAGCGGGGTCCGCGCAGCGAGCCAGGTGCTGTCCCGGTAGCTGCCCACAGCCTGGCTGACGTTTTGATGGGGTGCAAGCGCGCCTTCACCGCATGAAACTGCGTCGTATAAATGTGATCCTGATGCAACCGTGAAAAGACTGCATAAACGTGGCCCGCGACGCAACGTGGCCCGCGACGCGACTTTTCGGCCCCTGCAGCGTATTTTTATAGAAGGAGAAGTTTTTGGTTTATTCGCAGAAAATCCGCGTTCGACCCTCGGATCACCGTGCCGGCGAGCAGGGATATCTGCTGCTCGGCCTGCTCTTTTTATTCATTATCATCCTCATCGGGCTGGCACTGGCTGCGCCCAAAATGGCGAAAGAAATTCAGCGCGAAAAAGAAGCAGAAACCATCCATCGCGGAGAGCAATATAAACGCGCCATCCAGCTGTATTACCGCAAGTTCGGAACCTATCCGACCACGATGAGTCAGCTGAAAGAAACCAACCAGATCAAATTTCTGCGCCAGGATTACATCGATCCCATGACCGGAAAGAAGGACTGGAAACTGCTGCATCTGGGCCAGGTGCAGATGGTCACCATGGGCTTCTTCGGGCAGGTCACGCAGGGCGGCGCCATGGGAGTGGCAGGCATGCCCGGCGTGAACGGAGCCGTTCCCGGAGCCGCGGGAGCGGGTGGTATGACCGGCGGCATCGGCGGCGGTATAGGTGGAAACAGTTCCATGGGCGCATCCGGCGGCACATTTGGCTCTTCGTCTGGGCCCGGTTCCGGTTCCTCGATGGGAGGCAGCGCATTCAGCAATAACTCCAACTCCAGCGGCAACGATAGTTTCTTCAGCGACTCCTCCGGCTCAAACTCCAACTCCAACTCTGGCTCCAGCGCCAGCGGGACTCAGCCAAATGGAACCGCATCGCCCACCACTCCCGGACAGCACCCGTCCGCTGCGGCCACCGGGGACACCGGCCAGGAGGACGCGAGTGCCGACGGCGCCCCCGATGAGGACTCCGGAGACAACAGCGGCGGATCTCCGTTTGGCTCGTCCATGGGCGGCGGGCCGGGCGGCATGAACTCTGGCGGCATGAACTCCGGTGGTATGAACGCGGGCGGAATGAACGCCGGCGGTCTCAACTCCGGTGGAATGAACTCCGGCGGCACGTTTGGTTCCAACAATGCGCAGGGCAATGGATCGTTTGGCGGCGCCAACGGCTCACCCAGCGTTGCTGGATTGCCGGGCAGCACGGCAGCGGGCGGAGGATTCGGTGGCGCAGCCGGTGCGGCAGGTCCCATTGTCGGAGTGACGGTCCCGTTGAAGAAGCGCGCAATCCTGGTCTACCGCAAGAAGAAGGTCTACGACAAATGGCAGTTTGTCTACAATCCGCAGGAAGAGATTACATCTGCGATCGGACAAGCTGGCCAGCAGGTTCCCGGAGGCGGCATTGGCACTCCGGCAGGAACGTCGTCAGGGATTGGCGGAAACAACGGCAGTGGATTCGGCTCTACCGGTTCTGGCTTTGGATCGAGCAGCGGAGGATCAGGTTCCTCGAGCGGCGGGTTCGGATCCAGCAGCGGTGGCTTTGGTTCGAGCAGCGGGGGTACCAACTCCAGCGGCAGCGGGTTCGGCTCGTCTCCTTCCAGTCCGAACGGCTCGTCAGACAACACCAACTCAAGCTCCAATTCGAGCTCCAGCCAGAATCAATCGAACCCGTTCTAGCGCGAGATGCAGTCTACGTAAAAAACCCTCGGCCGAGCGGCTCGAGGGTTTTTTATTTTGTATTGAGATTTCGGAGTGGGGCGCCTATCGCACCTTGGCGTTGTGCTTGTTACGGTAGATGCGCCGCGACTCCTGGTTCTGCTGCTTGTGAATCGTCTGGCGATCCTGATGGGTTAGATGGCCGTTGTCCTGTGCCCGCATACCTCTCTCTTCCTTATTGATGCCAGCTTCCTGATGTTCCAGCCGGCCAGTCTCGCCCGCAGTCAGTTGACCGCTCTTTACGCCGTTGGCGATCCTGCCCTGTTGGTCGGCTTTGCGCTGTTGGATGTTGTAGTCGTGCTGCCCGGGAGTCGGTGTCGCCTGCGCCAGCATGGCAACCGGCGCGAAAACCAGGGAAGCAGATAAAAGAAGAGGTCGAAGAATCATGGCTAAGCTCCTGACGAATCTGGATTTTGTCAGCGGTGATTCCGGATATCTCCGCGTACGAAAGTTGCAAACCCAGGTTTGTCAGGATTAGTTGCGCAAAAAGGGCGATATATTCTCGCGAATACATCGCCCTTCAAAAACGTTTGTGCTGGTAGCTTATGCGCTGAAAGAAGATCCGCAGCCGCAAGTGCTCTTGACGTTGGGATTCTCGAACTTGAATCCGGCCGCTTCCAGGGTCTCGACGTAATCCACCACGCAATTACCGAGGTACATCAGGGAGGTGGAGTCGACGAACACTTTCAGGCCGTCGAAATTCAACACCTTGTCCATCATGCCGGACTGGTTTTCAAACGACATGGAATATTGGAAGCCGGAGCAGCCGCCGCCCACTACGCCCAGGCGCAATCCCGCCGGAACCGGATCCTGCGTCGCCATGATTTCGCGAACCTTTTTGATCGCCTCTGGGGTCAATGTTACCGGGGGAGCCTTGACGGCTTCAGTGGTTGGAGTTTGCGTGATCGTTGCCATTTTGGTTAGCCCTCGAGTTTCTTGTACTTCTAATGATACGGCGAATTGGACCGCAAAACAATCAGAAAGTCCGCGTGGAAAGCCCGCATCGACCCAACACGCCACCTATATGTTGATGCCAAAAAGCCAATTTCGATGCACAGAATCCACTACCCGCCCACCCAGCTTTGGGAGTAGGATACAGGCGAAAGTGGTGTCGGCGCATGGACGGCACGAAATTTGCGCAGACTTTGGCATACTACAACCGATAGCGAGGTCATCTTATGAGCTACGTATTGGTTATCTGGAGCGTTTGGGGAGCATTAGGAGTCATCCTTTTGGCTCTCATTGTGTATCGAGCCTCTATTACCCGCGCAGAAGAAGATCAACTCTTCCTGGAAGATGCTCCGACCATGCAGCACCAGGAGCAGGAGTTGATCATGAAGCGGGTCAAGCCGGTTGAGAACTTGATCCGGATATTCGGCGGTGCGGAAGGTCTGGTCACGCTCGGCATCCTGGCCTTCTACCTGATGGACGCCCTGCACCAGTTCTAACCCTGTGGCAGGCGTGAAAGCGGTGGAGCGGTATCGCTCGCGGCATTAGAGAAACGCGAACGGACAGGGTTTCCCGGTGCATAAATCCCTGTCGAATGTCGTAAGTCAACGGGAGCCCACGTTGCATCAAGATCAAATCGTAAGGAAAATTCCAGACAGGATGTAGAGCACCCGATGGCTTGGATCGAACGTTTCACGTGTGACATCTGTGGCAAGACGCAAGGTACTGCGGATGAGAAGTGGTGGATCGCTACCAACGAGTGCGCGCCCGTTCTCGACTCCAGCGGTAATCAGCCAACATTAAAGTTGAACCCGTGGGATAACGGTATAGCCCATAGTGCGGAGAGTAAGCATCTGTGCGGCGGCGTGTGCGCGCACACCTATCTGGATCGATGGATGTCAGGTTTTCGTGCCGGGACCGAAACCTGCGTCGAAGTATCTCCTACTCCGCCCCCGACCAGCAACAAGAAGGGTGCGCGCCCCGTTTGAGCCAGAGCGCGCAGGCTTCATGCATTAATTCTTCATGCATCAACTTCGGTGGTTGTTTTCGGTTTCCGCTTGCCGGTATTGTTCAGAAAATCCCGGAATAATTCCGTCCGCATAGTCCTTCACCTTGCCGGCAGCGATGCCCACAAGTGCGCCCTGAAGATTCTCCCACGCTTGCGTTGCCTTCTCCATGGCGCGGGAAGGTGGTCGCTGCGGCCGCGGCGCCGGATCAGTTCCGTAGGTGCGGGCCTCCAGGGCTGCACTCGTGTACTGCCGCCGATGGGGAGTTCGACCTCCCACCATCGAAGCCACCACCGCCCCACCCCCAAACGCCACTCCTAGAAACACCAGCGGATGGCTTTTGAATTGGTGATGCCAATCGGTGACAGACTTCACCTTATTTTCCAGCTCCCGCAGATTCGATCCCAGGTCTTCGCGCTTATTCTCGATATGATTTTCTATTTGACTTGCTGTTTGACCCATTGCACATTCTCCTTCACGCTTGCGATGGTGTGTTGTGGCGGATTGACCTTTTTGAGCGCCTTTATTCCGGCAGAAGCCGTCAGGCCTCCCACCAGGCCTAGAACGCCGGCCACAATCAAAGCTGCTGCCCAGGCCGGCAGAACCAACGCCAGCGCATCGTATCCGGCCCACGCCAGAAAGAACGCGGCCAGCAGTCCGCCCACAGCTCCGAAGATCAGCAGCGGCGCGGCAGCCTTTACCTTGATGGTCTCGTCGCGCAACTCGCTCTTCGCCAGCCGCACTTCCGAGCGGACAATGTCTTGAATATTTCCGACAATGTCCTGCAAAACATCACTTATGGAACGTTCGGGTGTCGCCATCGACGTCCCCGCCTATCCGCGATCGCGGCTGAAGGCGCGCGCTACCAGGAATCCCAGCCCGGCAGCGACTGCGAGAGCGGGTCCAGGATTCTTCTTCACCACCTTTTGAACGTCGTCCAGCATTTCGTTGAAATTGTTCTGGCGAACATAATCGGCAGTGGCGCTGAGCTTGTCTGCCGCGGAATGGGCGAAGTCCGAGACCTTCTCTCCGCTGTCGTGTAATTGATCCGCTTTCTGATGGAGCGTCTCAGCCGCACCTTCCAGCCCGGCCGCCGCGACGGAGCGGTTCTGGTCAATCTTATCGGCGGCGGTCGCGCCAAATTCCGTGATCTTGCGTTTTGTCTGTTCCACCGCGTCAGACGCGCGATCGGAAATACTGGGCTCTGTGGGGGTATCTACCTTGCTGGTTGCCATCGTTCCTGCTCCTCGAATTCAAAATAGTGGACCGCGCCTCCTACAAACTTCGGCGCTTATGGCAAGTCGAAACCCTCGCCACCCTTGCTTAGTGGCGCGACAAGCCACGTACGGTTGCCACCCCCACCGCATTCCCTAATCCGCCTGCTTCAATCCACCTGCGTGCAATGAACAAATCGATTTTGTGGTTCGGTGCCGCGCAGAATTGTCTCCGCCCAGGCAGCCTGCTTCCGAAGATTTCGAACCAGCGTATTAGGATGAGAACGGAACGCGACCGCGAACGCAGCCCGCGGCAGGAAGGCGACTCAATTGGCATACAGCGATTTGCGCGAATGGATCAAGGCACTCGAGAAGGCCGGGGAACTGAAGCACATTACAGTGGAGGTCGATCCGGTTCTCGAGATCGCGGAGATTGCCGACCGCGTCTCCAAGCTTGGTCCTCCCGCTCACACCGCCGGCGGTCCCGCGCTGCTGTTCGAAAATATTAAAGGCTATCCCGGCGCCAAAGTTCTCATGAACCAGTTTGGCAGCGAACGCCGCATGCGCCTCGCCCTCGGCGTCGACTCACTCAATGATGTAGCCGACCGCATTCGCGAGCTGATGAATCTCCGCTCCCCCGAAGGCTTCCTCGACAAAGTTCGCATGCTGCCCATGCTCGCCGAGATGGGAAAATTCTTCCCCAAACTTGTCTCCGCGAAAGATGCACCCTGCAAAGAAGTCATCCTCCGCGAAAACTTCAGCGTCCTCGATTTTCCCATCCTGCAATGCTGGCCCCAGGATGGCGGCCGCTTCATCACCCTGCCCTGCGTCATCACTCGCGATCCGCGCTCGCCGGCAGGGAAGCGCAACGTCGGCATGTACCGCATGCAGGTCTACGATGGCCAGACCACCGGCATGCACTGGCAACGCCAGAAAGTTGCCGCCGAACATTATCGTGAACGCCTGCGCCAATCCGCCGAAGCAGCCTCCGGCGCCGCAGCCAAATCAGAATCTGCCTCCGCCGCTCGCGTCGCCCGCATGGCCGAAACCGGCGGCGGCGCCACCCTCCCGCACACCACGTCCGAGGGTGCCCCATTCAAGCCCTCTGTTGGCTTGAGTGGGGATGGGAAAACCGAGGGTGGCCCATTCAAGCCCTCTTCTGGCTTGAGTGGGGTAGGAGAAAACGTCACCGTTCGCACCAACCAGACCGCCGATCGCCTCCAAGTTGCCGTCGCCATCGGCACCGATCCCGCCACCACATTCTCCGCCATCGTTCCCGCACCACCAGAAGTAGAAGAATTCATCATCGCCGGCTTCCTCCGCCAAAAGCCCGTCGAGCTCGTCCAGTGCGAGACCGTCGATCTCCAAGTCCCCGCCGCCTCAGAAATTGTTCTCGAAGGCTACGTCCGCCTCGACGAGCTCCGCTCCGAGGGTCCCTTCGGCGACCACACCGGCTTCTACACTCTGCCCGACGACTATCCCGTCTTCCACATCACCTGCATCACCCATCGCCGCGATCCCATCTACTCCACCACCATCGTCGGCAAGCCGCCCATGGAAGATGCCTGGATGGGCAAGGCCGTCGAGCGCATTTTTCTGCCGCTCATGCAGCTCACCATTCCAGAAATTGTCGACATCAATCTGCCCGTCGAGGCGGTCTTTCACAACCTGATGATCGTCTCCATCCGCAAAAGTTATCCCGGCCAGGCGCGCAAAGTCATGAACGCCATCTGGTCGCTCGGCCAGGCCATGTTCACCAAGTGCGTCCTGGTTGTCGATGAGGATTGCGATGTGCAGGACATGCGCGAAGTCGTCCTCCGCGTCACCAACAACATCGATCCCGAGCGCGACATTCAATTCACCCTCGGCCCCATCGACTCGCTCGATCACGCCTCGCGCCTGCCCAACTACGGCAGCAAAATGGGCATCGACGCCACCAGAAAATGGGCCGCCGAAGGCTTCACCCGCCCCTGGCCAGAAATGCTCCGAATGGACCCCACCACCAAATCCAAAGTCGACGCCCTCTGGT
>CAVTRK010000003.1:0-143174 GCA_963737095.1 uncultured Acidobacteriota bacterium
TTCGCCGTCGTTCGAGAGGCGGTAAAAGCGCTTGTTGCGTTTCTCTTCTTCCCGCCACTGGCTGACCAGCAAGCCCTGGGTTTCCAGTCGCCGCAGCAGAGGATACAGCGTGCTTTCGTCGATTTCGAGGCCGTGTTGCGCCAAAGCTTTGCGGAGGGTGTAGCCGTAATGCTCTTGGCGCAGCTGAGCCAGCACCGCGAGAGTCAGGCAGCCACGTCGGAGTTCGAGTCGAAGATTTTCAAATAGGTTGTCGGCGAGGGTCATGCTGTTCCTCATACACTGTACATCAACTACTGTATTACATACAGTGTATGACGTCAAGTAGGTTTTGGGCTGCCGGTTGGCAAGATAAGCGAGCCCGACTCAGTCTCGGATGACGCGGACTACTTATTGCAATGGAATGCGGTAGAGATTGCGCTTGGTGTCTTGACGACTATACGCATAGACGAGAGGGTTTATCGCGGATTCCACATACCAGGGGATCGGAGGATAAGTGTTCCGATTTGGAATGTCCTCGATCCGAGCAAATCCGCCGGACGGGGTTTTAGGAAGCCCTTCATCATGCATCACGGGAACCGGGAAGGTGCCCTGTTGGAGGGCGGGGAAGATGATGAAAGCGTACTTTCCGGTCGAATCCCACTGGGCAAAGCAGTAATCCACGCACATCGGTACCGCACCACTCCCATCCACGCGCGTAGGCCTTTGTCACTGGGGGATCATCTTCTCCGGCACCTGGCGATGACGCAACGACCCAGCGACCATCCGGTGAAACAGAGTCGATTTCCAGGATGCGTCCGGGAATAATCTTGTGGCGATCACTGCCATCTACCTTCATGCGATAGAGAGAGTTCGAGCCGCCTTCGATAGCGCGGAACACCAAATCACCGTCGGGCAGAAAGAAAGGTGAATCTTCCGTAGATGTAGAGGCGAGGTGGACTGGGGATGAGCGGTGATTGATCGGTGCGATCCACAGGCTTGAACGGCCACTCGGCTTATCCATGGCGAATGCAACCTGCTTGCCATCCTTGGAAATTGAGTAGGCTATCATCGGATAGCCTGGCAGGACTCTGTCGACCCTGCCAGTGCCCAGGTCTTTGACCCATAGCTCCTCACCTTGGGTCTGACCATTCGCCATCAGGAAATATAGCCTGAGTCCATCCGAAGAAAATTCCGGCGATCGTGCGTTTCCTTCCGAGGAAATCTGGTGGTCTCCGTCCTTGTCGTGCATCCAAACCGTACTGTCGCGCGAGCCGACGGATGTGATGAGCGATTTGCCGTCGGGGGCCATGGTAATGCCTTCCTGCGAGGTGGGGCCGAAGGTTAGCTGCTCTGGCTTTCCATCTGGAAAACGCTGCCGCCAAATATGAAAATCATCCGTCTTGACGGTGAGATAGAGCCACTTGCCGTCAACCGACCACGCGCCCGAGAGGCATTCACCACTGGGAGGGCCGACGACTCTGACCTCGCCTTTGCCCAGAAACGGCACCACCCGGCAAGGAAGAATCTCGCCTCGACTGTCCATCTCAACGATAAGGACCGAGCGGCCATCCGGCGAAAGGTAGGAATGATGGACCATACTTCGATTACCCGGCGGAGCGTAAACGTCGCGGCGATTCCCTCGCGCTTCATCCGTGGTCACAAGGATCATATGCAGTCCGTCTCTGATCTCAGAAAACAACAGGCGCTTTCCATCTTCGATCCAGGTGAGCGAGGAAGCATTGGGCAACAGTAGATGAGGTTCGCCGCCGAGAACAGGCACTTGGTATGTGTCCCAGGGCGATACGACACTATAGGCAATATTCGAGTTGTCGGGGGAGAACGACGGGCCTAACTTGGTCTTCGAGTCGTGCGTGAGTTGAACTGGTTCTCCGCCTGGCAGCAACTTGACGTAAATTTCTCCGGGGCCCATGAACGAATCCGCTCCACGAATAAATGCGAGCGTTCGTCCATCCGAGGACAGAGCGGGATACACGGCGGAGTCGGTATAGAACGTCAGCTGCTCCCACTGACCGGGGGCCGGAAGACGAGGTGGAGAGGAGCGACGAAGGAAGAACGTTCCGGCGAGGATCACGAAAACAATGGCCGCGGCTGCAAGGTAGTAGAGATTTCTCCGCAGGCCGGATTTTTTCGTTAGGATCGGCTTGGCCGGTGCAGAATCTTTTCTTTCCTCCTGCTGAACTGAGGGGTATTCTTTCCAGTGAATTTGCGAGCTGTCGCGCCGGAGACGCCGCAGGTCGGTTCGCATATCGGATGCGTGTTGATAGCGCAAGCTCCGATCTTTTTCCAAAGCTTTGCGAATGACTTGTTCCAGCTCCACAGAGAGATCGGGGTTGAGGCGGACAGCGGGAATGGGAGTGCGGTTCAGGATCGCTTCGCAGATGACAGCCGAGCTTTCCCCGCGGAAAGGCGATGTGCCCGTCGCCATTTCATACAGGACGGAGCCGAAGGAAAACAGATCGGTTCGCGCATCAAGCTCTCTGCCTCGCACCTGCTCCGGCGACATGTAAGCTACAGTTCCGAGCATCGTCCCGGGACTGGTCAGATCCTCCTCGAGGGTTGTCATCCCGGGACCGTCCGGATCATTGACCGTGGAGCTCGTCGGCATCATTTTGGCCAAGCCGAAGTCGAGGACCTTGGCCTCGCCTCGCCGCGTGACAAAAATGTTTGCGGGCTTGATATCGCGGTGAACCACGCCAGCAGTGTGGGCCGCGTCGAGTGCATCGGCGATTTGGATCGCAATTGGCAGAAGAACTTCTGGTTCAAGCGGCCGTCCGAAGATGCGATGTCGCAAGGTCATACCGTCCAGGAATTCCATGACGATGAACGGTCGACCCTCTTGCTCTCCGATCTCATAAATCGTGCATATATTTGGATGGTTGAGGGCGGACGCGGCCTGTGCTTCCCGGTGGAAACGCAGCAGGGAGACTGGATCCAGAACAATGTCATCCGGTAGGAATTTGAGAGCGACAAAGCGGCGGAGAGTCATATCCTCGGCCTTGTAGACGACGCCCATTCCCCCATCGCCCAGTTTCTCTACAATGCGGTAGCGCGAGATGATTTGCCCAATCATTTGCAGAGAAACCAGCCTCCGGATTGGATCAATCTTAGGGTCGAGGTGTCAGCGCGTCAACAAACGTCCTCTTCCCCTATTCAAGGAGCTCGTCGGCCAATGCGTCGAATTGGCTTCAGGTCGGCGATACGCGCATCATGGAGGCCTGAGTCTTTGACGTTTTCTGCACATTTTTGACCGCAAAGGAAGTTGCCATGAAAGCAGCCAGAATCCATCGCTTCGGACCACCCGAGGTCATCGTTCTCGACGATGTAGCCGACACCCACGCCTGATCCTCAGCAGGTACTGATTCGCGTCGCGGCCGCTGGAGTCGGCCCGTGGGATGCGCTGATTCGCGAGGGCGAGAGCGCCGTCAATGTGCCGCTTCCTGTGACGCTCGGGTCAGATTATTCCGGAGTTGTCGAGACGGTGGGTAGCGACGTCCACGACTTCAAACCGGGAGACGAAGTCTATGGAGCGACAAATCCCGAGTTCGTCGGAGGATATGCGGAATATGCTTTGGCATCGGCTGGCATGATTGCAAGAAAGCCGAGATCACTGACCTTTGAGGAAGCAGCGTCCGTTCCGGTCGTGGCCGTCACTGCGTGGCAGATGCTGTTTGACTATGCCAAGGCTCAGTCGGGGCAAAGCGTTCTGATCCATGGAGCCGCCGGCAGCGTGGGAGCCTATGCTGTGCAACTCGCGACATCGGGCCGGGTTGCGTGTCTTCGCAACCGTGTCTGCAGACGATGTCGGATTCGTCAAGAATCTCGGCGCGGACACAGCCATTGACTACAAGACCACGCGATTCGAAGACGTTGTACCCCGCGTCGACATCGTTCTCGATCTGGTGGGCGGTGACACGCGGATGCGCTCGTTCAAGATCATCAAGCCGGGAGGGATTCTGGTGTCGGCGGTCTCGAATGAATCTCCCCAGCCGGGTTTGGCGACTGATGTGCGCTCTGTTTTCTTTCTAGTCGAAGTCACGACGCGGCGACTGCAAGAGCTGACGGCGTTGTTCGATCGTCGAGAATTACAAGCCAGAGTTGGGACCGTGCTTCCTCTGGATCAAGCTCGAACAGCGCACGAGATGCTTGGCGGCGCACCGCACGACAGCGGCAAGATCGTTCTGAAGCTTGCCGATTCGGATTTACTCCACGCGTAGCGCGCGAATCGGGTCGACGCTGGCGGCACGGCCCGCGGGAACGGCGCTGGCAACAAGCGAGACCAGCGTCACTCCTGCCACGGCAAACAAATAAGTGGCCGCATCGAGGGGCTTGACTCCGTACAACGAAGCGGTCAAGGCACGCCCTGCCAGCATCGCGAGCGGAATGCCAATCAGAACTCCGGTGCAGGTGAGCGCCAGGCTATCTTTCAAAATCATCCAGACGACTTGCTCGCGCCGCGCGCCAACGGCCATGCGAACGCCGATCTCAGCAGTCCTCATGCTGACGCGGTAGGCCAGGGTTCCATACAGACCGGTGCCAACCAGAATGACGGCCAGAAAACCGAAGAAGCCGGCGAGGTGTGCGAAGAGCATCTGTTGCGAGATGGTTGTATCGAACTGTGCGCGCTGGGTCATGGGCTGAATCAGCGGCAGGTCGGGATCGATTTGCTGCAGCGCCTTGCGGGCGGCGGGCAGGATGGCGAGCGGCTCTCCGTGGACCCGCATCTCCACGGTCATGGGCCCGACCATGGGGATCTGCGCGTACATATACCAGGCCATGGGAATGGGATCTTCGTCGATGCTGCGATATTTGTGGTCCTTCACCACTCCCACGATGGTCATGGTGTATCGCCCGTCGTCAGTTCCGATGGAGTGGCCGAGGGGATTTTGATTGGGCAGGAAGCGCCTGGCGAATTCTTGATTGATGATGCCGACAGGAGCGGAGGCAGCGGTGTCGGAATCGGCAAAATCGCGGCCGGAAAGGATGGGCACGCCCAGGGTGGTGAAGAAATCCGGTCCGGCGACATTGCTGCGCACAGTATTGGAAGCGCCGTCTGCCGACCTCGGGGAGCTTGCCGTCAACCATCATGGCACTGTTGTCGGACCACCAGGCTCCAAGGCGCTCCTCACTGGCGGTCACCGATTGCACACCGGGCAACTGGCGCAGACGGGTCAGCAGGTCGCGATAGAAGATACGGCCCTGCGGGATTGAGGGAATGCTCGGTGTGACTCCAAAGATGACGAGGCCGTCGACGCGCATTCCAAGCGGCGTATTTTCCAGATTACGCAGCGTACGAATCAGCAATCCCGCGCCCACCAGCAGCACTACGCACATCGTCATCTGCAGCGCGACAATGATTTTGCCCACGCGCGATTTGCCGGCATCTGCATGTGATGTTGCCGCGGAGGTCTTGATTGCCAGCTCCGCTTTGCCGGCCAGGGCAACACGCAACGGCGCCAGGCCAAACAGCAATCCGGCGATGACAAGCACGCTCAGTGTGAACAGCAGCACAGTTCTGTCCGGAGCCAGACTCGATTCGATATGTGCCCACCTGGCTAGCTGCCTTGTGGCGATCTCCGCGAAGGCCCACGCCAGCGCGCCGCCCGCCGAAACCAGGATCAAACTCTCGGTGAGCAGCTGGCGGAGCAGCTCACCTCGGCTCGCGCCCAAGGCCTGACGGACGTGAAAACTCCCGTTGCCGCGCTGCGTTGCGCGCCATCAGAAGCATGACCACATTGGCCAGCGCGATCAGCAGCACCAGGCCAACCATGGCCATTAATATGCGCAGAGGATTGCCATAGCTCTGGTCGTATCCGCGAAAACCTTTTACGTCAGCAAAGCTGAGTACGGGAGGCTTCTCGCCGCGCTTCGGCGAACCGCCCAGACCGATATAGGCCGCCGATTGAAACACCGGTTGCAGCTGCGCCAGCGCCTGCGACCGGTTCACTGCCGGGAGCAAGCCGGCCCACCAGTTGCAAGCACCACCAGGTGGCGTTGGAGGTGTACAGTTTGCCATCTTCCGGCGGATTCCCCCACGCATTCAGCTCCCTGCGATCCTGTAGCGGAATCCAGAAATCGGTCGAACTTCCGGCCTCAAGGCCTTCAAAGCCCGCAGACGCAACGCCAACAATTGTCATCGGGATTGCGTTGATGTACAGCGTCTTTCCCAACACATCAGGATCGCGCGAAAAGCGCCGCGTCCAGTAGTTGTAACTGATCACGACGATGGGCGCATGACGGATCTCGTCCTCTTCGTTGAAGCCGCGGCCCAGTGGCAGATGCACGCCCAGGCCAGAGAAGAAAGTGCCGCTCACCATGTCGCCTTCGGCTTCTTCCGGACTCGCTCCGTAACGCACCGCGACCTTGCTGCTCGACAGCGGCACATACGCCATGCTGGGCGCGAGACCGCTTTTCTCATGTCGCAGCGCATCGTAGACAGCGTAGGAGAAGGTCTGCGTGGTATCAATGGTGCCCGTTCCCTGGGGAGGATTGGAGGTTCGCAAATAGACCAGGCGAGACGGGTCGTGCACTGGCAGGGAGCGCAGCAGCACCGCATTCATCACGCTGAACACCGCTGTGTTGGCGCCAATGCCAAGCGCCAGCGTCAAAATTGCGGTGATCGCGAAGCCCGGGCTGTGCGATAGCGATCTGCAGGCGAATCGCAAATCGCGCAGCAGCTTTTCAACCCAGACCAGGCGGCCTTGCAAGTGAAAGCGTTCCTGCGCTGCGGGTAGACTGCCAAAATCATACCGCGCCTTTCTGCGGGCTTCGTCCTCGCTCAAGCCTTCTTGCCGAAGGTCGTCGGCTTCGAGTTCAAGATGCGCTTGGATTTCTTCCGCAAAATCTTCCGCACTACGCTTGCGCTTGAACATGGCTCACGCCTCCTCGCCGAGTGGACCGTTACCCGAATCGAGAATCAAACCCATCGCGCGCGTCAGCCGCCGCCATTCATCGGCCTTCTCCACCAGCTGTTCACGCCCCTTCGGCGTGAGTGAATAGAAGCGGGCTTTGCGATTGTTTTCGCTGACGCCCCACTTGGCGCGGATCCAGCTTTTGTCTTCCAATCGCTGAAGCGCGACGTAGAGCGATCCATGATCGACGAAGAGTACCTCTTCCGACTGACGCTGAATGGAACGCGCCACGCCCTGCCCGTGGCAGGGTCCCATGCAGCAGGGTTTTCAGAATCAGCAGATCGAGAGTGCCCTGCAAAAGGGCGATGCGGTCATCGTTATTTCCCTGGGTAGTCATTCGACCCAAGTATTTACCTGTTTGGGTAGAATGTCAACCCAAAGATGGCAAAACCCAGGGAACGACCTTATCCACGTTGCTGAAACGCAATCTGCGCCAAGCATCAAGGATCTCCCAATACAAAATCGCGATTTGAAAGCATCCGGACGCGAGGCGTGAAATCCTTTATCGATTTACGGCGGATTGCACCGGTCGTGCTTGTCGAAGAATGGTGGAATTTTCCATAAGCCCGAGACGAAATCCTTCTCTCCAACTGCGCCATTGCGGAGTCCAATGAAACTCGCGCTTCGCCTTTGCGTTGGACGCGCCACGGATTTCATTCATCATCACAACACCGTGTTCCCCAACGGCGAGGCGAGCGATGAAAGCAGGCACGTGCCGTGGTGGGGGCGCGTTGATCGCCGCCGCGAGAGCGGGCAGCCACTCTGAGACTGGAGCCGGATCATCATCGGCGATGTTGTAGATGCCAGGATCGCCGCCTTCGACCGCTGCCAGCGTCGCTTCGGCTGCGTCATCGATGTGAATGAAAGACCAGATCGCCGTTCCGTTTCCAACAACGGGGATTTTGCGTCGACGCAGATCTTCCAGGCCGAAGCCCCCCTCGCCGAACGACGTGCCGGGGCCGTAGAAAGCACCATACCTGAGGACAATCCCCGGAATCCCTGGAATTCCAAGCGTTGCGGCTTCCAAGTGCTGGATCGCGTTCAGAGTTTTTCGCAGCGCAGGCGGCGGGTTCGAATCCATGGGATCATCTTCCGTCTTCACAGCAGAACCCTGTCGGGCGTATACCAGGGGCGCGAAGCTCTGAGAAATGAATCGCCGGACACCCATCTCGACAGCGGCGGCGATGAGGTTGTCCGTTCCTTCCGTGCGCAATCGATTGGTCAGCGCAAATTCTTGATCGTATTTTCGAATATTTAGTCTGGCAGGAATCGCGGTGAGCTCATTCACGATCACATCGGGTCGGAGATCTCGAACTGCAGCCGTCACCGCTGCGGGGTCCAGCGCGTCGACAATCACCGGATCGGCCCCCATGGCGCGGACTTGACCTGCCTTACTCGGTGTATGCGTCATTCCAGCAACTATGTGACCCGCATCTACAAGTTTAGAAACAAGCCGTCGTCCGATGGCTCCGCTCGCCCCAGCAACAAGGACTCTCATCTTGGGTACCTCCTACGTTTTAGATCATTGGGCAACCCTCACCGATGCTAAAGGTGATCGGAAGCGTTCAATGAGCGGGGTTGCTTCAGCATCGTCTACAAGATACCTGCAACACCTGGTGTCCCCTGCAGTTGAGGTGAGCCATATTCGCTGATGTGCAAATAGCTGGGCGCGGATGGGTAGCGATTCAGCGTTGGGCGGGGGCGGACGGAGCAGAGGCGGGCTGGGGATGGGGATTGGCGAAGTAGCCGGCGCGGGTGCGGACCGAAAGCTTGCCAACTCCTTTGGCTTTGGCTTCGACGCGGATGGCGCGGTAGCCGCCCTGGCTGATGGGCTGAGTCGGATGATATCCCAAAACATATTGATGTCGAATATCCTGTGCCACTTCCGCCGCGATGGTATCGACCTGGTCGAGCGACTTGGGAAAGAAAGCAATGCCGCCGGTCTCGTCGCTGAGGGATTGCAGGGCCTTGCGAGCGCGACGGCTCTGGCCACGATCCGACTCATCGTAGAGCAAGCCAATCGAGTAGACGATGGGGCCATTCAGGTCCTGAATGCGGCGCACGGTTTCCGCAAGGGTTGCGCTGGAGCTGTTATCTTCTCCATCCGTAATGATGAGGATGACCTGTTTGGGATGTTTCGCCTGCTTCGACAGGTGATCGGCCGCGGCAATCACCGCGTCGTAAAGCGCGGTACCACCCTGGGAATCAATGTGGGACATGCCTTTGCGCAGCAGATCGATGTTCGAGGTGAAATCCTGATCGAGAAACGCCTCGTCGGAGAAGTTCACGATAAAGGCCTCGTCCTGCGGATTGGAGGCTTGAATCAGGTCAATGGCGGCACGATTGACCGCTGAACGCTTCTGCGCCATGGAACCAGAGTTGTCGACCAGGATGGCCATCGATACGGGAACGTCTTCCTGGCCGAAGGATGAAATGGTCTGCTGCACATTATTTTCGTAGACGGTGAAGTCTTGTTTCTGCAGGCTGGTGACCAGGTGATCGTGGCTGTCGACAACAGTCGCGTAAAGGACCACTTCAGTGACAGAAGTTTTAAAAGTGAAGGGATGACTCTGCCCGTTCACCACAGGAGTTCGCGAAGTGGCTGCCGGCGCGGGAGTGTTTTGCGCGGAGCCAGTCGCGGCCTGCTGAGCGCTTGTCAGGCAGACGCCAAACGCCAGCCAGACGCCGAGGGCAAGCAGCAGTGCAAAGTGGAACGGGTTGGCACTGCGCACCGGCATACTATCCCCTGGGCTAAAGCTGCCACAGCTGGCTAATGAAACCATACGATGCGGGCCGAGAAAATTTCGCGACACCCCGATTGGTTGCACTCGCAAGCCTTCCTTCACCATAGTCTTACGTCTGTGTTCCGTCGGCAAGCGAGCGGTAGCCCAGAACCATCTTTCTTTTCATGTGTTCGGCAGCCGGTCCGACAGAGTGGGAGTCACCCGCTGCGATAGAATCGGGAATAACAGAGTCGCATATCATTCACTCGCCGTCGCGAGTTGCGCCTGAATTGACAGGAGTTCGACCTTACCATGGCTCGCATCTATCCTTTTCGCGCCTTTCGCTACAATCCTGGACTTGTCCACGCCGAAGACGTGGTGACACAGCCGTACGACAAAATTTCACCGGCCATGCAGCAGTCGTATTACCAGCGCAGCCCGTACAACCTGGTGCGCGTCATTCTTGGGCTGCCGGAATTGTTCGATTCCGAAGAAAACAATGTGTATACACGCGCGGCTGAAAACCTGTCGGAGTGGCGAAAGGAAGGCGTGCTGACCCAGGACAATGAGTCGGCAATTTACGCCTACAGCCAGCGGTATGAAGTTCCTGGCGCGCCGGGAACGCTGGCGGAGCGGCGAGGTTTTATCGCGCTGGGCGAGCTGGTCGACTACAGCCAGGGAATCGTTTTCCGGCATGAGCGAACGCTGGCCAAGCCGAAGTCGGACCGGTTGAATCTGTTGCGGGCGACGCGGGCGCATTTTGGTCAGATTTTCATGCTCTACTCGGACCCGGGATTGACGGCGGAGCAGCTGCTGTTTGCCAATCCGCCGACACCGGATATTGAAGTCACGGATGAGTACGGCGTGCTGCATCGCGTTTGGAAGGTATCGGAACCAAGCAAGATCAACCTGCTGTTGAGCGCCATGCAAAACAAAAAGCTGATCATTGCCGATGGCCACCATCGATATGAAACTGCGCTGAATTACAGCCGTGAACATGCATCCCAGGCAGCCGGCGCTCGGACGGAGCGTCCCGCGGGAAATCTTCCGCAGCCGCCGTACCCGGAGGCCGCTGCCATGATGACATTCGTGAACATGGACGCGAAAGGGCTGACGATTTTGCCCACGCACCGAGTGGTCCACGAACTGAAGAATTTCGAAGCGGAGAAGTTTCTGAAGCGGGCTGCGGAGTATTTCGAAGTTCGTCCGCTGTCGCCCACTCTGGATGTACCCGAAGTTCTGAGCGAATTGGCGGAGGCGGGTAAGATCGGCACCAGCTTTGTGGCAGTGACTCGTACCGGCAACCATCTGCTGACGGCAAAGAAGGCGGCGATTGAAGCGCGCTTGAGCGAACAGCCGGAACGGCAGCGACGCCTGGACGTAGTGCAATTGCACTCCATCGTGTTGGAGGATGTGCTGGGAATCTCTGCGCAGGCGGTGCTGGACCAGACAAATCTACGCTATGTGCGCGAGGCCAGCGATGCCATGCAGCAAGTACGCGCGGGAGATGCCGACGTTGCATTCCTGATGAATCCCGTGACGCTGGATCAGCTGCGGGAAGTGGCATTCGCAGGCGATGTGATGCCGCAGAAGTCGACCGACTTTTATCCAAAACTGTTGAGCGGTCTGACCATCTATGCGTTGGATTAGCAGGCGAGAGAAGACGACACCAAAACGGCAGGCGCTGGAAGTGATGACCGCACGCGATCATCGATGGGCGACCCCATCGAGTTGGCTGCTGATCGGGATTTGTGTTCTCTACTGGATGTGGACAGCAAACGCGCAGCAGACCAATACGCAGCCTGCTGCAATCCGACCTTCGGCAACGTCGCAAGCGCCAGCTGTCACTCAACCCACGCCGGCGCAGGCCAACATTCCGGCAGCGACACAGCCGCGGCCGACGGAATTGCGTTTTCTGGTGCTGCTGGACCCGGCCCACGGGGGCGCGGATACAGGGGCCAGGCTTGACCCTGCCACTCCAGAAAAAACGTATACCTTAACGCTTGCTACGCAGTTGCGGACAGCTCTGATTGGACGCGGGATCCGCACAATTTTGACACGAACTGCGGATGTGACGTTGGACAGCGATGCGCGCGCCACGACCGCCAATCACTCCCACGCATCCGCCTGCATTTCGCTGCATGCGACCTCGACGGGAAATGGCGTGCACTTGTTTACTTCTTCCCTGCCGCCGGAGACGGAATCAAATCCGCGACGCGCGTTCCTCCCCTGGCAATCCGCCCAGGCTGCCTACGAAACTTCGAGCTTACGCCTGGAGTCGGACGTAGATGCAGCCTTGACGCAGCAGCACCTTCCGGTCCTGATCGCGCGAACTTCGATCTTGCCGCTGGACAGCATGGCCTGTCCCGCGATCGACATCGAGGTCGCTCCGCTGGATGCAAAAACGCCAGTGAGTGACCCCGGGTATCAGCAAAAAGTGGTCGACGCCCTGGATGCCGCGCTGGTCGCATGGCGCAGTGATTGGAGGCAGCAGCCTTGATCTCGCGCTATCAGAAAGTAATCTTGTGGGTGCTCCTGATCAGCTCTGTGCTGATGGCGGCTTACTTGATTCGCCTACGTGCGCGGGCGCAGGATCGGCTGGCGGCGATCCCAGATTCTGCTCCGATGCCGGTACCCGTAGAGGCGGCGCCGATGCCAGTGACATTGTTATTCGCCAATGATGAGGACGGGTCGCTGGCTCCCGTGGAGCAAAAGCTAGCCTTGCCGGCTGAGATCACTACCCGTGCGCGAACGCTGCTGAACGACCTGTTCGCGGAGTATGCGAAGGCTGACTCTCCGCATCCGCTGGCGCCAGTTGTAGCTGTCGACGACGTGTTTCTGTTGCCGGTACCGGAGTCGAATGCAGCCCATCCGCAACAGATGGCTGTCATCAACCTGAGTGGAAGCTTTGCCGATCATCATCCGTCGGGCATCCTGGTGGAGAACCTGACGCTGCTTTCCATCCTGGGAACGCTGCATGCAAATTTTCGGCAGATCGCACAGGTTAGATTTTTGGTGGATGGACACGAGAGAGAAACGCTGGCCGGTCATGCGGACTTGAGTCGGACGTATCTGACCGCGAACGATGTGCCGGCCACTACTGACGTTTCGGGAGCGACCGGCTCGGATGCCGCCGAAATGCAAGGTGCGGGGTCGACGGCGAAACAACCGGCGGAGAACGCGCGATGACGGGGTCAGACAAGGTTCGCATTGGTGTCTTCGACTCTGGATTCGGCGGATTGACGGTTTTGCGCGCTCTGCTGCCGCAAATTCCGTACGCTGAGTTTTTCTACCTTGGCGATACGGCGCGATTGCCATACGGATCAAAATCGCAGGCGACGGTCGCTCGCTACGCGGTGGAAAGTGCTCAGTTGCTGGAATCCTACGGGGCAGATTATTTGGTAATTGCCTGCAATACCGCCAGCGCGTTGGCGCTCGATGCGATCAGATCAGCCGCGAAAGTCCCGGTGCTAGGGGTCATTGAGACCGGCGCGGATAGTGCTGCGTCCGTCAGCAAATCTCGTGACGTATTGGTACTGGCTACCCAGGCTACAGTCGATAGCCACGCCTATGCGCGGGCCTGTGCCTCGCATGGCCTGCGCAATATTGAAAAAGCGTGCCCCTTGCTGGTGCCGCTGATCGAAGAAGGATGGATCGACTCGCCTGTAACGCGCGAAGTGCTGCGGATTTACCTGGAGCAGGCACAGACCGAAGCGAAAGCGGCTGGCATGGCGCTCGACACAGTGCTGCTGGGTTGTACGCATTATCCGCTGCTGAGGGCGCAGTTGCAGCAGGCGTTGCCGCACGATGTAACGATTCTTGATTCGGCGGAGAGCACCGCCCAGCGCGTGCGTGGCGAGCTACACCGTTTGAAGCCGTCCACGGGGAGCGCTGGAGCTAAGTCCGACGCGACTCTTCCCGTCTGCCACTTTTTTGCAACAGATTCCGTCGAGAAATTTCGTACGCTGGGCAGTCGATTCCTTGGCAGGCCGATTGAGAAGGTAGAACTGATCGATCTCGGCGGTTGAATTCCGGGAGACTGATATTCTGCGTAAGGCAGTCGCTTCGGCGACCCAACAAGCAATCACGGAGGAAGCATGCTGCAATTGAACGGTCGCATCGCGGTGGTTTTCGGTCTGGCGAACAAACGCTCGATCGCTTGGGCCATCGCACAGAAGCTGCACGAGTCTGGATGCAAGCTGATCATCGGCTATCAAAATGAGCGCATGAGGCAGGAAGCCGAGGGGCTGTTGGCTGAGCTGCCCGGCGCTGAAGCCGTGCAGTGCGACGTGTCGAACGATGCCGAAATTGCGACTGTGTTTGAAGGCATGAAGCAGCGCCATGGCAAGCTGCACATCCTGGTCCACTCCGTGGCCTTTGCGCCTGCGGATGACTTGAAGAATGACTTTCTTCAGACCACGCGAGAAGGGTTTCGCATCGCGCATGATGTCAGCGTCTATTCCCTGATCGCCTTATCGCGCGCGGCTGCACCGCTGATGACAGAGGGTGGCAGCATTATGACAATGACCTACTATGGCGCAGAAAAAGTGGTGCCGCACTATAAGGTGATGGGCGTGGCGAAGGCGGCTCTGGAAGCCACGGTTCGCTACCTTGCCGGCGACCTGGGCAAGCTGAATATTCGCGTGAATGCAATTTCCGCCGGCCCGATCAAAACCCTGGCTGCGCGCGGCATTGGCAACCTTGGCGACATGCTGAAGTATCATGCGGACCGCGCCCCGTTGCATCGCAACACGGAGCAATCGGAAGTCGGCGGCACTGCCGTATTTCTGGCCTCAGACCTGGCTTCCGGGATCACAGGCGAAGTCATCCACGTCGACAGCGGCTACAGCATCATGGGATTCTAAGCAGCGCTTTTCGATGCGCGTAATGAGAGGGTGATGCGGCGTTCGTCGCCGTGAAGAGTTTCAATGGCAATCTCTCCGTCGCGCCGCGCGGTGACGGAGGGGAATTTTTCTCCCCACTCAATCAGCAGCACGCCTTGCGGCGTCATCAATTCCTCGATGCCGAGCGTATCCAACTGGCGCTGGTTCTCAATTCGATACAAATCCAGATGATAGAGCAAAATGGACTCGCCTAGCTTGGCGTGTTCCACGCTGCGACCCGCATATTCATGGATCAAGGTGAATGTGGGACTGGTGACTTCTTCCGGCTCTGCTGCTCCCATGGCGGCGGCAATTCCCTTCACCAGCGTGGTTTTGCCAGCGCCTAGATCACCACGCAACAGCATCACTTTGGGCGGGTCGAGAAACTTGGCCAGCTCGCGTCCGACCGCAATCGTCTCCTCGGCGGAGTGAGTCGTGAAAACGCGAACATTTTCGCTTCCAGACTTGAGCTCGCTCACCGCTATCCCTCCTGAATCCACGTGAAATTGTCGCGATCGACGGGAGTTTGAATGGCCCGCGAGAGATGCTGCAACATCTCCGTCGCCAGCATGGTGTGTTCATCTCGTTCGCGCACGAACAGGTCTGCCGAAGCCCCATGCAGCCACACAGCACACTCCACGGCTTGTTGGATGCTTTTCGGAAATTGCGCGACCAGGGCAGCGACCATGCCGGTGAGGATATCACCGCTGCCGCCTTTGGCCATGGCGGGATTGCCACTGGTGTTGACGGCGAGGCTGCCATCGGGATGGGCCACCAACGTGCGCCAGCCTTTCAGCACCAGGATCACGTGATGTTTGGTCGCGAAGCTGCGCGCGATGTCGATGCGATCGCGTTCAACCTCGGCGATGGTGGTGCATCCAAGCAGGCGCGCCATTTCGCCGGGATGCGGCGTAAGTATCAAGGGGCGCTTCGATCCGTCAAGCAAATGGGTGCGACCTTCAAAAGCGTTGAGACCGTCTGCATCGAGAACCGTTGGGACTGTGGAATGAAGCACCAATTCGCGAATAAACTCGACCGTCTCCGGCTCGCGGCCCAAGCCAGGACCGATGGCGAGTGTCGACATTCCCTTCAGCATCTTTTCCATCTTCGCCGGGTCGAGATTGTTGATCGAAATTTCACCGCTGGAGGCGTCGTCTAATAGAAATGTCATCAGCTCCGGAGCAAAGCCGGCAACGATGGACGCGATGCCACGAGGCACGGCTGCCGTGGTGAGACCGGCGCCGGCACGCATTGCAGCCAGTGATGCCATGGCCGCTGCGCCACCTTTGCCGGGCGAGCCGCCAATGACCAGCACGTGACCGAAGCGACCTTTGTTGGAGTCGAGGGCGCGTGGCTGCTCGATGATATTTTTCGATGCTCCAGACCAGTGCAGGTCGGTGCCCGACACGGCAAGATCCGCAGGCGAGCCAATCTGTGCGACGGCCACGGGGCCGCGCGTTAACGCTCCGAAAACGTGCGCCAGCTTGGGCGCGGTAAAGGTGATGACGGCGTCGGATCGAAAGGCATCGGACGCAGACATTGCAGTCGAGTCCGCATCCCATCCGGTAGGAAGATCGACTGAAACGATCGGAGCAGGATGATCGGCCAGCTTCGTCTTCAGTGCTGCAGCAATTCCACGCAAAGGCGGATAAAATCCAGTGCCGAGGATGGCGTCAATCAGTAGCTCCGCATCGTTCGAGCAGTTTTCGAACATAGCATGGGAGAGATCCTCTTCGGCGGTGATCGTGACCAGGCTTTGCATCAACTGGCGTGGCAGCTTCTGGTACGCGCCTCGCGCCTCCGCCTGCAGATCTTCCGGCTTGGCGAGCAGAACAATGCGAACCTGCCTTCCCGCGGCGTCGAGATGACGCGCGGCTACGAGGCCATCACCGCCGTTGTTGCCTTTTCCGCACAGCACCAGGATGTGTTTCTGAGTGGGAAATTCGCGCGCCACAAACACGGCAACGCGGAACCCCGCGGCCTCCATCAGGGCCTGCCAGGAAATGCCTTCGCGCTCGACTGTGCGTTCATCGCACTCACGCATTTCGGCTGCAGTCAAAACATCCATGATGCCGTTGTACGCGAAGGGCTGTGAATTATGCAATCGGCGGTCGCAACCGAAGCATGCCCGGCGGTGCTAGAACCGGGAGCGGAACTGGTTGGCGCGGAGGAATTCTTCGCGCAACTCGGGCTGCTTGAGATTTTCTCGGATGGAGGCGAGTCGCTGTTCGAGAGCCAGCAGCGCGGCAGCAATCGCCTCGTCGTTAGTCTGGGCGATATCCCGCCACATGGAATATGGGCTGCCACCGAGGCGCGTCATCTCATGCATAGCGCGGCCTCCAATGGCACGCAACTGCGCCGAAGGGCTGTCGAGCTTCCCTTTTCTTTCGGAGTCTTCGGGGAAGGTATCTTCGAGGAGCGCAGCCAGTGCGGTTCCCAGCATTTGAGGCAGATGACTGGCCCAGGCGCAGATTTCATCGTGGCGGATAGGATCGAGATCCAGCATACGGCAGCCCATGCGAGCTACCCAATGACGCCACTTCTCGGCGCGCTGCTGGCCTGGAGTGAGATTCTCGCGCGATTCGTTCTCTTTTGCAGGAGAGGTGAACAGCCAGACGGCTCCCTGAAACAGATTCGCGTCGGCGTTGGCGGCTCCGAAAACTTCTTTGCCTGCCATGGGGTGACCGGGAAGAAAATAGGCAGCGCTTGAAGAGGAAAATGCCTCTTCCGCAAGCGCGCAGATTTTTCGCTTGGTGCTGCCGACATCCGTGAGCAGTTGGTCGTAACGAAGGACGGGCGCCAGCTTTTCAATCCATTCCAGGATGCCGAAGACTGGGGTGGCCAGCAGCACGCAATCCGTTCCGCGTGCGGCAGCCAGCGGATCGGTGGCCACTGAATCGATGGCGCCCTTGTGGCGGGCGGTCTCGGCTTCTTCTGTGGAGCGATCCCATCCAAGAATGCTGCCGGCAAATCCATTGGCGCGAAGAGCCAGACCGACGGACGAACCGATGAGGCCGGTGCCGAGGATAGTGATGCTCTGGATGGATTCGGCCACGGGTTGTTTACACTTCTGCGTGCAGCGCAGCTTCGTGAGCGCGTGGGCCGATGTTGCGCCCAACCGCGGTGGCGATGATGCGCAACTCGTCCATCAATTTTTCAAACTGCTGCGGAAACAGCGATTGCGCGCCGTCAGAAACGGCCTTGTCCGGATTGGGATGCACCTCCATCAGAAGACCATCGCAGCCGGCGGCAACGGAGGCGCGCGCCATGGCCGGAACCATATCTCGGCGACCGGTACCGTGGGAGGGATCGCCCAGCACCGGCAGATGGGACAAATGCTTCAGCACCGGAAGCGCAGAAATATCCATGGTGTTGCGAGTGTAGGTTTCAAAGGTGCGAATGCCGCGCTCGCAAAGCATCACATCGTAATTTCCGCCCGACAAAATATATTCAGCGGAGAGCAGCAGTTCTTCGATCGTGGCGGCGATGCCGCGCTTCAGCAGAACGGGCTTGCGGACCAGGCCAAGTTCGCGCAACAGATTGAAGTTCTGCATATTGCGGGCGCCGACCTGCAGCACGTCGACATACGGCAACATCAATTCAATTTGAGAAATCTCCATGACCTCGCTGACAATCAGCAGCCCGGTGGAATCGCCCACCTCGCGCAACAGCCGCAGACCATCGAGGCCCATGCCTTGAAAAGAGTAGGGCGAGCTACGCGGCTTGAACGCTCCGCCACGGAGGAATTTTGCACCGGCATCACCGACTTGGCGCGCGATGGCGAACATCTGCTCGCGCGATTCAACGGAGCAGGGACCGGCCATCACCATGACCTCTTCGCCGCCTACAGTGACTCCGTTGGGAAAGCGAATGACCGTGCCCGAAGGTCGGAACCCTCGCCCGGCGAGTTTATACGGCGAGGTGATGCGGTGCGCTTCGGCGACCCCGGCCATCACCTGAAAATCCTGCACATCGAAGCTGGCCGGCTGGCCTACACCTGCCAGAACGGTTTGCTGCGTACCGGTAGTGCGATGAACATTGAAGCCGATTTCGACCATCCGGGCCAGCACATGCTGGATTTCTTCCTCGGTGGCGGTATGCAACATAGCGACAATCATTTCAGTTCTCGTTTCGTCATATTTTCTACTTTGCTGCCTTCCAGCGGATCGTCCGCCAACGCCGCTGCCAATTCATCCTTTTGCAAGGTCCGCATTACATCGATGATGCGCTCGTAGATATGAGTCAGCTCCATATCCGGCAGCGGGCCCGGGATTGTTTTTGCGCACGTTTTCGAAAATCGTCATTTCCCGTGTCGGTTCATAAATCGGTAAGTCGGTTGCGCGCTTCAAACGACCGATGGCTTGCGCCGCGGAAGCACGTTCGCTGATCAATTTGACGATCTGGCGGTCGAGCTCATCGATCTTCTGACGCCAATCTGCAATATCCATGTAGCACCCTCAAGACAGATTCACGGAGTAGCTTGCAAAGGCTCGGTGAAGTTGGCTGCCTGAAAAAAGATAATGAAGTCCATCCTAATTGACTGCGGACAATTTTTCAGGAAACTGAGCTTTCCGTGGGAATCGGCGCCCGCAATCCGGCGATAAATTTCCCTACGGCTGCGGGCGCTTTATCGGGACCGGACTGCTCGATGAGGGCCACGATCGCACTGCCCACAACGGCCGCATCTGCATATTCGGCAACCACGGCCACGTGCGACGCACTTGAAATTCCGAAGCCCAAAGCGATGGGCAATTTTGTGTAACGACGCAAACGCGTGACCAGCCCGCGGGCATCTCCGGCAACCTGCTGTTGCGTTCCGGTGATGCCGACGCGAGAGATGGCATAGATAAATCCTTCGGAGAGTTCGGCGATACGAGCCAGGCGGGCATCTGGACTGGTAGGCGCGGCGAGAAAGATCGGCTGCAGATGATGTTTTTTCAGGGCGGCGCGATACTCTTCCGACTCTTCGGCGATTAAGTCTGTCACAAGGACAGCGTCCACCCCAGATTTTTCTGCTGCGGCTGCAAATGGCTCCATGCCCATTCGCAGAATCGGATTGAGGTAGGAGAAGATGACCAATCCCACGGTGGGTCGCTGCTTGCGAAGCGAGGCAGCCAGGGCCAAAACATCTTCCATGCGGGTTCCGTTGCGGACCGCGCGCTCACTGGCACGCTGGATCACAGGGCCGTCGGCCAGCGGATCGCTGAAGGGGACACCCAGTTCCAGCACGTCAGCTCCGGCATCGATGGCGGCCAGGGCAATCTTTTTGCTGGTCTCGAGATCAGGGTCGCCGATGGTGAGATAGATAACGAGGCCGGGTTGGTTATGAAATTGGATGGCCATCGATCACGCTCCCTGCAACATCAGTTCGCGCGCCAGGATACCCATATCCTTGTCGCCTCGACCTGAAACATTGATCAGCAGAATTTCGTTGCGGCTCATGGAAGGCGCAATCCGGATCGCCTCGGCGACGGCGTGAGCGCTCTCCAGCGCAGGCAGAATTCCTTCCATCCGGGCAAGCTTCACCGTGGCCTGCAGCGCGGATTCGTCCGACGCGGAGACATATTCGGCGCGACCGGAATCGTGTAGCGCGGCATGTTCCGGGCCGACCGACGCGTAATCGAGACCCGCTGAAACAGAATGGGTGTTTGAAATCTGGCCTGCTGCATCTTGCAGCACATAGGAGAAGGTTCCCTGCAGCACCCCGGGAACGCCGCCCTGGAACCGGGCCGCATGTTCGCCGAGTTCGGGACCACGACCGCCGGCTTCGACGCCGATCAGTCGCACGTTTTTATCAGGAATGAATTCGTAGAATGCGCCAATGGCATTGGAGCCGCCGCCGACACAGGCCAGCACCGCATTGGGCAACCGGCCTTCGGCTTCGAGAATCTGGCGACGCGCTTCAACGCTGATGACTCGCTGAAAATCGCGCACCATGGTGGGATAGGGATGGGCGCCGAGCACGCTGCCGAGCAGATAATGCGTGGTGCGCACATTCACGACCCAGTCGCGCATGGCTTCATTAATGGCGTCTTTGAGCGTGGCGGAACCGGCGTTCACGCTGCGCACCTCGGCCCCCAGCAGGCGCATGCGATAGACGTTCAGCTCCTGGCGACGCATGTCCTCCTGACCCATATAGACGATGCATTCCATGCCGAACAGCGCACATACCGTCGCAGTCGCGACTCCGTGCTGACCCGCACCGGTTTCTGCGATGATGCGGCGCTTGCCCATACGCCGCGCGAGCAGACCCTGGCCGAGGCAATTGTTGATCTTGTGTGCGCCGGTGTGCAGCAGGTCCTCGCGCTTAAGATAAATTTTGGCTCCCCCCAGGGAGTCCGTCAGCCGCGAAGCATAGTAGAGCGGAGTCGGCCGGCCTGCATAGTGATGCAGCAGGTAGGCGAGTTCGCTGGCAAACGCTGGATCACGCTGCGCATCGGTGTATGCAACTTCGAGTTCCTGCAAAGCCGCCATCAGCGTTTCCGGCACGTATCGGCCGCCGTAGGCGTCGAAGCGTCCCGGAGTATCATGCGCGCGAGGCGTTTCGTCTATTGTTCGATTTTGTTCTGCCATTCCATCCTTCTATCGTTGTGTCGCTTCCGCAAATTCGAGAGCAGCTGCACGCGAGACACGGATAAACTGCTTCACTCGCTGGTGATCTTTTCGGCCTGGAGCGCTTTCAACACCACTGGAAACATCCACTCCCCACGGCTGCATCATGTGGATGGCCTGGCGCACATTTTCCGGGTGCAGGCCGCCAGCAGCGATCAAGCGAAGATTTGCGGCGTGCTGACGGAAGGAGGTCCGCGCTGCGCCCCAGTCAAACGGAATCCCCGTCCCTCCAACCTTATCGCCGACACGGGTATCGACGAGTACGGCGCTCGGGCCGTCATGGCTATCCGGCATCGCGGCGAGCGATTGCAGACGGCGCGCAAAACCGGTGGAGTCTTTGTCGTAAGGCACGACGTAGATCACGCGTACGGGCAGAAATTTTTGCTTCATCCGCGCCCGCAACTCCGAAAGGTGGTCGGGCGAATATTCCCCATGCAACTGCACTCCGGTTAGTCCAGCGATCTCGAAAGTGGCGACAATTTCGTCCATCGACGAATCGACGAAAATCCCGATTTTCTCAAAGTTGAACGGGAGCGCACGGGTGATTTCGCGGACAGTCTCTGCGGAAACCCGGCGCGGGCTGGCAGCGAAGACGAAGCCGACTGCGTCTGCCTCCGCATCAACCGCAGCCTTCGCATCTTCCAGTGATGTGATCCCACAGATTTTTATCCACATAGGGGCCGCCTTACGCGGAAACCTCGACAGGCGGGACCGGAACCGACAGCAGACGCATCAAAGCCTGATCCGGATTGGGCTGCCGCATCAGCGATTCGCCCACCAAAAATGCATTGAAGCCAGCGGCTCTTAAACGCGCGATATCGGCACCGGTGTGAATCCCGCTTTCAGCGACCGAGATAGTTCCTGCAGGCAAGCGGGCGGCGAGTTCGATGGAGGTGTCCAGCCGCACTTCAAATGTATGCAGGTTGCGGTTATTCACTCCTATGGCATCGCAGCCAAGATCGAGGACGCGCGCCAGTTCCTCAGCATTGTGGACCTCACATAAGACGTCGAGCCGCTGGGCGTGAGCAGCCTTGGTCAGCTGCTTCAGCGCAGAATCATCCAGTCCGGCTGCAATCAGCAGAATCGCATCGGCTTTGAAGGCGCGCGCCTCCAGAATCTGAAATTCATCCACGATGAAGTCTTTGCGCAGGCATGGAATGGTCACGGTCCGTGAAGCCTCTTCCAGGTTTGCCAGGCTACCTTGAAAAAAATGCTCTTCCGTCAGGACTGAAAGCGCTGCCGCTCCCGCATTTGCGAGACCGCTGGCCAGAGATGCAACGTGAAAATCCGTGCGAATGAGTCCTTTGGATGGGGATGCCTTTTTCAGCTCAGCGATAATGGCGGGTGGCTCGGTCGGGCGACGACGCAAAGATACGGCAAATCCCCTGGGAGAGTAGGCCGCTGCAAGCCGTTCCAGTTCAGGCAAATTTGCGGACTGCCTGCGTCGCTCGAGATCGCGTCGCGTAACCGCCAGAATTTCATCCAGATGTGTGGCCATAGGCAATCGCTACTGAACCTTTAGTATAGCGAGGCGCCAAAGGATTTCGATACTTTTTGAGCGTCGGTGTGTTGCGTTAGATCTGCCGCTACGGCGCGAAAGAGGCAATCTACACAATTGTTGCGTCTGCTGAACATCGAATCCGCGAACCGGGAAAACACCGCAGATCGCAGGGCATCCAACTATATCAAGGACAAGGAAATGGCAGAGGGCGCGGGTGCTCCGCGTCATCTAGAAGTACATCCTGAAACACAATCCCCAGCCACATGAACTTCGAAAGGAACACGTATGAAATTGATGTCAGCGAATATAGAAGATCTCCGCAGCCTTTACATCAGCAACTTGAAGAAGGCACTGGACATGGAGCAGAAAATTACGAAGGCGTTGCCTGACTTGATCGAAAAGTCCACGGACTCCGAGCTGTCCTCGGCATTCCGCACTCACTTGGAAGAGACCCGAGGCCACGTGGCAAAGGTACAGCAATTGCTGGAGAAAAACGCCGGCAAGAGCGAAACCGAAACCTGCAAGGTGATTGATGGACTCACCACAGAAGCCTCTGACACCATCAAAGATGTCACTGATCCTTCCCTCCGTAACGTGGCCCTGATCGGTGCCGCCCAACAAGTGGAACACCACGAAATCGCGGTCTACGGGACCCTGCGCCGCTGGGCCGATCTGCTTGGCCTGACGGACGATTCCAGAGTGTTGCTGTCGATCGAAAAGGAAGAAGCGAATGCCGACAAGCTCCTGACTCAGATCTCGGATCGGGTCAACGTTCAAGCGGCTGCCTAGGTCTACCGAAGAAATCCCAGGGCTTGCGAATCGAGCCTCGCGGCCCTGGAAAGCTATTACTCTGCTTAGTTTCCCAATATTTCTGCTGCAGATTCGTGATCTTTCCCCTTCCTGATCCATCGCGGACGACTCTCTGCGCATCTCAACCGTGCTCGATCTTCCTTTCCCCCTGGTTGAGCAGGCTGAATCTTATTTGGCGTCCGTTCCGTCTATTCATCCATCGCCGCAAAACCGTCTCGTACACTTGGAGCTGCGCTGCCTGTACACTCGTGTCGCGAATATAAAAATTGCGCTGGAAAGCGAACATTATAGAAATGGAAAAGGACGACTTGGCACAAGAAGGTTCGTCTTCGCGCGTTACGCCGGACCACCAATTGCCTCCTGCGCGGCCCGAACCGCACCGCTCGCACACAGTTCGTATTTTGATCTGGGTCTTGATCTTGCTGGTGTTTGGCGTTCTTTTCTGGGCAATTCTGCGCCATCAGCAAGCCGCGAAAGCGCCCTCTGGTCGAGGGGCAATGACGGGTCCTGTCACGGTGACTACCGCGACCGCCAAAAAGGGGGATATTGGCGTCTACTTGAACGCGATTGGAACCGTCACCCCTGTTTATACCGATTCGATCACCAGCCAGGTGACCGGGTTGGTTGCCGAGGTGCATTACCGCGAAGGCCAGATGATACATCGCGGCGAACCGCTGATTGACATTGATTCACGCCCATTTCGAGCCCAATTGCTGCAGGCCCAGGGAGCGCTGCAACGAGATACAAATCTGCTGGCGCAGGCGAATATGGACCTGGCGAGGTACCAGGCCGCCTGGGCGCGCAATGCAATCGCTCGGCAAACGCTTGAAGACCAGCAGAAGCTGGTGCTGCAGGACGAAGGTACCGTCAAGGTCGACCAGGGAGTGGTGCAGTATGACGAAGTACAGGTTGCCTTCTGCCATTTGACCGCGCCGATCTCGGGCCGGGTGGGGTTGCGTCTGGTCGATCCGGGAAATGTGGTGCAGGCAAACAGCACCAATCCCTTGGTGGTGATTACCCAGATTGACCCGATTACGGTTGTCTTCACCATCGCGGAGGACAACGTAGGCCAGGTGATGGCGCAGATGCGCCATGGAAAAGCGCTCCAAGTCACGGCGTATGACCGCGGCAACGAGTCGAAGATCGCCACCGGCAAGCTGCAGACCCTCGACAATCAGATTGACACGACCACTGGAACCGTGAAACTGCGCGCGCTCTTCCTCAATAAGAATGACGTGTTATTTCCTAACCTTTTCGTCAATACTAAATTGCTGGTGAAAACCCTGCGCGATGTCACCCTGGTCCCCAGTTCGACCGTTCAGCAGAATGGCGACGTCTCCTATGTCTTTGTCATTCGCAATGGCACCGCCCATATGCAGAATGTGAAACCTGGCATCTCCGACTCGGGAGAGACCGAAGTCACGGGCGTCAATCCCGGAGATGTCATCGCAGACAGCAGCTTCCAGAAGCTCCAGGATAATTCGAAAGTCGTGCAGTCAAAGACGCCGCTTCCGGCCACCACGAGCGGGAGCAGTGCTCCGTGAACCCATCTCGCCCTTTTATTTTGCGGCCAGTAGCGACCTCGCTACTGATGGCCGCCATCATGCTGGTGGGAATCGTCGGCTATACCCAGTTGCCGGTTTCCGCTTTGCCTGAGGTAGATTACCCCACGATCCAGGTGGTGACTTTCTATCCCGGTGCCAGCCCGGATGTAATGGCGACGACCGTGACCGCGCCGCTGGAGCGGCAGTTTGGCGAGATGCAGGGCCTGAGCCAGATGACATCGACCAGCTCCGGCGCGACTTCCGTGATCGTCCTGCAGTTCAACCTGAGCCTCGAGATGGACATCGCCGAAGAAGAGGTGCAGTCCGCCATTAACGCAGCGCAAAGTTATTTGCCATCGAACCTGCCGGCGCCGCCAATTTATAACAAAACAAATCCTGCGGATGCCCCGGTTCTTACTCTGGCAGTGTCTTCCAAAACCATGGCGCTACCGCAGGTGGAAGACATGGTGGATACGCGACTGGTCCCAAAGCTATCGCAGTTGAACGGAGTGGGGCTGGTCAGCATCAGCGGCGGTCAAAAGCCGGCAGTAAGAATTCAGCTGAATCCGGCGCAGTTGCAATCCTACGGAATTGATGTTGAAGCAGTGCGAACGGCGCTGACGCAGGCTAGCGTCAATGCGGCTAAGGGCAACTTCGACGGACCCAAGAAGGATTACCAGATTGACGCCAATGATCAGTTGGTGACCAGCGGCGACTATCAGGATGTTGTCATCGCGTATCGCAATAATTCGCCGGTGCTGCTGAGAGATGTGGCGAACGTCGTCAACGGGGTTGAGAACAACAAGCAAGCCGCGTGGATGAATGAGACTCCGGCGGTGATTGTAAACATTCAGCGACAACCCGGGGCAAACACAATCAGCGTCGTGAAGAGCATCACGAAATTGATGCCCCAGCTGAAAGCGACGCTACCCGCGGGGATCGATGTCGCAACACTGACCGATTTAACGACGGGCATTAAAGCCTCTGTTTCAGACGTCGAGTTTGAGCTGATGCTGACCATCGTCCTGGTGGTGCTGGTCATCTTTTTATTTCTCCGCAATTTGTCGGCGACAATTATTCCCAGCGTGGCTGTCCCGCTGTCGATTGTGGGTACCTTTGCGGCAATGTATGGGCTGGGCTATAGCCTCGACAACCTGTCTCTCATGGCGCTCACTATCTCGACAGGATTTGTGGTGGATGACGCCATCGTGATGATTGAGAACATCTCGCGATACCTGGAGGAAGGCCATTCGCCCATGCAAGCGGCGCTGGAGGGCGCGGAACAGATCGGCTTCACCATTCTTTCTTTAACCGTATCGCTGATTGCTGTACTGATTCCCTTGCTGTTCATGGGAGGGATCGTCGGGCGATTGTTCCGCGAATTCGCGGTCACCCTGGCGGTCACCATCATCATTTCCGCAGCGGTTTCTTTAACGCTGACACCGATGATGTGCTCCCGCATTCTGCGGCATACTCCGGAGTCGCAGCAGGGACGTTTTTATCAGGCCTCCGAGCGAGTGTTTGAGCGCATGATCGCGTTTTATGGGCGCACCTTGAAGATCATTCTGGAGTATCAGGGAGCGACGTTGCTGGTGGCGGTGGGAACCCTGGTGCTGACCATCCTTCTTTACATCATCATTCCCAAGGGATTTTTTCCGGTGCAGGATACCGGCGTGATCCAGGGCATTTCGCAGGCCCCGCAAACCATTTCGTTTTCCGCCATGGCGAAAAGACAACAGGAGTTGGCGAAGGTTGTGCTGCAGGATCCAGCTGTCGAAAGCCTATCTTCCTTTATCGGCGCCGATGGCACGAATACAACATTGAACAGCGGCCGCATGTCGATCAATCTGAAACCGCTGTCGGATCGCAGTCTGAGCGCCTCGGATGTGATTCGCCGGCTGAACCAAAAGCTGCAAAACGTGGAAGGAATTCGGCTGTACATGCAACCGGTGCAGGACATCACGGTCGACGACCGAGTGAGCCGCACGCAATACCAGTACACGCTGGAGGATCCAAACGTCGATGAACTGAATGTTTGGACCAACCGCTTCGTGGCCAAACTGGATCAGCTGCCACAACTGGAAGACGTGGCCACCGATCAGCAGACAGGCGGTCTGGCGGTGAGCCTGGCGATTGACCGGGTGACCGCTTCGCGACTGGGGATCGCGCCTGCGACCATCGACAACACGCTGTACGACAATTTCGGCCAGCGGCAGATCAACACCATGTACACCCAGTTGAATCAGTATCACGTGATCATGGAAGCACAGCCTCAGTTCCAGAAGGATCCAGAGAAGCTGAACAAAATTTACATCCAGGCGAATGCTTCCTCGGGCGCATCGGGAGCGGGCGCATCGTCCTCCTACGCCTCGTCTGCCTCAGCCTCCGCAGGTTCAAATGCGACCACCACGAGCGTCTTGTACACACCGTCGTCTGGAATTCTGAATCCACCGACCAACGCGATTACCGCGAAGAATACCGCCGCTTCTGGAACAAGTTCACCAAACACCGCGACCACCACGACCCTTAGCAACGCGGTTCCATTGAGCGCGTTCAGTCATTTTGTTAAAACGACGGAAGCACTCTCCATCAATCACCAGGGTCAATTCCCTGCCGTTACGGTTTCGTTCAACTTGGCGCCGAACGAGGCTCTGGGCAGCGCCATTACCGCCATCGAAAAAGCGCAGAAAAACCTGAACATGCCGCCCACGGTGCAAGCAGCGTTCCAGGGAACTGCGGCGGCGTTTGAAAGTTCTCAGTCCAATGAAGCGCTGCTGATTTTGGCAGCGCTGGTGGCCGTGTACATCGTTCTGGGAGTGCTGTACGAGAGCTTCATTCATCCCATCACGATCCTTTCGACGTTGCCGTCGGCCGGCGTGGGCGCGCTGCTGGCGCTCATCCTGTTCCGGCAGAACCTGAGCGTGGTCGCGATTATCGGTATCATTCTCTTGATTGGGATTGTGAAAAAGAACGGCATCATGATGGTCGATTTCGCGTTGGAGGGCGAGCGCCAGCATGGGAAAAACGCGACCGACGCCATCTACGATGCCTGCCTGCTGCGATTCCGCCCCATCATGATGACCACTATGGCGGCGCTACTTGCTGGAATTCCATTAGCTTTTGGTCACGGCTATGGGTCGGAGATTCGACGCCCGCTGGGTATTGCCATGGTGGGCGGCCTATTGCTGAGCCAGATCTTGACGCTGTATACAACCCCGGTCATTTACATTTTCTTCGACAATTTGGCGCAGCGTTTCGCGCACTCCAGGAAAATGCGAAATGCCGAGAATGAGGCTCAGGCAGGTTCGGCATGAACATCTCTGAGCCCTTCATCCGCCGCCCGGTCGCGACCACGCTTCTGACCATCGCGATTGCCATCGCAGGAGCGATCGCATTCACAGTGCTGCCAGTTTCTCCCTTGCCGCAGATCGACTTTCCTACCATTGTTGTTCGAGCCGGACTGCCGGGGGCGAGCGCTCAGATCATGGCATCCTCGGTGGCGACGCCGCTGGAACGTCAGCTCGGGCACATCGCCGGCATTACCGAAATGACCTCGTCCAGCCAGTTAGGTAACACCTCGATTGTGCTGCAGTTTGACTTGAGCCGCGATATCGATGGAGCAGGCCGGGATGTACAGGCCGCCATCAACGCGGCCCGCACGTACCTGCCCGCGAATCTTCCCTCGAATCCCACCTGGTTCAAGTCAAACCCAGCCGACGCGCCCATCATGATCCTGGGGCTTACGTCGGATAAGTACGACAAAGAGACTATGTACGATGACGCATCGACGGTGATGATGCAAAAGCTCTCCCAGATTCAGGGAGTGGGCGAGGTCCGGGTAGGGGGAGCCTCGCTGCCGGCGGTACGTGTGGATGTCGACCCGGCGCAATTAAACAGCTACGGGCTCACTTTGAATAACATCCGCTCCGCCCTGAGTTTGCAGAATTCCGATCTGGCAAAGGGTCAACTCTCCGACGGCTCAGTCACCGCGGACATCTTGGATAACGATCAAATCTCGAAGGCCGCCCAATACAAGCCTTTGATCGTTGGCTACCACAACAACCAGGCGGTGCGGCTGTCCGAGGTTGCGACGGTGACGGACGCCGCGCAAGACATACGCAACGCGGGATATTTGAATGGCATTCCCTCGGTGACCGTGATTATCTTTCGCCAGCCGGGCGCCAACATAATCCAGACCAACGAATCGATTAAAAATCAACTTCCTTTTTTGCAGTCGGTTCTGCCGCAGGGCATCAAGACAACGGTTGTACTGGATCGGACCACAACCATCCGCGCCTCTGTCAGTAACGTGGAACAAACGCTGATCATCTCTGTGCTGCTGGTTATCCTGGTTGTCTTTGTGTTCCTGCGGAACTGGCACTCGACGCTCATCCCTACGGTTGCTGTGCCGGTGTCGTTGATCGGAACTTTCGCGGTGATGTGGGTGTTTGGCTACAGCCTGGACAATCTTTCACTGATGGCGCTCACGATTTCCACTGGGTTCGTAGTCGATGACGCGATTGTTGTGATGGAGAATATCTCGCGCCACCTGGAACAAGGGATGACGCCATTCGCCGCGGCGTTGAAGGGTTCGCGAGAGATAGGATCGACAATTTTCACCATCAGCATGTCGCTGATTGCGGTCTTTATTCCCATTCTGCTAATGGGCGGAATTGTAGGCCGGCTGTTTCGTGAATTCGCAGTCACGCTATCAACAGCCATCATCATCTCGATGGTGATTTCGCTGACCACTACCCCCATGATGTGCGCCTACATCCTGAAGGAACACAAGAGGGAAAAGCACGGCACTTTATATCGGACAAGCGAGCGATTTTTCGACGGGATATTGGCGATGTATCGCCATTCGTTGACCTGGGTCCTAGACAATCCATTTCTGACGTTGATTGTGCTGATCCTGGTGATTGCGTTGAACATCGCGGTAATTATAAAAATTCCCAAGGGATTTTTCCCTCAGCAGGATACCGGCGCACTTGTCGGCGGAGTCCAGGGCCCGCAGGATGCTTCGTTCGCGGTGATGAACGATTCCATCAAACGTCTGGTCGGGGTGATCAAGGCGGATCCCGCAGTTGCCAATGTGAACGCTTATGTTGGGTCCGGAAACGGCGGTTTTATTTATATCGCCTTAAAGCCTCTGGATGTCCGTAAAGTCAGCGCAGCACAAATCATCAGTCGCTTGCGCCCGAAGCTGAATCGACTGCCGGTGGCATCCGCCTTTCTTCAGGCGGCGCAGGATCTCCGAATCGGCGGGCGATCGAGTGCTGCGCTGTATCAATACACGATCCAGTCCGACAACGTACAGGATTTGAGCAAGTGGGGACCGATCCTGCTGGCCAATATGAAGAAGATTCCCGGCTTTCAGGATGTCAATACCGACCAGCAAAATGGCGGCCTCGAAGAATATCTGACCTATGACAGAGCGACTGCAGCGCGGCTGGGTCTCACTTCGCAGTCATTGGACTCAAGTCTGTATAGCGCGTTTGGTCAGTCCCAGGTCTCCATCATTTACACCCAGCTGAATCAGTATTACGTCGTGCTGGAAGCCGCTCCGCAATTCTGGCAATCTCCGGAAGGACTGAATTACATTTATCCGTCCGCTAACTCACAAGGCACTGTACCGCTGAACGCGGTGGCAACCGCCCGCGCGGGGAGCACTCCGCTGCAGGTGAATCACACGGGATTGTTTCCGTCTGTCACGGTCTCATTCAACATGGCGCCTGGAATGTCTCTGAGCGATGCGACGCGACTGGTGAACCAGATGCAGCAGCGCCTGAATACGCCTTCCACTCTGCGCGGTTTCTTTGCCGGAACGGTGCAGGCGTACCAGCAATCGCTGAAGACGGAGCCTATCCTGGTGATCACTGCGTTGCTGGCCGTATACATCGTCCTCGGCGTTTTGTATGAGAGCCTGGTTCATCCATTGACCATCATCTCGACGCTGCCGTCGGCCAGTGTTGGCGCGATGCTGGCGCTGATGCTGTTCAAGATTGATTTGAACGTAATTTCGATTATCGGGATTGTGTTGCTGATCGGTATCGTGAAGAAGAACGCCATCATGATGATCGACTTTGCCCTGGTAGCGGAGCGCGAGGGCATGAGCACCGCCGATGCCATCTTCGAAGCGTGCATGCTGCGCTTCCGTCCTATTCTGATGACCACCATGGCTGCATTATTCGGCGCGCTGCCGCTGGCTTTCGGCACCGGAACGGGTTCGGAATTGCGCCGACCCCTGGGAATCACGATTGTCGGTGGTTTGATCGTCAGCCAGGCTTTGACTTTGTATACGACGCCAGTGATTTATCTCTACATGGATCGTTTGCGGCTGCGGGTGATGGGAAAGAATCACAACACTTTGGCTGCCCCCCTGGGCGAGACCACATAGAACGAAGCAGAATTCAGCGGTAGATCGGCGCGGATTTTATCCTGAGCCGATTGATTGAGAAGGCAGAAATCTTATGAAGAACGTCATCACAACGAATCCAGCAGAGGATAGACTACGCGCGCCCATGATTCGGCACAGCTTGAGTTGGATGGGTGCCTGGGGCGCGGCCTTCGTATGTTGCGCTATGACAGGGTGCGTGGTTGGCCCCAAGTATCATGCGCCAGTAACACAGGCGCCCACAGCCTATAAAGAGACCCCGACCGCGCAAGCTTCACAAAACGGCGACTCGGGAACCTGGACAGTCGCGCAGCCGCAGGATGCCATGCTGCGAGGGAACTGGTGGGAAGTCTTCCACGAGCCTGAATTGAATGCGTTGGAAGAGCAACTCAACATTAATAACCAGAACATCAAACTGTATTTTGAGAATCTGATGGAAGCGCGTGCCTTGATACGCGAGGCGCGATCGCAGTATTTCCCCACGGTATCGACCGGGCCTTCGTGGCAGCGTACGCGTTCGTCCGCAAATCTCAGGAATGCTTATACAGCGACCGGCTCGAGTGGGGGCGGCACCGTTTCCGGCAATGTGGTGAACACCGGGCAGCAGACCAGTATCTACTCGCTACCTCTCGACATTACATGGGCGCCAGATATTTGGGGCAAGGTGCGGAATGAGGTACGAAGCTATCAATATGCCGCGCAGGTGAGCGCTGCCGATCTTGAAAATGAACGGCTCACAGAACAGATTTCCCTTGCCCAATATTATTTTGAAATCCGCGGACAGGACGCTCTGATCCATTTGTATGCAGAGACGGTGGCGGCCGATAAGGACGCGCTACAGTTGACGCAGACGCAGTATGAGACGGGTGTCGGCGATAAAATTTCAATGGTCCAGGCGCAAGCCACGCTGCAAACTGCGCAATCGAACTCGACGAATCTTCAGGTGTTGCGAGCGCAGTATGAGCATGCCATCGCTGTCCTGGTGGGCAAGCAGGCATCCGATTTCACTATTCCGGTCAGACCTCTGACTACTGCGCCGCCGCCCATCCCGACCGGCGTTCCCTCGCAATTACTGCAGCGCCGGCCAGATATCGCGGCCGCCGAACGCACCATGGCATCCGCCAACGCTGAGATCGGAATCGCCGATGCGGCCTATTACCCAGACCTGACGCTATCCGCAACCGGGGGCCTGGAAAGCTCCACGTTCAAACATCTGTTTGATTGGCCAAGCCGATTCTGGTCGATCGGGCCATCCGTATCCGAGACAATTTACGACGGAGGATTGCGTCGCGCCACTGTGCATCAGTACGTGGCCATCTACAACGCCGATCTCGCCAACTATCGGCAGACCGTGCTGACCGCGTTTGAACAGGTAGAGAATTACCTGGCAGAAGTTCGCATCTTGTCGCAACAAATTCAGCAGCAGCAACAGGCCGTCGCTTCTGATCAGTCGGCGTTAGACCTGGAGATGGCGCGGTATCAAACCGGGATTGACCCCTACATTAACGTGGTTACGTTGCAAACCAACCTATTGATCGGTCAGCAGACTCTGGCAAACCTGCAAATTGAGCAGATGACGGGTGCTGTGGGGTTGGTAGGCTCACTGGGGGGCGGATGGGATACCTCCCAACTGCCCACGCCCTCCCAGGTAGAGAAAAGCCCAAACGTGGCCGAAACCAAGATTCAGCAATAAAACGATGCAATGAACGTTTACATTGGAAGGGATACAAAAACCTTCCTGAGGATCGTTCATGGAGAATACAAACAGCGCTCCCCTTAGCAGCGCTGCTCATCTGCGCCGCAGTCTCACACTGTGGGACCTGGTTCTTTATGGCGTGATTGTGGTCCAGCCCGTCGCTCCCATGTCTGTATTTGGCGTGTTGAGCGAACGAAGCCACGGATACGCGGTCACTACCATCCTGATTGCCATGATCGCCATGCTGTTTACAGCCATCAGCTATGGCCGCATGGCGAGGGTCTATCCCAGCGCAGGCTCCGCGTTTACTTATGTCGGCCAGGAAATCAGCCCAGCCTTGGGATACATCACGGGCTGGGGCATGGTGATGGATTACCTGCTGAATCCGATGATTTGCATTATCTGGTGCAGCCAGCAGGCGCACGTGTTTGCACCGCACGTTGCATATTGGGCCTGGGCCATCTTTTTTGCGACGGTCTTTACGGGATTGAACGTCCAGGGCGTCAAAAGTTCCGCCCGGGTGAATTTTGGTTTAGCAGTGGCCATGGGCGTAGTGATCGCGATTTTCTTCGTGGTTGCCGCACGCTACATTTCCGGCCATGACGGCGGCGCCGGATACTTCTGGCATCCCTTTTACAATCCCGCGACATGGAACACCAAAGCGGTGCTCGGCGGAACCTCCATCGCGGTGCTTACCTATATCGGATTCGACGGGATTTCGACGCTGTCGGAAGAAGTGGAGAATCCGCGAAGGAATATCTTGCTGGCAACGGTGCTGACATGCCTGGTGATTGGTATTTTGTCGGCCATCCAGGTGTATGCGGCACAACTCATCTGGCCAGCCTCGGAGGCCTTCCCGAATGTTGACACGGCCTTCGTCCACGTGGCTGCAAGGGCGTGGCACCCCATGTTCATCATCGTTGGATTCACTTTGCTGGTCGCTAATTTCGGCTCGGGCATGGGAGCACAACTGGGTGCGGCGCGACTTTTATACGGGATGGGCCGAAGCGAAGCGCTGCCAAAGTCCTTCTTCGGCAAAGTAGATCCAAAGCGGCACGTGCCGCGGAACAATGTCATCTGCGTGGGCCTGATCGCGCTGATCGGGGCATTCATCATGAGCTATGCATTAGGGGCCGAGATGTTGAATTTTGGCGCTCTGATCGCATTTATGGGGGTTAACGCCGCTGCGTTCGTCCACTATTTTGTTCGCGCAGAAGAAAAGAAAGTGACTCACTTTGTTCCGCCGGTGACTGGGTTCCTCGTCTGCCTGCTGTTGTGGCTGAATCTAAGTCACACGGCGATTCTCGCGGGCATCATCTGGATGGCGACAGGGATTAGTTTCGGCGCTTGGAAAACCCACGGATTCCGCAAGAATTTGATCAACTTTGAGCTACCCCCGGAAGACGCATAGACTACGAATTGTTTTGGGTACTCGGCCGCTGAGGCCCGTTAGGAGACCTGGAGATGCGAAATACGATTGCCTGCTCGTTGCTTGCTTCGGCGCTGTTGACCACCACTATTTTTGTTCCGCGAACCCTGCTTGGGCAGGGTCGGGGGAACTCACAAGAGGCGCAGATCGCGGAAAACAACGCACTGGAAAAACAGCTTGAATCAGTTGCCATCATCGATCGCAAGGTGATGATTCCGATGCGCGATGGTAATTTGATGGCGGCCGACATCTATCGCCCGAAAGACGAATCGAAAAAATACGGCACGATTTTTGTTCGGACTCCGTACAACTTCAATTATTGGGACATCGAGCTGGGGGCACCGCGCAACATGAGCGCAGAGTTGAATGCCGTGAAGCGCGGTTATGCCTACGTCGAGATCAACGAGCGCGGACAGTATTTTTCTCAGGGAAATTACGACATCCTGGGACCCCCGCTGAGTGATGGAGACGATGAGTTTTCTTGGATCGCGAAACAGCCTTGGTCCAACGGTAAGGTCGGAACCATTGGATGTTCGTCGACGGCGGAATGGCAGTTGGCAGTGACTGCCATGGGAAATCCCGCGGATGCGGCGTTTATCCCGATGGGCTTTGGCGCCGGCGTTGGCCGAGTTGGCCCGTACTACGAGCAGGGCAATTGGTATCGCGGCGGTGCTGTCCAGATGCTGTTTATCGACTGGCTCTATGGTGTGCAGAATTCGGTCCGACCCATGTTTCCCGGGAACACATCGCAGGCGGAGTTGATCAAGGAGTCGAGGGCCTTCGATCTTGATCCGCACTTCCCGCCGGTCGACTGGTCGAAAGCGCTCTGGCATTTGCCGGAGATGGACATCATCAAAGCCGTGAATGGTCCGAAAGGAATTTTTGCGGATCACATGCCGGGCATTGCAACCGGCGGCGCCATGATCGAGCGCGCTCCGAACGATCCCGCATGGTACAAGGGCGGCTTGTGGAATGACAGCATGAAGATCAATGTGCCCGGCTTCTGGTGGATGTCGTGGTACGACGTTTCGATCGGCCCCAACCTGGCCGCTTACAATTTCGTCCGCAAAACCGCGCATCCGGATATTGCCAATGAGCAATATGCGGTGATTGCCCCAACTGGACACTGCGGTTATTGGCGGGCGACGGACCATACTGTTGTCGGAGAGCGCGACATGGGCGATGCCCACATTAATGTCGACGCGCTGACGTATGGCTGGTTCGATCACTTCCTGAAGGGCGAGGACAATCACGTGCTGGAAACGATGCCAAAAATCCGCTACTACGTGATGGGCGAGAATCGTTGGGAGACAGCCAGCACCTGGCCGCCTGAAGGCGCGCAGCCGTTGAAGTTTTATCTGTCGAGCGCTGGAAAAGCGAACAGCTTGTACGGGGACGGATCATTATCTGTGGCCCCACCGAAGACAGATGTCGGCGACAAGTTCACCTACGATCCCATGAATCCGGTGCCGACGCATGGCGGCAACGTCTGCTGCGAAGGCAATGCAGTGCATCCAGGCGCGTTCGACCAGAGGCAGATGGAAACCCGCAATGACATCCTGGTATATAGTACGGAGCCTTTCAAGGAAGGCACGGAAGTCAGCGGGCCGATTAATGTGACGCTCTATGTGTCCTCCGATGCGAAAGACACCGATTTTACCGTCAAGCTGATCGATGTCGCTCCAGACGGGCCGGCATATAACCTGGATGAAAATATCCAACGCATGCGCTATCGCAACGGATATGACAAACCGCTAGCTTGGATGGAACCCGGCAAAGTTTACAAAGTGACGTTTCAGCCGATGCAGACCAGCGACTACATCCCTGCAGGCCATTCTCTGCGCATTGAAGTATCGAGCAGCAATTTTCCGCGCTTCGATCGGAACCTAAATACCGGCGGCAACAACTACGATGAGACGAAGAGTGTCGTCGCGCATAACGAGGTGCATCATTCGGCAGAATATCCGTCCGATATTACAGTCACAGTCGTGCCGCATCCACACCCGATGAACTAGACACAACAAGCAGGAGGGCCCCATCGTGCAATATTTCCTTTCGTCCAACGGCCTGCGAAAGCTGCGGCTGCTGGCGCTTGCCATCTTCGCGGGTTCCATGACTCTGGCACACGCGGAAGTACGCCTGCCTTCGATTTTCGCGGACCATATGGTAGTGCAGCGGAATCTTCCGGTTCACGTTTGGGGAATGGCGACACCAAATGAAACTGTGTCAGTTACATTTCGCGGCGAAGCTGAAAGTACAACGACGGGACCGCTCGGGCGGTGGAGTTTGTACCTTAAACCAGGCAAAGCGGGCGGTCCGTTTTCAATGGAGGTGCACGGCACCAATTCAATCACGCTGCAGGATGTGCTAGTGGGCGATGTCTGGGTGGCGTCTGGCCAATCCAATATGGAGTTTCCCATGGCCGAGGGAATGAATCGCGGAGTGAACAACGAGAAAGCTGAGATAGCGGCCGCAAAATACCCAGAGATCCGCCTACTGACAATCGCAACCAATTCCTCCGATTATCCGCTGGGAGATGCCAGGATTAGCCAAGCGTGGGCGGCATGCACACCGGCCACGGTCGCCCAATTTTCTGCGGTGGGATATTTCTTCGCGCGAGATTTGCAAGCACACCAGCACGTTCCCATTGGCGTGATCGACGACACCTGGGGTGGAACCATCGCCGAGGCCTGGACGAGCCTGGATGGGCTCTCCGCGAATGCGTCATTAATGCCGGTGTTTGCGTGGCGCGCCAAACTGATGGATGAACTGCCGACCAATCTGCTGCAACAGAAGAAGGAACAACAGGAGATTGAAGCGGCGAAAGCGGCGGGAAAGCCAATCCCGGAATTTCCATGGCATCCCGATCCTGCATCGTGGAAGCCGGCGGGATTGTATAACGCGATGATTGCGCCGCTAACCCCTTTTCCGATCAAAGGAGTGATCTGGTATCAGGGCGAATCGAATGATGATTCGCAAGCCGTTTCCATCTACGGAGACCTTTTCAAGACGATGATTCAGGACTGGCGTAATCATTGGGCGGAAGGTCCGTTTCCGTTTCTGTTTGTGCAGCTGACCAGTTGGAACCCTGGATCAACCTGGCCAGAGCTTCGTGAACAACAGACGGAAGCGCTTGCCCTGAAAAATACTGGCATGGCCGTGTCGATTGATGTGGGGGATCCGGACAATATTCATCCGAAAGATAAGCAGGATGTCGGAGCAAGACTGGCACTTGCGGCCCGTGGAATCGCGTATGGAGAGCCGATTGAATATTCTGGCCCGATGTTTCGACAGGTGACGACGGAGGACCATAGTTTGCGTGTTTGGTTCAGCCACACCGGCGGAGGGCTGACCAGCAAGAATGGAAGCTTGCGCGGATTTGAAATCGCCGGCGAGGATCAAAAATACTTTCCAGCCACGGCGACGATTGATAGCGACACAGTCGTGGTGTCAAGCCCCCCGGTCGCGAAGCCGGTCGCAGTGAGATATGGGTGGGCCGCAAATCCCGACTGCAATTTGTACAACGGGGCGAATCTTCCCGCATCGCCGTTCCGGGCAAAGGTATTCGCCGGCAATTGACATGGCGATTAATTTCGCCAGTTCAATGGACGAGGCGATTGGACCCCTAACGCGCCGATTGAAAGTGATACAGAGATTCTGCGTTTCCGCGCAGCACCATGCGGGCAATCTCGTTCGCGCGTTCGCGACTGATTTCGTGATCGCGGAGCATACCGGTTAACGATATTCCTAAGGCTTGGCGGGCATCTCGACTGGCAATCCAGGTGGCCTCCGGCCAGTCCATTTGATCGCTGTAGGCATAGCCGTCGGTACCGAATAATACTTTCTGTGGCTGCAACTCCAGCCACTCCCTCAGCCAGATGGACTCAGTATGGGGGGGGATGATCAGATCCTGCGATGAGATGTCAACGTAGACGTTTGGCTTTTGCAACAGCGCTCCGATTTCGCGCACATAGGGCCAGCCACCATGCAGCAGCACGAAATTCGTCTTTCGCAATCTAGGATCGTTGAATAGCGGCTCCAGCAATAACGGATTGACGCCCGCAATGGAGAAGTAACTGCCAGCTCCGGCCATGGCATGCAGATGCACGGGCAAGCCTAGGCGGCCGCATTCCATCGCGATGTAGCGAAACAGAAAATCCTGTAGCAGTTTGTATTCAGCCGCATCGGGAACTCCACCTCTGACCCAGTTGGCATAAATCTTCTCCACCCGCTCCCGCGGAGGATTGCTGAAGTCGAAGGAGCGCAAGTAAGCCACTTCAAACTTTTCCGCAACCGCTCCTCCAGCCTTTTGCTTTTCAAGAATCGGCGTGATGACGTCACTCAGATATTCGTTAAGGGTAGCGGGTGGACCGGTGATACCGACTTGCTTGAAATATTTCGCGCGAACTTGGTCCTCCAGCGCGAAGAAGGTTTTTCTGTCGGGTGAAGACGCTGCTACGCCGCTGTTATCAAACGGAAACAGCAGTGCGTCGAGATAGGGGACCCAGCGAAAGCGCGGCGGCTCGACACCTCGACCCATGGCAACACGATTGGCCAGCATGGTGCCAATTTTGGATTGATCCAAAACCCATGCAGGATAATTCTCGCCCTGCTGGGCTTTGACCCGCTCGCGCGCAGCGACCAGTTGGGCTACGCCAGCAGCGTCGAGCGGCGGCGGCGTATCAAAACCGTACAGAGCCTTCCATGCAGCGCCCAGCAGAGGAAAATCTGGCCGCAGCGCAACGGGATCCGATTGTGGTTCGAGCGAAGTTGCGGGCAGCGCGTCGAATTCTCGATCGGTCTTGTCCAGCGGCGGCGCCAGAACGGGGTGCGCGTGATTATCCACCGCCCAAATGGTCGAAATATACTGCGCAATCCCGGGATCGATTTCCGGCGATGACTGTTGCGAATAGCAGAAAGCAACAGGCAGGGTCATCGAGACTGCCACCACGATTGCGAATTGTCGCGCACTTTTCATAGGCAAACTGTAATTGCAACAGTAACAGATACATATTGTTGAACTATCTTCGCAGAATGCACGGCGCGGATACTCTACTTGCGCAGGTATGCGTCCGTTCCGCTGATCCAGTCGGCGCGGGGCGGGCAGAAGATATCCAAGTCAACGGTATCCTCAACGGCTTCTGCGCTGTGCGGCATGTTCGATGGAATCACTAGAATTTCCCCGCCACGCACGATCACTTCCTTGCCGTCGATAGCAAATTTCAATGCGCCTTCCAGCACGTAGGTGATTTGCTCATTGTCGTGACTATGCTGCGGTACGATCGACCCTTTGCGCAAAATGATTCGTGCCAGCATGCTGCGTTCGCCGAAAACAAACTGGCGATCGATCAGTGGATTCAGCTGCTCCACAGGCATATCCTGCAGACGAATGTGCTGTAACTTGGAACTTGCCTGGTCGGTGGTTGTGCTCATTATGTCTACCTTTCCCTTTCATGTGGGCCCAAGTATAGCAGTCGAACTGGGCGGTGAATCGCGCCGAAAGACGACGCGAATGGAATTGATATTTATACTCAGCTCATGGAAACCGGACTCCGAAATCGTGTCGCCATTGTTGCTGCCTCCAGCAAAGGAATTGGCCGTGCTACAGCGCTTGCTTTTGCGGCGGAAGGCGCGAATCTAGCCATCTGTGCCCGACATGCCGAATCCTTGAACCTTGTCGCGGAGGAGGCACGGCGCCTGTATGGCGTCGAAGTCTATACCGCTACGTTCGACGTTGCGGAAGACGAAGGTGTGCGTCAGTTCGCCGACTCCGTTCACCGTCATTTTGGCAGGATTGATGTCTGCGTGACAAACGCCGGTGGTCCGCCGGCCAAGCCGTTCGCGAAAACCACCATGGCGGAATGGGACAGCGCGTATCAGCTCAACCTTCGCAGCATCGTCTCGTTCGCACATGCAGTTCTCCCTTCGATGCAACAACAACATTGGGGGCGGTTCATCGCCATCACTTCGATAGCTGTCAAACAGCCGGTATTGGAACTCGTGCTTTCGAACGCGGTACGCACAGGCGTTCTAGGTTTAGTGCGCTCCCTGGCGACTCAATATGGCCCGGACAACATCACCATCAACAACGTCGGGCCCGGTTATACCGCAACGGATCGTGTGAAAGAACTGGCGCAATCCAACGCGCAAACCACTGGCCGAACCGCCTCCGATTACGAGGCTGAGATCGCGAAGGACATTCCCTTGCGACGCCTGGCAAAGCCAGAGGAAGTCGCCGATGCGATCGTGTGGCTCGCTTCTGAACGTGCTGCTTATATCTCTGGACAAACTATTCTCGTAGATGGCGGTGTCTATCGCGGCTTGTAGCGACCCTGACTTCCCTGCATCACGGCAACGCGAAAGCGACGTAGGAGCCCTCATACGGAACCTTATCCATTTTGCTTCCGGCAGCCGCGACGGCGACATACTGCTTCCCATCCACCATATAAGTAACGGATGTGGCGACCCCGGGAGCAGGCAGGTCCCCGTTCCACAACAATTGCCCGGTTTGACTGTCGAATGCGCGAATCTTTTTGTCGTACGCGGTGGCGGCGATAAAGAGGAGACCGCCCGCAGTGACTACAGGACCGCCGTAATTTTCGCTTCCCGTATCGGCCATTCCGTTCGCGGCCAGCGCCGGATAATCACCCAATGGAACCTTCCAAAGATATTTTCCGGTGTTCAGGTCGATTGCATTCAGCGTTCCCCACGGCGGCGTGATCGCAGGGTAGCCATCGGGATCGAGGAATTTCCGGTAGCCGGTAAAACGATAGCCACCACCAACCTGATCTGCGCCGGGCGCATCGGAAGACTCGTTTTCAGCTTGCGCGGCTGTCTTCGCCGTCGCTGGTGCATGGGGACCGTATTTCAAATACTCGAGTAAGGCAGTGAGGTCGCTTCCAGTTACATTCGGAAACGGAGGCATCCTGCCGCCGCCGGCATGGATTCTGTCGACAATCTGCTGCTCGGTCATGCGCTTGTCGATATCGATCAAAGAAGGAAAGGTCGGCGGAGAGCCCGCCCTGTCCGTGCCGTGGCAGATGCCGCATTGACTCTGATACACCTTTTCGCCTTGGCTCGCCGTCGCGTTGCTACGAATCAATCCGCCCGTCCAGGCCATCTCATTCGAATTGATGTAGATCACGCCGGTGGTCGGATCGACGGCAGGCCCACCCCACTCTGCGCCGCCGTCAAAGCCCGGAAACACGACCGTCTGCTTGTCGAGGCTGAGCGGGACAAATTGTCCGGCGCTGATAAACGTCTTGAATTCCATTTCCGCCCAGGCATGCGCAGCCGGTGTGCGATTCGTCAACATATCGGCGCTCAGCAATTGGCGGGCATAGGGCTTCGGTTCCGTAGGTAGCGGCTGGGTTGGAGAGGCCACTTCGCCAGGCACGGTACTCGATGGATATTTCCGCTCTTCGATGGGAAATAACGATTGGCCTGTAGCGCGATTGAAGAGGTAGACATATCCCTGCTTGGTTGTCTGGGCCACCGCATCAACACGCTTGCCATTGTGTTCTACAGTGACCAGCGCAGGCGCTGCGGGAAAGTCGCGATCCCAGATATCGTGATGAACGCCTTGAAAATACCAGACACGCTTGCCCGTGTTGGCGTCGAGCGCGAGCAGTGTGTCGGCAAATAAATCATTGCCGATGCGATCTCCGCCGTAAAAATCAAACACGGCTGATCCCGTGGGCACGTAGACGATTCCTCGTTTTGTGTCTACCGTCATGCCGGCCCAATTGTTTGCCGAGCCTGCGGATTTCCACGCACCCTTCGGCCAGGTATCGTAGCCGAATTCTCCCGGACGCGGAATGGTATGGAATCTCCATACCAGGGCTCCCGTGCGAACATCGAACGCGCGAATATCACCCAGGGGTGCAGGATGCGTTTCCGGCTCCATTGCCCCCATGATGATGAGATTTTTGTAGACGACGCCGGGAGTGGTGATTGCTAGAGATTCAAAGTGATAATCGCGGCCAAGCCCCTTGCGCAAATCGATGCGACCCTTTTCACCGAAGGAAGATATCAGCTTGCCCGTGGCTGGATCGAGCGCGTAAAGAAAATTCATTACACCTGCAAGGAGAGTGCTCTGTTTGCCATTCGTCCAATAGGCCAGGCCACGCATCGGACCCGTGCCGATAATTCCGGAATCAAATTTCCACAGCAATTTGCCGGATGCGGCATCCAGAGCGATGACTTTTTGCGTGGACGTATAGGCGTAAAGCACGCGACCAATGACCAGTGGACTAGTTTCCAGTGCGCCTTTCTCACCAGTATCGAATGTCCAAGCGCGGCGCAACTCGCTCACATTCTGCCGATTAATCTGCGTCAAAGAGGAATAGTGATCGCTGGCGAGTTGACCCCCATAGACTGGCCAGTCCACTGTTTTCCCGGTGTTCGTCGCTCCGCTCGGCGCCGATGCTTGCCCGAGCAACGCAGAGCAAGCGAGGCAAAGTGCGGTACAAGAAAATCGAACCCCTATTCTCATCTTCATCCTGGACGGAAGCAACTTCCGCCGTCGTGTTTATTGTGGCGCAACCCAGCCATTACTTAATTCGGCACGAATGGAAACGGTGCCAAGACTCTTACCGGCGGATTGTGCTGTCACGTTGAAGTTTTGCCAGCCGGGCAACTTCGTGGAGGGTGCGTCGGCCGTCACCAGGGCATAATACTGCGCATGCGCGGGAACCGATAGAGGAACCAGTGGTCGTACGCTCCATTGTGCAGGTGCCTGGGCCGACAGGTTTACGTCGATGGAATGATCGAGCGGGTTGTCAATGATCAACGGAATATAGAGCACTCCATTCGTATGGACTGAGATCTCGAGCGGCACCAGGGTCTTCAAGTGCTCCAATCCATGCGCCTGCCACAATTTCTGATAGAAAGCCCAGGGATCGCCAATCAGAAGTGTCGGCTCTGAATATTTTACTGCCGTGTATCCTGGGGCCCGCTGGAATGGAACTCCTTCCGGGACCACACCGGCAAAAACATCATCGGTCACGCCAGATGGCACCAGGGATTTGCCGAAGATAAACTTGACCGGCTGCATGGCAAATTTTGTAAGTTCTTCTGGGTCAGTTTCTGCGGTTCCATTGGCGATCGCCTTTGTGACTTCGCCCCCACCCTGGGTCACGTGATGGCTCACTTCCTTTGCGGCTAATAGACCGTAGCTTTCATGCTTCGATGGCGAAATATCATGCGACGAATATTGCGGCCCCTGCCCTTGGAAGATGTCATGCGTTGGGTTATAGACGTAGTAGATTTTCTCCGGCTGCCAGGGACGAAGTGCTTCGGTCATGTTCATCGCCACATTAGGATGGATCGCCGGGGAGACTTGCTCAGAAAACACAGTCGGGTCTCCCGCCAGATCAAAGGCCTCGGTCGCCAGAACGCCTGCAGCCTGGTGATCCGCATGATTTTCGCCAGTGGTGAAATCTGGAAGCCAGGTGAGAATCACATTCGGTCGCGTAATGCGAACGATGCGGACCAGTTGGTCTAAGCAGCCTCCATGGCCGCAATGTTCGAGCGATGTCAAGACATTCTGGCTTGCCGTGTCGTGTCCATTGAGAAACCAGACATTGGTGATGCCCAGGGAGGCTACCGCGGTGCGACCCTCAATCTGGCGAATGTCTCCCAGGGCAGCGGCCTGCTCCGGACCGACATTGTTATTTCCGCCGTCGCCCGGATTTTGAAATACCACTGCGACGCGCTTGTGTTCATCATAGATTTCGCGCGCAAGATACGCCGCGACCATAATCTCATCATCCGGATGCGCAACGACGACGAGAATGTCGGCCTTAAAGCGCGGATCTGGGGGCCGGTTATTCCAATCGTAAGCGTCCGGCGTGGCCTTGGTCGCGACCGAGTTCTGCGCCCCGGCAACGACGGGATTGCAGCACAAAGTGCCAAGCAGAGCCACATAGAATGCGGACCTGACGGCCGCCAGAATTTTTACGCTAGTCATAACTTTCGGGTCCTCCCCATAATCGGCTGCCGCCGCTTGCAACATGTGGCGTGAAAACCTTTCGCACCGAATGCTTGCAGACATTCTGAAACATAGCAGCATCGCTTCAGACATCTCTTGCGATTCAATCGATTTAATCTCTGCGACACACTGAGTGTCAAGCGGGAAAATTAAATGCGGCGATTTTGCCTGTGTATTGGTCCATCTTGACAGGAGCGCCCTGCAAGCGATACAAGACGATTGGAATATTAAAACGGTTGAATGCTTTTCCAGCCGACCGGAACGGCACCAAGTAGAAGTTGTGGCAACTACTTTTCATCTCGCATCGATGAGCGTCCGCCGGTTCGAAACCGCCGAGTGACCCATGGGAACCGAATGCGCATGATTTCACAGTAGAGTGCAGTGTCTCAAGTCGTCCATCGCGATTGCAGCGCAGGAGCAAATTATGAATCGTCGTTCGTTTGTCGGCTTGACCGTTGCAACCTCGGTAGCGATGGCAGCCCGCCTTGGTCGCGGAGAACAAACGGCTGCCGATTCTGGCATCAAGTATCCCGAAGATCTGGAAAATTTGAAGGTTCGATGGGAGAAACTGGACACGGCGATTCGCGGCTGGTGGGACGGCGATCTTCATCGCGCCACAGAGAAGGAAATTCGCGAAGATCCCAAAAGAACCCTTCTGTATCTGCCGTTCCCTTACATTACGGGCGGCGGTTCGGAGTCTGCCTTCCCCGAAATCTACGGGTGGGATACGCAATTTACCAATCTCGCGCTGATCGACCATGGACGCCTTGATATCGTGCGCTGGAATATTCTCGACCAGCTGTCGCAGATTGAACGATTCGGAAAAGTATTGAACGGTAACCGCTCCTTCTATATCACGCGCGGGCAGCCGCCGTTATTAGCCTGGAGCGTTCAGAATTATCTGGCGGTGAAACAAGACGATGCCGAGCTGGCGATGTTGGCTTATCCGCTGCTGGAGCAGGCCTATGTTCACTACTGGAACGGGCCTTTGCATGCGACACCGACCGGGCTTTCCACATGCCGCGACACAGGCGACCCGGGTATGCCGCCAGAGCTTGCCTCTGAGTGCGAATCGGGTCTGGACTACACCCCCATCTTTGGCGGCAAAATTACTGAATGCGTACCTATCCATGTGAACTGTGCGCTGGTCCGCGAAGCACAAGTGCTGTCCATGTTGGCGGATCGATTTGGATGGAAAGACAAGGCAGCGCGCTGGCAGAAAGAAGCCAGTGACCGCGCGGATCGCATCAATCACCATTGTTGGGACCCGGGCAAAGGTGCGTATATGGAATACAACTACGTCCTTCAGAAACGCCTGCCCTACTATTCGCTCAACACATTCTGGCCGCTTTGGGCGGGCATCGCTTCAAAGGAACAGGCCAAGCGCGTGTCCGACAATATCGGCTTATTCGATCGCCCCTTTGGTATGACCTTCACCGATAAGACGTATCCAAATCCGCACCCTGAATTCACCGCGCTGGAATGGGCCTATCCGGAGGCGTGGCCACCGCAGCAAATCATTGTCGCCATGGCACTGCAGCGGTACGGCTATCAGCAACAAGCCCGCAATGTCAGTCGCCGATATATCGGAAATGTGGTCACTACCTGGGAGAAGACTGGGTTGCTGTGGGAGCGGTATAACGGCGTCGATGGCGGCCATTTAGTTCCGCTGGAACGCCACGAGCCGCGGCCCCTGCATGGATTCACTTCCGCGTCGGCGGTGGTAGTTGGCAGAGTAGCGTTCAGTTAGGAAGGTTTATGCTGGAGTGTGTTGGAGAGTACTCCACATTCAATCGGTTGAATTGGAACTGTTCTCCAAAACCTGTCCGCCGAAAGATGCTAAATATTATTCCTAGGAGAGTGGCAATTGGGAGTGACACGAAGAGAAATTTTGACGAATGCAGGAAAGCTGGCATCTGGTCTGGCGATTGGCGGAATTGCGATGCAGGCTACGGGTGAGGATCAAACTGCCGCTGAACCTGCGAAGCGCAAGCTGAAAGTCGTGGTCACGGGAGGACATCCGGGAGATCCGGAGTACGGTTGTGGAGGCACGATTGCCCGCTATACCGATCGCGGCGATGACGTTGTGCTTCTCTACATGAACAATGGTGCATGGCCTCCGACGCCGGCACCGGTGCGCGTCGCAGAAGCTAAGAAGGCCTGCGAAATATTAGGGGCCACGCCGGCATATGCTGGCCAGGTGAACGGGCACGCCATCGTCGATAACGCGCACTACGATGAATTCCGCAAAGTCATCGACGGTTTGGCGCCGGACGTCTTGTTCGTGCAATGGCCCATCGATCACCACCCGGATCATTTGGCCATGTCGATCCTGGCGCTCGAGGCGTGGCTCAAGGCGGATAGAAAATACGCGTTCTACTATTACGAAGTGGGACAGGACACGATGATGTTTCAGCCGACGGAATTCGTCGACATTACCGCCCAGGCCGCGCGTAAACGTGAGGCTTGTTATGCGCACGCCTCACAAACACCAGACTACTGGTATCCATTACAAACCCAACTTTCAGATTTCCGAGGGGCCGAAAGCGGATACAAGTCGGCGGAAGGTTTTATGCGGCACTGGATGAGCAAAGGAAACATGTTGCCACAGTGAAGGTCGCGGTTACGTCTTGACTTTCTTTGCCAGTGGACGGAGCAAGCCTGCTATTTCTTTCCGCGACCGCGCTTGGCAAGGGGCGCAGTCGAGCCGCGGGAGACAAGCTTGGGCACAATCATGTGGGTATCGCCGTAGGGCTGAACGCCGTCCTCCGCGCCACGCTCCAAATGCTTCAGGATGTAGCTGGCGGCATATTCTCCCATTTCCGCCATTGGCTGGCGAATGGTAGTTAAGCCCGGGGTGGTGAGTGCGGCTGACGGAATATCGTCGAACCCAATAACGGAACAGCTTTCCGGAACACTCCGCCCAGCTTCTGACAGAACGCGAATGGCACCGTAGGCAGTGAGATCGTCAAACGCAAGAATCGCCGTGAATTTCTCGCCGGCCTCCAGAAGTTCCTTCGTCAGCCTCAAGCCGCCTTCAAAGACCGACCCAGATTCGACGGTGCCCGGCAGGTCGCGAATCAACGCGGGATTCAACTTCAATCCCGCTTCTTTGGCGAAGCTGCGGATGCCTCTCCATCGCATGCGGCTGTCGGCCATGCGCCGAGGACCGCGCAAAAAAGCAATGTCGCGATGACCTAGTTGATACAAATGTTCAATGGCTGCAAAACCGCCGGCTTCATTGTCGACCAGCACGGAGTTAATAGTGGGCGATTCCAGATCACGCCCGACTACGACCGTGGGAATTTGCTGGTCGTCAATGTCTTCCAGCAATGCAATATCGAAAAGCAGCCAATTGGGTACTGTGATTAATCCTTCTACCCTGCGCTCAATCATCATCTCGAGGTAGCGTTCCAGCTGATGCAGTTGATTGTGCGCGTCCATGACGATCGGCAGGTAGGCCGTCGGCAGAAGCTTTCTCTCAATCCCCTGCAGGATCAGGGTGCAGAACGGATCGGCCAGGTCGATTACCAGGACGCCGATCATGTGACTTTTCTGGCTACGAAGCGACCGCGCAAAAATGTCTGCCCGATAGCCGAGACGCTTTACGGCGTCGAAGATTTTTTGTTTGGTCTTTGCTGGAATATATCGCGACAGGGGCGCTTCATTCACTACCAGCGACACTGTGGATGGAGAAAAACCGCTGGCCCGCGCCACATCTGTCAAGGTGACGCGGCGGCGGTTTAAATTTGGTTTCTTCATTCTTTTCCCGCACTCATCCTATCTACGCAGCAACCTTGTCGGGGGAAAATTATTGCGCCACCTTTTGCGCCACCGGATCTGTCAAACCGGATGCTATGCCGATAGAAACAATCGCGCAATAGCTAGTTTCTCATTTGGAATCGTAAAAATAAACGACAATCCAATTGATCCCTCCAGCGATCTTCGCCTTCAAGAAACAAGTGGCCGGTGCGGTTCCAATTTTCGCCCGCAGAACAAGCTTTTCTGCAAGCCCGGGATACTTATTCCTCGATCACAGCCTTGACCAGGTTGCGGGGGTGGTCGACGTTGCGTCCATGCAGCAGTGCGATCTGGTAGGCGAAAAACTGCAGCGGAATGACCTCGCATATCGGCAACAGGTACTCACTGCATTGCGGAACGAAGACACAGTGCTGGCTGTACTGCGGCACTTCTTTATCGCCCTCGTTGGCCAGCGCAAAAACCTGGGCGCCCTGCTGGCGCATATCCTTCAACAACTGCACCACTTTGGAATAGCGCAGCAGTGAATCGCGATCCCTGGGATCGTGCGTTGCTAGAACAACGAGCGGTGTCTCCGGGCCAACCAGTGCATTGGGTCCATGTTTCAATTCTCCCGCGGGATAGCCTTCTGCGTGAGTGTAGGACGACTCTTTCAACTTCAGTGCGCCTTCGCGTGCTATGGAGTAATGAATGCCACGGCCCAGGAAAAGAAAAGCGGTTGCTTCGCGATAGCTGGCGGCCAATTCCCGGACTTGCTGCTCCCAGACAGGCAATGCATTGAAAATTATTTCGGGAAGCGCGAGGGCTTCTGCGCACATGGAGTCGGCGACATTTAACGTCATGCGGCCCCGTTGGTGGGCCAGAGAAAGCGACAGTAAGTAGAGGACGAGCAGCTGGCCGGTGAAACTCTTGGTGGCTGGAATTGCCTTCTCCGGACCAGCGCAAACCGGGAGACTGGCGCGCGCTTCTTTAGCCATGGATGAATCACTGCGATTGGTGATGGCCGCGGTTTGCAGGCCGCGGGAACGCGCCTCGCGCAGAGCCGCTAACGTATCTGCCGTCTCACCGGATTGCGAAATGACGATCACGGCGGGATTGTGCAGCGTGTGGGTGGAGCGATAACAATACTCGCTGGCGTATTCCACATCGACGGCCAGGCCGGCAATATCCTCCAGCATAATTTCACCGGCCAATCCGGCGTGCCGGCTGGATCCGCTGGCGGCGATCACGATGCGTTCGTGACCAAGCAGCGCGCTATGCGCTGCCAGCATGGGCTCGCGCGCAAGCCTGCCGCCGCGGGTGTAATAGTCGAGCGTGTCCGCCAGGGACTGCGGCTGCTCGAAAATCTCGCGCAACATAATGTGTGGGAACTCTCGAGTGGTGACGAAGGCTGGCGAGTGAGTCGAATCGATAGTCATAGGAGATCTCAATGAGGTGGGACAGGCATGGACAAATCCGGATGGCTTTATATCTGAGGCCGTGGCCAACCGAGGCCCGTACTGACTCGTTTCCCTATTCTAACGATTAAATCCTCCGACTCGATATTTTTGCGCCGCAAAAGAGAATGGAATGCCGGCTCGATGAAATCTCAATGAGGCACGGCCGCATCATCTTTTGGAGGGTCTACTTTATGGAAAAGCCACGTCAGAGCCGCTGCAAGAAACGCGAACAAAGCGGTCCAGCGAAGCACGTCAATGAACGCCCAGAGTAATGCCTGCCGCTGCAACTGCAGATACATGGCAGTCAGGGCGGCTGGTTCTCCGGCGGCGGTTCCCAGTAGACGCGCAAAATATTCGCTCATCATCGCCATGTGCTGTTGAAACCAGTAACCGCTCTGGGGAACGGTGGCCGCGATGCGGGCCTGATGGAATTCGGTGCGTCGCACCAGCGCCGTCTGTGCTATAGAAATTCCAATCGAGCCACCAATATTCCGCATCAGGTTGAAGATGCCGGTGGCATTCCCCATCTCGCGATTGCTGAGGGTTGCCGTACCCACACTGGCGATGGGAACAAACAGAAAGCTCATGGCGAATCCAGTCAGAACGATGGGAATCAGCAGTGTAGTCGGCGAAATCTCCAGATTCACAAATGAAAACAAAATCGAGCAGACGCCAAACACTGCGAATCCGACGGAGAGCAGCCACCGGTTATCCATCTTGTGACTGATGACTCCGATGATGGGTAGCCCGATCATGGAACCAATTCCGCGTGGAGCAACAACAATGCCGGCGGTCAGCGCGGTGTAGCCAAGCACCTCCTGATAAAAGAGCGGCAGAATGGTGATTTGGATGTAGAGAATGAATCCAAGCACGAAGATCAATATGCAACTGATGCCGAAGTTCCAATCACGTGTCACGACATGAAGGTCGACCAGTGGATGGCGCGCTCGCCAGGAGTGAACAATAAACCAACCAAGGGAGAAGCAGAGGATCAGTGTGGCCCAACGAATCCACATTGCGCCGAACCAGTCAACCTCCTGCCCCTTGTCCAGGATTACCTGGAGACAACCGGTCCATAGGCACAGCAAGCCGAATCCGAGGTTATCGAAGGGCCCGATCTTTGCGTTGTGGATGTACGGCGGATCGTGAACGAAACGGCTGATCATGAAGACTGCGAGAATACCAATTGGAATATTGATGTAAAAAGCGTAGCGCCAGCTATATGAATCGGTGAGCCAGCCGCCCAGTGTTGGTCCCAGCACGGGCGCGACCACCACGCCAAATCCAAACAGTGCCATGGCAGCGCCACGCTTCCTGGGAGGAAAACTTTCCAGCAAAATTGCCTGGGAGAGCGGTTGCAGCGCTCCCCCGCCCGCACCCTGCAGCACGCGAGCCATCAACAGCAAGCTAAGCGAGGGTGCCGCTCCGCAAAAGAAAGAAGAAATGGTAAAGAGGACAACACAAGAGATAAGGAATTTTTTTCGCCCGAAGCGCAGCGCAAACCAGTTGCTCGCCGGCAAGACAACGGCGTTGGCGATCAGATAACTGGTCAGGACCCAGGTCGCTTCAGAATTGGAAGCAGCCAGCGAACCCGCGATATATGGCAGCGCCACAGAGGCGATGGCCGTGTCCAGCACCTCCATGAACGTGGCCAGCATGACAGAAATGGCCACTACCCACGGATTGATTGCAGCCGACGTCTGGAGCGGGGCGCTGCGGACAGGAGGAACCGGCGCCGCGGCCTGCACCGAAGACGAGTCAACCGAAGGTCTCTCGAGCAGCGTAGCCATGACCGCGCGCCTCCCGGGCCGTAGACACCGAGAGCGACGATTCAGGGTATGACTACACGGGCTGCGCGTCTGTGTCTGATATCACAGCCCCGTCGAGAGGCGCTGAGCCTCTTTAAACAAAGTGCGATCAAATCCGCCATTGCAAATCAGTTTGGGGGGAAGGATACGCGTTGCCGTTCGCCGGAGACGGAATCGGCAGTTGTTGATTGTTGTGACAATCAGTACCGTGGAGTGGATAGACGCATCGTAAATTTTATCCTTCAAGGAGAACGCGCATGAGCTCATGTACGCGTAGAAATTTTTGCAAAGCTGCGATGCTTTGCTCCGCGAGTACACTATTCGCAAAAGAGACGAACTCACCTCACGCGAATTTCCCCACGGATCCTCGCGCAAGAATCGCGGTTGCAACCTATCCCTTTCGAAGCGTTCTCCTCTCTCCCACAAACCACGATCGCGACACATCGAAGCCCGGGATGGACCTGGCTACCTTCGCTCGTTTTATCCGGACAAAATTTCAAGTGCACGGGATCGAGCCGCTTTCGCTGCACTTCCCTTCCACCGAACCCGCCGAGATTCTAAAATTGCGCGCGGCATTCGATGCAGCCGGAGTGCATACTGTCAACATTCCAGTGGATGATCCGGTTGAGCTTTGCAGTACGAACCTTGCACAGCGCCAGGCAGGCAACGCACGTTATCGCACATGGATCGATATCGCAGTGACGCTGCGCTCTCCCAGCCTCCGCGTATGGATACCGAAATGCTCCGACACTTCCGACCTTCCAAGGGCCGTAAACGCGTTGAGGCCCACCCTCGAATATGCGACGGCGCGAAATATTGTGATCAATCTCGAGAATGACGATCCGATACTTTCCTCCGACAAACGAATTTTGACAGCGATCCGACTGGCGGGCACGCCGTACCTGAGGGCGCTCCCCGATTTTGCCAACTCCTTAATGGGCGGCGACGAACAATTTAATGCGCAGGCAGTCAGACGCATGTTTGCTCACGCGTGGAACATCGCACATGTGAAAGATGCCGAGATGATCCGCGGCAAGCGCGAAACTGTCTCCTTGCCAGAGCTTTTCGGAATTGCGAAAGCGGCGGCCTATCGCGGCTACTATTCCATGGAGTCCGACTCCGATGTCGATCCCGTGGTTGATACAAAGCATCTGATTCAACAGAGTCTGGCTCTGATGTAGCCTCCGCGTGGCCGCCCATACTTTGGCATCCAGTAAAGTGCCTGTCATGCTGCCGGAAAGATGCCGTTGTTGCGCGATCGAGTGCGACCACAAATCCCGCGCCATGGATTCCTCATGTTTTCTCGCCTGTCGCCGATGTTTCATTATGAGCATCGAGGGGATCTACTATGTCTGAGCGGCACATTTTGCTGGCAGAAGAAAATACGGAGCATAGCCGACAGATCCAGGCATTCCTCCACCGGCTGCATTACTCCGTCGAGATTCATACAAGCGGTCTAAGCGCACTGCATCGCCTGCAAGAACCAGACACACCCTCCATGGCTCTGCTAAGTTCCTCTCTACCGCGGATGACGGGGCTTGAAGTTGGGTTGGAGATTCGACGCCGCTCGCGACGCCGCCAACTCTGGCTGATGCTGATGAGTGAGAACCCGCAATCGGAGGAAGTCATCATGGCCACGAATGCCGGGATTGACGAATTCCTGGTCAAGCCGGTGGACTTTCAAGATCTGCGCATGCGGATCCGAACTGGCGAACGGGTGCAACATCTGTATGCGGAATTGAGTGACTCCGCCATGGCAATGGAATTCCACTGCACGCACGATCCGCTGACGGGTGCGTGGCGGCGAGAGGCGGTGTTGGATCTGATCTTTAAAGAAACTGACCGGGTGCAGCGCCTGCAAACTCCGGTGAGTCTTGTTCTGCTGGATGTGGACGAGTTCGCGCGCGTGAACTCGAGCTATAACTCCAATGTTGGGGACACGTTGCTGAAGCTGGTTGCCAATCGCCTACGCCGGCAATTGCGAAGCTATGACACTCTGGGCCGATATGCCGATGACGAATTTGTCATTATGCTGCCGGGATGCACCGCTGCCGAGGCTGCCGCAAAGGCGGAGAGGATTCGCCTCGCGGTCGCAAATCGCCCGTTTACTGCCGATGGAAACGAAATCTCGGTGACAGCCTGCCTCAGCGTGGCTGTCAGTTCAGGGCGCTCTCCCCTGGTGGTGTTGCGAGAGGCGGAAAGGGCGCTGACGCTGGCCAAACAGCGGGGTCCGAGTTCTTTGGTTGTTGCCGGGGAGAGTGCATCGCTTGAACCGATCGCTCCCGCGCTGCGGCGATTTATTTCGACGTCGAACTAAGACTCACGGGCCAATTACAACGTCATCGAGGCCGTGCATTCCTCAGCCCACAGCAGCGAAGAACGGTAAAGCTCCCGCATACGATCGTGACAGATAGTGATTCCCTCGCAAGCTCGACACTCCCACTCGCCTGATTGGTACTGCTGAAAACAATCGAGCGAGCGCCGAACATCGTTACGCTCCCCCATCAACGCATCCTTCACGGGTGCACGCAGAGGCAGCAATTCCACCACCTGTGCCATGGGAACGCCCAGCAGAACTGGCAGCAGCGAAAGTAATCCAAACAAGTATTGTTCTGTAGGATCTCCGTGTAAGTGCGAGGCCGCCGATTCACAAAAGCTGGCTCGCTGCAGCGTCTGGCGCACCAGTTCGGGGGAATGGCCACGTCCGGATTCGGCGGCGATCGCGACCGTAATCAACTTGCGAAAATGATCTTCTCCAGCAACGATCAAGGCTCGTTCAATCGAAGAGATCTCGTTGCGCAAAGCGAAGTTTGCACTGTTGACCAGGCGCAGCAGTCGATAGCAAAGAGATGTCTCTCGGCGAACCAGCTTTTCAACCGAACGCCATTCGAAGGACGGCTGACTCACGGCTGCGAGAATTTGAACGTAAGAGAGATAGTTCAACGGAATGTGATTTCGAACCATCACGTCGGGACGACAGAAAAAGTATCCTTGAAAAAGTTCAAATCCCTCTTTGACGGCAATCCCGAATTCTTCCTGCTCCTCGATTTTTTCGGCAATCAGCCTCGCGTCACAACCTTTGAGGAAGCGGCGAATCTCAGCTCTCTGAGAAGCATCGCTCAGGCGAAAGTCGACCTTGATGTAGTCGGCGTAAGGAAGGAATTTCTCCATGCCAGGACGGGGTACAAAGTCATCGAGCGAAAACTGATACCCGAGGGCGCGAAGTTGTCCACACGCTTCGAGGACTTCAGGATCTGGTTCAATATCCTCCAGAATCTCGAGTACCGTGGATCGCGCCGGAAGGAGCGTGACCAATCCTGACGTCAAAGCATCGCTGGTGCAATTGAGAAATGATTTCCCGCGTCCCGCCAGCGACTCAAAGTCATAGAGAACGGAGTTGTCGACCATCCGTCGAGTGGCCGATTCTGATTCTGCAGGGGAGGCGATGCAAAAACGGTTCTCCTTGCCTGCACGGAAAAGAAATTCGTATCCGAAGACCTGCTTCTGCCGGTCAAGAATCGGCTGACGCGCGAAGAATCGTGCAGGAGTCGATGGGGACATGTCGGCTGACCTCGGCGGGTCGGGACGCAACGTCATTGAAGGGTCAGCTGACAATGGAAATCTTCCTTTTACGCCGACCAGCGATGAGATTCCGGATCGCCATACGGCCAAGCACGGGCGTCTGCAGGCTCATTGAACCGACTGGCCCCCAGAGACAGCGCGGCCTCTTGCGTCGCATCCTGAGAAGTTCTCGGCGGCTGGTTCGCTGCGTTGTTTGGTGAAGACACCTGCTTCCAGGCGTCGCGAACATTCAGAATGTCTCGAATGGATTGCTGCAACAGTAAAACCGACGCGTCGCGTGAGCCACGCACACACTGGGCATAGATTGCCGCGTAGAACTCAGACAGGGCTTCCGCTGGTTTTCCGCCGACATCGGACCGAAGCCGCGCCTGCAGGTAGGTCAGAATATCGAGCACGCGCCGGATCGAATCACGCCGACCGGCTACTTCACCGGCTTCAATGTTGGCAATGGCTCGGTGCAGAAAACGAATCATGCCGTCGTATAGCGCCACGACTAAATCGACGCTATTCATCACCGCCAGCGTTTGCTGTTGATAATTCATCGCACTGCCTTTCCTCGTTCGGAGCATCAACCATTTTTGGTGTTATAGCCGCTGATGGCGCTGTACAGTTCGTCCACGTACTGCAGTTGCTGAGGAATCTCAGTAAGGGTGTAGTTGGCCTGGTTGAGCTCCGCGGTCAGCGTCTGGGTCTGCTGGGCGATTAAGGCGTCCTCGTTTTTAATATCCGTATTGAGCGTCGATTCGGTCGACTGATTGGATTGCAGCGCCAGGTACATCATGCCATTCGGTCCGGAATTGCCAAGGTTGTTCAGCGTGTTGCTGAAGTTTGAACCGAAGGAGGTGAAGCCATTGCCGGGCTGCAGAAAATTCGTCACATCCAGATAGTTGGTGTTGAGCAAACTGTCCAGGATACTGGAGTTGAAAGTCAATGTGCCATCATTATTGACACTGACGCCCAACTGGGTGATGGATTTCACGCTGCCACTTCCGCTTGCGGCGAGCGAGGGAGCAGTCACAGCCAGCGTGGCTGGAGATGATGAGGAGGCAGTAACAGTGAGGCGGGTCGCGGTTGAATCCAGCGCGGCCGAATAGCCCGTTCCCGGAGTGTTGAGGGCAGCGGCAATTTGCGTCAGGGTGGACGCTGAAGTAATAGCCGCGCTGCTCCCGGTTCCACCACTCCCCGTGCCGAACGCTCCAGCGGCCACCGTGTAGGTAGCGCTGGCGGACGGCGCCTGCATCACCCAGCTCGCGGGACTACCCGAGCCCGCCACCGATGTCAGAGCACTGGATGTCATGAATGTCAGCGCCGATTGCAGCTGGGTTTGAAGCATAGCCAGGTTGGGACTGCCGTAGAGTGGCTCCGGATTCCCTGAGGCGTCGTTTCCTTCCTGGGTATTGATATCACTCATCACCTGGTTGTAATTGGTGACGAAGCTATTCACAGCAGACTCCACAGAGCTATTGTTGTTGGTAATTTCGATTTGCACCGGACTTGAGGGGGCTGCGGCCAGCAACTGGAACGTGACGCCCGGGATCGCATTGGCTACGGTGTTAGAGCTGCTGGTTTCGTTGATTCCGTCGACCGTGAAGCTGGCATCTGAGCCGGGTTGCGCCTGGGTAAAGCCGATGGTGGTGGACGGTGTGGTCGCATCGGTCAGTGCGGAAGCAACCGTGAACCCTCCCACGGCGCCGCTCTTATTGCTGCTCAACGATAAACGCTGGCCACCGGCATCGGTAATAACGTTCGCGGTCACACCGACTTCGGCGTTATTGATGTTGGCTGCGAATTGCGTCAGTGTGTCACCGCCCGAATCTGCGGTAATTGTTTTCTGGGCGCCGTTCACTGTCAGCGTCATGCTGCCATTCACCAGGTCCGTGATATTTGCAAAATCATTCGAGTAGTAGGAATTCGTCTGCGCCAGCGCGCTGACCACGATCGTATGACTGCCGGCTATCGCGGTGTTGCTGGCCGAGGTGAGTTGCACTACGTTCGTGTTCGAGCTTGACCCTTCCATCGAAGCCAGCACGCCCTGAAAGTCGGTCAGCGCCTGCAGGCTGGTGGTCAGGTTGGAAAGATCTGTCCCTAAGGTGGTGTAGGCGGTGTCTTCGCTCTTCAGTTTTGTCAACTGGTTATTCCAGGGAGTTTCGACGGCCTTCAAGTTCGCCGTGATTTGACTCACCGTGGTGGCAACATCGAATCCTTGACCGCTGGTCGGCGAACCAAAAGAAATTCCAACTGGAGTGCCCATCGTGACCTCGACAGAAGTTTCCGCTTGCAATGGAAGGAGGCACGCATCAAGCCATTCCCATCCTCAACCCTAAAAGTTTCCTGAGAAATGCCACGCCGAAGGCAACTGGGAAAGCTGCCTTCGGCGTTGGCGAGGAGGAACTATTGCAGCAGCTTCAAGACTTCCTGCTGCACGGTGTTGGCCTGCGCCAGGGCGCTGATGCCGGTCTGACTGAGAATCTGGAACTTGGACAGATTCGAAGTCGCTTGGCCGTAATCGGTCGCCATGATGTTGTTCTGCGCAGAAACTACATTGGTCTGCTCGGTGCTTTCAACATTCGCCGCAGAATTCAGCGTATTGATCTGCGATCCCAGGTAACCGCGTTGGGCGGCGACATCAGAGATGGCGCTGCTGATCGCCGTCAATGCCGCTTGCGCGTGGGTGGAATCAGTGAGGTTGGTTGTACTCAGATTCTGACCGGTGCCCGTGCTGTAAGAGATACCATTGGCTGCCGCACCACCGCTGGTCGTGAAGGTCGGGGCAACGCCAGTAGCCGAGAGGGTAAAGGTAGTGAAAGCGCCACCGGTAGAAGAAACCACCAAGCTGTCGAATCCGCCCGCCGATTGCACGTTTGCGGAAACACCCGTGATGTTTGCAGCGTTGATGGTCGCGGCGATCGAGGCGACGGTCGAACCACTCGCGATGGTAAGCGTATTCGTGGTACCAGAGCCGACCTGGATCGCCAGCGTGCCAGCTGCGGAGGTTGTAGTTGCCGTGGCAATGCCGGAGCCGGTTTCGACATGGGCTGTAGTTGCCGAGCCGATGGTTCCACCCACGTCGCCGACGCTGGCGGAGGTCAACGCTTTGATGTTCAGCGTATCTACGCTGGACCCAATCGCGGAAGCATCTCCAGTAAAGATGGCCGTGCTGGAGCCGAATACGGCGACGCCGTTGAAGCTCGACGTGGAACCGATATTGTTGACTTCAGCCAGAATCGATTGATACTCCTGATTGGCGGCCGCATCCTGCGAACTGTTGAGCGTACCGTTGGAGGCTTCCGTTGCCAGCGTAACCGCGCGGTTCAACAGGTTGGTCACCTGGGACAGTGCGCCATCCGCGACCTGCAGCAGACCGACGCCGCTGCTGGCATTGGTTGCTGACTGCGTGAGAGCGGCTGAATTTGCACCGAGACCATCGGCCAGCGAAAGGCCGGCAGCATCGTCGGCGCCAGAGTTAATGCGCGAACCAGAAGAAAGCTGCGTCAAGGTTTTTTGCAAACTGGCGCTGGTCTGATTCAGGTTATTTTCTGCATAGATTGCGGAGATATTATTTAAAACACCTAATGACATACGATTGGCTCCTGTTGAGATGGTTTTACTTGCGAGCCTCCCGCCGCTGCGCTGTCCGCCAACTCACTTGACCCGCCTGTGAGGTGGCTTCAAGAGCTTCCATGGTCAGGAACCTCGTGCTCACAGCTTTCATCGACCTCACCTTCGCGCACTTTATATTTTTCTTGCAAAAAATATGGAAAGTTCCCTGGACCGAAGCCTGTCACGAATAGGTGGCCCAATTTCGCAACTTATCGTCAACTTTTCGCCATTTGCGCCGATAAGCCTATTGCTAGGGCATCTCTGAAGGGAAGCACCCATGATTGAACTGACACGACTCAATGGGGAACACATGGTTGTGAACAGCGACCTGATTCGCTATGCGGAAGCCAGCCCAGACACGGTCATCACCCTGGTGACAGGAGATAAGATCGTCGTCACCGAGTCCACCGGCGAGCTGATTGAACGGGTGGTTGCTTTTCGCTCCCGGCTCCTGCAAACGGCATTCCCAGACGGAATGGTTGGAGATCCCACACGACCCATCGCTGCAACGGCGGCCTCGATAGCCCAGGCCACAACCGCTGCTTTGCCTCCAGCGAAAGCGCCCCTCGATCGTGATGAAAGCTGGCGCCGGCGAGGGCGCGAAACGGACTAGATCCGATCCACCATCTTTCAGGGAGACGGAGCGAGGCGATGGACAAAAGTAGTTTCAGCGGCATTTTGATCGCACTGGGCGGCATTGTCGCCGGCATGATGCTGGAGGGGGGAAAGATTGGCCAGATCCTGCAGCCAACCGCCGCCATGATCGTGTTCGGCGGCACGCTGGGTGCGGTGATGGTCCAGTTCCCGCTCGCCACAATTATCTCGGCAATGAAAAATCTGGTGAGGGTGTTCTTCGGCCATCGGCCAGACGGAGAGGCTGCGGTTCGACAGCTGGTGGTATTCGCCAACAAGGCGCGCCGCAGCGGTATCGTTTCTCTCGATCACGACCTGGAAACAGTCACCGATTCGTTTCTCAAGCAGGCTTTGATGTTGGCCGTCGACGGCACCGACCCCGCCGAATTGCGCAAGATCATGCAGTTGTATCTCGACAATCGCAGCGAAGCGGAAGAACGGATTCCGCAGGTGTTCGAGTCGGCCGGAGGATTCTCTCCCACCATCGGCATCATTGGCGCGATTCTCGGCCTGATTCAGGTCATGCAGCACCTGGACAACATGGCGGAAGTGGGACGCGGCATCGCGGTGGCTTTTGTCGCCACCATCTATGGCCTTGGGCTGGCCAACATCATTTGCCTGCCCTCGGCTGGAAAACTGAAGATCCGGTACCGCGAGGAGCACATTCAAAAAGAGCTGATGCTGGAGGGAGTAGTTGCCATCCTGGAGGGAATGAATCCCCGCATGGTGGAGTTGAAGCTGAGGACGTTTCTTGAAGAGCAAATAGTCCGGCCGAATCAAGCGGCTCGCTGAGAAAACGTCAACCTATGAGCCGAAAAAGAAAACCCGGGCATGTCAACCACGACCGTTGGATGGTTTCCTACGCCGACTTTGTCACCTTGCTGTTCGCCTTTTTTGTGGTGATGTTTGCCAGCTCGAGGCAGGACCACGGGAAAGCCCGGCAGGCGGAGGCGTCCATCCGAACAGCATTCCAAACCATGGGCGTGTTTCCCCCGAGCAGCGTGCAAACGGATTTGAGCAGTGTCGTTGTACCCCCTGCTCACGCCGTGCCATCGCAAGGCGATCTGGAAGCGATGGCTTTGGCGATGGAAGACTTGCGTGCTTTAGAAAACCGGGTGAACCGCGCCCTGGCGCCTCAAATCGCCACCGGAATCGTGACTGTCAAGCTGGGACGCAACGGTTTGCTCATCTCCCTAAGTTCGGCCGGGTTTTTTCAAAGCGGCTCTGCGCTGCCCATCGCATCGTCGCTTCCGGCGCTGAACAAGATTGGTCGAGCCATCGCAACCACACCTTACGACGTTCGGATCGAGGGCCACACAGACGACGTGCCGATCCATAATGCTCAATACGCCGATAACTGGGAACTATCGACCGCCAGGGCTACGACATTGACGCGCTTGTTTCTTGAGGAGGACAACATTATGCCGGAGCGGCTGTCGGCGGCAGGATACGCACAATATCACCCTGTCGCCACAAATCTGACTGCAGAGGGCCGCAGCAGAAATCGGCGCGTCGACATAATTGTGCTGCCCACACGACAACGAAGTGGAACAATCGATCGCAGAGCTTCGGAAAAAACGGCTGCGATTCCGTCGATGGCAGCTGAGGAGGAAAGCCACCCTCTTCAGCCTTTGTTTCTGCGCGCTTCCCACGCCGCAGTTCCCTTATCGCCGACCCCGTCTTCTAGATTGAGTCGTTGACGGGTGGCACTCCCCGGGATTTAGCGAGAGAGTTGCGGGCGGAGAGCGAGGAGAGTGCCTCGAAGCAGGTGGAGTTTATTTCAAGATCGTGAATAGCGTGGGAAGTTGCTCGAGTCCGGCAATGGTATCGAGCAGCGCCGTCCCCTGCGTCTCCGATGTGCTGAGTTGTGTGGCGACTTGAGCCGTATCGGCCTGGATCAGGCTGTTTTGTACCGCCAGCAATTGCGTCGACTGATTTTGTGTATAGGTGCTGGCCGACTGAAGCCCGGAAATCGAATTGTCGATGATCACTCGCTGCTGTGAAATGCCTTGCAGATCGGTATTCAGGGCCGTGGTGTCGGAGATGTCAGCATTCCCAGCAGAGAAGCTGGCAATCAGGTTGTTCAATGTCGACAGGATGCCGGTCGTTCCAGAACCAAAAATCTGGCTGCCTGGGACATTCAACGGAAAGACCTGACCGGATGGACTCTGAGTCGTGGTCTGCCGTGAATCCCCGGAATAGGTCACTGTCGCCGGAGTAGTGCTGGTGTCGAGGGAAAAAGGCTGCGTGGAAGATTGGCTTCCGGCGAAAACAAACTGTCCTTGGTAGCTGGTATTGGCCAGGGACAGAATCTCCGATCGGACTCCAGTCAACTGGTTCGCAATTGAAGCCAGGTCGCTCGCATTCAATGTGCCGTTATTCCCTTCCGTCGCCAGCGAAATTGCCTGGGTGATTTGCGACACCACGCTGCCCATGGCGGTGTCCGCAACTTGTAATGCTCCCGTCACGCTGCTCGCAGTCTGCACGAAATTATCGTTGCTGCTGATCTCCGAACGCAGCAGGAAATCCTGCGCCGCGGCGGAGGGATCGTCCGAGATGCTATTCACGCGTACCCCGGTGGCGATCTCGGTGCTGTACTTTTCCAGGTTGGCGGAGTTTTGATTGGCCGCGCTCACCAGACCTTGAATGTATTGCGGATTGATTCTCATGGTTTCCTCGCAAACCAGCCTGCGGACCGCATTATGCCACCGCCGTTTGTACCCCAAGGTTCAACGCGCTTGTAATCAGGCTATTGATAATGCTGAATACCTGCGAAGCCGATTGGTAGGCTTGCTCGTACGTCTGCAGGTTGGCGGCTTCTTCATTCAGCGAAACGCCGGACAGCGAATTGACCTGGGATTGGATCTGAGTGAGGGATGCCTGCTGCGCCTGGTCCTGCGTGTTCAGCCCAGAGACTTTACTGCCAAGGACAGAGATGAAGGAAGCGTAAAAGTTGGCCGGCGTCTGGCCGCCGACGTTGCTCAGATTCTGAACATCGATCATGGCTTGCAGATTCGAGTTGTCCCCGGAACCATTGCCGGGCGAAGAGGCGGCAATCAGCGAAGGGTCTGTAATTGCAACTGAGAGAGTGCCAGCCGGATCGAGCGCAGACATGGTGAACAATGGCTGGCCCGGATTGCCATTCAAATCGATTCCCCCGGTCTGAATCGAGTTGATCTGGGTGGCCACACTGGAGGCCAGCGTATTGATCTGGCCAAGCACGGAGGGAATATCCTGATTTCGGGCAGTAAGCAGACCCGCAAGCTGGCCACCCCCTGTGATTTGGTCGGTCGTAATGTCGGCCGAGTCTCCGGGCGCATTGGTAAATACGTCCACATTGCCACCCACATTCCCAGTTGTCAGATGGAACGCCTGATCTTTCGATAGCAGCAGCGCTCCCCCGGTCGTGGTCAAAGTCATACTGTTATCTTCGTTGGTGATGACGTTGACACCCACATATTGCGACAGCTGCTGCAGATCGTATTGGCGCTGATCTTCCAGGGGGCCTGCATCGGTGTTTGGACGGGAACTTGAAATCTGCTGGTTCAGCTGTGCGATCGAAGTCAGCAGCGGGTTGATCTGGTCGACCACTCCCTGCACCTGGGTGTTCAACGAAACCGTCTGCTGGTTGAGTTGCGAGGCTGCACTGTTGAACGCGGAGCTCATTTGTCCGGCGGATGTCAGGACGCTTTCGCGCAGGGAGACACTGGATGGAGTGGCCGACAGCTGGCTAAGTGAGTTGAAGAAATTGTTGACCTGGTCGCCCAGGCTGCTCACGCCAGTGCTGCTGGTCGAGGTCGTCACCTGGTTGAAAATGTCCTCGACCTGGGTCAGCGCGGTGGCTTCGCTATTGCTGGCCTGTTGCGCCTGGGTTTGCTGCTGCACGGCGGCGTCGAGCACAAGGCTGCGTTGCGATTGCGAGGCTGTCATCTGCACACCCTGGCCGTAAGAGATCCCGTTGAGAGTCACTGAATCGCTAGCTTGAAAGATGGGCACTTCGCGCGTATAGCCGGGAGTGCTCGCGTTCGCCACGTTGTTGGCTGTCACATTGAGGGCAGACTGGTCCGCAGTGAGAGCTCCAGACATCAGTTGCAATGCGGAATTCAACGTTGCCATCTTCGTTATCCTCTCCGCACTGCAATTTCAGCTCCCACAGAACCCATCTAATACTTTAGGTTTTCTCCACCCCATGCACTGGCTGATAAACCTATTAAAAGGGAGGCAGAACGTAGCAACCCGCCTCAGAATCGCTCTGTCCATAGACGGAGCTGGCACGAAACAAGCGTAAGTTGCGCGCGGTTTCCTGCAGCAGTGCGCCAAGCAGACGGTGGGAAGCTTCAATCGCGGTGATATCCGCCGCCGAGAGCTGCGTCTCGGGCAATCCATGAATCTCCAACCGGATCTTTTCCAAGGCATAGGCATCGAGCGCTGTCAGTGCGGACACCGCGTCTTCAATCAACTGCTGCAAGCGCTGCATGATGTCTCGTTTCCTCCTCTGCGGTCCGCTTTCACGCTCCACCTGCCAACACTTGCTGTACGCCTGCGAATTAACCCAGCAGACTCTGAATCATCTTGTCGGCGACGTCTCCTGCCGATACCTGATATGTGCCTGCATCCATCGCAGAGCGCACGCTTTGAACTTTCTCCATGCGCACGTCAGAGGACGCGGATTGCGCAGCCGCCAAGCCTGTGCTGCTGAGGTCCGCCTGATCCGTTTTGCCGCCGTTCGGCACCGACACCTGCGACGCCGAGGGTTTGGCGCTCGCGGCCGCGGCCGCCGAACTGCTAGCTTGTTGCGATCGAAGCAGGTCGGGTAGACCATTCAGAATTCCGAGCAGATTCATTGCGTATTCCTCCACAACTAAACAAATCGGCAGATTCATCGCGGACTTTAGGGTTCAAGTTCCAAAAGACCGAACGGATTCCGATTCCGATCCTGCAGCGTACCTTACTGGTATTTCTCTCAATCGGCGTTCTACTTAGTTAATGCTGCGAACTCAATGGGCGAACGAATTCCACCGATGATGAATTGGCCTGCCCATACCTTGCGGTTTCCATCCCTGCCGTTTTTCCTGCCAAATTCTTTGCCGGCGGGTCAACCTTCGCGGGCGATAGATTTCCCTCCCCAAGCATGGCCACGCTGCCGGCTTCAACCGAGCTTACAGACGACGGCGTCATCGTCAATTCCGCCGCGCACCCGCCGCATTTTGGACCGGCCACGGCTGTCGCGGTTTGCGCCGCCGACTGCTCCACCGGGGCTAACTGGGCCAGCACCATCTTCGCGATTCCAAGGCCGCCCTGCTTGACGATGGCCTGCGCCAGTGCTTCCGAAGCCAGGCTTCCAATGGTTCCCATGCTGCCGCCGTTCGGACCGTCGCTGCCCAGACTGTCACCACCGAGGCCGGCACCATTTCCGAACAATGGATCTTCGCGCATGGGCTTCAGTAGTTCTCCTAAGAAGTTGGCTTCAAACGCGTTGGCTGCTTTCACTAACTGCGGACTTGGCATGGCGTGAGACTTCGACTCGGCCATTGATGCCAGGGGAGAGATTGAAACACTCATGTCTACATCACCTCCAAATCGCCTTCGAGCGAGCCTGCCTGCTTCATCGCCTGCAGGATGGAAATGACATCGGTAGCAGTGGCACCGATGGACTGCAAGCTGCGCACCAGGTCGTCTACCGTAGCACCCTCTTTCAGCTCGATCCGATTTACCGGAAGATTATTCGCCTGCACCTGCGTCTGCTGCACCACCTGGGTCGTCCCGGTGCCAAAGGGATTGGGCTGCGACACCTCAAAATGCGACTCGACATTAATTTGCAGCCCGCCGTGCAGGATGGAAACCGGCTGCAGCCGGACATTGCCGCCGATGACCACAGTGCCTGTGCGTTCGTTCACGACCACCCGGGCGGGAGGAAACACCTGCACTGGAAGCGACTGCACCCGCGCCAGCAATTCTGGGACATCCTGGCCAGGCGCGACCAGCAAGTCGATGCGGCGACTGTCGATGGCATGCGCCAGCGGAGCACCCAGGGAGTGATTGATGGTGGCCGCGACCCGTGTCGCCGTTTCGAAGTCAGCCTCATTCAGCAGCAGCGTCAGCGCCTTGCGATGCAGCAGGTCCATGGGGATGGCGCGTTCCACCGTGGCTCCATTGGGCACTCGAGCGGTGGTCGGGAAATTCATCTGCTTCGAGTTGCCATTCTGCGAGACCGAATATCCGCCGACGACCAGTGGCCCCTGGGCTTCGGCATAGATCTGACCGTCGGCGCCGTAGAGCGGAGCCATCAGGAGCATGCCTCCCGATAAGCTGCGCGCGTCTCCGGTCGACGACACGGTAATGTCAATCTTCGATCCCGGCTGCGCGAATGGAGGCAAGCTCGCCTCGACAAAAACACCCGCCATGTTCTTCACCATGATGGAGGTGAGTGGGTACGGAACTGTAATCCCCAGGCGCTGCAACGTGGAAAGCAGCGTTTGCAAAGGGAAATACGTCATCTGGCTGTCCCCGGAGTTTTGCAGGCCGACAACAATCCCGTAACCGATCAGTTGATTGTCACGAATCCCCTGCACGGAGCTGACATCCTTCACCAGCGCCGTTTGCATGGCCGGAGCATCGGCAGCCACAGGGCTAGCCGTGGCGGCAGAGGTGGCGGCCGGTTGCCCGAAGGCAGCGTGAACTTCGAATACCAGCAGGAGAGCGATAAGAACGACAGCCAGCCGATAGCGACAAATCAAGCAGAGTTCGATGGGACGGCGGGGCTGTGTCATACTTCGCGGCTTTCCATTTCAGGGAATCAGGATTCGTTGCAAAATTCGGACCACAGGGTTGGCGCGATAGGTGGAGTCGTTGACAATGCCCTTGCCCACAACCTGCACCTGCAGCCCGGAAATGGCCGTGGACATCACCTGGTTGCCGGGGCTGACATCCTGCGGCCGGACCAGGCCCCGCATCACAATCGTTTCTGTCTGCTGGTTAAACTCCAACTGGCGGGCGGCTTCGATCACCAATATTCCGTTCGGAAGCACATCCACGACTTCGCCGCCGATGGTGGTATTCAGGCTCGAGTCGGTCACGCTCTGGCCTTGCGCATTCAAGCTGGAGGAAGCGCTTTGGTTGACGGCATTGTTGGCCGCGCTTGACGCGGAGAAAGTTCCAAACAACGCGCTCAATTGGGAAATGGCGGTGGAAGCCCGCGAATTCTTTACGGTGCCGCCGGTGGAGGCGGATAAGTTTTCTGAAATGATGATCGAAATCAAATCGTGGGGGTTGAGTGCTTTCACGTCGGTGGGTAGCGAAGTCAGTCGGCCGGTCGCGCTCCAGATCGACCCATCGCTGCTCCCTCCCGGATACATTTTGCGCACCTGCGCGACGTAGCCTGCCAGATCCTCACTCGCCGGATTTGGCTTGATTGGGGAGCTATTCTTCTTATCTTTTCCCCAGGCGACGGGAAGCATCAAAATCGCGAGCAGTAGAATTGTGGCCGACGAAACCGCTCTGAACTGCGAATGTGGGTTCATGGAATCAACTCCGCCGAGCCTTTGCCGACCACCACTCCCGCCAACAACGCGGTCTGACCCGGCCGACGTACATGAATGATCTGGCCGATACGTCCATATTCCAGGGAGACAACGGCCATCTCCAGCCGCACATTTCCGTCTGAACTCCAAAGTCGAACCAGATCGCCGGCACGAATCATTGGGGCCGTGGCGGACGGATCCGGCGATGACATCCTCGCGACCACTGCAAGAGGCGTGCTTTCGGCTATTTGCGGAAAAGATGTCGTCTGGCGGCGAACGATTTCTTTCGGGTCACTCCGTCGGGCGACTCCGGGAATCGATGGCGACGAAGGTGCGGGCTGGGCATCCACGTTCGGAACAACCACATGTCCGGAAAGCGCGACTATCTCCAGCGGCCTCTCCGGATGGGTGCAATCCGCAATCAGCGCCCAGCGGCGATGCAATTCCGGGTCGACGATGATTTGCGCCAGGCGATAGTAGTTGGACGATGCAGACGCAGACTGCTTCAGCGTGACCACAGATCCGGGCTCAATTGCCTGCTCGGGTGTGTGCGCGGAACAAGGGGCTTGGGCCAGTCCGGAGGCAGCGGCGGCCGCCATCCCTACTCCGAGAATGAAGCTTCTCCACATCATGAAACATCTCACCGAATCTTTATGAGTCTTTAGTTCTGTACCGCGCGATCACCACTACTTCACCAGGTTGTTGACCTGCTGATACATGTCGTCGGCCGCTGTAGCCACCTTGGCGTTGCTCTCGTAAGCACGCTGCGCCATGATCATGGCGACGAACTCCTGCACCACGTCCACGTTCGAATTTTCCAGATATCCCTGCTGCAGCGTTCCCAGGCCGGTTGCATCCCCCGGATTTCCCAGCACTGCCTGCCCCGAAGACAAGGTCGCTTGGAACAGGTTGGAACCAACATTGTTCAGGCCGCCTGGATTGGTAAATGTTGCCAGCTGAATCTGACCGAGTTGCGACGGATTGGCCTGCCCGGGCAGGGTCGCGTTCACAACCCCATATTGCGTAATGGTGACGGAAGTTGCATTCGACGGGAGAGTAATCGCAGGCAGCAACATGTTGCCGTTCACATCCACCATTTGTCCCTGGTTGTTGAGCTGAAAGTTTCCGGCGCGTGAATATGCAATGCTGCCGTCCGGAAGCTGGACCTGAAAAAATCCATTTCCCTGAATGGCAAGATCGAGCGGATTGTTGGTTTGGTTCAGGCCACCTTGCGTAAGAATAGTTTCACTCTCGGTGGACCGGGTTCCCAGGCCGACCTGCAGACCGGCGGAAACGGTTTGCGCGCTCTGTGCCGCTCCTGGAGTAATCAGATTCTGATAAATCATGTCCTGAAACTGCAGGCGCTTGCTGCGAAATCCAACGGTGCCGGAGTTCGACAGATTGTTGGCTATAGTATCCAGATTGAGCTGCTCGGCGCTCATCCCGCTTGCGGCTGTGTATAGCGCGCGAATCATGATGGATTCTCCTCGCTGAAACTTTTCTTTTTAACGCACTTCTGTGTGCCGGTCTTTCCTTAAGAACCAGGCCAAGCCTGCCTGGATCAGACTCGCGGCAATTCCTGGCTGGCTTGCTGGTCGAGATCGTTGCTGAACACGGATAGCGCTTTCATCATCATTTCTGCCTGCCGCTGCACCAGGATCAACTGCAACGTTCCCTGCACCACGTTCTGGTTGGAACCTTCCAATCTGCCTTGATGTACGACGGCTGCCACGGTAAGTTTGGCGGTGTTCGGGGGCGCCTGGTAGCGACTAACACCCTGCGGGACCAGCGGTGTTCCGCTGGCAAAGTTGAAGATGCCAATCTTGCCGGCCACCCCGCCATGCACGGACACAGTACCGTCGCCGGCAATCGTTACCGGTCCGCTGGGAATGGTGATCGGTTTTCCCTTGGTATCCAGAACGGGCTCCCCCTGGCGAGTTGTGAGTACCCCTTTGCTGGAACGCATGAACGATCCATCGCGGGTGTATTGCAGATTGCCCTGCATATCCTGAATCGCGAAAAATCCCTGTCCTTCCAAAGCCAGATCGAGTGGATTTCCTGTGGTCGTCATCTGGCCCTGGGAGAGATCGATTTGATTTCCGCCCAGCACGCCATAGTCGTTCACGGCCGTGTTCAACTGCGAGCCGAAGGCGTTCGGTCCGGTCAACGCATCGCTGAAGAACTCCCGTTCGGCGCGAAAGCCGTTGGTGTTGGCGTTGGCTAAATTATTGGCCACAGCGTCGAGCGCTTGTTGCCGAGCCAATAGACCGGTAAAGGCTGCATAGTATCCACTGTCCACAGTTTCCTGATTTCTCCAATGCTGTACTTCTCTGCACCGTGCATGCCGGAGTACGCAGCGAACAGATTAAAAAACCCTCATTTCGATGCCACTTATTCTTCCGGCCGAAAGTGAATCAGGACATCTTCGACTTGATGGATCCGCGGCACGAGGTTAAGCGAACCCGTATACGGATTGACAGGAGACGTCGCGGCCACGGGATGGTGCCAGACCCGCATCCAGAAATAGCCATGCATGCGTACCAGCTTGGCCTGATGCGGTCGCAACCGTTCTATGATTGCGGCCATTTCCGTGGCCACGGTGGCCGGGGATTTCGCTTCCAGCAGTCTCACCTTTGGAAACGGTGCACGCATCATGCGCTCGTGAACGCGCAGAAATTGCGAGGCTGTCACCACTCCAGCCTCAATGTGGATCCCGCTCATGCGTTCCACCGCAAGGGCGACGGATGAATCCAGGCGATCTTCGAACGCCAGATACGCCAGTCGACTGGAACCATTGCGCAGCGGCACCATGCCATAGGTATCCAGCAGCAGCCGCGGAATCAGCGTCGAAACAGTCTCCGGCTGATGCCCTGAGAGAGACAGCACCGGGCAGCCCCATTGCATGCTGAGAGCTCGCGTCACTTGGTCTTCGGATAGATTGCACTGCCGCATGAGCCACTTACCAATGCGGGCTTTGCCCCCCGCTTCACGCTGCGCATCCAAAGCGCGGCGCAATTGGTCCTGGGTAATCCATCCCTGGGAAAGCATCAACAATCCAAGTGGAATGCGATGCTTGTGCTTCTGAGGTTCCAGCGGCGCGGCATCGCCCAGCTCGCGTTCCACCGCTTGCTCGATCAGCACTCGCATGCATTCTGCGCTGCAGGCCCACTGTCCCTCGAACCGGGGTACATTCCGACGTCTCCACAATCGAAGCCAGCTGGTTTTGCAATCAGCGTTCATGCAGGTATTCATCAGCGGTAAATGGGCCGGAGTCTTACCCCAGCTGGGCGGCCACGCGTCGGCACTCTTCGCCGCTTCTTCCCAGGTCACCGGAAGTTCGTGAATCGCCGCTTTTCGTCGCGAGTCAAGCTGCTCTGTCCAGATCGTCATCTTCGTTCACCCTTGCATTCTTCGTTGTCACACTTCGGGACGGCTGAGTTTCACTACTGCGTAGCGCCAACCTGGCCTCGAGCTGCGGTTACATTGCATCTAAAACAGGCATCGAATGGTTTCCAGACGACGCCGAGGCTCGGCAACTTCCGTCACATGCAGTGCGAAGTTTCCGCCCACCAGCACCACCTCGCCTTTAGCAACAATGCGGTCGCCCACCACCAATTCCACTGGTTCGCGGACATGACGATCCAACGGCAACACATCGCCGGGGCCTAGTTCAAGCACTTCGCGCAGCGGCAACTCCAAGGCACCAAATCGCAGCGTGGCTTCCAACTCGATGTCGAGCAGCAAGTCGAGTCGCTGCTTGGTTCGCGGCTCCGTATAAGGATGTGGTTCTTCGGCAGCGACCTCTTCAACCTTGCGCGGTGAACGAGGAGGATCAATGCGCGACTGGCTTTCGGGAGACTGTATCGTCGGTGGATCTTTGCGCGGTGCGGCGGCCGATTCTTGCGGAGGAGTTACGGAGATTGGCTCGTGTGATGAAGCGGCCGGCATTTCCGTCTCCACAGGCGCGAAAGAGGATTTCTCCGGCTCGGGCGAATCCACAGCGACTGCAGGTTCCTCATCGCCTGGGAAGATGACCTGCGCACTGGCGGAGAGAGCGAACTCAGCTTCCGCCGCCCGCAAAATCCAATCCTGAATGGCAGATCCCGAGGCTGTCGTATCGCTGCCTGCTGCCGCATCCATTCCATCTACGGCGGTGGTTCCCTGCAGCACAATCGTGCACGCATATTTGGAGCTATCTCCACTCTCCTCTGACAATCGCGCCGCCAGCTTTCCGCAGGTCGCGGTCAGCCATATTTGCCATACCTCCAAGCCTTCTTCTGTCCACGCTGCCTGCGGATTGATGGTTTCTCCGGCCACCATCTGCGACAACTGCACCAGGCTCGAAGACGAGGCTGTCACATACATGACTCCGTGCACAGGACCTTCGAATAACAACTGGCTTCGGTAGGCCCTGGCGGCCGCGGGAATGTCCTGAGCGGCTTGCGATGTGACTGGAGCGTGCACCAGCTCTTCCAGCTCCGCGCGCATGATTTCGAACCATGGGTCAAAGACTCGCCGATTGCTGGCCATGCTGTGAACTCTCACTTTCTTCGCTATAGAACCGTTGCCGGGACAGGCGGATTTCAGCTGCCCCGCGAAATGTATTTACTCCACCGTGCGGTTTAACAATGGATTGTTTCTGGCCGTAATTTGTGCGCCGCGATGCTGATCGGCCCGAACTGGAATAGCGTGGAACAGGGGAATTCCAGCAATGCGCAATTCAGATAGTTGAGACGCCGGTAAATTCAATCGAACGATGGATCCAGCCTGCAAATTGTCCAGCTCGGTTGCCGGAATCCGAACCGAGGGCAGTTGCAATGCTCCCCGCAGGAGTACATGCTGCAACCGTTCTCCCATGCGAGCCGCAATTTCAGGAGAGCGCCGTCGGTTCTGGCGGCCCCAATCTGTAATCAATCGCCGAAGAATGGTGTTCGAGACCACCGCCGGGAAAACCAGGTTCAAGTTTCCCTGTACGTGCGGCATACGAATTTCGAAGCTGATGGAAAGCGTCTTTTCCGTGGGCGACATGAGTCGAGAAATCTGCGTCTGTTGCTGACGCTTTTCGAAGTTGAAGTTGAGTCCGACCGGCTGCCAGGCGGACGTGAGTTCGCGGCAGCTCACCTCGACAACGCTGGCCAGAATCGATTCTTCAATATCCGTCAGCTCGCGAACCGCCGCCGCTTTGCCTTCTCCACCCAGTAACAAATCAATCATGGGGAGCGCCAGAGCCAGGTCTAGTTCAAGACCGCACACAGCTCCCAGTGGCTCCAGACGTATCGATGCCACGTAACTGATCTCCGGAATGCGTTCGATAAATTCCGAGTAGGGCAATTGTTCGGCCGAGGCCAGCGCCACCTGAAAATGACAGCGCAGAAACGCGCCCAGGTTGTGAGTCAGATTCCGCGCAAAATTATCGTTCAGCAGGCTGATGGCGCGCATCTGCTCGCCATTGATTTGTCCTACGCGAGAGAAGGTGAACGGTTGAAAAAGAGGATTCGTCGTCGGCTCCTTCACGCTGCTGCCACGGGTGCGCGCCGCTGCAAATAAGGCGTCGATTTCTTCCTGCGCTAACGGCTTATCCATGTACCTTCTCCTTCTTCAGGTCGTCGCGCCATGGATTGACCTTGCGAGACGCGAGCGCCGATCGGTCCAGTTTTCTGCGCTGAAATTTCTAGGCGTCGGGCGCGGGTGGGTCCACCATCCGGCGTGCGATTTGTACTGCGGCTGGCCTTAGCGGGATCGTTGGCCAGAAGGGATCGCAGATGCAAGACGGCGGAGGTATGGATTTGCGAGACTCGAGACTCGACCACATCGAGGGTGAGGCCAATTTCCTTCATCGTCATCTCTTCGTAGTAGTAGAGGGTCAACACAAGACGCTCCCGTTCCGGCAACGCGGTAATCGCATCGGCGAGTCGGGCGCGCATTTCTCCCTTCAGGCAGTGAAACAACGGCCCTTCTTCTGGAGAACTGGGCACGTACGCTACTTCATCGTCGGAAGAATCCTCGCTATGGGCGACATCGAGACTGCCAATCTCCAGGCCCCTCAGATCTGTCAAAAGATGTTGGTACTCGTCCAGGGACATGTCCATTTCCACCGCAATTTCGTTTTCCATCGGAGTTCTGCCCAGGCGCCCGGTAAGAGTATGCATGGCAGTTTCAATGGCGCGACCCTTGCGACGCAATTCACGCGGGCTCCAGTCCAGCGTGCGCAGACTGTCGAGAATGGCGCCGCGGATTCGAAATTGTGCATAGCTGCGAAATTGCACCTTCTTGCCGGTATCAAACTTGTTAAATGCATCCGCCAGACCCACCATGCCAGCGCTCACCAGATCATCCATCTCGACATGCGCGGGCAAATGCTCGTGAATGCGGCGCGCAATGTACCGCACCACCGGAAGATGCTCCATTAGAATTTGTTCGCGCTCGGCTGCATCCATCTGGTGGAACGGTGCGTCCGCAACTACATCTCCATCGCTCGAGGCCTCGGGCTGAGCCGGAGCACTCATCAGCGTGATGGGAGTACTTATTTCACGATCCGCAGCGCATGGAAACTTGGGTACGGGCATTGTGCTGACTCCTTCTGCATGCCGGCGAAGATATGCCGGTACAACCTGACTAACTCAATGTCCCCAACGACCGCACCCGGATATCAACCGGCAGTTCCGCAGGTGCGACAACAGAGACTCTAGGCATAAACGGCTCCAGCCAGCGCCGCAGATAATAGCGAGCGGGGCTGGAGCAAAGCAGGACCGGGCTGCCGGAGTTCGACGCTCCACCCGTGAGTTGCTTCCACGACTCGACGATGCGGCGGAGAAATGTGGTTGCATTGCGGGACGGCTGGCTTCCGTCTCCCAGTAACCGCTGCGTGCTTTCCCCTTCGACTGTGGCCAGCACCTCTTCTTCGAGTGACGGATCGAGTACGAACACGCGCATCTGACCTTCGCCATCGAGCATGGGTTGCATCAAGGTTCGTCCCATCGACTGACGAATTGTCTCGACTAAGTGGACCGTGTTCTTGTTGATGGCCGCTGCTTCCACCATCACTTCCAGCAGCGACCCAAGATCGCGAATTGAAACCTGCTCGCGTAACAACTGCTGCAGCACTCGCTGTACTTCTCCCAGCGTCATTAATTTCGGCACCAGCTCTTCGATCAGTTTGGGATGAGTCTCCTGCAGGCTGTCGAGCAGCCGCTTGGTTTCCGCGCGCCCCAGCAGGCGATGCGCTTCTCGACGTATCACCTCTCCCAAATGCGTTGCGATGACCGTCGTGGGGTCGACAACGGAATATCCGGCGGCCATAGCCTGTTCCGACAGAGATGGTTGAATCCACCGCGCAGGAACGCCAAAGGCCGGCTCGCGAGTTTCCGTCCCTGGCAACGCTCGCGCTTTGGGATCGGCGTTCACTGCCAGCAGCTGATTTCCTTCCGTCTGCCAGCGCGCCATCTCCGCATTGCGCAGCGAGATGGTGTATTCCCGCGGCTTCAGGCGCAGATTGTCGGTGATATGCACGGGAGGGATGATGAAGCCGAGTTCCCGAGCCAGGTGCTTGCGCAACGCGCGCACCCGAGCCAGCATTTGTCCACCTTGTTTTTCGTCGACCAGAGGAATCAACTGAAAACCAATTTCAAGGCTCAGGTCATCAATCGGCAGCAGGGCCGCAAGGTTATCGGCTTGTGGGCCGCCTGCGGCCTTGGCATCTTTTCCGGACACTGCACTTTCGTTCTCCGCAACTGCGACAGGTGCGGGCATGCGATACGCCATATAGCCCAGTCCCGCCGCCATCAGTAGGAAAGGCAATTTTGGCAATCCCGGAATCAAGGCCATGACCGTCAACAAGCCAGAAGCAATCCACAAGGTGCTGGGGCGTTGAAAGATTTGTGCACTGATCTCCGAGCCCAGCGAGTTGGAAGACGAAGCCGCGCGCGTCAGCACAATGCCGCCGGCGACGGATACCAGCAACGAAGGAATGGTAGTGACCAGTCCGTCTCCGACGGTGAGAACGGTATAGGTGCGCAGCGCCTCGCCGACCGCGATGTTTTGCTGAAACACTCCAATCAACAGGCCGGCAACAATATTGATGGCGGTGATGAGGATGGTCGCCATCGAATCTCTCTGGTTGAAGCGGGCAGCGCCATCCATGGCGCCATAAAACTCGGCCTCGCGCGCGATGGCTTCACGACGTTTGCGGGCGGTCACTTCATTGATGACGCCGGCATTCAGATCGGCGTCGATCGCCATCTGCTTTCCGGGTAATGCGTCGAGAGTGAATCGCGCCGTAACTTCGGCGGTGCGCACGGCGCCGTGACTCACCACTAGAAACTGAATTGCGATCAACGCCAGAAAGACGACGAATCCAACAATGTAATTCCCGCCCACCACAAATTGTCCGAATGCTTCGATGACCTGTCCCGCAGCGCCGGTTCCTTCAAATCCGTGAAGAAGAATGCGTCGGCTGGAGGCCAGGTTCAGCGATAGCCGGAACAGTGTCAGCAGCAATAAAAGGGTCGGGAAAACTGAAAACTCGACCGCGCGGCGCAACTGCACGGCCGACAGAAATACCAGGAACGAGGCGGTGATCGAAATGGTCAAAAGCAGGTCGAGCGCGAAGGCCGGCAATGGAACCAGCATCACCAGCACCATACTGATGGCGGTCGCCGGCAACAGCATTTCGTGAGCGCGACGGCTCATTTCCGGCGTAATCCAATGCAACAGGCCGCTGCCCTTGGGCTGCGATTCCGGAGTCGGGCTTTGTGCTACGACTTGCGTGCTCACTGGTCTGCTCCTGGCCCTGCAACGTCCCGTCCATTGTTGGGAGACGTAGCTGCCGACGAGTCGTCCTGGGTGGAATCCTGCATGGTTGGGTCTGTTGCTGAAGCTGGTGCATCCTTCGTGCCAAAGTCGGACTTGCTTTCCTTGGATTTTTCTATTCCACGGCCCAGCCGCAACTGCGGGGCCCGGTAGGCCGAAACGGGACGCACCGGTTCCTGCGGATGGCCCGCCTTACGCGAGCTGGCACGCATCTTCTCTTCCACCTGCTGGCGATAGAGGAACGCCAGAATTGCCGCAACGGCGGCATACAAATCATGCGGGATCGACTGTCCTGGCTCGACCGATCGAAATAGAGAGCGCGCCAGCGGAGGATTTTCTACGATAGGAACTCCGGCCCAGCGCGCCTCATCCTTGATCCGCTCCGCCATCAGATTTCTTCCCTTGGCCAGCACCTTGGGAGCCTGCAGCGTCTCAAAGTTGAATTCCAGGGCTACGGCGTAGTGGGTAGGGTTGGTAATCACCACGCTGGCTTTCGAAACGTCGGCCTGCAACCTGCGGCGCCGCATCTGTCGCTGGATGGATCGAATGCGGCTGCGAATCTGCGGATTGCCTTCCATCTCCTTGTATTCCTTGCGCATGTCTTCTTTACTCATGCGCAAACGCTGTTCCCAACTGCGCCATTCCACCACGTAATCCAACGCCGACCAGCAAAGCAGAATGCCGCTGGTCGCAAGCAACAGGCGATATTGACTGGCAAACAGCAGTGGCAGTTGCGCCAGGGACAGCACCGGCAACGCAAGCACCGTGTGTTGCAGAATGTCCCAGCCTAAAATCATGACCAGTGTTGCGGGCACCAGCGATTTGAGCAGGCGCGTTGATGCTCGCAGCGAGAACAGGTTTTTCAAGTTCGATGCTGGAGAGAGCCGGTCAAACTTCGGCTGCAAAGACTCGCCATGAAACTGCAAGCCCCCCGCCTGCGCCATTCCCACCATCAGGCCTACAACCAGAATGACGGCCAACACCAGCAGTACAGGGAATGCGGTCTGATAGACACTGGCGCGCACCATATCGTTTACCACCGCGCCATCCTGCAAACTCATATCGCTGTGGCTGCCGAGCGCGAGCACATGCACGTACGCCGCCCGCCATCCCACGGCGAAGCGCTCTGTCACCATACCGATGGCGAGCACTCCTGCTCCCATACCAATGGCGCTGGTCAGTTCGCGGCTGTGCACCATGTCGCCGCGCTCACGGGCTTTCTGTTTCTGCCGCGGAGAGGCTTTCTCTGTCTTGTCGCCGTTGTCGCCTGCCATATTCCCCTATGCGCGGTGCGCTGCCACCACCAGTTGCATGCCTTGATTGAGCAGTCCATCGAAACGCGCCTCTATAAAACGCGGCCACACTCCCAGCGAACCGATCAGCACCACATATCCAATGAGAGTTTTGAGAGGAATGCCGACAAACAACACCGGTAGCTGCGGCGACATGCGACCGACCAGCGCCACGACTACTTCCACCAGCAGCGTCGCCGCGATCACGGGCGCCGATAATTGCACTGCAGCCAGGAAAACTCCACTGGTCATCTCGACCAGGGTCAGGCTGGCGCGTGTGTTCATCCACGCGGTCCCGACCGGAACCACGGCGAAGGTATGCATCAGGGCGGACAGCAAAGTGCGATCCAGGCCTGCGGCCAGCAGCACCAACAGACCGACAGTATTCAACAGTTGGCTCAGCAGCGGCGTCTCAATGGAGGAGTTGGGATCGAGTACATTCACCAGCGAGAAGCTGAATTGCAGCCCCAGCAGCTGCCCGGAAAAATTCAGCATCTCCATCAGTAATGTGAGCGAGAGACCAAACAATAAGCCCGTACTCAACTCCCCCAGCATTGACGTCAGACCCAAGTCCGGGCACAGCGCCCGGATGAGCTGGCGGCAATTGGCGTCAGAAGGGCCGCGACCACAACTGTAAATACAGCCTTCACGGTGCGCGGAATTGCGGCAGAGGAGAAGAACGGAACAAACAGCATCAGCCCACTGACACGAATCAGCACCAGGATTCCTGCTGCAACAAATCCGCTCCAGTCTGCCATGCTTCTCCCCAGAATCCCCGCCCAGAACTTCGCGTTTTCGCCCGATTTGGAATCAGCCGAGAAACCGATGAAAATCGCGAAACAACGAAATGGTGTATCCCACCAGGTTGCGCAGCAGCCAGGGCATGCCCACAATCGACATGACGGCGACGGTGGCCAGCCTGGGAATTGTCGTAATGGTCTGTTCCTGAATCGACGTCAAAGTCTGCAGCACACTTAGCCCGATACTGATCACCGCCGCAGCTAAAAGAAGGGGCGCGCTTAACAGCATGGCCTCCATTAATAGGTGCCGTGCGAGTTCTGTCACCTGGTCCGGACCCATACAGGACTTCCCTTCATCGAGTTCGTGCGTGCAATCGACCTCAAAAGCTTTTCAACAGCGAGCCCGCCAGCAGGTTCCACCCATCCACCATCACAAAAAGCAGAATCTTCAATGGAGTTGAGATCACCACAGGAGGCAGTTGCAGCATTCCAATGGCTGTCGTGATGGACGCCACCACAAGGTCGACCAGCAAAAATGGGAGGAAGAGGACGGCTCCAATCTGGAAGCCTGGCTTTCAGTTCCGACAACATGTACGCCGGGACGACCACTCGCAACGGCAGATCTTCCGGCTTGGCGGGCCGCTTCTCCATGGTGGCGGAAGCAAACAGCGCCAGATCTTTTTCGCGGGCGTAGTGCAGCATGTAGAGTTCTACCGGGTGGGTTCCGCGCTCAATGGCCTGGGTGCCCGTAATCTGTCCGCTGCGAAACGGTTCGACAGCCTGTTGATCCACCTGCATTAGAACCGGATGCATCAGGAACCAGGTCATCATTAAACCGAGACCCATCAACACTTGGTTACTGGGCGCGGTCTGCGTTCCCAGTGCCTGCCGCAAAAAATGAAAGACCACCAGCAGGCGCACCATCGGCGTCATGGAGAGAAGCAGCGCCGGAATCAGCGTGAGAAAGGTCAGGACAAAAATGATTGTCCACGGGACCGTTCCATTGCCTGCGATGCGCAAACCGTTGGTTGTCGGTTCCACCAGCGGAGCCGGCGCCAGCAGCAGCAGTGCGGGTAGATTCATAATGAATGAGGCTGAGCTGCGTCTTGAAGGGTTTCAGATAATTTTGGCGCCGAGACTGGAACGATGACCGTTATATCCTCCGCTCCACCCCCGACCAGGAATTGAACGCCACCGACTTCCACCAGGGAAAGATGGCGTTTGGCTCCCAGCGCCAGTTGTCCGACGAGACGCAGTTTCGTGGACGGCGCCACGCCTGCCTGGAATTTTGTTTTCCACCACTGCGCCAGGCGAATGATAAATTGCCACAGCGGCGGGGTTCGGTCCAGCGCAGGCATCCAGTTCCGCCACCCCGACGTGGATCGATCTGACTTGCACGTCCCCTCGTCGGTTGGATTCCACATCGTATCGGACGCCTGGTGCGACATCTGTCCCGGAACTCCCACCAGCCCATTCGCCGTTCTCCACATCGCAACCATTTCCCTGGCCATTGCTATCCTTCCTCTTCCTGTCCGGTATCCAAAGCATCCCCGGCCGCTTATTCTCACAACAGTCGCGTGATGCGAATCGCCATCTCCTGATCCACAACTTCCATTTCCACCCACGCCAACTGAACATCTTCAATTGCGAGCGGAAGGTCTTCTCCGCTCGACCAGGCTGTGGGAATAACCTGGCCGGCCGCCAGGGCTAGTAAATCTCGAACGCAAAATCGCACTACCGGCAATGCCACATCCATCTGGATCGGCAACCACTCCACCGCCGGCCACGCGTTGCGCTGAGAGATCGCAGGCTCATGACGCGAGGTCTCGAGCTGAGGCGCTTCCCCGTGCGCAAAGAAGGCGCCGGAGGGGGATTCGGTTTGTGCCGCACCGGGTTCCTGCAGAGCTTCCATGAAATGCATCCTTCAAGCCGGTGAATTGTTTCTCAAGATGGCGGCTGACGATCAGCTGAATTTCTTCGAATTCGTCCGATCTCACCGCGACACAGATGCTGTCGCTGCGGATTGAGCTGTTGTCGATGTATTCATGATCGCCATAACAATCGAAAGATGTGCAGGAATGGAACCAAGGAAGGAGAGGCAAAGTAAGAAACTTCTTAGAATTTCTAATGTTCTGTCCGAAGAGGCCGAAGAAACAGGCTCAATTCGAAGCGAAGCCGACAGCATGCCGGCTCCGCCCCAATCCGTCGCAGCCATTATCCCTGAATCATATTGATGGTTGCCTGAGTCACCGTATTGAACGTTGACACCGATTTTGCATTCGCTTCATACGCGCTTTGGGCCACGATCAAGTTGGAAAACTCACTGGAGATGTCGACATTCGATTCCTCCAAAGCTCCGCCCTCCATGGTGCCGCGTCCACCGCTTCCGGCAACGCCGACCGTTGCCTGTCCGGAGGCCAGGGTGGCAGCAAAATTGTTGTTGCCGAGCCGGGAGAGCCCCTGCACGTTATTCATGGTGGCAATGGCCAGTTGACCGACCGCTTGCGTCTGTCCATTGGAGAATTGCACGGAAATTGTTCCGTCGGAGCCAACCGAAAATCCCTGGTAGCTTCCGCTGGAATATCCATTCTGAGTTGTGCTGCCCACGGTGGACGCCGATGCTACCTGGGTTAAAGTTGGATTGTTGTTTGCATCGTACAGATTCCAGTTGAAATTCAAATCACTGGCGCCATCGGCGAGGGTTCCAAAGCTGATGCCCGATACATTGGCGGCAGGAGCTGTGAGCTTGCCGTTGCTATTAAATGTGAGGGTGCCGGTTGTGTTGGCGGTTGCACCGGTGTAATCGGCAGCGGGGAGGGAGATGGCGTAACTCCAGCTGTTGCCGCCCTGGTTGGTGAAATTGACGGTCGCCACATGACTTTGACCCAACGAATCGTACACCGTCACCTGCGCCGGGACTACAGTACCGGATGCAGCGCTGGCGTTCAAGTTGGTTGCATTCAAGGCGAATTTGGTCGTGGCCTGTGGCTGTTGGGTAGCTCCCAGTGGAATCTGGATCGCGGCCAATGGCGCATTGGTATTGACCACGCCATTGCTTGCGGGGTATCCCATGACAGGCAGGCCATCCACGCTGGTCAGATTTCCATCCTGGTCGGTTTGAAAGTTTCCTGCGCGGGTATACGCCGGAGTGCCGCCATTGTTCAGCACGAAGAAACCATTGCCGGTCAATGCGACGTCGCTGGGACTTCCCGCGGCTGTGTTGATGCTGCCCGGAGTGAAGTTTGTGGAATTGGCGGCGACTTTCACGCCTTGCCCTGCGAGCACAGGGTCGCCAGAACCGGAGGAGCCCACCTGCTGATAGAACAAGTCTTCGAACGAGGTGGATTGAGACTTGAATCCGGAGGTGTTCAGGTTGGCGATGTTATTGGCGATGGTGTTGAGCTCAGCTTGATCGGCGTTCAATCCTGTCAGTGGAATGGAAAAGGAAGCCATAAGAATTCTCCTCAAGAAATAGAATGTTGGTCTTTCACGCCGCGACATCCCGGCGACAAACTGTTGCTTCAGCGAACCGCGCCACCGGTTCCTGTCTGAATTGCGGCCGGTAACGAGGACGATCCCGAAAACGTCGCCCCGGGGATGGAATGCTGCAGCGCTCGCATCACCTCTGGGCTAAGAGGAACTTGCGTGGGCGATTGCGCCTGGGTCGGCAAACTGGATGCGTGTGTGAATGCGTTGGCGACTGCAGTATCGGCCGATGCCGGCAACTGCGTGTGACTTCCCAGCGGCAGAAGATGGCTGGCAATCGCGGACGCGACCGAGGGCGACGCTGCGCTCTTCGCCGCAGCGGAAGTCGCGGCCGCCGGAGAGGGACTGCTGACAGCGCCTCCCGTCGTCGTTGCGCTCCCTGTCGCGGTGGTCAGTGTCTGATTGATCTGAACCAGCTGTTCCAGGCTGTTCACCCCGACCAGCTGCGTAATGTATTGCATGGGATCTGTCTGAGTGGTGGGATCCTGATTCTGGATCTCGGTGACCAGCAGGGTAAGGAAATCATTCGCCGTAATCGTTGCCTGGTTGGTGGAGGCGCCGGTGGAACCTGTGCCTGCACTGGAGGACGCGGATGCCTTCACTCCCGTAGTCTGTGCCTGCGGCTTCGATTCGAACGGCGCAGTGACAGCCTGTTTCACATGATCCAAAATTCCCAGTAAAAGATTCATCTAATATTTCCTTTCTTAGATCTTTCCTGCGATGCTTAGGCGCGAATGCTGAAACGGTGACCGTCGTAGATGGGATAGTTGCGTGAACTGACTGCGATGGTTGATTGTCCCGCCGGTAGAGCATTCCATGAATTGGTGCTCTCATTGACCCGCGTCAAATTACCCAAAGGGGTGCGACCCTCGCTTTGCTGCGAGCCTTGTCCCTGCGATCCTGAACCCGCCTGGCCGCCTGTCAGCGACGATTCCACATGCACCTGCTGCACCCCGGCGCGATGCTCCTGCAAATACGTCGCCATGGTGGGCAGCACAGACGTTAAAGCCGCGTGGCTGGCCGCCGAGTTGGCGGTTAAGGCTGCAGCGATTTGTCCAGAAACTCGTTCGGCTCGAACTTCCACCCAACCCAACGATGGATCGGCAATGCCAATGTCAACCTGATGCGGCGCGACGTGCAACAAGACTCCCCTCTCTCCGGAAGCCGCGCTGTCCAAAGCTGTAAATGCATCGGCAGTCGTTGCGCGCGGGGGTGTCGAACCGGTCAGGGGCGAGGAAAGACCTCCAGACGGGCTGGAATGGCCGACGGGGGAGAAGACGCTGGAGCCGTTTTGCAATCCCGCGCTTGCATCCCCGGGCACTGCATGCGCATTCTGTGAATCTTTCGTCGCCGATCCGGGCGTGGAAATCGCAGCCGAAACACTGGCGCTTCGCAAGCCATCCTTTGTATCCATGGAGGGTGTCGCTGCGTTGCTGTTACTGCCGGTTGAATCTTTCGCGGAATAGTTCTGGTTGCCGATAGGACTGGCGGCCACGGGATCCGAGGAGTTCGCGGTGTCGGCAACATTCTTTACCATTCCGCTCGTTTGCGGTTGCGCTGAAACTCCATCGCCATGGAATGCGGCCTGACTTGCGCCTGCATTTGCTGAGGGGTTCTCATTTTGAGCGGGATCCGTATTCGAAGTCGGACTGGAACTTGCATCCTCTTTCAGGACTCCGTGGTAAGGGAATTGATCGTGCATTGCGGACATACCGTCGATGGAAGTGCCGGAGCCATGCGCCGATGTCTCGGCCGTGACTAGGGTCGCATCCACTTGCGGGTTGCGAGCGTGTAACCGAGAACTTGCAGCTCCAGTCGAAACATCGCCGGATTGAATTTGCGAGGAAACCTGGTCATCCTTACTGTGCGCCGCGCTCTTTTCAGCTGGCAAAGTGGCGACCAGCATGCCTGGCAAGATCGGCGGCTCAGTGGAATTCGCGATCGACATCTGTGCAGAAATCGCAGACGTGCCCGAAGGGTTCTGACTTCCATTCACTTCTTTGGGGACCGGAGTTGATTTGCGCGCATTCACTCCGGGGGATGTTTCCGTTTCTTCGTTGCTTGACTTAACCCTCTGTGGCGTCGCCGCGATGGACTGATCCGCAGCACTCACATCGACAGTAGGTGAAGCCACCGCTGCGCCCACCGTTGACGACATATCGCCATTCAGGTCCGCAGAGGAGGAAGATGCAATGGCGGATGATTCGACACTTCGGCCGTCAATTTCTCCCGCTGAGCCTGCCGCTTCAACCCCTGTGGCGTTGGATGGCAGCGAGGCCGCTGCTTGCGAGCGCGTCGATTTGATTCCCGCATGCATGGCGATCGGATTGGACGGTTGACGCGTAGCAGTGGATACACCTGCAGCGTTGGGATGTGACTGTTTCGTCTCTGTCGTCCGTGCCGGGGAAACTGCGGCACGCATCACTTCAGCGAAAGGGCGACCGGGCTCGCCACCGGGGGAAACCGGTCTCGCGGCTACCGGCATCGCGGGGTGAGGAGAGGCAACGTCCATCGCATGGATTGCATTCATGCAAACACATTCTCCAAATGCAGAGGTTGTGTGCAGATGACGTGCCAAAGGTAATTCCAGCAGATGAGAGATGGATAAGGATTGGCTTAGAATTGCCGATGAACGCGTTCGGTCGTCAATCAGCTTTCATCGCGAGAATGATTCCGGGGTGGAACGGGAGTGGTGCGACGAAGCTCTCGGTGTTGTCGCATCCGGCTTCGCTGTGAAAACCATTCATCCGTCTCGGCCTGGGCGCGACGATTTTTTTCCATGACTTCCCTGCCCGCATGTTGTTCCAGCAGCTGCTCGGTCTGACGAAGTTCGCGACGGCGCTCAGTGTAGACGGCAATCAATGGCTCCATTCGAGCGAGTTCTATTTCACGAAGTTGTTCCAGGCGCAGTCGCCTCCAACCAAAGAATTCAAGGACAGCTTCTTCCATCAGCCAGCCTTTTTCCTTCGCAACTTCACCGGCATTATCTTCCTTGAGGGCAGACGTTCCTTTCATCGACAGTCCGTCGTGCTGCCCAGATTTCCAGCTTGCGGCGAGGGTGAAGCGCTGCTCGTGTTCCAAGGTCGATTGTTGGGCGCATGCCTCGGAGACCTGGCGAGCGCGTTGCGCCGCGCGTTCGACTTCCAGGCGCGCCTGTTCTTCCGCCAGTTGTCGAATCCGCAAAATGCGCTGCAGGGCTTTTGCCATGTAATAAAGTCTCCCCAATCAAATCTGCAGCGCCAACATCTGGCTGAAGGTTTGTTCGAAGGAGGATCGCTCCTCCGGTTTCTGCTCCAGAAAGGCGCGAAGTTTTTGGCGCGCTGCCAGGGCCCGATCCAGATCAGGATCGGAGCCGGCCTTGTATGCTCCTATGCGCACCAGATCTTCCGATCGCGCATAGGAGGAGAGCAGTTGCCGAATCAACATGGCGCGTTCGCGATGCTCCGGCGTGGTGACCGCCGGCATCAAGCGGCTGATCGACTCCAGGACATCGACCGGCGGATACCATCCCTCCGATGCCATGGCGCGGGAGAGCACAATGTGTCCATCGAGAAACGATCGTGCTGCGTCCACCAGGGGATCCTGCAGATCGTCGCCCTCCATCAGTACGGTGTAAAACGCGGTGATGCTGCCCGCCGCATATTGTCCGGCACGCTCAATCAGTCGAGCCATGCGGCGAAACACAGACGGCGTGTACCCGCGCGCGGTGGGCGGTTCGCCGGCAGCTAGGCCGATCTCCCGCGCCGCCATCGCATAGCGCGTCAAGGAGTCGAGCACCAGCAGCACATGCTTTCCTTGCGCCGCATAAAATTCGGCAATCGAGGTGGCCGCCATCGCCGCCCTCATCCGCAGCAGCGGAGATTGGTCGCTGGTTGAAACCAATACCACAGAGCGTTTGCGGCCCTGCTCGCCAAGACTGTCTTCAAGAAATTCGCGAACTTCCCGACCTCGCTCACCGACCAGTCCCACCACCGTCAAATCGGCGGCGGTATTGCGCGTCATCATGCCGATCAAGGTGCTTTTCCCCACGCCCGAGCCGCCGAAGATGCCCAGTCGTTGCCCGCGACCCACGGTAAGCAGACCGTCGATGGCGCGCAGCCCGGTGCCGAGCCGAGTCTGAATGGGAACTCGATCCATAGGTTGCGGAATCGCTCGTTCGAGTGGGTAGCTTTCCCGCGTGCGCAACCGTGGACCGCCATCGAGCGGGTAACCTTGAGCATTCAATACCCGACCCAGCAGATCATCTCCCACGTCGATGGAAGGTGTGTCGCCCAATGCCGCCACGCTATCTCCGAAGCGGATGCCATCCGAGGAATCGAGGGTCATCGACAGAACATGCGGACCGCGAAAGCCAATGACCTCACCGGGGTGGCTGTTTCCTTCGCGATCGAGAATTTCACAGCATTCACCGACGGAACAAAATGGGCCTTCCGACTCAATGGTCTGACCGGTGGCTTCGAGGACGCGTCCATGCCAGCGCCAGGCAGGCCGCTTTTCCAGGCGTCGAAAATATGCGCTTAGAATTGGCTCGTTTTCGCACGATGATTGGGCGTGGTCCGCTTCATGTTGCGGGCTGCCGTTTTCGTCTGCCGGCCCGTTCCATCGCGGGGAGTAGCCCTCAACATTGTCGTCAGAGGAATTCGGCTGCCAGCGATCCGCTTCAAAAATATCCCCCGCTGCAGCGCGATTCGAGTTCCTCGGACGCAGGCTCGGTCGATAACGAGTCTTTCTGCCGACGCTCTTTCGGATCGCGCAGCGGACGAATGGCCGGCTGAAATAGAGAGATCGCATCCACTCCCAATCCTTCCGGCAGCATGGGATCCGACATCGCTTTCTCTCCTTCCACTCACGAGAAATGAACGCCTGGCTCGATCTAAACCGCGCTGCGTGGCAATGCCGTGGCAGTATTTGTACTCGATTCGGCAGGGCGGCGGTCCAGGAGATCGAAAAAGCCTTTCTCAATCTCTTCCAGCTGCGCTCTCACTCCCAGCTCAATCGTGCCCAGTTCGGTTACCAACATGCACTCACCTGGAGTGAGCGAAGGATCTTCCAGAATTCCCGGCTGGATCCTCACATTATTTCCCACGCGAAAGAACTCTTTCCACGTCTCAACCTCTCGTGGTGGAACCCGCATGACAACATGGCTGGAATCGCCCAGCTTCTCCAGCGCCACTCGAACGGCGCCGGTAAGTAGCAGTGGATCGAGATTTGCTTCGCGGTGCAGCACTCGCGACGCAATGGCCAGGGCGAGCCGCACAACTTCTCCCTCGACATTATGAAAGTAGATCTGCCGTTCAAGGCGGAATTGCTCGAGTGACTGAGCCAATTGCGCTTGTAGCCTTTGCTGTCCGGAGTTGAGTTGCTGTTCCACGGCATGGCGTTCCTCGCGACGGCCCTGCTCAAGAGCGGCAGCGACAGCCTGCGCCGTAGCGGCTCGTTCGTCCTGCAAGCGCCGCTCGAGCTCAGCTATTGCGCGATGCGCATCGCTCTGCGGGTCGGGCCGTCCATCCGTCGCTCGCGAATTCTCCGAGCCGGAAAACCCATCCACGTGATCGGGGAACATAGCAACCCAGGCGTTGGCGGATTTCGCTCCGTGGTGAGAAGTCTTTGCCGACGAATCGTCCAGCGTCCTCGCAGGCTGTGCGCTGGGGTACTGCAGCCGTTCCAGAACTGGCAGACCAACAGAATCGGCGTCCTGGCTGTCTGCGCGGATTACTCGTGTCGCTGCCACTCTAGTTCCTCTTTCTTCCTCAGATTTCTTCCAAAGATGGTCGCTTGCCGCTCGGGCGCGACACGCAAGTCACCCAACCCGCGGCAATCTCCGGCTCCCTACACCATCAGGTCATCCTCTTTTTCGGTGGCGAGGATCAACTTACCTTCAGCTTCCAGCTTTCTTGCAAGAACCAGGATCTCCTGCTGCCCGGCCATCACTTCCCGCACGCGCACTGGACCAAGGACCTCCATATCTTCCTGCAGCATCTCGATGGCGCGCGAGCTGAGCGCCTTGAACAGATGCGCCTTCAATTCAGGATTGGCGCCCTTCAATGCCAGCGCCAGTTGCTTCTTATCGACCTGGGAAATCAATTCTCGAATACTGGCAGCGGGCACAGTCACCAGGTCTTCAAACGTAAACATCAAATTGCGAATGTTGATGGCTAACTGCGGATCATCCTTTTCGATTTGTTCCAGAATCGATTTCGCGGCCATGGCGTCCAGCCGATTCAGCAGGTCAGCGACGCTCTTGAATCCCGAGTAGGATTTGCGATGCGTGTCTCCCAATGAGAGCAGTCGTTTGTGCAGCACCAGAGCCACTTTCTGCGCCATTTCCGGAGAAAACTGCTGCATCTCCGCAAGCCGTCGGATGGAGTCGACTCGTTGTCCTTCGGCAAGTTCCTGCAGCACCTGCGACGCTCGCTTAGGATCGAGGTGAGCCAGCACCAGCGCCACCGTCTGCGGATGTTCCCCTTCCAGAAACTTGCTGAGCTGGTGCGGGTCCACCTCCTGCAACATCGCCAGGTCGCCATGCTGGGCCTCTTGCGCATTCTTAACCTGGCTCAACAAATCGCCGGCGCGCTGTTTGCCGAAGGTATCCACCAGCAATTTGGTGGCATACTCCAACCCCCCGTGCACCATGTACTGCTGAGTCTCGATCAGCTCGTAAAACTCTTCCAGCACTGCGCTCGCTACCTCGGGGCTGACGTCCCGCACCGAGGCGATTTCTTCTGTCAATAACTGCAGTTCCTGTTCAGAAAGATTTTGATAGATCGACCGGGCCAGTTCGTCCCCGATCGTAATCATCAGCACCGCAGCCTTGCGCAGCGGAGTGAGATTCTTGAGCGGAGACTTATCCTTGATTTCCGTAGCAAGCGGCGGCGCCACTGTCTCCTGCACCGCAATCTGCGGAACTGTAGTTGCTGTCGCCATCGATCCCAATCTCCTTCCACCCTTATCTCAATAGCGTGCTGAATCACTGTGGGAGCATCCGCTTGCGACCGACCTAACGCAGCGCCGTCAAGACTTGTGCGCCGACCGGACCCAACTCTGTAAGAGCCGAGTGCCTTGCTGCGGCTCTTTTTTTACGTAGTCTGAAACGTGATCGAACAGGACCTGCGCCCGCGCCTGCTGACGCTCGAAACTTAATTCCTCCGTCTGATCCAGATGGGCTGCCCCCGAGGCGGACTTCAGCTGCGGCGCCTGGCCACCGGCGGCAGACATAGTCTGCACCGAGGAGCTGAGTTGTTTGATCTGGGCAAGCACCGGCCGCACGATGAAGATCAGTACCATCAGGAACACGACGAACAGGACTCCATATCGCACCAACCCCATGCTGTCTCCAACGTGATCGATCAAGCGCGTGGCCATGTTGGACGTGACCGGGTTGGCATTGTCGGCGAAGGCAAGGTTCTGCACCGTCAACTGGTCGCCTCGAGCCGCATCAATCCCCACCGCGGCCTGCGCCAGTTGCTGGATCTCATGCATCTCGGCCGGAGTTCGCGCCACCCAGGTGACATGCTTGCCATCGGCGGAACGGACCATGCGATCGTTGATTAGGATGGCGGATGTTAACCGCCGCAGGCGTCCCGGTCCCTGCACCCGATGGTGCACCGCTTTGCTGACCGCATAGCTGTCTTGTTCGCGTTTGCTGTTCTGCTGTGGTGTGGCCTGTTGCGGGTAGACCGGCTTCGCATTGGGAGCGTTGCTGGCGGTCCCGGGCACCCCGCCCACCGCGGGAAGATTTCCCGAACTGGCTTCGGTGCGATCGGTGGAAAGCGTTACAACCTTGCTGGGATCGTAGACTTCATCGACATCATCTTCGCTGCTGGAATCAAAGTCCGCTGTGACCGAGGCTCGGACATTGTTCTCGCCCGCAATCGGCATCAGCGTTGCCAGCACTTTGTTGGTGAGCAACTGCTCGTACTGGGCCTCTTCCGCACCGGCGGACTTGGGGCCAAATTGCTGCCGCCCATCGGCGTCGACCAGTGTCACTTGACTGGCCTTTAACGTATCGACCGCTCCTGCCACCAGGCTGCGAATCGATTGCGCTTCCTCCTCGCTCAAAGAGCGCCGTAATTTCAATACCACACTGGCCTTTGCATTGCGCTGATCATCGGTGAACAGCGAATCGTGAGGCAAAACTAGATTGACCCTTGCCTCCTGCACCGCATTCAGGGAATCAATCGTATGATCCAGCTCCCCTTCGAGGGCTCTCTGATAGTTCACGCGCTCATCAAATTCCGAGCCCACCCAGTTTGGTTTATCGAAGATTTCGAATCCCATGCGGCCACTCGACGGCAAGCCCCGTCCGGCAATAGCCAGCCGCGCTTTGTTCAATGAAACCTCGGGAACGCGAATCGCAGTACCGTCCGGAGTCAAATCATAAGGAATGTTGGCCTGCATCAATTCCTGTTCTACCTGCTGCGCATCCCGCGCCTCCAGGCCGCTCATCAACACCCGCATATCCGGCCGGATGGCCAGCCATATCATGCCACCACCGACCGCCAGCAGCACCGCGAGCGATGTCATCCATCCCCAGCGCTGGCGGGGAGACATGCTGCCGAAGCGCGCTCGTAACGCCTGCGTATTCGCGGTCAGCCGCTCTTCAATCCCTGTCTTAACCAGGGCGGAGGAGGGCGGCGGGGTTGTCGTTTTTTCTGCCATTATGTCTCGTGTCTACTGGTGAATCGCAAACTCAAAATTGCAGCCCCATCAACTGCTGGTAGGCGGCGACCGCTTTGTTGCGAAAGGCCACCATCATCTCAAATCCGAGGTTGGCTTTTTCGGTCGCGATCATTGCGGTGTGTACGTCGACGCCCTGGCCGGACAACAGTCCGGTCACTGTGTTGGCCGCATTCGTTTCCAATTGCTGTGTCTTGCCGATCGCATCCTGCAACAAACCGGCGAAGGGCGTCGGATACGATAGCGAGGCATCGCTACTGCCGGAAATTCCGGCTGTTCCCTTCATCGTCCCAACATCCGCCATCACCCGCTGCGCGGCCGCCTGAATCCCCGGGATTGCTGTCATCGCATTACCCTTCCTCCGCGGGCTTCAAACCATCGCGGATAAATATTTCTTTGCCCTACTTCAAAAGATCGAGCGTGGACGTAATCATGGACTTTGCCGCCGTGACTGCCGAAACGTTCATTCCATACGCGCGCTGCGCTCCCACCAGATCCACCATTTCCGTCAGCGGATTAATGTTGGGATAGGAAACGAAGCCCTTGGCATCCGCATCCGGATGGCCGGGATCGTATCGCTGCAACGGAGCGGCCGTATCGCTGATCACAGCAGCCACTCGAACCCCATCGCCCACTTCCATCGACTGACCCTGCGAGTAGGAGGACAGCAGCGTGCTGGCAAAATCCTGCGGCGTATCCACGGCGGAGCTCTGAAAGACAACATGCTGGCGCTGGTAAGGTTTTCCGCTCTCCGTGCGCGTGGTATTGGCATTGGCCATATTTGCGGCAACTACTTCGGCGCGAACTCTTTCTGCCTCCAGGGCTGAACCGCTGATATCCATTACGCCAAACAGATTCATACATTCCTCATGCGCCTGCGACGGTTAAGCTGCTTATTGTGCCTGGATGGCGCTGCGGATCACCGACAACTGTTCCTGCAGCAGCTCGATCCCGGTTTTGTAATCCAGTTGTTCCTTGGCCAGATTCAGTCCTTCGCGATCCATCGAAACATCGTTTCCGTCTGGCCTTTCCAACAGTCCATCCACCTGCATGACCGTGGGCGTCCGATTGGCGAGCGAAGCGACGGAGGTTTCTGCCGACTGGCCGTCGCTGCCATCCTGGCGTGCTGCCAGGGTTTGCGACGCAGCCGCAGAAAACTCAGCGGCAAAATCTATGCCGACGGCGCGATAGTTCGGCGTATCCAAGTTGGCGACATTACTGCTGGTCAGCTTGAATTGCGTACTCGTCAAATCCAGGAACTTTCCCAGTACATCTATTAAGGGCGTCGTAATCTCCATCGTTCCTCCAGCGGTTTGTCGTCGACAACGTCTACCGCCATGGCATACGAGCGAAAGTTTTTCCCGATTCGCTCTCAAGATTCGCTCCAATCCGTCGATGTGCAATTAGAACGACTAAAGTCGGGCACGGCGGATAAGAGAATCCTCAGATTCCCTGTTCCGTCGCACGCCGTTCACGAGACCGCATGCGAATTTCCGCAGCCGTGATCGTGGGACGCTCTTCGGCCAGAATGTAGGCGCGTTCGACCACATGACCCAGCTCGCGCACATTGCCGGGCCACGCGTGACTGCATAACTTTTCCAGAGCTTCACGATGAAAGACCTTTGAAGGACCTGTGCGGCCCAGCTTCTCAAGGAAGTAAGCGGCCAGTTCCGGAATGTCGCTGCGACGTTCTGCTAGCGACGGCGTCTGAACGGGAAAAACGGCTAGCCGAAAATACAGGTCGCTGCGAAATTTCCCCTCCTCCACGCACTGCAGCAAGGGCTGGTGGGTGGCCGCGACCACGCGAACATCGACTCGAACCGGCTCATTTTCGCCAATCCGCTGCAACTCTCCGGCTTCAAGAAACCGCAGCACTTTTGCCTGCAGCGCTATCGGCATTTCGCCGATTTCGTCCAGAAACAAAGTTCCTCCGTGCGCAGCCTCCATCCGGCCCGTGCGAGCCTGGATCGCCCCAGTAAAAGCTCCGCGGGTGTGGCCGAACAGCTCGGCCTCCAACAAAGCTTCCGGAATGGCAGCGCAATTCAGCACGATGAAAGGTCGATTCGCTCGCGGACTCAAGGCGTGGATGGCGTGGGCTACCAGCTCTTTTCCTGTTCCAGTGGGCCCTTCAATCAAGACTGTGGTCGTGCGCGGGGCGACCAGGCGCACAGCATGGGCCAGGCCTTGCATTTCGCGACTACTGCCCACCATTCCCGGCAAGCTGGCCACTGGTTGCATGTGCTGCGGCACCGATATCGATGCGGTGGCCAACGAATCCGCATAGTTCCGCGTTACCTCCTCCGCGCACTGATCGGAGCCATCGCACGCAACGGACGCTTCCGACGGGTTCTCGAACACTCGCACCGGCTTCGTGTACACAAAGCTTCCAGCGGGGTTAATTCCGTGCGCTTGCGGAGAGCGAATCCCACGCGGAGCCATGGGCTGCAGCGATGCGGGACCCGTCCCGGAGTGGCCGGGCCACACCGAGCTTCCATATTCCTGGGCTTGGCGAAGCGCATGCAGTAGTTCCGGACGTCGGGCGGATCGCGGTTTTCCAACCATCTCCTCGGCCTCGTTGACGCAGATCAGATCCAGCTCCGGATACTGGATTCGAAGCTGCTCGGCAAAGTCGCCGGCTTCCAGGTCCGGCAGCCAAAAGTCCAGCAGCAAAGCTTCGCTGGGCGCTTCCTCCAGATACGACAACGCCTGGGCGCCTCCGGCGGCTTCGCGCACCTTCCACCGCATGCCAATCAGAATTTCAGCAAGCCTGCGCCGAAACGAGGCATCCGCACTCACCAGCAAAGCCGTCCGCGAAACCACCGCGCGCACTTGCATATTGTTCAATGTCTGCATTTTTAACCCCTCCCCTACATCGAAACCGACAAGAAACTACGACCAGCTACCTTGGAAAAATTCGAGGTCAGGCTGGTCCCAGGGAGGGTACGCGCATTACGTAGCCATTACCGCGCACCGTATGAATCAATTTGTTCTCTGCGCCTTCGTCCACCTTGCGGCGAAGGTAATTGATATACACATCAACAACATTGGTGGTGACGTCGGGATGCATCTTCCATACGTGCTCAAGCAGGCCACTTCTCGAAACGCATTCCCCACGATGCTCCAACAGGTATTCGAGCAGCGAATATTCCTTGACCGTCAGCTCAATCGGACGGCCTCCACGCTCGACCGCTCGACGGCTGCGATCGAGCACCAGGTCGCCGCAGCGCAACTGGGTACCGGCGCTCGAATCGAGGCGCCGAATCAGCGCGCGGCAACGCATCTGTAACTCACGCAATACAAATGGCTTCGATAGGAAGTCGTCGGCTCCAAGTTCCAGACATTGCAGCCGCACTTCCAGGGAATTACGGGCAGTCAGGACCATGACCCCGGCATCGCTGATCTGGCGAATAGCAGACAGAACTTCAATTCCGTCTTTGCGGGGCAAGCTCAGATCCAGCAATAAAAGTCGAAATTCGGCTGTCTGCCATGTTGCCAGCGCGGATTCACCATCTTGCACCCAGGCGACATTGTGGCCGTCGTTTTCCAACGTGCGCTGCAGTAAACTGCCCAGCGCAGGGTCATCTTCAGCTATTAAAACTCGCATCGGCAGAAATCCATTTCCAGAACAACAAGGTGTTGCCAACCGTAAATACTTTGAATCCATCCTCGATGGAACGACACCGACGCCGCCGGAAGTTTCGACTGGGCAGATGTGCTGTTTCCGTTTGAGGTGTATCTAACTTCGCCTGAGGAGGGGAGAAAATCAAGCGAAAACCCTGGCGGTGGGGCACCAAGGTAATTCAAATGGGGACGGATTTAGAACATTTCCTCTAAAGAAATGATGGGAACGCTGATGCGAATGAAAATTCGGCCGATGAGCAATTGGGCGCTCGCGCCCGGCTCTAAGGCAGCTTTGGCCGCTTCAGGCGATAACATCCGGCCGCAACCCCGGGTACGGGCTCAAACTCCTCGGCGATATTCAGGGTGGTTTCGGCGCTTCCCAAAAAAAGATATCCACTGGCCGGGATCAATGGAGCAATCTTACTGAGGATTTTGCGTTTGGTGTCCTGGTTGAAGTAGATCAACACGTTGCGAATAAATACCACATCGATCTTCGGAAGGAAGGACCAAGCCTCGGTCAAGTTCATCTCGCGAAATTCAATCATGCGCCGGATTTCTTCGCGAATTTGCCAGTCATCCCCGACCCGCGTGAAGTACTTGACCAGGAATTTGACGGGCAGTCCGCGGTTCACCTCCAGTTGGGTATAGCGACCACGGATGGCGCGGGCCAGCACGTCGCTGGAGAGATCGCTGGCGATGATGCGTAAATTCCATCCCTGCAATTGAGGAAAATATTCCCGCAGTGTCATAGCGACGGTGTACGGCTCCTGACCAGACGAGCAGGCGGCGCTCCAGAATGTCAGGCTGCGCTCGTTGGCGCGTGCGGCGATCAAGTCCGGGATGATTTTGGTGCGCAGCAACTCGAAGGGCCGGATGTCGCGAAAGAATAACGTCTCATTCGTCGTCATCGCATGAATTAATTTTCGATGCGATCCATTGAATGTGTCCCGCTGCAGGCGGCCGAGATATTCGCCTAACGAATTGAAGCCTTCTTTTTCGGCCAGAGGTCCCAGGCGCGCCTCAACCAGGTATTCCTTCCCCTGTTCCAGCACCAGACCAGCCCGCTGATGAATCAAGGCGCGCACATACTCGAACTCGTTCGGCGTAACGCTCATCGGGCGCTCCTTGTGTCGAGAAAATAATTCAGCCTGGGGCGATTTGTAGATGCGCGCCCGGCGGCTACACGCCGAACAATTTCTCCGGCCAGCAGACCCAGCGGTAAGACCACATCCGCCAGGCCGGCGTTTGCCACGTATCCCGGCATTCCCCAGACCACGGAGGTGGCTTCGTCCTGCGCCAGAATCTGCCCACCCGCCTCGCGAATTCGTCCGCATCCGCGAAGCCCATCTTGACCCATCCCCGTCATGATGACCGCCAAGGCATCGCCACGATACACGTCCGCAACCGAGCGAAACAGTACATCCACCGCGGGACGACAGGAGTTCTCCGGCTGTTCTTGCTGGGTGCGGAGGCTCACGCCCTCCTTACCGCGTTCCACCATCATGTGAAAATCCCCAGGTGCGATATAGGCATGACCGGGCAGCAATTCCTGGTGGTTGGCGGCTTCCAAGACGGGAATCTGCGACTTTGCAGAAAGGCGATCGGCAAGAAATTTGGTGAAGATGGGCGGCATATGCTGCACGATGACCACCGGCACAGGAAAGTTCGGAGGCAACAGCGGCACCAGATCTCCCAACGCATTCGGGCCGCCGGTCGAGGTGCCAATCGCTACCACTTCGACCCGAGAACCTGTCACCCGGGGCGCGGCCATCGAAAAGGGGAGCTGTGCCATCTGTGCCGCCGTCAGGGTAAATGGATGGGTCGGCTGAGGTGTCGCTCGGGGAACATGGGCACGAATTTTTGGAATCAGTTCGGCGCGGATCTTCTCCAGCGCGGCCGCGGCGCTTCCCACATTTGCCGGTTTGGTGACGTAGTCGGAAGCGCCCAATGCAAGCGCATCCATAGTGGCTGACGCGCCGCGTTCCGTCAGCGTGCTGAACATTATTACTGGCAGACGGCGATGCAGTTTGCGCAGCTGCTTCAGCGTTTCCAAGCCATCCATCACCGGCATTTCCACGTCCAGCGTGATGATGTCCGGGTTGACCTGCTCGATTTTCTGCAGGGCAATCCGCCCATCTGCCGCAGCACCCGCGACCTCGATATCAGGTTCGCCGGCCAGCACATCACTGACCATCCTGCGAATCACCACCGAATCATCCACCACCAGAACCCGGATCTTTGGCATAGGGATACCGATCAGCCGCAGCCATCGAGAACTGCGAGCCTGACTCTTTTTGAAACATTGCAACCTGGCAATCCGTTCCTCCGCCAGCAAGGTGGATGATTGGAACGGTGATGAGGTCAGAAGAATTTCGGCGCCGGCCAGCAGGACTTGATGTTTCGAGGATCAAGCCCTGTCTGCCGACACCTGGCGGCCCTGTTGCGGCCGCCTGACGTTTAGGCAACCTTCATCGGCCGTCTCTTAGTTGGCGCGACCGATTGCTTTTCTTCGAAGCGGAATTGACCCACCAGCTGTTGTAGCTCCGACGCCATACGGGACAACTCCGTGGCTGCGGATTGCGTGTTGGAAGCCCCTTCCGTGGTGCTCTTGGCAGCGCCTGCGACTGAGCTGATATTCTCGGCCACCTGCTTGCCACCCTGCGCGGCCTCAGCCACATTGCTGGCGATTTCGTTGGTCGTCGCGGTCTGTTCCTCGACGGCGCCCGCAATCGTGTTGGCAATGTCGTTGATCTGGGTGATGATCTGGCTGATTTCCGCAATGGCCTGCACCGCTCCCTGGGTATCGCCCTGGATTTCCTCAATCTTCTGGGTGATGTCCTCGGTAGCCTTGGCGGTTTCTTTCGCTAGTTCCTTCACTTCGTTGGCGACCACCGCAAAACCCTTGCCGGCTTCGCCCGCGCGCGCTGCCTCAATGGTGGCATTCAGTGCCAGCAGTTTGGTCTGTTGGGCAATCGATGTAATGACCTTGATCACCTGGCCAATCTCGGCGCTCGACTGACCCAGCTTCGAAACAGTAGCGTTGGTCGATTCTGCAGTTTTTACGGCCGCAGTTGCAACCCGCGCAGCATCGTTGGCGTTGCGTGCAATCTCCTTGATGCTGGCAGTCATTTCTTCGGTGGCGGTCGCAACCGTTTGCAGGTTCTTGGTGACCTGTTCGGCAGCAGCGGAGACCACGTTGGCCTGGGTCGCAGTTTCCTCGGCATTGGCGCTCATCTGATTACTGACGGCCGAAAGTTCTTCAGACGAACTTGCCAGGGTCTGCGAGTTCTGACCGATGGCGCGCATGCTGGTGGAGAGCTGATCGCCCATGCGGTTGATGGCGTCCTTAATGGCAGCATGATCGCCCTGATACTGCCCTTCGACGCGAGCCATCAGATCGCCTTCCGCTACCTGTTCAAGTACCCGTGCCGCTTCCTGCACCGGCTTGATGACCGCGTCGAGCGTGTCGTTGATACCTTGTACAATCTTGCCGAAATCTCCAGGATGTTTGCTAGCATCGGCGCGGGTCGACAGCTTTCCTTCCACCGAAGCTTTAACCAGACTGGAAGAGTCGGCGATCAATGCTTTCAGGTTGGCACGAACTTGCTCGATGGTGTCGTTGATGAAAGCCTTTTTGCCCGGGAACTTCTCCAGCGGCGCTTCAAAGTTTCCACGGCCGAACTCGCCGAGGCAGGCCATCGCCTTTTTCTTGACTGTAATGTGACCTTGGACCATGGTGTTGATACCATGCGCCATGGTGCGATAGGCGCCTTCGAAATGGTCTTCGGGAATGACGATGTCAATGTCGCCCTTGTCATGCTCGGTCGACATGCGATTCATTTCGCTGATGAGAGTCTTCAGATTGGTCCGCAGCTGCTCAATGGTGTCGTTGATGAAGGCTTTTTTGCCGGGGAATTTATCCAGAGCTGCATCCAGATTGCCACGTCCAAGTTCGCCAATGCAGGCCATCGCCTTTTTCTTGACCGTAATGTGACCCTGCACCATGGTGTTGATGCCGTGAGCCATGATGCGATAGGCGCCTTCAAAGTGGTCTTCTGGAATTACGACGTCAATATCGCCTTTGTCGTGCTCCTCGGACATGCGATTCATCTCGCTGATCAGGCTCTTTAGATTGGTGCGAAGTTGCTCGATGGTGTCGTTGATGAAGGCCTTTTTACCGGGAAATTTATCGAGGGGCGCATCGAGGTTGCCGCGGCCCATCTCCCCAATGCAGGCCATCGCCTTTTTCTTGACGGTGATGTGACCCTGCACCATGATGTTGATTCCGTGAGACATCTCGCGATATGCGCCTTCGAACTTCTCCTCCGGGATCACCACGTCGATATCGCCCTTGTCATGCTCCACGGACATGCGATTCATCTCGCGGATCAACCCACCGAGTGAATCGATGCAGGCGTTCAGGCTATTCTTGATCGTGTTGAAATCCCCGCTGTACGTCTCTGTGATCTTGGCGGGGATGATTCCCTTGGAAATCTGGTCCACATACTTCGCTGTCACGTTGACCGGCATGATCAACGCATCCAGCATTTCGTTGAGTGCGATTGAAACTTCCAGGTCGCGGCCCTGGAACTTGCTGGTATCAAATCGCTCGCTGAGACAGCCCTCTTTCGCTGCCTTTGCCAAGCGCATGGTTTCCTGAGCTAGATCAGCCGCCTCCACGTTGAAGCCAATGCGCGATGCGTTCTTGCCTGCCTTTGCAGGTACGAAAGCTCCGTTCGGTTTTCCATTTTTCTGACTTTTCTCCAACATCGTTTCCATATCATCCCCTTCGTTTCTCTGATTTTGTTACGTTCCGTTGTGGTCGCTTGCGCGGCCATCCTGCCGCTGCAACCTGGCTTAACTCTGTCCGTCAGAAAATCCAATCAACACTTCCTCCGTGTCCAGCACATGCATCAGCCGCTCGTTCAGCTTGTGCACGCCGCGGATCATCTTCCTGGCATCGCCGTCGAGTGTGTCTGGAGGGCGCTCGAATGTCGACTCTTCCGCTTCCACAACATCTCCGATGTCATCGACCAGCAAGCTGACGCCTCCGCCGGAGCTGCGGACGACAACATTCATCAGCGGTTGCCCTTCGCTGCGAGCCGCCAATCCGAGCCGGCGGCGCAGATCGATCGCGGTGACGATCTGGCCCCGCAGGTTAATCAAGCCGCGTACCACCGGCGACGAGAGAGGTACCGGAGTCATTTCCTGATTGCGCAGAATCTCCTGCACCCGCTCCACTTCCACACCGAAGTAACTGTCTCCGAGAAAAAACGTGGCAAATTGTTGCCGATCGCTCATGATGCGACTCCTGTAAGCAACTTCTCTGAATCAAAGAAGGTGGGATCCTGCACGCGAATGATGCCGTCCACGTCCAGGATTTCGGTGACTTTCCCTTGCACCACGAAGGATCCCAGGACACCCTGGCGGCTGGCGGGACGGCGCGTGGCTAGATCGTCTTCAACGATGTCTAAAATGCGTTCAACTACCAGGCCAACACTGCGCCCGTTACGGGTATGAACAATCACCTGGACCTTATCGTCGCTCGCGGGAGAGGCACCGCGAGGGTGCAGCCTGCGTTCCTCGACCAGGCCGGCAACATGCACCAGCGGCAGGATCGTTCCGCGATATTGCACCACCTGCTGCTCTCCGGTGCGTTCGATTGCTGATCGTGAAAAAGTTTCCAACCGCGTGACATCGGAAAGAGAAATCGCCATCCGTCCGTCGTCGGGGCTTTGGAACAGCAGCAGGGTTTTGCGCTCCTGGGCGCGCCCGGCGGCCGGCGTCGCATCTTCTGAAAGCTTGCGCTGACGCACCTCGCTGATTACACCGGCATGCTGAGCGAGTCCCAGCACATCCAGAATCAGAGCCACTCGGCCATCCCCCATGATGGTCGCCCCGGTATAAACGGAGAGGCCTTTCAACAGCTCACCCAGGGGCTTGACCACAATCTCTTCCGTATCGTTCACTTCATCCACGATGAGTCCAAACTGGCAGTCGTCCGCTTGCAGCACAGCAATGTTCACCACATCCTGCTGGGCGGCATCCTGGGCGGCGACGGAATCGAAATGAAGTTCGCGGTTGAGATAGACCAGCGACAACAGGTTTCCGCGCAAACGATAGACGGGTGCGCCATGAACGCTCTCAATGCCCTGGCGCGCTCCATTGCCCTCTAAGCGCACCAATTCCAGCAGGCTGACCTGCGGGATGGCATAGCGTTCGCCACCACAGGTCACAATCAACGCAGGAATAATCGCCAACGTAAGGGGGATCTTGATTTTTACCGTCGTCCCGGCACCCACAGCACTTTGCAGGTCCACCATGCCGCCGATTTTTTCGATATTTGTCTTCACGACGTCCATACCGACGCCACGACCGGATACATTCGTGACCTTTTGCGCCGTGGACAAGCCTGGAAGAAAGATCAGTTGGTAAGCTTCGCGCTCGCTCATGCGGGCTGCATGTTCCTGAGGAATCAACCCTCGTTCCACAGCTTTGGCCTTGACTGCAGCCAGATCGATTCCCGCTCCATCGTCGGAGATTTCGATATTGACTTGGCCGCCTTCGTGGTAGGCGCGCAGAAAAAGCTTTCCTTCAGGCGGTTTGCCGGCGGCTTCTCGTTGCGACGGGGACTCAATGCCGTGATCGACAGCATTGCGAATCAGGTGAGTCAAAGGATCCTTGATGGCTTCCAGAATGGTCTTATCTAGCTCGGTATCCTTGCCCTCCATCTCCACTTGCACCCGCTTGCCGCACGCCAGAGCGAGATCGCGAACTACCCGAGGAAATTTTCCCCAGACATTTTCGATCGGCTGCATTCGCGTCTTCATCACGCCTTCCTGCAACTCTGTGGTGATCAGACTCAAACGCTGTGTTGTGTTCAGGAAGGTGGAATCCTGCTGTGTCGTACTGAACTGCAGGATCTGGTTGCGGGCCAGCACCAGCTCTCCGACAAGGTTCATCAGCTTGTCCAGCTGACCCACGTCGACGCGAATGTTATTGCTGGAAAGATTCGAAGTGGCTCCGTCATTCTGCACCTGCAATGCTTCCAGCACTTCCTCTGCATGCACAGCGCCGCGTGACACCAGAATCTCCCCGAGCAGGCGCGGATCGCCCTCTCGCTGCAGGTTCAGGGCTGTGTCCACCTGCTCTTCTTTCACGCAGCCTCCCTCGATAAGAATTTGTCCCAGGGGCAAAGACTCGTCGCCAGGGAACTCTTCGCCATTCGGGGAGGAGATATTTTCCAGCGTCGGCTCCGGTTGTGAATTGATGACGCACGGTGCAGGTGAAGAAGTTACTACCGCATCCTCCGAATGAGTTTCCGCCAATGGGGTCAGCAGTTGAGTCAAAACTTCAATCAGTGGCGCATAGTCCGTCTCGCCGTCCGAACCTGTCTTTTCGATGGAGGCAAGCATGGTGCGCACCGCATCCACCATGGCGAGTAAGCCGCTGGTGATCGCAGGCGACAACATCAACTGGCCTTCCCGCAAACGGCTGAGAAGGTTTTCACCAACATGCGCGACAGATTCAAGCTTGGTGAACCCAAGAAATCCGGTGGTTCCTTTCACGGTGTGAACGGCGCGAAAGATGGAGCCTAAAAGCTCTTTTGAGGTAGGGTTCTTCTCCAGGCAGATCAGGTCGCGATCCAGCTGATCAAGGTTTTCCGTACTCTCGACGATAAACTCTTTCACAATGTCGTCCATGCCATCCGCGCTGTCCATCGATGTTTCTCCTTCGCCTGATTCACGACGCACGTGCATACGTGGCACGGCTTGATAGTTCAAACATCGGCAGGGTTGGACTCGACGTGAGCGACCGGCCTGGCAGAAAAACTCCGATGTAATCTTCGGTCTATGCCCTAATGGCTCACTCGAGCACACCCAGCAGGCGCAGTTTGTCGGCGATAATGTCGCGGCTGAAGGGCTTCATCACGTATTCATTGGCTCCTGCTTCCAGCGCCGCCATCACCTGGCGAGTCTCTGTTTCGGTGGTGATCATCATGATGGGAACCGCACTCAGCCGCGGATCGGAACGCAACTGCTTCACTAGCTCCAGCCCATTCATCTCCGGCATATTCCAGTCCGCCATGATGGCGGCGAAGCTCCCCTGCTCACGCTCCACTACCTCAAGGGCCTCTTTTCCATCAGCGGCCGGACAGACCTCAAAGCCGAGCTCAGTCAACATCTTTGTCAAAATGATTCGAATTGTGCGTGAGTCGTCCACTACCATGGCCTTCGACATACGATTCGCGCCTGCTTTCCTTTCAGAAGTATTTGCACCAACTCAAAAGTGATTCAACGCTTGATCAACGAAACAGGTATATCGGGATCTGCGATGAATAGCGTTATGACCCAACAAGCATCCGACGGCGACTTTCCGCCTCCCAATCGAACGGTGTTCGCGGAACCAAGTGGACCATGACGTCCATCTTGTCTTCCCCGCAGCGAAAGCTGATCACCGTCCAGCGGTGGCGCCCCAAGGAATGCGCTGTCAGGCCCTGTCCAACTACGCAGGTGGGAGTGCTCAAGGCCATCGGACCCACAGATTGCTCGATGGTTCCTTTCACGTTGCCGATAATAATGTTGGTCAGCTCGCCAATCGCATCCAGCACATCGTCGTCGACAGTCGGAAAATCCATCATTAAAAAGCATCCTGCAATCCGTCTGGCGAACGAGGGGCTACAACAAAGACCACCGGTTCCCAGCCATGCACCGGCCATGCCAACAAATGAAATCACGCCGTCAAAGTGTACTGAGAAGTCCTGCTCGAAGGACGGAGTTCCAGGTTCAATCTCCATATCCAGCATGGTGGCGAATACCTGCTCCGTGGCTCGACATATTGCCTCGTACAGATCTTCCGGACTCGGTCCCATCATTTCCTCCGCCATACCTTTTCCCTCGCGACCCATCGCTGCTCTTGTTGCATCGTGTTGCAATCTCCCGCGAACGATAGCGCCGCGGATGTGACAGTCTCTGGGAGCGGGTGCAGTCCGGCAGCCCAGGACCAGCATTTTCATCTGCGTATGTCTTGACTATCGACGGGGAGCAGGGCGAACGTTAACAATCTGTGACGTGGGGATGAACCAGCAGCTGGCTTTGTTCACGCGGCGAGCCCTGGTGCATACATCTGCCGCGGCTCGCATCCTTTGCGCGTTCTCGGTAGAGTGGCATGGACAGGCAAAACACCGATGCGCCGTTGCCTGCAATGTGATTCGTTGTAACGCCGCGATATTGTTGCAACTGAAATCGACTGTGCCTGTGGAGGATGTGCCATGATTCGACCGATTCGCAATGTGGCCGGAATGATTTTCAGCCTGGTGACGTTGGTACCGCTCTGCATCGCGCAACAAGTCACATCCCAGGATGCAGGCCCGGTGTTGACCATCCAGACAGACACTTCTGTGGCTCACGTCAGCCCGACCTTGTATGGATTGATGACCGAGGAAATCAATCATTCCTATGACGGCGGAATCTATGCGGAATTGATTCGCAACCGTGCCTTCCAGGACGATCCGCATCATCCCGACCACTGGCGAATATTGCGGGATGGAAATGCGCTTGTGTCGATGAAGATCGACGACTCTACCGGCCCCAGCACTGCCCTCAGCAGCAGTCTCAAGCTGGCGGTGCACCGAGCCGATGATGCGGATCCAGCCGGAATCGTAAACAACGGCTACTGGGGGATTCCGCTGCGGCCCAACACTACCTATGCGGCCTCGTTCTATGCCAAGAGCGATGGCGAATCATCGGGTCCGGTAACGGTGAGTCTGGTGAACAACGATACAGGTGGCAGGGTCGCGACGGCCAGCGTGCCCGCTCTGACGGCGGAATGGAAACAATATAAGGTCGCACTGCAAACCGGCCAGATTGCGGCTTCTGCCAGGAATCACCTGACATTATCAGTGACGCGGCCAGGGACAGTATGGTTCAGCCTGGTCTCGCTGTTTCCGAAAACCTATCACGACACGCCGAATGGCAATCGCGTCGACCTGATGCAAAAGCTCGCAGCCATGCATCCTGCCTTCCTGCGCCTTCCCGGCGGAAACTACCTGGAGGGCGACCACATTTCCGAACGTTACCCGTGGGAAAAAACGCTCGGCCCATTAGTCGACCGTCCCACCCACCCCAGTCCCTGGGGCTATCGCAGTTCTGACGGCCTGGGGTTGCTGGAATTTCTGGAGTGGTGTCAGGATCTGCACATGCAGCCGGTACTGGCCGTCTATGCCGGCTACTCCATGGCACAGGAGCATGTGACACCCGGCCCGGATCTGGCACCCTACGTTCAAAGCGCGCTTGAGGAAATCGAGTACGTCAGCGGTGGTGCGGATACGAAGTGGGGCGCCGTGCGCGCTAAGGATGGCCATCCCGCTCCTTTCCCTCTCACCTACGTCGAAGTCGGAAATGAAGACGAATTCGACAAGTCCGGCAGCTATGACGGCCGGTTCGCGCAGTTCTACGACGCCATCAAGAAGGCTCATCCGAACTTGCAGATCATTGCAACCGCGCCGGTAAAGAGTCGAACCCCGGACGTGATTGACGATCATTTCTATCGCACGGCGCAGGAATTTTTTGCCGATACCCACCATTACGATCAAACCGATCGCAAAGGTCCGAAGATTTTTGTAGGAGAATGGGCGACGCGCGAGGGCTCGCCAACGCCAGATATGGGAGCCGCTTTGGCCGATGCTGCCTGGTTGACCGGCCTGGAGCGCAACAGCGACATCGTGATCATGTCCAGCTATGCGCCGCTGTTCGTCAACGTCAATCCTGGAGCCTCGCAATGGGTTCCGGATCTGATCGGCTATGATGCGCTCGAAAGTTATGGCTCGCCCAGCTATTATGTGCAGGCGGTGTTCAGCAACCACATTGGGAAGGAAGTGCCCGCGTCCACTTTAATGGGCGCACCTCCGTTGCTGTTTACTTCTGTCACTCGGGATACGGCGAAGAAACGGCTGTATGTGAAGGTGGTCAACGCTTCATCGAAGCCACAGTCGCTCGAGATTCAGATGACCGGCAAAGAGAGACTGGCAGGTACCGCCTCAGTGACGACAATCAGCGGGCATTCGACGGAGGAGACGAACTCGCTCGCTGACCCTACAAGAATCGTCCCCGTCAAAAGTGAGATCCGCGATGTATCCTCCGACTGGCATCATGTGTTTCCACCGTACTCGATTCAGGTCATCGACATGGCCTTGCAATAAGGGAGTGCTTCATGAGCATTGTTACCAGAAGGCGTGGATCATTCGCGTATATTTGCTTGTTGTGTATTTTTGCTGTTCAGGGGTTGTGTATGCAGGCGGAAGTAACAAAGGCAATCTTCGGCTCGATGCCCGACGGAACAAAAATTGACATATTCACCCTGCACGAAGGCGACGTGACGGCACGCATTATGACCTATGGGGCTCGTGTGGTCTCGCTCGAGGTTCCAGATCGCAACGGCAAAGTGGCGGATATCGTCCTGGGATATGACTCTCTAGAAGGATACCTGCACGATCCCAAGACTTATTTTGGCGCGATTGTAGGACGCTACGGCAACCGCATCGGACACGGCACCTTTGTTCTGGACGGCAAGCGGTATCATCTGCCGAAGAATGACGGCGAAAATAGTCTGCACGGTGGAACCGTCGGATTCGACAAGCGCGTATGGACGGCCCATGAGATTCCCAATGGAGTGGAAATGACGCTGGTCAGCAAGGATGGAGACCAGGGATATCCGGGCACTCTGACGGCGCATGTGCGATACACGCTAAGCGCGCGTGCCTTGAAAATCGAATACTCTGCGACGACCGACGCCGACACCGTGCTGAACCTGACCAACCATAGCTATTTCAATCTGGCGGGGGAAGGAAGCGGCGACATTCTGGACGAAGTGATCACCATCCCCGCAGATCGATACACACCGGTAAACTCCGGATTAATCCCGACCGGAGAGCTAGCGCCGGTTGCGGGAACGCCGTTCGATTTCCGTACACCCACAGTGATTGGAAAGCGAATCGACCAGGACAATGAACAGCTAAAATTCGCCAAAGGGTACGATCAGAACTTTGTGCTCAACCAAGCCACGAGCGGTCCGGCGCTGCATGAGGCTGCCCAGGTGATGGATCCAAAGAGCGGCCGCGTGTTAACTGTAAAAACGACGCAGCCCGGGGTGCAGTTTTATTCAGGGAATTTTCTCGACGGCACCGCCCATGGCAAGCATGGGCATGTTTACGAGAAACGCGCCGGATTCTGCCTGGAGACACAGCACTTTCCCGATTCTCCCAACCAGCCAAATTTTCCATCAACTCAACTGAAGCCCGGCCAGACATTTCACAGCGTGACGGAATACATTTTCTCAACGCAGAAATGAGCCAGCCGGAATTCAGCCTTAGTCTTCTTCCGGTTCGTGGAAATACATATTCCAGTCGAGATAGTTGCTGGCCGCCTCATACACAGCGCTGGCTGACTCTGAGAAGTTGGCGGCCACATGGTGCTCGAAGCCTTCTTGGCAGATGAAGCGCAGCAGGCTCTGCAGCCGCGGAATCTCCACCACACCCGCACCACCGAATGTTTCCAATGGATCGTTGGTAAATTTGCCGCCGCCGACATAGCCGCGCATCTCGCCGTTGCGGTCATCAGTTGAGAAGCGAGCATAGCTCATATCACCCGCTTTCACGCGGCCCACACATGTGCCAAAGGTGTTTTCCTTGCCCACGGTGCCGGCAATGATTGCCTGGAAATCCATCACCACATCATTGAAGAAATGTTTCGGCAGGTTTGAGCAATGAAAGCAAACTGCTTTATCGGGATCGTCGCCGTAATTGTTATTCCAGTCGAGCAGCGCGCTCGGCGTCTCCGATGCCAGCGCCAGTGCATGCATGCTCAGCGTGCCGACAACGTCCACCTCGCAGGCGGATGGAATCAGATTCTCGCTCATCATGCTCATAATGGTGCACGGTACTACGCCAAAATATTCTTCCAGGGAGGTCCAGCATTGCACCGCACTGATCGTGGTCTGAGTCTGCTGCATCCACTGTTCGATCACCCAACCCAGCTTCGCCATCTTAATCAGTGCCGGCTCAGGTACAGCCGAAGTCTTCACGTACTTCTTGATCGCGGCCAGCTTGGCTTCGACATTGCTGTCGCCATCCTTGAGCCTGTCGATGCGGCCCAGAATTTCTGATAGATCGATTGGTTCGACCGAGATTCCATTCGCCTCCAGCAGCTTTTCGCTGTAGCGAACAGTGTTGAATGCCGCCGGTCGAGCGCCGATGGATCCGATGCGCAAGTTCCGCAGTCCCCGCATCACGCGGCACACCGCGGCAAACCAGGCGAGATCTTTTTTGAACCCGTCGGAACTTGGGGAGACAGTGTGCAGTTTGGTCAGGGAATACGGAATGCCGTACTGCATCAGGTTGTTGCAGGCCGACATTTTTCCGCAAAAACTGTCGCGCCGAAATGCAATCGTCATCTTCGAGCTCTTATCGGGCGTCGCCTGCACAAGGACGGGGACTTTCAAGGTGGAATAGCGCATGGCATCGGCAATTGCGCGCTCATCGCCAAAGTTCGGCAGGGTGACGATGACGCCATCAATCTCGTCGCGATGCTGGCGAAACAGGTCGCCGCAACGTCTTGCTTCCTCGTGCGTCTCGATGGCCCCGTACTTTGACTCCTCCGGGCTCAGAGCGATCACGTGAACTCCTGCACCTTCGAGTACCTTCAGCATCTCCTCGCGACCCTCTTTTGCCAGATGGTCGGGGAAAAACCCACGATTGCCAACGATCATTCCAAATGTCATCTGCCTGCCATTCTTCATTGCTCTCCTGCCTTTCTCTAATGCGCTGACTGCAATACCGCGGTCGGGTCGAAACGCCTCACGAAATCTACCATAGCGAAGCTTAGTAGCGGTACATTGAACAAATCGAGCCCCAGCGTTTCAATACGATGAAAACCCGCTCCGTTCTCCGTCCAGTATTATGCCACTTTTGGTGCATATAAAACGATTTAAATCGAGATTTTCATTTCCGGATAATCCAGGCTTCCAAGAAGCGCGTATCGATTTAGAAGGATGGTTTGCAACACATTTCTGTATACTTCTCGCCGTCAGATAACGCCTGCCTCGGAGGACCGCCAAAATGCGTCCATACGCCTTGCTGCTCGCTCTTGTTCTTGCGCCGATAAGTCGTGCCTATCCGCAGGTAGCCACCACACCCCCGATGGGCTGGAATAGCTGGGATTCCTACGGTCTGACCATTACTGAACCTGAGTTCAAGCAAAATGTTGAGTGGTTGCATACTCACCTGCAGTCAAGCGGCTGGCAATACGTGGTGATCGACGAAGGTTGGTACCTGGCCACGCCTCAGAATACAAATCAGGGCTATACGCTGGACGCGAACGGGCGTTATGTTCCTGCGGCCGACCGGTTCCCATCCGCCGGTATGGATCGTGGATTTAAGCCGCTGGCGGACTATGTGCATTCCCTGGGATTGAAGTTCGGCATTCACATTATCCGAGGCATTCCCAAACAAGCCGTCGCCCGCAATCTGCCGATTGCTGGATCGAAATATCGCGCTGCGGAAGCCGCAGATACCTCCGACACCTGCCGCTGGAACCCGGATAACTACGGCGTGCGCGACAATGCCGCCGGGCAGGCCTATTACGAGTCGATCGCCAGGCTTTATGCCGGTTGGGGTGTCGATTTCGTCAAGATCGACTGCATTTCGCAGCCTTACAAGACTGCCTCGATACACATGGTGAGCCGCGCACTGAAGAAGTCCGGCAGGCCCATCGTGTTAAGCCTCTCGCCAGGGCCTACGCCGCTGGCAAACGCTTCCGATGTGGTTCAGCAAGCGCAGATGTGGCGTATTTCAGGCGACTTCTGGGATATCTGGGGTCGCGGCGACACATCTACCGATTTCCCGCAGAGTTTGACACATCAGTTTCCGCTGTTGGCAGAGTGGGAGAAATATGCCGGGCCAGGTCATTGGCCGGATGCAGACATGCTGCCGATTGGCTGGCTGGGGCCGCGACCGGGATATCAGCAGGCACGTGCCTCGCGGTTCACTCCGGATGAGACAAAGACAGTACTGACACTCTGGGCGATCGCGCGGTCTCCGATGATCCTTGGAGCGAATCTCACCCGCATGGATCACGCAACCGAGGCGATGTTGACCAATGCAGAGATCCTCGCAGTCAACCAGAATTCAGCCGGCAACCAGGCGCGAGTGCACACAGGGACAACCTGGGTATGGACCGCACATGCCACATCCGTGAAGGGCGACTACGTTGCGCTGTTCAACGTTGGTAATGCGCCGATCGACTTGCAATACACATGGCATGACTTGGGAATCCCGCCCGGCAGCCACAAGGTGCGCGATCTATGGCTGCATCAGCAACTGGGGGCCACTGGAGGCATCCAGGTGACGCTGCAGCCGCACGGGGCAGCGCTGTACCGCGTGCAATAAGGAAGACGCACCCGGCGGATTTGTGAGCGGCAGCCACGGGCTGTGAAACGTTCTTGGTTTCGTGAGACTCATTCGTACAACTTCCGTTCATTTCGCCGATTGCTTCACGATACTTAGGCCAACAAACTCGCGTCCTGCCTCCTTACGCATAGAACGATAGCACCGCCGAACCCTCTCTCAAGCGATTTAGTCGCTCGATTCCCCATTTGCGCAAAATCATTCGACACTGAGGAGTCCTGCTGATAGTCTTGTGTGTAATTTCGAAACGAAACGTTATGAGCCCAAGTCAGCCGCTTGACAAATCAGCGAATACAGCTCAAAAGCCCGCTCGGACAACTCTCAAAGCCCTAGCCAATCATCTTGAACTTTCTCCGACAACGGTCTCATTTGTCATCAGCGGTTCACCGTTCGCCGAGACCATCGCGAAAGGTACCCGCGAAAGAATCTGGGCAGCGGCGGAAGAATTAAATTATCGACCCAATGTTTTTGCGCGCTACCTGCACACTAAACGAACCTACAGCGTGGCCGTGTTGGTGCCCGATGTGGGAGATGAGTATTCCGCAGCTTTGATTGGCGGTATTGAAAACTGCTTGTCAAAGAAGGGATTTTTCTATTTTGTCGTAAGCCATCGCGGCGCGCCCGATCTTCTAAGAATGTCTCCCGATACATTGCTCGATCGGGGTGTCGAAGGAATGATCTTCATTAATACTCCGCTGAATCGAGCGTTGCCGGTGCCGATCGTGGCCATCTGCGACATTACCGAGGGACCCGGCATTACTCGTATCAAGATCGATAACGGCAAAGCGGCGACGCTTGCAATTGACCACCTCCTGAAGCTTGGCCATCGCGAGATCGCGGTTCTAAAAGGCCCGGAAGGCAACGGCGACACCGACGATCGCTGGGGGCAGTTTCAAAAGGGATTCAAACGGCGCGGTATCAGAATTCGACCTGAAAATACCGTGCACCTTGGCGTATATCCAGAATGCAACGAAAAGACCATGGCAGAGAATGGATACGTTGCGGCTCAAAAGCTGCTGGAGCGCAAAAGAACCTTCACCGCCTTGGTCGCCTTCAACGATGCTTCCGCGATCGGCGCAATTCGTGCCCTCTCCGATGCTGGGTTGAGGGTACCGGAAGATGTTTCTGTCATCGGATTTGACGATATTCCGCAGAGCCTGTTCACAGTGCCGCGCCTGACAACGATTCGGCAACCGTTGTCTTACATGGGCGAGTTGGCGGCTAACACGTTGCTGGAGAAAATCTCCGGAAACAATGGCGTCCCGAAGATGCTGAAGATCGAACCGGAATTGGTGGTGCGAGAAACAACCGCACCCAATCCGTTGGCTTCTTCCAGGAACTCAGCCGCAGGCAAAGCCTTGCGCCGCCCACGAAAATAACAAGCCACTTCCCGATACTCCCTTCCGCCATTCTGCTCACGCCCGCAATTCTCTCCCCGGCATTCGTCCTTCGACTTTGGGCCTCCGGCAGCGATCTAAAACGTTTTTTCCGCTGATCCGACCGCAGATTTCGCCTTATAATTGACCTCGCTTGGCGGGTAGCGTCGAAGGCGTTCTGTAACTAAGGATTCGCCTCCTTCGAATTGCGCGAAAACGGCAACGTCGAAGTCCCGGCGCTGCGAGCGGGGCTTTCCTCGCCCCATAGAATCTGACATGCAGCACCCAGCGGCTCGGTGAGGAGTATTCCATGCGGTTGTTCACCCTCTTGCTACTCGCGGGATTGAGTCTCCCCGCAATCTCTTCCGCGCAGGACCACTACAAATATCCATTTCAAAATCCAAATCTGCCGACAGAACAGCGCGTCGACAATCTGCTTTCGCTGATGACATTGCAGGAAAAGATTGATGCTCTCGGCACCGATCCCGACGTACCCCGCCTGGGCGTTCACGGCTCCGGCCAGATTGAAGGCCTGCACGGTGTCGCCCTCGGGGGCCCTGGCGGCTGGGGCCGCGTGTTTCCGCCGGGGGTCAAGCGCGGGACTCCGGGTGTGCATCCGCTGAACAAGCCGTTGGAGACCACGCAATTTCCGCAGGAGGTCGGGCTGGGAGAGACCTGGGATCCCACACTGCTGCAGCAAGCGGCCACTGAAGAAGGTATCGAGGCGCGCTACATATTTCAGAGCAGCGGACGGGGTGGACTGGTGATTCGCGCACCGAACTTGAATCTTGAGCGCGATCCGCGTTGGGGACGGTCAGAAGAATCCATGGGCGAAGATCCCTACCTGGTCGGAACCATGGGAATCGCATTCGTCAAGGGTCTCCAAGGAAATGACGGCCGCTATTGGCGGACATCATCGCTGCTGAAGCATTTCGTGGCCTACAGCAACGAAACTGATCGCAGCGGATCTTCTTCCAATTTTGACGCGCGGCTTTTGCACGAGTACTACACCGTGGGCTTTCGCATGGCGATTGAGCAGGGTGGCGCGAATGCGTACATGACAAGCTACAACGCAGTCAACGGCATTCCCATGACCGCCAATCCCATGTTGAAGAACCTGACCATGAAGAAATGGGGATTCAACGGCATCATCTGCACGGATGCCGGAGCATTGACTTTCATGGTGACTGCGCACAAATATTCCCCCAACGGGGATGAAGCCGCGGCCGCAGCTATTCACGCTGGCATCAACCAGTTTCTGGACAAGTACCGCCCTGGAGTCGAAGGTGCGCTGCAAAAGAAGCTGATCACAGAAGCGGATTTGGATGAGAATCTGCGAGGCGTCTACCGAGTCATGATCCGGCTAGGATTGCTCGATCCGCCCAGCCTTGTTCCATTCACTTCGATCAATGACAAGTACGGGCCTGCACCGTGGGAAAGCGACGCCACCAAGCAACTCGCCCTGCATGTCACCGAGGAATCCATCGTTCTGTTGAAGAATGCGAACCATGCGCTGCCGCTGGACATGGACAAGCTGCACTCGATCGCTGTGATCGGTCCGCGCGCCGATGAGGTGGATCTTGATTGGTACAGCGGAACGCCTCCCTTTGTAATTACGCCGCTGCAGGGTATCCGGAGTTATGTTGGGTCGTCGGTGAAAGTAAACTACGCGGCAGACAATACGAACGGCGCGGCGGTACAGGCAGCAAAAACCTCCGACGTGGCGATCGTCTTTGTTGGCAACCAGCCTACTTGCGGCATGGGATGGGGCCATTGCCCCGATCCTACCGAAGGCAAAGAAGCCTTTGACCGCAAATCAATCAGCATGAATCCGGGCCAGGAAAAATTGATTCAGGATGTCTACGCGGCGAATCCACGGACCGTCGTCGTCCTGGTGTCCAGCTTTCCATACACCATTAACTGGTCGCAGGAACATGTGCCTGCAATCCTGCACATGGCCGCGAACAGTGAAGATGAGGGCCCCGCGATTGCGAATGCTTTGTTCGGCAAATACAATCCCGGCGGACGCCTTGTCGTGACCTGGCCGAAATCCATCGACCAATTACCCCCGCTGATGGACTACAACATCCGCGATGGCCGCACCTACATGTACTTCAAGGGCGAGCCGCTCTACCCTTTCGGCTTTGGCCTCAGCTACACAACTTTCAAATACTCCAATCTGGTGATCAGTACTCCGACCCTCGCGAATAATGGGCAGGTGACGGTGAGTGTGGATGTGAAAAACGAAGGCGCACGTGGCGGGGATGAAGTGGTTCAGATGTATGTCAGCTATCCAGATTCCAAAGTTTCGCGCCCACGGGAACAGCTTCGTGGATTTGAACGTGTGCATCTGGAACCCGGTGCTACGCAGACGGTACGCTTGCCGCTCACAGCTAGCAGCCTTGCCTATTGGGACGAAGCTGCCGGACATTTTGTTGTCGAACCAGGAACTGTCAAGGTGATGATTGGCAGTTCTTCTGCAGATATTCAGTTGGAAAAATCTCTTCTTGTCGCCCAGGTACAACCTTGAGCGATTGATTCTGTCGGAGGAAAAATTCTGTGCCCCATCTAGTCTCTAAGCTTCACCTGAGCCGCCTGACTCTCACCACCGGTCTTGTTTTCTCAGCGACGCTGCTGACAGCGCAGACTGGAATCGTTGTCACCAAGACAGCGCAGGGCGCGACAGTCAGGACAAAAACAGACACGCTGCATCTGACCGTTTGCGGCCCCAATTCCATCCACGTCGTTGGCGCCCCGAACACTGAGAACGATGGTAATGTTCTGGCTGGAACTCCCAAAGAGCCGTGGATGGTCGATGCCTGCACACCGGCGAAGTTCACGCTGGACATCCCGCAAAACACCTCTTCGGCGCATCATGAGAAGCGGTTGTGGAATCCAGTGGTCGCGACGTTGGACACGGGAAGCGTACGCGTACTCATCTCCCTCGACACCGGGAGCCTCGAATTCAAAGACGAGCAGGACAATCGCCTTCTACAGGAATTTCAGGATCGGCCGCGCACCTACCGCCCCGTCACCCGCAACGGCGAAGCCCTCTTCAGCGTTGAAGATAGGTTCTATCCAGCAGTGCGGGAGGCGCTCTATGGATTGGGGCAACATCAGAACGGCGTGTTCAACTATCGCGGTACGGTAGTCGAACTGGCGCAGGCCAACACGGATGTCGATATTCCCCTGCTGGTTTCGACCAACGGATATGGGATCTTCTGGAACTCCGCGGCCATTTCTTACTACGACAATCGCTTCCCTTCGGAGATGCGTTTCAGCTCCAACGCCTCGCACGCGATCGACTACTACTTTCTCTATGGTCCCGACATGGACCAGGTCGTCCATCAATATCGCGTGATGACCGGCCATGCGCCCATGTTCCCTGAATGGGCCTATGGATTCTTCCAGTCGAAAGATCGCTATCAAAGCTCTGACGAACTCTTAAAGATTGCGAATGAATATCGCAGCCAGCATGTGCCGCTTGACGCGATTGTGCAGGACTGGTTCTGGTGGGTGAAGCAGGGCGATCCGGAATTCCGCCCCGACGCCTATCCGAATGTTCCAGCGATGTTGCAGAAGCTACACGACCAACACGTCCACGCCATGTTGAGCGTGTGGGCGGTTTTCAATCCGCAGTCAAAAAACTTTGTGGAGATGAAGCAGCGCGGACTAATAGTTCCTGGAACTACGGATTACGACGCGACGAATCCCGCTGCGGGAAACTTTTACTGGAATCACCTGATTGGCAAATTATTCGCGCAGGGCTGGGACGCATTCTGGCTTGACAGCTCTGAGCCGGAAATCGCCTATCCGCATGGTGGCGAAAGTGACGCCTCGCTCGAAGACAGAAAGCTTTTCATCGGCAATGGCGCACTCTACACCAATGTCTTTCCGTTAATGCATACCGGGAACGTGTATCAGCATTGGCGCGAGACAACGGACAAGAAACGCGTGTTTATCCTGACCCGTTCTGCCTTCGCCGGACAACAGCGCAATGCAGCGACTACCTGGTCAGGCGATGTATTCAGCACCTTCTGGGCCTTCTCGCGCCAGGTGCCTGCAGGCCTGAACTTCGCGCTCTCCGGCATGCCCTACTGGACGACTGACATCGCAGGCTACGGTCCACCGCTGGCGCGCGACACCCACGACCCGGCTTATCAGGAGCTATACGCGCGCTGGTTTGAGTACGGCGTCTTCTGTCCGATTTTCCGTACCCACGGCCACCGCGCTAACAATGAGAATGAGGTGTTTTCCTATGGCCCGGTCACGCCTATCCTGATCCGCTACGACAAGCTGCGTTATCGCCTGTTGCCCTACATCTATTCATTGGCGTGGCAGGTTACGGATCACGATTCGACCATCATGCGTCCGCTTGTGATGGATTGGAGAACCGATCGTAAAACGTGGAACATCGGCGACGAGTATATGTTTGGCCCCGATTTGCTGGTCAGCCCAGTCACGCAAGAGGGAGCCACGAGTCGCTCGATCTACTTGCCGGCATCTCCTGCGTGGTATGACTTCTGGACTGGAGACAAAACGAATGGAGGCCAGCGCGTGGAAGCGAATGCCCCGCTCGACCGGATCCCAGTCTATGTTCGCGCCGGATCGATACTTCCCATGGGACCAGAGGTTGAATGGGCCACCGAGAAACCCGCCGCTCCGATCGAACTGCGTGTTTATCGCGGTGCTGATGGCAGCTTCCAGTTGTACGACGACGCAGGCAATACCTATGCGTACGAAAAGGGTGAGCACGCGGTGATCCCGATCCATTGGAATGATGCGACAAACACATTGACCATCGGCGCTCGGGAAGGATCGTATCCGCAGATGGCGCAGCAGCGGACCTTTGACGTTGTGTTTGTGGGTGCGAATCACGGCGCCGGCATGGAAGTCACGACAACTCCGGACAAGCAGGTGCAGTATAGCGGGACCGCCGTCAGCGTGACGCCCTGAGTTTCAGAACGAGGACCAGCAAGACTTGATGGAAGTGGGCGCGGCTCCTATTTCGCCGGTGCATTGAAGGGTGTTGTCTTAACGATTCCCTTCCCTTCGACAATGGTGTAGATGGCATCGGCCGGGACGTTGTTCAGAATTTCTTTCTGCCCGCTGGGCCAGGCGATTTCTACCTTCTTCATCACCGCATCCTGGCCCAGTCCAAAATGCAGGCGGGTGTCGTTCGATGAAAGATAGCTGCCACCGCCATGAACCTCATCGATCTGTGTCATTTTCGAGGTCACTACGGTCATCCGTGCTCCAATTGCCGCGCGATTGCTTTTCGTCCCAACCAATTGGAATAAAACCCGATGATTGGAATTATTTGTTTCGTTCAGGAAAACGGATGGCGGCGCGCCGATGTTATACGCAACCACATCGACATTGCCATCATTGTTAATATCGCCGAATGCGGTTCCGCGCCTCGACTGCAAGGGCCCATCATTCAACCCGGCGATATCCGCGATTTCCTTGAATGAACTGCCATCGATATTCCGATACAGCTGAATTGGCTCGCGATATTTCAACTCATCCGGCAGCGTATCGACCAGCGGACTTACGTTTCCGTTGGCTACAAAAATGTCCGGCCACCCATCGTTATCAAAGTCGGCAAAACCGCTGCCCCAGCGCACAGGAGAATACTTTAGCTGGTAAAGCTTCGCATCCCAGGTAGTGTCGACGAACCCCTCCACTCCCTGATTGTGAAACAGAGTCATCGGCTGATACCCATAACGGGTCACGACCAGATCGAATTTGCCGTCGCGATCATAGTCTCCAAAGTCTCCCGCCATGTTGCCCATCGGATGCCCATCCTGACTCAAGGCAACTCCCAGCAACATCGCGTCGTCCTCAAACTTTCCATTGTGCAAGTTGTGATAGAGGAAATTTGGACCTTGATCATTGGCGACAAATAAATCCGGCCAGCCATCGCCATCGTAATCCCCCCAGGAAACACCCATACCGAGACGTTTCTCTGGATTGCTGACGCCCGCCTTGACTCCTACCTCTTCAAATGTGCCGTCACCTTTGTTGTGAAACAACAGATCAGACTCACCTTCGCTGATGGGGACCTCGATGGGAAGCCCTCGATACGATAATGCCTTGGCGCCCGGCTGAGGAAGATGGTGGATGTCGGTGTTGACGTATCGCGAGACAAAAAGATCCAGGTTGCCGTCGCGATCGTAATCTCCCCAGGCTGCACCAACGCTAAAGCCTCCACCGGCGATTCCCGCTTTCTGGGTAACATCCTTGAACTTGCAATTTCCCATGTTTTGATAGAGGACGTTATGCCCATATCCGGCCACGTATATATCAGTGAGACCATCGTTATTGAAATCCCCGATAGCCAGGCCCATACCCCAACCCTTCGTGGTCAGTCCGGCGGACTGGGTGACATCCGTAAAGTGCAAGCCAGCATCCTGGTGATAGAGCGTAATCATCGGATCGCCGCCATGCAGGAAATGATCGATCGACGAATCGTTCACCGTGACGATGTCGAGTTTGCCGTCGCCATCGCAATCGAACAGCCCGATACCGCCTCCCATGGTCTCTAGCAGATATCGCATCTCAGGTGAAGTGTAGGGAACCTTGGTGATGCCGACTTGAGACGCAACATCGTGAAAATGTATAGGAGCTGGCGTCGAGGGCGCTGTTGCGGGTGACAGAAACAGCGCTAGAACAAATAGTAGCGAATTCATAGGCGAAAGGGATGTGGCAGTCTCGTCGCTACAAGCGACTTATTCAGAAGCCAAGCTATTTCATGCTTCCTTTATTCAGATTTTGTTCATCTTGCTTAGTTCGCTCAAGGCTGGTCGTCAGCATGGAACGCGCACTGTCGTCACTCGGATGAGTTTGCAGATAGCGCTGCAGCGGCGGGATGGCCTGTCCATATTGTCCGTCGAGATAGGCCGCACGCCCCCAGTTCAAATCCAGCCCTTCTAAACTGGGTGCCCATTTCGCTGTGTCTTGAAAATACGTTGTCGCTTGTTTGTAATCCTTCTGGATCGCCGAAATGACTCCCAAGTTGTTGTAAGCGTCGGCGATTGCCGGGCCGAGCTTTGCCTCGACCGCCTGTGCCTTTTGCAATTGCTGCGCATCGATCGATGGAGGCGCACTCATGTTATTACCGGGCAGCTGCAATGGAGCCTCCCCATGCGCGGGGCCGCCGGTCTCCGCCTGCTTGGCCTTGTCCATTTGCTGCAGCAACCCACTGGATATCTGAATCTGCTGCCGAGCTTGCTCCGCTTTCCCTGTCTGCATTAAGACTCGTGCCAGCAGGTAATGGGCGCGCTGCACCTGGTAATTGTTTCGCGACAAATCGCGAGTTAGCTCGATGGAACGAGTCAGCGCCGCCTGCGCCTTTGCGGGTTGATTCATCTCCATATATAGCTGGCCCAGCATAAAATCGATATCCGGATCTTGAGGCGCCAGCGTGTTGGCGCGGAGCAATTCAGTTTCCGCCTCGGAAAAATTATGCTGCTTCATCGCGATATATCCGAGCTGCGAATGGCTCAAAATATCGTTCGGGGAAATTTCAAGTTCTTTGCGGAACTCAGCCGCAGCCTTGGCAAAGTTCATCTCTCCCATGTTTTGCAGATAGGCTGCTCCTAAGGAGTAATGCGCGCCAGGCAGGTTGGCATTCTCAGCGATGGCTTTCTTGAATTCCTCCTCAGCCCGCTCCGAATAATCTGTCTCTGCATATTGCAGCCCGATATCCATATGCAGCTGTGCGGTATCGCCAAAACCTTTCATCATTTCTCGAAAGATGGTCGCCGCCTGTGCTTCTTGCTTCAGTGTCAGGTCCGCCCGCGCCAAGGCGAGCCCGTCAGCATAGTTGGGGTCTAGCGCCACCGCTGCTTCCATCTGCTTCTGCGCTTGCTGATTATCTTTCTTCAGCAACAACACGCGCCCCAGTGCCAGATGCGCCGCGGCGCTGCGTGGAGCCCTCGCAACGGCATCCTGGGCCAGATCCCTGGCCTTCTCCAGATCACCAGCGGCGATGGCCTCCTGCACGTAATCCAGACGCATGTTCAGGTCACCGGGATCGAGTAGCAGCCCCTCGTCAAATAACGACGTGGCCTCGCTATAGTCGCCGACATTGGCAAAGTTCTGCGCCAGCAGGTTCAAGGCATGCACGATGAAAAGCTTGGAGTAGGCGGCTGCACGTGTCATATCTCCTTGTGAGTGCGCCTGCTGCGCCGCATCATAGTCCTGCTTCAACTCCGAACCAGATTGGTGGCTTGCCTGATAGGCGTAGGAAGGAACAACCAACACAGCTGCGATGACAGTTACCGCACTCGGCAAGTAATGTGGATATCGGATTCTCAGGGAAAACTTCATGCAGAGACTGGGGTCGGCCATCCCAAGAAATCAAGAGATTGGCTCGCATCCTGGATGTTGAAGCAAGTATAAATGGCCTCAAACTGAACCGGCCTCTTGTTCCACAGAGATATTCACCAGCAAAAAAAGGTTGGGGCATCTCTTGCGAGATGCCCCAAAGTTCTGCGGAGGTTAGGGTTAGAAGATATATTTCAAGTCCAACGAGATGATTCTCTGCGAAGGCGCTCCGGATTTTTGATCTAGAAAACCGAACGTAGGGGAGTTGGTGGCCGTGTTCGGGGTAATCGCCTTGGTTTGATAATCGACGAGATAATTGAGCTTCAACTGGTTGTTGCTGCTGAACTGCGGCAATGGGTGATTCATCCAGTTACCCATCCCAAAGCGGAATTGAACGTTCTGGCTGCCCTTGATAGGAAATGTCTTGTAGAAAGCCAAGTCGTTTTCAAGGTAAGCGGCGTTCGCCATGTAGGGATACTTCTGTCCACCGTATTGACCGATTGCCGGTGCGGCAAAGCAGCCCAGTTTGACTCGCTGCTTGCTCGCCAGTCCGGACGTCGGATTGCAGGTCAGCACCGCCATGATGTTCAGCGGTGCGTCCGTTCCGTAGTAGGTGTTGGGGCCGATGCTAGTGGTGATTCCTTGCGCCCCAGCGTTCGCCGGAAGGTTGTCATAGCTCAAGGAGAGCTGTTGGACAAAGCCACCCTGTACTTCTTGCTCAAGACTGCCGCCTGCCTGCCATGACGTAATTCCTGAAACTGTCCAGCCATTCGCCGCCGCCCGAAGCAGCGCGTTGCTGCCATGGATCAACTCTCCAAACTGGTACATGTAGTTTGAGTTGAACAGATAGGGGCGATTGACATTCAACACGCCGTAGTTGGCGCGGACTACGAAGGGATTCACCTGCAAGGCTGCTGTTCCCAACTGCTTCTGCCATGTGAAGTTGAAGTCAAAGATGAACCTGCCGGCACGTTTTGACCACTGGGCCTGTAGTGCATTGTAGTTGGAGAAGAAATTCGACTGGTGCATGTACACCGAGTTGGTGCCGTAGGCAAAACCTAACGGGTGATAGTCGGCAAATTGGTTGCATAGACGTTGCCCAGCGCAGGTCGTGCTTACGTTCTCCGGGTTGGTGGCAACCAGTCCCGTTGCCGGATCAGGAGCAAATAATCCACCTACAGGAGTTTTATTCTGGTCGGCAATCGCATTGAACGATGAACCGTTGCTGGATTCGCCCATGTTGGTCATCTGGCTGCTGCTGCTGCCGACATAGGCAATATCCAGCAGAGAGTTCCAAGGCAGTTGTTGATCGACGGTCAAGTTCCATGTATAGGTGAGCGGAACTCCGTAGTCGGTTGGATCGGCGCCGGTTTGACCACCATTGATGCCGGTTCCCGGCTGGAACCCGGGTTGTCCTGCAACCGGGGCAGGAGCGATGTTGGCGGCTTGACCTAGAGGCGTGTTGATGAAACCGATTTGGGACTGCAACACTTCCTTACCACCGGGCAAGCTATAGGTCCGGATATTCTGTGCGGTTTGCAGATCAGCAGCATAGTCGTTGTATTGATCCTGCCAACGATAAGCACCCCAACCGCCGCGTACCATTGTCCGGCCAGTGCCAAACACGTCATAGGCCATACCGAATCGCGGAGCCAGGAAGGCAAGCCGGTTCGGCTGACCGCTCAGCGGTATCCCAGAGCTGATGCCGTGCCAGTAGAAACCAGGCTCTGCTTTGCCGGAGTAATAGTCCGAGGCAACGCGGCTCTTATAGAAGACCGCCATACCGTTTCCAGTGCGGTCGTACCAGTGACCGACGTGTTCCAGACGGAATCCAATGTCCACGCTCAGCTTGTTGTTCACCTTCCAGTTGTCGTTCCCGTAGAAGGAGACGATCTGGTAGGCCATGTCGCTGTTGGGCGATTTATTGGCTTCGTTGTAGCCCGTCACCGAACCCATGACGAAGTTCGCCGTTGGGTTATTCGGAGATCCAACGATATGTCCAAGGAACGGGTTCGGATTCTGTCCACCGTAGCTGAAGATACCGTTCATCTGCTGACCGCCGCCCTGGTAGTTGGCGGTGTTCTGCGTGAAGGCCCCAAATTTCAAAGTGTGCGAACCAACGACTTTGGTAAAGTCATCCGCAAAGGCTGGATCTTCTTTGCGTACCTGGTAGACACCGGACGGCTCATAGTCATCTCCCTGCGAGAAATCTGGGAAGGTGAAATTTCCAGCCGAGTTATAGGCAGGGGCCAGCTTCGATCCAGGACTGAAGACTTCGCCGTAGCCCGGGCCCGTTGGATAGCCAAAGGTGGTTTTGAGAGCGCCATTCGGATCAGCAGGCTGATTCGGCAAATTGCCATAACCCCAGCTCGCTATAACCTCGTTGGTGGTGGTGGCGTTGAATACATGGACGAAATGGCCTGCCGCGCTCTTGGTGTAGGAGTACTGATACAACCCGCCGCCAGGGTACGGGACCGAGTTGCCCGGAGTCCAGTAAATATGCGCGCCATTGCCCTGATCGAGCGAAGAGCTGTATTCCTGCTGGTAGGAGATGTAGAACTTGGTGTTTGCGCTCAAATTGTAGTCGACGCGTGCACGCCATACCCAGCCGGGAACCTTGTTAGCGATTGGTTCGTAATAGTTATAGCCGCCCGGAGTAGTCTGCGGATTCGCATTCGCCTTCGGCCAGAAAGACGACAACGCCTTCGAAGCGGGATCTACGAACGTCGCCGGGATCATTCCGTTCGTAACGGTCGTTCCATCCGGCAAAATCGTTCCCGTCAAGTCGTTGCACCACTGCCCGGAGACTGCCGACGAAAAACCATTCGGGCACAGAGCCCTGTTGTCCGCATTGTCGCTCGTAAAATCACCAGCCATCATTTCCGGTGAAGGAATGAAAGACTGAAGGACGTTGGCATTTCCCTGGTTCTGGATCCATTTCTCGTAACCGCCCCAGAAGAACAGCTTTTTGCCCGTTTTTGGAACATATCCGCCGAAATTGCCGCCCGGATAGTAGTAATACGCGCCGCCCTTTGGTTTCCCTTGGTGGTTGCTCTGCCAGTCGTTGGCGTTCAAGGCGTCGTTGCGTGCGTCGAAGTACGCTTCGCCGTGAAAGTGGTCGCTACCGGATTTACTGATGGTGCTGATCACAACCGGACCAAACTCCTGATCTGCCCCGAAGCTCGACGTCAGCACCGTCATTTCCTGCACCATTTCAGGGTTGATGGTTCCGATCGAGCCGCCCATATCTCCTGGATCGATGACGTTCACACCGTCCGACAACAGCTGCGATGGACCGCGATATTCAGAGCCGCTTACATTCAATCCGTTGCCAACGGAACTGGTCTGCGCAGTCACCGTGACGGGGTTGAACGACGGGCCGTTGCTGAGGCCGTTCGGCGTTTGAACCACGCCCGGCAGCACTTTCAGCATTTCTGTCACGTCGCGGCCTGTCAGTGGAACGTTTTGAATGTCTCTGTAATCGAGCACTTCAGAGCGCGCGCCCGTGGTGAGCGGGATAATTTGAGTCTCGGCCTGGACCGTGACGCTTTGCGTGGCGCTTCCGACCGCAAGCGCAAAATTTGGAATCGTGCGTGAGTCGCCGGCATGCAACACAATCCCGGTGATTTCCTTGGGGACGAATCCTTTTGCAGTTGCCTTGACGGAATACGTACCTGGAACGAGAGAGCTAAATGCGAAGAAGCCAGTTTCGCCACTGGTCGCTTGACGCGTGTCCTGCGTAGCTTGATTGGTCAGCGTGACCTGGGCGCCAGGAATCACAGCTCCCGAAGGATCCTGCACGGTGCCGGAAACTGTAGCCTCTGTCTGCGCATGTGCAAAAGGTAGAAATACAAAAAGCAGCGCTATTGCCATCAGGAGACTTGCACTGCGTTTCAAAAGGGATAGGTTGACGTTCGCAGACCTGCCGAACCCATGCAACTGTTTCATCTTGCCTCCAAAAGCCCCGAAGGGGTACACGTTCATACGACTCTTCACTCGCGGATTGTCGATCTACCAAGTGGCGACCCGAAAACATAGCACCGACTAAATCGCTTTACTTGGCCGCAGCAATGTTTATTCCAATTGAAGGTGGATTGTCAAGCTGTTTTTTTGCTTTCTAAACTGTTTTAGTTACCTTCGAAAGCCCGACATCCACCGGATCACAAATTGCGCAGGGAGACTAGAGGCGCGGAAAATTTTAGACAATCGCTTTTCTAGATATGCAACACAGATGCAGCACTAACTCGAAGCAGTCCTGTGAAGAAAGAAAACGTCGCGACTTTTGACTGGATTCAATCAATAAAATGCAGCTTAGGCGGGCGAACGCACGGCGAAACAACGCAGGATTTTGGACGCCAGTCAGCTACCACCTCCGAAGGGGGAAAGCGGTCATGGGTCGCCACATGGGAGGAATGGAATTCACGATCAGCGTTGCGACTCTTAATACGGAAAGAATTGGCCTGCGCTCAAGTGAAAATCCAACTTCATTCCGGCTTCGGCTGAGGTCCGGTGAACGGAGAACAGCAAGGCTTCTGGGTGGGGCGTAGCTGCATAAATTCCACACGGACGTCGTCGGGATCGTATAAGTTGAGTTGATATTTTCCATCGCGGCCCATCTGCTTATGCGACGCCGCGGAGGGCTTCCATCCGCGTTGCGAAAGTTTACTCACGACCGTGTCGATGTCCACAACACCCAGTGAAAAATGGTCGACCACACCCAACTCGCGATGGCTGGGATTGGCAGGAACGTTCAACATATACTCGATCCAGTCAGTGCCGTTCGGCACTTGAATGGAGATGAAATCGGTGACGCCATCTTTCATCCCACCCTTCCAATAGGGCCTGAAACCAAGGGTTTTCTTATAGAAGTCATCTTCCGCCGCTGGGTTGTGAACTTGAAACCCTGCATGAATCATTTGCGAACTGATGGCGTGCGAATCGGGAGTCGAATGAGCCGGCATCGGACCGCGCTGGATGAATTCGATGGTGTTCCCTTCCGGATCTTTCACCTGAAATCCCTGGCTGCCATCTTTCCAGCGCGTGACAGAATCTGGAACTGTCACGCCCTGCTGTGCCAGGTAGCAGCGCATCTGTTTTGCGTCTGTGGTTGCAAATGCGACGTAGCGGAAGGGATGCTCCTCGGGGCTGGTGGCGGGAACTATTTCCACCCACTGCTTCGGCACACCGAAAAAACGTAAACCATCCGGAGCTTCGACGGAGGGACTTGCCACCCACCCGATAGTTTTCTCATAGAAGGCTCGATCCGCTGGGAGGCTTTGCGCCGCCAATCCGATGCCCGCAATCGCGGTGATCGCGGGACGGGTCACCGGGGCCTTCTGCGAAAACGCCAACGCAGCCATGCCAGTTATTAACGCCAGGCAAAAAATATTTTTCACAAGATCTCCTATGCGCCGCTTGTTTTCACTTTACGCTCTAAAGCATACTGCCGAACCGGCTCTCATGACATCCACAGTATCTACTGAAACGATTTACTGGCTGGTATTTCGCAATCCGCTTCATATATATTGGGGTCGCTTAATCCGTCCTGGCATCTCGGTTCCAGGATTTTCCGGGAGTGTGTTCAGTGAAACTGAAATCTGTACTTGTATTCATTGTGGCGATTGCTACGCTGCCTTCAACCAGTTTTGCAGGGGCGGCCGCTCCGGGAGCACCTCACCAGAATTTCCGAGTCGCGGTATATATCCCCGTGCAAATTGTGGAGCACATGAAAGACCGGCAGTGGCTGGAGTCTTCCTGGGCAGATATCAATCGCCAGGTGAAAGTCGACAAAGTTTACATTGAGACCTATCGCAGCGGCGTAATTGCCGACGATGCACTGATTGACAGCGTGAAGAAGTTCTTTCTGGACCGCGGCGTCCAGGTTGGCGGCGGCATCGCATTCACCGCAGCGGACAGCAGCCAGTTCCGCTCCTTTTGCTATACGAAGCCGGAAGAACGGGATTACGTGCGCCGCGTATCGGAGCTGACGGCGCGCCACTTTGACGACATTATTCTCGACGATTTCTTCTTCAATAACACGAAGACCGATTCCGACATCTCCGCAAAGGGCGACAAAAGCTGGACACAATTTCGGCTGGCGCTGATGGACGAAGTTGCACAGAACCTTGTTGTTGATGCAGCTCGATCCGTCAATCCAAACGTAAAAGTCACGATCAAATTTCCCAATTGGTATCCCCATTTTCCGGGCCTCGGATTTGACCTGGATAAAGAACCACAGATTTTTAACTCAATCTATACGGGCACAGAAACGCGCGATCCGGTGGCCACGGACCAGCAATTGCAGCCTTACGAGAGCTACCAGATCTTCCGTTATTTTGAAAACATCAAGCCGGGCGCAAATCTAGGCGGATGGGTCGATACCTACGACATTCGCACCATCGACCGTTATGGCGAGCAATTGTGGGACACCATGTTCGCGAAGGCTCCCGAGATCACGCTATTCAATTGGGACGCGCTGCTAAAGCCTGCGGTGCCCGGAGACCGCGATGCGTGGAAGTCCCTCGACACAACGTTCAACTACGACGCGATGCTTGCATGGCACAAAGCCTCTGACGTTCGCGGCACACCGGACATGGCCACCGCAGCCGGCTATGCACTCGCGGAAGTCGATCCGATTGTCGGTCAGCTGGGGCGGCCCATCGGCCTGAAAAGCTATAAACCGTATCAATCCAGCGGCGAAGATTATCTTCACAATTATCTCGGCATGATTGGAATTCCGATTGACATGTATCCGACTTTTCCGACGGACGCCCCTATGGTTTTGCTGACGGAATCTGCAAAGGGCGACCCGCAGATTGTAGACAAGATTAAGGGTCAGTTGCGAGACGGCAAGGATGTCGTGATCACCTCCGGCCTGCTCCACGCCCTGCAAGGTCATGGCATCGAAGACATCGTCGAGATGCATGAAACAGGACAACTCCTCAACGTGGATACATATTGGGGCGCGTTCGGTCCGGGGGGCGGAAACGACCTGGGAAAATCTAAGCCCATTCTCGTTCCTCGCATCGGTTTTCTGACCAACGATGCCTGGCCCGTGGTGCGAGCGACCGCCAATGGATATGCGGCCCCAATGCTGTTGATGGACCGGTATTCGAAGGGGATACTCCTGGTTCTAACCATTCCTGAAAACTTCAACGATCTGTACTCGCTTCCGCAACCGGTGTTAACGGCTCTGCGGAGTTATTTGCTGCAAGGGTTTCCCGTCCAGTTGGATGCACCCAGCCAGGTGGGCCTTTTCGTCTATGACAACGATCATTTCGTGATGCAATCGTTTCGTGATGCGCCGACCAAAGTGACTGTGTCAATCCTCGGATCCCACTCGACGATTCGAAACATCGCCACGGGCGCGACCATCTCCGGCGAGCCGGTGCCAATGCATCCCAAAGGACAGATGCCTCTCACGGCGAAGCGCACCAGCTTTAGACTGACCATCATGCCGCACAGCTTCGTGGCGCTGGCCGAACAATAGCTCAAGGATGGAACAAGGATAGCGGGACGGCATCCGCCATCGCGCGATAACCCGCAGGCGACGGATGCAGATGATCGCCAGAATCGTAGCTTGGCAGTAGTCGGTCGGGATGATTCGGGTCCCGCATCACCTGGTCGAAGTCAAGAACAGCATCAAAATGTCCCGGCGCGCGAATCCATGCATTGACCTCGTTTCGATCGGCTTCATCCCTGGCGGTCGGATGGTAGTAATCGGAACCCACGTAGGGCGTGATTGTTGCCCCGATGATTTCAATCCCATGCGAGTGCGCTCGCAAAATCATTTGCTGATATGCGGCCAGAATGTGAGCCACCAACTCTTCATGGTCTGCAACCGGCACTTCTCCCTGACGCGTCAGCCCGCCGAGATCGTTCACGCCCTCAAAGACAATCACATAGCGCACTCCGGTCTGCGCAAGCACATCTCGATTGAATCGCGCCAAAGCATTCGGCCCCAGTCCATCCACCAGAAGATGGTTGCCGCCAATGCCCTCGTTCAGCACTCCTATATGTTGTGAGGCAGCCGAACCTTGTAGCCGTTGTGCGAGGTCATCCGTCCAGCGATCGTTTCCATTTGTGGTGGACGCGTGTCCGTCGGTGATGGAGTCTCCCAGGACCACGATGGAAACTGGATTCGCCTGCGTTGTCACGTCGACCGCGGCAATTTGATACCAGTGATCCACCTTCATCGCATTCGGTAACGTAGCGTCCGACACCAGGTTGCCATGCGCCACGTACGAGGTCGCTCGCGATCCCGGATGCCCAGTCTCTTGCGCGGGCGGCTCTTGCAAATGAAAAGTGATTGCCAGATTAGAGAGAGCGGCTACAGGTAAATCAACGGGGTCGGAGATATACTCCGCACCCGCCGGAATCACCACTTCGGAACTCCCCGCGAAGGTCAGGGGCCTATCCGTTTTTACATCGATCTGGTCGCTCGACGGCGATACCGGCTGCGCAATGTGGACTGAATCGATTCGTAACGGAGCCGTACCGAACGCGTTAGACAGATGCACACGCAGCACCGCCCCACCGACTGAAAGATGCACAATCTGGCGCAGCGTCGCATCCCGCAAATCACCTGGGGGCAGTGCATTCGCCGGCTCCGGGATCTGCTGCGACGATGCCCATGTGCCCACCCAATGCGCGGCAGCAGAAGGTGCGTTCTGTGCGAAAGCGGGAAAGAGCGCTATCGCGGACATGCAGACGGCTAGCGTGAGTGTGACCTGAAATCTAAATCGCATTAGAGTTGCCGGTTTTCTGCACGTGGACTAGCATAGCCCTTGTTTTCCGCCGCGGCCAAATTTTATCCGGAGGATCGGGTGCGACGGCCTTCTCGATTTGATGAGCCTGCATTGTGGTGGAGAGTTCCACATCTGGACACCGGAATAAGCAGCGGAACGTAAAACAGGGGACATGCCGCCATGGTTGTTCAGCGATGGATTCGTGTGACAATGCCACTACATCTGCGAATGCCATTGCTGGTTATTTTCCTGTTCTGCTGCAGTTCCCTGTTTGCTTTCACGCCTGGAGAAACTCCCTACATCGAGACCAAAGCATCGCCCGGCAGCTTCCGCATAGCCGCCAACGGTCAAGCCAGTCCGATTTATGTGGACGTCAATGACGATCCCGCAGTCCTCCGCGCTGCTCACGATTTGCAGTCCGACATTCGCCGCGTAACTTCATTGACACCGGGCATCACCCATGGCGCTCCATTGCCATCCAATGTCATTCTGATCGGAACCATCGGCAGCAGCGCCATCATCGATCAACTCATCCGCGACAAAACAATTGATGTGGATGCCATTCGCGGCAAGTGGGAATCAAACTTGATCCAGGTGGTTGCGCATCCGCTGCCTGGGGTCGCAAGCGCTCTGGTGATTGCCGGCAGCGATAGGCGCGGAACCATCTTCGGCATCTACGACCTGTCGGAACAGATTGGCGTGTCCCCCTGGTATTGGTGGGCGGATGTGCCAGTCCCACATCAAGACTCACTCTACGTCAAGCCGGGGAAATACATCGAAGGCGAGCCGGCGGTGAAGTATCGCGGAATTTTTCTCAACGATGAAGCGCCGTCGCTCACAAATTGGGTCAATGAAAAATACGGCTGCTTCAACCATTTGTTTTATGAGCGCGTCTTTGAATTGCTGCTTCGTCTAAAGGCCAATTATCTGTGGCCTGCGATGTGGAACAGCGCCTTCTACGAAGATGACCCGCTGAACGGAAAGCTGGCGAATGAGTACGGCATCGTCATGGGCACCTCCCATCACGAACCTATGATGCGTGCTTTTCAGGAATGGCAGCGCCACGGCGTGGGACCTTGGGATTACTCGACAAATGCAACCAACCTGAATACGTTTTGGGAATACGGAATCCAGCGCGGTCGAAATTGGGAAAGCACCATCACCATCGGCATGCGCGGCAACGGCGACGAGCCGATGTCGGCGACCGATAACATCGCGCTGCTGGAGAAAATCATCTCCGACCAGCGAGGCATCATCGCGAAAAACCTGACACCCACGCTGGCTGCGGACCCCCAGGTCTGGGCACTCTATAAGGAGGTACAAAGTTATTACGACAAGGGCATGCGTGTCCCCGACGATGTGACCCTGCTATGGAGTGACGACAACTGGGGAAATATTCGCCGACTTCCAACTCCAGCCGAGCGAAATCGAGCGGGCGGCGCGGGAATTTATTACCACTTCGATTATGTGGGTGATCCGCGCTCGTATAAGTGGCTCAACACCTATCCCATCACCAAAGTTTGGGAACAGATGAACCTGGCCCACGCGTATGGGGCGAATCGTATCTGGGTTGTCAACGTGGGTGACCTGAAACCAATGGAATTTCCCATTGAATTTTTTCTGGATTACGCCCGCGACCCAGACCGATGGAATCAGGACAATCTAACTACTTACACGCAGCTATGGGCGACGCGAAATTTTGGCCCGGAACATGCCGCAGAGATTGCCGACCTGATCTCCAAATACACCAAGTACAACGGGAGGCGAAAGCCGGAGCAATTGGAGCCGAATACCTTCAGCCTGATTCATTTTCAAGAGGCGGAGCGCGTGGAAGCCGATTGGGAAGCGATCACCAAAGAAGCCGAAAGGATCCAGCAGGAACTTCCGCCTGCTTACCGTGATGCTTTTTTTGAACTGGTACTGTATCCGGTCAAGGCGTCGGCCATCGTGAACGAGCTATACATTACTGCGGGACAGAATCGTCTGTACGCCATTCAGGGACGCGTAAGCGCCAACGACCTGGCAATCCGCGCACGCAAACTGTTTGCCGCCGATGCTGCGCTTTCCGCGGAGTACAACCATCAACTGGCCCATGGCAAATGGGATCACATGATGGATCAGACTCACATCGGTTATATGTACTGGAACCAGCCGCCGTTGAACAGGATGCCTGCCGTGAACGAGGTGCAGCCGGTTTCGGGCGCAAGGATGGGTGTTGCGGTCGAAGGGTCCGCCGTCGCTTCCGATCGCGCGCTGGCCTTTGATGGCGGTGGTTTATCTCTGCCGACGTTCGACGTCTACAACCAGCAGACGAGATTCATCGATATCTTCAACCAGGGAGACCAGTCCTTCGCCTTTACAGTGCGCAGCGATCATCCCTGGATTGCGGTAACTCCGGATCATGGCACCGTCGCAAAAGATCAGCGACTGCTGGTTCACATCGATTGGAGCCAGGTGCCCCAGGGCGAGAATTCCGGCAGCGTTTCGATCTCGCAGCGTTCCGGCCCGACGATCACTGTCCACCTTGTTGCATCGAATCCGGCGACACCATCGCGCAACAATTTGCAGGGGTTTGTCGAGAGTAACCATTATGTCTCCATTGAAGCCGCGCATTTCACCAGCCAAACCAGCGAAGGCGAAGCTCACTGGACCGATCTTCCAGACTTTGGCGAGACGCTTTCCGGAATGACAATTTTTCCCGTCACCGCAGCAAGTGTGCTGCCGCCGAAGCCCGCGGCATCGCTCGAATACAAAATGTATCTATTCGAGCCCGGGACGTACCAGGTGGAGGCGATTCTTGCCCCTACTCTAAATTTCGTTCCGGGGCGTGGACTTCGGTATGCCATCTCGTTCGATGACCAACCGCCCTTCGTCGTAGACGCGCTGGCGGATAGTTCCGAGAAGGCGTGGGCCGCTGCTGTCAGTGACGGAGTTCGCAAGGTCATGTCGACATTCACGATCGCGCAACCCGGCTATCACACCCTGAGATTTCGCATGGTAGATCCAGGAATCGTGTTGGAGAAGCTCGTTATCAGCCAGGGCCCGATCCCGTCCAGTTACCTTGGACCGCCCGAAAGTCACCATCCATAGACGGTCGGAGCAACGAATCCCGGGGTAGAATTCCAGCAAGTTGACTTCATTGGCCATCGATTTGTAAATTTGGGCCGGGAGATTTTCCCGGCGGAACTGTCGCGATAAGAGGGCCACTTATCCACCAAGCTTTTCAACGGGTGTTCATCATTTCGTGCATCTGAGCGCCTACTATGTAGCTATACGGTCGCTGGAGGTACCAGCGAAGGAAAGCAGCGCATGACGCCTCTTCCGATTCGCCTCCGACTCACGTTTTGGAACTTCTCGGTACTCTCTTGGGTCATCGTCAGCGTGGGTGCAACCACCTGGTTTCTTTTTCAGCACAGCATTGAGCTGACGGCTGCAAAATCGGTGGAAGCCGGCGCACATGGCCAACCCTCCGCAGTACAAGCGCTGCTCTCTCAAGTCGCATTGATCGCACTGTTGCATGTTTTCGTGCGCGACGTTGTGATTCTGGTGCCGCTCATACTGTTTCTGGCTGCACTTCTCGGCTACTGGATGAGTCGCAAAGCAATGCATCCCATGGCAGACCTTGCACGCCTGGCACGGCAGGTCTGCGATCACAGTGTGAATCTCCGGCTCCCCGTTTCATCAATTAATGATGAGTTCTCCGACATTTCGACGACATTGAATCATATGTTGAACCGCGTGGAAGCCAGCGATCACAGTATTCGGGACTTCACCGCAAACGCGTCCCAGGAACTGCAAACGCCGGTCGCACTGATTCGCTCTGAGGTGGATGCCGCCCTCTCCTCGCCCAAAAGCAACGAACAATATCGTGAGTCGTTTGCCAACGTGCAGCAGGAAGTCATTCACTTGAGCGGCGTGCTCGACAACATGTTGATGCTGGCAAGGGCCGACGCTGGTGCGGAGGATCTCAGCTTTGAAGTCATTGATGCAGGCCGTTTGGTGCGGCGTATCGGAGAGAAGTGGAGCTCTTCAATGCGACAAGCGCTGCTGGAATTCCATGTGGAAACCTGCTGCGCTCCGGCACTCATTCGCGCCGATCTTGTCTGTATCCAGCGCCTGCTGAATATTCTTCTTGAAAACGCCTGCCGCTACACGCCCCCGGGCGGCTCAATTACATTGCGTGCATCTGCGGATACCGAGCGGGTGCTGCTGGAGGTTCGCGACACGGGAATCGGAATTTCCGGAGAGCACTTGCCGCGACTCTTCCAGCGCTTCTATCGCGTTGACTCCGTCCGCAGCCGGCAAATGGGTGGATCGGGTCTCGGCCTGGCACTCGCCAAGTGGATTGCGGATCAGCACCAGGCTACGTTGATCGTCGAGAGCGAGATCGGAGTCGGAACGTGTTTTCGCATCGCCATCGAGCAACAGCGCGGTCCAGAACCACGCCTGAGAAAAACTCTGGTCATGGCTGGGAGTGCCTGATCCAGTCCCTTCGCACCGCGTGTATCCCACCTCAATCGAGCCAAACAGGAAGCCCCTTCTCATAAATTTCCTGGGCGCTAAGCACAGCCATGTCCGCGATTTACGCTGAGATGTAAAAGATGGACTGTAATGTTTGGTGCCGAAGAAGGGACTCGAACCCCCACACCCTTGCGAGTACATGGACCTGAACCATGCGCGTCTGCCAATTCCGCCACTTCGGCCTGTTTTTCAGAGGCTAGCTGTCCGCCAGAAAATAAGCGGCAGTCCTTACTCTTACAAAGTCGACAGATGCTGTCAACATTCGTCCGTCAAAGAAATTTCTGTGGGTACATACACCACCCTCAAATGGTACATTTGCAATCGTTGCGTACACGAGTATCCTGAGATTTCGTTCCTGATGCGTAGTGTTAAAACGATGGGCGCGCGCGAAAGGGAAAAACTACGACGAAAGGTTTTCGGCATGACGAACTCTTCACTTGCCAATTCCGCCAGTATTCCCCCTGAGCTCTCCACCGAGATTCGCCGACTCATGCATGACTTGAGCAATGCGCTCGAGATTGTATTGCAGGCTGGATATCTGCTGACGACTGCGGAAACAGAAGAGCCGGTGAAGGAGTGGATCGGCCTGCTGGATGGTGGTGCACAACAGGCCTTGAAGATTCATCAACAACTGCGCGATTATATTCGCGTGCACAGCTAAGCGACCGCCGCAGCATCTGGCGCGATTACACCAATTGCGCATCCAGGGTGATCTCCGCCGCCTTCAACAGGCGCGAGATCGGACAATTTACTTTCGCCTCATTGGCAGCGGTGGCAAACGCCTCTTTGCTGGCGCCGGGAACCTTGGCGCGCGTCGTCAAATGAATTTTTGTCACCGTTGGCCCAGTCTGCAACATCTCCAAAGTCAGGTCGGCCGTGGTTTCCAGTGAGTCCGGGTTCAAGTTCGCCTTCGTCAACTGACCGCTCAGCGCCATTGTGAAACAACCAGCATGAGCCGCCGCAATCAACTCTTCCGGGTTGGTACCTTTGCCGTCTTCAAACCTGGTATGAAAAGAATAGGCGGTATCCTTCAAAGTTCCGCTTTCGGTTGAAATGGTACCTTTTCCGTCCTTCAGTGTTCCCTTCCAAACTGCGCTTGCTTTCCGTTGCATGTATTCCTCCTTGGATTGGTTGAGGATGGGGTGGGAACCCGGGTTCCACGACCCATGATTGAAACTCCAGAATAGCAGCCGCACATGACAGAGTCGAACCCGCCAACCTCGGATGGATGTCGCATATTTCCCGTGCGCGCATCGCTTATAACCCGCGTCGAAACAGCAGAGCTTGCGACTGCAAAGGAAGGCGCGGCACTCTGGCTCCCCTGATTCCGGCGCCGATTAATGAATGTTGGTGGGACCAAAAAGTTGAGGTCGCAGAGGCAATTCAAAGGAGAAAACAGATCCGTGGCCGACTTGGCTGGTCACGCTGATGGTGCCACCATGGGATTCTACGATGGCTTTGGCAATCGCCAATCCCATTCCCGTTCCATGTACCTGGTAGCGTTGCCCTGTACCACGGTAGAACTTATCGAAGATAAAACTCTTCTCCAGCATTCCAATTCCCACTCCGCGATCCGCGACGCTGACGACAAGCACATCTCTGCTCTCCTCCGCGCTGATGAAGATCGGACTCCCGGGCGGAGAATATTTCGCGGCATTTTCCAACAAATGATGCAGCACTTTTTCGATCATGCGCAAGTCGAACGGGACTGGCCGCAAATCTTGCGGAAGTCGTACCGTGATCGGGTGCGCAGTGACAATTTCCTGCGCATTCTTCACCGATTCGTCCACCAGTTCCTGAACGCTATGCAATTGCAGGTCAAGCTGCACTTCGTGGGCGTCGAGTTGCGCCATCTCTACCGCCTCTTCAATCAATCGGTTCAACCGCCCGCTCTCCTCGTCGATAATGGCGAGCAATTCGTCACGCTGCTCAACCGTCAGCTGTAACTCTGAACGCAGGCTGCTGACAGCTCCCATGATCGAGGTAAGGGGGGTCCTCAATTCATGAGTGACGGAATCGAGCAGCGCGCTGCGGATCCTTTCGCTTTCACGCGCGGCCTCGGTCTTGCCGAGTTGCTCAACCGCGCCGGCGCGCTCCACCGCAATCGCAACCATGCTCCCCAGGGCATCCAGACTCTGCCGCGACGGGCACTTGCCCAGAATTCCTAGAGCTCCAATGGGGCGCACTCCCATCATCAATGGGACCAGGCAAATTCGCTTCTCTTCGTTCCTTTGAATATCGCGTTCTCGAGAAGCGGCGCGAAGCATTTCGTCGCTGATCTCCTCGCTGCTTCGCCCGGAGTGGTAGACGCTGCTCCGCGAACTCACCAACAGAGCCGTGCCTTCAGTAAAGAACGTCGCGGTAATGATTCTGGGGATAGAATTCAGCAGATCGAGAATATTATCAGTCGTAAGCAGTTGCCGACTGAAGTCGTACAAGCGCTCCATTTCAATTCTCTGGCTCTTGGCTTCGTTGGCTTCATCCCTGGCCCGATTGGAAAGCCTGCTGGATAAAATCGCGGTTACCAGGAAAGCGCTCAAAGAAACCCAGTTCTGCGGATCGGCGATCGTAAATTTTCCGATGGGGGGCAAAAAGAAAAAATTAATCGCCAGCGTGGAGAGAATCGACGTGAAGACGGCGTTTGAAAGCCCCCACCTTCCTGCAATAAATAAAACGTATAACAATAGTGTCAGCGATACTGTGGTGTGATTGACATGCAGCAGAGAAAAATAGATCCAGACAATCAGCCCCACGGCCAAGGCGGACAACAAGTACCGTACCGTCGGAGATGTGCTATGTCGCAGCATCATAGCAATTCTACTCAGGTCAGATAAACCATGACGCGGCAACCAGAAAATATCAAGCCCGTCAAAACGCCGGAGCAATGGCTGGAAGCCGCCGCGCCGGAAAAGACCGCGGGCATTTTGAAGGTCTTTCTCGGCTACGCGCCCGGCGTTGGCAAAACATTCAGCATGCTCAGCGAAGCCATTCGGCGCCGCAATCGAGGCGAAGATGTGGTCATTGGATTTATCGAAACCCATCAGCGCCCCCGTGTCATCGAGTTGGCCAAACAATTGGAAGCGATCCCAACCCGCAAGGTGGAATACAAAGGCACCTTCTTCGAAGAGTTAGATCTCGATGCGGTGCTGTCGCGCAAACCCCAGGTGGTGCTGATCGACGAACTGGCGCACACAAATATTCCCGGCTGCAAGCACGCAAAACGATATGAAGATGTTTTAGAAGTCTTGCAACACCGCATTGACGTGATGTCGGCGCTCAATGTTCAGCACGTGGAGAGCGTGGCACCCACCGTGCAGAGCATCACCGGCGTAACCGTGCGGGAGACGGTTCCCGATTGGGTGCTGGGCCGCGCCGATGAAGTGGTGCTCGTCGACGTAACTCCGGAAGCGCTGCAGACCCGCATGCAGCGCGGCGACATCTATCCGGCGGAGCGCATCGAAAGATCGCTGGCAAACTTCTTTCGCCGCGGCAACCTGCTCGCTCTGCGAGAACTGGCCCTGAAGCGAGTAACGCATGCGGTCGATCAGAACCTGGATGCCTACCTGCGCAGAAAACAATTAGGGCAGGATTGGGTGGTTCAGGAACGGGTTGCCGTTTGCATCAGTTCCAACCCCGCCTCGCAGCAGCTCATTGCCCGCGGCGCCCGCATGGCGGAGGGAATGGACGCGGAATTTTACATCTTGCACGTCGATCTACCCGACGATGCGATTGAAGAGAAAAGCAGAAACCTGGCGGCAAATCTGCGTTTTGCAGAAAATCTTTCGGCGCGTATTTTCCATGTCCAGGGCGGCAAAGTTGCCAGTGCCATTGCCGATTTTGTGCGTGAACATCGCATCACACAAATAATTCTTGGCCGCTCAGCGGTTCGGGGGTGGCGAAATTACCTCTACTTCATGGCGATTCAAAAGCTGCTTCGCGAGGCTCCTCACGTCGATGTACACATCGTGACCCAGGAGCCGCATTGAGACTGCGATGACAGATCCATCCACTCCACGGCGCGATGCAACAGACCCCGCCAAAATTCTGATTGTCGATGATGAAGCGCAAATCATTCGCGTCCTGTCGATGGCTTGCACGGCTAGGGGCTATCGGGTTAAGTCTGCCTCGGACGGGGAATCTGCGCTCAGCGTGCTGAAAAGCTGGGCCGCCGACCTGGTCATTACCGACCTCTCTATGCCAAATATGGACGGGGTGGAACTTTGTCGCGCGATTCGAAAACTGCCATCGAACGTGCCGATTCTCGTACTGTCGGTACGCAACCAGGAGAAAGTTAAAATCGAAGCTCTGGATGCCGGCGCCGATGACTATGTGACCAAGCCTTTTCAAATTGACGAACTTCTCGCCAGAGTTCGCGCTGCGCTCCGTCGCTTCAAAAATTCTTCTACATCAGACAAAACCGGGGAGAGAGTGGTTGGCGATTTTCGCATCGATCCCGCCTCGCGGCAGGTTTTCGTCCAGTCCAGGGAAGTCCATCTAACTCCGAAGGAGTTTGACCTGCTGCACGCAATGTCGATGGCTCCCGATCGGGTGATCACCCGACGTGCCCTGATGGTGGCGGTTTGGGGCGGCTACAACGTGGATCAGCCTGAATCTCTGCGGGTGCTGATCGGCCAGCTTCGTCGCAAGATCGAACCGGCGGATGAGCCGAAATATATCCTTACCGAGCCCTGGGTTGGATACCGCTTCGTCCCCGACGGGATCCATCCGCAGCCTTCCTTATAACTTTATTACGATCTTCTTATCCCGTTTTTATACACATTCTGGCCAACTAACCATGGCGACGGATTGACGCCGAGGCGGAACGATGTCACACGCATTTGTCATTGCAATGATCGCTATGGTGGCGATTGGATTTCTCGCATTTTGCTATGGGTGTTTTGCACTCACCAGGAACTCACGCAAATCAAAAAGTACTCGATCGGTCTATCCTTTAGGTGAAATCGAGTCTTCCAGCAGATCTAAAAAGGCTTCGCGTAACCTCTGGTGCTTGCTGCTCGCTGCACTTTGGATAACCGCGACGGCCCGCGCACAATCGACACCGCAAACAACGGAACAGCTGCAGCAACAAGTCCAGCAGCTTCAAAAACTGGTTCAGCAATTGCAATCGCGCGTGGACGTCTTGGAAAAAGAGCACGGAGCCGGCACACCCGCCGCTCCAGCTACTGGCGCATCTGTAACTCCGACTGCATCCGCGTCAGCGAACCAAGGAACCACTGTGCAGCCACCGTCGCTCTCTACCACTCCCGCGTCCGCCGCCGTTGCAACCAGCGCCCCAATTACGCCCTCCCCCACCCCTGCAGCTGCTGCAAGCGGGTCGCCCGCTCAAGCTTTGGCGATTCCGAGCTTTCTTGACGGCACCACACTGAATTTCACAGTCGACGGCTACTATGAATACAATTTCAATCGACCCATTGGGCAAATGAATCAACTTCGCGCCTACGATATCTCTGCCAACAGCTTCAGCCTGAACCAGGCGGACATCGTGATCAACCATCCCACGGATGCTGCGCACGGAAAACGAATTGGCGGCCGGCTCGACCTTATGTTTGGGCAGGCAACGGAAACCCTGCAGGGAAATTCAAACAACGAGTTGCATCCCAGCACGTGGAGAAATGTATTCCAGGCCTACGGCACGTATGTCGCGCCGGTCGGGAGCGGTCTCACCATCGACTTTGGTAAATGGGCCAGCGCTCTTGGGGTGGAGGGCAATTATACGAAGGACCAACTCAATTACTCGCGCTCATACTACTTCAATTTCCTCCCCTTTTACCATATGGGATTTCGCACCGCCTATACATTCAATCCCAAGCTGACCGTTGCTTATTGGCTGGTGAACGGGGCCCAGCAGACGGACGCCTTCAGCGGATTTAAATCTCAGAACTTTGCTTTCACTCTTCACCCGGTGAGCACGCTGAGTTGGCAGATCAATTATTTCTTCGGCCAGCAGCAGCGGACTTTTGTGCTCAGCGGAAATCCGGACACGACGCAAACGGCGACTCCAATTGTGCCAACGCCGAACGGAAAGGAACACATTTTCGACAGCTATGCCACCTGGAATATCACACCGAAGTGGACCCTGGTCGGCGAAGGCGACTACGTTATCAACCGCGTTTACAGCGAATCAGCTCCGCAGCATGTGTCCGGCGGCGCCGCGTACCTCAACTATCAGTGGACTCCCAAGCTCGCGCTGGCCACGCGCTTCGAATATCTGTCCGACCCACAAGGGCTGTTCAGCAGCGCATCTCAGGCATTGAAGGAATCAACGGTGACTGCTGACTATCAGCCGGCGGATGGATTCAAAGTGTTTCTCGAGTGGCGCCGGGATTTTTCGAACCAACCGTACTTCCACACCGACATCGTGAATCAACTTGTTCCCCAGCAAACCACCGCAGGCTTCGGTCTGGTCTGGTGGTTCGGGCAAATGAAGGGCGCGTGGTAAGCGCATCAGGAGGAAAAACATATGACCGATTTCTGGATGGTTGTGCTTTCGCTTTTATTTTTCGCAGTGGCAATTGGATACACGCTCGCATGCGAGCGTTTGAGGTAACGCCATGAACATTGAATCTACACTCCTGCTCCTAATTTCATTAGCTATGCTCATCTATTTGATATTCGCCCTGTTACGTCCGGAGAAATTCTAGCCATGACCCCAAATGGATGGTTTCAGATTGGGCTTTTCTTTCTACTCATCGTGTTGATCGCGCGACCGCTCGGCATCTACATGGCCAACGTCTTTGAGCGCCGGAAAACGTTCTTGGATCCTGTGATGGTTCCAGTCGAACGGATTCTTTATCGGCTGACCGGCGTTGACGCCGACAAAGAAATGCGCTGGACCGAGTACGGGATCGCGATGCTGCTGTTCAGCCTTGTCTCGATGCTGGTCTTGTACCTCATCGAGCGGGTGCAGACCTGGCTTCCATGGAATCCGCAGCACCTGCCGAATGTGCCCGCCGTATTGGCGCTAAATACAGCGGCTTCGTTCACTACCAATACGAACTGGCAATCGTATGTGCCAGAAGCCACGATGAGCTACCTGACCCAGATGGCTGGCCTCGCCTACCATAATTTCGCGTCGGCAGCCGTCGGCATCGCGCTGGCCATTGCATTCATCCGCGGCATCAGCCGGCGCGAGCAAAACACTCTCGGCAACTTCTGGGTGGATACGACACGCGCATTTCTGTGGGTGCTGCTGCCAATTTCGACAATCCTGGCCCTGGTGCTCGTTTCTCAGGGGGCGGTGCAGAATCTGCACCCCTACACCACTGCCCACCTGATCGAACCCCAGAAGGTTGTGGCCCAGGATAGTTCCGGGAAATCCGTCAGTCAAACCGTCGCCACGCAAACCATTGCGCAAGGTCCGGTCGCTTCCCAGGAAGCCATCAAGATGTTGGGAACGAATGGTGGCGGCTTTTTCAACACCAACAGCGCCCATCCGTTTGAGAATCCCACGCCGTTTTCTAATCTGCTGGAAATGCTTGCCATCTTCGCCATTGGTGCAGGATTAACCGTCACAATGGGCCGCATGACCGGCTCTCCATTGCACGGCTGGGCTGTTTTTGCGGCTATGGCAATCTTGTTCCTCGCCGGTGTCACCACTGCCTACTGGGCAGAAGCACGCGGTAACCCGCTGATGCACGGGGTGGCCCAGCAGACAACTGAGACCCAGGCTGGCGGCAACATGGAAGGCAAGGAAGTTCGCTTTGGAATTGCCAACACCGCGCTCTTCGCCACCGCGACCACCGATGCCAGTTGTGGCGCAGTGAACGGCATGCATGACTCCTTTACACCGCTGGGTGGCATGGTCCCGATGGTGAACATCATGCTAGGGGAAATCATCTTCGGCGGAGTGGGCGCCGGCATGTATGGGATGTTGATCTTCGTTGTTCTTTCCGTCTTCATCGCAGGATTGATGGTGGGTCGAACGCCGGAGTATCTGGGCAAGAAGATCGAAGCCTATGACGTGAAAATGGCAATGCTATACGTCCTGATCTTCCCGTTGCTGATCCTGGGGTTTAGTGCCGTGACTGTCTTGCTGCCTCACCTGGGACTCAGCAGCCTGGCAAACCAGGGCCCGCATGGGCTTTCGGAGATTCTTTATGCCTTCACCTCCGCTGCCGGTAACAACGGGTCGGCCTTTGCCGGTCTAAACGCCAATACGAATTACTACAATTTGACGCTCGGAATCGAGATGCTATGTGGGCGTTTTCTGATGATCGTGCCCATGTTGGCCGTGGCTGGAAACCTGGCCCGGAAAAAGATCGCCCCGGCATCCGCGGGCACTTTCCCGGTGACGACTCCGCTATTCACCATTCTTCTAATTGGGGTCATTTTGATCGTCGGTGCATTGACTTTCTTTCCTGCACTGACCCTCGGTCCAATCCTTGAACACCTGCTGATGTATGCGGGAAAAACTTTCTAGTCGAAGCATAACTGTTCGGAGAAACAAGATGGCGAAGCCAAAAAGCACACATCAACGATCGATCTGGGATCCGGAGATCGCGCGTCGCGCCCTGATCGATTCGTTGCCCAAGCTGAACCCGTTGAACATGATGAAGAACCCCGTCATGTTTGTTGTCGAAGTCGGCAGCGTCATCACCACCGTGCTGCTCCTGAAGGATCTGCGGGTGCATGGAGCGCCGCTTGTTTTCGATCTTCAGATCACGCTGTGGCTATGGTTCACGGTACTGTTCGCAAACTTCGCCGAAGCCATGGCGGAAGGCCGCGGCAAAGCGCAGGCAGATGCGCTCCGCCGCGCCAAGTCTGAAACCCTGGCCAATCGTTTAAACGACAAAGGTGTCGTCGAGCAGGTGCCAAGCTCTAAGCTTTGTTCCGGAAACATTGTCATCGTGTCTGCCGGAGAAATGATTCCCGGCGACGGAGAGATCATTGACGGCGTTGCTTCGGTTGACGAATCTGCCATCACCGGCGAATCGGCTCCCGTCATTCGAGAGTCCGGCGGAGACCGCTCGGCGGTTACGGGAGGAACGCGCGTCCTTTCCGATCAGATCAAAATTCGTATCACCTCCAACCCCGGCGAAACCTTCATCGACAAGATGATTGCCCTGGTGGAGGGTGCCGAGCGTCAGAAAACTCCGAATGAAATTGCGCTAAACATATTGCTCGCCGGCCTCACCATTATCTTCCTGCTAGCTGTGGTGACGCTGCAGCCGATTGCCCTGTACTCGCACTCGTCGCAGACAGTTTTTGTGCTGGTTTCTCTGCTTGTCTGCTTGATTCCGACCACGATTGGCGGCCTGCTTTCCGCGATCGGTATCGCCGGCATGGATCGCCTGGTGCAACACAATGTGCTGGCCATGTCTGGTCGAGCTGTCGAAGCTGCTGGAGATGTCAACACACTGCTCCTCGATAAGACCGGAACCATCACCTTCGGCAACCGGCAGGCGACTGAATTTCTGGCCGCTCCGGGCGTCAGCAAGGACCAGCTTGCCGACGCTGCCCAACTCTCATCGCTTGCCGATGAAACGCCGGAAGGCCGCTCCATAGTCGTCCTGGCAAAAGAGACCTACGGGCTGCGCGGTCGTGATCTGGCAACGATGCACGCGGAATTTGTTCCCTTCAGCGCCACAACCCGCATGTCTGGCATCAACGTCGACGGACGCACCATTCGCAAGGGCGCAGCCGACTCCATTGCGACGTACCTGCAAGCCTCCGGCGGCATTCTCGCGGATGAGGTTCGCGCAGACGTAGAGAAGATTGCGCGCAGCGGTGGAACGCCTCTTGTAGTTGCGGAAAACAATCGCGCGCTTGGAGTGATCCATCTCAAGGACATCGTGAAAGGAGGCATGCGCGAACGCTTCGCGCAACTGCGCGCCATGGGCATCCGCACCATTATGATCACAGGCGACAATCCGCTGACCGCGGCTGCGATTGCTCGCGAAGCTGGCGTTGACGATTTTCTGGCCGAAGCAAAACCGAAAGATAAGATGGACCTGATTCGCCGCGAACAAGCCGAAGGCAAATTGGTTGCAATGACCGGCGACGGAACAAATGACGCTCCCGCGCTGGCCCAGGCCGATGTGGGTGTTGCGATGAATACCGGGACTCAGGCCGCCAAAGAAGCGGGCAACATGGTCGATCTGGATTCCAATCCGACCAAATTGATCGAAATTGTAGAAATCGGCAAGCAGCTTTTGATGACCCGCGGTGCTCTTACAACTTTCTCAATTGCCAACGATGTCGCGAAATACTTTGCCATTATCCCCGCCATGTTCGCGGCGACATTTCCTGTACTCGGCGCTTTAAACATCATGCATCTGCGAACCCCGCATTCAGCCATCCTCTCCGCGGTCATCTTTAACGCGGTGATTATTGTTGCACTGATCCCTCTGGCGTTGCGCGGTGTGAAATATCGCCCGATGAACGCGGAAATTCTGCTGCGCAATAACCTTTTGATCTATGGGCTGGGAGGAATCATCCTTCCCTTCCTCGGCATCAAGCTTATCGACATGGCAATCACGGCCATGCACCTGATTTGAGGATCAACATGAAGAAACAATTCATCACGGCGTGCTTATTTACCTTAGTGACGACTGTGCTGCTCGGCCTGGGCTATCCGCTGGCTGTCACAGGATTGGCTCAACTGCTGATGCCGGCACAGGCAAACGGCAACCTCATCACAAAAGATAGTGTCATTGTGGGTTCAAAGTTGATCGGCCAACCATTCACAGGAGACGGGTACTTTGATAGCCGTCCATCTGCGGCCGGGGCGGGCTATGATGCGGCGAATTCCTCCGGCTCCAACCTCGGCCCAACCAACGCATCATTGATCGCTCGCGTAGACCAGAGCGTTCAATCCTGGAAAACTCGCGAAGCCAAAGTCGGAAATACCGACGCGGAAGTCCCTATCGACCTGGTTACAACTTCAGGATCAGGTTTGGATCCGGACATCACTGTCGCCGCCGCCGAGTACCAGGTTCCCTCCATCGCGCAATCTCGCGGACTTTCTAGAGATCAGGTGGAACACCTAGTCCAGGCCCACGTTGAACCAAGGCAATTTGGATTCCTCGGGGAGCCGCGTGTTAATGTACTGGAGTTGAACCTGGCCCTCGACACCTTGGCCGCGCAACACAAGTAGTCGCGCGGTTAGCGCCGAAACCGTCCGCTTGCCCGCTGATTTCGTGGCGGAAACCTGATGCCTTATTTCTGTCGGCGAGCGCAACGTGGCAGTCTTCATTTAGAATCGACAATGTCACCGCGCCGGGATGGCGGAACTGGCAGACGCAGCGGACTCAAAATCCGC
>CAVTRK010000004.1:0-47903 GCA_963737095.1 uncultured Acidobacteriota bacterium
ATTTCCCGATCAGAGAACGGCTCTGTTTAGCAGCAGATTTCGGTGCGCGGAGAATCCTCTCCTGTGTCCTTCAGGAGCAAAAGACGCCCATTTTGCGGGGATATTGGAGGATTGCTAGCTATTATTTGCAGATTCAAAAAGACGTAAGACTGTTTGGTGGACCTGGTCGGGATCGAACCGACGACCTCTTCCATGCCATGGAAGCGCGCTCCCAGCTGCGCCACAGGCCCACAGAAAAACTTCCTCTAGTTTACACGAGCAAGATCGATTGCAGGGAGACTGTCTGAAGGCTACAAAGCTCGGCGACAGGCTATTCTGATGGCAGGCCTTCCCCCGGATGTCACGGCCATCTCATAGGCAGTACGAAACTGCGATTCGCAAAGAGCGATCGGAGGAGGAGGAAGCCCATGCCGAGAATCCAGTCGAAAGCAGTGCTCGAGGCAACAGGACGAGGGCGACGGGCATCCCTGCAGGATATGTCCGAAGACCCCGCGACCCATCGTGTGCCGCATTGCGATCGTGCGTCCGTTCATTTTCAGCTTCGATGGCTGTTGCGAGGCTCGATCGTCGCGCTACTTCCGCTGCTGCTGCACGGTGTTCTTTTGACGCCGAGGGCTTGCGCGGCCGGCTTGCAATCAACTGTGGCGGCGCCGGCAAACCCATCCGTCAGCGAGTCGCTGAGTCCCGCCCTGGACCAGGTCGGCCACAGTGTTGGGCAAATCCAGATTGACCACTGGAAGGTTTCAAAAAGCTGGAAAGAGCAGTTGCAGAGCGATGCCAACTCGATCAGCAGCGATCTTTCCCATCAACTGCCCGGATTGCTGCAGCAGGCTCAATCCACGCCGACTGACCTGGGCGCGCAGCTGCGCCTGATGCAAAACGTGAACGCGCTCTACGATGTCCTGGTGCGTCTGACCCTGGCGGCTGACCTTACCGAAAAGAAGTCGGATTCGGCGCTACTTAACAGCGCGCTCGAACGGCTGGAGGCTGCCAAAAAAACAGCAACGACAAGTATGATCGCGACAGCTGCCCAGCAGCATCAGCAACTGACCGATTTGTCAGCGCGCATGGAAGCGATCCAAGCCAGCGGAAGTGTCTCCGCTCCGCACGGGAAGACCATCGTCGTGGACAACGACGTGCGGCGGGAACCGGTGCATCACGCGCACCATAAAAAAACGTCCCCTTCCACCCATTCCAAATCTCAGGCTCCTCCTGCTCCAGCCACTGGCGACAAGCCCAAGGCCCAGTAACTTCCCTGGTAATTTTGTAGAGATCGGCTCTACCCCCTGGGTTGAGAGGATCTGAAATGGCCGGCCTACCCAAAAAATTCTTCCTGGCGTCGTAAAATAAAAGTCAGGTCGCAACCGGCGATTCAGCAGGTGTTCTTGAAACGAGTTTCCTTCATTTTTTTCCTCGCAGCCATGATTACCGCCGTCCCTGTTCTCCGTGCGCAGAGTTCCGCCCACACTCCCGTCCATGATGCGGCTCCATTGAAGCCACCTCCGGGAGCAAAAGTCGCCATTGTCGAGTTCGACGACATGGAGTGCCCCATGTGCGGTCAGGACAATCCGTTGTTGATGGGTGCAGCCGCGAAATATCACATACCGTGGATCCGCTACGACTTCCCGCTGCCGTTTCACGCCTGGAGTTTTCAGGCTGCGGTGGACGCCCGCTGGTTCGATACGAAGTCAAGAAAGTTGGGCGATGATTTTCGCAACGCGGTGTTTGCGAATCAGCGAAGCATTGAAACGCCGGCGGATTTGCAAGCTTTTGCTGAGAAATTCGCGCAGCAGCACGGCATAGGGTTTCCCTTTGTCGTCGATCCCCAAGGGAAGTTGGCCGCGGACGTGAGAGCGGATTATGCCCTGGGCCAGCGCGTCGGCATCGAACATACTCCGACCATCTGGGTGGTGACGAATCAGACCTCCGGAGTACCGTATGTTGAGGTGGTCGATCCCAGCCAGTTGTATGCCATCATCGATCAAGCTATCGCCGAAACAGCGAACGAAGCTCCAGCACACCCGTCGCACACGCATCACCACCCAGCCGCTCGATAGCCGGGTGGTGCTTTACGCGACGTGCCGCTGATCCATATTGCGGGACTCTAGTGGTTGACGTGTTGCATGGCGGATTCGGGATATCGCGGTCCTGCCGCCACTCCCTGAGGCGCAGCTTCTGAAATCTCTTTCAGTTCTGCAGGCGTCAGCTGAATGGAAGCTGCCCCGATATTTTCCTCCAGGTAGCCCATCTTTTTCGTTCCTGGAATTGGGACGATGTCTTCTCCCTGCGCCAACACCCAGGCCAGCGCAAGCTGCGATGCGGTGCAACCCTTCTCCCGCGCAAGTTCCTCTACCCGCTGTACCATGTCGAGGTTGAGTGCGAAATTTTCTCCCTGGAAACGTGGAGAAGTGCGGCGATAATCGTCGGCAGGCAAGTCTTCCAGCTTGCGGAAACGGCCGGTAAGAAACCCGCGTCCCAGCGGGCTGTAGGCGACAAATCCAACTCCCAGTTCCCGGCAGGTGGCGAGAACCTCATCTTCAGGGTCGCGCGTCCACAGGGAATACTCCGTCTGCAGCGCCGCGATGGGGTGGACCGCAACCGCCCGCCGCAACGTCGCGGGAGCTGCCTCCGACAGTCCAAGGTGCCGCACCTTCCCCTCGCGCACCAAGTCTGCCATCGCTCCAACAGTTTCTTCGATAGGCACTTTAGGATCGACGCGGTGTTGGTAATACAGGTCGATGGTCTCGATTCCCAATCGCTGCAGGCTGCCTTCACAGGCGCTCTTTACGTAATCAGGATGTCCGTTCACGCCCCCATGGGCGCCCGTCTTTGGATCGCGCACGATGCCGAATTTTGTGGCCAGGACCACTTTGTCCCGCCGATCGCGAATGGCTTTCCCCACCAGCACTTCGTTTTTATGCGGCCCATACATGTCCGCTGTATCCAGAAAATTGATTCCCAGCTCCAGGGCTCGATGAATCACCGCAATCGATTCCTGGTCATTCTCTCGACCGCTGTAGAAGTCGGACATACCCATACAGCCCAGGCCTAATTCAGAAACCTTCAGACTATTTCCCAGTGTTCGTTGCTTCATTTACTGCTTCCTCCATCGGCGTCGCCTGTTTATATGGATGCGGAATGGCCGCTTCAGAGTTCAGTATCCAGAGGCAAGCGCCCGATCATAACGAATCCTATACCCCTGCCCACCGAACGCAAATTGAATCGATTTGCCGTGCAGAATTTCTTTCGCCTCGCAGTACACTGAACTTTTATTCCGCTCTCATGAAAAAACTGCGCGTAGGCATTCTCTTTGGCGGTCGCAGCGGCGAACATGAAGTGTCGCTGCTGTCGGCCGCGTCCGTTCTTCAGGCTATCGACCCGCACAAGTACGACGTCCATCTGATTGGCATCACCAAAGATGGCCGTTGGCTCACAGCCGATGATGCGGCCAATCTGCTGCCGTCTTCGACTGGCGAGCCGCAACACTTGCGCGCTGGCAATCCCGAAGCCACTCCCGGCGCTGCGCTGCTGGAACATGGCAAAGAAGTTGTGGTGCAGCCGGTGCCCTCATCCGCGGAGCATTCCGGCAGCGCGCTCGCCACCCTGCGTTCCAGCGCGGAAAAATCGCTCAACGTGGATGTGATTTTCCCGGTGCTGCACGGCACATTTGGGGAAGATGGCACGGTCCAGGGTCTGCTGGAGCTTGCGGACATCGCCTATGTCGGTTCTGGCGTTCTCGGTTCGTCCGCGGGAATGGATAAAGATGTAATGAAGCGATTGTTCGCTGCCGCTAAATTGCCGATTCCGAAGCACGTGACCTTGCTGCGCGGCGAGTGGCAACAGAATCCGCGTCGGGCCATCCAGCGCGTCGAGGCCGCTCTTCGCTATCCCATGTTCGTGAAGCCCGCAAATCTCGGCTCGTCCGTGGGAATCAGCAAGGCCCATCATCGGAAGGAACTGGAGGTCGCCATCGACCTGGCTGCCAGCTACGATCGAAAAATTGTGATCGAGGTCAGCATCGGCGGCAAGCGTGGCAAAGCTCGCGAGCTGGAAGTCGCCGTCCTGGGCAATGACTCGCCACAAGCGTCCGTCGTCGGCGAAGTGATTCCGTGTAAGGAGTTTTACGATTACGAAGCCAAATATCTCAGCGAAGGATCGCAACTGATCATTCCTGCGAAATTGACCAAGGCTGAGACAAAACGTGTGCAGCAGATGGCCATCGATGCATTCCGAGCCTGCGATCTGTCGGGAATGGCGCGAGTAGATTTTCTGATGGAGCCCGGAATCTCCACCGGAAAACGTCCGCGAAAAATTTATCTCAACGAAGTCAACACGCTGCCGGGATTTACCGCCATCAGCATGTATCCCAAGCTGTGGCAGGCTAGCGGACTTGCGTACGGCCAACTCATCGATCGATTGATCCAACTCGCGCTGGAACGGCATGAAGAAAAGAAAAGCAATCGCTATGACCTCTAGCTGTATTCGAATTCCAGGGCCACCGACGCTGTTCTCTGCCGTCCATGCATGATTCCATCCAGGAGATTTCTCTGCCGCAGCTGGTGAGAAAGCTGGCGCAGTTCTTGGTGCTGGTGCTGGTGTTTGAAGCACTGCTGATTGCCGTTTCCCCTCGATTCCACTCCGGCAGCGTCCTTCGGATCGCTAAGGACTCGCTGTTACTGCGGGTGGGCAAAGACTCCTCCTACTACATGGCGCAGGGAGAGTTGGCCTGGCGACAACATCCCGACGCTCTCTACGAAACGGTATTTTTTCAGCGCGGCATTCGCTTTATCTATCCCCCAACTTCTCTCTTGCTGTATCGAGCATGGCAGGCCGCCGCCTGGGTCCACATTCCTCCCCAGATTGCCATGAACGCAATGCTGCTGCTGGCGCTGCTGGGCTCCATGGCTGTTGCCGGCGAATTCCTCTTGCGCTCGCTTCCAGAAAAAACACGCAACGACTCCACCCTTGCGGATCGCAGGAAGCTTCGCGTGCTGGTGGCGCTGCTGGTGTTGCTATTTTTGCCCATCATTGATGCCTACAATCTTGGTCAGGTGCAGACGCTGCTGAATTTCATGCTGATGGCGGCCGCGCTTCTTTGGCTGCGTGGTTCTCGCGTGCCTCCAGCTATCCTGATCGGGCTCACCTGCTGGCTGAAACCACAAATGATCTTGTTCGTGCTCTGGGGGCTGCTTCGCAAGCAGTGGCGGTTTACGGCTAGCCTGGTACTCACCTTTCTTGCCGGGGTCATGCTCTCAGTTGGCATGTTTGGCTGGCACAACTCTGTTGAATACCTCCAGGTGCTGCGATACCTGGGACAGCGCGGCGATTCCATGTTCTGGAATCAATCACTCAACGGATTGCTCCATCGCTTGATGCATGTCGGTTCGCCGGTCACCTCGTTTTACGGATATCCGCCGTTCAATCGAACCATCTACGTCGCCACCCTGGTGTCTTCGATCATTCTGATATTTTTGGCGCTGGCCGTTCCCATGCTGCGACGGGAGACCGCGACCACAGCCGATTTTCTGATCTACGCCATGGCCTGCACCATGGCTTCCCCAATCGTATGGCAGCATCACTATGGCGTGTTTCTCATGGTGTTTCTGCTGTGGATTCCGACAGCCCTGCAATCCCCCCGGTCGCTGGCCTTTCTTGTGGCAAGCTACCTCCTGATGACGGATACTTGGGCGCCGCTCACCCCGCTGCTGTTCACTCGCTGGTCCCTCCTCATTTCCCACGTTTATTTTGGCGGACTGGCGCTGTTTCTCTATACACTGTTCCGAGAACAACCCAAAAAATCATTTCTCTCGCGTTGATTTCATCCACTGTCGCGGGACGAGGTTTGCGCGATAGGGCATGATGTGAAAGCCTGTCTTTCAATCTTCCTGGAGCGCTAAGCTTGAGTATGACTGTCAGCTTGCCGGTAGCAGAGAGAGCCAAATTTCTGGCTCTCAAAGGCGTGGTTCTTCCCCGGTGGGAGTTGCTACCGGCGTATGCAGCCCGCCTCTGCGCCGTAGTTTTTTGCGCTGACTTTTTGACCATGTTCCTCATGAACGTGGCACGCCTCAGGACTGCATGGCTTCCGCTCATATTTTTTGGCTTCTTTGCAATCGCCGCGTTTCTGTTATTCCGCAACCGCCTGGTGCCGTCACTCCAGCCGACCTACATTTCGATTGAGCAGCGGCGCAGACTTACGCTCCTGGCATTGCTGGTCGTGGTTCTGTTGGCAGCGACTCGACTGCCGTATCTGCTGGAAGGCCATCTGCACCACTTGGTGGGCTCAGTCGTGTACGACGACACCTGGCATTTCCAGGAAATCAATTCTCTGGCGCACTCAGCCCAGTATCCCGCCCACTGCAGCCTGATTCCCAACCGATATTTTTCGCTCTATTACGCGCCGTGGATGATGATTGTTGCAATTTACCTTGCGATCCCGGTTCATGGATTCACCATCAAGGCGGCCTTTGCGATTGGCTGCGCCATCTATCAGCTCCTTCTTTGCATGTCGCTTCTCTATATCGGGATTGCGCGCGGTAGAAGCCGGAAACAGCTCTATTGGGCCATCTATTTGATCGCCTGCTGGGCAGGCACAGAATCCTTCTTTGCCGCGATGTACTATCTGCGCAGAAATCCTGGCTGGTTGCTGGCCGGGGATACGCCCATCCATTTTCCTTCGCTTCTGACCGGCATTTTGTGGGCTCCGCATCACGCAACGTCAGCCATTGCAATGTTGCTCTGCTGGCAACTTTGGGATAAGGCAGAAGAAAAAAGATGGAATCTATACGCCGTCTGTAGCGTGTTGCTGGCGTATGCGTTTTACAGCAGTGTTTTTGCGTTCATCGGGGCGCTGCCTTTTGCTGCGTACTACCTTTTGCGGACGGCTCGCACAAACTTGAAGGGCCTGTTGATAATTACCGCGACGTCATCGGCTCTGATTTGGCCGCTGCTCTGGCTCTATCTGGGAAAGAGCCAGGATGTTCGCTTCAAATTTCCTTTCATCAAGACCGTTCAGGACCTGTTTCCGTTTTCCTCCATTGGCCAATTCATCGCCCTGCACCCGATGCTCTCCTCCGCATGCGCCATTGGGCACGGAATGATTGCCGGTTTTCTCGTGTTTCTTTTATTCATCGTTGCGACATTTCTTCTGCACGCAATCGCAATGGCGATTTACAGAAAAAGATTAACCTTGGACAACTTTGCGTTGGCTGCAATTGCGGCTTGCTTCATCATCTCGACCTATTTCGTTGGGTTTCCGGAAGGCGACAACTACGCCAGCAGGGGTTATTTGATCCCGATCCTCGTGCTTGGCTGGATTTGCGCACAGATTTTGCCGGGAATTCGGCCAAAAGCCTGGATCGTATGTGCCTTGCTTCTAGGTTCATTCGGACTGGTACATGAAGGCTGTTCCACGTTCAAGCATGCAATCTATATTGCCCGCACGCCGGTCGGGACCGGGTATGGCTCGTCGATCATGGCCATGAATCAGGACCGCAACACAAGCACCGTCTCCTCAAGTGTGTTTTCTAACGCCTTCAAGGACAATCCGGATCTGATCTATTCCGTGGAAAAGTTTGTCGATGGTGGAAAGAGTCACCTGGTGGTCGCCGATCGCCAGTTGGAATGCCTGGGGCCGCACGGGCCCTGGCAATGGCAGCAGTCTCAGCCAGATATTGGGAAGTGACTGGGGCAAAACCCTGTCTCATAGTCCGGCATATTTGGATCGGCCTCAGAATTACAGAGTTCAAGCCCTCTAGCCATTGGAGTTTCCTTCCCGTGGCCGCGCGCCTTACAATGTGGCCATGACGTTGCTCGACGCACCCAAGTACAACCCGCGCAAAGCACTCATCCGCCGCAACATCATCATCGGCATTTTGATCGCCATCCCATTTGTTGCGTTCTTCACTTGGTACTGGTGGAACTGGCCGGAGGAGCACCGCGTCAATCAGTTCTTCCATGCGATCGAAGCCAAGGACTATTCACACGCCTACGCCTTGTGGAACAGCGACCCGGATTGGCAGCAGCATCTCGACCGCTACAAGCTCTATACCTTTGACCAGTTCAACCAGGACTGGGGCCCGTCCGGAGATTATGGCGTCATCACCAAAGCCAAAATTGTAGTCACCAAGGAATATGGAAGTGGCGTGGTGATTGGCGTCAAAGTGAACGACAGTCCCAAGATTCTGTTCCTATGGGTCGAGAAAAAAGCCAAAACCATCGGCTATTCCCCCGTGGAACTGCGATTCTGAATTTCATCCCCTCCACGGTCGACGTGTGTTTCTTTCACGCGTTCGAAACGCATAGGGTAGTTCTGTGACCATCGCCGGCTGCTGCAACATCTCTCTCTACAATCGAACAGGAGACGTTCGATTCGATGGCTGAAGCGCAATCCGATCGCGCCGCATCTTTATCCAAATCGATGCAGGAATTGGCGGAAGATCCTCGCGTCAGCGTTCGGCGAGAGGGCGCCCCGAAGCCGGATGGCGCCTGCGTCGTGTACTGGATGCAGCGCACTCAGCGGGGGCTCAACAATGCCGCCGTCGACTGTGCCGTCAACCTTGCCAATGAACTTGACCTGCCGCTGCTGGTTTACTTTTCTGCTATCTCAAACTTTCCCAATGCAAATCTGCGACATTACGTCTTCCTAAATCAAGGCCTGCCCGACATCGAAGCCGATCTGGCCGAGCGCAACATTTCTTTCATCGTGCGGCGCCCGCCGAATAACTCGCTCGACAAGCTTCTGGAAGAGGTCAACGCCGCTATCCTGATCGGCGATGAAAATCCCTGTCGCGAGCCGGAGCGGTGGCGCCAGGTCATTGCCAAGCGTCTGCGAATTCCTTTTTGGACGGTCGACGCCGACGTCTCTGTTCCCAGCAAACTATTTCCAAAGGCACAGTATGGAGCCTATGTGCTGCGCCCCAAACTCTATCGGGAGCTGCCCAACTATCTTCATCCTTTGAAGAATCCAAAGGCACAGCATGCATGGGCGCGGCCGAAGCCGTTCGATAGTTTTCCCGTGAAGAACGACATCACCGCCGGTTGGAAGAATTTCGACCGGACCGTAGGCCCGGTGGAGGGTTTTACCGGCGGATCGCACGCGGCGCGCAAGCGTCTTCAGTTTTTCGTCCAGCACCTTCTCGCGGATTACGACAAGCAGCGCAATCAGCCCACTGTCGATGGCTCCAGTCGCCTCTCACCCTATCTCCACTTCGGCCACATTGGTCCCACAGAAATTGCGCTGGCCGTGGATGCAGCCGCCAAAAAGCATACGTCGCTCCAGCAAGCCCGCGATTCGTTTTTTAACGAGCTGCTGGTGTGGCGCGAACTGGCCGTCAATTTCGTAAAGTACACGCCGAATTACGACTCGGCTGAATGTGCAGAAACCTGGGCACGCCAGTCGCTCGCCGAACACGCACGCGATCCTCGCGAATGGACCTACACCATGGCACAGTTGGAGCGCGGCGAAACCCACGACGAGCTGTGGAACGCATCGCAGCTACAGATGGTTCACTTCGGGTGGATGCACAACTACATGCGTATGTACTGGGGAAAGAAAATTCTGGAATGGTCGCGCGATCCGGCGACCGCGTTTGCCCATGCAGTCGCGCTGAATGATAAGTATGAGCTGGATGGTCGCGATCCCAGCGGATATGCCGGGATCGCCTGGGCGATTGTCGGGAAATTTGATCGCCCCTGGTTCGATCGCCCCATCTTCGGGAAAATCCGTTATATGTCGGCCGCGTCCACCGGCAAAAAGTTCGACTCCCAGGGCTACATCGCCATGGTTCGCGACCACGCAGCTTCCGGCACTCTCTGGTGATCGCCAGAGCCTATTTGGAAAGCCGCAGCATCACCACGCCGTACTTAGGTACCGCAGTTGTATATGACCCATTCAGCGTTCCAAGATCCTTGTGCGACCACAAATCGCGCGCGTGCACCGGACCATCGAAGCCGACCGATTTGAAATCCACGGTGATGGGGTATTCCGCTTCGCTGCGATTGAACAGCGCCACCGCCTTATCCCCACCTTCCAGCGGCTTGCTCCACACTTCAAACGGGCCAATGGCGCTCACCCGATCTCCCTGAATGCCGAGACGATCCTGATCGACGGCGATCACATCCTTGTTCATCAGGATGCTTTTGGTCGTGTCATCCATTTTGCTCAGATCATTTCCAGCCAGCAATGGCGCGGCCAGAATCGCCCATAGACTCATGTGCGTGCGGTATTCATCCGGCGTCATGTGGCCGTTGCCCACTTCCAACATGTCAGGATCGTTCCAGTGTCCCGGCGCTGCGTATTTTGAAAGTCCAGCCTGCGCAAAGCCAATCACCGACATGCGATCGTAGCTGTCGTTGATGTCGCCGGTGGTGCGCCACAGGTTTCCGCCAACCTTCGGGCCCCAGTTCCACACCGCGTCAAACCCGTACTGGCACAGGCTGAAAACGATCGGTCGATGCGTGCTGAGCAATGCCTGGTGCATCTTCTCGTAGGCGGCATGCATCATCTCCCACTGCTTCTGTTGGTCGCCAGGAGCTTCCTTTTTCATGATGGCGCCGTAGCTACACAGGTCATACTTCAAATAATCGATGCCCCACTTCGCATACGTGTCCGCATCCTGCTGCTCGTGCCCATAACTGCCGGGATAACCGGCGCAGGTTTTCGGCCCGGGAGAAGAATAAATCCCCAGCTTCAGCCCTTTCGAGTGGACATAGTCCGACAACGCTTTCATGTCTGGAAATTTGCTGTTGGTCGTAATGTTTCCCTGGGCATCGCGCGGTCCTTCCCAGGTGTCATCAATGTTCACGTAGATGTAACCGGCATCGCGCATGCCGCTCGAAACTATGGCATCCGCGGCCGCGCGAACATCGGCGTCGGTCACCTTGCCGGCAAAATGGTTCCAGCTATTCCATCCCATCGGAGGCGTGGCTGCCAGAGTGTCGGATTGTGCGTGAGCTGAAGCGGCAGGCAAAAAACATACAGCTCCCAATAGCAGCAAGCCAGGAATAGCAAGGCGAAGATGATGACGCATACTGTCCTCCGAACGTAGATTCAATGATCCAGCAACCGAACACCATGGTATCAGCGGGCTTCGAAACGGTCTCGCTCGCGCCGCGCCATCCAATTACAAATCGCATTCAGGTCCGCGACCGGCGCCTGCGTGAATGGAATGGTGTGCATGTAGGGCGGCGGCCCAAACTCTGGAACCAGCGTGGAAACTTCGCGTCCCGCGGCCTCCTGCGCTTTCCAGATTTGCTGCCACCATTGCTCGTGAACTTCCAGATGATGCTGCCACTCCGGCGCGCGAGGATCAGGCACCTGCGGACCTTCTTCAAAACCGACACGCGCATGCAGGTGCCAGCAGTGCTCTGCACTCAACTGCAAAATCTCTCCGCAGTCCGGCAGCAAACGTTCAGCAACGCACACCCAATGGCTGTAATCGCACGTCAATTTCAGGGAAGGGAATCGCCGCAGGATCCTCTCCGTATTCCACGGATTAGAAAAGTAGCGCAATCGATGCGTCTCATGCGAAATCGGAATTCCAAGTTCAGCTTCCATTTCCAGCGCAGCGCCATAAAAATCTTCCGCCTGCGTATAGCTCCACGTATCAGATCCACTATGCCCGTTGATAAAGAGTGGATTGTCCTCGAGGCATTCTTCAATCTGGCTCTTCAGCGAACGCAAATGCTCCGCAACCGTTCCCGCTGGAGTGAACTCATTGCTGAACACTTGCGGAATCCAGGCAAAGCCGTCCTCTTTGAGCGTTCGGCGAAAAAGGTTTCTGTCTGGGAGAAAGAAGAGCGGCGTCTCCAGCGCCTCGTACCCTTCTTGATGCCACTCCGCAATGTGGGGAGCGAAGCCGTTCGAGAGGTCTACGCCCCAAAGATGTCGAACCAGCAGAAGTTTCAGAACAGCCCTCGCTTCTTACTTTGATTTGAGCGACACGAATTCGTTGCGCTGCGCCTGCCGCCTACAGCCAGCGGCTTTCGCTCCAGTCTACAATGCGAATAGGACGCCGGGCCTTTGCCGCACATCGGGCAGGTATGGAATGACCTGCCGGCGATCGACCTCCTTATTGAATGGCCGCCATCAGCACAGCTCCGTTTCACGTTCTCACTAAACCAATCGGCCCCATCTGCAACCTTGATTGCAAATACTGTTTTTATCTCGAAAAGGAAGTTCTCTATCCCGACACCGCCAGGTGGGCGATGCCTGCGGATGTTTTGGAGTCGTATATCCAGCAGTACATTCAGCAGCAGAACACGGATGTCATCCACTTCGCCTGGCAGGGCGGCGAGCCGACGCTGCTCGGGGTCGACTACTTCCGTAACATCCTCGCGCTGCAGGCAAAATATGCGAACGGCAAACGAATTGAAAATGCGTTTCAGACCAATGGCGTTCTGCTGAATGATGACTGGGCCAGCTTTTTCGCGGAAAACAATTTTCTCATCGGCGTATCCGTAGATGGTCCCGGACATTTGCACGACGCCTATCGTGTCGACAAAGGTGGCCAGCCCACGTTTGACCGCGTCATGCGCGGCGTCACCTTTCTAAAAAAGCATTCAGTCGCCTTCAACACCCTGACCACAGTTCACCGCAAGAATTCCTACAATCCGCTCGAGGTCTATCGCTTTCTAAAAGAAAGTGGCAGCGGCTACATGCAATTCATCCCAATCGTGGAGCGCGTCTCCACCCACACCACGCAGGATGGCATGACGCTGGTCTCGCCTAGCTTTTCTGATCGCGCGCGAGTCTCTGACTGGTCGGTCGAGCCGGTGCAATTTGGAAGATTTCTCACGACCATCTTTGATGAGTGGATTCGCAACGACGTGGGTAAGACCTTTGTCCAACTGTTCGACGTGTCGCTTGAAATGTGGCTCGGCATGGAGGCCAGCCTGTGCATCTTCCGCAAAACCTGCGGCTCCGCGCTCGCGGTTGAACATAACGGGGACCTGTATTCCTGCGATCATTTTGTCTATCCGGAAAATAAACTCGGCAACATCATGCAGCAGGCGTTGGGGGAGATGGTCGAATCGCCGCAGCAGATCCAATTCGGCCAGGCGAAGAACGACACGCTGCCCAACTATTGCCGGCAGTGCGAAGTGCGATTCGCCTGCAATGGAGAATGCCCGAAGCATCGCTTTGCCACGACTCCGGACGGCGAAGCGGGATTGAATTACCTATGCGCGGGATACAAGAAATTCTTTACCCACATCGATCCTTATATGCAGTTCATGGCAGCACAACTGCGACAGCAGCGCGCGCCGGCCAACGTGATGGAGTGGGTTCGTATGCGAGACGCCGCGGCTTCACAGTCAGGCAGACCCGGAAGAAATGATCCCTGCCCCTGTGGCAGCGGCAAGAAATTCAAGCGCTGCTGCGGGCTGTCAGCGTAATCCCGCCGAACTAGAAATCTATTTCGCAACTACCGTCAGCGGCAGAGTGACACAATCACTCTGCCCCTTCCTGCTATCTTTCACGCGAATGTTCACCTGGTACTTAGCCGGTTTCGTGTCCCCTGCAAATCCTGAAATCACGCCGCGATTGTCGATGGTGAGACCCGCTGGAGCCCCAGTCATCTCAAACGCAAGCTCGTCGCCGCTGCGAAATTTCATTTGGTAGGATTTACCGTTTTCATCGGCGGACACTAGGTGCCCGATGGAAGCGCTGGTTGCAATCTGCGTCTTGTAAAACTGCGATTCGATGGCGTTGGGTAACTGGCTGGTGGCGATCAAGGGATGAGCCAGCTCCGCCAGCGCGGAGGGGCCGCTCAAGCGTCCTTTTCCATCCACAGCGACCACGCGATAGTACGGCCGCCACAGTGCCTCTGGCAACGATATCGGACCTTTGCGGCTGTGCGTCTCCAGCAACAAATTCGCCGCCGCCCATTGCGTTCCTGCCAGGCCATCGTTGTATTGGTAGCGATCGTCGTTGGCGGTAAATCCTCGTTCCTCGCTGCCGTAGATGCGATAGCTGACCGGTTGCCTGCCGTTATTTCCATTCTGCCAATTCAGTTGCACGGTGCGATGGGCGCTATCGAAATTCGCCGCCACATCCACCGGCACAGCGGGCGCAATTGCAGAGAAGCTGTATGTCTTCGACCATGGTCCCCACACATGGTCTGCGCTGCGCGCTCGCACATGCCAGTAATATTTTTGTCCTGGATTCAGTAAACCGTTGGAGGGCAGCTCAAAAGTCGGCGTTCCCTGGTACGCAGTGCGGCTTATCAACTTATTAAAGTTGGGAGACAACGGCCAGCGCATGTCAGCAAATTCGCTCAACTGAAATTGATAATCCGCAGGCGCAACTTCCGAACCAGCGCGCCAGGCAAACTTCACGCGCGTTCCCGAATAGCTTGCTCCTTCCGCGGGAGTGACGGCGACCGGGGCCGCAGGTATGGCCACATCCCCGTCGCACTCTTTCCAGACGTGGGTGATGCGTACTTTGGCGGTGGGCGACTGATCCGTAAAGATGAAATGATTTTCGCCCAGCACCACTCCTGGCATGGCGAGCGGCGCCATTTCCAGCGTGGAGTGAAGCTCGAACCCTTTCAGCGCCACCTGCGGTTTATCGGACGGACTGCTTAGCGTGAAGCGAAGAATATATTGATATCGCGCCGCGCCAGTCTGCGGGAAAAATGGATTCAGATCGACGTACATGCGATCGAAGTCGCTGGCGAAGCTGGTTTGAACTTGCTCCCACGTTTTGCCCTGGTCGAAGCTGATCGAAATCGCCACCGCATCGTCATTCACATTCTGTCGGGAGAGATCGACGATCAGTCGGCCACCCACCACCGGATAGGCAGTCTGGATGGGAACGTCGACCGTCCCAGTTTGTCCCGTCAGGTACAGGCCGGTCCCAAACTTCCCGGGCAATCGCTGCTCCACGCCGGCGGTTTGCAGATACTGCAGCGTAGATGGCTTGCTTAAATCCGGCGCGTAGGTCGTGTCGCCATCCATCACGTGAGCGATGACTCGCCAGCGCTTATTCCACTGGTTCGGATCTTTCGATCCGGGATCGGAAGGATACGGCGCGGCGTGGAAGCGACCCGCTGGATTCCATGCCCAGGTAATCGATTCTTGCGGGCGCAGGGTGAAGTCCATGGTGTGTTTCGTCAGACTGGGCTGCTCGCCAGATCGCGGACCCTCCCAGTAAATCAGCGCCGCACCGCCTTCGTCCGTCAACCTGTTGTCTGGGGCGAGCACACCATACGTATGCGTCCGCTTCATCAGGTCGTGGTCGGCCACAATCTGCGACTCCGACGCAATCGTCTCGTTATCGCGCAGTAGAGAAATAATGCTTTCGTCGGAGTCGAGTTCGTGCCAGCCTCCGTCGTAATAGACCTCGGCCAGGCTATGCCCCGTGGGATATCCTTTGCGCACCTTCAGTCCGGCCGCGCGCCACAAGTCGCTGATGTCTTTGCTTTCGTCGTAGCACAGCGTGTAGCCATACACGTTGACGCGCTTCACCACATCCGCAACTTCATCGTCCTGCGTGGTGCCATGAAAGCGGTTGTTAATTTCAAATTCCCAAATGCGGCGAGCCTTCTCCTTGTCGCTCATCCCCGGGCTCACAATCGAATCCACAATGGATTTCATCGTCCTTGTGTCCATGGTGCCGGCGCGTTGCAGCCACGGGTTGACCACCGGAGTATCGCCGACATTTTTCATGGTGACACGAACATTCGGTTCCCAATATTGGTCGTAAGCCCAATAGCCGATGGGATCGCGCGTCATCGGACCATCGATTTTGCCGCCCATGTCGAGGCTGTACGCGGCGCGCGACGAGTCGATGTTCTCCACGTGCTGTCGGGGATTGTTTCCACACTCAGAAGAGAGGTTTTGTCCCCATGCCATTCCACTCAGCAAGAGGCCGATTCCGAGAGTCGCATAGCAGAGTGGCTTCACAGCGTTTGTCCTCATCAATCATTGGACTCTAAGGACTCCATTCTAAAGCGAGAAACCGCGGCAACGAAACGATTCGATCAACATTCGCCAACCTTCTGGCAGGAAAGAGGGCGTATGGCCTCTGAGAAATGCTTGGTCAAGGGTGCGCACCTCGGAGCGCTTCCGAATCGATAATTTTCTGGATTAATTCATACTCATCAAATATGATGAAAAAAGAAGTCAAATCTGGAGGCTTCTCATGGCCACCGCTTACGCGATTCCAAACATCGCCGGCTATCCTTTCAACATCCTGCCGGATCTATCCAATGCCAAAGTCCGCGAACGTCTGAGTCCCTCCGCCATCAAAGGCTTTGTTCGCATCATGGAACGCTGGAGCGTCAAAGAAGTGAGTGCGCGCCATTTATTAGGCGGCCCCTCGGCCGGGACATACTACGGATGGAAGGCCCACCCCCAGGGCAAGAAGCTCGATCAGGACACGTTGATCCGCATTTCGCTGGTGATCGGCATCTACAAAGCGCTGCACATTTTGTACAGTGACAAGCTTGCCGATGCCTGGGTCATGCTGCCGAATCGCGATCCCATGTTTCGCGGCGAGACACCGCTGGCGTACATGGTGGAACATGGCCAGCCCGGAATGATCCACGTGCGCCAATTGCTCGACTCCTGGCGCGGTGGCCAGTGATACCTCCGATCAGGCCGGTTCATCTGCGCGGCACGCACCGACTGATCGCCGCAAAATACAGCGAGAGCGGCACGGTTTTATCTTCCATCAGCGACAACGACTCCATGCTGGCAGATCTGGCGGAGCTGGATGGCGCGACCAACGATCGCTTGCTGGGGGAGGAAGGCCTGCTGCCCGGAATCAGTGTGCATGAGCTGGTCTATGGCGTGCGCTACGCGTCCATCGTGAATGCCGCCTTCACCCACAAAAATCCCGCTGGCAGCCGTTTCAACGACGGAACTCGCGGCGCCTGGTATGCCGGGGTGGAACGTGCGACCGCAATCGCAGAGGTGGCCTATCATCGCGCGCGACAGCTTGCCAACATCGACTGGAAACAAGAAGAGCGCTCCACCTATGACGACTACCTGGCAGATTTCACCACAGAGTTGCACGATTTGCGTAGCGCCGATCGCAGCAGCCCCGCTCGTCCATTCAAGAAATTCCTGAAGCCCGAACCGGTTCCGGCCTGCTACGTGGAATCGCAGCAGCTGGCGCGACAACTGCTCGCGTCTAAATCGAATGGCGTGATTTATCCCAGCGTTCGCAATCCTGGAGGGACATGCCTTGCATGTTTCCGGCCGGCGCTGGTCTATCACGTTCGCAGGGAGGCGCGGATCGAATTGCGCGTTCAGGTGGATGGCAATTCAGTTCGAACCCACACCAGGAAAGTGCCAATCTCAGAGGAATGATCCGTCGTGTGAGTCTCTGTCGCGGCTGCGTTGCCGTTGGCGCTAGCCGGTCGCGAGATGATGCCGAACGTCCGCCCCGCGAACCCAGAAGATGACATCTTCGGCGATGTTGGTAGCATGATCGCCCACTCGCTCCAGGTTCCTGGCAATCAACACCACATTCAAGGCCTGCTGGGTATACTCTGGCTGGGCTTTGATGAATCTCGTCAGGGTATGGAAGATAGCGCGATTCAGTTCGTCCACTTCGTCGTCCATCAGCAGCACTTTTTCCGCCAGCGCGGCGTCCCCATCAATGAAAGCCTGCAGTGCGTTTCTGACCATGGTGGCGGCCAGTGTTGCCAGCTTGGGGATATCGACAGGCAATTCAACCGGAGGAACACTCTGCAGGTCGCGAACCCGCTCAGCAATTTTGACGGCGCGATCACCCACCCGCTCCAGGTCGGCGTTGATTTTGATGACAGACAAAATAAATCGCAGATCAATGGCCATCGGCTGTTCCATGGCGAGCAGATCGAGCGCCATCTGATCGATGTCCCGTTCCATGCGATTGATCGCCGGCTCCGAACGCATCACCAAATCGCAGATGGAAGTATCACCGACGCGATAAGCCTCGATGGCACGCTGGGTCGCTTGCTCGGCCATACCTGCCATGACCAGCAGCTTCTCCTTTAAGTCATCGAGGTTTTGGTGGAACCGGGTACGTGTCATCCAAACCTGCCTGTAATGTAATCTTCCGTCCGCTTGTCTGCCGGATTCGTGAAAATCTTTGTGGTTGCATCAAACTCGACAAGGTATCCGTTCAAGAAGAACCCCGTCATTTCTGCCACGCGCGCCGCCTGTTGCATATTATGCGTCACGATGACGATCGTGTACTCGGCTTTCAGTTCAAAAATTAAATCTTCAATCTTCGCCGTTGAAACCGGATCCAGTGCCGATGCCGGTTCATCCATCAACAGTACTTCCGGATCGATCGCCAAAGCGCGCGCAATGCAGAGGCGCTGCTGTTGGCCGCCGGACAGGGATGCGCCGGATTTATTCTTCCAGACGTCTTTCACTTCCTCCCACAGCGCGGAACGCCGCAGGCTGCGCTCCACAATTTCATCCAGCTGTCTCCGCTTGTGAACTCCTCCCAGCTTCAAGCCCGTCGCAACGTTGTCATAAATCGACATGGTGGGAAACGGATTCGGCCGTTGAAACACCATGCCGATGCGGCGTCGAATCGCGGCCGGCGGTGCGTCACCATAAATGTCCAGATCCCCAAGCTTGACCAGGCCGGTAACGCGGGCAATCGGATTGGTCTCGTGCATCCGGTTCAAACAGCGTACAAAAGTCGACTTGCCGCAGCCGGAGGGACCGATCAAGGCGGTGGCTTGGTTCGCTGGAATCTTTAGCGTTATATCGTGCAGCGTGTGCGTACTGCCGTACCAGGCATTCAAATTCTGCACTTCAATCCCTGCTCCCACGTACGCCCCCAACCTCGTTCTTCAATCTTGCGCAGCTCTTTCCTCATCTATTTGACGCTGCTTATGCCGCACGTTTCAACCAGCGAAAAAGCCAATCGTCATCCCAGGGCTTACATCGAAGCCGGGAACGTTGTAACCTTCCTGACCTTGAGGCTGGGTAGTTGCCGCGACAACCTGCGGCATGGCAGACGCGATCCCTCGCCGACTCGTATCTGGAAGCCTATCAAGCTTTTGTAAACAAGCGATGAATCGACATTGTAGATCAATTCAGGTGGGCGGGCAGCGAGTCGAGACGGATTCAGACCGCGAACCCAGCCTTTCAGAGAGCTAAGCGGAGATTGAAGGAAGGTCAACTCCGGCCACGATGATTTCAACCAGGGGATAGCCCTGTTCCTTCCAGCCGTCGAAGCCTCCCCGCAAGGGGCGGATGCGCTCGATGCCGAAGCGGCGCATGGCCAACGCCAGCTTGGCACTGGTCGCCTCGCTGGGGCAAGTGCAATACAGAACAATGTCGCGGTCCCGTGGGATTTCCGCATTGCGCGCAATCAACTCATTCGGACGTAATTGGACAGCACCGGGAAGAATCCTGGGATCTGGCAGGATGTCGAGTGGATGGCGCAGGTCAATGATGTAGAGCTCCTCGCCGCGATCCATCATCGCTTTTAGCTCCGTCGGCTCAATGCGCAGGGTCCGAATTTTGCGAATGAATTGCTGTTGCCGAACCAGCCGGGCGATCACTAGCCCAACCACCACCAGGATGACCAGCACGATCGCAGAGCGATTGAGCCAGTGCAAGATCGCTTCGTTGCGACGAATGACATCGCCAAAGAATCTTCCGATCAAAACCAGCGACGCGGCCCACAAGAAGGAGCCTGCCATGTCGTACATCAGGAAGACCCGGTACTTCATCTTGCTCTGTCCAGCCAGGGGAGCGGCCATGGTGTTCAGTCCGGGTACGAACTTTGAGAACAACAAAGCGACCGGGCCGTGTCGCATAAGCAGATCTTCCGTCTTGCGTACGCAGGAAGCCGCTTCCAGAGAAAACTTGCAGATCCAGCGGGTTACCGGACTGCCAAATCTTCCTCCCAGGCGAAACCAGATTGAGTCCGCGAAGGCACATCCCAGCATCACCGCCAGGATGATGAGGCCGATGCCCAGGTGATGAGTCGCCGTGAAGGCTCCGGCAGTCAGGATGATGGGGGTGCTGGGGAGCGGAACTCCCAATTGCTCGGCCAAGACCCATACGAACAGGATCCAATAGCTGTATGCCAGAAAAAACTGAACCGTAAAGTGCATGGGTCGACCGCCTCGTACAAATACTGAACAGATCCGCACAGGACGCGGTTTCAGGCAGGTTATCAAATCAGGAGAAATCGACTTCGAACCCAGTCGGCTCCGGGCGACCATGGCTCGATCTGCTCTTCCAGCCCGCATACCTCAGATGCTTGGATTTGGAAAAAGTACCGAGACAATTTCATCTGGACTCGGGGGTAGTCTCCACATTGCTCGGCGAAGTCGCCCAATAGCTTGCTCGTGCCAGTACTTTCACGTCCAGGGGCTGCCTCAGCTTCACATCCAGGACGTGCAAACCCTCCGTTAAATCAGAGGGATGGAAGGTGAGCATGTAGCGATTATGGACCTGGTTGGCCAGCATGGCTATCTGCCGATCCAACTGCTTTCCACTGTTGAAACGAAGATATTGCCCCCCGGTCATGTGCGGGATGGCAGCCGCGGTGTTCTTTTTCAGGGCCGCAATCGCCATCTTCAACACCGGCAGCAGTTGAAACCCGCTGCCTTCCGGCGGAGAAAACTGAAGCGCATCTTCGCGTCCAGGGCTAAACGCAAGACTGTACACAACTACGTCGCTCTGCCCGATCTTGCGAATGACTTCCTTGATCGGCGTCACACTGCCGCTGTCTCGAGTCTCGCTCAGCAGCACTATCACGCGCTGGTTCTGCGCCGGTTCGTCGCGCAGCATGTCGACCGCATACCAGACAGAGTCTAAAATCGCAGCGCCGTCATCTCCGGGTTGAATGCTGTAGATAGCCTGCTCGATGGCGCCAGGGGTACTTGTGAAATCCTGCAGCATCCTCGGCCGACTATCGAACTCCACAACGGCGACGCGATGAACGGTGTCACCCGCCAGTGCATCCACCATGGTCGGCAGACCTTGATATTTGTCGAACTCGCGCACCGCGGAACGCCCTACCTGCAGCAGCACCACGATGGAGATAGGCTGCGCGTAGGTCTCCGTGTCGAGTTGAATCTTCTGCTCGACTCCGTTATCCGTTACCACGAAATCCTTCGCCGTCAGGTTGAAGACCGGCTCGCCGTCTTTGGTTTCCACCAGGGTGGGAACCAGCACCAGGTTGGTGCGCGCGCGTAACGTCGAAACCTGTTGCGCATGGGCCAGTCCAGGAGCACTGGTCACAAGCGTGAACAAAACAAATCGCGCCAGACGAGAAGAAAGCCATCGCCGCATATTCCATTTCTACACTGTCGCGGGGTCAGGCAGGTTCACCGATGAATGCGGCGCATGCGGCCGCCGGTCTCAAGCCGATAGACTTCATTGCGCCACAGCACGTTGCGGCTGCAGTAGCTGGCGGCCCAGAACAGGATGCCCAGCAGATCGCGGACTGGATATAGCAGCACGCTCGGCAATGCGGATTTTTCCCGTACAACATTGCGACTGATGGCAAAGGCCAGCATCATCCGCGAGCCAATGGTCCAGAACAATGCCGCGCCGGCCCATAGAAGCCAGTGAGCGGGTCTGAGTCCGCAGAGAGCTGCCACCGTCAACAGTCCAAAGGGGACGCTAAAGGTAAGCGCGGTGCCCAGGTGGCCGCGGGGCCGCGAAAAGCGGGTGCTTTTCATCCATCGGGCCTGGTGCTGCATGGAAGGCCAGAAGTCCGCATGCAACACCACATGATCGATCACGTGATGGGACAACACTACCGTGTGACCCCGTTCCGCCACCCAATTGCCCAGTAAAAAATCGTCGGCGCAATAATCGCCCATGGGCAGAAAACCTCCGATTTCGTTCAGACACGACCGCCGAATCGCCATGGTCGGGCCCAAGGCAAACTTCATCCCTTCCAGCATGTCGGCCACCAGCACCCCAGCGCTCATTTCGATGGACATGGCAGCGGCTTCAATCCGCGACCACAGGCCGCCCTGCGCCGCCACACCACGGTACAGGCAGGTTACGGCTCCGACTGCAGCATCGGCGAACGGCGCAACCACGTCGCGCACGTAATCGCGGTCGACCCGGACGTCGCTGTCACTGATGATCAGCAAATCGTACTTTGCCGCCGCCGCCATCTTTTCCAGCGACAGGATTTTCGCATTCGGTACGGTCGGTTCACCGCTAAAAAGAAACTGCACCGGGATTTCGGGAAATCGCGCCGCCACTTTCCGCGCAGCCACCAATCCAGCATCATCCAGCTGGCGCGCGCAGAACAAAATTTCGTAGGTGGGATAATCCTGCTGGAAAAAAGTAGCCAGGTGGGCTTCAAGATCAGGCTCGGCTCCATGCAATGGCTTCAGCAGGCTGACGGCCGGCGTGAAAGTCGCCGCAGACACATCAACCTGCCGTCGCGTAAATCGGCGGATCGCCAGCAACGCCAGCGCGGTGTACACGCTGGAGGTGACGATGCCGAACAGGCCGACTCCCAACACGAAATCAAGCAGGATTTTCATGAATGGCAGAACAGATGATAGAAGATGGGCTGCAGGATTGCGAAGGTTTTGCGCCTGGGCAATCGCTCGTCGTGGCGGACCAGGTTGTGGCCGGCCAAGCCGAAGGTGCCTCGCTAAGAGTGTTTCCTGGAGTCGCGGGGCGGCACCGGGACGATCACCGGACGACGCATCGGCACCAGGCCCTGCTCCGCCGAGGCGCCTCCGTGAGGAACCCGCGTCAGCATTTCAGTCCGAACGTAGTCCACAAAGCTTTGCATCTGCCGGTTCATCTCTTCCATTCGCTCCCGCATCTGCAGCACAATGGCAATTCCAGCAATGTTGACGCCCAGGTCGCGCGCCAGGTTCAGAATAAATTCCAGCCGCTCCAGGTCTTCTTCGGTATAAAGGCGCGTATTGCCTTCGGTGCGCGACGGCTTCAACAACCCTTCGCGCTCATACAGCCGCAGCGTTTGAGGATGGATGCCGTACATCTCCGCAACGGAGGAAATCATGTAGGCGCCTTTCGATTTACGCTTGGTAGCCATAGCTCTCTTCCTCTTACCCCGGTTGAACCTGGAAATTCTCTTACCCACAACCCGCATCGGCTATGCTAGAAGCCGGTGCCATGCGAACCGCGAAAACCATCGCCGCGATTTTCGTTCTATTGCCGTTCTGCGCCCTGCCCGTTCAGGCCGTTGACCCCGTTCCCGCCTTCCATCCCGGGCAATGGGAGATTGACTCCATGACCACTCAGAGTGACGGTCGAACCATCACCTCTCAGACTTCTCTCTGCGCAAAGGAGCAGATCGATTTCTGGAAGGTGGCGCAGGCTGGGTTGACCTGCAAAGCTCCTAAAAGTCATCCCCGATCCGGCAACCAGGTTCGCATCCACGTTCATTGCGAATTCAACGGGGAGAATCTTCACTCCGACATTCTCTCCGAAGTAGTTGAAACCCTTTCTGACCACGGCGACAGTTTCACCCTGGAAGGAAAGACCACCACCAACACCGTCTACCAGGGCGTTCAACCGAAGCAAACCTCCGTAGATTTGCATGCTACCGCGCATCGCACCGGGGAATGCAAGTAGTTAGCGTTATACCTGGCTGAACAATCCCGCCCGAGGATCTTCCGGATTCAACCGCGCCAGTTCGCGCAGAATTTCCTTCGATCGCTCGTCCTGTACCTTCGGCACCGCAATCTGTACCTCCACAATCTGATCGCCACGCTTACCTTCCACGGATGCAGAGGGAACTCCCTTGTCGCGTAGGCGTAACTTCTGGCCCGTCTGCGTTCCTGGAGGAATTTTCAGCTGCGTACGGCCATCAATTGTCGGCACTTCAATCTTCGAGCCCAGCGCAGCTTCCGCAACTGTAACCGGCACAGTTACATATATGTCGTCGACGTTCCGCGTAAACACGGGATTGGTTCCGGCGCGAACAATCAGGTACAAATCTCCCGCTGCGCCGCCATGGCTGCCGGCATTTCCTTTACCAGCCAGACGAATTCGCTGGCCGTCGCGCGTTCCTGGCTTGATGCGAAATTCCGCAGTCTCCGTTTTGGGTATCGTTCCTTGTCCGTGGCAAGTGGCGCAGCTCTGCTGTACCTGTCCCGTACCGCCGCAGCGCGGGCATTGGATATTGAATTTCATCCGCCCGCCCATTTGCGTCACCTGTCCGGTGCCATCGCATTCCGGGCACACCGTTTCGCCGCCCTTCGCTGCGGTTCCGTGACAAGTAGGGCATGGCACCTGGCGAGTGATTTGCAGCTTTAACGAGCCGCCGCGGATCGCCGTCCAGAAGTCAACATTCACCTGGTATTCCAGGTCGCTGCCGGGTTGCGGTCCGGCGTCCTGCTGGTCTCCGTGGAACATGCCGGAAAAAATGTCGCGGAACCCTCCCCAGGAGGTGGACCCTCCGGCACCTGCACCAGGGCGCTGTCCAGCTCCCGCACGCTGTCCGGCTCCGGCGGCGAAATCTGAGAAATCAAATCCCTCGAAACCGACCGGCCCGCCGCTACGCTGCTGCTGCCCACGTCCTTGCGCGCCGCGAAAACCATAACCGCCCTGCGCCGCAGCTTCCGCCGCCGCCGGATCGATATTGTCGGAGTAGAAGCCCAGCTGATCGTAGATCTTTCGCTTCTTGGGGTCGCTCAGGATGTCGTTGGCCTCCGACATCTCCTTGAACTTCTCCTCAGCCTTCTTATCGCCAGGATTCACGTCCGGATGATATTTGCGCGCAAGCTTGCGAAACGCCTTGCGAATATCGTCCGCCGACGCCGTCTTCTTCACCCCGAGAATGCCGTAATAATCTTTTGTCTGTGTCGCCATAGCTATTTTTATTTACGAGTTTGGAGGTTTATGCGCTCCGCTTCATGCGACCCGCATTTCCCGTTTCGACATTCGTTCTGCGCCGGACTTCCTGATGGATCTTCGGTTTCAATTCGCGTTCGGCAACCGCCATTTCATAGGCCATCTGCATATTCATCCAAAAATCCGGAGTGGTGCCGAAATAAATCCCAAGACGAATGGCTGTATCTGCCGTGATGCCCCGCCGCTCATTCACAATTTCAGAAATGCGAGTGGCCGGAACACGCAGTGCCAGCGCCAGCGCATTGATGGACAAGGAGAGCGGTTTCATGAAATCTTCTCGCAAAAACTCGCCCGGATGGATGGCCACTAACCGGTCTCTGATCGTTCGCTGCGGCACTGCCTTACCTCCTAGTGGTAATCCACAATTTCCACATCCCACGCATCTTTCTCATGCCAGCGAAAACATACGCGATATTGGTCGTTGATTCGAATACTGTATTGACCCTTGCGATCTCCCTTCAGAGCTTCCAGCCGGTTGCCAGGAGGGTCGCGCAGATCGTCCAGCGATGTCGCAAAATCAATTGCACCGAGTCTGCGCGCTGCAACCCTGGCCAGACTGCCATACTTCTTGCTGCGACCGGTGTTGTAAATCTTCTGCGCTTCCTCGTCCTTGAAGTGCCGGATCACACGTCCAGCGTATCACGGAGAACGTTATATATTCTCGACCCCATTGAGACATTGCACCCTCTTGTAGCCTGGGTTTTCTGGATTCTTCAGTCGCCGCGGCGACCGAAGAATGACTCATCCCAGAAAAACAACTTCAGTTCCACACCTTGTCCACATCAATCGGTTGAATGCGGCAGAAAATATCCGGTGCTACACGCGCCATCTTCGCCACAAACTCTTCAGCTTCTTCGCGCGTCTGGAATACTTCTTTGCTGTACACCTGACCCGCACGAAGCTGCTCGCATTGCCATACAGTATCGGTCATCTCAACTCCTTCTCGAATTCTGTGGCCTTCCTATAAGCAGCGGAGGGTGCCCGTTGATTTCTCAGGACACCCTCCAATCACGGAATGCTCTTGCATCCATGCTTTACGTACGTGCTCTAACCGCTTGCCGGATTCTGTGATCTACCTCGATCCGGCTCAGCCTTTACTTCTTTTCGTCGACGTCCACATATTCCGCGTCGATCACGCCTTCATCCTTCTTCGCCTCGGCTTCCGGCTGTGCGCTTCCATTCGAGCCTTCCGCGGTTGCGGTTTCCGGTGCAGCGGCGTTGGCTTTGTACATCGCCTCCGCCAGCTTATGCGACGCGGCGGTCAGTTTCTCCCGCGCTGCGTTCAATTCTGCCGGACTCGGCGAACCTTCCAGCGTCTTCTTGGCATCAGCCAACGCGCTTTCCACTTCGCTCTTGTCGCCCGCAGGCACCTTGTCTCCGCTGTCCTTCAACATCTTTTCGATGTTGTAGACCAGGCCGTCCAACTGGTTCCGCGCGTCAATTTCTTCGCGCTTCGCCTTGTCTTCCGCGGCGTGGGCATCGGCATCCTTCGCCATCCGCTCCACTTCCTCTTTGCTTAGACCCGAAGAAGACGTAATCGTAATCTTCTGGTCCTTGCCGGTCGCGTTATCCTTTGCGGTCACGTTCAGGATGCCGTTTGCATCGATGTCGAACGTCACCTCAATTTGAGGAATCCCGCGCTGCGCCGGCGGAATCCCGCTCAGCTTGAACTTGCCCAGCGTGCGGTTCTGGCTTGCCAGCGGCCGCTCGCCCTGCAGTACGTGGACTTCCACTTCCGTCTGATTGTCCGCCGCCGTCGAAAACGTTTCCGTCTTCTTGGTCGGAATCGTCGTGTTGCGCTGGATCATCGGAGTCGCAACCCCACCCAGCGTTTCAATCGCCAGTGTCAGCGGAGTCACGTCGAGCAGCAACAGATCCTTTACCTCGCCGCCCAGCACGCCCGCCTGCACCGCAGCTCCAATCGCGACCACTTCGTCCGGATTGACGCCCTTGTGCGGCTCCTTGCCGAACAGGTCCTTCACGATCTGCTGGATCTTCGGCATGCGGGTTTGTCCGCCCACCAGAACCACTTCGTCAATCTTGCTGGCTTCAATGCCGGCATCTTTCAGCGCCTGCTTGCAGGGTCCAACCGAACGCTGCAACAGGTCATCCACTAACTGCTCCAGCTTGGCGCGCGTCAGCTTCTTCACCAGGTGCTTTGGACCGGTTGCGTCCGCGGTGATGAAAGGCAGATTGATCTCCGACTCAGTTGTGGTCGACAGCTCAATCTTGGCCTTTTCCGCCGCATCCTTCAGCCGCTGCAGCGCCATCTCGTTGCCCTTGGCGCGCAGGTCCAAACCTTCATCCTTCTTGAACTCGTCAATCAACCAATCCACGATGCGCTGGTCGATGTTGTCACCGCCCAGGTGCGTATCGCCGTTGGTGGATTTCACTTCGATGACGCCTTCGCCGACTTCCAGCACGGAAACGTCAAACGTACCGCCGCCGAAGTCGTACACCACGATGGTCTCGTCCTTCTTCTTGTCGAGTCCGTACGCCAGCGCTGCCGCCGTCGGCTCGTTTACAATCCGCTTGACGTCCAGGCCGGCAATCTTACCCGCATCCTTGGTCGCCTGGCGCTGCGCGTCGTTAAAGTACGCAGGCACCGTGATCACAGCCTCTGTCACGGATTGGCCAAGATAGTCCTCTGCAGCCTTTTTCAGTTTCTGCAGGATCATTCCCGAAATTTCCTGCGGGGTATAGTCCTTCCCCTGCGCCTCGACGACGATGTGATCTCCCTGCTGCTTTACCTTGTAGGGAACCATCTTCATTTCGTCGTTCACTTCGTTGTAGCGCCGTCCCATAAAGCGCTTGATCGAATAAACCGTGTTTTCCGGGTTCGTAATTGCCTGCCGCTTGGCCACCTGGCCCACCAGACGCTCGCCGCTCTTGGTAAAAGCGACGACGGACGGGGTCGTGCGACCGCCTTCCTCATTGGGAATCACCTTCGCCTCGCCGCCTTCCATCACTGCGACGACCGAATTGGTGGTTCCCAGATCAATTCCTATAATTTTCCCCATGATGCCCCTCTTTTTGACAGATTCTTCGCCTAACTCCGCTTGTCCAGTATCTCAGTTGAGTGACTTACTGTCAACTTAATTGATGCGGCCAATAGATAGAAGGATGCACTCATTCTAAGCGTTGATGTAAAAGGGGATATGGCGGGCCCATCGATGGTCGAAAGGAGAAGAAATCCACAACTCAAGGACGGTCGGTTGGGGGCAGAAGCGGCAGGATTTGGACAGGCTTCTCAGTAGCCGATATGGTGCAAATAGCCAACAGCGACGGCGGCAACCAGGCAGTAGATGCCAAACCAGTACCAGCGGCCGCTTTCCAGCCACTGGCTCAGCCACTTCAGGGCCAGAAGCCCGGCCAGGAAGGCAAACACCATCCCCAGCAGGCTTGGCATCATGGCGTTGGCGATCGGAGCGGCTCCGGCCAGATGCTGCGCTTTCAACAGTCGCCACATCTCGCGCGCAATCGCTGGAGGCGTCAGGATCACCGCCAGGGCGAAGCTGAATTCCTCCGCGCGCGCTTTGGCCACCCCCAGCAGCATTCCAGTCGAGATCGTAGCGCCAGACCGGGAAAACCCGCGAAAGGGAAGGCAGAGTCCCTGGATTCCGCCAATCCAGCCTGCCTGGTTCATATCCAGCCCAGTCGAGCCTGGGATTCGATCGTCGCGTCTGCCAGGGTCACTTTCCCGGCTATGCCGCAGGCCGGCGATCAAGATCAAAATTCCTACAGCGGCCAAAGCCGGCGCAATCAGGTCGAGCCGACCGAATAATTCTTCCACCTGCGCATGCTTCCCCTGAAGCACCAGCTTTTCGATGCCTTCAATCAACCCATACCCGATAATGGCGGTCACGAAGCTGGCGACAAACAATTGCCCGACGATGGTTTTAAAGGTGCGGGCGTCGCGGAAATAGGTCGCTCGCCATTGCTTCCAAAAATACGCGATCACCGCGAACATGGTGCCGGTATGCAGCATGACCAGCAACAGCGTCATGGCCGGCGACGTCGGATCCATCCCCATCAGTTTTTCCGCCACTACCACGTGCGCGGAACTGGAGACAGGCAGCAGTTCTGCCATCCCCTGGATGATGGCGAGAATGATGACGTGCAGGATCGACATGTGGAGGACCTAATTTCTTAGCAACAAGATTGAATCATCAAAAGTCCAGCGCCGGCTACAGGATGAAACGCCGCCACCCTCAACGCGCCACATGTTCTGAGGCTTCACGCGGCTGCGCAGTCGATTCCGTCTGCTCCAGAGCGTGCTTCCCAGCCAATCGGTTGCGATAGCTGGCCCCGACAAACTCTCGAAACAGTGGGTGCGGCTGCAACGGTTTCGATTTGAACTCGGGATGGAACTGGCATCCCAGGAAAAATGGATGATCGGGAATCTCCACGATCTCCACATAGGTCGCGTCCGGCGTCGTCCCCGTAATGCGCAGGCCAGCACCGGTCAGGATGGCTTCATATTCCCGGTTGAACTCATAGCGATGTCTGTGGCGCTCGCTGATCTCGGTCTGCCCGTAGGCACGCGCCGCCAGAGAATCTGGCTGCAACATGCAGGGCCATGCGCCCAGCCGCATCGTCCCGCCCATCTCCTCGACGCCGGTCAGTTCGCGCAGCTTGTAAATGACGCGATGCGGCGTTGCGGGATCGAATTCGCTGGAGTTCGCGCCGTCCAACCCGCAAACGTTGCGAGCATATTCGATGCAGGCTGTCTGCATGCCCAGGCAGATGCCGAAATAAGGAACCTGACGCTCGCGAGCATAGCGAATCGCATTCAACATGCCTTCGATACCGCGCTTGCCGAATCCGCCCGGCACCAGGATGCCGTCAAACCCAGCCAGTTGGCTCTCGTAGCCGCGATCGCCGGCTTCCTTTGACTCAAGACCCTCCGCTTCCACCCAGGTGACAGAAAGCTTCAGGTTATGCGCCAGCGCGCCGTGCACCAGCGCTTCTTTCAGCGACTTATAGCTGTCCTCATACTCGACATATTTTCCAACAATGCCGATCGAGACCTCATCTTTAGGGTTGTAACAGCGGTCGACCAGCTCTCGCCAGCGATCCAGATCCGCTTCGCCCGCCTGCAGGTGCAGATATTTCAGCACCAGTGCATCCACTTTTTCCTGCGCGAACACCAGCGGAACTTCGTAAATCGACGGAACATCTTTCGCAGTCACGACCGCCTGTTCTTCCACGTTGCAGAACAGAGCAATTTTGGATTTCATCTCGCGCGATAGAAAACGATCGGTGCGGCACAGCAAAATGTCCGGCTGAATTCCAATCGAAAGCAGTTCCTTCACCGAGTGTTGCGTGGGCTTGGTCTTCAACTCCTGCGCCGCCGCAATCCACGGGACCAGTGTGACGTGGACAAACAATGTATTCTCGCGGCCGAGTTCCTGGCGCATCTGGCGGATGGCTTCCAGAAATGGCAAGGACTCAATGTCGCCGACGGTCCCGCCAATTTCGATCAGCACCACGTCGGTATCAACCGCAACTTTGCGCATCGCGTTTTTGATTTCGTTGGTGACGTGAGGAATCACCTGGACTGTCTTGCCCAGGTAGTCGCCGCGACGCTCTTTGGTGATGATTTGCTCGTAAATCCGGCCCGTGGTCAGGTTATTGTCACGCGACAGCCGCGCATGCGTGAATCGCTCGTAATGGCCCAGATCCAGATCCGTCTCCGCACCATCGTCGGTGACGAACACCTCACCATGCTGAAAGGGCGACATGGTGCCGGGATCGACATTTAGGTAAGGATCGAACTTCATCAGGTTGACGCGCAGGCCTCGGCTTTCCAGCAGGCAGCCAAGCGAGGCCGCAGCCAGTCCTTTACCCAGGCTGGACACAACTCCACCGGTAACAAAAATGTATTTCGCAGACATGGGCGCGCTTCCTTGAAAACTTTGTGGGTGTGGATCGTACGAGGTAGGCACGATCTATTCTCGCAGAAGCCGCGACAGGTGCAAAGAAATTTTCAATCAATTTCACATCAGCGACAAAAATGGAATCGCTACGCGATCCGTTTCTCGGAGATGCGGTTTCAAGTCGCGCGGAGTGAAAGGAAAGACAAGCTTATAGACGTCCGCAAGAAGAGGAACGTACAGGGGCAGAGTGGCAAACCACCTGCCCCTTGCTGTTCTGGGGAAGGACCCTCAGACACACAAGATCAACTTCAGCATACTAGAAGTTGAACACCGCCTGCCCGGTAATCCATCAACTTCGAATGAAAAACTTCCACTTTTAGAAGTGAAATGCAACCTCACCCGTCAGCGCACGCGGCGTCACGTAGTGCGTTCCGCTGAAAGTTGACAGAAAGTTATACAGTGCATATTTGTCCGTCACGTTGATGGCGGTCAGCGTCGCGCTCAATTTGTATCTCTTCGCATTGAACACGTTGTCGTCGCCAAACTCCATATCGAACAGGTTGCGAGGAGCAATGCGCGGCGGGTTGTGATCATCATTTTCCGTGCCGGGTGCGGGTATGCTGACCAGGCTGGAATGATAAAGCGAAGGCGCGCAGGTGGTCAGCGGAGTGCTCAACGTCGCTCGCTGGTTTCCGCAGGCTAGCCCGGCTTGCTGCTGCTGGTCCGCCGTGAGTCCAGTCAGGTCAACCGGCGTTGTAGTGTCAGTCGCAAATGGCACCGAGCCGGCCACCAATCCGCTATCGTACCGCCAGTTGAACCCGAACCACGGACCGCCATGCGGAAATTGATATTGCAAGTGGGTGGTTTGATTGTATTTTTCGTCGTGATCGATACGAAACGGAAGCCCATTTTGTCCCACGGTCGCGCCGGCCCCTGCAACCTGCGGCGGGAAAAAGCGTGCGGCGACAGACGACATCACGACGAATGCGGAAACACCGTGGATGGAAGGAACATCGGTGCGCAGGGTAAATCCCGTAATTTTGGACTTATTCCAGTCGATGGGAAATGTGATGGGAGTATTGCCCAGCACACTGAAATCAAATGCATTGTTGGTGTATTTCCAGATGTAGTCCCCGCTCACAACTGCGAATTTCCCGAAGGCCTGTTGCAACCCGGCATGATATTCGTTGCGATATCCGGGCTGCAACGTTCCCGAAACTCCCGGACTGCATGCCAGGAGGGGTGCCAGCACAGGATTCACGCAACCCTGGCTGGAGAGCACCAGGTTTTCGTTAAACGGCGTCTCCAGCGTGCGTGCATACGACGCCCGCAACACCGTGTTGGTCCGCTTCAGTTGATATGCACCGCCCAATCTCGGTTCCGCCTGACGAGCGATCGCCAGACCGTTGTACAAGTCGCCGCGAATTCCCAGATTGAACAGCCAATTGCCGGTTTTGATCTGGTCCTCTACGTACAGGGCCAGTTCTTTCACGTCCGTGTGGCCGAAGTAGTAATAATCTGTTCCACCCCGTGTCAGGTCATAGGGCCGCAACACAGGAAGGTAGTTCGGATTTGCCGTATAACCGGCCCCAGCGCATTCAGTGGGATCGCTGAACCCCGCCACTGAACTTCCGTTGGCATTCACGCATGGAGAGTTGAAGGTAGGCGCAACCACCCCAAGGGTGTCGTGCTCGCGAAGAAAGGTCTGTTCATACTCCGCTCCTGCCTTCACATTATGAATTCCGCGCACGTAGGAAATGTCAGAGTGCACGCCTGTGTTCAGCAGCGTTCTTTCCTGGCCGATCGTCTGATTTTGCAGGTTGGGTGGCCCCAGGTCGGCGAAAGGATCTTTACTGGGATAGTAGTTATAGGCGTCTTTGCGAGCGTACAGTCCAAAGTTTAAAACTGAATATTGATTCAACAGTTTTGTATACGACGGCGCGATATTCCACGTCCCAATCTTCGACTTCTGATCTGTGTTGCCAACATTGCCGAAAACCGGATCGGGCCCGCTTCCACCGCTGATCACGTTCTGGACGTTCAGGTTGTCGTAGGAATTTGGGGTCTGAAACCATGAACGCGTGTAGTTCAGGTTTAAGCGCAGAGTGTCACCCGGTTTCAATTGGTAGTCCAGGCGATCGAAGAAATTCTCTTCATTTCCCTTGTCGTGAAATACCTTGAACTCCGGACCATCCAGAAAGCGACCGGTATTCAAGCCGTCCACGGATAGAAAGTTGCCCCAGTTCTTCCCTCCATACGATAAATCGAAGCCAGCCGTCGACGACCCAAACGATCCATAGGAACTACTGACGCTGCCAGTCGGCTGCGTTACGCCGAGTCCCGACCGCGTAGTCACGACAATCACCAGGCTGGTTTTGTCGCCATATTCCGCCGGCGGCGCTCCATCGATGACTTGTACCGACTGAATGGAATTTGCAGGGATTTGATTGGAAAATACCTTGCTTTGCTGATCCGTAATGGGCTGTCCATCTACGGAAAACGAGTTGGACGCGTGATCTCCCAATCCGTGAAATAGTCCGTTGGAGTCCGCCGCCACTCCCGGAGTCATCAGCGTGACCAGCGAACTCACAGACGACGATTGGCTCTCAATGGGAAGCTTGGCAAACGACTTGCGATCCAGGTCGGTGTGCATGGACGTGTCGTTCTCCAGCAGATCCCCGGCGTCGACCGTCACTGTGCTGGATGACCCCTGAACCTTCAAGACAATTTTCATGTGCATTGGCACTGAGGAGTCGACGTTGGCATCATCGGCAACTGAGCCGAATCCGGTCGCTACGGCCGTCATGTGGTAGTGGTTGAACGGCAGATTGGCGAACTGAAACGCGCCCGATGAATTGGTCTGGGTGCTCTGTGCATATCCGCTAACGGGATTTTGGATGGTGACGGTTGCGCCCGGAACAACGGCACCGGTTGGATCGGTAACCGTTCCACTCACACTGCCGGAATTGGTTTGCGCAAAAAGGCCTGGCGCAATAGCGAAGCTGCATACAACAGTCAGAATAAAAACAATGGCGCGTCGAAGAGACGTGCGCATAGAAGCGACCTCCTTAGGTTGAACAGCGCTGCGATTCGATCGTTTTTCGATCGTGAATGGAAGAATCAGCAGGCAGGGAGGGGTGGTGCGCGGCTGGCGGCAAAACGAGGTCCAACCTTCGACTGGACGGGGAAATCAGGAATCAGAACTCGGCCGGACTGGTACAGGCGCACGACCGGAGGCAAATGAACCCCCAGCGGCCGGGCCGCATGCAGCGTCACGCAGATGGTGCAGTGCTCGGGGGCGGACTTGTCGAGCAGCGGATGCATGTGGCAAACCGGCAGCATCATTGCCAGCAGCAACAGCAACACGCTGGTGACAACAGTGGTCGTGCTGACTCGGGTTTGTGGCCTGGTGTGCATCACAGCTTTTGGGGTGTTGCGGAGGAAGTCTGCGAAAAACCAACGTCTATCGCAATTATATCGATAGTACCGGTCAACCGCTCAGCACCGGCGATACCCAACGTATTGGATGTCAATGAGATCGCACACGATGTGCGGCTGGACGATTCTGCCTATTCAACCCAGGGCCGTTCTACTAGGACGGGTATTCTAACCGTTTAGAGAAGCTCGTCATTCTGAGCGAGCGGAGCGAACGAAGAATCTCCGCATTCCCGGTGTAAATGCCAATGTTGGGATCTTTCGCTTTGCTCAGGATGACGCACTCCCTGGAGGTGTCCACTCTACAACAACAGGAGAAATGTTTTAGCTGGGCATTTTCGCCGCGACCATCTCTTCCGCCAGGGCGCAAACCTGCTCCAAAGTCAGGCTGCTGGTATCCAAATGGATCGCATCCGGGGCCGGCTGCAGCGGAGATGCCACCCGGTTACGATCCCGGGAGTCACGATCGCGAACCGCTGCCAAAACTGCCTCCGGAGTGGGCGCATCATTGGACCCCGCACTTTGCAGATAGCGGCGCTGCCCGCGAATTTCATCCTGCGCGTCGAGAAAAATCTTCAATTCCGCATCGGGAAACACCTTGGTGCCAATATCGCGGCCTTCCATCACCACGCCGCCCTGCTGGCCCAGCGCCCGCTGGCGTTCCACCATCCACGCCCGCACCCGCGGATGCACACTCACCTGAGAAGCAGCCTCAGACACATCTTTTTCCCGAATCCGCCGGGTCACATCGTTCCCGTCGAGCAGCACGCGATTGGTGTCATTGGGTCGCGGCTCCAGGACGATCTGGGTGGCATCTGTCAGTCGCACCAGCGCGGCTTCACTATCCAACGCCGTTTGTGTGTTCAGCGCCTTCAGCGCCAGCGCCCGATACATCGCACCGGTTTCAAGATTGAGCAATCCGAACCGCCGAGCCAGGTGTGCAGCCAAAGTGCTTTTGCCTGCACCCGCGGGCCCGTCAATGGCAATCACCGGACGCAGCCGCCGCGGCCCCGATCCCACCGTTCCCTGGGATGTCGCGGTCATTTCTTCTTGCCGCTCTTTCTCGCCGCATGCTTGCCGTGCGGACGATTACTGCGGCCTGCTGCCGTCGAACCCTTCCCGCCCCGCGGATTTTTAGCCCAGAATGGCTTGGCGCCGCTCTTCTCACGCGGGCCTGTTCCCGCGCCTTCTTTTCGATCGCGGCGTTTGGGCGCAGATCCTTCGCCATCCGAGGCAGCGGATCGCTTGGCCCATGGCTTCGCGCCACCATCCTTGCCAGCGGAACGCGCTTTGTAAGATTTTGCGCTGCCAATACGCGAACTCGCACCCTTCGAGGCCCAGGGCTTCGCTCCCTCAAGTCTCGATTCGCCTTCAGCCGATCGCGCTTCAGCCGATCGTGTACCCGCCGACTTGAATCCCGACCGGGTAAAACCAGATGGCTTAAATCCTGAAGACTTGCCGTACGATTTTTTCCCCGCTGGCCTTGCTCCCGCTTCAGCACGATCACGCTGCCATGGCTTAGGCCGATCTCCTGCCTCCCGAGGAGCGCGTGGCCGCGGTGAGGACTCCCCGTCGCCGGACTTCGCCGCCCACGGCTTGGCGCCCCGCGGTTTAAATCCGGCCGATTTCGCCGCATATGGCCTGCGATCTCCGCCTCGTGCATCTGATCGTGAATCGCCTCGCGCATCTTCCGCGCCATCCAATTTCTTCCACGGTTTAGGGCGATCTTCGCCAGCCGACGCTCTGGATTGCCACGGTTTTGGACTGCCGAATTTCGATCCCGAACCCTTTGCGCCGAACGATTTTCCCCCGCCGAATTTCGCTCCGCCTGGCTTGAACCCTCCAGCCTTGTGAGCAAATGGCTTTCTGCCGGGAGCTGGCGCGTCTGGAACTTCACCCGCCTTCTCCCAGCGCCGCGCGCGCTCTCCCATGCCATGACCCTTGGCAGCGTAGCCTTTTTTCTCCTGCGTCTTCGCGCCTCGCTCCCCACGATCGCGCGAGAAGCCACCACGCGAAGGTCCCGAGTCACGATCTTGTCCATACCGCGGCGGCCCTGACCGACCCGCTCCGCCAGCTGGTCCCGAGCGACCTGGCCCAAACCGGCCTGCTCCAGACGGCCGCGGACGATCTGCTTCCGGACGTCCATCCGCACTGGCCGCAATTCTGCCCCCGCGCGGGACATACGCTCCCGCCGGACGAGCAAATCCTCCGGCCGCGGCACGCGCTCCTCCGCTGAACGGTCGCCGAGCAGGTCTGTCCTCTCCGCCCGATCGCGCCGCGAATTTTTCCAGGCGCGGACGGTCGCGAACTCGCCGATCTGATCGACAAATTTCTTTGGCGTAAATTTCTTGATGGTCGAAGACGCTGCCATGTCCGACTCTTCCAGCGGCTGCGATCGCCACGGCACGCGGCTTCTCTGGCGGCACCGCTTCGATCTGAATCCCGGAATCCATCTCCATCCCCGCATCCATGTCGATTTCGGCCTCGCTTTCGATTTCGGCCTCCATCGCAATTTCCGGCTCGCCCACGATCGCTTCCGCAGCAGGCGTCGCAGCCAGAAATTCCTCTGAAAGCTGCGCCACCATCTCCGGCAGCAAACCACCTTGCAGCGCTACGTGGGCGCGTCCGCCAATGTCGAGAATGTCCAGCTGCCGCATCGAGCCCAATCCGCGAATCACTTCGCGTAACTTCGATTGCGGAGCCAGAGGGCGACAGGAACGAAAGAATCTCTTCCTCGCGCGCAGCCACCGAGGCCTGCAGATACAGCGAAATCATCGCCGACTGCGCTTCAGCGTGGCCTGTACTGGCGCCCGCTGCTACCGGCTTCGGAAATCTGCGATACATCAGTTCCCATTGCGCCGACGCGCCCCCCGCACGAAGTATCGGAAAGATGTACATCGCCGACCAAAGTTCCTGCAGCGCCCGTGCAACCGCGGCCTCTGTAATGTCGCGCCCCAAAATTGGCTGAAGCGTAGCCACATCCAGCGGGCCCTGTTGCTCAATCGCCTGCCAGCAATGCAGCGACAGTGGCGTCACTTTTTCATTGCCAACGGTCAGCGGACCCGTTTTGAAATTGCGATCCCCGCGTAGCGCATACACAAATCGCAGCACCTCAGCGCTGCAGACAAAATCCGGCTGCTCGCCCAGTGACGCACCCAGTTTCAACGGCACGATGGCGGAATTCTCGATCACCCGCGCCAGCAATTCTAATGCGCGCGCACGTTCACCAGCGCTGGGCGTTTGCGCCGGACGACCGACGACCGCCTCAACAAAGCTGGGAGCTGGCGCGCTGCCTGTCAGGCCCATCGGTACATACGGGCAAAAGCCAATTTCGTCGATCCACTCCGACGCTGCTTCCAATGTGAGTCGTGCTTCGCCGTTCTGGCTCCAACGAGCCAGTCTTGCCGAGTTGAGCTGTTCCGCGTTCAATATGTCCTTCTTCCTAGGTTTGCAGGCAGGCGCGAACGCTGGTCGTTCTTGGGTACGAATCGCTACGTGCTAGATGCGCTGAAAGGCGCGTTGAATCTCTTTTAAAGAATACCGTAGGACGATGGGACGCCCATGCGGACAGCTGGTGGGATGCTCGGTTTTCGCCAATTCTTCCAGTAGCCACTCCATCTTTCCCATTTCCAGCGGCGTGTGGATTTTGATGGCCGCATGGCACGCGATGGAGGCGGCAATGCGCAGCCTCAACGTGTCAAGATTTTGCGCCTGCTGTTCCCGCTCGGTCTGTTCCAGCACTTCAACCAGGGTGCGTTCCAGTTCGCGCCCGACCAGCCCTACCGGAGTGGCTTTCACCGCCAGCGTGCGCGGCCCGAACGGCTCCGCTTCAAACCCATTGCGTTCCAGCTCGGCAGCAATCGTGGCAAACAGAGGCATCTGGTCCGGCTTCAGATCAATCAATACCGGCATCAACAATCGCTGACGCTGCACCTGTTCCACGTCGCGATCGCGAACAATCTTCTCAAACAGCACCCGTTCATGCGCGACATGTTGATCGATGATCCACAAACCTTCTTCATTCACCGCCAGGATGAAAGACTCCTCCAGTTGCCCCAGTGGGCGCAGCCGAGCCAATCCATTCAGCGTCGGCGGAGTGATGTCGCCTTCATCCCCTTGCGGCATCGGAATGCCTGGACTCCCCGGCAAAAACGGCAGCGATTGTGCTGATGGAGAAATCGGCGGAGGCTGCAACTCAAATCGGTCTGCATCGTCGGCAACAGGAGGCAGGTCCGAATCCTGAAACGCAACCGCCGCGGGAGAAGCCATGTCCGCCGGCGCAGTCGGATTGCTCTGCGTTGTAGAAGATTGTGTAGTCGACATCTCTGCCGGCTCGGGCGCGCCAGGCAGTGGCGACAAATCGGGCACCAGCGCCGGCGTCAAGCCAGCATGATCGCTCAGCGCCGTCAGAAAACTAGCCGCCGGACGCGTCTTGATAATCGAATTGCGAACCGCGTCGCGAACAAAATCATGCACAAATGCCTGCTGCCGAAACCGCACTTCCGTCTTCGCCGGATGCACATTCACATCCACCTCCTGCGGCGGCATCTCCAGAAACAGCAGCACCACAGGAAACGACGTCGGCGGAATCACGTTGCGGTATGCCTCTGTCAGCGCGTGCAGAATCGCCCGGTCGCGAATCAGCCTCTGATTCACGAACACATACATCGAATTGCGATTCAGTTTTTGCAATTGAGGACGGGACACGAAGCCGTGAATCCGCAGCGGGCCGGGAGGTTGCGGCTGCCAGTCGGCCGATCGCTTCCACGGCGGCGGTTCCGGAATGCCGCCATGCTCGAAGTTCGTCTCCGCAGCCACCGGCAACAGCTGATCCAGCACGTCGCGCCCGAAAATCTGAAAAATGCGCTCCGAAACATGCTGTACCGCCGGAGCCTCCAGCAGCGCGTGAGTAGCGCTGTGCAGTTCAAAATGCTTTGTAGGATTGGCCAGCGCATAGTGTGTCGCCAGCGCCGCGATGTGGGATAATTCCGTCTGCTCCGCCTTCAAGAATTTCTTGCGCGCCGGGGTGTTGAAGAAAAGATCGCGCACCTCCAGCGTTGTCCCCGCCGGAATGCCGCAATCGGCGACTCGCAAAATTTTCCCACCGGAAATCTCAATCTCCGTGCCCACAGCCTCTTCTTCGGACCGAGTCGTCAGATGTACCCGCGCAACCGATGCGATGGAAGGAAGCGCCTCGCCGCGAAAGCCCAGCGTGGTCAGCTCCAGCAAATCGTCGCTGGAATGAATCTTCGACGTCGCATGGCGTTCGAAGGCCAGCAGGGCATCGTCACGCACCATGCCACGGCCATCATCGACGATGCGAATCAGCTTGCGCCCGCCCGCTTCCACGTCAATGCGAATCCGCTGGGCGCCCGCGTCAAGCGAATTTTCCAGCAGCTCCTTCACCACCGACGCAGGCCTCTCCACCACCTCGCCGGCAGCAATCTGGTTCGCCACCTGATCGGAAAGAACGCGGATATAGCCCATAAGGAATCAATTGTAGGACGTTTGAGGAAGGTGAGCGCGCGGTCTGCGGACGCTCTCGTCCGCAATGTGGGTGCCCCACATCTCGCGGTTGAGATGTGGGATCAGGCGCGCCTTCGTCAGAACTCAAGTCGCCGGGACTATGGTAGTTGCCTGCCTCGTCGCTTTCGTCTTTTTCTTTTTCTGCTTGGACGAGTTCGAGTGCTTGCGCGACGCGCGTTCGCTATCTCCAACCGTGTGCAGCCTCAGAAAATTGGTCGATCCTGACTTGGTGCGCGTTCCTGCGACCATCCCCAGGATCTGCCCGTATTGAACATCTCCCGACTCCGACAGCAGTCGCTCCGCAGTATCCACCATCTGATCCGTGTGCATCATCTTCTGGCACTGTACCGAGTGCACGCCCCATAACAACGACATGCGCCGAATGGTTTTTTCAACGCTGCTCAGCGCAAAAATGGGTGGCACCGGATGATATTTCGATAGCAGGCGCGCGGTGTTTCCAGTCTCGGTGAAAACAGCAATTGCCGCCAGATCCAGCTCTTCTGCCGCGTGCGCCATGGCTTCGCAAATGGTCTCCGGAATCGATAATCCGCGATTGACGTGATACGGATATCGCTGCGATTCACTGCGAATCTGCATCTCGGTCTCAGCAACAATCTTGGCCATCATCGCAACAGACTCGATGGGATATTTTCCCGCCGCACTCTCCGCAGAGAGCATCACCGCATCCGTCCCATCGTAGATTGCATTGGCAACATCGCTGGCCTCGGCGCGCGTCGGCCGAGGATTCTCAATCATCGATTCCAGCATCTGCGTCGCCGTGATCACCGGCTTGCGCAACTCGGCTGCCCTGCGAATCACACGCTTTTGAATGGCAGGAACTTTTTCCGGAGAGATTTCCACGCCCAGATCGCCGCGCGCCACCATCACGCCGTCGGCAACTTCCAGAATGCCTTCCAAATGCTCGATGGCCTGCGGTTTTTCCAACTTGGCGATGATCCAGGTTTCCGCTCCCAACGCGGCCACGCGGTGCCGCACCAGTCGCACATCCTCCGCCGTGCGCACAAAAGAGACTGCAACCATGTCCAGGTCCTGCTCAATCGCGAAGGCAAGATCCACTTCGTCCTTCGGCGTCAACGAGGGCACTCGCACCGCAATTCCCGGCAGATTGATTCCCTTGAATTCGCCCAGTATCCCGCCATTGATCACTTCGCATGTAACGTCGGTGCCCTTGAATCCGTCGGACTCGCAACTCGATCAGCCCGTCCGACAACAAAATCCGCGAGCCTTCTTCCAGATTTTCCGCCAGCGTTGCAAACGTCGTCCCAATCACCGCAGACGTTCCCGGAATATCGCGAGGCGTGATCGTCAGTTGCTGGCCGGTTTTCAGTGAGACAGGCAGGCGATTCTTCAGCCGCCCGGTGCGAATCTTGGGGCCCTGCAGGTCAGCCAGAATGCAAATATGCTTGCCTTCTTCTGCCGCCACTCGCCGAATCAACTGGATCAGCTTTACTTTTTCAGGGTGTGTGCCGTGCGAGAAATTTAAACGCGCTACGTCCATGCCAGCGCGTAGCAGGCCCCGAAAAACTGTTTCTGTATTGCTTGCAGGTCCAATCGTGGCGACAATTTTTGCGCGCCGTACGCTCGCCGGGGAACTCGCTGAAGTGAGCGAAGTGTGCATTCATTCTCCATGCCGGAATATTTGGCTCGACTGCTCCATTGTAATCGGTCACTTATTGGAGTCCGATGAATGAGGGTGTAGCCAGGGATCACTACGGTGTTGGCTGACGAGAGTCCGCCGATGCGCGCTGCAGCTTTGGAAATACCTGGGCATTGAATTCGGCCCCAATCATCACACTCACCAGGATAATGTAGAGCCACACCAGCAATGCGACACCAGCGCCCAGCGAGCCGTATACCTGGCGATAGTGCGCATGCCGAGTGACATACCACCCGAAGGCCAGCGTCGAAGGAAACCATAAGGCCGTCGCCAGAATGGAACCGGGAAGCACCCTGCGCCACGATTGCGTGCGTGGCGTGCCCATGTGGTAAATCACCGCCAGCACCGCTACGCTTGTGGTCAGCGCCAGCAGCCAGCGTACGATCCGCGCCAGCACAATCACGTACGGGCGCACATCGTAAAGGGATTGATAGAGCATCCAGTTTTCGATCTGATGGCCGAATACAACGAACATCGACGCCAGCGCCAGCGGCAGGAACGATAGAAACGTCAGCACCAGGGCGATGAAAATTTGCCGCGGAACACTCCATGCACCCTCAGGAATCTTATAGGCTCGCCGCATCGCTTCCATCAACGTGGTCATTACGCTGTTCGACGCCACCAGAAATACGGTCGCAGCAGAAAGCAAGAGTCGAAACGATCGGTGCTGTCCCTGGAAATATGCCAGTACCAGCGGCGGCACGTCGGGCGGGAACATCTGGTACAACATGGCGCGAAGTTCCTCCCGCACCATTTCCGCCGCCGGCGAGGAGGCAATCACCGCAGCCGTCAGCAGAACAATAGGAAATACGCAGATAATGGCGGAGTAGGCGCCGGCGCGCGCCAGCATCAACACGTCATTGCTGAGGCTGTTGACGACCGTTCTTCGTAGATGTACCAGCCAGCGGCGCATACGTGGAAAAGACTATAACGAAACAGTCAAGCAAGTTCCATGCGGCATCCTAATCACAAGGCAGGTCGCCGCGAGTAATCGAAGAGCATAACGTCTGCCATCCAGGATATTCACTGCTAGCATAAAGGATGCTATGGATTCAGTTCGAAGCAATGTTCGGTTCGCCGTTGCAGCTCTCTCCCTTCTGTTCCTGATTGGCTTCTCGGCAGAACAAACCCAGGCGCAGTTTCATACCCGGCGTTCCTCCGATTCAAAGTCTATGCCCCAAGGCGTCGTCAATACGTACGTTCCCAATCCGCAATTAACCGATCCCGCCTTGAATAAAAAGGTGGACGCCCTGTTGCAGAAAATGACGCTGGAGGAGAAAGTCGGCCAGCTGGTGCAGTTTTCCATCGGCACGGCGACCGGGCCCGGAACCGGGCGTCAGAGCTACGACGACATGATCGCCGCAGGCCAGGTAGGCGCGCTACTGAACGTCGTCGACGCCAAACAGGCCAACAAATATCAGCACATCGCCGTCGAGAAAAGCCGGCTCCATATTCCCCTGATGTACGGTTTCGATTCGATCCATGGATACAGAACCATCTTTCCGGTGCCGCTCGGCCTCGCTTCCAGCTTCGATCCCGCGCTGGTCGAAGCCACCGCGCGCATGGCCGCCCAGGAAGCCAGCGCCGATGGCATTCGCTGGGTCTTTTCCCCCATGGTGGATATTGCCCGCGATGCACGCTGGGGTCGCATTGTTGAGGGTTCTGGAGAAAGCCCGTTTCTCGGCTCCGCCATGGCCCGCGCCTATGTGCATGGCTACCAGGGAACCAGTCTCAGTAATCCGGACTCCGTGGCCGCGTGCGTCAAGCATTTTGCCGCCTACGGTGCCGCGATTGCCGGGCGCGATTATAACGCCGTCGATATGTCGGACCTGATGCTGCGCCAGGTTTATTTGCCGCCGTATCAGGCCGCGGTCGATGCCGGCTCAGCCACCGTGATGAGTTCCTTCAATTCGCTGAACAGCGTGCCGCAGACTGCGAATCCATACACTCTCACCCAAATCCTGCGCAAAGAATGGAACTTTGATGGCTTTGTCGTCAGCGATTGGGGTGCGGTCGGCGAGCTGATTCCGCACGGCATCGCGCTGAATAATTCAACCGCCGCGCAAAAGGCCATCATGGCCGGCTTGGATATGGACATGGAAAGCGGCGCCTACCACGAACGTTTGGTCGCCCTGGTCCGCAACAATGTTGTTCCTGAGTCAACGGTCGATGAGGCCGTGCGGCGCGTGTTGCGAGTCAAATTCGCCCTCGGTATTTTCGATCATCCCTATGTCGACGACAACGCTCCTGCGTATCAGGCGACTCCTGCAAAACGTGCACTGGCGCGCAAGGCTGCGGAAGAATCCATCGTGCTGCTGCAGAATCGCGCTGAGCAAGGTCAGCCGAAATTGCTGCCGATTTCCAGCCACGTTCACACCATCGCTTTGATTGGTCCGCTGGCAGATTCTCAGGGAGAAATGCTCGGCTCCTGGGGAGGAGCAGGGAATCCGGCCGACGCCATCACCCTGCGAACTGCGCTGGAGCAGCGCATGCAAGTCCGCGGCGGAAAAGTTTTATATGCCGAAGGCACGCAGATTCTGACGATATCCGACTCTGGATTTCAAGCCGCAAAAACTGCAGCTCAGCAGGCAGACCTGGTGATTCTCGCGCTGGGTGAAGATGGTCCCACCATGACAGGCGAGGCCGGCTCGCGCGCGCGTTTGGATCTGCCAGGCAATCAACAGGAACTACTCCAGGCCGTCGCCGCTACCGGAAAGCCCGTCGTGTTGCTTGTGTTCAGCGGCCGTCCGCTCGTGCTCGACTGGGCCACCCAACATGTTCCCGCCATCATGGAGGCCTGGTTCCCCGGTATCGAAGCCGGGCCCGCGCTCACCGATCTCTTGTTTGGCGACACCAATCCCAGCGGCAAGCTTCCCGTCAGCTTTCCTCGCGCAGTCGGTCAGGAGCCGCTCTATCTGGCGCAGATGCCCACTGGACGTCCAGCAGGGAATATGGACTTATCGCATCCACCGGAAAACCCGCCGGAAAAATATGTCTCCCGCTACATCGATGTTCCCAATTCGCCGCTGTTTCCCTTTGGATACGGCCTGAGCTATACCCAGTTCGACTATTCGCCGGTCACGCTCAGCACCAGTTCTATCCCGATCGCGCAGTTAATGTCGGCACCGGGCCAGGGTGTCGGCCAGCCGGCGATTGAAGCCACAACCACGGTGCGCAACGCGGGCTCGATGGCCGGCACGGAAATCGTTCAACTCTACATCCGCATTCGCGGCGCCAGTGTCGAAGAGCCTCTGCGCGTGTTGGAAGGTTTTCAGCGAGTAACCCTGCAGCCGGGTGAATCGAAAAAAGTCACCTTCCCGCTAGGCTTTCAGGAGCTATCGTTCATCAACGCGAAAAGTCAGCGCGTCGTAGAACCTGCGGATTACACCGTCTTTGTCGGTGGCAGTTCAACCGCCACCCAGAGCGCGGATTTCAAAATTGTCCCCTAGGGAGCGCCGGGTGCCCCAGGTCTCGCTTCTGAGGCCTGGGATTTTCTGTGCGTCGCGACCGGCCTGTGAACCGCTCCGGGTTTCCATTTCTGCAAAAACGCGGTCACAGCGGAAGCATCCTTGACCCGCATGTTTTCGAACTCCGCATTTCGCTGCGCATACAAAACATGTCCTGCCCCATCCAGCACCACCAGCGCCGGCACGCCTTTGCTAAGCGGGATGCCGTACTTGCGAGCCAGGTCCAGGTTCGTGTCGTACTCCCCGATGTTCACATTGACCAGTACGTAGTTGGCATTTAACAGCGCAGCATTCCCCGGATCGTGAAAGTAGAGATCCAGCAGATGGCAGTCGATGCACCAGTTTCCGCCAAACACCAGCAGAACATTCTTGTGCTCTGCCCCAGCCTTCAGGATGGCCTGACGAATATCCTCATGCGCATTGGCGCTCGCCGGATACAAGTCCGCCATCGCCATCTGAAAGTGCATTCGCCCATGGAGAGGAAACGCAGCGTCGCGATGTACCAGCGCTCTGGCATGAGTGCCCGCGGCCGGGATCCCAATACAGATCGCAGCAATCCAAGCCATTGTTCTTACAGACAGCGTCGAAGGACCGATCATACCGCTCATGCAATTTCTATTATCGGTATTAAGCGCCTGTGCTGTAAAAGAAATGCTCGCGGACGATCTTCCCCGCCTCTACCGTGTATAGCGCCATCTCTTCCATCTGCCTGCGCTTCCCGGAAGGCTTATGGGTCACGTCGAACTTGAACTCCACCGCGAACTGTTTCTCGCCCAGAAAGGGTCCGTTCACGGTTTCGCTATGCACCTGGTGATTTTCCATCCACCATTGGTTCTTGCCTTGAATCGCTTCGATGCCTTTCATCTCCGCAGGCATCCCTGGGCCGGAAGCCGATTCAACGCTCACGATTGCATCCGAATAATATTTCTCCACCGCGTCAAGAAACTTGCGCTCCCGGCACAACTCGACCAGGCCTTTCGCTATTTCTGCTGTAGACATAATTTTCTCCTTATCAAATAGAGCGGCGAACCGCGATATTGGCGTGCAATCAAGCGTGCCTGCCTGTGGAGCAAATCGCACCACGCAGTTCTGGCTTCACACTTCTACTTAGATGGGATGCGGCACGGAGACAGGGGTCGCGCAAAAGTTTACGGCGTGGACACTCCACTGGAATGCCCACGCCGCTTTGCTAATGACTGGTGGAAGTTTCAACGCAAGTTAAGTCCGGGAAGCACGGGAGTGCCTTCCAGTCGTACCGCATCCAGGCTTCGAGGATTGAGGCCGAGTTCCTCAAGGATGGTGGGTGCCACCTGGTTTGTTCCAACACCCGCAGAGACAACCTTGGGAGCGATCGCAGGATTGGAGACCATCAGGATCACGTTCGTGTCGTCATGCGAAAAGCCGCCATGCTCCGCCAGTTTGGCTGAGCTGCCGGTATACGTGACCCCCACATTGGGCGTGACGATGATATCCGGTGTGCGTGGATCGCCGTTCGGCGGCAGACCTGGGATGTTGTAGTTGAGTGCCAGACTTCTGCCGTAATAAATCTGGCCGATGCCTGCCTTGGTTGCGTTGTCTTCCAGGATGGTAACGGCATTCTTGGTCTGATTGGAGTTCGCCAGCCAGAGCAGCGAGACATCATCTTCAGTGGGCCCAATCCCTGTTGGATTGTTGGGCGACTCAGAATAAGGAAGAAGATTCGCGATCAGATTTGCGGGCGATTCTCCATTGTTGCCGCTGGGGCCTGGGATGGGGAAATAGCGATTGGGATCGATCGGTGACTGACCATGCTTCGCTGTTAACACGATCAGCGTCGAGTCATACAGGCCGCGCGATTTCAGCTCTGACACCATCTCGCCAATCGATGCATCGGCAAACTGAATCTCACTCAGAAGGGAAGGGGACGGAGTTCCTTCCGCATCCAGATAGCCGCCTGTGGCCACGTTCTTTTCAATCAGCTTTTGCCCAACGCTCACCGCCTGAAAGTTCATTCCAAAGATGGCGGGTACTGGCTGACTCCCATGACCATCATGGTTTTTGCCGGCGATTTCGCTCAGAATCGCATGCACCTTCAGCGTGTCGTAGCACTGGATGTTTTTAAAGCTGTCAGTCCACGCGCCGATTTGCGAGGGATCCGGTACGTTGACGCAAGACATGCCGCCCGGCGTCGTCACCCCCGGCAAGCCGATGACGGTGGAATTGATTTCTGGCCCGTAGAAATCGTCAATGTTGGTGCCGGTGCCCGGGCCGGAAACCGACGAGTACGCCGGATGCTTATCAGACCAGGCGGTAAATCCCCCCGCTTTGTGAATCACTCCAAAGACCGTGTTCACACGAACAAAGTTCCACGGGTAGACAGGCTGGCAGCCATAGCGCGGGTCGCGTGGCAGGCGCTTGGGATCGATTGAGGCGATTCCGCCATCGGTGAGTCCTGCCCCGGGGGCGCCGCCGTTCAGCTTGGTTTGATCGCGGTCAATGCCCTCCTCATATTCTGCCGTTGTTCCCGTAGGAGCCGCGTTGGGTGTGCATGGTCCTGCTGCAACGCCGTTACCGGTGGTCTTGGCAGGCGCATCCAGCGACCGGTCATAGGAGACGTCGTAATACACGCCCATTGTTCTGGGAGTGCCGCCCGTGACGATCGCCATCAGCCCGGGAAACGAATCGGACGGCTTTGACGTGCTGGCGGCCACGTAATTGACCGCGTGATTGGCCACGGCCGTCATGTTCGGACAATATGGTTCGCCATCGTTGACGGTGCTTAGACCTTTTTCGCAGTTCAATAGATCCACCTCGTGCATGCCGTCCACACTAATCAACAGCACGTGACGATAACGGGTACCATTTTGACCCCATGTCTGCTGGGCGCTAGCCGCACACGAGGACACAAGGATGGCACATGCAATTGCAAACAACTTTTTCATCGACCTACCTCCAGATGTAGTTCTTATCGCTGCAATAGGAGGCGAAGCGTCACACCGCAGTAAAAATCTGATGAATCATGCAGCTTTTTCGCTGAGATAAAAACCTGTTGCGATGGCCCAGGAGATTCCACCGAAGAGGGAAATGAAGAGGCGGCGGCAAATCGAAAGCTGGAAA